>NZ_JAFA01000017.1 GCF_000519185.1 Paraburkholderia nodosa DSM 21604 | reverse complement strand
CGGCGCTCATGTTCTCCTGGCCGCCGGCCACGACGATGTCCGAATCGCCCGC
Organism: Paraburkholderia nodosa DSM 21604; assembly: GCF_000519185.1. Lineage (GTDB taxonomy): Bacteria > Pseudomonadota > Gammaproteobacteria > Burkholderiales > Burkholderiaceae > Paraburkholderia > Paraburkholderia nodosa. The sequence continues at coordinate 172,109 of NZ_JAFA01000017.1, read as the reverse complement.
GATGATCGCGTTGGCCGCGAGCATCACCGCCTTCAGGCCCGAGCCGCACACCTTGTTGATCGTCATGGCGGGAACGGCCGTGGGCAGGCCCGCCTTGATCGATGCCTGGCGCGCCACGTTCTGGCCCGAACCCGCGGTCAGCACCTGACCCATGATCACGTCGCTCACCTGCTCGGGCGTAACGCCCGCGCGCTCGAGCGCGGCCTTGATGACGATCGCGCCCAGGTCGGGCGCCGCCACCTTCGCGAGCGAACCGCCGAATTTGCCTACCGCCGTACGTGCGGCCGAAACGATCACAATGTCAGTCATGTTGAGCTCCTGCTCTGCAAATGCGCTGGAATATCGATGTCTGGAAAGCTGAACCGGCAAACGCCGCGTCTTCGTCGTTCATTCAGAACGACGAAGACGCGTGTTGACGCGCATTGGCGTATTGCCGGTGGGCAGGAACGCGAATCAGGCCTTGGCCGGGCTTGCCTTGGCGGCAGCCGGCTGGACCGCGACCGGCGCGGCTTCCTGGGCGGAAGCGACGACGTTCTGGAAACCGCTCTGGGCCGTTTCGATGGCCTGGCGGGTCACGCCGCGCAGCGTTTCGGCGGCATTGTTCATGGCTGCGAACGTGGAGTTCATGGCCGCGACGAAGGGCTCCGCGCCCACGGGCGCGTTTTGCGTCAGACCTTCGGAAAAGGCCTTGAAACGCTGCTCGTGCTCGCCCGATTGCGCCTGGGCGGCTTGAATCCACTCGTTCTGGGTCGTCGTCGCGATGTCGACGAGATGGCGGCTGTACGACATGGCCTTGGCGGCCGCTTGCTGCGACGCACCAATTTGCTGCGTCAGGAACTCGGCGGGATTGCCGCTCTGGAGGGCACCTTTGAGCGTCGCTTCGCTTTCGGCGATGGCAGCCTTGCTGGCCTGGACGTTGAGATCGATCACGGCCTGCACGCCCTCGAAAACGGGCTTCGAGAGCGCAAAGAACGCTGCGACGCCGGCTTGGTAGTTCGCGCGGAATTGTTCGGGTGAGGAAACGGACATCAGATCATGCTCCTTGGTTAGTCTTACTAATTAAAGCGCCAACCCCCGATGGCTTGACTTACGGCTGCATTCCTATGTTTGAAAACGAATGTTGCATCGCCGCAGTCAATCTAGAGTGTCCATTCTAAGACAGAAATTTAACAATTTTGTGGCGGTTCATATTAGGTAAAAACCCTTAGCGCAAGTCTTTCGGGTTCGGAAATTGCAGTTGTCAAGCAACTACTTTCGAGGCCGGTAAATTCGACGCCGAGCGCGAAAATTGCGTGGTGAATAAATGGTCCGCGACGGATTTTCCCCGCGGCGCCGTTTAAGTCCTCATAGGGGCTGTTGACCCCTCTGCATCAAGGGAGAGAAATTATGACCCGCAAACCACTGCGTTCGTCACTTGCCGCCGCTCTGTTCGCGTCCACCGCAACGGCCGCGCTCGCACAGCCCGTGGTCGTCGCGCCGAATGAGGCGCCACAGCAGCCCATGGTCGTCGAGCCAAATGAGCCGCCACAGCAGCCCGTGGTCGTCGCGCCGACGTCGCCGCCGCCTCCGCCGCGGGAAGAAGCGCCCCCGCCGCCGCGCCAGGGCTATGTGTGGCAGTCCGGCCACTGGCGCTGGGACCGGGGGGTGTATGTCTGGGAACCCGGCCGCTGGGACGAGGCACGCTCGGGGTACAACTGGGTGCCGGGGCACTGGGTCGAGGATGGCCCGAACTGGCGATGGATTCCGGGCCACTGGGCATAGCGCGGCTCGAGCGGCATAAGGCCTGAATGCCCGACTTCAAACTGGGAAACGACTATGACGGCGCGGCAGCGGGTCCGCCTGCGGTTCAATCGTTGCAGACCGACAAGGCCGGGAAGGCCTTGAACGAACGCGATCCGGATGCGGAACTCGTCGCGCGTGTCGGCGCGCGCGATCCGCTTGCCGTACGCGCGCTCGTCGCGAGCAAGCTGCCGCGCCTCATCGCACTCGCCACACGCATGCTGGGCGACCACAGCGAAGCCGAAGACGTCGCTCAGGAAGCATTCGTGCGGATCTGGAAACAGGCGCCCACCTGGCGCACGGGCGAAGCGAAATTCGACACGTGGCTGCATCGCGTGGCGCTCAACCTGTGCTACGACCGCCTGCGCGGACGGCGCGAAGAGACCGTAGCAGACGTGCACGCCGTGAGCGAGCCGGCCCCCGATCCCGCAGGCTCGCCCGACCAGCAGATCGAAGCGCGCACGCGCGACGAACGCGTGCGCGCCGCACTCGCGGCGCTGCCCGTGCGGCAGCGCGAAGCGCTCGTGCTCACTTACTATCAGGAGCTTTCGAACCTCGAAGCAGCCAGCCTGATGGATATTTCGGTGGACGCGCTCGAAAGCCTGCTGGCGCGCGCCCGGCGCACCTTGCGCGCACAACTGGCCGGCGAAGCCGCCGGTAAGGACTCCGTATGACACCCGAACGATTCCACACGCTCGTCGCGGCTTATGGCGCCGACCCGCAGCGCTGGCCGCAGCACGAGCGCGAAGACGCGCTCGCATGGGCGCGTGCGCATCGCGCCGAAGCCAACGCGGCGCTCGACGAAGCCATGGCGCTCGACAGCTGGCTCTGCCGCGACATGGTTGCGCCGCCCCCTCGCGCGCTCTTCGAGCAGATCGTTGCTGGCGCACCGGTGAAGCCCGTTGCCGCCGCGAAGCGCCGCAGCTTCTGGTGGTCCGGCGCGGCCTTCGCGGGCGTGGGCCTCGCGGGCGCGCTTGCGGGCGCGCTGACGATATCGTTTGTCGTCCTCGGCGGCGCGACGCCCGCAGCCCCGCACGAGACGTATCTCAGCACGAGCTTTGGGGGGACCAGTTCGGACTGGGGCGAATCGAACCTCAACCCCGGCGCCGAAGGGAGTGACGAATGAACGGCTGCTCATGGAAAACACTGCTCGTCGGCTCGGTACTCCTGAACGTTTTTCTGCTCGGCGCGATTGCAGGCGGTGCGTGGCGCTGGTTCGCCGTACGCGGCGAGCCGCAAGCACAAGCGACGCAACGCGTGGCGTTGCGCTTCGCCACCGAAGAGCTTTCGCCGGAACGCCAGCAGCAGTTCGCCCAGGCGCTCAAGTCCTCGCGCCGCGAAGGCCGCGAGTTCGCGCGCGACGGACGCGACGGACGGCGCGAAGTGCTCGACCTGCTCGCCGCGCCGCAACTCGACCGCAACGCCATCGACGCCGCGCTCAAGCGCACGCGCACGGCCGACAGCGCGTTGCGCGCGCAAATCGAAAGCGGCGTGGTCGATTTCGCGGCCACGCTCACGCCCGAAGAACGCGTGAAGTTCGTCGAAGGGCTCGAGAAACGCGGCCAGTGGCGGCTGCCGGCGCAGCCGCAAAAGCAGCCGCAGAACGCCGTCAGCGAGGCGAGCGGCGCACAGTAAATAATTTGGCGGACCAGCGACGGATAGCGTGGGCGACGAGCGTTTAACGAGAATACGCAACGCTCCAACGAGCACAAGGACCGCGCATGGAAAGCCTTTCGAATGCCCGCGCCGGTGCGATCGCCATGAACCGCTTCGGCCTCGGCGCGCGCGCCGACGAGACGCCGCCCGCTAACCCCCAAGTCTGGCTGCTCGGCCAATTCCAGGCATACGAACCGCTGCCGGCCGCATGGCGCAACGAGCCCGGCGCACTGGCGCTCGCCGCGCGCTTCGGGGCGGAGCGCCAGCAAGGCATGGCGGGCAACGCGGCAGCGAGCGCGGCTTCAGAGACGAACGCACAAGAAAACACACGACAAGTCGCACGCCGCGCGGTCAACCAGGCGATCCGCCGCGAGAGCGTGGGCATCTACCGCAGCGCGGTCAACGCGCGCCTCACGAGCGCCTTGCAGACCGACACGCCTTTCGTCGAGCGCCTCGTGCATTTCTGGTCGAACCACTTCGCCGTATCGGTGGACAAGGCGCTGATTGCGGGCATTGCGGGCGCATTCGAAATGGAAGCGATCCGGCCGCACGTGCTCGGCAATTTCGCCGACATGCTGGTCGCCGTCGAGCAACACACTGCCATGCAGCTCTTTCTCGATCAGACGCGCTCCGTGGGTCCGGACAGCCGCGCCGCGCTGCGCGCCGATCAGCGCGACCCCGCGCACAAGCGCGGCCTGAACGAGAACCTCGCACGCGAGATCATGGAGCTGCACACGCTCGGCGTGCGCACCGGCTACACCCAGGACGACGTGACCGAATTCGCCCGTGCGCTCACGGGCTGGAGCGTGGCAGGCGTGCGCGGGCCGCAGCCCGGGAACGCTGCGCCCGGCAGCTTCGTGTTTCGCCCCGCGCTGCACGAGCCGGGCACGCGCACCGTGATGGGCAAGCGCTACGATCAACCGGGCGAGCAGCAGGCGCTCGCCATCCTGAACGACCTCGCGCACGCGAGCGCCACGAGCCGCCATATCGCGTTCCAGCTCGCGCGCCACTTCGTCGCCGACAATCCGCCGCCCGCGCTCACCGAGCGTCTCGCGCTCGCCTTCGAGCAAAGCGGCGGCGATCTGCCCACCGTGTACCGCGCGCTCGTTGAAGCGCCGCAAGCGTGGGCGCCCGTCGATGTGAAGTTCAAGACGCCGTGGGAGTGGACCGTTTCGTCGATGCGAGGCCTCGGCTGGCGCGAACCCGGCGACGCGGGCGACATCAATGCGGCGCCGCTGCTCACGCAGCTCGGCCAGCCGGTGTGGCGGCCGGGCTCCCCCGCCGGTTACGACGACATCGCCGCAAGCTGGGCCGCGCCCGACGCGCTCGTGCGCCGCGTGGAAGTCGCGCAGCGCTTCTCGGCGCGCGTGGGCGACCGGCTCGACCCGCGCACGCTCGGCAACACGCTCATGGGCGCCACGCTCAGCGCGCCCACGGCCACCGCAGTCGCCCATGCCGAAAGCGCGTCCACCGCGATCGCCTTGCTGCTCGTCTCGCCCGATTTCCTGAGGAGATAACCGCCATGGTTTCCCGCCGCCATTTCCTGCGCGTCGCCGCCGCCGGCGCGGGCGCGATGCTCGTCGCGCCCCGGATCGTGTTCGCCAGCGTCGAAACCGAGCGCCGCTTCGTGTTCGTGATCCAGCGCGGCGCGGCCGACGGGCTCAACATCGTCGTGCCCTATGCGGAGCCGGCCTACGCCACGCTGCGCGGCCCGCTCGCCATCGACATCGACAAGGCTACGAAACTCGACGGCACGTTCGCACTGCATCCGTCGCTCGTCCAGATGGCGCAGATGTATGGCGAGAAGCAAGCGCTGTTCGTGCATGCGATCGCTTCGCCGTATCGCGACCGCTCCCACTTCGACGGTCAGAACGTGCTGGAAACAGGCGGTCGCGCGCCCTACCAGGTCAAGGACGGCTGGCTCAACCGGCTCGTCGCCATGCTGCCTGCCTCGCGCGAAAACGCCATTGCGCTCGCGCCTACCGTGCCGCTCGCACTGCGCGGCACGGTGCAGGTGAGTTCGTACGCGCCCTCCGCGCTGCCGAGCGCGTCCGACGATCTGCTCACGCGCGTTTCCGCGCTCTACGAAGCCGATCCGCAACTGCGCGCGCTCTGGACTTCGGCGATGAACGCGCGTGGGCTTGCGGGCGACGCCAGCGCGCGCCAGGACCCCGCGAGCGTCGGCAAGCTTGCGGCGAGCTTCCTCTCGCGCCCCGATGGCCCGCGCATCGCCATGATCGAAACCGGCGGATGGGACACGCACAGCGCGCAGAACGCGCGGCTCGCGAATCAGCTAAAAGCGCTCGACACGATGCTCGCCTCGCTGCGCGACGGCCTCGGCCCCGCGTGGGACAAGACCACGGTACTCGTCGCGACCGAGTTCGGCCGCACGGCTGCGGCGAACGGCACGGGCGGCACCGACCACGGGCAGGCTTCGGTGGCGATGCTCGTGGGCGGCGCCGTGGCGGGGGGACGTGTACAGGCCGACTGGCCGGGGCTGCGCAGCACGGATCTCTACGAGTCGCGCGACCTCAGGCCCACGGCCTCACTCGATGCATTGATCGCCGGCGCGGCCGCGGAGAGCCTCGGGCTCGATCCACACCGCACGGCATCGACGCTATTCGGCGATGCAGGCACAAAAAATGCTGCTACGGGCTTGATAAGGGCATGAACGGTGAGGAACAGACAAACACCGAAGCGGGCCGCTTTGCGTGGCCCCGGATGCCGCCACGCGACGAGACCAGCCAGTCGTTCGGATAACCAAACAATTTCAGTCAGTGGAGGACACCCGTCATGAAAATAAAATTACTGCACCCCGTGACCCTGGTCGCCTGCGCCGCCCTGCTTTCCGCGTGTATCGTGGAGCCGGCCCACCCACCGGAACCGGCGCCGCGCGTCGAGACGCCGCCGCCCGCACCCGCCCAGGGCTATGCCTGGGCCAAGGGACACTACCGCTGGGAAGGCAACCAGTGGGTGTGGATTCCGGGGCATTGGGTACAGGGGTACTGAGTCATATTTCTGCGGCGGTCAGATCGCATCGAGCGGATAGATCGGCCGCCGCACCTTCCTGAATTCGAGCTTGCCGTAATCCGAAGTCGTGACGCCCACGCCCGCGCATTCGATCACCGCGCGCGCGAGATCGCCGAATCCGGCGCGCCAGTGCACACGGCTCTTCAGCACGATAAACCGCTTTTGCGTGGGGTCGATGCCCACCGAAGACAGGCAGTTCAGGTCGAACGGCTCCTGATGCGCCGAAACCACCACGATTTCCACCTTGCCGGTGTCGAGCACGACGGTCGGCCCGGTATTGTTGAGCGCGCCGCGATACATCGGCCCGCGATTGCGGAACACGCCGTCGAAAACGAGTTTCACGCGCGCCGTCACTTCGATGGAGCGGCTCGTCTCCTGCAAGGCGGGCATCGGCAGCTTGCCGCCTAGCGAGAGCGTGACGTCATTGCCGATGCCTGCTGAGATCGCCTGCTGCACCGCCTGTGGATCGTAGACCGCATAGAACACCGCGTTGTCGAGCCCTTGATTCAGGACCTCCGCGAGCACTTCTGTGGTATCCATCGTTCCGCCCGACGCGGTGTTGTCGCAATGGTCGAGCAGCACAAGGGGGCCTGCTGTCGTCGAAGCCTTTGCGCGTGCGACCGATTCCACCAGCGGCTCGCTCGCATAGAGAAACGTCTCGCGCTCGCGCCACGCTTCGTCGAGCAGCGCATCGCGCAGCCTGCCCGCCTTCGCCTCGTCGTCATCGGTGCAGACCACCACGCTCAGTCCCGCGTTCTCGATATCGGCATTCGGGAAGCCCACGAACAGCGAAGCCGCCAGCGCCTCGCCTTCCTCGTATGCCATGCAGCGCGCCTGCAGCGACCTGTTCGGCTCGGCGTGCGTGCCCTGGCGCATCACATGAGGCAGCATGGGCTTGTTGCCCCACGCCATCACCGGCTTGATCTCACCCGCGATGGTGCGCACGAGAATGCGCGCCGCGCGCAGTCCGGCCTCGTACATGTCCACGTGCGGGTAGGTGTGATAGCCGGTGACGACCGTCGCGTGCTTCACGATGTCGTCGTAGAGGTTCGCGTGCATGTCGAGCGTCACACCGACCGGCGTATGCGGATCGATCTCGCGCAGGCGGCGCAGCAGCGTGCCTTCGCCGTCGTCGAGCGATTGCGTGACCATGGCGCCGTGCAGATCGAGCAGGATGCCGTCGTAGCCGCCCTTCGCCACCGCGTCGAGAATCAGCGCCGTGATCCGGCGATAGGCGTCGTCATGCACGGGTCCGCTCGGGAAGGCGTCGGCGGCAACGGGCAGCACGATCTGCGCGCCCAGTTCGTCGGCCACGTCGATGTAGGCGCCCAGCGCCCCGCCCGTGCCGCGGTAGACTTCGAGCGCGGCCTCGCCCGAGATGGCGCCGCCCGTACGGCGAAAGAAGCGCTCGAACGGAGTGGGAACCGGCGAGAACGTATTGGTTTCGTGCTTGAACATCGCGAGCAGCAAACGCATGAAGGTTTCCTTTCGAAGTGGAGGACGTTTCTTCGCACTGCCTGGCTATCGACGTACGACCAACGCTGTCTCAATGCTCAACTGCCGCGCCACGGCATGTCGGCATCGAGTGGATACAGGGGGCGCGCAAGGCGCTCGTAGTGAAAGAGCCCGTAATCGGAGCCGGTCACGCCGCGGCTGTCGCATTCCACCAGTGCGGCCGCTATCGGCACGAACACCGGGCGGCAGTACATGCGCGACTTGAGCAGCAGGAAGCGCGCGCGGCGCGGGTCGATGCCCACGCTCTCGAAGACACCGAGATCCCAAGGCTCGTGGGTGCGTTCGGTCATGACGAGCGTGGCCGCGCCGATATCGAGCACCGCCGCGCGCCCCATGTACGCGCGCTGGCCCGTGTAGGTCGGGCCCGTGATCACATATTCGCCGTCGGTGATCGCGCGCACCACGCCCGTCGCCATGAAGGGCGCGCGCGGCCCCACGCCTTCGCGCGCGAGCTTGTTGCCGACACCCAGCGTGACCCTCGCGCCCACGCCCGCTTCGATCAACGCCGCCACCGCTTGCGGATCGCAGAGCGGCCCGCTCACCATGCCTGTGAGCCCCTGCGCGAGTGCGGCTTCGAGCAGGTCCATCGTGTCGCAGGTGCCGCCCGACATACAGTTGTCGCCGTGGTCGAGCAGCAGCACGGGTTTGTCGGCACCCTGCGCCAGTTGCGCCGCCCGCGCGACCGATGCTTCGAGAGGCGGACTGCGATAGACGAATTCGCCGCGTTCGTCCCAGATCTGCCGCGCGATGCGCTCCGCCACCGCATCGGCAGCCGCCGTGTCGCCGTTGCCCACCACCACCACGCTGATGCACGGCGCGGGAATGTCGGCAAGCGAAAATCCCGCGAGCACCGAAACGGCCAGCATGCCCTGCGCCTCTGCCTCGCGCGCCGCTTCGACGGCGCGGTGCATCGCGCCCTCGGCGCTCGCGCTGCGCAGCGTGGAGGTGAGCAACGGCGGCTGCCGCCACGCGAGCACGGGCTGCGCGCGACCATGCATGCGATCGAGCAGCAGACGCGCCGCGTGTTCGCCGGTCTCGTACATATCCACGTGCGGATAGGTCTTGAAGCTCACGATCACGTCCGCGTTGTCGATCATCTTCTGCGTGACGTTGCCGTGCAGATCGAGCGCGACGGCAATCGGCGCATCGGGCAACGCGGCGCGCACGCGCGCGAGCAGGTCGCCCTCGCCGTCCGCCGTCTGCTGCGCAACCATCGCGCCGTGCAGGTCGAGCATCACCGCGCCGCAGCCGGGTGCAGCGGCGACGATAGCGTCACAGATCGCGTCATACGCGTCGGCGGCAACGGGGCCGCTCGGATTCGCTGAAGCCGAAACGGGCGTGACGAGTTGCGCGCCTTCGCGCTCGGCCGCGTCGATGAACGCCGACATCGCCGTGCGCATGCCCTTGTTCTCGCGATACGCCGCTTCGCCCCACGCGGGGCCGTTGCCGCCGAATGCGGCAAGCGGCGTGGCCACCGGCGAAAACGTATTGGTTTCGTGATTCATCCGCGCGATCAGGATTTTCATGCGTCGCCCTCCTCACGCGCGCTGGCCACACTCGCGGCCACGCCCGCCGCCGCGAGCATCGCGTGCAGCAGCACGTTGCAGCCGGCCTCCAGATGCTCGGGGCGCGCGTCCTCGATTTCGTTATGGCTGATGCCGTCCTTGCACGGCACGAAGATCATCGCTGTGGGCGCCACCCGCGCCAGATACACGGCGTCGTGGCCCGCGCCGCTCACCACGTCCATGGCGGAGAGGCCGAGCGTTTGCGCGCCCGCTCGCACGGCTTCCACGAGAGCGGGATCGAAGGGCTGCGGCGGGAAGTACACGACCTGCTCGACGTCGATGTTCACGCCTGCCTGGCGCGCCGCCGCGCTGCACGCCGCGCGCAGTTGTGCGTCCATCGCCGAGAGCGCCGCGTCATCGGCGGCGCGCAGGTCCACCGTGAACGTCACGCGCCCCGGAATCACGTTGCGCGAATTGGGATGCACGTCGAGCCAGCCCACGGTGCCGCGCCCGTGCGGCGCGTGCGCAAGCGCGATGCGATTGACCTCCTGAATGAGGCCCGCCGCAACGAGCAGCGCGTCGCGACGCGAATCCATCGGCGTGGGCCCCGCATGCGCCTCCATGCCGTGCACCGTCACGTCGTACCAGCGCTGGCCGAGCGCGCCCTGCACCACGCCTATGGTCTTTTCGTGCGCTTCGAGCACGGGTCCCTGCTCGATATGCGCCTCGAAATAAGCCGCCACGCGATGCGGCGCGAACTCACGCTCACCCGCATAGCCAATTTTCTCGAGCGATTCGGCTACCGAAACGCCATCCCGATCGCGCTGCGCGAGCGCATGCTCCGGCGTGAACGCGCCGGCGAACACGCCCGATCCCATCATCACCGGCACGAAGCGCGAGCCTTCCTCGTTGGTCCACACGGCCACTTCGAGCGGCGCGAGCGTGCGCACACCCGCTTCTTCCAGCGTGCGCAGCACTTCGAGGCCCGCCAGCACGCCGTAGTTGCCGTCGAACTTGCCGCCTGTGGGCTGCGTGTCGATATGGCTGCCGGTCATCACAGGCGGCAGGTCCGCGCGCTCACCCGCGCGCCGCGCGAAGATGTTGCCGATGGCATCCACGCGTACCGTGCAGCCCAACGCCTTCGCCCATGCCACGAACAGATCGCGCCCCTCACGGTCGAGTGGCGTGAGTGCGAGGCGGCACACGCCACCCTTTTCCGTCGCGCCGATTTCGGCGAGCCGCATGAGGCTGTCCCACAGGCGCGCGCCGTTCGTGCGCAGGTTTTCGACCGGAACGCGAGTCATTTCCTGAACTTGCATCGATTGGATTCCTTGCTTGAATGGGCTGCGACGCTCAAACCACGCCCACGCCCAGATAGCGGTCCTTGACCGTATGATCGGCGGCAAACTCCGCGTTGCTGCCTGCGTAGACGATCACGCCTTGCTCGATGATGTAATGCCGGTCCGCCAGTTGCGTGCACACTTCGAGGTTCTGCTCGACCAGTACGATCGCCACGCCCGCCGTCTTGATCTGCTTGAGTTGCTCGACGATCTCTTCGACGATCACGGGCGCGAGGCCTTCCACCGGTTCATCGAGCATGAGAAGACGCGGATGATTCATGAGCGCGCGCCCGATCGCGAGCATCTGCTGCTCGCCGCCCGAAAGCTGCGCGCCGCCGTTTTTGCGCCGCTCCTTCAGGCGCGGGAAGATCCGGTAGATGTCTTCGAGTTGCCACGGCGAATCCTTGCGCGCGCCGAGGCGCAGGTTTTCCTCCACGCTCAGCAAGCGGAATATCCCTCGATGCTCCGGCACGAAACAGAGGCCCGCCGCCGCAATGCGATGCGCGGCTCGCCCGCTCACTGTCTTGCCGGAGAAGTCAATCACACCGCCACGCGGCGCAACCACGCCCGCAATCGTCTTGAGCGTCGTGGACTTGCCCGCGCCGTTGCGGCCGAGCAGTGTGACCGTTTCGCCCTCGTTCACCTGCAGCGACACGCCTTGCAGAATATGGCTCTTGCCGTAATACGCGTGAATATCCCGCACGTCGAGCATCATGCGCGGCCTCCCGTAATCATGTTGCCGAGGTAGGCGCTGCGCACGCGCTCGTCGCCGCGTATCGCGTCGGGCTTGCCTTCCACGAGCACGCGGCCCTGCTGCATCACCGTGATGGTGTCGGAGATGTCCATCACGATGCCCATGTTGTGCTCGATGAGCACAACCGTATACTCGTCGCGCAGACCGCGTATCAGCGCCTTCATGTCGTCGAGGTCGTCGATGCCCATGCCCGAGGTCGGCTCATCCAGAAAGATCGCGCGCGGCCGCGCGGCCAGGGCCATGCCCACTTCGAGGCGCCGCTGCTGGCCATGCGAAAGCGCACCCGCCGCCGTATCCGCATGGCGTTGCAGCGCGAGGCGCTCCAGCACGCGCTCGACCGTCTCCGTGTGGGCGAGCGCGCCGTGTGGCGGTGTCCAGGCGTTGAGCGCGCGGCGCGCCTGCACGCCCTGCGCCGCCACGCGCAGGTTCTCGCGCACGCTCAGGTTCTGGAACAGGCTCGTCACCTGGAACGAGCGCGCAATGCCGCGCCGCACGCGTTTGTGATCGGGCTCGCGCGTGATGTCGTGGCCGTCGAATACGATCGAACCCGAAGAAATCGGCACCGTGCCCGTGAGCACGTGAAAGAGCGTGGTCTTGCCCGCGCCGTTCGGCCCGATCACCGAATGCACCGTGCGCGGCGCGATGCGCAGGTCCACGCCGGAAAGCGCCGTGAATTTGCCGTAGCGCTTCACCACGCCGCGCGCCTCCAGAATCGCTTCGCTCATGGCTGCTCCTTGCTGTGTGCATCCGCGCCGTCACTACGCCGCAGCGCGGCCACGACGCGCTCGCCCAGACCCCACAAGCCGCGCTGCATGAAGAGGCTCACTGCGATCAGCACGAGGCCGAGCAGGAGCAGCCAGCGCGGCCACAAGGTGGAGAGCCAGTCGGCAAAGAGCACGTAGAATGCGGCGCCGATGACGGAGGCGAACAGGTTGCCGCTGCCGCCTATCACCGTCATCAGCAGGATCATTTCGCTCGTGTGATAGTCGATGTTGGACAGCGGCGCGATGCCGGTCATCATGGCGTGCAGCGCGCCGGCGAGACCCGTGACGGCGCCGGAGATCACGAACGCCATCAGCTTGAAGCGGCTCACGTGATAGCCCGCCGCACCCGCACGCGCTTCGTTGTCGCGAATCGCAAGCAACGTGCGCCCGTATACCGAATGCGAGACGCGCACCATCAGCGCGAATACGACCACGAACACCGCCGCGACGAAACCGTAGTACTGCCACGGCGAATCGAGCGCGACGAGCGTGTGCGATCCGAGCGAAAGCGCAGGACGCGGAATGTCGAGCAGGCCGTTGTCGCCGCCGGTGACGTCGGGCAACGAGTAGGCGAGGAAGTAGAACAGCTGGCCGAACGCAAGCGTGAGCATCACGAAGTAGGTGCCGCGCTGGCGTATGGAAAACCAGCCGACCACCGCCGCCGCGAGCGCGCCGAGCACAGCCGCAGCCGCAAGCGCCGCGAGCACCGAAGGCACGCCGTGCGTAAGCAGGATGCCGGCGCTGTAACTGCCGAGGCCGAAGAAAATACCCTGACCGAACGAGAGCAGTCCCGTAAAGCCCAGCAGCAGATTGCAGCCCAGCGCCGCGAGCGCGAACACGAGCACTTCGGTCGCGAGCGACCCGGAGCGGATGGTGAGCGGCAACGCGCATACCACGACGATTGCAAGGAGAACATAGCGATAGCGCCGCAGCAGGCCGCCGGGCCCGGCCGCATCGCGTGTGCCCGCGCCGGTGGCGAGCTTCGTCGACTCGATCATGCGGCCCTCCCGAGCAGTCCGTTCGGACGCAGCAGCAGGACCGCCGCCATCGCCACATAGATCATGAGCTGCGCGCCTTGCGGCCAGAGCGTGCTCATCAGGCTCTGCACGATGCCGACCAGCAGGCCGCCCACCAGCGCGCCGAGGAAGTTGCCCATGCCGCCCACCACCACGACGACGAAGGCCACGCTCAACGCCTCGAGCCCCATGAACGGATCGACGCCGCGAATGGGCGCGGCCAGCACGCCCGCGAGCGCCGCCGTGGCCGCGCCGAGCGCGAACACGAGGCTGAACACGCGCGTGACGTTGATGCCGAGCAGCGACACCATCTCCGACGACTCGCTGCCTGCGCGCACCGCGCTGCCAAGGCGCGTGCCTTCGAGCACCCACCAGAGCAGCACGGCGAGCACGGCGGTGAAGCCGATCACGAAGAGGCGGTACTTGGGATAGACGAAGCTGCCCCAGATCACCACGCCATTGAGCGCGTCGGGCACGGCCACGTTGTCGCCGAGCGGTCCCCACACGAGAATTGCGCATTCCTGGATCACCAGGGCGAGCCCGACGGTCGCGAGAATATGGAACTCATGCTGCTGCGCATAGATATGCCGCAGTACGAGTTTCTCGACGACCCACGCGAGCGCGCCCACCACGACCGGCACCACCACGAGCGAGAGCCAGAAGCTGCCCGTCCATTGCAGAAACTGATAGCAGCAATATGCGCCGAGCAGATAGAACGCGCCGTGCGCGAAATTCACGAAGCGCAACAGGCCGAAGACGATCGAAAGACCGACCGCCAGCAGGAAATACAACATCCCGACGCCGATTCCATTGATGATCTGCAGCAGATAGACATTCATGGCGTGCGTAGCGTAGAAGTGACGAACGAGCGGCACCCGAGGCCGCGATGAAACCTCAGGCGATCTTGCACTCCGTCTTGTCGAGCGGAAGGAACGACTGCCCCGAGCTGACGATGTCCACGTAGTCGTCGGCATTCTTCATCGCCGACTTCTTCTTGCCCTTCAGAAGATAGTAGTTCTTGAGCACCTGGTGGTCGCCCTTGCGAATTTCCTCGGGGCCCGTCAAACCCGCATATTTCATGCCTTCCAGCGCCGCAATGACCTTCTTCGGGTCGGCGCTGCCCGCCTTCACCATGCCGTCGAGCAGGATCTTCGAGCAGATGTACGAGCCCGCGAGGCTGTAGTTCGGGTTCGCCTTGAAGGCCGCCTGGGTGCGCTGCACGAGATCGTGATTGAGCGGCGTGTCGATGCCGTGCCAGTACTGCGCGCCGAAGTACACGCCGTCGCACAGGTCCGCGCCGAGCGCCTCGAACTGCTCGAGACCCGAGGCCCACGCCATCAGGATCGTGCAGTTGTTCTTCATGCCGAAGCTCACGGCCTGGCGCAGCGTATCGGATGACTGCGAGCCGAAGTTGAGAATGAGCAGCACGTCGGGCTTGGCCGCCACGGCGTTCGTCAGATAGCCGCTGAACTCCTTTTCGGTGAGCGAGTGGTAGCTGTTGCCCACGTGCTCGATGCCCTTCTCCTTGAACACGTTCTTCGCGGCGGTGAGCAGCCCCTCGCCGAACACGTATTGCGGCGTGATCGTGTACCAGCGTTTGGCCTTCGGCTGCATCTGGATGAGCGGGCGCACGGTCTGCTCGATCGCGCCGAACGTCGGCACCGACCAGCGGAAGGTCGCGGCATTGCAGTCCTTGCCCGTGATTTCGTCGGCGCCGGCCGTGGTGATGAACACGCCGCCGCTCTTGTCGACTTCCTTGCCCATGGCAAGCGCTTCGGAAGACAGCACGCCGCCGGCAAAGAAGCGCACGCCCTTTTGCTGCTCGATCTCCTGCACGCGGCGCACGGCCGTCGCGGGCTTGCCCTCGGTGTCGAGCGTGGTGTAGTCGAGCGGCAAGCCGAGCACCTTGCCGTACTGCTTGACCGCGAGCTGCATGCCGAGATCGGCGTACTTGCCGTTGGCCGCGAACGGCCCCGACATCGGCACGGGGCAGGCCAGTTGCACGCCCGATGCGCCCTGCGCGAACGCCCGCGAGGACGACAGGACGCTCAGCGCGCCCGGCATGGCCGACAGCGCGGCCAGTTTCAACAGTTCTCGGCGATTCAAGTTGAGGCTCCTTGTGGGGAAACACACACGAACGACGCGACACACTGCAAAACCGCACCGGCGCATACGAGGCGGCCCGCGAGACGGTAAATTCTATTTATCATGATAAATAGAATGAACCCGATGCTAGGTATAATTAATTTCA
The DNA here is from genome assembly GCF_000519185.1 of Paraburkholderia nodosa DSM 21604. Taxonomy (GTDB): domain Bacteria; phylum Pseudomonadota; class Gammaproteobacteria; order Burkholderiales; family Burkholderiaceae; genus Paraburkholderia; species Paraburkholderia nodosa. The sequence goes on along the minus strand of NZ_JAFA01000017.1, from coordinate 156,499 downwards.
GTGTCAATCCGTCAAAAACCTCGTCTGCTTCGCCGCGCCTGGTCATGAAAGCCGGCGCGGCCGGCGCGAAACAACCAAACAACCTCACGCAGGGAGTCGCGAAGATGGTCACGAACCGGGTCAGATCGGGGACCGCCGTCGAAATCAAGCAGCCCAAGCGCGGCGATCTCGTCGCCGAGGAGATCAAGCGCCTCATTACCGAAAAGGACTTGAAACCGGGCGACCGCCTGCCGCGCGAGGCCGAGTTGCAGCAGCTCTATTCGGTCAGCAAGAGCACGATCCGCGAGGCGCTCAAGTCGCTCGAGGTGCAAGGGCTCATCAAGGTGTCCACGGGGCCGAGCGGCGGCGGCATGGTGGTGGAAGTGCCGCTCGACCGCACGCTGCAGTTGCTGCAGAACTATCTGTTCTTCAAGGATGTCTCGATCGACGACATCTATACCGTGCGCCAGCAGCTCGAACCCGAACTCGCCGCAGGCGCCGTGCCGCATCTCACCGAAGCGGACTTCGCCGCGCTCGAAGCGAATATCGAATGCTGCGATGGCGCGAGCGGGCCCCACGATCGCGGCCACCTCGTGCGTCAGCGCCAGGAGGACATGACCTTTCACGACATCCTGGCGGCCGCGAATCCCAATCCGTTCCTGCGCTTCATCTGCGAGCTCATCAACGAAATGATCCGCCAGCTGATCGAGTTCAGGAACGACACGCCCATTGCGGAACACCGCCGCTTTGGCGCTTCCAACGTCAAGATTCACCGCGAGATCGTGAAGGCCGCGCGCGAGCGCGACGTCGAGCGCGTGCGCGCGCTGATGGTCGAGCACATGACGGAGGCGCCCAAGCATGTCAAGCGAATGAAAGGCAAGCTGCGCGGGCGACTGATTCTCGATTCGGAAATTCGCAAACGCGTGCGCATGATCGTGGGTACCAGCGCAGCGGACGACAAGGAGGAGTGAGCCGCTGCCATTGGACCCGGCGATCGCGGCTGTCATTGTCTAGACTGGAACGAGTATGCGCACTTCCCCACTCGTGCAAGGAGGACCGACAATGCTCACGCAGCGAACGAAGGACATCGTGAAGGCGACCGCGCCCGTGCTCGCCGACCACGGTTACGCCATCATCAAGCGTTTTTACACGCGGCTCTTCGAAGCCCACCCTGAACTGAAGAATGTGTTCAACATGGCGCATCAGGAACAGGGGCAGCAACAGCAGGCGCTCGCGCGCGCCGTCTATGCCTATGCGGAAAACATCGAAGACCCTTCGAGCCTCGCGGCCGTGCTCAAGAACATTGCAAACAAGCACGCGAGCCTCGGCGTGCTGCCCGAGCACTACCCTATCGTTGGCGAACATCTGCTAGGCGCGATCAAGGACGTGCTCGGCGACGCGGCCACCGAGGACATCATCTCCGCATGGGCGCAGGCCTACGGCAATCTCGCCGACGTGCTCATGGGCATGGAAAGCGAACTCTATGAAGGTTCCGGCGACAAGCTGGGCGGCTGGACCGGCTGGCGCAAGTTCGTCGTGCGCGAGAAGCGGCCCGAAAGCAGCATCATCACCTCATTCATACTCGAGCCGGCCGATGGCGGCCCGGTCGCGAACTTCGAGCCTGGCCAGTACATCAGCATCGGCGTGACCGTGCCGGCGCTCGGCTTGCAGCAGATCCGGCAATACAGTCTTTCCGACATGCCCAATGGCCGGACCTATCGCATTTCCGTGAAGCGCGAGGCGGGCGGCCCGCAGCCGGCCGGCTATGTTTCGAACCTGCTGCACGACCACGTGAACGTGGGCGACGAAGTGAAACTGGCCGCGCCTTATGGCAACTTCCATATCGACGTGAACGCGCATACGCCTATCGTGCTCATCAGCGGCGGCGTGGGCCTCACGCCGATGATCAGCATGCTCAAGCGTGCGCTTCAGGATCCGCAGCGCAAAGTGGTGTTCGTGCACGGCGCGCGCAATAGCGCCGTGCACGCCATGCGCGACCGTCTGCGCGAGACCGCGACCACGAACGCCAACTTCCACCTCGTGATTTTCTACAACGAGCCGCTGCCCGGCGATGTGCAAGGCCGCGATTTCGATTACGCGGGGTTCGTCGACATCGGGCAGATCAAGCAGGCGATTCTGCAACCCGACGCCGACTACTACATTTGCGGCCCGATTCCCTTCATGCGCATGCAGCACGATGCGCTAAAGAATCTCGGCGTTCACGAAGCCCGGATTCACTACGAAGTCTTCGGACCGGATCTTTTCGCGGAATAGGCTCGAACTTCAGGTCGACAGGCGCGGCCCACACGCCGCGCCTGCCGGTTCCATCGCTCAGAAACCAAACACTCTCAGCGCGTTGCTGCCGCGCACCGCGTCGCTTTGTGCTTTCGGCAGGCGCGCGGTATTGGCAAACGCACCGCGCGTGTCATGCACCTGGTGCGGCCAGTCCGTGCCGAACATGACCTGGTCCACGCCCACCACCGAGATCAGGAACTCGAGCGAGGCCGGGCTATACGTGATGCAGTCGTAATAGATGTGGCGCAGGTAGTCGATGGGCTTGCGCTTCATCTGGCGGCGCTGCGGTATTTCCACGTCGTCGCCCTTGGCGAAGCGGCCCGCGAGATACGGCAGCGCCCCACCCGCATGCGAGGCGATGATCTTGAGGTTCGGATACTGGTCGAAGAAGCCCTCGAAGATCATGCGCGTGATGGCGAGCGTCGTATCGAACATGAAGCCCACCGACCAGCTCAGGTCGAATTTCGTCATGTCCATTTGTTCGACGCCCGGGGGATCGGTGGGATGCACGAGCACCGGCAGCGAGCGCCGGTCGATCTCGGCCCAGACCGGCGCGAACATCGGGTCCGTGAGGCTGCGGCCCGCCACGTTGGCGAGCACCATGACGCCGCTCGCGCCGTTGGCGCAGGCGCGCTCCAGTTCCTGCACCGCGCGTTGCGGATACTCCCACGGCAGCGAAGCGAACCAGCGGATACGCTCGGGGTGCGCGGCCTGGCCCTCGGCAATCGTGTCGTTGGTCTCGCGCGCGGCCTGGCAGCTCGTTTCCTCGTCGCCCCAGAATACGTTCGGGCACGTCAGCGAAACGACCGAGACGTCGATGCCCGCTTCGTTCATGTGCTCGATGCGCAGGTCGAAATCGAAATGGCCCTTCTGCGGAATCACGACCGGCGTATTGCCGCGAAACACTTCCTGCTGCCCGTCGGGCCGCGTTTGAATGTTGTAGGCGCCGCCGCGCTGCTTGAGCAGTTCGAGCCACTTGTGCGTGAAGATATGGGTATGGACGTCGATGACGGGCATGCTGGTGTCTCCTGTTCGAGATTTGTCGATGGAATGGCCAACGCTTCGTCATCCTTATCGTGTGAATCGAAGCGTCGGCGTGCGAGGTTGCGCCGCTCCGCTCAAATGGACGAAGGCGCGGAAAGGTCGTTCAAATGCGGTTCGTCACGCTTGAGCATGAGTGCGCCAACGAGACCCAGCGCGAAGAACACCGCGCAGAAGTGGGCAGGCGCCATGTTGTTGCCCGTGGTATGCAGCAGCCACGTCAGCACGAACGGCGAGAACCCGCCGAAAATCGCCGCGCCGATGTTGTACGAAATCGCCAGACCCGTGGAGCGCACTTCGGTGGGAAACAGCGTGGCGAGCGCCGTGGGAATCGGACTGTTCGAAGCACCGATCAGCAACGCGAACAGCAGTTCGACCGTCATGATCGACACGATGGAAGGCGCGCTCACGATCCAGTAATAGGCCGGATACAGCACGACAAGAAAGACGATGAGCGAGCAGCAGATCATGCGGTTGCCGCCCACGCGGTCCGCCAGATGGCCAAAGAACGGAATCGTGACCACGCGCAGCAGCACGCTGGCGAGCAGCACGGTAAAGGGCAGCGTCACCGGCATGTGCAGGTTCTGCACCGAATAAATCGGCAGGTAGGTGATGATCACGTACGCCATGACATTGAGCGCGGCGCTCAGCGCCGTCGCCACGAAAAGCTCGCGCGGGTATTGCGACACCACGCGGCTGAACGGCGCCTTCACGCGTTTGTCGATCTGCTCGAACGCTTCGGTCTCGGGCAGACTGCGGCGGATATAGAAGCCCACCGGACCAATGAGCAGACCAAAGAGGAAAGGAATGCGCCATGCCCAGGATTCGAGCGCGTGCGGCGTGAAGAGGTGCGTGAGCGCGCTGCCCATTGCCACGGCCAGCAGCGCACCCAGCGCCTGGGCGAACATTTGCCAGCTGCCGTAGAGATTGCGCCGCCCTTTGGGCGCGTACTCGATCAGCATGGCCGTGGCCGTGCCGAACTCGCCGCCCGCCGAAATACCCTGCAGCAGGCGGGCACACAAGACGATTGCGGGCGCAACGAGTCCTATCTGCTGGAAACCGGGCGTAAAGGCCACCATCGCGGCCGCCAGCGTCATCAAGGCGATGACGAGCGTGAGGCCCGCCTTGCGGCCCTTGCGGTCGGCGTACATGCCGAGCAGCACGCCGCCGAGCGGCCGCACCACAAAGCCCGCGCCGAAAGTGGCCGTGGTCAGCATGAGCGCCGCGTATTCGCTGTCGCCGGGAAAGAACTGCTTCGCGATGATGATAGATAGAAACCCGAATACGACGAAGTCGTACCACTCCAGCACGTTTCCGAGCGTCGACGCCACGGCGCCGCGCCAGCGAATGCGCGTATCCATTGCTCTCACGACTGTCTCCTGCGGCCGGCTCGCGGCTGGCCTGCTTTTATCGGATCGTTATCGGCTTCACTCGAATCTGCCGCAATGCAATGTAAGGCACTATAGTCATGAAGACAATCGAACAAAATCAATGGCTCCATAAAGTTACTTTATGCAACCGACTATCAAACAACTGCGGGCGTTCGCGCTCGTCTGCCGCTTCGGCGTGCTCACGCGTGCCGCCGACGAGATGTTCATCACGCAGCCCGCGGTGAGCGTACTGATCCGGCAGATGGAGGAAGCGCTCGGCATGCGCCTGTTCGACCGCACGTCGCGCTCGCTGCGGCCCACGGTGGCGGCGCGCGAAATCCTGCCTACCGTCGAGCGCATGTTGCGCGACCTCGAATCGATCCAGTCGAGCGTGAAGGAGCTGGCCGGGCGCGAGCGCGGGCAGTTGCGTTTCGCCGCCACGCCTTCCATCGCGGCGGCCATCGTGCCGCGGCTCGTGGCCGAATATCGCGCGCTGTATCCGAACATCGAAGTGTCGATCGACGACGCCGCGCCCGACCGGCTCACGGCGTCCACGCTGACCGGCGACGTGGAATTCAGCATCGGCACGATCAGCGACAAACCCGAAGGCATTACGCTGCAATGCCTCGCGCGTGACAGGCTCTGCGCGATCTGCCGCAAGGATTCGCCGCTCGCGAAAAAGCGCCGCGTAACGTGGGCCGATGCGCTCGGCTACCCGTGGATCGGCGTGAAGCCGGGCAGCGGCATTCGCGGCCTGATCGACGAGACGCTCTTCGCGTTAGGTGAGCGCAAGACCATTGAATATGAGGTGTCCTATATGACAACGGGACTCTCCATGACGGAGGCGGGGCTTGGCATTGCGATCTTTCCGGGCATGCTGCTCGGCGCGTTTCCGCACCGCGATCTCGTCGCGCGCAAGCTCGAAGCACCCGTCGTTACGCGCGACGTCAATCTGATCCGGCGCGCCGAGCATTCGCTTTCGCCCGCGGCGGAGTCGTTCATCGAGCTTTGGTACAAGCGGATCGGCAAGCCAGCGGGCGCTTGAAGCGGGCGACCGTATCACCCCTTTTTCACCTGCGCAGCGCCTCGCCAGAACATTCGATCATCCCCCGTATCACGCGGCTGCGCGCGGAAGCGCGCGACCACAGAATGCCGAAACGACGCGGCTCCGTTTCCTCGGGCAGTGGCAGGCGTGCGAGCCGCAAGCCCTTCGTAAGCGGCGTGCCGATATCAGGCACGAGCGAGACGCCAAGGCCGCGATCCACCATCAGCGCAATCGCCATCAGCGAGTTCAGTTCGAACAGCTCGCGCGGTGCGATCTTCGCGCGGCGCAAATACTGGTCGGCCTGCTTGCCGCCGCCCAGCGCGCGGTCGTACCGAATGAACGGCTCACGGCGCAGCAGGTCGTGCGGATCGGCGCGCGCAAACTTTGCAGGCGCGAGCACGACGATGGGCTCCTCGCGCAACAGGTGCCAGTCGTACGTTTTCGGCAGCGCGAAGGCGGGATGCAGGCAAATGGCCACGTCCACCTCGCCGCGCTGCAAGGCCTCGAAGAGTTCCGTCGAGGTGCCTGCGCGTATCAGCAGCTTGACCTGCGGGAAAGCGGCGGCGAAGCGCGCCAGCACATCGGGCAGCACGCTCAGCAGCGCCGACGTGATGGTCCCCACGCGCAGCTCGCCGCCCATTTCCTGTTCCTGCGCCAGCGCTTTCAACTCGTCGAAACCGCGCACGAGCGAGCGGGCGCGTTCCACCACGCGCTGGCCAGCCTCCGTGGGAATGACCGTGCGCCCCGCGCGCATGACGAGCGCCACGCCCAGCTCGCGCTCCAGCGCCTGGATTTGCTGCGCGATCGCGGCGGGCGTCACGCCCACGCGCCGCGCGGCCTCCGCCATCGAGCCGCTGTCCACGACCAGCAGCAGGTTGCTCACGAACCCGGTGTCCATAAACGTAGTTTCTCTATGGTTTAAAGATAGATTCGCATAGTTTATCTAAATCGTTGCCGATCGTAGACTGCCCTTCAGTGGTGATCTATATGGAACGCATGGAATGAGAAGCAAGTTGTTCGTACCGGCATCTCGCCCGGAGCTGTTCGAAAAGGCGCTCGGCAGCGCCGCGGACGCGTTGTCGTTCGACCTGGAAGACTCGGTTGCCCCTGCGCGTAAACCCGAAGCGCGCGAGGCGCTGCGCACGCTGCTGGTGTCGGCCGCCGTGCGCGAACGCGGCAAGGTGCTGATCGTGCGCGTGAACGCGCTCGACACGCCGTGGTTCGCCGACGATATCGCCGCCGTGGTTCAACCCGGCCTCGATTACGTGAATCTGCCGAAACCCGAATCCGCCGACGACGTGCGCGCCGCCGCTGCCGCGATCGAGCGCGCGGAGCGCGCCAATGGCGTAAGCCGCCCCGTGAAGCTGCTGCTCAACGTCGAGTCGCCGCGCGCGCTGCGTGAAGCGGCAACGCTCGCCGCCGCGCATGCCCGCGTCGCGGGCCTCCAACTAGGTCTTGGCGACCTGTTCGAGCCGCTCGGCATCGCCCGGCGCGACCCGGCGGCCATTCAGCAAGCCATGTTCAGCCTGCGGCTCGCGGCCGGCGAAGCGGGCGTATTCGCGTACGATTCGGCTTTCGCCAATATCAAGGATGCCGAAGGGTTTCGCGCGGAAGCCGAACTGGCCCGGGCGCTAGGCTTTCTTGGCAAGAGTTGCATTCACCCGAGCCAGATCGCCCTCGCGAACGACGTGTTCCGCCCCTCCGACGAAGAAATCGCCCACGCGCTGCGCGTGGTGGAAGCCGCGCGCAACGCCGAACGCGACGGCGTGGGCGCCTATGTCGTAGACGGCAAGATGATCGACGCGCCGTTCGTCGAGCGCGCCCGCGCGCTCGTGGCTAGCGCCGAGCGGCTTGGACTCGTTGCGTCCGCAACGTCGAGCGAGGTGCGCCAATGAACCGGCCTCCCGAAGCGAATGCAGCGCCGCGCGGCCCGCTCGCGGGCGTGCGCGTACTCGACCTGAGCGCCTATATCGCGGGCCCGTATGGCTGCACGCTGCTCGCCGATCAGGGCGCGGACGTCATCAAGATCGAGCCGCCCACAGGCGACAACCTGCGCAAGTACCCTTCCACGCTCCAAGCCGAAAGCCGCGCCTTTCTCGGCGTCAACCGCGGCAAGCGCGGGCTCGTACTCGACCTGAAGCAACCCTGCGCACAGGAGGTGTTGCTGCGTCTCGTCAAACAGGCCGACGTGCTCGTGCACAACTTTCGGCCCGGCGTGCCCGCACGGCTCGGTATTGCCTGGGAACAGCTGCGCGAGGTGAACCCGCGGCTCATCTACTGCGCGGTCACCGGCTACGGCGACCAGGGCCCGAACAAGGACAAGGCCGGCTACGACCAGGTGCTGCAGACCATGACGGGCATGTGCGCGCTGCAGGGCAAGGAAGGCGGGCCGCCCGAGATTCTCTATGGCTCGGTGGTCGACTACTACGCCGCCGCGCTCGTCGCAGCGGGGGTATCCTCCGCGCTGTTCGAGCGCGAGCGCAGCGGCGCGGGCCAGTACGTGGGCGTCTCGCTGCTGCGCAGCGCGCTCACCATGCAATCGGCGCGCATGATCTGGGCCGACGACGAACCGAAGGACGTTGGCCGCGACATGCGCTCGGGCGGCATCACCGGCATTCATCCCACGCGCGAAGGCTGGCTCTACATCTCCGCAAACACGCCGCATTTCTGGCAGGCGCTCTGCGAAAAAACCGGGCTCGCTGCACTCGCGCAGAACGAGCGTTACGATTCGGTGCGCAAACGTGCGGAGCATCGCGACGAGATCGTGCCGCAATTGCACGCCGCGTTGCAGGCTCGCAGCGCGCTCGAATGGGAAGCGCATTTTGGCGAGGCGGTGCCCTGCGCGGCCGCGCGTACGGTCGAAGACATGTTCGACGATCCACAGGTGCTCGAGGAGGAGATGGTCACGCGCTACGACTACCCCGGCGTGGGCGCGTATCGCGGCTTTCGCGAGCCGATTCGGTTCGGCGCGACGCCTGCACCGGACCCGATCGCTGCGCCCGCCTTTGGCGAGCATTCCGATGCGGTGCTGCGCGAGGCCGGCTGGAGGGATGCGGATATCGAACGATTGAGAAACGAGCACGCCGTGCTCTGAACACAAAAGGCTGCATCCGCGCGCATCCATGCCAAATGGCGCGCGCGGCAAACAAGGAGACAACGCGATGGACCGTGAGCAGCATGTCCATACCCTCGACGCCCCCAAGGCGGCCATACAGGCGCCTGCCTTCGCGTGCGATTCGCACATCCACATCTACGATCGCCGCTTCGAGGCCTCGCCCGGCAACGGTGCGCACATCGTCGATCGCGCGACGGTCGGGGACTATCGACGCGTTCAGGAACGCACCGGCACGCAGCGCACCGTCATCGTCACGCCGCGCCCCTATGGCACTGACAACTGCGTGACGCTCGACGCGATCCGCCAGCTGGGCATCGACAACGCCCGCGGCGTAGCCGTCCTGCGCCCCGAGGTGAGCGACGCCGAACTCGACATGCTCGATCGCGGCGGCATACGCGGCATCCGCTTCACGTTGTACACGCCGCATCAAGCGGTCGTGACCTTCGACATGGTCGAGCCGCTTGCGCGTCGCATAGCGGAACTCGGCTGGCACGTGCAACTGCACTGGACCGCCGACCAGATCGTCGAGCACGAAACCTTGCTCACCCGGCTACCCTGCAAGATGGTGTTCGACCATCTCGCGCGCCTGCCCTTGCCCGCGGGCACCTCGCATCCCGCGTATGGCGTGGTGCGCCGCCTCGCGGCTTCGGGGCGCGTGTGGGTCAAACTCTCGGGCGCCTACCTCGATTCGCAGGTGGGCCTCGCGGGCGGTTATGCCGACCTCGCCGAGACCGCGCGCGCATGGGCCGCACTGCTGCCGGAGCGCACCGTGTGGGGCAGCGACTGGCCGCACGTGACGGAGACGCACAAGCCCGACACCGCCGCGATCTTCGATCTGCTCGCCACGTGGGTCGAGGACGAAGCGGCACGCAAGCGGATTCTCGTCGACAACCCCGCCGAACTCTACGGCTTCGCCCGATGAACTAGCGCCGCCGGGCCCCCGATATAAACAGCCGCGCGCCAGGTACGCGCGGCCACTTTCAGCACCAGGAGACGATACGTGAAGTCCACCGCCACCGCCGCACCCGTACGCAAGACACGCTTTACCGACGCGACGATCAGCCTGTTCGAGCGCACCATTCCCGACCCGTTCGTGCTCGCGATTCTGATCACCGCGGTCGTGGCCGCGCTCTCGGCAATGTTCGCCCCGCATGCGACGCTCAACACGCTCGTGGTCGGGTGGTACAAGGGATTCTTCAATATCCTCACGTTCGCCTTCCAGATCACGCTCGTCCTCGTCACGGGCCATGCGTTCGCTCACGCCGCGCCCGTGCAGCGCGTGTTCAAGGCCCTCGTGGGCATTGCCCGCACGCCGGTACAGGCCGCCGCGCTCACCTTCATGCTCGTGGCCGTGGCCTCGTTCTTCAACTGGGGCCTCGGCCTCGTGGTGAGCGCGCTGCTCGCGCGCGAAGTGGCCAAGCGCATGCGCGTGGACTTCGCATGGATCGTCGCGGCAGGCTTTTCGGGCTGGGTGGTGTGGGCGAGCGGCATTTCCAGCTCCATCGCGCTCGCACAATCCACGCCGGGCAGCGCGATGAACGTCGTGCAAAAGCTCACGGGAGAAGTGCTGCCGTTCAACGACACCGTGTTCACGGCGTTCAACCTCGTGCCCGTGGTCGTGATGCTCATCGCCACGCCCATCGTGCTCGCGCTCCTCAAGCCGCGCGATGAAGACGCCGTCGTGCTCGACATCGAAAAGAACCCCGACCCGGAACCGCGCAAACGCCCCGAAGGCAAACTGAGCTTCGCGAAGTGGCTCGAATACTCGTGGATCGGCAGCGCGTTCATTGGCCTCGTGGGCGTGACGTTCCTCGTGCTCGCGCACATCGAGCACATCGAAGCGTTTTCCGGCGTGAACGCCGTGATCTTCGTGATGTTCATCGCGGGCGTGATCCTGCACGGCTACCCGCTTGCTTACGCGGATGCGGTCAAGAACGCCGCCAAACAAACCGGCTCGATGATGCTGCAATACCCGCTCTATGGCGGCGTGATGGGCATGATGGATGCCACGGGCCTGCCCAACGTGATTTCGCACTTCTTCATCGCGATCTCGAACACGCACACGCTGCCGTTCTGGAGCTATGTGTGCTCGCTCATCGTCACGTTCTTCATTCCGAGCGGCGGCGGCCACTGGGCCGTGCAGGGCCCGTTCGTCGTGCCCGCGGCGATCGCGCTGCATGCTTCGATGCCTGCAACCACCATGGCCGTCGCCATGGGCGAGCAGGTCTCCAACATGATGCAGCCGTTCTGGGCCGCACCCGTAGTCGCGATGGCGGGCATTGGCGTGCAGCGCGTGCTCGGCTTCACGGTCATGACGTTCCTGCTCGGCACCGTGGTCTTCGGCGCGGCGCTGCTGCTGCTCGTTTGATCCGCATGCTTCCCTGAAACCAACAAAGAACAAGGAGACACCGCATGCAACGGCGTGCATTCATGGCGTCGCTCACGGCGCTCGCCGCGGGCGCGGGCACATTCGGCGGCATCGGCGCGGCGCGCGCGCAAAACGTCGCGTCCGCATCGGCTTCGCCCACCATCGCACAGCGGCTTGCGGCATACGCCGCCGCGCTGAACTACGACGATCTCGACGCCGGTACGATCGAAGCAGTCAAGACCCACACCGCCGACGCGCTGGGCTGCGGCATCGCCGCGCTCGGCGAGAAACCCGTGGGCATCGCGCGCCAGGTTGCGCTCAACTACGCGAGCGGCGACGGCCGCGGCGCGACGGTGCTCGGCACGCCGCGGCGCACGTCGCCCGACCTCGCGACCTTCGCGAACGGTGCGGCCATCCGCTACTACGACCTCAACGACGTCTACGCGGGCAAGGAAATCGGCCACCCGAGCGACAACATCGCGGCGTGTCTCGCGCAGGGCGAGGCCGAAGGCGCGAATGGCCGCGACCTGATAGTCGCGATCGCCCTCGCCTACGAAATCGATTGCCGCCTCATGGACGCCGCTTCGATCAGCTCGCGCGGCTGGGATCACCCCATCTTTAGCCTGCCGGCGGCCGCGCTTGCGGCGGGCAAGCTCATGAAGCTCGACGAGCGGCAACTGGCCGAAGCAGTCAACATCGCGCTCAACGGCCATCTCGCGCTGAACCAGACGCGCGTGCAGACCATGTCGAACTGGAAGGGGCTCGCCGATGCCGACGCCGCGCGCAACGCCGTGTTCTCGGCCGCCCTCGCGCGCGATGGACTCACGGGTCCCGCGCCGATCTTCGAGGGCAATGCGGGGCTGTTCAAGCAGGTATCCGGCGCATTCAGCATCGACACGGCGAGTTTCGGCGGCAAAGGCCGGCCGTTTCGCATCAACGACTGTGCCGTGAAGTTCTACCCTGCGCAGGCGCTCACGCAGACGGCCATTGCCGCCGCCATCGACGTGGCGAAACAGGTGGGCGACCTCAACCGTATCGTCAGCATGGAGATTCGCACCTCGCACGAAGGGTATTTCTCGGCTGGCATGGACCCGCAGAAATGGGCCCCGGAAACGAGCGAGACCGCCGATCACAGCCTGCCCTACGTGACCGCGCGCGCCATGTTCGACGGCGATATCAGCCTGGCGAGCTATCGCCCCGAAGCGCTGCACGACCCGAAGATCCGCGCGTTCATGCAAAAGATCAAGGTTGTAGAGGATTCCGAGCTGACCCGGCTCTATCCGAAATATTACGCGACCATCGTGAGCGCCACGCTCACGGACGGACAAACCGTGTCGAAGCGCGTGGACGATATCCCAGGCTTCGCCACGCGGCCGATGCAACGCGGCGATTTTGAGGTGAAGTTCCGCAAGAATGCCGCGCCCGTGATCGGCAAGGCCCGCGCAGACGATGCCCTTGGCTTTCTCTGGAGTCTCGACCAGCAGCGCGACCTCTCGCACCTGTTTGCGCCACTCGTCGTGCATGCCTGAGGAGCGCGAGGGGAAGTATCAGCCCCTCCCGTGGCGCGCCGAAAGCTCCTCCAGATCGAGATCGCGTTCGAGCACGCGCAATAGTTCGTCGTGGATCAGGCCGGCGCGGTGCAGCTTCAACAGCTCCGCGCGTCCGGCTTCCACGGCGGCTAGCACGACATCGTAGTGCGAGGCGCGCATTTCCTGCGGATAGCTCTCGGCGTTTGCAAAATTGCGCGTCAGGTTCGCGCGATACGTGTATTGCTCCAGCAGCCGCGGGTGGATCACGCTGCCGTCCGGCCCGTGGACGAGCGGCGTGATCGCCGCCAGCTGTGCAGCTTCGAGGCGGGCCCACGCCTGCGGCTCGTTGAGATAGGGTTCCTCACCTTCCAGATCGTTCGCAGGTCTGACTAGTTTGATGAGCGGCCCGATGGTCGTGCCTTGTAGCAGCACTGTGAAAAGAATGACGGCAAACGCGGCGAAGAGGATGAGGTCGCGGCCCGGCATCGCCTCCGGCAGCGCAAGCGCAATGGCCAGCGTGACCACGCCGCGCATGCCGGCCCAGCTAACCACCGTCGCACCGCGAAAGTCCGGCGCGCTCACGCGGCGCGGCACGATCCGGTGCAGCGCCGTCCTCACGATCTCGATTCCATACGTCCACACGCAGCGCGATACGACCACGGCGAGCACCACGGCCATCGCAGCGGGACCGAGCAGCGCGACGGCATTGCCCGCCCCACCCAGGCGCAGCATGACCCCGCGCAGCGAGAGGCCGATCAGCACGAACACCAGCGCCTCGAGCACGAAGACCATGACCTGCCAGAACGCGGTGCCGCGGCTGCGCACCGTGGCCGAGAAGACTTCGTGCTGATGCCAGCCTAGCTGCATGCCGCACGTGACCGTGGCGATCACGCTCGAAACGCCCAGCATGTCCCCCGCGATATAGGCAATCCAGCCTGCGAGCACGGAGGCGGTGATGATCAGATACTCGTCTTCGAGCTGACGCAGCAGGCAGACCACGACATAGCCCACGACCGCGCCGACGACAATGCCGCCAAGCGCGAGCCCGACGAAACTGAGCGCCGCATTCGGCTCGCTGAATGCGCCCGTCAATGCGGCAGCGACGGCGAAGCGAAACAGCACGAGACCGGCGGCGTCGTTGAGCAGGCTCTCGCCTTCGAGCAGCACCATCAGGCGGCGCGGCAGCGCGAGCCGTTCGAGCACGGCTTTCGCGGCGACCGCATCGGGCGGCGATACCACCGCGCCCAGTGCGAAACACGCGGCCCACGGCAGCGACGGAACGGCCCAATGCGCGACCACGCCCACCGCCCACGTCGTGAATGCAACCGCGCCAATGGCGAAGAGCAGGATGGGTGCGAGGTGACGCTTGAAGTCGGACCAGACGAAGAAATAAGCGCCGTCCATCAGCAAGGGCGGCAGAAACACGATGAGAACGAGGTCCGGGTCGATCACGACAGGCGGCAGGCCGGGCGCAAAGGCCATGGCGGCGCCGCCTACCAGCAGCGCGGCAGCGGGCGGCAGGCGCAGGCGTTTGGCGAGCAGCTCGAGCGCGATGATGGCGATGAGCGAAAGGAGCACGAGCTTGAACGCCGACACGGCCGACATGACGCTTCCTTTTTTTTACCCAGTGCGGATATCGAGGGAATTCGAATTGGGGGGCGCGGCCGCCCCCTCAATTCCCGCAAGCATGAATTAAAAACTGCTGCATCGCTCTCGCAGGATCGCTGAGCACCGCCCCAGGATGCCACAACATGCCCGCTTCCATCTGCGGAATGGCATCCTCGATGGCGCAAGCGTCGATGCGCTTGCCCTCCAGCGACCACGGCCTGAATACCATATCCGAGAGAATCGTCACGCCAAAACCATGCGCCACGAGCCCGCGCAGCGCCTCCATCGAACTCGTGCGAAACGCGATATTCGGCGCAACGCGGCGCTTTTTCCAGTAGCGCAGCGTCGAGGCCTCGCCCTCGTCCACCGTGAGCTGGATATAGGGGTAACGCGCGATGTCGCGCAGCGTGACGGTGCCCATCTGCGCGAGCGGATGCGTCGGCGCGGCCCACAATTGCCGTCGCGAACGCATCAACACATGGTGGCCGAAGCGTGCGCGCCGCTCCACGTTGGAAAGCAACGCCACGCCAAGATCCACCTCGCCCGCGAGCACCGCCCCCTCGATGGCTGGCCGGTCCAGATCGTGCAGATCGATCTCGATCTCGGGATAGGTCGCACGAAAGCGCGCGAGCAGCTCCGGCAGGAAATAGCCGAGCAGCGTATAGGAAGCGGCCATGCGCACCGTACCGCGCAGGCTGTGCGCGCGAAACGGGGCCTTGTGCAGCGCGTCGCGCACCGACTCCAGCACGTGGCGCGCGTGATTGAGGAAGTCCTGCCCGTCTGGCGTCAGTTCCACGCCCTGGGGCAAGCGCACGAAGAGCCGCGTGCCGAGCGCCTCCTCGAGCGCGAGCACCGCATTGGTGATCGCCGACTGCGAGACATGTTCGGCCGCCGCCGCCATCGAAAACTGCCCGTTCTGCGCCGCCGCCACGAAGTAGCGGAACTGCCGCAAAGTCACGTCCTTGGCCATGTGCTTTTCGAATATCGTGAGTCGATGGTTCCGATTCTACGATACGCGGTCTTAAACGTGCCCGCGGCGGGCGGCCTCACCCAAAATCAGCGCGGCGCCATGCGCAACGCGCCGTCGAGCCGGATCACCTCGCCGTTCAAATAGCGGTTGCCGACGATATGCTCGACGAGCGCCGCGAACTCCGCGGGCTGGCCGAGACGCTGCGGAAACGGCACGCCCGCGCCAAGCGCCTGCTGCACTTCGGCGGGCATGGCGAGCAGCATCGGCGTTTCGAAGATACCTGGCGCGACGGTCACCACGCGAATGCCGTTGCGCGCCAGTTCGCGCGCCGCCGGTAACGTGAGCGAAACGACGCCGCCCTTCGAAGCCGCATAGGCCGACTGCCCGATCTGGCCATCGTACGCGGCCACCGAGGCTGTATTGACGATCACGCCGCGCTCGCCGCCGGCGTCGGGCGCATTGTTCGCCATCGCCACGGCGGCGAGGCGCATCACGTTGAAAGTGCCGATGAGGTTGACGCTCACGACCTTGGCGAACAGATCGAGCGAATGCGCCCCCTCTTTTCCGACGATGCGCTGTGCCGGTGCGATCCCTGCGCAGTTGACCACGCCATGCAGCGCACCGAAGCGCTGCGTGACGAGGGCGAGCGCCGCCTCGACGCTTGCCGCCAGCGTCACATCCACCTCGACCCCCAGTGCATGCTCGCCGCCGAGCGCCGCCTCGTCACGCGCACGGGCCACGTCGATATCGCCGAACACAACATTCGCGCCGCGTTCGAGCAGATGCCGGCCTACCGCCGCGCCGAGTCCCGACCCACCGCCCGTGATGAAAAACGTCTTGTCTTGCACAACCATTTGAGTCTTCTCCGGTAGTTTTCCGTTAGTTATCCGATCTTTTCAAACCATCTCGCCTGCGATTTCCGCGCGATACCGCTCGCGCACGCCGCGCGAACGCTCGTAATTGCGCTCCTTGACGATACCGAAGCCTCGCACCGCACCCGGCACGCCGAGCAGGCCGACGGCTGCCGCAAGCGTCTGCTGCGTAAGCCTGCCGAGCACGAGGCGTACGTCGTCTTCGAATTCGCCGATCATCGCGCGCTCGATCACGCGGTCGCGCTGCCGTGCGAACGGATCGAGCGGCGTGCCGCGCAGCGCCTTGCCGTGCTTGAGCACGCGCAGCAACGGCTCGGCCCACACGCCGCGCAGCGCGATCTTGTTGCGGCGTCCCGTTTGCGTATCGCGGCGTGTGACGAGCGGCGGCGCCATGTGGAAAGTCTTCTTGCCCGCCGTGCCATCGAACAAACCGGACAGGTACGCGCCGAAGCCACCATCGGTGTGCAGGCGCGCAACTTCGTACTCGTCCTTGTAGGCCAGCACCTTGAAGTAATGGCGCGCTGCCGCTTGCGCGAGCGCGCCGCTCGCCCCTTCGATTCCGCGCTCCGCCTGCGCGACGGTTTCGACCAGCGCGCGATAGCGCTTCGCATAGGCGGCGTTCTGGTACTGCGTGAGATCGCGCTCGCGCTCGGCCATGAAGCGCGCGAGATCGAACGGCGTGTCCGCGGCCGCAACCTCCGCACCCGTCACGCGTTCGAGCGCGCGAGCGTCCTGCGCAATCAAACGTCCCCACAGGAACGCGCGTTCGTTCATCTTCACGGCCGCGCCATTGAGACCGATTGTGCGCAGGATCGATGCTTCGGAAAGGGGCACGAGGCCCGACTGATACGCGTAGCCGACCATCATCATGTTCGAGGCGATGGCGTCGCCGAAAATCGCTTCCGCAGCCGCCGTGCAATCCCAGAACACCGCGCCGTCCGCGCCCATCGCGCTCTCTATCGCCGCCTGATGGACGGCCTTGCTCACGGGCAGATCGCCGTCGCGCACGAAGTCGGCGGTCGCGTTGATGCGTTCGTTCACGATCGCGCGTGCGCCGCTGGCCGGCAGGCGCGAGAGCGCGCCCGACGATGCCGCTACTACGGCGTCGCAGCCCAGCAGCACGTTGGCCGCGTGCGCGCCGATGCGCGAGGTGGTGATGAGCCCGCGGCTCTGCGCGATCTGCACGTGGCTCAACACCGCGCCGTTCTTCTGCGCGAGGCCGGTAAAGTCGAGCGTCGAGGCGCCGCGCCCTTCGAGGTGCGCGGCCATGGCGAGGATCGCGCCGATCGTCACGACGCCCGTGCCGCCCACACCCGTCACGACCATACGCAGATGTTGCTCGAGCGCCTGCGGCACGCGCGCGGGCGGCGCGAGCGTGGCGCGCAGTTCGGCTTCGATACGCTGAATGCGCGCGGCGTCCGGGCGCTTCGGCTCCATGCCCTCCACCGTCACGAAGCTCGGGCAAAAGCCCTTCACGCACGAGGTGTCCTTGTTGCAGCTCGATTGATTGATGGCCCGCTTGCGGCCCAGCTCCGTTTCGAGCGGCTCGATCGCAATGCAGTTCGACTGCACGGAACAGTCGCCGCAGCCCTCGCACACGGCCGGATTGATCACCACACGCGTGGGCGGATCGATCAGCTTGCCGCGCTTGCGGCGGCGGCGCTTTTCGGCGGCGCAGGTCTGGTCGTAGACGATCACCGAAACGCCCTTTTGCTCGCGCAGGCGGCGTTGCAGCGCGTCGAGCGCGTCGCGGTGCAACAGCGTCACGCCCGCAGGCAACACCAGCGAGCCCCCGTACTGCTCGGGCCGGTCGGTGACCACGACGACTTCGCTCACGCCCTCGGCCTGGACCTGCGCGACCACGCGATGCACGGTCAGGCCGCCCTCGGTGGGCTGGCCACCGGTCATCGCCACCGCGTCGTTGAAGAGAATCTTGTAAGTGACGTTCGCGCGCGCCGCCACGGCCTGGCGGATCGCCAGGCTGCCCGAGTGCTGATAGGTGCCGTCGCCGAGATTCACGAACAGATGCGGCATGTCCGTGAAGGTCGACATGCCGACCCACTGCACGCCTTCGCCGCCCATCTGGCAAAACGTCGCCGTGTTGCCCGCCTCGCCGAGCGCCATGATGTGGCAGCCGATGCCGGCCGCGGCATGCGAGCCTTCGGGCAGACGCGTCGACGTATTGTGCGGGCAGCCCGCGCAGAAGAACGGCTTGCGCGTGAGCGGTTCGCCTTGCGGCACCTGCGCGAGCGCGATCACGCGCTGTGCGCCCAGACGCGACTGGGTTACACCCGTAGCGACAAGCGGCACATCGATCTCGACGTGCCGGAAAAACCGCTGCAGCGCGTGCGCAAGCTGCTCGGGCGCGAACTCCATCGCGGCGGAAAGCAGCGGCTCGCGCTCGCCAAGCGTCTTGCCGTGCACGGACGGCCGCTCGTCGGCACGCACGTTGAAGAGCGCTTCCTTGATCTGCCGCTCCACGAACGAGCGCTTTTCCTCCACGACGAAAAGCGCCTGCATGCCGCGCGCAAACGCCTTGAGCCCTTCCGTTTCGAGCGGCCAGATCATGCCGACCTTATAAAGCCCGATACCGAGTTGTTCGAGGCGCTCGGGCGTGAGGCCCAGCGCCTCGAACGCGGCCAGCACGTCCGCATGCGCCTTGCCCACCGTGACGATGCCCACGCGCGCCTGTGCGGGCCGCAGCAACGCGCGGTCGAGCGGATTCGCGCGCATGAAGGCAAGCGCGGCGGGCAGGCGCTCTTCGAGCACGCGGCGCTCCAGTTCGGCGCGCTCCGCCGGCCAGCGCAGTTGCGGGTCGTAATTGAAGCCGCGCTGCGCCGGCATCGCGATGTCTTCGGGCAAACGCAACGGCGCGCTGCGGCCCACGCGCATCGAGCGGCCGCTTTCCACCGTCTCCGTAATCGCCTTGAAGCCGACCCACAGTCCGCTGAAACGCGAAAGCGCATAGCCCGTGAGCCCGTACTCGATGTACTCCGCAACCGACGCCGGAAAGAGAATCGGCATCATCGCGCCTTCGAATACGTGGTCCGTCTGGTGCGGAAACATCGACGACTGCGCCGCGTGGTCGTCGCCGGCCACCGCCAGCACGCCGCCGTGCCGCGCGGTGCCGAGCATGTTCGCGTTGCGGAATACGTCGCCGGTACGGTCCACGCCCGGCCCCTTGCCGTACCACATCGAGTACACGCCTTCGACACGTTTGCCGGGAAACGCGTCGAGTTGCTGCGCGCCCCACAGCATGGTCGCGCCGAGGTCTTCGTTCAGGCCCGGCTCGAAGCGCACGTCGAAGTCCGCGAGCAGCGCCTTCTGGCGCCACAGTTCCTGATCGAATCCGCCGAGCGGCGAGCCGCGATAGCCGGAGACGAGACCCGCCGTTTTCAGCCCGGCAAGCCGGTCCGCGCGCGCCTGTTCGATCAGGATGCGCACGAGCGCCTGGGTGCCGGTGAGAAAGACCGCGCCGTCCTCGCGCAGGTAGCGGTCTTCGAGGCGATAGTCCGTATCGATCTGGCGGTCGGTCTCGACGGCTCGCATGTTCATGGTTATCTCCGCTGTTCGACTTGTGGGTATTAGCGGATTCTAGGTAGCCAATAGCGGCGATTCGTGCCAAACTGAGCCACGAAATTCTCTCAAGTTAGCAACACTCGCCCCAAATTCACCTTTTTCAGGGAAAGCTGGCCAATGAAATTCGACCGCGTGGATGTGGCCATCCTGCACGCCCTGCAGCGCGACGCGCACGTGAAGTCCGCCGACCTCGCGGAATCGCTCGGGCTTTCGCTCTCGCCGTTCTACCGGCGCATCCGTATGCTCGAAGAGCGCGGCGTCATCACGCAGTACGTCACGCTGCTCGATCAGGAGAAGGCGGGCTTTCCTGTCAACGCGTATGTGTCGGTGGCGATCGAGAAAAAGAACGAGACGCGGCTAGCCGCGTTCGAGCGCGCGATCTCGAACTGCGACGAAGTGATGGAGTGCTATTTGATGACGGGCGCGTTCGACTACATGCTGCGCGTGGTGGCGAGCGATATTGCGGGCATCGAGCGTTTCGTCATGACGCGCCTCACCAAGATCGAGGGCGTGCGTGACATTCACACTTCCGTGGCGCTGCGCCGCGTGGAGTACAAAACCGAGTTGCCGGTGCGCGTGCGGGACGCGTGACACGCGGCCAACGCCGTGGTTCAGTCAGGATGTCGAAGCAATCAACGCGTAGCCAAAGCCTTCACGCCTTTTGCCCCGTCTTGCGCGCCGCCCGCAACGGCTTCACGGCGGCCGCAGCGGCGCCCTTCTCCGGCGCGGCCTGCCGCTCGCGCACCTGAACTTCGCGGGTCGAACGCAGCGCGTCCAGGCGGCCTTCGAGCGTGCCCACCTGGTGGCGCAAATCGCCCAGTTGCGTCTGCAATGCCTGAATTTCGGCGCGCGCACTTTCCTCCGTGCGCGTTGCGCGCTGCGTGGCGGCTTCGGCGTCGCGCTGCAAACGCGCGTTCGCCGTGTGCTCGCGCTCGATTTCGAGCTGGGCGCGCTTCTCCGCTGCCTGCCAGCGCGTTTCCGCGAGTTCGGCGCTTGCGCGCAGCTTGTCGCGTTCGGCCGCAAAGTCGGCGCGCGCCTGGGTGAGCGCCGTGTCGCGTTCGCGGCTCACCTCGCGCTCGCGCGCCAGTTCCGCTTCGAGTGCGCCGCGCGTGGCAACCGCGCCGGCTTGCGCCTGTTCCAGCTCCTGAATGCGCACTTGCGCCGTGAGCAGCGCGCCGGTGCGCTGTTCGAGCGCCACCTCCGTGTGCGCCAGGTCCGCGCGCACGGCGGCGGTTGCGCCTTCCGCGGTGCGGCGCGCCTCCTCCACTTCCAGCCGCAGCGCTTCGAGCGACGTCTGCGCGGCCGCCGTGGCGCGCGTCCAGAGCGCACCCATGAGTTCGCCGGCGGCCCCCTGCAGTTCCTCGGGCAAATCGGCGTGCTCGATACGCACGCGGCTCTTCTCGCGCAGGGTGGCCCAGAACTCCGAAAGGACTGCCGTAGGCGTGCTCATGCTGCCGCGGCGCACGAGCTGATAGAGGCGGTTGGCCGTGGGCGTGATGCCGTAACGGAAGAACATCAGCGCGCACACTTCGCGATACAGCTCGCGCGTCTTGGGAAACTCGGCCTTGAGCCGCTCGATCTCGGCGGCAAGGCGTACTTCGTCGGGGGCGACGTCGGTCATGGGGCGGTGCGGGGCTGGAATGCGTCGATATTACAACGTAAAGCGTACGATTCCTACCGTCAATGCCAGTGGGAAGCGTTTGCCTGCGTGCGTTGTTCGATTCGCCAGGCGGGCAGACCCGGATCGTCTGGATCGACATCGCCGGAACGCAACAGCTATCGAATATGATTCGGATTCCGACACATCAGGAATCGTACAAGGAATGTACGTTGCGCACCTTGCCGAAGAGCCACTCAAAGAGCGAATGACCTTGTTCCTGTTCAGCGGGGAGCGCCGTCGTCAACTTGCCGATCTTGTCTTGCCGGTATGCCAATAGCTTGCACAGTTGCTTCGCGACTTCCGGGTGCTCCTTCAGGAACGAGGTCATGTCGTCCTTGCCGATCTCGAAAAGGACCGTTGGTGTCAGTGCGGTAATGGACACGTGCATGGGCAGGCCAGCCAACAGTCCCGCCTCCCCAAATGCTTCACCAGGGCCGATACGGGCAAGCTCGCGCTCACCCGACGACTCACGGAAAGTCACCGACAGCACACCCGCATAAATAATGGCGAGACTATCCGGCACGGTGTCCGGGGCGAGTATCTGTTGATCCACCTGGTACTCGTGCCGGGAAAGACGCTTCGCGAGCTGGGTTACCTCATCGGCACTCAAGCTTTCGAACAGCGACGCGCGCTTGAGCAACGCCTCCTTCGCGTCATGCGCCTCCACCGCGGGCGCCGGCACGCCCAGCGCACGCAGTGACACCCCGGAGGCCGCAAGGTGCCGGTAGCACAAGTCGAACAGCTCGTTGGAAGTCACCCTCTTCTTGCCCATTTCGTCCACGAAACCGACCACCTCGTAGTGGATCGAGTTCAGCGTCGCGCGCTGCATGCGGGCATAGGGCGCGGGCGTCTTGAGGATGGCGTTGCTTCCGGTCAACGCGCGTTCCAGTGCGTCGATCACGGTCTTCGGCCGTGCTTCGGGGTCGATTTCGAGCACGAGTGAAAGGCCGTGAACATTTGCCGGCCGGCTGTTATTCGAGATCTTCGCCTTGGAAGTCATGGCGTTCGGGACGATGAGCGTATTGCCCTGGCCTGTCAACAAGTGAGTGGCACGCCAGTTCATTTCGACGACCTTGCCTTCTACATCGTCGATCACGACCCAGTCTCCGACCGTGTACGGCTCCGTGGCGTTGAGCACGATTCCGGCGAATACGTCGCTGAGTGTGCTCTGGATTGCGAGGCCGAGCACGATAGCCAGTGCGCCCGATGTCGCGACCAGACCACGCACCGGCAGTTCAAGCACGAACCCGAGCGCCGCAACGACCGCAGCGAGGAAAACGACAGCGCCGAAGACGTCAGAAAAGAGTCGTTGCTTTCGCCAGGCACGAGGCAGCAACAGTGAGTCGAGCGACAGGGTAAACAAACGTGCTGCCATCAGCCACCAGACGATTTCGAGGATCTGGGCCAACCAATGGAGTTCTGCCACTTCCCGGTACGGCGCCTGCCCGAACGGACTCATGCCCGATGAGAACAGGACCCAGCTCAACGCCGCGAAGAGCGCCAGCCGTATGAAGAGCCTGACGAAATCATGCGGAGGAATCCGCGCGCGCCACACGACCACATCGACGAAAACGATACTCAAACCAACAAATAGCGGGTATTTCACGGGCGGCTCCCGGCTGCAAAGGCCTAGCGCTGATGTTGGGACTGCGGGAAGTGGCTAATTCTGCCACGGGCGAATATGCCGGGGCGACCGGGTGGCAATTGAAGGCTGGCAGCGCCAGGGGCAGGCCCGGATTCTGGCGCCAGAAACGCGTGGGTTGCGGTGCTGCGTTCTCTCGTGCGCCGTGTGGGACAGGCGCACCGGCCGGCACGTTGCATGCCGGCCCGGTTTCTCGTCATGCACGCGGCGATATTTCGGGCGGCGAGCCCTCGTGAAAGAGCTGGCTGAGTTGCGCGCGCAGTTCCGGCGAATCGGCGTGACGATGCACGCTCACCGCGTGTTGCACGGCAGCTTCCAGAAGCTCCGAATCCGAGTCCGCTGAGATAGCGACCGTGCAGTTCATCTCACTGGGAAACTCCCTGCAGTCAATGTACTTTCGCGTCATGGTGGAACCTCTCGCTGGGCGGGTAAAAGCACGCACGCACGCAGCCCGCGCGTGCGTGAAAATTATAGAATCCCTGCATTGCGCTTGCTAAACTATTAAAGCGAATCCAGACGCGACAATAATCTGAATTAACTGCACGTTTTTTATCAATCTGCATAATTTAGGTTATCTAATGAATCTGCGAGGCTCGCTGGCTGCCTGGGTACGATCCAGACGGTCACAGAGCGCTCGCCGCCCGGTCCCTCGCGGTCCGGCCAGAGGCGGCCCCCGCCGCCCTTTGCGAAAGCCCTTCCTTGCCGCTTTCCCGACCGGACGCACGCCGCGTCACGCGCGTGCGTAAGCCGCATTGATTCGACAATTGAAGCGGTCGCCCGCAGTTCCGTTCAGTCCATGAAAACGCCCGCCCGGCTGTTGGCGCGCGTTTGTCCGATCCGTTGAATTGAGAGGTGTGCCATGTCAAGCCTGTCGAGCGAATCCATCGCCACGCTGAAAAGCGCGCTGCGCGGCGAAGCCCTGCAACCCGGCGACGCGGCCTACGAAGAAGCCCGGCAAATCTGGAACGCGATGATCGAGCGCCGTCCCGCGCTCATCGTGCGCTGCCGGGGTTGCGCCGACGTGCGCCAGGCGGTGGCGCTCGCGCGTGAATCCGGGCTGCCGCTCGCCGTGCGCGGCGGCGGCCACAATATCGCGGGCAGCGCGCTATGCGACGGCGGCATCGTGATCGATCTCTCGCTGATGAAGTCGGTCAGAGTCGAGCCCGCCACGCGCCGCGCGTATGTGGAGCCAGGCGCCACGCTGCACGACTTCGACCACGAAGCGCAGGCGTTCGGCCTCGCCACGCCGCTTGGCATCAATTCGACGACGGGCGTGGCGGGTCTCACGCTCGGCGGCGGCTTCGGCTGGCTGAGCCGGCGCTTCGGCATGTCGGTCGACAACCTCGTCGCCGCCGACGTCGTGACCGCCGACGGCAATCTGCTGCGCGCGAGCGCCGAAGAAAACACCGACCTCTTCTGGGCGCTACGCGGCGGCGGCGGCAACTTCGGCGTGGTGACGATGTTCGAATTCGCGCTTCACCCTGTCGGCCCCGAGATCTACGGCGGCCTGGTCGTGCTGCCGTTCGACGCCGCGAAAGAAGCGCTGACGCTATATCGCGAGGCGGTCAATGCGATGCCCGAAGACCTGACCGTGTGGAGCGTGTCGCGTCTCGCACCGCCGCTGCCTTTCCTGCCGCCCGAGGTGCACGGCAAGCCGGTCATCGTGTTCGCGATCTGCTATTCGGGGCCGCCGGAAAACGGGCCGAACGCGGTGGACGCGGTGCGGCGCTTCGGCAAGCCTTGTGGCGAACATCTCGGGCCAATGCCCTACGCCGCGTGGCAGCAGGCATTCGATCCGCTCCTCACGCCGGGCGCGCGCAACTACTGGAAATCGCACAATCTGGACACATTGCCCGACGGTCTCATCGACACGCTGATCGACGCCATCGCCACGCTGCCCTCGCCCGAGTGCGAAATATTCTTCGGGCAAATCGGCGGCGCGACGCTGCGCGTCGCGCCCGATGCGATGGCCTATCCGAATCGCGACGCGCTCTACGTCATGAACGTGCACGGCCGCTGGACCGATCCCGCCGACGACGAGCGCTGCGTCGCCTGGGCGCGCGGCTTCTTCGAGGCTTCCGCGCCCTATGCGCTCGGCAGCGTCTACGTGAACTTCCTCACCGACGACGAACGCACGCGCGTCGAGGCGGCCTATGGTCCGAACATGAGCCGTCTCGTCGCCGTCAAGACGCGTTACGACCCGCACAATCTTTTCCGCCACAACCAGAACATCCGGCCCGAAGGGTCGGCCGAGGGGAGCCAGTAATCAACGTTTCGATGTCATCGTAAGGGGAATCGTCATGTCGACTTATGTGGTGCTCGCGCAGTTCACCGACCAGGGTATCCGCGCTGTCAAGAACAGCGCGCAACGGGCCGGTCAGGCAGCGGAACTCGCCAAAACTTTCGGCTGTGAAATGAAGCAGATCTACTGGACGCTCGGGAAATACGACATCGTCACGGTCATCGACGCGCCCGACGAGCAAAGCTTCATGGCGTTCGGCCTCGCGCTCGGGTCGCTCGGCAATATCCGCACGCAAACGCTGCGCGCCTTGAGCAAGGATGAGTTCACGGCGGTGCTCGGCAAGCTCAATTAACGAGCGCCGGCGCGCGGCACCTGGGCCGGTGCCGCGCTGCCGTCCGTCATTCTTCATATCTATTCGCCGCATGCGCGGCGCATTTCCCCTCAAGATCAGGGAGGCAGTTCCCTGCCCGAACACACGATCGCGCGCGAGCAACCTTCCGGGAAGCGGCATTGCGCGAGCGAAGTCTTTCTTTTTGGCAAACGTTTGCCGCCCGGGTATCAAGTCCGCGCGCGCGAGGCCGAAAACGCGTACATCGCCACGAATTTTTGGAGACCCGGCCGTGACGCGCGTTTTGCTTTTACTTGCCATAATGGTTGTGACAGGCTGCGCGCAACTGCAGCCGCCCACCACGGCACAGACCGGGAAGCCCGCCGTGTCGAACGTCATCATGAAATTCGACATTCCCGCCGATGCGCTGGGCGCGCACGACCCGCAACTGAGCGCGGTGCTCGCCAAGGCGGGCGCGCTCGCCGCCGCGCAGAAGCAGCCCACCGTGATCCGCGTGACGGCGCTCGGCCAGGACTTCAAGTACATCAATCAGGCCATCTGGCGGGGCGTGCCCGCGCAAGGGCCCAAGCCCACGCTCGAAAACCTGACGGCCGGCGCGAACCAGACGTACAGCGTCTCGATCGAGCCGTGGCATGCGGGGAGCTGACACGATGCGTCCGATCGTTCTCGCCGCCGCACTCGGCTTTTGCAGCGCCGCCTGGGCGGCCCAACCCGCCGCCGGCGCGCCGGCCACTGCCACCATCGTTGCCACTGCCGCCACGCCCGCCGCCGACAAGGTTTATCCGCCGCTGCCCACACTCGCCATGCTGCCGCCCGCCACCGGCGACGACGACGAGGTTCCCGCGCCGCATTCGTCCTCGCACAGCAAGAAGAAGACGCGTCAGCGCGATTGCCACTGCGCCATGCCCACGCCGCGCCTCGTCGTCTCCGACACTTCGCGCGCCTATCTCAAGGACATCGAGCAGCAACTCGATTCCGCTCTCGCGCAGTGACGTCGCGCAGTGACGCCCAACCCGGAGCTTCGACCCATGCAGCAGAAGACCAACGCCCTGCGCCAGTTCGGATCGCGAGTCATGCGCGCGTGGGTCGCGCTCATAAGCCTCGCGGCGCTCGGCGCAACGGCCGCACATGCCGCGCCGCCCGCCGACGCATGCTTCGAAAAGGCCGGTGCCTACCAGGGCGTGAATCCGCTCGTGCTGCGCGCGGTGGCGTGGCGCGAATCGAAAGGCGACGCGGCGGCCATCAATCACAATGCGAACGGCTCGATCGACGTCGGGCAAGCGCAGATCAACTCGATCCACTTTTCGGAGCTTTCGCGCGAGGGCATTCCGCACGGCGCCCTCACGGACCCGTGCGTGAATATCTTTGTGGCCGCCTGGCTGCTCAAGCAAAAGATGGTGCGATACGGCAACACGTGGCGCGCCATTGGCGCGTACCACTCGGAGTCGCCGCACGAGCGCGATGCCTACGCGCGCAGCATTCAGGCCATCCTCGTGAGCTGGGGCCAGCTGCAACCGGGGCGGTGAACGCGGCGCCCGGCGTCGTTGCAGACTCGTTGCAGGCGCAACGGCCCGCTTAACCGCGCAGCTTGTTCAACAGCTTGAGACCGCGGCGCGCCACGGCCGAATAAAGCTCGGCGCCCTTGAGCGCGGGGTCGATATGGCGCTCGTAGGGCTGCAGCGTGATCGGGAAATACGGCGCAAGCTTTTCCATCACGCGCTGCGGCGAGATGTTCGTGTTGCTCTGGACCACGGCGAACATGCCGTCGCTTTCCGGCGCGAGATGGCGGGCCTCGCTCCAGCCTTCCATCTTGTCGGCAAACCATACGCTTTCGTCGGCGTGCAGCGCGCGCTGGCCCGGTTTCGGGCCCGTGTGGTACTGCTCCAGCAGCCCTTCGTTTTCCGCGTTGAGCCAGTAAAGCGTGTATTCGGTCCAGTCGAGCGCGTAGTTGGCGAGCAGCACGCGCCGCCAGTCGGTGCCGTGTAGCGCCGCGAGGCGCTGTTGCAGGCTCAGGCACAGCGTGCGCGACAAAATCGCCGGCGTCCACCAGATGCCGTCGCGCGTGAGTTGCGGATCGATATTCAGCAGCTTCGCCGAAGCCTCCCAGTAATACGGCTCCACCGTGCGCGGCTGCACGTGCGTGAGCGCACGGCCGTCGAGAATCAGCGTATCCGCGCTGAAGCGATGCGTGGCGAAGCAGTCCGGGTCGAGCACGAGGAAATACTCAGTCTCGATCCACTCGGGCGCATTCAGCTTGATGATTTGCTGCCGGTGCCAGTTGCGGATCTGGTGACGCTGCGAGAACTCCGCAAAAATGCCCATGTACAGCGATTCGTCGACCACTTCGATGGGGAAATCGGACCACGCCTTCGCGTAGCCTTTGACTTCTTCGAGTTCCTCGTGCGGCACGACGATCACGAAACGGTGAAACGTTTTGGGCGTCGTGAAGTGACGCAGCGACGAGAAGAGGATGTCGCAACGGCCAATGTTGTCGGCGTAGTGCCGTCCCCGCGTTTTGACCGGCAGGATGGCGCTGATCTGGTGCATGGCAGTCAGGTCCCGAATGTTAGAAGAATCGATAAATGAAGTTCGGGATGTAGCCGCGCCGATGCGTCAGCGCGATGCCGATCAGCCTGCCGCCCGCGTCGAGGAGCTGCGTTTTCAGGCCGAGGACCACGGGCTTGCGCGAAACCTCTGCGCGTACCGCCATGACCGTTGCGTCCGCCAGCGCCGCGTTCTCAATGCCGGCGAACGACTGGCTAGCGGGCGGCGCATGCACGACGATGTAGTCGTGCGTCTCGCGCAGCGCGTCGAACAGGGTCGTGGTCTGCTGCCACGAAGTCGGGAACGTGCCGCTTTCCGGCCGCGCGACGACGATGTTGTGCCGCTCGACGCTCTCGAACACGAGGCCGCTCGACGCCGCGATCTCCGTGGGCGCCGCGCTCGCCGCACGGCTCTGCCCGCTATGCCCCGACCAGGTCAGCAGGCCCTGCGCGTTCGGCGGGCCATAAAGCGGCGCGTCGGCGCTGGAGGCCATGTCGAGAATGAGGACCGGCTTGGTCGTGCGGTGCTCCAGTTCGACGGCGAGGCCGCGAATCACCGAAAGCAGCCCGTCGTTCTTGCCGAACGAAAGCGCCATGACGACCTTGGCGGGCGAGTCCGTGCTCGCGTTGATGGCCGCGATCATGCGGCCATACGCCATATGCGCGGGCCGGCTGGCCGCCTTGACCGCGTCGGCGGAAGCCCCCGCGGCGCCGGGGCGGCGCGCGCCGCCACCGAGCAGCACCGGCGCGTTCAGCACCGGCAGCAGCAGCGAGCGCTCCGCCTGCTCCGGACTCAGGAAGGTCTCGCGCAGGCTTGCCATGACGAGCACGACGAGCGCGGAAATCAGGAGCCCCGCCGCCACGCTCGCCGAAATGATGAGGCTGGCCGACACGCTGCGCTGCGAAGGCGGGAACGGCGCCTGGATCACGCGCACGTTCGTGCTGTTCACCTGGCTCACCTGCCCCTGCTGGATCTTCGCAAGCTCCACCTGGCGCGAACGGTCCTTGAAGCTGTCGGCCAGAATGTCACGCGTTGCCTGCAGCTGGCGCATCTGGCTGGAGATATCGCTCAAGCTGCGCAGCTTCGCGCGCGTGTCCTTGATCTGATCCTCGAGCGTCTGCTGGCGTGCGGTTTCGCCCGCGATGCCGGCATTGAGCGCGGCCAGCCGCCCTTGCACCACGTCGTAGTAATCGTTGTGGCCGTAGCGCGTGGCGGTGGCCATTTGCGCCTTGCGCCGCGCGATGCTCGCGTGCATGTCGGCGATCTGCTGATCGAGCTGCTGCACGAACGGCGAGCTATCCATGTAGCGCGAGGCGAAGTCGGCGCGGCGCGCTTCGAGCTGCATCAGCGAGAGCTGCATCGTGTCGAGCGCGTGAGCGGCTTCGGAGTCGTCGGTGAAAATCGGAATCGTCGCCTTCACCCCCTTCGACGACGCCTGCTCCGACTTCAGTTCGCCGCGATGCTGCGCGAGCGACGTTTCGTTGTCGAGCTTTTGCTGAACCAGCTGGCTTTCGAGCAGCACGGCGCGCGAGGTCTGGTCGTCGATATTGACGATGCCGTGCGTTTTCTGGAACGCGAGCAGGTCGGCATCGGCTTTTTTCAGTTGCCTTGCGACTTCGTCGCGCTGGCCGGTCAGGAAATCGACGCGGCCCGACGTGAAAATCGTCGCGCGCCGGCGGAAGTACGTGTCGAGCAGACGCGAGAGCGCGTCGGCCGCTTCCTTGGGATCGGCGTCGTAATACGTGAGGTTGATGGTGCTCGCGAGATCGTTCTGCTCGATATGCAGCCGATGCTCGAATTCCTGCAAATGGCTGTCGATTTCGTGTTCGCTTGCGTTCGGCCCCAGTTTCGCAATCACGACGTCGCGGTGCAGTTCCGGGCTGCTGAGGATTTGCGCTTCGACGCCGTCGAGCTGGCCAATGGCGGGCTGCACCGCGGCGGAGCCATTCGGGTTGTTCGACTGGTCGTAATATCCTGCAAGGAGTACGAGCAGCGTCGACTGCGCCCGGTAAGGCATGGGCACCAGCAGCGCGACCGCCACGCCGATCGCCACAACGGCAAGAAATACCGCTGTTGCAATCTTGCGATAATAGAAAAAGGTGTTGAGATAATCCCGGACCGTCAGTTCGACAACAGCCGCCTTCCTTTCAGGCCTTGTTCTAGTAGTAATAACCATACAGGTGCGGTTCCGGGCCAACAGTGAAGATTCGACGGCGCATATAATACGTAAGAAAACATCCAGGATGTCGCGTTAAACTGACATCCGCGAAAAAATCGTGTGAGTTCCACCCTTCATTAACGGCAATTCCTGCCGTTACTTGACAAGAGATCAGGAACCGCAAGCCACCGCTTCACCCACGCGCCCGATGAACATACTCCGACCAGCCTGCGTCCTCGGGCTGCTGACGCTTACCGCCTGCACCCAGACCTGGGTGGAACCGCAATTCCAGCAGCGCGCGCAGTTCGCCGCGTGGTCGCAAGCCACGCCCGGCGTCTATCGCATCGAACCCGGCGACGACCTTTCGGTCGTCATGCCCTTCAATGCCGAGCTGAACTTTCGCGGTTCGGTCGCGCCGGACGGCGGCCTGACGATGCCGTTCGCGGGCACGATCCCGGCGGCGGGCCTCTCGGTCGCCCAGCTCGGCGACGCCATCAACAAGGCGCTCGCCGCCAACGGCATGGCGAAGAACGCGCACGCTTCGGTCTCCATCGTGCAGTCGGCCGCCAAAATCTATGTGGCCGGCCAGGTCGCGCGCCCCGGCGAAATCGCGCTGCACACGGGCATGAGCGTGCTGCAGGCCATCGCCGCCGCGCAGGGCTTGCTCGACACGGCGCGCACCAACGAAGTCGTCCTGATTCGCCGCAGCCCCGATGGCCGCCCGATGCTGCGCACGATCGATATCGACGCGCTCACGCATCGCGGCGACCCAACGCAGGACGTCATCCTGCAGGCCACCGACACGATCTTCGTGCCGAAGTCCTCGATCGCCGAAGTCGACCAGTGGGTCGATCAGTACATCGACAAGGTCATTCCGTTCCAGCGGGGCTTCGACTACACGATCTCGAACAACCCCGCGACTTACTAAGCCTGCTCAGCGAGCCTCGACCGCCCGGTGGTTTTCCACGACCGGGCAAACGAATCAACTGCAATGGAAACCGCCACCACGACCACCGGGCTTGCCCCGGTCTTTTCGAGCGAGCCCGCCAGGTGGCGGGTCACGTGGTGGCTGCTCGCGCTCTTGCCGCTCTTTGGGCAGACCTTCCACTACCTGAGCACGCTCGTGCCGCTCTGGGCGCTCTCGAAAGCGCTGCCGGTCATTTCGCTGCCCGGCGTGCTGCGTCTGGGCGGCGAACCGCGTTTTCCCATGACGCGGCAAATCCTCATCAGCTTCGCGTGGCTCTTGCTGGTGCCGAGCTTCGCCGCCGTGTTCTATTTCCACGAGGGTTTTTTCACGAGCATCACGGCGCAGGTGAAACTGCTGCCCGTCCTGTACTTCTTCTCGTTTCTCGCGCTGCTCCTCACGCTCAAGCCCACGCTCGGCGAGCTGGAGCGCGGTTTCGTGGTGCTGGGCGTCGTCATTCTCGCGGTGCTGATCGTGCTCTGGGCCGTGGTGCCCTCCGACTGGTACCAGGAGTCGTATGTGATCGGCCAGTCGCCCTTTTTCAGCAGCGACAGCCGCGGCCATCGCATCCGCATGTCGATGTATTTCCCGCTCATCCTGCTGTTCTTCTGCTACCGGCGCGCCTTTTTCGAAAAGCATGCGGGCTATCTGTTCGGCGTGGTCGTCGCGTTCGCGGTCACGCTGCTGATCGTCAAGACGCGCGCCATGGTCATCGGCATCATGGGCGTGCTCGTCATCAACACCTTTGCCTGGTCGCGCATGCGCACGCGCGTTCTGCTGCTGCTCGCCGCGCCCGTCGCGCTCGCCGCCATGTTCTCGGCGGGCTACCTCGCCACGACCTTCAGCACCGACGCGAGCACGGGCTTCGACACGCGCCGCATCACCATCCTGCTCGCCACGAAGTTCCTCGGCAGCGAACCGATGCGCTGGCTCTTCGGGGTGGGCACGATCAGCTCGACCAGCAAGGACAACCTGATCGACTACTTTCACCACTTCTTCTTCCTCGCCGACATTACGTGGCTCGGCATCGTGTTCGAGTACGGCCTGATCGGCGCGCTCATCATCCTGTTCTTCCAGCTGCGCGGCATCGTGTTCTACCGGCGCCTGCGCAAGAAGGTCGATGACGATTTTCTCGGCGCGCTGTTCGACTATCTCGTCTACGTCCTGCTCATTTCATTCTTCTACCCGCCTACCCTCACGCCGGGCGAGACCGCGGTCATTCTCGCAATCTTCGCGTACGTCTGGCGCGTGGGCGAGCTGGACAGCGAACACGACGACCATGCCGATCTGCAGGTTCACCATGCCTCGCTTTAAGCGCATCAAGCGCCCCAATCTGCATACGCTGCTGGTCGGCGCGCTGCTCATGTCGGGCGCGGCGGCCTGCACCGACGCGACCTCGGGCACGCCCTTGCCGGTGGCCATCTCGGTGGACGCCGCCGCCGGCCGGCACCCCATCAGCCCGCTGATTTACGGCATCAACTTCGGCACGACGGCCGTCCTGCAAGACCTGCGCGCGCCGGTCAACCGCTCCGGCGGCAACAGCGCCTCGGCCTATAACTGGCGCATCGACGCACGCAACGCGGGCAAGGACTGGTATTTCGAGAGCCTCGCCGTCAATCCCGCCGATATCAACGACCAGTTCGGCGAGCGCTTCGTCGCGCTCACCCAGGCGGCGGCCGCCACGCCCATCGTGACCATTCCGATGCTCGGCCGGGTGGCGAAACTCGGGCCGGCGCGCGAGACGCTCGCGAGCTTCTCGATCGCCAAATACGGCGCGCAGCCGAATCACGACGTGAACGGCCACGCCGACGCCGGCAACGGCCTGGCGCCCGGCGACAAGCCGATCGCCGGCAACGACGCGAACGACGCCTCGACGCCCGACGACCCGCAAAACGAGCAGGCGCGCGTCGCGGATCTGGTCAAGCAATTCGGCGGCGCAAGTGGCGGCGGCGTGCGTTACTACGCGCTCGACAACGAGCCGAGCCTTTGGCAGCTGATTCACCGCGACGTGCATCCCACGGGCGCGCATGCGAGCGAAATCGCCAGCAAGGTGATCGCCTATTCGCGCGCCGTGAAGGCGGCGGACCCGCACGCGCAGATCGTCGCCCCGGAAGAATGGGGCTGGCAGGGCTATTTCTACAGCGGCTTCGACCAGCAGTACGCCGCGGACCACGGCCTCGATCACACGCCCGACCGCACAGGCGAAACCCAGGGCATGCCGTACGTGCCGTGGCTCCTCACGCAATGGAAAGCGGCGGGCCATCCGGTCGACGTGTTCAGCCTGCACTTCTACCCGCAGGGCGGCGAATATGCCGAAGCTGGCGTGACGAACTCGCAGGCCGTCGCGCTCATGCGCAACCGCTCCACGCGCGACCTGTGGGACCCGAACTACAAAGACCCCACGTGGATCAACAGCGTCGTGGCGCTGATCCCGCTGATGCGCCGCTGGGTCGATACGTACTACTACCCGGGCACGCCCATCGGCATCACGGAATACAACTGGGGCGGCGACACGCTGATGAACGGCGCGACGGCCCAGGCCGACGTGCTCGGCATTTTCGGCCGCGAGGGGCTGGACATCGCCACGCGCTGGGGCACGCTCGATCCTTCGATGCCGGTGTACAAGGCATTCAGGCTCTACCGCAACTACGACGGCAACGGCGCGGCGTTCGGCGCGACCAGCGTTGCCGCGAGCGCGCCCGACCCGGACACCGTTTCCGCGTTCGCCGCCTTGCGCGAACGCGACCACGCGCTGACGCTCGTGGTCATCAACAAGCAGCTGGACCGCCCCGCCGACGCCGCCATCACGCTCGATCATTTCGCGGCCAGCGGCGTGGCCGAAACCTGGCGGCTCGCGAACAACCAGCTGTTTCGCATGCCCGACGCGCGCTACCAGGACAGCACGCTGCGCGCGAGCCTGCCCGCGCAGAGCGTGACGCTGTTCGTACTGCGCGGCGCCCAGGCACAGCATGACTGAAGCACGCGAAGCGCAAATGCCCGCGCGCCAGAACGACGGCTCGATGATCCGGGGCTCGCTCGTGAGCCTCGGCGTGCGCCTGCTCGACCTGCCGAGCCGCTACGGTTTCCATTTGCTGATCGCCGCCATGCTGGGCGTGGTGCAGACGGGCGACTTTTATATCGTGTTCAGCACAATGGTGGCGCTCGCGGGCTTCGGGCGTCTCGGCATCGACCAGGCGCTCACGCGGCAGATCGCGATGGACCTCGCGGCGGGCGAGGCGCGCGCCGTGCGGCCGGCCATCCGCCGCGCGCTGTGGCTGGTGCTGCTCGCCTCCACGGCCATGTCGATTGCGCTTGGCGCGGGCGCGTTCGCCTTCGCGCACGACGTGCTGAAGAAGCCCGAACTCGCCTGGCCGCTCGCGCTCGGCGCGCTCTCGTTCATCCCGCAAAATCTCGGTGCGGCAATGGCGGGGGCGCTTGCCGGACTCCAGCGCGTGGGCTGCAGCCAGATGATCTATTCCTGGCTCTGGCCCGCGATCTTCTGCGCCGTCGCCATCCCGCTCGGCATGACGCGCGGCATGAGCGTCGCCAGCACGCTCATGCTGATCGCCGCCAGCTTCACGCTCACCGCGCTGACCGGCGCGTTTCTGCTCAAGCGTTTTCTTGCCGGCGTGACCGCCGGTGCACAAGCGCGAGCCGAACCGCCGCGCTTGCTCAAGTCGGGTTTGCCGCTCTTCACACTGGAATTCACGAAGCTCCTGATCACCTCGGCGCCCGCCATCGTGCTCGGCATCGTCGCCTCGTCACGCGAGACCGGGCTCTTCGCGCTGGCATGGCGGCTCGCGCTCGTCATCAATCTGCTGATCAGCGGCGTGACCGGCATGGCCGCGCCGAAGTTCGCGAGCCTTTTCGCGCGCAACGACCAGCACGGGCTCGACAAAAGCGCGGCCCAGGCGGCGGGCCTCGTGCTGTGCCTCGCGTTGCCCGCCGCGCTGTGCATGCTGCTCTTTCCCGAACACCTGCTGCGCTTGTTCGGGCCGGGCTTCGGCGGCGGCGCGGCCGCGCTGCGCGTGCTCGCGCTCGGCCAGATCGCCGCGGCATGCTTTACGGCCATGCCCGAACTGCTGGGCATGACCGCGCACACTGCCGTGCTGTACCGAATCAACCTCTACTCGGTCGCCATGCTGCTCGTGGGCCTCGCCGTGCTCTCGCCGCCTGGCGGCAGCGTCGGCGCGGCGGCGGCGGCATCGCTGGCCATTGCCGTGAACGGCGCGCTCGCGGCGTGGGCGGCGCACCGGCTGCTGGGCGTATTGCCACTTGCGCTGCTTGGGCGATGGGTGCTCGGGCGCGTGCCGGGACGCACCGCGGCGAACGACGCGAAACGGGACGCCTAGATCGTCGGGATTGCAACGGCGCCGACTTCAACTCTGACCAACAATAACGGCACGTCGGGACCGATCCAGGACGACAGCGAGACGCAAAAAAAAGGCGCCTCGACCCGCGACATGCTGCGTACCCCTGAGGCACGCAGCATTGCTGATATCATGAAAAGCACCCCCGACCCCTCTGCGCTCCCCGTGGAGGCAGGGCCGTAAGCAATCGCGGACACTGGAGGCGCAAGCACCCGATGTCGTCAGCCGAGGACCGTTTCCCGGACACGCAACCACTGCCAGGCGAGGCGAAGGCGGCCCCCGGATGCCTGCGCGCCCGCCCACGCGCGCGGGCAGCATTGCATCACATTTGGGAGAGCTAATCGTTTTACCCAGCTTGCCCATTCCGGTTCACCCATCGCGAGGAGAACAGCCGTCATGAAACGACGCTGCCTGCTAAAGGGGGTTGTCGCTTTGCCGTACCTCACCGCCACCTCGAGTTTCGCCGGCGCGCTGCCCGCTGCGGCTCGTGCGGGCCGCATCCGGCCCAGCGATCCCGCGTGGCCGAAAGCTTCGGAATGGGAAGCGTTGAGCCAGGCGGTCGGCGGAAATTTGCTGCAACCCACCACGATCTGGCAAACCTGCGCACAAGCGCCCCACGCGCCAGCGTGCCTGGCAAGAATCAAGGAAGCGCGCAATCCGTTCGCGCTCGGCGACGATCCTGGCGCCACCCAGATCTCCGGCTGGCTCGATGCATGGACGGCGCACGCAAGCGCCTACGCAGTGGCGGCCCGCTCGACCGCGGACGTTGTCGCGGGCGTCAATTTCGTGCGCCAACACAACTTGCGCCTCGTGGTGAAAGGCGGCGGCCACAGTTACCTTGGCGGCTCGAACGCGCCGGATTCCCTGCTGATCTGGACGCGCGGGATGAACCGCATCGAACTCCATGACGCGTTCGTGCCGGCCGGCTGCCCGACGCCGCCACAGCCGGCCGTGACGGTGGAGGCAGGCTGCATGTGGATCGACGTCTATACCGCCGTCACGACGCAGGCCGGACGCTACGTCCAGGGCGGCGGCTGTACGACCGTGGGCGTTGCCGGCCTCGTTCTGGGCGGCGGCTTCGGCTCCTACTCGAAGCGCTACGGACTCGCAGCCGCGAGTCTGCTCCAGGCGGAGATCGTCACCGCCGACGGCATTGTCCGCACGGTCAACGCATGCCAGGAGCCCGATCTTTTCTGGGCGCTCAAAGGGGGCGGCGGCGGCAGTTTCGGTGTGGTGACGAGGCTCACGCTACAGACCCATGACCTGCCCGCGAGCTTCGGCTGGGCCAGGTTCAAGGTCAAGACTTCATCGCCGGAGGCTTATCGGCGGCTCGCTGCGCGACTGGTCGATCACTATGCAGAACATCTGTTCAACCCTGCATGGGGCGAGCGCTTCATCTTTCACAGCGACGAGATCGAGGTGGCGATGGTGTGCCATGGCCTCGACGACCATCAGGTCAAGTCGGTCTGGGCGTCCTTCATCGATTGGGTGCGGGCCTCGCCGGGCGATTTCACCCTCACCGAGGGACCTCGCGTCGGCGCCGGCCCTGCGCGCCGCTGGTGGGACGTCGAAGCCAACCCGGGACTCGTGGCAGACCCACGCACGGGCGCCGCGCACAACCATGGCTGGTGGCAAGGCGATGGCGAACAGGCTTCAGCCTTCCTGCACGCCTACGAGTCGCAATGGCTGCCCGCGGCCCTTCTCGAACCGGCGCAACGCGGCCGGCTCGTTGACGCCTTCGTGGCGGCGGCCCAGTTTCAGGCCGTCGAACTGCATTTCAACAAGGGACTCGCGGGCGCGCCGCCGGAGGTGAACGAACAGGCGCGCCAGTGTGCCACCAATCCGAAAGTCGCCGACGCCTTCGGTCTGATGATCGTCGCCACAGGCGGCCCGCCGCCCTTTCCGGGCCTGCCCATCCCCGCGCCTGACATGGCGCAGGCACATCGCAACGCCGCGAACATAGCCAAGGCCGCGACCATTCTCAAGGCGCTATCGCCAGCAAGCGGCTCCTATATTTCGGAGACCGATTTTTTTCGCAGCGATTGGCGCGAAGCGTTTTGGGGCGTCAACTACGCACGGCTAAAAACGATCAAGGATCGCTACGATCCGGAAGGGTTCTTTTACGTCCATCACGGCGTGGGCAGCGAGGACTGGAGTCCCGACGGCTTCACACCCGTGCAGTCGTGAACGTTGCGGCGGCGGACGCGCATCTTCACGACACGCCGACGGCCCCAAGCCAAAAGGGACCGTCGGCGCACGCTGCGGCTACTGCTGTGAATTGCCGCCCGAGTCGTCGTCCCCCGTGGTCTGCAGGCCCGGAAGGACCTGGGTGCCTTCACGCTGAACGGCTACCAGCTTGTGCGGGTCGAGACCGAGCACCTTCAGGATGGTCGGCGCCACCTGCATGTTGGTCACCGGCGTATTGACGACATTCTTCTGCAGCTTCGGATTGGAGACCACCAGCAGCGTGTTCGTATCGTCCGTGTAGAGTCCGCCGTGTTCGGCCAGCTTCGCCGCGCTCTTGCTGTAGATCGTCCCGGGTATCGGCTGAATGATGAGATCGGGGACACGGCCCTGGGCAGGATCGCCCCAGATCGCCTTCAGCGCTGCGTCGTGGTAGAGCGTCTGGATGTGAGTGGAATTGCCGCTCGCCTCGTCGGCGCCAAGGATCGAGACCGCCTTTGCCGTATCGCCGTGGTTCTTGAGCCAGATGAGCGACACGTCGTCGGCCGTTTCCTGGGCAACCGGCACGCCGCCATTGCCGAGCACGGTGGCGACATCGCTCACATCGGCGGTGGCATACGCGTTCTTCGAACCGCTCAGCATGTGAAGCTTCTTGAGGTCGATCGGCGACTGGCCGTGTTTACCGCCGACGATGAACAGCGTCGAATGCAGGAGATGGCCCGCTTTGAGCGCATCGTACATCTGGCCCAGCGAGGCATCGACGAAGTCGAGCGACTGCTCGAGCGGCAGTGTCGGCGTCCCGGCTGCATCGAGATAGCCGCCACGCGTCGTGGTCGTGCCTTCCATCGCGGACGTGACCTTCTGTCCGACGCTCACCGCCTGAAAGTTCATGCCGAAGATCGCGGGTACGCCCACCTGCTTCGTCCCGGTCTGATCGAGCCCATGAATCCAGTTCAATACGACCTTGACCTTGAAGCCGTCATAAGCCTGGGTATATATCGGGTCGGCGGTCCAGTCGTCGGTCGCGGGCGCACCCGGAAAGCCATTGGCTTGCAGAGAGGTCGAGTTGATCTCGGGCGCGTAGAGTTCGTCGAGGCCCAGCCCCGAAGGCCCGTTCACGATCTCGTAGGCCGGGTGCTTGTCCGACCACGCGGTGCGCATGCCGGCCTGATGAATGATCTCGAAGATCGTGTTCGTGCCGTTCTTGAGATACAGATGCGGCCAGACCTGCACGCAGGCGCCGCCGGCCGTCTTGCGCAGCGGGAGCTTCGCGGGATTGATGTGCGGATTGCGCGGGTCGTACGTGGCTCCCGCGGGCGGCGATCCGCCGTCGAGCTGGGTGAGATCCCAGTCGAGCGCTTCGAAGTTGGTCACCTCCGTGCCGGGCGTGCCCGTGCAATTGCTGCCCGGCGGGTACAGGGTCGCGTCGTAGGTGTCGTCATAGAAGACGCCGTGGCTCAGCGGGCTGCCGCCGGTTGCGAATGCGAGGAGGCCGGGATACGAGTCGGAAGGCCTGGATGTCGATGCGTGGGTGTACTCGACACCGTGTTTGACGAGCTTCGCGAAGGTGGATTGCGGGTGTGTCTTGATGTAGTTTTCCAGGTCGGCCTCGTGCATCCCGTCCACACTGATCAGCAAAACGTGCGTGTATCGCTGGTTGTGATCGCCATCCTGATCCTGCGCTGTCGCGGCCATGCTCGCAAACGCCAGCACGCTCGCACTGACGATTGCCCTGACTCCAAACCATTTTCCGAACGCGTTCATTCTTCACCTCTTGATATGAATTATGAATTGGGCGCGAAAGCGCCCTAGAGGAGATAAGTCGCGGAATGAGAAAATGCCGTGAAAGATTACTTTCGGTTGTCTTCCACAGGAGCGCGGGAGGCTTGAGGGACGTGCGTTTGACTCAATGTAACAGGTTGTATCAGGGCAGCGCGGCTATTCCATGACGTTGTGAATGCAGCGATCTCTTTCGACCGATTAATCCATTCGCGATGTCAATCTGGAATCCTGATGATAACGTTTATCATTTATTGTGCGAATCGTCTAACCAGCCGAACTCGCCCCGTTCAGATCGATGTCATTGCCCTTTCCGCGCTCGAGCATATCGAGCGCGAGCACGCGTCCGACATCGCGCACGAACGCTTCCATGATCGCGAGAGATTCCGGGCTGCCCGGCACACAGTCTTCGGGATTCCGCTTTCCCTGTGCCCGTCTGATCGCGCGGATGCTGGATTCCAGCGCCCGTGCTTCTGCCCAGATCGGATCGTCTTGCGGTGGTTTGGGTTGTTCGTGCGCCATGCTGGGATTTTCGGCGGCCGGCACACAAACTTTAGCGTCTGGGCGTGACTTGTTGAACGGCTAGGGCGCGGCCTTCGCGATGAGGTCTTGCAGACGGGCCATCGAGCGCTGATCCAGCGGGTGCATCTCGCAACCCACGCGGCTCCATCCTCTTTCCTGATCCTCGGAGATCCAGCGAACATCGAGCGCGACGGCGAGGACGATGTCGTCTTCGTCGTCGATCGGCGCCGACTGCAGCCACCCCAAGACCGTCTCTCCCCGGAAGAGCAGTCCGTTGCGCGCGTGCAGGAGCGCCCCGCGCGAGCTAAGGTCAGCGACCTGTGCGAGAGCCTTGCCGTCCCTGTTCAGAAGCAGCGGGGCGAACAACAGCGGCGTACGGACCTCCCGACGCATATCCAGTCCACTTCGCATACGCATGGCACCTGTTTTCAACGTTTCATTTTTATTGAGCGTCGGGATTTTAACGTGACTGCGCACAATTAAGCGCCTGAACAGTCTGGCCGCTCTTCACGCGCCCCCAATTCGCCCTGGCGAAATAGCGATTGCCTGCCCTCAAGTTGCGCGGATCTTTGTCGATATGTCAATTGCATTGATTGTGGGCGCGGGGTGACGAATATGCAGCGTGGGGACAGCAAGATGGGGGATGGCGCACGAAATCCGGCCGCGAGGCCGGCGCCCATCGGGCCATGGCGCGTGCTGCACGCATGGAGCACGCAAAAAACACGGCTGGTCGCGCCGCTGGCACTGATTGCGATCCTGTCGGCCATCGCCCTGAATACCGTCATCGCCCTGCGGCAGTCTCATGAGCAGCGATATGCGCTCGCGCAGCAGCGTGCAGTCGAATCGGCCAAGCGGGATCTCGACGAACTGCAGAGCGCGCTTCTCGACGAGCATGAGCAGCTCTACACGGTCATCGGCACGCGGCCGTTCTATCGGCGCGCCGCCTACATTTATCCGCTTCCGGCGCTCATCGACAACGCCAACGCGGCGCAGCGGACCTGCGAAGGCCGCGAGCGCTGCATCGCCCTGCTCGACGAGTTGAAGGACATGATTCGCCATCTGGGCGCCCTGAGCAACCGGCTCGCGACGTACTCCATGCTCAAGCCGGGCAGCGTGACGATGGATACGCCGTCGCTGGGCGAACTCGACGCGCGCTTTTTCCAGACGATGCAGAAGATCGGCGAGATCCGCATGGACGAAGACGCGCACCTCGACCGGTCGGTCAGCCGGGCGTCGCGTGATTCGCAAATGGCCTCGGCGCTCCTGCTCGGTTCGGGACTGGCGGCGGCGCTCCTGCTGCTGGCCTTTCTGCGCCGCAACGCGCGTATCACGAAATCGTTGCGCAAAGCGCTCCAGACGGCGGACGTCAACCGCAAGAAGTATAAGCGCCTCTTTCAGCTCAACCCGCTGCCGATCTGGATTGTCGACGACGCGTCCATGCGGCTCGTCGCCGTCAACGACATGGCGGCGCGCGCCCTGGGCTATCGCGCGAGCGAGATGCTCGCGCTGACGCTTGCCGACCTGCGCATGAACAAGACCGCGCTGCATGGCGCATCGTTCGCGCACGCGCGCGCCCGGGACGACGGCACGGCCATCTGGGAACACAGAACGAAAAGCGGCGAGCTGCGCTCGATGAATGTATTCCAGCTGCAAACGGATTTCGACGGCCGCAGCGCGACCCTTTGCGTGATGGAGGACGTCACGGCGCAACTCGCTGCCCAGGCCGAACTCAGGCACCGGGCCGAATACGACGCGCTCACCGGCCTCACGAACCGCAAGTATTTCGACGAGCGCGTGACCCGCGAGCTGCAACAGGCGGGCCGGGCGGGCAAGACGCTCGCGATGATCTTCCTCGATCTCGACAATTTCAAGGAGGTCAACGACTCGCTCGGCCACCGCGTCGGCGACGCGCTGCTGGCCCAGATCGCGCGGCGCATCGAGCGCGTCGTCAGCGAGCGCGGGACGGTGGCGCGCTATGGCGGCGACGAATTCATGGTCATCGCCGACGGCGCAGCCCCGTTGCTCGAACCGCTGCTCGACGCACTGCTCGCCGCGATGACGGAACCGATCCAGGTCGCGGGCCACGAACTCTTCATCGAGGCCAGCATCGGCATCAGCCTCTACCCCGCCGACGGCGACGATGCCGACGCGCTGGTGCGCAATGCCGACGCCGCGATGTATCTGGCCAAGCAGAACGGCCGCAATCAGTACCAGTTCTATCGCCCGGAATTGAGCGAAGCCGCGACCTCGCGCTTGCGCATTTCGACGCGCCTGCGCCAGGCGTTCCGCAACGGCGGGTTGAGCGTGCTGTATCAGCCGCAAATCGATATGGCGTCGGGCGCGATGATCGGCGCCGAGGCGCTTCTGCGATGGACCGACGCGGAACTCGGCAGCGTGTCGCCGGCGGTGTTCATCCCGGTCGCCGAGGAAACCGGCCTGATTCGCGGCATCGGCGAATGGGTGCTGCGCGAGGCATGCCGGGAAGCGGTGCGCTGGAATCTCGACCCGGCGCGGCCAATACGCGTCTCCGTCAACGTCTCGCCCTTGCAGTTCGAGCATGGCGACCTGATGGGCCAGGTCAGGCAGGCGCTGTGCGACTCGGGTTTGCCGCCAGCGCTGCTCGAACTCGAAGTGACCGAGGGCGCGCTCATGCGCACGCCCGATCTCGCCGCGCGCACGTTGGCCGCTTTGCGGGAGATGGGCGTGCGCGTCGCCATCGACGATTTCGGCACGGGTTATTCGAGCCTCGGGTATCTCAAGCGCTTTCGAGTCGATCGCCTCAAGATCGACCGCGAATTCGTGCGCGAGATTGGCCAGGACACGGAAACGGAAGCGATCACGCTCGCCGTCATCGCCGTGGCGAAGGCGCTCAATTTCGAACTGATCGCGGAAGGCG
This sequence comes from Paraburkholderia nodosa DSM 21604, assembly GCF_000519185.1. Taxonomy (GTDB): domain Bacteria; phylum Pseudomonadota; class Gammaproteobacteria; order Burkholderiales; family Burkholderiaceae; genus Paraburkholderia; species Paraburkholderia nodosa. The sequence goes on along the minus strand of NZ_JAFA01000017.1, from coordinate 113,418 downwards.
TCGAGACCAGCGGCCATCGCGATTTCCTGCTGCAGAACGGCTGCATGCATGCCCAAGGTTTCCTGTACAGCCGCGCCGTCAGCGCCGGCGCAATCGCCGACATCGCGGCGAATGCGGCGGTACGCCCAACGCCGCTGCCCGCGTGATCGGCACGACGGCGCGGCGCGCGCCGGCAGTCAGGGGCGCGGCTTCGCGGTCGTCGCGCAGGAAGTACGCGCGCTTGCGGAGCGCAGCTCGGGCGCGCCTGGCGCAGTAGGACCAAAGTCCGATTGACGATTGATCCGCAACATGGGATTGGTCAAATTTCCGCTTCAGCATGTTGAATGCAGTAGCCCACAGGAAGGCAGCGGTGAGACATTCGACGTAGGCGTGCGTCGGTAGTGTTCCCGTTCCTGGAGGCCACAGCATCATGCGCGATCAGTCCGCGTCGCACCGCAAATCCGGCTTTCGTCTTCCCGTTCTCGAATGGGTACGCGACTACCCGACATCGTGGATCAAACCCGACGTCGTCGCGGGCGTCACGGCAGCGGCTGTCGTGTTGCCCAAAGCGATGGCTTACGCGACCGTCGCCGGACTGCCCGTCGAGGCCGGGCTCTACACGGCGTTCGTGCCGATGGTGATCTACGCGCTCTTTGGCACGTCGAGGCCACTGAGCGTCAGCACCAGCGCGACGCTGGCCATCCTGAGCGCGGCCGCGCTCGGTCAGGTCGCACCGGATGGCAACACCACCCAACTGCTCGTCGCGACCGCTACGCTCACGCTGCTCGTCGGCCTCATCCTCGTTCTCGCTGCCTTGCTCAGGCTGGGGTTTGTCGCGAACTTCATTTCCGAGCCCGTGCTGACGGGTTTCAAGGCCGGCATCGCCATCGTCATCGTGCTCGATCAACTGCCAAAACTGATTGGCATTCACGTCGTGAAAGGGTCTTTCTTTCATAACGTGTCCGCGCTCGCCGCAGGGCTTCCCCATGCGTCGATGGCGACGGTTGCGATGGGCGCCCTGACGATCGCCGTGCTGGTCGCGCTCGAACACTGGTATCCGAAGTCCCCGGCCCCGCTCATTGCGGTGGCGCTCGGGATTGCGTGCGTCGCTTTCGCTGGCGTGCAGCGGTACGGCGTGGAGATCGTCGGCCAGATCCCGACCGGGTTGCCGTCGTTCGTGATGCCGGATCTGTCGCTGATCGACGCGCTCTGGCCGGCGGCGGTGGGCATTGCCTTGATGAGTTTTACCGAAACGATTGCTTCAGGGCGCGCATTCGCGCTCAGCGGGGAACCCGTTCCGCTGCCGAACCGCGAACTGCTGGCGACGGGCCTCGGCAACGCGGTGGGCGCCCTGTTCGGCTCGATGCCCGCGGGCGGCGGAACGACCCAGACGGCCGTCAACCGGCTGGCAGGTGCGCATTCGCAACTGGCCGAACTCGCCACCGCCGCCGTGACGCTCGGCACCATGGTGCTGCTCGCGCCCGTCATCGGTCTCATGCCCCATGCCACGCTCGCTGCCGTGGTGATCGTCTATTCGATCGGCCTGCTCAACCCGGCGGACTTTCGCGCGATCCTCGCCATCCGGCGTACCGAGTTTGTCTGGGCGGTCGTGGCGCTGGTGGGCGTCGTGCTGCTCGGCACGCTGCAAGGCATTCTGATCGCCATCGTCGTTTCGCTCGTCGCACTCGCCCATCAGGTATCCGATCCCCCCGTGCACGTGCTGCGACGCAAGCCAGGCACGAACGTATTCCGGCCGATATCGGACGAGCATCCAAACGACGAGGACTTTCCCGGACTGCTGCTCCTGCGGCCCGAGGGGCGAATTTTCTTTCTCAACGCCGCCAATATCGTGCACAAGATCGTGCCGCTCCTCGCCCAGGCACGCCCCAGGGTCGTCGCGCTCGATATGCGGGCGGTATTCGATGTGGAGTACACAGCATTGAAGATGCTGACCGAGGCCGAGAGGAAATGTCGCGAGAGCGGGATCGAAGTCTGGGTCGTCGGCCTCAATCCGGAAGTCTTTGCCGTCGTCGAGAAGGCACCGCTTGGCAGCGTGCTTGGACATGAGCGCATGTTTCTCAATCTCGAACAGGCGCTCGCCGCGTGGTGGGAGGTGGAGCATGCCATGTCGCGCAATGGCGTATCGTCTGCCAGTAGCCATCCCGGACACGGAACGCGATGACCGCGCATCCCCTCTCGCACGAGGCCGTATGAACACCACTACCCCGACACGGCAAGCCGCAGCCGAAAAGCGCGAGCCCATCCTCAATACGGTCGATCGCGTGACCGAACTGTGCTTTGGCCTGTTCATGGCGTTGACGTTCGTCGGAGCCGTCAAGGCGGTCACAGCGGGCGAGGACGCCGGCCGCAAACTGTTCCTCGCCGCCCTCGGATGCAATCTCGCCTGGGGCCTCGCCGACGCCGTGATGTATCTTGTTCGCACGCTCGCGGATCGCGGACAGCGCCTGACACTCGCCCTGACCGTCAAGCGCGAACCGGACCGCGCCGCAGCCGTGCGGGCATTGCGCGGCGCGTTGCCGAAGGCGCTGGAGCCGCTCGTCGACGACGAAGAACTCGAGTTGATTCGCGCGCGCCTCGCCGCGGCGCCTACGCTGCCACCTCGCGCGCAGTTCAGGCGCGATGACTTTCTTGGGGCACTGGGCGTTTTTCTGCTCGTCGTCGTATCGACGTTCCCCGTTGCCCTGCCCTTTATCCTCGTGAGGGATCACACGGCGGCGCTCGTCATCTCACGCATCCTCACGCTCGCGATGCTGTTCACCGCCGGTTTTGCGCTAGGACGCTACACCGGCGCGGGCGCGATGAGAGCGGGCTTCGCCATGACGCTGCTTGGGGTCGTGCTGACGATGGCGATCATTGCGCTCGGCGGATAGTCGCGAGGCAACGCGGATTCGGTATCCGCGGCCATCGGCAACCCGCACTACGGTTGCCGACGACCGTCATCCCCGGTCAGAAGTGGATTTCGGCCACGAACATCGGGACGGATGTCTGAGTCGTGCCCGGTTGTTCGGAAGCCGGCGTGCCGTACATGTTGTGCCAGTATTCGTAGCCAAGACCCATGTACGCCGTGCGCGGATGGCCGGCGAACGATCCGACGTCAGCCAGCAGATACGCGCGGGTCAGGAACTCCGTTGTGGTCTCGACTCCGGCGCCATCCTTCCCCTTCGGCCCGGTGACGCTTGCGAAACCCTTGAAGACCAGAGGAACAGGACCGATACGGAAGTTATAGAGCCAGGAACTCTCGAGGTGCACGGCGGGGTTGAAATGCACCTCCACGTTCGTGATGCCATCGTGATTGCTCTCGGTGCGAACGCCGAGCGTGATATTCCAGAACCCGTTGGGTATGGCAAGGTCGATGGTGGGCCCGACAACCACCATGCGGGCCCGTTGGGCAAAGGCATCGTTCTTGGTGCCGAATTCATAGCCGACCGTCAGGCCGAAGTCCCGCATGAAGCCATAGGAAAACGGTCTGCCGAAAATCTTGCCTGCGCTGAACGAGACGCGGCCGACGCTGTAGAGTTCCTGCGCGCCGCCCGAACCCGGCGTGGGATAGCCGTATTGATTGGTCGGACCCGCTTCGGGATTCGCCATGCTGGAGACGAGGTAATCCACGTTGAACGCGTAACTGCCGAACTTGAAGCCGCCCGTGGTCGTCAGATAGCCGATGTTCTGCGTGATTTTGGCGGGTGCGCCGGCTTCGGTTCGCACGCCGGGGTAGTAAAAATTGGTGCCGACGCGATAGCCGATATACGTGTCGTTCCACGAAGTCGGCGGGGTGTACAGTCCCGGCGGCGGCGAGAGCGGCGCGGTCACGGTGCTGGCCTGAGACAGCGTCAGGGGCGCGGCGGCCGGAATCGGCGTGGCGCTGGATGCCTTGCTGTCCGTCTGGGCAACCTGCGCCGGCTGAGCCGCGCCCTCTGCAGTCTGCGAGGTATCCGCTGCATGTGCCGCACCGGCGAAGCAGCTGAGGACGGCAACACTTAACAGTGGCGTGCGGATAGCGATCGTTTTTTTCATGTCTCCTTCCATATTTTTGTCGGTATGCAAGATGCGGTCGATTTACGACTCTCGATTTTTCGCACCGTCGGCAAAGCCTTGCGTTGGTCAACGTGATAAAGCCCGCTGCGGTGGAATGGAATGTATGCGATACCCGCTTGAATGCCTTTACACAAAAGTGATTTTCGCTGGCACTTTTTAGTGAGAACGGGCGAATATTCGGGTAAATCTCGAGACTCGCGGACAGTTCAAGCGTACGGAACGTTTGACGGCGCTATTTCGTTGATAAGTACTGCCATGCGAATCCGGGTTGCGAGCAGCCGCAATAAAAAAAGCACCGCGCCTGAGCGCGGTGCCTTTATCGTGTAAACCTGCGGAGCGACCTTACTGTTTGGGAATATAAAGCGGCATCGAATCTTCCCAAAGCGTGTCGGTAATCGCACGCCGATGGCTGCCGTCCGCATTCATCACCCAGTTCTGGCCATCGGGCTGGAACGTGTCGTCGTAAAGCGAAAGCTCGTCGCGGAAGCCATACTCGCCTGAGCTGTACGCAATGCGGCCGTCCCATGTCCAGGTCGCGTGGGCCTGATTCGAACCCGGCGGCGTCACGCGCTGCACATCCGTGCCGTCCGGGTGGATCGTGTACACGTCGTAGTGGAACTTGTTGGGGTCAGTCGGGTTGACCTCCTTGCGCGTGAACACGATCCGCTTGCCGTCCGGCGACCAGCCTGGCAGGTTGTCCGGCTCGGTGGTCAGAACGCTGGTCTTGTGCGTCTCCAGGTCGAGGATGCGCAAGCCCTTGTCCGTATCGCTCCACACGCGGTAGACGACCCGGGTGCCGTCCGGCGAATAGCTCGGGAAGCCTGCGTTCTCTTTCCCGTCGGTCAAAACCTCCGGCTTGCCGTTCATGCTGCCGTCGGCCTTGATGCGCATGATGCGGCCCGGCATGTGAGCGCGCGTAAAGAACCAGCCGCCCACGCCGAAGGCCACCCACTGCTTGTCCGGCGACCAGGTGGGCTGGAACGCGCCCGCCAGCCCCATCTGGATCATCTTCGGATCGAGGCCGCTGGTCACCGGATCGTAGATACGGCGCGCGTCGGTGAAGTCGGTATTCGCCACGACGATCGACGAGCCAACCGCCTTCTCCGTGTACACGAGCGATTTACCGTCGCGCGAGAGTTGCGGGAACACATCGACGAAACGGTAGTTCCATGCGGGATCGAAGCTGTAGAGCGGCGTGCCGTTCGGATGGAACGGCTTGTTGTACACCACCTTCTCGTAGACGACCTGCTTGCCGTCAGCCGAATAATGCGGCGAGCGGATGCCGCTTCCCGCCGTCGCGCGCGACTGGCCGCCCGTCGTATGGAGCCCTTCCTGAGCGCCGTTCTTGATGTGATAAGCGACGTCGGTTGCGCCCACGTATTGCGGGAACACCTTGAATCCCGGCGTGTTTGTCAGTTCCTTGCGCTCGCCCGTGGCCACGTCGACCTGAACGATCTGCGTGTCGACCTTGCCGATGGCCTCGGGACGGTGCGCGCCCCAGGTCGACTCGACCGGCGTCTCATAGAACACCACGTGCTTGCCGTCCGCCGACCACGAGGGCGAGCCCTCGGCAAAGCCGGCGCGTGCGGTGATCTGCTTGAAACCCGTGCCGTCCGGATGGATCTCGTAGATGCTGCTTTCCTGGGTGCGCTCCCAGCCGACCGGCAGGTTGTGGCCTCGCCAGTCGCTGCCGATATCCGACGACAGCGCGATCCACTTGCCGTCCGGCGACCACGACGGACGGAAGAAACTGTGCGGCTTGTCCGGGTCGAACTTGATATCGCCGGTCACGTTATGCAGCGCACCCGTCTTGATGTTGAGCGTCCAGATGTTCGTCGTGCCCCAGCTATCCTTGCCGCGACGCGACGACACGAACGCGATCAGATCCGGATCGGCCGGGTTGTAGACCGCCGCGTCGCTCACCCCGATCCAGTCGGTCAGGCGCTGCAGGCCCGTGCCGTCCACACGCACGCGATAGAGGCTGGCATGGCCGAGACCGTCGCGCTCCGAGGTGAACACGATCCATTTGCCGTCCGGCGAAAAAGAGCCGTGATAGTCGAACCCATCGGACTGGATCAGGCGGTGTTCGTTGCTGCCGTCGGCATTGGCGACATAGAGTTCCGAGGTGCTCGGGCCGATGCGGTAAATCAGCAAGTCGCCCCTGGTGGCCGTCGCGGCATCCGCGCCCGGAACAAGCGCGGCAGCGGCGGCAAGGGTGAGGCACGTCAGGATTTTATTTTTCATCTGAAGCGAAGAACGCACAGTACTAGTCTCCATTTTTTATCAGCGTCGCAGCAACCCGCAAACCGCTGGTCATCGGATTCGCTGGCAGAAAGATAGGCCCTGGGCGCGACTGTGTCCCTATACAATTTTCAGATTCGCTGGCACTTTTTGGGAGCCGGGCAGGCGTAGCGGAACCCGGACGATGCGATGGGCGCGGCCGTTGATGCTGGCGCTCCCGGCCTGGCAGGCGGGCGTGCCGTAGACATCGCCCGGATGGCAATTCAGATTTTCGCCTGATCCACCGGTGGATAGACGATCGACCCGTCAGGTCGAACGACCGCACCCGCCGTCAGCCGCGCGGGTTCGTGTCGTTGCGCACTCATGATGTGCATGACCGTTTCGCCTCGCGCGATCAGGTAGTCGGCGATGATGCGTCGGTGACACCGCCACCACACGGCTTCCGAGCACATCACGGCACAACGCCTGTCGCGCCCCTGTTCGACCAGATGATCGATGCCCGCGTGAAACGCTTCGGAAAGCGCGTAGTCGGCGTAATGATGAAAGCTGCTGTTGATCCAGAAGCCATTGACGTCCGCGGATACGGTTCGCGATTTTCCGCGCAGACCACCGAGTACGGTTTCGTGTTCATACGAGATATCGCATGCCGCAAGCGCAGCAGGCAGGGTTTCCTCGTTGAACTGCGGGTTGGTTCTCGACCTGGGCATTTTTCTCACGTCGACGAGCATGCCGATGTCCGCACCCCTCAACAGCGCGATAAATTCATCGAGGGTGCGGTCGGAATGGCCGATCGTGAAGAATGGGAGGGTCACACTTCCCACCTGCGCGTGAACAATAGCTGGATGACTCGCCGAGCGCTTATTATGCGCCTCCAGCAAGGAGGCGCGCGCTCGTGATTTCGCTCCCTATGCAGCAGCTAGCCCGTCGTCCCTAGTCATGCGAGGGCGCTAGTCGTGCGAACCTTGGGCGGCCGGTCGCGCAGCAGCAGCGGCATCAGCCTCCGGTTGGCCGTCTGCGCCGCCCACTCGCAATAGGCGGCGCTGCCGAGCACCCAGCCCTCGAGCGTCGCCTGCATCAGGTTGTTGACTTCGCATTCGTCTGGAGGCTGTGCGCCCAGATCGCGGTAAGACTGGTGGCGCTCGAACGGCGTATTGCCGAGCGCCCGGTAGAGCGGATGATCCTTGATGAACCTGTCGACACGCAGCCCGACGTGGTGCGTGTAGCTCGACCACGGGTAGTTGCCCGGCTCGGCCACGAGGCGGTTGCGTACCGGCGCATGATCGATGACCTGGCTCGCGAGCAGGAAATAGCGGTCGGGTTCAACGATTGTTGCCCGGTACTCGCCACGCCACATCGCACCGCGGCGTCCGTGGCGGCGGTTGAACGTCTCGACATAGCGACGGCAAACCGCCTGCATCGCCATCGCCACGCTCGATTCGTATGAAGGCGTGACGAGGAACTGCACCGCGTCGGGCATGAGCACCCACGCGTGGATGGCCAGATCGGCGACGCGCGCGGCGTCCGCGAGGCAGGCGAGGAAGTAAAGGTAGTCTCCTTCGTCGAGGAATGCGGGCCCCGTGAGCCCCTGCAAGATAACGTGCTGCGGTTGTTCTGGGACGTAGTGCCGTGCAAGCCGTGTCATGCTGAATTAACCGGAAATCCGATGTGGGGAAGCGATCCGACGGGTATCGGTCGCCTGACGCTGCGTGAGTGCATCTACGATCAAATTCTATGGGGCGCACGCGTGCGTCTGCGTCGCGAACAGGCCTTTTTTATGGCCTCAATTCGCTGATTTGCCGATCGCAACGCGCGCTTTTTTTATGCCGCCGCTGAATAGCCGTCGCACCGCGATCCGGAACCACTAAGTCATGGCAACACGAGCGTACGGTCTCCCTTCGCAGCGCATCTGAACTGGTCAATCTTCGCCGCCATGTGTTTCGCGATTTTTATTTATAGGAATCCGAACGATAACGGGCGCGCCGAAGCCCGAAACTTCGGCGAACCGAAACCCAGGCTACCCCGACCGGTTCAGTCGGCGTGCGACGCCGCCGCCACGAACGCTTCGGCCTGCAGCGCGACGCGCCACGGCGTCCACGCCATATCAAAAGCTTTTTCCGCGCGGCGCGCGTCGAGCCGGATGTCCTGTCGCCACAGCCGCGCGAGCGACGGCGGCAGCGGCGGCGGCACCTTCACACCGCCCAGTTTGCGCCCCGCGATCTCGGCAATCTTCAGCGCGGGCGCCCACACCTTCGTTTCGAGCGCGAGACGCCGCGCACCGATCCGCTCCACCGGCGTCGCCCCCAAAATACGCGCGTACGCGACGAAGTACTCGTTCCAGCGCGGAGCCTGGGCCATCGCCAGGTTGTAGGCCTGTGCGCCCGAAGCCGGCGTGCGCAGCGCAGCCAGCGCCGCCTGCACGACGTCGTCGATGTGAACGAGATTGCTGCAACCGTCGCCAGCGGCGCCGAGGTCGCCCAGGCGCCGCGTGCGCAGCAGCTGCGCAATGCGTGCCGACCATTGCGGACTGCCCCCTCCATAGATGCAGCCCGGGCGCAATATCGTGAGTGCGGGCAGCGAAGCAAGCAGTCGCTCCGACTCGACCTTCGCCTGGCCATAGGGGCTCGCGGCGTCGAGCACGGCTGCTTCGTCGATACGGCCTTCGGCGGCGCCGTACACCGCCATCGAACTGAAGTGGACCACGGGCAGCGGCGCACCGCGCGCCTCCAGCGCGGCAGCCAGCGCGCGCGCATTTGCGACGATCGTCGCCGGCGCACCTGCCACGCAGTTGACAACGCCGTCCACGTCGGCCAGCGCGGCGGCGAGCGACGCGGGGTCCGCGGCATCGACACGGCGCAAGCCACTCGCTTGCCTGCGCGAGGCGGCAACCGGCTCGGCCCATTCGGTACTGTTTAGCGCTTTCACCAGATGGCGGCCGACAAAGCCGGTCGCGCCGAGAACGAGAATACGGGCTTTCATCACGCGGGTTCGGAATGGTTTGCAATGGGAACGGACAGCGCGCCGAGACCGGCGGCGCCCTTGAGGTGTTCGGCAAGCCGCAGTGCGAGCGCGACGATGGTCAAGGTCGGATTCGCCTGGCCCGAAGTCGGGAACACCGCGGCGCCCGTCACATAGACGTTGTCCGCTTCGTGCAGCCGGCAGTCGGCATCGACCACGCTCGTGCGCACGTCGCGCCCCATGCGCGCCGTGCCGATGTGATGTCCGCCATACGCGCCGTAGCGCGTCATTTCGGCTTCGACCTGCGCGGGGTCGTAGCTGAAGCGTCCCACGCCCGCGCGCTCGACCTCGTGCGCGAGCGCGGCGAGCGCACGGCTCACGGTCGCGACATCCTGTTGCGTATAGCGCCAATCCACATGAATGCGGCGCAGGCCGAGCGCATCGGTTTCGTCGCCGAGCGTGACGCGGCTCGCCGCATTGGGCTCCTGCTCCGCATGGAAGTCGAGCGAGAAGCGCAGATTCGCGGGCCGCACGATCACCGAGGGGAACTTGCGCGCGGCCAGCGTGCGCCGCCGCAGCCAGTGCCACAGGAAACGCGCCGTGTTCGGCGCGTCGGCAACGACGTTATTCAGGTGCGCGAGCGTGGAGCCCGCATAGCCTTCGGGCGTGCCGTCGTAGAGGCGCTTCGCGTATTCGTAGGGCACGATGCCGCGCGCGAGATACAGCGCGGAGAGGATGCCGTTGCCGTGCCCGGCGTCGGGAATGCGCGGATGATGCAGGCGTGCAATGAAGTTGCCCGCGCGCAGCGCGGCTTGCTGCTCCGGGCGCAGCGCGAGGCGGCGGCGGCAATAGATGCCCTCTTCCGTCATCTCGTAGCCGTGCCACACCGACTGCGCCGCCGCGAGATCGAGCGTGCCGATCGTGCCCGCGAGATGGCTCATGTAATAGCGGCCCACCGCATCATGGGCGTTGCCGAGTCCCCGGCCGCTCGGCCCGGGGCTGTTGAGCAACAGGCGTGGCACTTCTAGCCCGCCGGCCGCGAGCACGTAGGCGCGCGCGGCCACCTCGAACGTCGCGCCGCCCGTCGCGTCCGTCGCGCCCGTCGTGTTCAGTACGCGCACCTGGGCCGCGCCGACACGCCGCGTCGAACCCGCCAGCATCGGCAGGCGGCACAGGTTCGCATGCTGGAGCACACGCACGCGGCCTTTCGCGAGGCGCGCCCGGTAACGCTGACCGAAGTCGGTCGGGCAACTGAAGCGCTCGAGCATGTGCGTCGAAAACACGTCGCTGGCAAAGCCGCCGATCATCGGGCGCAGCGGCGCGGCGAACGCGCCTTCGGCCGTATAAGCGAATTCGCCCGCTTCGCACAGCGCGTTGGCTTGCGGGTAGTGGCGGAGCACATCGGCGAAGGCGATCGGCCAGCCGCTGTGCGCGACGTAGTCGCGCACCTCGAAGTCGAGCGCGTCGAGCGGCATGCAGCGGCCGCCCCACAGCGTGGTCGAGCCGCCGAAGCGGCGCACGCGATAGTTGTCCGGCGGCGGATGAAGCGCCGCATTCGCCACCGTGCCCGCGTACAGCTGCTGGTTGGCGGGCTCGGGCGCATCGCCGCCGCTCTCCAGCACGATCACGTCGAGCCCGCTCTCCTCCAGCGCGAGCGCGAGCGCAATGCCGGCGGCACCGGCTCCCACGATGCACAGGTCCGCGCGCAGCGTCGTGCCGGCGGGAATCTCACGGGCGTCGGTGATCATCGTCTGTCATGAACGGTAAAGGAAAAACGGGCCGCGGCGATAGTAGCCGATCGCACGCGTGCAACCGCCGGCGCAACCAGAGAAATTTCAGACGCATGCCGATTTTTGTCTCTAAAAAAACACTGTTGTGTTACCCGTCGCACCGACACAGCAGTAAGATTCTGTCTGAAGTCCAAAGCGCCTTGGCAAAAGCCAGGAGACCAGAAAAAAACATAACGTTCGACGCATGACGGGGTGGCACGACGCCGGTTCAACGGGCGCCGTGCGTGGCTCACGTCGTGTGCGCACGTCGGGGTCACAAAAACAAGATGAGCACGCCTTACATAACGGCGGCGCCGCAGGCAGCCGCACGGGGTGTCTTCAAGCCGAGCATTCCCTTGTTCGGACTCAATATCGCCGCCGTGTCGTTCGACACCGCGCTCGACGTGCTTTGTGCCGCCGCCGTGCAGCGCGACGGCCGGGCGCGGGTGGCGGTCACGCCGAACGTCGATCACGTGGTGCGTCTCGACACGCAGCCCGATCTTCAACGCCTTTACCGCACCGCCGACTTCCTGTTCGCGGACGGCATGCCCGTTGTCTGGGCGAGCCGCCTGTTCGGCGCGCCGCTGCCCGAACGCGTGACCGGCTCGGACCTGTTGCCCGCGCTGTGCGAGCGCGCCCGCGCGGGCGGCTGGAAAGTCGTGGTGGTAGGCGGTCGTCCGGGCCACGAAGCCACGCTCCTGAATGGCTTCGCGCAGCACTATCCTGGCCTCGACGTCGAGGTGATCGCGCCTTCCATGACGTTCGATCCGACCGGCCCCGAGGGCGATGCGGTGGCCGAGCGCGTGCGCGCGGCCGCGCCCGATATCGTATTCGTGTGCCTCGGCATGCCCAAGCAGGAACGCTGGGCCCTGCATCACGCCAGCAAGCTGCCGGGCGGCCTCATGCTGTGCGCGGGCGCGGCCGTCGAGTTCGCCGTCGGCCTGCAGCAGCGCGCCCCCGCGTGGATGCAGCGCTGCGGTCTCGAATGGTGCTGGCGCATCAAACAGGACCCCGCGCGCCTGTGGCGCCGCTACCTCGTGGACGACCGCCGCTTCTTCAGCATCCTGTGGCGTCACTGGCGCGCGGCGCGCACGCAGCGGCGCGCGGCGTAAAGCCGCCGATGCGAGCGCGGCCGGCTCAGGTCCGGCCACGTCTCGCGCGGCGCTCGCTTCAAACCGCATTGCGGCCCGAGACGATCGACGGGACCGTCTTCAGCAGGATCTGCAGATCGAGCCATAGCGACCAGTGCGTGATGTAGTAACGGTCGTACTCCACGCGGCGCTGCATCTTGTCGGGCGTATCGGTCAAGCCGCGCAGCCCGTTGATCTGCGCCCACCCCGTGATGCCCGGCTTCACGCTATGGCGCAGCATGTAGCCGGAAATCAGCTGCCGGTACTCTTCGTTGTGCTCCGCCGCGTGCGGACGCGGACCCACGAGACTCATCGAACCGCCCAGCACGTTGAAGAGTTGCGGCAACTCGTCGAGCGACGTCCGGCGCAGATAGCGCCCTACGCCCGTGATCCGGTCGTCGCCGCTGCGGGCCTGGCGCACACCCTGCTCTTCTGCATCGTCCTCGCTCTGCGCCGCGACGCGCATCGAGCGGAATTTGTGCACGACGATCGCCCGGCCGTGCTCGCCGTTGCGACGCTGCCTGAACAGCACCGGGCCCGGCGAATCGAGCCGGATCACCAGCGCGATCGCGAGCATGACTGGCCACAGCAGCGCGAGCAGCAGCGCCGCGCCGGCAATGTCGACCGCGCGCTTGAGCATGCGCGAAAGCCCCAGAATCGGAACGTCGTGCAGAGCGAGCAGCGGCACCCCGGCGAGGTTCGCGCCGGTCGTCGCGACGTCTTCGAGATAATGCAGCTCGGGCACGAGATAGATCGCGGCCGTTGAATCGTAGAGGTGCGTCACGATGTCGGCCGTGATGTCCTTCACTGCCGTCGCGTCGGCTCGAGCCACCCCGGCCTGCCCCATCGCGAGGAACACGATCTCGTAGTCGTTCGCGTGGATGCGCGCGGCGGCGTCTTCATAGCGGCCGAGATACGGCGGCAACGTTTCCCCGTCACGCGGCGCGGCGGGCGCATCGTTGTAATAGCCCTTCACGTGAACGCCGAGAATCGGCGAACGCTGCAGGCGCAGGTTCAGCTTGCGCGCCTCGCTGCCCATGCCGAAGAACACCGCACGGCGCAGGTTGCCGGGCGCGTTGTTGACGCTGTGGGCCACGCCGCGCAAAACAGCGAGGCCGACCAGTTGCAGCGGCAGCGCAATGGCGGCCCACTGCGCGACCAGCGTGCGCAGGGCCGTCGCGCCGCGATCGCCGTGCGTCACGAACAGCAGCACCATGAGCGTGATCGGCAGCCGGCACCAGCGCCATGCGCCGCGGCCCAGCATCCACCAGAGATGACGCGCGCTGGCAATCAGGTGAAAGCGCGCAAACACGACGAACGCGGCCACGGCGAACGCGCCGGTCAACGCACGCGTGTACGGGGTGTCGCCGCTCTGTCCGCGCAGCAACAGCAGCGCGACGAGCGCGCCCGTATTGAGCGCCGCGCTGATGACACCGACCAGCGCCATAAAGAGGCGGTGATGGTGGGTCGACTGGGTGGACATGACGGGTTCGGCCAGTATGTGCGACTGTTTGATACGCCTGATTGGCATGACGGCGGGATTAGACCGCGAGGGGAATGACCGTCTGCGCAAGGCGCAACAGCGGCAAGCGGCGGCTGACGATTCGCCGGAAAGGCGAAACGCGAGTCTCAAACGCATGCGATTAAACACACAATCCGAACGTACGCGCTTTTTTTAAACATGGAGCGCAATTCGTAGTGCAAGACGGCCGCTCCCCGTCGGCCTGATGACGCGGACTCGTTTTCCGCCGGCGCGAGTGGTCTAGATTCGCGCCGATACCCGGAAAGCAGAGCGGCCATCCCATATTCGCGCGTATCTTACCAGCGCATTATGAATTTGCGTGCGTCTGAAAGATGACACCGTAAAAACGCGCGATATTGTGGTGAATTTGCCAATGCAACTGATTTAACGCCGCCGCTATTAATGGGGCAAGTTCGCGACTTCAATAAAAATGAATAACGCTTTTTTGCTCGCGAATGGGGCGAATTACGTCCGCGCAAACGTTTGATCAAGCGAATCGAAATGCGCGGCGGCACCCGGCGTTATCGCCGGGGCGGCTGCGCCGCGCTGCGGCTCGCTCAGTGGCCCGCATAAATCGACCGCCCGCCGACGCTGGCCATGACCGGTGCGCCCGCGTCCGAGCTGCCCGTCATCGCCACGCCGCCGACCGCCGTGTTGCCCGGCGCGGCCTGCTGGGTCTTTTGCGCCTGCTCCTGAGCCACGATCGCCTCCGCGTGCTGGATGTCATCAGGATAGTTGACATCCTTGGCCACAGGACGATACCCCGCCTGCTCCACCCGCACGAGATCGGCGATCACTTGAGCACGCGTGAGCGGCGCGTTAGCGGGGTTGGCGGTCTGTGCGAAAGCGGCAGCCGGCGCGGCCAGGGCGCAGGCAACGAGCAATGTGGAAACGAGTGCTTTCATGATGTTCACCTCTCAAAGAATGGCCGCCGCATCGGGAAAGGATGCCGCCGCAGCCGCCCTCGGCAATGTCGCGAAGGTTGAGCGCATTCTGGTCGCGCGGCGCTGACGCAAAGCTGACCTGCTGATTACGAGTTCGTTATCTGGGCGCAACGCGCTCACAGCGGCCAACGCGCCTGCGCGGCGAAGATGACAAATCCGTAATGTCGAGGTCAGCACCGGGTAAGCGCGCCCTCCCGATACTTGCGCCACTCCTGCCTCAACCCGGACCCCGTCATGTGGATCGTCAAACTGGCTCTCAGACGGCCCTACACGTTCATCGTGCTGGCCGTACTGCTCTTCATCCTCGGGCCGCTCGCCATCATGCGCACGCCCACGGACATTTTTCCGAACATCAATATCCCGGTGGTCAGCATCGTCTGGACCTACAACGGTTTCTCCGCCGAGGACATGGCGCATCGCATCACCTCGAACTACGAGCGCGCGCTGACTTCGGACGTGGATGACATCGAGCACATCGAATCGCAATCGCTCAACGGCGTTTCGGTCGTGAAGGTGTTCTTCCATCCGGGCGCCGACATCAACCGCGCGATTGCCGAGGCGGCGTCGAACTCCGCTTCGATCCTGCGCGTCCTGCCGCCGGGCACGCTGCCGCCGAACATCATCACGTACAACGCTTCCACGGTGCCGGTGCTGCAACTGGGCCTGTCCAGCGCGAGCTTGCCCGAGCAGTCGCTTTACGACCTCGGCAACAGCTTCATTCGCACGCAGCTCGCGACCGTCCAGGGCGCGGCCGTGCCGCTGCCCTATGGCGGCAAGATCCGCCAGATCATGGTGCAGCTCGATCCGAAAGCGTTGCAGGCCAAGGGTCTCGCGCCCGCGGACGTCGTCAACGCCGTGAACGCACAGAACCTCATCCTGCCCGGCGGCACCGCGAAAATCGGTTCGCGCGAATACAACGTGGAGATGAACGGCAGCACGCAAACCGTGGCGGCGCTCAACGACCTGCCCATCAAGACCGTGAACGGCAGCGTGGTGTATGTGCGCGACGTCGCGCATGTGATCGACGGCTACGCGCCGCAAACGAACATCGTGCGCGCGGACGGCAAACGCGCGGCACTCCTTACCGTCGAAAAGACCGGCAGCGCCTCGACGCTCACGATCATCCAGCAGGTGAAGGCCATGCTGCCGAAGATCGCGGCGGGCCTGCCGAGTGCGCTCAAGATCACGCCGCTCTCCGATCAGTCCGTGTTCGTGAAGTCCGCGATCTCGGGCGTGGTGCGCGAAGCGCTCATTGCGGCCTGCCTCACCGCCGCGATGATCCTGCTCTTTCTCGGCAGCTGGCGCGCCACGCTCATCATCGCCGTGACGATTCCGCTCGCCGTGCTCACGTCGCTCATCGCGCTCGCGGCGCTCGGCGAGACCATCAACATCATGACGCTCGGCGGGCTCGCGCTTGCGGTCGGCATCCTCGTCGACGACGCCACCGTCGCCATCGAAAACATCACGCATCACCTGGAGCGCGGCGCGCCGCTGCACGACGCCATTCTCAACGGTTCCGGCGAGATCGCCGTGCCGACGTTCGTTTCGACGCTCTCTATCTGCATCGTGTTCGTGCCGATGTTCCTGCTTTCGGGCGTGGCGCGGTATCTGTTCGTGCCGCTCGCCGAGGCCGTGGTGTTCGCGATGTGCGCGTCGTACTTCTTCTCGCGCACGCTGATTCCCACGCTCGCGATGTATCTGCTGCGCACACGCAAGCCTGACGCTGCACCCAGGCGCGGCATCGCGGGTCTGTTGACGCGCTTTCAGGCGGGCTTCGAACGACGCTTCGAAGCGGTGCGCAACCGCTATCGCGCGCTGCTTCATGCCGCGCTAGCGCAGCGCCGCCGATTCGTCGTGCTGTGGGTCGCGCTGTGCCTCGGCTCGCTCGTGCTCGTGCCGTTCACCGGCCGCGACTTCTTTCCCGCTGTCGATACCGGCGAAATCCGCCTGCATCTGCGCGCGCCCACCGGCACGCGCATCGAGGAGACTGCCCGCCTCACCGACGAAGTCGAAGCGAAAATCCGCAGCGTGATTCCGCCCGCCGAACAGGCCGCGGTGCTCGACAACATCGGCGTGCCGGTGAGCGGCATCAACCTCACGTATGACTCCTCGGACCCCATCGGCCCCGAAGACGCGGACATCCTCATCACGCTCGCGCCGAAGCACAAACCCACCGCGCAATATGTGGCGACACTGCGCAACGTGCTCAACGCCTCGTTTCCTGGCGTGACGTTCGCGTTCCTGCCTGCCGACATCGTGAGCCAGATCCTGAACTTCGGCCTGCCCGCGCCCATCGACGTGCAGATCGTCGGCAACCAGCTCGCGCAGAATCGCGTCGTGGCGAACCGCCTGCTCGACCAGATGCGCGGCGTGCGCGGCCTCGTTGACGCACGCATCCAGCAGCCCGGCGACGAGCCCACTCTCAACGTCGACGTGGACCGCACGAAGGCCTTGCAAGCGGGCCTCACGCAGCACGACGTGGCGCAGAACCTGCTCATCGCGCTCTCGGGCAGCTCGCAAACCACGCCCAACTTCTGGCTCGATCCGAAGAACGGCGTGAGCTACCCGCTCGTGACCGAGGTGCCGCAATACGATATTCATTCCCTGCAAACGCTCGCCAATATTCCGGTGACGACGTCGCAATCCGTCACGTTCACGCCGCAGAATCAGCTAGGCACCCTCGGCACGGTCTCGCGCAGCTCGCAGGAAGCCGTGGTCTCGCACTACAACGTGCAGCCCGTGCTCGACATCTTCGCGTCGACACAAGGACGCGACCTGGGCGGCGTCGCCTCCGACGTGAACCGCCTCGTGAACGCCGCGCGCGCGCAACTGCCGCCGGGCTCGTCGATCGTGATGCGCGGCCAGGTGCAGTCGATGAACGCCTCGTTCAGCGGCCTCGCAGCGGGCCTCGTGTTCGCCATCGCGCTCGTCTACCTGCTGATGGTCGTGAACTTCCAGTCGTGGCTCGATCCGCTCATCATCGTGAGCGGCCTGCCGGCCTCGCTTGCCGGCATCGCGTGGATGCTGTTCGTCACGCAAACCACGCTCAGCGTGCCAGCGCTCACGGGCACGATCCTCTGCATGGGTATCGCAACGGCCAACAGCATTCTCGTCATCAATACGGCGCGCGAGTCGCTTGCCGCCGGCATGGAACCGCTCGCCGCCGCGCTCGACGCGGGCTTCAACCGCTTTCGCCCAGTGCTCATGACGGCGCTCGCCATGCTGATCGGCATGCTGCCGATGGCGCTGGGTCTCGGCGACGGCGGCGAACAGAACGCACCGCTCGGGCGCGCCGTGATTGGCGGCCTCGCGATCGGCACGCTCTCCACGCTCGTGTTCGTGCCGGTCGTGTTCGGCATGGTGCATGGCTGGCTCGCGCAACGCCGCGCCGCGCGCGACGCCAGCAACGATGCGCAAGCCAGTGCAACCACTCACGTTGAATAAGGATTCCAGATGAAATCGCAGACACCGCACGAAGAACGCGATGCCGCGGCGCCAACCGCAACGCGAGGCCGCACCGCTGTCGTCGTCGGCCTTACCTGCCTCGCCATCGCCGTCACGCTCCTCACGGCGGGCATCGTGCCGCGCCTCGAAGCACGCACCGCGCAAGCCCGGCAGGTCGCGGCGCAGCGCGAGCTGATCGTCTCCACGCTCACGCCCACGCGCGCACCTGCCACGCAAGACCTGTTGCTGCCCGGATCGGTCATGTCCTGGGCCGACGCCTCGATCTACGCGCGTACGAGCGGGTACGTGCAGCACTGGTACACGGATATCGGCGCGCACGTGAAGGCGGGCCAGACGCTCGCGCAGATCGACACGCCCGAACTCGACGCGCAACTCCAGCAGGCGCGCGCCGACGAAGCCACCGCACAGGCCAACTATCGCTTCGCCAGCAGCACGGCGCAGCGCTGGCAGACGATGCTGCAGACGCAATCGGTCTCCGAGCAGGACGCCCAGGCGAAAACGAGCGACGCCGCCGCGAAACTCGCCACGCTCCAGGCGGCGCAGGCCAACGTGGCGCGGCTGCAGGAGCTGGTTGCCTACCAGAACGTGACGGCGCCTTTCGACGGCGTCGTTACGGCGCGCAACGTGCAGGTGGGCGCGCTCGTCACCGCGGGCGGCACGCCCGGCCTCGCCACGATGCCAGGCGAGCTGTTCCATATCGCGCAGACCGACCGGCTGCGCGTGTACGTGGACGTGCCCCAGGACGACGCGAGCCTCGTCACGCCGGGCACGACCGTCTGGCTGACGACGCAGCAATATCCGGGCCGCCGCTTCGAGGCGAGCGTGGCGCGCAGCGCGAACGTGATCGATCCCGTGAGCCGCACGTTGCGGGTGGAAGTCGACGTGGACAACCACGACGGCGCGCTGATGCCCGGCGCCTACGCGCAAGTGCATCTTGCGCTCACGGCGGCCGCGCCGGCGCTCGAACTGCCTGTGAGCGCGCTGCTGTTCCGCCCGGACGGCGTGACCGTCGCGGTGGTGGATGCAAAGAGCACGGTGCAATTGCGTAAGGTGACCATCGGCCGCGACTTCGGCACCTACGTGGAAATCGCCACCGGACTCGCGCCGACCGATCGCGTCATCAACAATCCCGGCGACGCCATTGCCAGCGGCCAGAGCGTGCACGTGGCGGCGGCCTCGACGGCTGCGCAGGCGAAAGCGTAAGCGAGGCTCACCATGTTCGAACACCCTCTTCCTGCGCTGCGCCGGATCGTCGTCGCCTGCACGGCAGCATCGCTCGCGGCGTGTACCACCTTGCCGCACTACAGCGCGCCCACAGTAGACGTGCCCGCGCACTACGCCACCCAGGTAACACAACCCGCGGCGGCGTCCGGCTGGAGCGTCGCCGCGCCCGCCGACGCCCAACCGCGCGGCTCATGGTGGACCCTCTTCGGCGACCACGACCTCGACCAGCTCGAAGCCCGCGTGGACGTGTCGAACCAGAGCGTGCGCCAGGCCGTCGCCAATCTACAAGCCGCGCGCGCGATGATCGACTATCAACGCGCGGGCTATGCGCCTACCGTCACGGCAGGCGTGGCGGCGCAGCGTTACCGGACCTCGCAGAATCTCGTGGACCGTTCGCTCGCGGGCAAGACGATTCCCGATTACTCGACAGGCCTCACGGCGAGCTGGGAACCCGACCTGTTCGGGCGCGTGAAGGACGCGACCACCCAGGCGCACGCCAACGCCCAGGCCACGCAAGCCGACCTCGAATCGGTGCGCCTTTCGGTTGCGAGCCAGCTGGCTACCGACTACTTCGACTTGCGTTCGCTCGATCGCCAGAAGAAGCTGCTCGACGACACCGTGAGCGCCTACACGGCCGCGCTGCGCATCGTGCAGCAGCAGCTCGCCGATGGTGCGATCGACGCCTCCGCCGTCGCCCAGGCGCAAACCCAGCTCGAAAGCGCGCGCACGGCAGATAGCGACATCGACGTGCAGCGCGCCCAACGCCAGCACGCCATCGCCACGCTGACCGGCGTGCCCGCTTCGACGTTCAGTCTGCCGCCGCGTGTCGATCCCGCCGTCGTGCCGTCGATTCCCGCGGGCGTGCCCTCCGCGCTGCTCGAACGGCGTCCCGACATCGCGGCGGCCGAGCGGCGCGTGGCGGCGGCCAATGCAGGAATCGGCGCAGCGCACGCGGCCTTTTATCCCGACCTCACGCTCTCCGCGACGGCGGGCCTCGAAAGCACGTTCTTCGCGCCGTGGCTCAGCGCACCGAGCCTCTTCTGGTCGCTCGGCTCGCAACTGGCGGGCACGCTCTTCGACGGCGGCCGGCGCGACGCCACGCTCAAAGGCGCGAACGCGCAATACGACGCGGCCGTGGCCGGCTACCGGCAAACCGTGCTGACGGCGTTCCAGCAAGTCGAAGACAACCTGAGCGCGCTCGATACGCTGGCGAGCGAAGCCCAAAGCCAGCAACGCGCCACCGCCGCCGCGCAACTCTCGCTCAAGCTCACCACCAACCGCTACCAGGCGGGCGCGGTGAACTATCTCGATGTCGTGACGGCGCAGACCATCGCGCTCTCGAACGAACGCAACGATGAGCAGATCGCGGCAAGAAGGCTCGATGCGAGCGTGCATCTGCTAGAGGCGCTCGGCGGCGGTTGGGACCGCGCGGCGCTGGGCGACTCGAGTGCTAAGGGCGGGCGAACGTCAGGATGAACCGCGTGCCCGCCGCATCGCTTTCGGCGCGTGCGGAGCCGCCGTGCAGCGCCATGATCGTGCGCACGATCGCGAGCCCCAGACCCGCCGAAGCGCCCGCGCGCGGCTCGCGATGGCGCGACGCATCCGCGCGATAGAAGCGGTCGAAAATGCGCTCCAGCAGCGCGGCTTCGATGGGCGTGCCCGGATTGGCCACCGTGACCTCGACGGCCTCTGGCGCCTGCTCGACGCTCAATGTGATCTCCGCGCCGCGCGGCGTATAGCGCAGCGCATTGGCGAGCAGGTTGCCCACGGCGCGCCGGAACAGCTCCTTGTCCGCGCGCAGGCGGCCCTCGCCCTGCACGCGGATCTGCACGCCCGCCTCGTCGGCGAGACCTTCGAAGTAGTCGGCGATCTGCGTGAGCGCATCGTGCACTTCGAACTCCGCGAGCGTCGTCATGAACTGCGGGTGCTCCGCGCGCGCGAGAAAGATCACGCTTTCGATCATGCGCGAAAGCCGTTCGCATTCCTCCAGATTCGATTCGAGCAGCGCTTCGTATTCGGCCGTGGTGCGCTCACGCGCGAGCGCCACTTCGTTCGCGCCGCGCAGGTTGCCGAGCGGCGTGCGCATGTCATGCGCGAGGTCCGCCGTGTATTGCGACATCCGCTCGAAGCCGCCGTGCAAACGGTCGAGCATGGCGTTGAGCGACTTCGTGAGCGCTTCAAGCTCGCTCGGCGCGCGTTCGACTTCGATGGGCGTATCGAGCCGGTCGACCGTGACCGTGGCAGCACGCGCCGCCATCTCGCGCAGCGGGCGCAGCGACTCGCGCACGAGCATCCAGCTCATGAGGAACGCGAGCAGCATACCCGCCAGGCCAAAGCCGTAGAGGCGCTCGCGATAGTGGTCGAGCAGCCGCCAGCGGTCGGTCATGTCGCGCGCGATGACGATGGTGACGGGCGTGCCGTCCGCCAGCGCGGCATCCGTGGCGAGTCCGCGCACGGGTACGCCGCGCGCGTTGCGCCACTCCACGACGTCGCCTTCGGTAATGCGTTGCGTCGGCGGGAGGCGCCGTGCGAGCGCCGCTTCCGGGAACGCCGCGTCCGCAATGCCCGCCGTGTTGTGCTCGACGAGTTGCGCACCGCCGGTGCCGAGTATTTCCATGGAAAGCGCGGGATTGCCGAGCACCTGGCTCGTGAGGCGCTCCGCATGTTCGCGCACGTCGTGCTCGTTGTGCAGCTCCTGCGCGAGGCGGCGCGTGTGCCGCGAAATCAGCACGATATCGAGGTCGTCCTGCTGCTTCACTTCGCGGTCGAGTGTGAAATAAAGCGTGCTGCCCACGAGCGCGAATACCGCGAGCGTGGTGCCCGCGAAACTCAGCGCGAGGCCGGTGGCGAGCGAGCGCACAGCCATGCGCGGCATCAGGCGTTCCCTTTGATTTCAGCGACGTAGCCCACGCCGCGCACCGTGTGGATCAGCTTGACGTCGAACGCGTCGTCCACCTTCGCGCGCAGGCGGCGGATGGCGACTTCCACGACGTTGGTGTCGCTGTCGAAGTTCATGTCCCACACGTATGAGGCGATCTGCGTGCGCGTGAGCACTTCGCCCTGGCGGCGCACGAGCAGTTGCAGGAGCGAGAACTCCTTCGGCGTGAGGTCGATGCGCGTGGCCCCGCGTTTCACGCGCCGGCGCGTGACGTCCACTTCGAGGTCGCCGAGCGCGAGCACGTCGCTCTCGCGCGGCGGGCCGCGGCGGGCCAGCGTGCGCACGCGCGCGAGCAGTTCGACGAACGCGAACGGCTTGACGAGGTAGTCGTCCGCGCCGAGCTCGAGGCCCTTCACGCGGTCGCTGATATCGTCGCGCGCGGTGAGGAAGAGCACCGGCGTGGTGTGCGTGGCGCGCAGCGTCTTGAGCACCGTCCAGCCGTCCATTTCGGGCAGCATGACGTCGAGCACGATCACGTCGTACGCGGCCTCTTTCGCGAGAATCAGGCCTTCCGCGCCGTCCGCGGCAACGTCCACGGCATAGCCGGATTCCTCGAAGCCCTTCTTCAGATACGCGCCGGTCTTCGGCTCGTCTTCGATCACAAGAATGCGCATCGCCGTTCAGTTATGAGTGGGTCCGGCTCAATTGTATGCGCTCCCTGGCCCGCTGCGCCTATCGCTGTGCATCCCGCGTATGGTAACGCTGCGTGGCTTCGTCGGGCGCCGGTTCCAGCGCGGCCAGCGCATGACTATCATCCATCAGTGCAGCGGCGTTATCGGTTCCCCAAGTCGACTTCCAGCGTGCGCTCCGCTGCCACCAGCCTCACCGGGTCGGTCTTCTTCCACTGCGATTTCGGCACCAGTACGGACCATTCGGTGTTCGCCGTGTCGCGAAAGAACGCCGCCACGCCCACGTAGCTCGCTGCGTCGCCGATCGGCTGCGTCACCTTCAGCGTCTGCCCCGGGCCCAGCGTCACGTCCCGGCTCCAGAGCGTTGCGGCCTTCAGCGCATCGTTGCCCTCCAGCAGCTGCGCATAGGTCGCAGTCGCGAAGGGCTTGTCATCCTTGAGCTGGTAGATGCGCAGCACGACCGGCAGCGAAGCGCCGCGCACGTCCTGGTTCAGCGCGCCGCGCGCCATGATGACAAGATTCATCTGTTCGACCTTCGTCTCGAACACCGCGCGCGCGGCATGCACGGTCCCGTCCCTGACCGACTGCCACATGCCGCACGCAGAAACCGTCAGCGCGAGGCCCACGCCGAGCGCACCGCACATGATTCCGGTATGGATTCCAGCACGCATCAGAATGGTGCCCCCTTAAAGTCGGTGCGTGGATACACCGTCTCCTTGCCGTCGATGGTCAGTACCACTTGCATGGAACATTGCGCGCTCGCGTAACGTCCCAGGAAGTGGTTCAGCACGTCGCCGAACAGGACAGCGTCGCCCAGCCCGTCGAAGCCGCCCGCGTCAAGGTCAACGTGGATGCGCACGATCCGCAGTACGTAACCATGCTGCAGGATTTCCTGGTCCTCCGAGAAATGCACGGTCCGGATCGCGTCGATGCGCTGCGGTACCGCGTCGTCAGGCGTCCAGTCGTAGAGTTCGAGGATCTCGCGCAGTACCGGCGCGCCCTCCATCAGCATCCGGTTGAATTCATTCGCACCGTTCGCGGTGTAGTGGCCAAGCACGCGCCAGTCGTAACCCGCGTAGTAGCGCGGCGGATACTGCGGCAGGCTCGGCGCCGTCACATTGCGCACCGACGCGATGCCGGTGAAACCCGTGACGGTCTCCGTGATCGTTGCCTCCGCAAGCGCCATGCGCGGCAGGCGTCCGTTGTTCGCGAGCGCACGCACCGTGACATGGCGGTCGGGCCGTGGACGCGCCCCATCGTCCGGTGCGTGGCGGTATGTCCCGGCCCAGAGCTGCCCTGAGAGGGTCACCCACAGCTCCTGCCCCACCACGCCGTAGCGCGTTGAGGTACGGAAGTACCGTTCCGGCTTCTCGTAGTGCAGCATCCAGCCGCGATGCCTGAAGCTCCTGAACGGCCTGTAAGCGTACCGTGCGCTGCCCTCCGGGTCTGCGGCGGTCACCTCAACCAGGTCGTACGGTTCGACGTGACACTCCACGGCGGGCTGCACACGCACGCGGTGCTCCTTGTCATGCCAGTCGGCGGGCTGCAGCGGCCGTGCATCGACCTCGAACAGGTTGATCACGGGCGTGCAGAAGAGGCGAAAGCTCTCGCGCCCTATCGGCTGGTCGCCAGGCATACGCCCGTCCAGTTCGATCTCGAGGATCATGCGCGTTTCGCCTGCCGGCACCATCGTGCTGTCGAAGCCGCACAGGTCGACGAAGTGGAACTTCCGCGGGTACACGAAATACTCCAGCAGTGTCTGCTCGCGGTCTACCGACTCGTCGCGCGCGGGATCCGTGACCGGCCACAACCGCGTCGACGGGCCGAACCCCGCCGGCACAAAGCGCACCCCGTCGAGCGGCAGCAGCGAGCCGTCGCGCACCAACGGCAGGCGCAGTCCGACCGAGGCGACCTGGCGCGTGAGCGCCGCGTACAGCGCGGCGGCGGCCGGGCGGTCGCCATGCAGGTACAGGCGGATGCGCGACAGGTCGACAGCCTCACGCTGGTCTCCAAACCAGAGACCGAACGCCAGGCGGATGACCGTGCGCCCGTCGGCGCGTACTGTCACCCCCGCATCCTCGACCGAGAGCGGCAGCAACTCGACTGCCTGCGTCGTGCGGAACGGACACTGCACCCGATCGGGACCGACCGGTGCCGAGCGCACCACGGCCCCGGCGGGAATCTGCGCCACCTTCGAGCCCCTGTTCAGTGGCGTACATTCGATGATCGACAGAGACGGGATCGCGCGCGCCATGTACTCGTAAATGTTGTCGAGCATCTCGCCGGTGAGTTCCTGCATGCCGTCGTCGAGCTTCATGTGCAGACGCGCCATCACGAATGCGAAGGCTTCGTTGACCGCGCGGACCTGGTCGTTCTCCTGGCCATACTGCATGCCCAGGCGCCGCGCGGCCTCGGGCTGGTCGTGCGCAAACTCGCGAGCGGTTTCGCGCAGGTAGCGCATCTCGGCGTCGAAATATCTCAGGAACGGGTTTGCGCCTTCCTGTTGTGTGGATTTCCACGGTGCCGTCATGGCTGCGACTCCGGGGGTAAGGGCGGCAATGAGGGCAATCCGGAGATCGCACCGGCGCGGCCCGTCACGAAGATGCGCCCGGGCATGCGCAAGCCTCGCAGTTTCAGCAGATCGAGCGGTCCGGATCCCGCCTGCGCGCGCAGTACGTAGCGCAATGGCGCCACCTTGCCGTCCGTACCGTCACCGGACGTCGCGGAAGCGGCCTTCGCGGCATCGCCACCCGCCCCGGCATTCCAGATGATTTCGTAGCGCGTATCGTCGAGCGGTTTGACCTGCGCTTTTTCTAGCATCCGCAGAAGGGCCCAGTCGCCTGTCGCATCGAACGCGATCCGCCCGCCTGCGTTGAGCGTCTGCCAGTTCAACGACGCATGGCCGTTCAGACCGTTGCCCGGCCATGCCAGCGGCGTCCACGTTTCGCGCTGGTTGAAATAGACGATCTGCTGGCCATCCACCGTCAGCTCCGTGCGTGTTACGTCCGGCGTCGGCTGCGGCATGATCCCGAAGTGATAACCCGCCTCGCCCTGCGCATAGAGACGTGCGCCGAGCGGACCCATCAGCCGGAGCATCGCGAGAAACTTCGGGTCGAACTGCAGCGACTGCGGCGCGAGTTCGTTCGGGACCCACTGGTCGCCCTGGCGCTTGAGCACACCGGACAGCTCAAGCTCGATAAAGCGGTTGATCAGCCCCGTCTCGGGCCGCACGTAACGGCCAAACTCGGCAAAGGACGCGTCGGCGCTCGTCGGCGAGAACGGATAGCGCGAGGCGAACGACGAGGCAAAGGGGGCCGCGACGCCCGCCCGCCATGCCTCGTTCAGGCTCGCGGCGGCGGGCTGGAGTACGGCCTGCCATGCCGCGTCGAGCGGTTGCACGAACAGCGTCTGGCCGAAGCCTGCCCACTGTGCGCCCAGGCTCGCGGCGGTCAGCGCCGCGTCGTCGCGCGCCTGCGAGAGATCCGAGAGCTTGCCCTGGAATACCGCCTGCGCGAGACTCCGCGCCATGGCCTGCGCATCCGGACTCGCCTGGATCTGCTGAAGTTTCAGCCGCACGGTCGTATCGGCGGTCAGCACGCGCGAGAGGCTGACGCCGTTGAACGCGGCGGCATTTGCGCCTGGAGCTTTACCCGCACTGCCGCTGGCCGCAGCCGGACTCGTGTCACCCATCAGCGCAAGCAGCGGGCCAAACGAACGGTCAAGCGGGTTCAGAACGGGAGCCTGGGTCTGGTCGCTATCGCTCCCACCGAGCAACCCCTGCGCCTTACGTACGAGCGTATCGGTCAGTGCCTGCGAAGGGCGGCCCGCCTCACCCTGGTGCTGTACCGATTTCATGACCGCGAGCAGCGGCGAGGTCTGCGCATCGGTCAGACGCGTGAGCTGGTCGATCACCCCCGAGAAGCTGGTCGCCGCGAGCCACTGGAAGCTGTTGAGCATGGTCGCCCAGGCTGCCGTGTAGTCCGTGAAATAACGCGCGCGCAACCGTTGCCGCAGATCGTCGGCATTCTTCCTTGCATCAACGGCGGCCTGCGCCGCATCAACCGCGCCCTCTACAGCGGTGGCGCTGATCCGGGCGGTCGGCTGGTCACCGGTCAGCACCCAGTCACCCTCGACATGCTGCCCTTTCACCGCATCGTCGATGGCTTTCTCGACGACGCCCTCCCACGCTGCGCGCGTGAAGATGCCCGGCACCGTCTGTGTGGTCGTGAAGAGACCGTGCGCGTCAGCGCCGACGAGCAGCGTTGCAAGCGACACGTCGGCGTACTTGCCGCGCGCCTCATCAAGCACGTGCTGGTAGAGCACATCGTCGCTCGCGGCCAGGCCGATCTGGTTGACGAGCGTCGAGCGCATCTGCGTGACCAGCGGGATCGACGGATTGATCCGCCAGCCGGGATGTGCCTTCAGATGGTCGGACCAGAAGCCCGCGAGCCGCTGCGAAACGTCGAGCCATTCGCCCGCGCGCATGCCGGTGGGCGGGGGCCAGACGTCGGGCAGTTGTTTCCTGAGAAAGGTTGCGTCGGTACGCGCCGGGGTAGCGAGCATCAGGTACGCCTTCAGGCGGTTGTAGGCGAGCTGCTGCGCGTCATGGCTCTGCTGTTCGTCTGCACGGACCTGCGAGGATGCGCCAAGTTGCCCTTCGAGCGCCAGCACGACCGGCTGGCGCAGGTTGCGGATAGCCACGGCCTCATAGGGCCGCCAGAGCGCGTCGAGCAGTTCGTCGTTGTGCGAGAGACCCGCGCGCAGATACCACGGTACACCATGGTCCCGGCGGTATTCGAGCGTCTCTATCTGCTGCTGCAGGGCGAGCTGCGAGCGCATCGCCTGCGGCGAACCTGGCGTGGCCTTCAGGGCAACCGCAGCGGTTGTTTCGGCATCCTTGACAAGTGCGTGGTTACCGAGGCCCGAGATTACCAGCAGGACGATCCAGGCGAAGGCCCCAACGAGGACAGCTATCGCGAGGGCATCGGGCCAGTAGAAGCCCGCGCGTCTGCCCCGATAGCGGGACGCCCCGCCAGCGATCTCTTTCCATACCGGGAGCAGCGCGGCGGGCTGCTCGCGCGTGACCGTCACCACATGCGGCGTGTCAGCGGGCTGGCCTGGCGTCGCGTCTGCGTCGACGACCGGCACCGGTACGATGGTCGGCCCCGGAAAAACCGGCGCGAACATGACACCCGCGAGCGGCGCACGCAGCCAGTTCGACGCGGCAAGCGCGCCCAGGCTGGTAGCGATCCGCCCGGCATGGTCGCCGACATACTTCGAGACTTCCATCAGCCAGGTCGCCTTCTCCTGGGTATAAAGGCGCACGCCCGCGTCTGCCGTCCACCGCTCGACCTCGTTGAACAGTTCCGGCAGTCTTGCGGCGGATTCCTGCGCCTTCCTGCGCGGCTCGTTGGGCATGAAGGCGCCGACCGCGTCGAAGCTTTCGGACGGCCTACCCTTCGCCTCGACCGGATGCAGGAACGTGACAGGCGCGGCCCAGCCGAGCGCGGTCGCGATCATCGAGAGTGCGCGCGGCAGGCCCGCATCGGTCTCGTCGGCGCGTCCGACGTGGACCAGACCATCGACCGGGCGACGACTGCGCAATTTGCGGATCTGGCCGAGCCACTTCTGGGCCTCGATACCGTCCGGCGCGGCGTGGACGAGGACGGTTTCGCCGACGTGCATGACGCCCGCCTGCTTGAGACCGGGCGCGACCTGATCGACCCGAGCGTCGTTGCCGTCGACCATCAGCCAGCGCAGACGGTAGCGCCAGAACCAGCCATGAGCGACGCGTAGTTCATCGGCCATGCGTTGCAGCCGCGCGTCGCGCTTGAGCGGCTTTGCCGCCTTCGAGCGGTCTCCGGTTTCACTGCGAAAATGCCACGCGGCAAAGCGATAAGCGCCGGTCGCGAAGAGGACAAGGTGAACGACGACAATGACCGCGAAGGTCGTCAGGATAACGATGATCGCCCTGAGCCGTGACTCGATGGAGGTCACGCCGACCATATCGCCGCGCTGCGATACGATGCCGATTGCGAGCAGGGCGACGATCAGCGCCGCGACGGGTAACCCCCAGATCGCCAGACGGCTCGATGGCGCGGATTCCTCCATCGCGGTTGCGGGCTCAAGGGAGCGCAAGTTAAGCGTGGGATCTGTCATCGGTAATCCGGTTGTTATCGTTTGTTGCGGGCATTGCGCGCAGCACTGCGGACTGCACGCCGTCAATGATGAGTTGCGGGCCGTCTGTCGCGCCCGATTCGATGGCTGCCGCCACGGCCAGCCAGCCATTTGCGTTGCCGAGGCCGCCCGCAATGCGGTCGGGGCGTCGCTGCGCCTCGTCTTTCGCAATGGCGTCCATACGGGCCGCGCGCAGCGCCCTGTCGCATCCGTCTACCGGGCGGGTTATCCACGCGCGAACGATTGAGGCGGAGTCAGCCTTGCCCCATACCGCAGCATTGACGAAACCGTATTCGACCGCACCAGCGCGCCCGGTGACTGGCCTGTGTAGTAGCGCGGCGACCTTGACCGTTTCCGGCAGCCGGAAGTATCCGGCCGTCAGGAGTACGGCGATGCACCCCTCGGCGCTGCCCACTGGCGGGCCCGCTTCGTGCCATGCCGTCGCCACGACGAGCAACGGGCGCGCGTCCTTTGCGTCGAGCCACGCATCGGCGAGCATCAGACCATCCGTAGCCGCTACCGCCTGTACTGCGAGCGGCGGCAGGCCCGCGATGCGAAGTGCCTCGATCACCCGCGCGACGTCCGCATGCTCGCTACCCGGCGCGCTCAATACGCGAACCTGCGGCCACCATTGCCGCTCGTAGTCCGTCAATGCGCGCAGGCTCGCCTCCAGCGACTCAAGTGCCTTCGCGATCTTGAGCGTTAGCAGCGACACCTGCTTCGTCGCCTGTCCCGCTTCAATGCTTGCTTCGCCATCCCGGGGACCAGCCGTACCGGGCTCGTCGACCATCCAGTTCGGCTCCTTGAAGCGCGCGTGAACAACGAGTTCGAAGCCTGTACGCGGCAACTGCGCTGCAGGTATGCGCTTCCCGGCGGCAATCGCACAAGCAAGCGCCTGGCCACGAAGCGGCAGGCAGTAGCCTACGTCAAGCACCCGGAGGGGTTTCTGGGCGGTACGGAGCCGCTCCGCAAGCCACCGGTCTCGATGGTGGTTGCGCCAGTACGCCCGGTACCACAGGCCCTCGTAGCCCGCGCGCTCGATGGCAAGCAGGATCAGGAACGCACCGTTAGGAACACCAGCGAACCAGAACCAGAACGCTCCTCCACTCGCGGGCTGTCCCTTCGGCCAAAGCAGCATGGCGATGGCGACGCCAAAAACGTTGCAGGCAAGCCAGATGCAGGACCACCACGGCCAGAACCGGGGGCGGCGTGGATAAGCGCTCGGGCGCCCGGCTGGAGACAGGTCGACCGGCATTACTCGATATTGACGTTCTGCAGCGACGAGATCAGGCGGCAGCCGCACGCGCTGCGGTAATGATGGAAGGCGATCGGCTTGCCGTCGCGGTCGGGGAACCGCTCGTAACCTTCGTCGATGACGGTCGGACCGTGCTCGTCGCAAATGGCTTCGTCGCCCTTGCGGGCGAGCGGGCGCCCCATGAAATTGAACCAGTCGGAGCCGCCGGTGACTTCGCCACCGTTTTCGAGTTTGTCGCCTTTGCGAATTGGAGATTTCATCTCAAAGACATCATCCTATCTAAAAAGGGCATTGCAAGCGTTATCGGTCGCTTTAACGCGTCGATTCCTCCGAATGTCCCACACCCCTGGATATGCGTCCTCCGCGCAGTCAATTTGCCCATCTGGCGCAACAAATCGTCCATCCGGCGATATAATCGATGTTCCCGCGTCTCCACTACTACCGAATCCGAATTTCTGTAGATCTCTGAGCTTCTTGCCGGCAAGATATGCCCCATCGATTGATACAATATTCCGCGACGATCCGACGCGAGCAACGGTAGCCAAGTATGCCATTGGCTGAGTAGAAATAAAGTCAAGGGCCACATAAATACCCTTCGAAATATTTATATCGGAAAGCACACCTACATTAGATGGAATCGAAAAGACGTGTATCGCATGCTCGCCCTGGCAATGGAGCAAGTCCTGCCGTAGAACATAACCCGTCTCAGACACCATAACTGCCGACTTGTCATAGCTTTCCACCGCAAATCTTGGTGACTTATCGAGCAGGCAAACATGGCCAGTATCAAGCCTCAACGACGAACCGATCACCTCATACGATTCATCGGCAAATACCGGTTCCACAGAAAATACAAAAACAAGAAAATCAGACCAAGTCTAAACATTTAATCTACTCACGAAATTATGCCTTTAGCAATCCGGGTATATTCGAGCCTCCGGGGCGCATCGATATAGCCGCCATTAATCGCGTATGTAACATCCCCTGAAATCTGCTGTTCTTTCGCCTTATCCCCATCTGAAATTGCCATCTGCGGGGGTCTTGGTCAATACGCTTTGCGACATTCGGCCTTGAAAATCGCAGATAGAATCCACCACTATCCAAACAATTTTCTCGAAGGCTAACTCGTTGCGGCTCGTCAATCATCGCTGGAACTTTCGTCACGCCACTTCGATTGTGCGCAATAAACGCCGGGTCCTGCCACCATGATGCAGAAAATGAAGTCGTAGAAATCCAAGATTTGAATACCCAGTAATCCGAATAATTGCTACGTCCGGTTAACTGCTTAAAACCTCGACCGCGGAACTTTTGTGCATCTACACGATCGCAGTTGCCGTTCCTCCAGTCGTAAGAACCAGTTATGCGCGCACCATGGCCAGTTGGTTTGCGAAAGAATTCCGGCAGCCGTCTCCTGTCGTGCCCGAATGACTGATACTCGGCGAGTGGCAAGAGATGCATGTAGAGCGAATAGAACGTTAGCGTACGACCCTCGCCCGTTTCGGTCGAATGCTTGAGCAGGACGAACCCAGCGTTGCCATTGCCCGAGTCCATCGCGTGCTGGCAGACCCGGTACGCGACGACCTCGCGGTCGGCGATGGCGTGGACAGGGCCATGCACATCGGGCGCGAGATGGGCGCCGCAATGCCAGCGCCGGTCGAAGGCAATCGGGTAGATGCCGTGCGCAAATTCGAACTCGTCGACGGCGTCCATCATGGGGGCCGGCGTCGATCCGTCGCTAGACGTAAGACCGGATGCCGGCAGAAACGGAGGGCTGATGATCATGGCGTATCAGTTCGAATGGGAGTACCGCTCATTGAGCGTCAGGTCGCTTTTCGGCAGCACAGGCAGTATCGCGTTGCTGCATCTGTCTTACTTATAAGCACTGGAGCAATCGAATTTCTTTAGCTTACGTCTACCTATGTAATAGCAGTATGCTGGCATATATATGGCCCTATGTTTATTCCACAGGTAAACAACTTTGATCTCGTTAAAATCCGGAGCCGACTGTGTGATCGTCGTCCATTCCCGAGGTCTTGAGGTAATATCTTTACCAATCTTTGGCGTTATCGTTGAAACCGGCGGCGACGCAAGAACAACACACCATTTACCATCTTTACGTCTTTCAAAAATGGTCCTTGGTGCGTTTTCTCCCGACGTCCTATCTGCGGTGAGAATCATATCGACGGAACCATACGTTGCTCTTTCGTGGAAGATATTGTCATCGGAACCATAGTCTTCGCCATATGCATCAGCCATCCCACTTTCGATTGACGGGTAACATGAACCATAGTGCGATCCAATCCATGCGTCGGGTAGCCCCCGTATTTCGCTAGTGGCGCACGCAGGAATCGACACTGAAATGCAAAAGATGCTAAGGAGTTTGCGGTACATAGTCGAAAGATACGGTTTGAGAAAATGGAACAGTTGTCGGCGGGAAAGTGCGACACAGCACAGGGCTAGATGCGGGAAGTAAAGGTGGATAGGCGAGTACCTCGTGACTTGGGCGACCGACTGTATCCAGCAAGACACGCTCAAGCAATGCGGCGAATTGTTGTCGATTCACATACCCTGCACCTCCTCCGTTAACAAGCCAACTAATGAATCCAACCACGAGCGGAGAAACCCCAAAATCGGCCGCTCGATTCATGTTGTGCGTATGGCGAAATGTCTTGGAAACCCAAAACATTCCTGATGACTCAGCAGCATGCGCGAGATCTGTTGCGACAACTTGTGGATCATATAAAGGTGACCAACGCTTGGCCGAATCGCCGTCAGCCCAAACGTGCGTCGAAGTGAAAGTTATACGGGGATCAGCGTATGACCCCGCCCCGTGGGTCGCGATACATCGGAATTTCTTGTATTTTTCATAGTTAACTGGCCAAGTTAGCTGAAGGTAGCCCCGTCCGTAAAACGGGCCATAGGCGTGACCATGCCCGAGCGAGTCCTCCATCATTGTTCGAAGCACACCCGTCTCAATGTACGTTTGGGCGAGAAAATGTACCAGTCTGGGTTGATTGGCATGCAAATATTTTCTGTAGACTAGATTAATGAATTTGTGATGCGTTTTTGCTCGCTCGTACGCTGTATTCCATGAAAGATTCGCGGATATCGACACTCTCGGCAAACACTGAGCCAATTCGTCCGCGCTCAGCCATCCGCACTTCCTGAAGTGCCGGATAAATGCAAGCGGATGGAAGAACCAAAGCTTCTGTCCGGCGGGCAACCCCGTCGTGTCCCAGAACTGGATCTCCATGAGGTACTTAAGGAACTCTTTGTAGCCGTCTTCGTTACCGTTATAGAAGCCATCTTCGTCGAGCAGCTTCGCGTAGCGCGTCTGGTTGTTCGTGCTATCCCATTCGCTCGGAGCATTGCAGATAAACCCGCGCAACGCCTGGCGAACACTGTCGTGCCCCTTGACGTAACCTGAGAGCGCGTCCGCTTTTTGCACTTCCGTTGTTTCGGCCGCGTTAGTCAACCGTCCGCTGTCGGCAACGTCGTTGACGAGTTTCCCGAGCGCGTTGATATCACACAACCCGTCGCTACTAAAGGGCGTACTCTCGTCACAGAGCTTCTTCCAGCCCATAAACGACGGGAAGTCCGCATCAGACAGTCTCCTGATCTCCGGCTTGCTGATGTCGATATACCCCTGCTTCCCAGCGGCGTAGGTTACCTTTACCCAGGTCGTCTGCGTCGCATTCGAAGACAGGACGCGTCCGAAGCGTAGCATCTCGTACCCGTCGCTCGGACAGGCTGAATACAGCGCTGTCGCGCGCTTGTACAGGTCGTATTCGTAGTCGGCTTCTGGTACCGGCTCCCGCGTCAGTAACGTACGCGTACCATCGTCCGCGACACTCCATACGTTCGTGTACTTTGTGCCCGTGCTGAAGTAGGTTTCGACTGCGAGCGACAGCGCGTTTGTTCCCACCTGCCCCGGATCGAACGCAATCCCGTGCAGTTTATGATCCGCTCCCGTTTGCGGCGGTAGTGCGAGAAATGACTGCTCCTTGGGAATCGTGTAGTACGTATGCCCCCAGCAATCCGACGCCGTCGGCGTCGTCGGCGCTGCAATGCCAAGCTGCGTATGGCTGAAGTACGCGTCGAAATCCCCCGGCGTCATGAAAATCTCGAAGTGCATATATACGACGCCCTCATACCGCCCGAGAAACCCGATAACGTCCTTGCGCCGTACCTTGTTACCGCCACCAGCCACCGCAGGCGTTACCTGTCCTTGAGTATCCGGCCCGGAGGGTTTGCGCAGGAACTCGGGGAGCCGCGTACCGTCGTGCCCGAATGACTGATACTCGGCGAGCGGCAGCAGATGCATGTAAAGCGAATAGAACGTCAGCGTACGACCCTCGCCCGTTTCGGTCGAATGCTTGAGCAGGACGAAGCCTGCGTTGCCATTGCCCGAGTCCATCGCATGCTGGCAGACCCGGTAGGCAACAACCTCGCCATCAGCGATGGCCTGGACTGGGCCGTGGTCGTTGGGCGCGAGATGGACGCCGCAATGCCAGCGCCGGTCGAACGCGATCGGATAAATACCGTGCGCAAGTTCGAACTTGTCGACGGCGTCCATCATGGGGTCGGGCTTCGATCCGTCGCTAGACGTGAGACCGGATTCCGGCAGAAACGGAGGGCTGATGATCATGGCGTGTCAGTTCGTATGGGAGTACCGTTCATTGAGCGTCAGGTCACTCTTCGGCAGGACGGGTAGCTGGGCCGGCACGTTGTCGGGACCGACAAACGTGAACGAGCCCGCCTTGATGGTGAATGCACCGGGACAGTGGAACGTCATGTTGCCGTTCTCGATGACGAGTGAGGCGCCGCCGCTGTTGAGCGTGATTTTCGACTTCGCGGAGACCTGGACGTCCGCGCTCTCGCTCGCGATGCGTAGCTGCTTCTGTGCGAACAGGTCCATGCCGTCGGTGAGCGCCGCCGCCGTGAACTTCCCCTTCGCGGCGGTGAGGTTGATACCGAGCTTGTGCGCGCATAGCGAGAACAGTTCGCCCGCAGCCATCCGCAGCCGTTTGGCGGTGCTGACGTCCATGTGCTGGCCCGCCGTGACGATCATGTTTTCGCCGGCCGAGTGCTGGGCCGAGCGCGGCGTCACGAAGGCCATGCCCGCCGGGGCGCTCGCGAGGAGCCCCGCGTCACGAAGCTGATTCAAGCCGTCGAGCAGCGCCGACTGCGTCGCACGGTCGGCAGGATCGGCTCCGGCCTGCGTCGTCGCCGCCGCGAGGTCCGTTACGCGCTGTAACGCCACCTTGAGCTGCGCGACGGCAACGGGCATCTCGAGCTGCGGCGTATCCGGTCCGGCCGCTGCGTCCGCCGAGAAGAACAGACCCTTCGCTGCGCGCACCGTCCCCCACCCCTGGGTCGTCGCCTCAATCCCGTTCCCACGAGGGAGCTTTTTGCCGTTGAGCAGATATCCCTGGTTGATCGCAGACTGGCTGTAGACCGTCGCGATACGCGCGCTTTCCTTGCCCTTCAGGTCATTGAAAACGATCTCTGCCCCGAGAAGCGGCGAGCGCCAGATCGCGTAACTAAACAGCGCGTCGGTGCTTCGTACGACATCAGGGTGCGAAAAATCGTGCAGGGCTCCAGTTATATGGAGACGATCGATATCGCCGTGGGCCCCGTCGAGCAAAACCTCGGTGGTGGGAAGCAGCGGCGAATGGAAGCCACCCTGGTAGGACGATGACGGACGCAGCAGGCGCAGGTTCAGCAGCTTGTTATTGGCATTTCTCGAGCCCTGCAGGAACTTCGGTACAACGGGATAACGCCCGTATTCGTCCACGTATGCGTAGGGGGTCGAGTCCAATGTCGTGACCACGCCGACGACAGGCCCCGTCAGAAATCGCCAGTCCCGCTCGTAGTCAAACACCGGACGGTAGGTCAGATGCGCGGGCATCGCCATGAAGCGCGCGAAAGCGGGCTTCATGCGGCTTCCCTTCATCTTGAACGACGTCACCACGAAGCCGTATTCGGCACTGGACATCTTCGTATTGGTCAGCTTGATCACTACGCCCGGTGCAATGCCCTTCGCGTCGCTAGCGCCAGCGAGCGTCACCTGACGCGCGACTTGCTCGTCGCGTCGCGCCTGAGCGAGCGTCTCGCCCTGCTGCTGCGTCAGATGGAACTCCGCGCTGCGGCTGATCTGCCCGAACACCGAGCGGTCGTCCGCCTGCGCGGAGACTTTCGCCATGGCCCTGAGCGGGTCCTCCGGCGTCCGGTAGTTCCGCTCCCAAACTTCAATCGCCGCCGGTACCAGGGCGCGCTGCTCGTGAACTTCCTGCGCCGCCTCGTGCAAGTTGCTGTGCAGTCCCGCGCTGGCCAGCAGCGGCAGGTTGATCGACCGGATATAGGCACGCGGGTTGTCCGCGAACACGAGGATGTCCAGCAGCCCGTTCTCGCCGCGCTCCTGCCGGTAGAACCAGAAAATGCCCTTGCGCTTTGCATGGCGTGCGATGAAGTGCCAAACCGACTCCTCGTACATCACGATCTGCTGCATCTTGTCCTGCGGCCCTTCGAGACGGAACTCGACATCGAAGGCGTCAAAATTTTGCCCGTCGACCAGCTTCTTCCTGACCATCTCCTCGAACGTGACATCGTCGAGCACATCGGAGTGGACCATGCGCTTGCCGAGCGCGGCAAAGCGCGGTTCGATGCGCACCTCGTAGGCCGCCTCGTCGCGGCTTGTGCGGATACGCTTCCAGCGCGTCACCACCCCATTGAAGGTGGCCGCCGCATGGTCGACCGGCGTCGTCCAGCTCGCCGAGGGCACCGCGGCGCGCTCGTCGACCTGCAGGCCCGCTCGCCGCCCGACGTAGTCCTTGCCGTCGATGTCGAGGCGCGCAGACGTGACCGTGACAATGACGACGTAGTCCTTGCAGAATCCGCCGCGCACCTTGAAGTCAAGCACATCGAGATCATTCTCCTGCTTGCCAATCCACAGCCTGAAATGCTGGGTCAGGCGCACGCTCGGGTGACGCAGCGCATCGGTAAAATTCTTCGAGAGAGCACTCATTCCACGCTGTCCTGTGCGGTTGAAAGGAACGAAAACAGAATCGTTGCGTCCGCAGCTATCGCGTGAAAAATCTAGGGCTGCAAGCACGGTCCGTCAATCACCAGACATCGGCCTTCCCCAGAATCTTCAACATCCCTGTTAAATGACAATAAATCGGAGTCCTTTTATTTTTTAAGACAGAGTTTCGCGGTAGCCGATCAAGAGGAACCTCGTTACGCAAAAGCATCCCGAGCTTTGTTTGTAACCGCCCGGGCGCCCGGTCCTAACGCCAGCCGCCAATTGAAAAATTGACGCGCAGCCTGCGGAGCAGGCAAGCGAGTTCTGCGATCCACGCGGACAAGCCTTGATCACCGCTGGACGCAATGCGAATTGGATTTGCGCCATATCTCACCGCCGGGGTCTAGCTCGAGCGAGCGAAACTGGACTCGTATCACGTCTGCTCTCAACTGACGTGACGCAGTGAAGGGAGACCGGGCTACGCCACATCATCCGGAATGGCCGTCGCTATCGACTTTTGCTGAACACGTTTCGACCGGTCGTATCGAATCTGCTTTGCGGGACTTGCGAAGAAGTTATCGGATGTTGTGCATGCAAACACCCACTGAAAAGCCACCGACGCTTCGTCTTCCTGGCTGCGAGCCTTATGCCGTGGGCGTTTCAGCCCCAGCGCCCCGGCCCACGCCACAGCACTTCGCTTCTCTTATCGTCCTCCTGCGCCGCGGCGACGAATTTTGCCCTCGAACCGCCCCATACATGATCGAAAACACCGGCCGATAAGCAGCGGACAGCGGGACAACCCAATCAAAAACGACGGAGACCACGAGTGCACACCGAATCATCGACCCGACCGAACCATCAGGGAGAAGCCGCTCTCCCGCCCGGAAAACTGCTCGTTTCCACGACCGACACGCGCGGCGTGATCACCTATTGCAACGACGCATTCATCGAAGCCAGCGGCCTTTCCCGTGAAGCACTGATCGGGCACCCTCATAACGTGGTGCGCCATCCCGACATGCCCTCCGAGGTCTATCGCGACATGTGGGCGACGCTGAAAAAGCGTGAGCCGTGGGTCGGCGTGCTGAAGAACCGCTTCAGCCATGGGCGGCATTGCTGGGTGCAGACTGGCGTGACGCCTATCGTCGAAGGGCAGCATGTCGTTGCGTACCGGGCCGTCCACACCGCCGCTTCGCGCGATCAGGTTCGGGCTGCCGAGGCGCTGTATGCGACGTTGCTCGCAGAGCAAAGAGCCCGCCGGCAAGCGCACCATCTGCAGGCAGGCGCAATCGTTCGCAAGGACATGGTGGGGCGGCTTGCGCGCTTCGTGCATCCCACCATGAAGACGCAGACCTACCTGCTCACGAGCGGTCTCGCGGCGGCCGGCATGGTCACGGGTGTCCTGATCGACGGCGGCGCTGCGTCGATCACGCCCGTGCGCACGGCGATCGGCCTTGCCGCTTGCCTCGCGTTCGGCGTGCTGGCCGAATACCGCATGCGCTTCATGTTCATCTATCCGTTGCGCCGTCTGCTGGGCGCGGCCACGCGGCTCGCCATGGGCGACCTCACGCAGAAGGTCGAGAACACCTGGAAGCCCACCGGCGTGGTCGGCAAGCTCGAACAATCGGTCAATCAGGTCAGCCTGAACATGCGCGCCATCGTCGGCGACGCGCGCGACCAGATGGCGAGAATGAGCGCGGCCACGGCGACTGTGTCCGAAGGCAGTCAAACGCTCTCGGCGCGAGCCGAATCGCAGGCGGCGAGTCTCGAGCAGTCGGCGGCCTCGATGCAGCATATCGCGGCCAACGTGCGGCAAACCGCCGATGCGGCGCGCCAGGCGGCCACCAGCGCGGGTCAGGCACGCGCCATTACCGAAGACAGCGGCCGCGCCGTGGAAGCCATGACGGTGACAATGCAGGGCATTACCGAGGCCTCCCGCAAGATCGGCGAGATCATTCAGGTGATCGAAGGGATTTCCTTCCAGACCAATATTCTCGCGCTCAACGCGGCCGTGGAAGCGGCGCGCGCGGGCGAGCACGGACGCGGTTTCGCGGTGGTGGCGAGCGAGGTGCGCAATCTCGCCGGCCGCGCGGCGATGGCCGCCAAGGAAATCGCGGGTCTGATCGTCGACTCGACGCAGAAGGTTCAGGAAGGCTGCCAACTCACCGAAACGGCCCGCGAAAAGATGCAGCAGGCGGTGCAGGCAGTGCGCGACGTGAACGTGCTAATCGACGAAATCAATACCGCGACCGGCGAGCAAAGCGCCGGCATTGCCGAGATCAAGCAGGCTCTCGATCATATCGAAGCGCTCACGCAGCAGGACAGCGCACTCGTGAATCACTTTTCGATTTCGGCCAATACGCTTGGCAGAAATGCGCAGACCGTGATCGAAACAGTGGGCGCGTTCAGGATTTGACGCTGCAATCAAGCGGAGGCTGTGTCTCCGCTCTCACGCCAAACAAAAAAAAGGCGCGGCAGTGCAATTCGCACCGCCGCGCCGATCAGTCCAGCGCTGTTGCTAAACGAAACTCAGTGTGCCGCGCTCACCTGCGTAGCCGGTTCCGACTGACGCGCACGCTGCGAAACCAGGATCGCGATGGCCGCGAGCACGGCCGGTACGGCGAGCATCGCGAGAATCGCCGCGAATTCCCAGCCAAGGCCCAGCAGCGCGCCGCCGATGGCCGAACCGAAGATGCTGCCGAAGCGGCCCATGCCCAGCATCCAGCTCACACCCGTTGCACGCGCAACCGTCGGATAGCGGCCCGGTGCGTAGGCATTCAGGCCCGTTTGCGCACCGCTCATGCAGAAGCCCGCGGCGAACACCAGCAGGGCGAGCGACGAGGACAGCGCGCCCACGCCGGCCAGCGCCAGCACGCAAATACCGCCGCCGACATACGCCGCGCTGATCACGCGCGCCGGGCGCACCTTGTCCATGATCCAGCCCACCAGCACGGCGCCGATCGTGCCGCCGATCTGGAACATGGCCGTGACGTTCGCCGCCACCGTGATGGAGAGGCCCGCGTCCTTGATCAGCGTGGGCAGCCAGCCGGTCAGCAGATAGATGACGAGCAGGCCCATGAAATACGTGACCCACAGCGCGAGGGTCATCACGCCATAGCCTTCGGAGAACAGCACGCCGATCGGCTTGCGCGTGGGCAGCGGCGGCTCCGCCGAGACAAAACTCTCGTCGCCCGCGAAGTTCGCGCCGGTCACGCGGTTCAGCGTCGCGGCAATGCGCTTGCTCGTGGCGCCCCGCACGGCCAGCAGACGCGCCGACTCCGGCAGCAGCCAGGCCTGCAGCGGCACGAGTGCGAGCGGAATGGCGCCGCCGAAGATCAGCACCGCGCGCCAGCCGTGGTTCGGCACGAGCCAGCCAGCCGCGAAGCCGATCAACGCCGAGCCGAGGTTGAACCCGGTGAACATGATCGTGATGAGCAGCGCGCGGCGGCGTTGCGGCGAGTACTCCGAGAGCAGCGTCGTGGAGTTCGGCATGGCCGCGCCAAGACCGATGCCGGTCAGCACGCGCAGCACCGCCATCGAAACCGGCGACTGCGTGAACGCCGTGAGGATCGTGAAGACGCCGAAGAGGAACACGGAGG
The DNA here is from genome assembly GCF_000519185.1 of Paraburkholderia nodosa DSM 21604. Classification (GTDB taxonomy): domain Bacteria; phylum Pseudomonadota; class Gammaproteobacteria; order Burkholderiales; family Burkholderiaceae; genus Paraburkholderia; species Paraburkholderia nodosa. Next base: position 72,514 of record NZ_JAFA01000017.1, on the reverse strand, counting down.
TGATCAGCACCCACTTGCGGCCAACGCGGTCCGAGGCGGGGCCGGCGGCCAGCGCGCCGATCACGAGGCCGATGGGCGCCGCGCTCATGACGAGCCCGAACTCAGGGCGCGAAATGCCCCAATCGTGAATGATGGAGGGCGCGACGAAGCCCATGATGGCCACGTCCATGCCGTCGGCGGTCACCGCGAGGAAGCACAGCGCCACCAGTAGCCACTGGTAGGCCGAAATGTGGCGTTCGTCGATGAACGCCTTGATATCGATTGTTTTGCTGCCAGACATCTGTAGTCTCCTGTCCGTTCTGTGGTCTGCCGCTCGCTCGTGCCCGAGTCGAATTTCTACGAACTGCTATCCGTCGGGGGCACGATAGGTGGCCAACCCTTCGCCTGAAAGTGCGGGTTAACCACATATTGGATACGTCCGTGCCCGTCTGCATGGGCGAATTCGGCACGCCCGCACTTGCGATACCGGCCCGAAAGCCGCGCCGCGTAAAGGCCGGGCGCGATCAGCCCGTGCTTTGCCTGACACTGCCCGGGGCTGGAATCGAATCGAGCGTGATAAGCAAAATCGATGCTCTCCGAAAGGATTCGCAAACGCGCCGGACGATCGTGCGGAATTCAGTTGCCGCTACATCGCCGGGCGGCGCTCCTATACGCGCCGCTTTTCGAGGCGGCGGCGCAGTTCGAGCCGCCGCCCTTGCCCCGAATTTTCCATGCAATTTATTTATCGCATTACAAACGAAACCAGCCCCGAAGGGCTGGCCGGTTCAACCGTGAATCATGCGAGTGTGCCCGAAGTTCACCCGTTAAGGCGCGGCAACACCCTGCGTAGTCGGCGTGTACGTCGCATAGAAGCTCGAGCCTGCCCAGGCATGCGTGGGCTGGTTGTACAGCGGTGCGCCCTGGGTCCAGTTCGCGCCGAGGTGCCAGTCGCCGGTGCCCGTGAACTGCGCGACTGCCGGGTACGGATAAACCGGGCGGCTGGCCGTCACGTTGTTCGACGAATCGGTCTGATACGTCATGACCGCGTTCGGCGCCGTGCCCTGCTCGGCCCACGTCGTGATCTGCGAGACGAGGTCGATGTTCGGGAAGCCTTCGCCGCCGCCGCAGTGAGCCACGCCGGGCACGAGGTACAGGCGCGCGAAATCGCTCACGTTCGAAGCACCCATCGTGTTCTGCATCGCTTCGTAGTACTGGATCGTGAAGAGCGGCGAAATGTGTTGATCCGCCCAGCCGTGCCACAGGATCAGCTTGCCGCCCGCCTTCTTGAACGCCGAGAGATCGGGGTTCGTCGCGTCCATGAGCGGATGGTTGGCCTGCAGGTAGGTCGGGTAGAAGCTCGCATCCGTGTAGCCGAAGGTGTCGATGGTCGGCATCGCGGGCGAGCCCGTGAAGATCAGGTTGTAGGCACCCGTCACGATCATGTAACTGAACAGGCTCTTCACCGAAACCGCCGCGGCCGTCGAATTCGTTGTGGGTACTTCCACACCGACCCAGTTCTCTTCCGAACCCATCTGCGGAGAGCCCGCCAGCATGCGCTCGCCCGTTGTCGCGTCCACCGGTCCGCCATAGATCTTGCTCGCGGTGGCGACTTCGGCTGCGGTCAGGCAGTTGCTCGTGTTCGTCGCGCCCTGCGCACACTGGATCGATGCGGGATCGAAATTGCAGGTGCGCGGATCGGCGATCAGACCATCGGGCACACCCGCCTGGCCGCCGCATGCCGCGACGACAGCCTTGTGCAGCACGAGCGCCTTGTCGGCGTAGAGGGTCGCGTTGCCGGTGCTGTCGCCGGTCGTGCTTTGCGACTCCACGCTCCAGCCGTGATACAGCGAGTTCTGGATCTGGAAGTGTGCAGCCGGCGCGCCCGCGATGATGCCGTTATAGTCGTTCGGGTAACGTTGCGCGGCCATCAGCGCTTCGCGGCCGCCGTCCGAGCAGCCGATGAAGTACGCGTACTTCTGCGTTTGCCCGTAATAGGCCTTGATGAGCTTTTCCGCCGTGAGCGTCGTGATGTGCTGCCCGCGATAGGCGAAATCGGCCTGTTTTTGCGGGTCCGTGGTCCACGTCGTGTCGTTGCCCGAGTGGCCCATATCGGTCGCCGCCGTCACGAAGCCGCCTTCCTGCACGAGCGGGCACGTGTAGCTGAAGCTGAACGACGACTGCTGGGTCGGGTCGCTCAGGTTGCCGCACAGGCCCCCGCAACCTAGCGCCGCAAAGCGCTGCGTCCACGTGCTCACCGGCAGCGCCACTTCGAACGTATTCGAAGGCGCGAGCGTGCCCTTCACCGTACAGAAGTTGACCGAAGCACCGTTGATGGTCGCCGTGGTCACACTGGCCGAAGTAATCGCGCTGCCCGCGCCGCCAATATCGGTGATGTCGACCGATGCCAGCTTCGAGCAATCCACCACGGGCGCGACGACCGCGAGCGGCGCTTTCGACGCATCGGCGCTACTGCGGCCACTACCGCCACTGCCGCACGCGGCCACGAGCCCGGCCGCCGCGAAGAGGGCGCACAGCGAGAGCAGCGAGGCTGCACGAGCGCGCACGCTCGTGAAAAGCTGCCGGGGATGCAGGGTTCTCATGCTTGCCTCCTGAGGTTGTCCGTATTGGTGTTCTTCTGATTCACTTTTCACGCCTCCGATTCTGTTTTTTTCTGATTAGTAAGCCTAATTAATTTGAATACGTGGACCGTTCGACATGAGATGTCCAATCCAATCGCCTTATTGCTCCTTCCATTCCGCTGATTGCCGTCTTGCTCGTGCCCTGCTGCCCAGCTACCGCCCGTGCGCCGCGCCGCCTGCCGGCTCCATGCCAAACGCCCGCTTGGTCGCCACGGCGCGTTCCGATCCGAGGAACGCCAGGAAGTCCGCCGCCGCCTGCCGCTGCTGCGACACCGCGCAGATCGCCGCGGAGAAGACCGTGACGAGTTGCGCCCCGGCCGGCAGCGGCCCGATCACGTCTACGCCCGGCACATCCTTTAGCTCGCTCAATTGCTGAAACCCGATCTCGACCTCGCCTTGCGCGATCAGGCTCGCGACAGGCACGCCCGGCTGCGCCATCACGAGGCGCGGCCCGAGCGTTTCGGCCACGCCCCAGCGCTCGAGCAGCCGCAGCAGATGGTCGCCGCTAGGCCCCGTCGAATAGCCGATGCGCGCCGCGCGCAGCATCGTCTCGCGCAGTGCGTCTTCTGTGCCGATATCCGGGTGCGCCGCGCCGGCGGCGACGGCCGCCGCCATGCCGGAGCGCACCACGTCCATGCGCGCGCCAACAAGGTGGCCGCCCGCTGCCAGGCGGTCGATCGCAGCCGAGGCCAGCACGGCGAAATCGAACGCCGCGCCCGCCTGTACGCGCCGCGCGGCTTCCACGCCGCCTATCGCGGCAACAGCCAGCCGCTGCCCCGTTTCGCGCTCGTATTGCTCGGCGAGACCCGCGAGCAGGAGGCGCGTCGCCATCGACCCGACCCCCGCCAGCGCGGCGTTGCTTTTCACATCGTCCTTTGTCATTGACTTCCGTTTCAGTCGAGAGTGAGCGAGGCCGCCTTATAGTGCGCTTCGCCGGTATTGCACAGATTGCGAGCCGACGCGTGCGCGCTCACAACCCCTTTGCCTTGAGCCGCGCATCGAGGCGCGGATACACGCGGCGCGCGTTGCCTTCGTAGATCTTGTAGCGATCGGCGGCGTCGACATGCGCGGCTTCGATATAGCGCTTCGTGTCGTCGTAGTTGTGGCCCGTTTCGGGGTCGATGCCGCGCACCGCGCCGATCATCTCACTCGCGAACAGAATGTTGTCGACGGGAATCACGCGCGTGAGCAGGTCGATGCCGGGCTGGTGATAGACGCAGGTGTCGAAGAACACGTTATTCAACAAATGCTCGCTGAGCGGCGGCTTCTTCAACTCCTGCGCGAGGCCCCGAAAGCGCCCCCAGTGGTAAGGCACCGCGCCGCCGCCGTGCGGAATCACGAAGCGCAGCGTGGGGAAGTCGCGGAACAGGTCCGACGTCAGGCACTGCATGAATGCGGTCGTATCCGCGTTCAGGTAGTGCGCGCCCGTGGTGTGGAAGCACGCGTTGCAACTCGTGCTCACGTGGATCATCGCGGGAACGTCGTATTCGACGAGCTTCTCGTAGATCGGGTACCAGTGACGGTCGGAAAGCGGCGGGCTCGTCCAGTGGCCGCCCGAGGGATCGGGGTTCAGGTTGACCGCCACATTGCCGTACTGCTCCACGCATTTGACGAGTTCCGCCACGCACGTGGCCGGATCGACGCCCGGGCTTTGCGGCAGCATCGCGGCCGGCACGAAATGCTCGGGAAAAAGCTCGCTCACGCGGTGGCACAGCTCATTGCAAATGGCGGCCCAGGTGCTCGACACCTCGAAGTCGCCAATGTGGTGGGCCATGAAACTCGCGCGCGGGCTGAAAATCGTGAGATCGAGACCGCGCTCGCGCATCAGCTTGAGCTGATTGAGTTCGATCGACTCGCGCAATTCGTCGTCGCTGATCTTCAGCTCCGATGCCTTCGGCATTTCGGACGGATGGGCGATGCCCGCTATCTGGCGTTTGCGCCACGCCTCCAGCGCATTGGGCGCCGTCGTGTAGTGGCCGTGAATGTCGATGATCATTGGGACCTCTGCTGCTGATTCGAATCGTTGCGCTACGGTACGAATTGGCCCCACTGCGCTAGTAGCCAGGGCTATTACCTAGATTGTGCAAAAAATACCGCTCATGGCAATAAGCGGGTGCGGCAGCCGGCGGCTGAAAATACTGCAAACCACGGACGCCGTGGGGTTTGCGCCGCGCCGCGTTGCCCGACTGAGGCGTCGCGCCGCCCCGCCGCGCTTGCCAAACGCCGATAAATTAAATCGATGCCTCGATAAACATCTGGTAAGCGATGGATGGAATTCGAAGGGTCGCTGGGGGCGGCCGATGCGCGGCGGCGAATTCGCTCATAATGGTCAGCTCCTCGGCCTGCCAGCGTGCGGATGAACCACCATGCATATCGACCGGTTTGAAATTCGCGTTCCCGAAGAGGCACTCGACGACCTGCGCCGGCGTTTGCGCGCCACGCGCTGGGCCAACGCTACGCCCTCGCCGGCATGGCAACAAGGGGCCGATAGTGCGTGGCTGCGCGAGCTCGTCGCGTATTGGGCAGACGAATACGACTGGCGCGCCGCCGAACGCGCGCTGAACCAGTTGCCGCAGTTCATGGCCGAAGTGGGTGGTGCGGGTGGTGCAGATGGCCAGCGCGTGCACTTCGTGCATCGGCGTGGTGCGGGCCCGAAGCCCTACCCGCTCGTCATCACGCACGGCTGGCCGGGCTCGTTCATCGAATTCCACGCGCTGCTCGACCGGCTCTGCGATCCCGCCGCATTCGGCGCGGACCCGGCCGATGCGTTCGATGTCGTCGTCCCGTCGCTGCCGGGCTTTGCCTTTTCGCCCGCGCCGGCAGCGCCCGGCACCTCCGCGTTCCAGATCGCAGACCTGTGGGCCGCGCTCATGCGCGGTCTCGGCTACGAGCGCTTCGGCGCGCAGGGCGGCGACCTCGGCGCCGGTGTGTCCATCGCGTTAGCCGCGCGGCACAGCCAGGCCGTGGAGGGCATCCACTTGAACTTCCTGCCCGGCACGTACGAACCCACAGTCGATGCCGCGCAAGCCCCGCTCACCGATGAGGAACAGGACTATCTGCGCGAAAAGGCCGATTGGGCAGCGCTGGAGGGCGGATACGCGCATATGCACAGCACCAGGCCGCAAACGGCGGCGGCGGCGCTCAACGACTCGCCCGCGGGACTGGCCGCGTGGATCGGCGAGAAGTTTCGCGCGTGGAGCGACTGCGACGGTGACATCGAGCGGCGGTTCTCGAAGGACACTTTGCTGACGGACCTTTCACTGTACTGGTTCACGGGCGGCATCGGCACGTCCATGCAGATGTACTGGGAAAACCGTCTCCAGCCGTTTCGCTTCGCGGCCGGGCAACGCGTGGCGCCGCCCATCGCCTTCGCGCACTTTCCCAAGGAGATCAATCACCCGCCGCGGTCGTGGCTCGAGCGCGTGTTCGATGTCGCGCAATGGACCGACATGCCGCGCGGCGGCCATTTCGCCGCCATGGAGGAACCCGATCTTCTCGCCGCCGACATCCGCCGCTTCTTTAAACGGTTCCGGCAGTGAGCGTCACTGCGCGGTGCTATCGCCGAACGGATGCGCGGGAGCATCCGTCGCGCGCCACGCGTAACGCCTGAGGAGCGCGGCGTAGCCCTCGATCACGAAACCGCCGCATTTGTGCCGATAGTCGTCGCGCCGCATGCGGTAGGCGCGCGCCAGCTGAAACCACGGCAAGCGCGGCAGATCGTGGTGCACGAGATGGTAGTTGTTGTTCAGATACAGAAAGCGCATGACGAGCCCGGCCTCGTTGATGGCGATACGCGCCTTGGGATGCGACGCCGCGCGATGCTCGTACAGCGAGCGGACCATCGCGAGCCCGAGCGCGGGCCAGGTGACGGCGGCGAGATACCACCACCACGGCACGCCCGCGTAACGCTGCACCCACGCGAGCAGCAGCACGACGGCCGCGCAGTGCGCGAGCCACATCGGCACGTCACGCCAGTCGCCGCTTCGCAGCGCTTTCGTCGCGCCGGCGAGCATGGCGGCCACGCTCATGGGCGGCCCGATCACCACACGGCCCACGAAGCTCTTGCGTGCGTGCCATAGCACGCGATGCCAGCGCGGCAGGCGAGCCCACTGCTCGTGCCGCACGTAGTTCGTTTCGGGGTCGATGCCCGGCACAGTCAACGCTTCGTCGCGATGATGCGCCATATGGCTCTCGCGGTACACCGCATAGGGAAACCAGACGGCAAGCGGCGGCCAGCCCAGCGCCATGTTCAGCCATGCGAAACGGGTGGGATGACCGTGCAGCAATTCGTGCTGCAGCGACATATGCCATGCGCACAACACGATGAGGCATGGCGTGGCGGACACGAGCGTGACCAGACCTGAGCGCACGAACGCCAGCACCGCAAACCAGCCGCCGTAGATCACGGCGATCAGCAGCCACGTGGGCCATTCCGTGCGTGCGGTGAACCCTGTGGCGAGCGCGGCGATTTCCCGCGCGTGATCTGCGTCGAAGTATTCGGCCATGTTCGCCAGCTCCCGCGATGAAGGATGGTGCCACTCCATACGGAGAGCAAAGCAACGCAGGTCCTCACCATACCGAACGCGCGGCGCTTCACCAACCAACGAATTGCCATTTGCTTATTTCACCGCGCCGCGCGACGCGCCACGAGCGTGCGGCGTAGAATGCGCCGATGACCCGCTGGATCGCCTCCCTGCCGATGTACAACGTGACGCCGCAACATGCGGCGTCGTGGCGCTCGCTGTTGAGCGACTGTCTGTCCATCGTTGCGCGCTCGTTCGAGTTGGGCGACATCGCGATCGAGAACGCGCCGGAGGGCGAACTCATGCCTCACTGGCACCGCGAGGATTTGCTGCTCTCGCAGACCTGTGGGTATCCATACCGGATGCTCGGCCTCGCCAAAGAAGTCCATCTGATTGCGACCCCGATATTCGACGCACCCGGCTGTGAAGGCCCACGCTATCGCAGCGTGCTCGTCGTTTCGGCGCAGGCGTGGGAGCTCGGCGCGAAAACGCTGGCAGCGTGCCGCGGACTGCGCGCTGCGTGCAACGGCGCGGATTCGCATAGCGGCATGAACGCGTTTCGCCACGCGGTCGCGCCGCTCGCACGCGACGGCCGCTTCTTCGCCTCGGTGCTCTTGACAGGCTCGCACGCGGTCACCTTACGCGCGCTGGCGAACGGCACGGCCGACGTGGGCGCCATCGACTGCGTCACGTTCGCGCTGCTGCACGATTCGCATCCCGAACGGTTCGATGGCGTGCAAACCATCGGCATGACGGCCTGCGCCCCTGGCCTTCCGCTGATCGCCTCACGCGCGCTCGGCGAGAATCAGGCCGATGGATTGCGCGATGCGCTGGACGCCGCGCTCGCAGCCGATCCTGAACGTGCACACAAGCTGCGGCTGCGCGGGTTCGCCAGGCTCACTGGCGAGGCGTACGCCGAGATCGAGGCGTTCGCCAGCACTGCCGCTCGACAGGGCTATGCCGAGCTGCGTTGAAGCGCGGCGTCACAGAAGCGGGAACGGCGAGAGTGGACACGGAACGGAACTCGCGTGATGGATGGAATCGCTGCGTCCTGGCCACGCCGTTGCGCGCCGCAAAACGACGAATATAGCTAAGCAATCCTCCCAAAATTGGTTGTCCGCTTGCAGTGCGCTCACTAGCATCGCCTTATCCACAACTCTTCGAATAACGGATCCTATGAAGAAAAGAACCTTGCTGGGCACGATGCTGGCTTCGCTCGCGCTGGGCGTGAGTTTCGGGGGCGTAACGCTCGCGCACGCGGCGGACCAGACATTGCGCGTGGGCATCATGTCGGGTGAAGACGAGGACGTATGGCGCGTGGTCGCCGCCAACGCCGCGAAGCGTGGCCTCACGATCAAGGTGACCACGTTCTCCGAATACACGCAGCCCAACGAAGCGCTTTCGAGCCACGACCTCGACGCCAATTCGTTCCAGCACAAGCCGTATCTCGACGCACAGATCAAGGCGCGCGGCTACAAGATCGTGCCGGTGGGCTTTACCTACGTGCAGCCTATCGGGCTGTATTCACGCAAGGTGAAGTCGGTAGCGGACCTGCCGCAGGGCGCGACCATTGGCGTGCCGAACGATCCGAGCAACGAAGGCCGCTCGCTGCTGCTGCTCCAGGCCCAGGGGCTCATTACGTTGCGCGAGGACGTCGGCCTGCTGCCGACCGCACGCGACATCGCAAAGAATCCGAAGAATATCCATATCAAGGAACTCGATTCGGGTATTGTCGGGCGTGCGATTGGCGATCTGGATGCGGCTGTTGTCAATACGGACTGGGCCGTGAAGTCGGGGATCAAGATTCCGCAGGAGCGGATTGCTCAGGAGAAGGTGACGGGTAATCCTTATCGCAACTTCATTGCCGTGAATGAGAAGGATGCCAATGCGGGATGGGTGCGTGCGCTTGTGGAGAGTTATCAGCAGGCTAATGTCGCTTCTGAGATTATTGCCGTGTATCACGGGGCGACGCTGCCTGCCTGGCAGGGTGCTCCGCAGCAGTAAGGGGGGATGCGGTGGGGGCGCTGTGATGCTTTTTGTTCGTGGGGAGTCGGCGCTTTTGCGCTTTCCTTTTGGGCTTTCCTTTGGGCTTTCCTTGTGTTCGCATCGGTATGCAGGCGTTGCCCCTGTGCGGGGCGGCACCTACTTTTCTTTGCCAGCGGCAAAGAAAAGTAGGCAAAAGAAAGCCGCTCAAACCGCTAGCGCCTGCCACAGTTCACATCTCTCCGTTAATGGTGAATGGCTCCGGAGCGTCTGTCACCTCGCACCACCAAAGTTAGTGACAAGGCAGTCATTCATCCCGCTGCTCGCTACGCGCGCTGCGGTNGGGTCTGCATGGGAAACCAGGTGGCACGCGTGAGAATTCGCGAGAACTCATGTGCCCCACTGGTGTTTGGTTATGCCCTTCGGCGCGCGNAGCGCCGCCGGAAGGATGAGCGCCTTGTCACTCCGTTTGGGGGCGAGTGGCGACAGACGCTCCGGAGCCATTCACCATCTACGGCGAGATGTGAACGGTGGCAGGCACTGGCGGTTTGAGCGGCTTTCTTTTGCCTACTTTTCTTTGCCGCTGCAAAGAAAAGTAGGTGCCGCCCCGCACAGGGGCGACGCCTGCATACCGACGCGAAAACAAGAAACGCCAAAGCGCGAGAAATCCCGCCCGCAGCGGTGCAGCACCCGACACCACACCCTCAACCAATCTCAACGACAATCTTGCTAGCCGCACTACCATCGGCGACAGCCTCATAAGCAAGCTCGGCTTCACCCAGCGCGAAGCACCGCAAATCCACCCGCGGCTTGAGCTGCCCCGCCTCGGCAAGCCGCGTAGCCTCGCGAAGCATCTCACCGTGATGCAAACGGTGCTTCCCGCTCAAAAGCGGATAAAGCGTAAACACACCCGAATAAGTCGCCTCACGAAACGACAGCGGCGCGAGCGCGTGCGTGCCCCACCCGAGCGCGCTCACCACGTGCCCAAAATGCTTGACCGCGGCAAACGAAGCGTCGAGCGTCTTGCCGCCCACCGTGTCCACCACGAGATCAAACCCGGCACCCGCCGTATGCGCCTGAACATACTGCTCGACGCTTAGCGCGCCATAATCAATAGGCGTCGCACCCAGCAGCGAAATCACATCGCCATTGCGCGCGCTTCCCGTCGCGAAGACATTCGCACCGAGCGCGCGCGCAATCTGCACGGCCACGTGGCCGACGCCGCCCGCGCCGCCCTGAACCAGCACGCTCTGTCCCGCCGCCACGTGCGCGCGATCGACGATGCCCGACCACGCCGTGATGAACGCAAGCGGCAGCGCGGCGGCTTCGCGCATCGAGAGATTCGCAGGCTTGCGCGCGAGGAGGTCCGCGTCGACGGCGGCGTACTCGGCCAGCGAACCTTGAATGCCGCCCACGCCGCCCGTCATGCCATACACCTCGTCGCCCGGCGCGAAACGCGTGACGCCCGCGCCGACCGCTTCCACCACGCCCGCCATGTCGATGCCGAGCACGAGCGGCAGTGGATGCTTCGCATGATCGGCCGTGCCTGCACGAATCTTGACGTCGAGCGGATTGAGGCCCGCAGCATGAACGCGCACGAGCACCTGGCCCGTTTTCGGCTGCGGGAGATCGAGCGTGGCCAGTTCGAGCGGACCATCGTACTGGCTGAGGACGAGTGCCTTCATGTTAGTGTGTGCGCCGTTGCGAGTTGAAAGGGGTAGCCAGGCGAAATTCGCTTAGCCCTTGTGACTCAGCTGCGAGGCAGCGTCGCGCAGCGCCGTGCGCAAGCCTTCCTCCACCACCGGGTGATAGAACGGCATCGCCACCATGTCGTCCACGCTCAGTCCCATCTGCACACTCCACGCGAGCAGGTGCCCGATATGTTCGGCCGCCGGTCCGAACCATTCCGCACCCACGAAGCGCCGTGTCGCGCGATCCACGTACACGTGGCCCAGGCCGTGGTTCTTGAGCATCACGCGGCTGCGGCCCTGATCTTCGAAACTTACCGCGCCGGTCACGAAGCTGCCTTCCACCAGTTCCCGATGTGACTTGCCAACCATGGCGATCTGCGGATCGGAAAACACGATCGCAAGCGGCGCACGGCGCGCAACGGGTTCGACTTCGGGAAAGCGAGCCGCGTTGCGGCCCGCTGCGCGGCCCTCGTCTGCGGCCTCGTGCAGCAGCGGCAGCACGTCGTTCGCGTCGCCGGCCAAAAACACCGGCGCTGTGCCGACTTGCAGCGTAGCCGGGTCGAAACGCGGCACGCCGTGCCCGTCGAGTTCGAGCGAGGTGTTTGCAAGGCCCAAATTCGCCACGTTGGGGTCCCGGCCAGTTGCCGCCAGGACGTAATCAAACGTGGCTTCGGACTGCGTGCCGTCCGCGCGGGCGTACCGCAGCGTCACGCCCACATCGCTGCGCGTAGCCGATACGACACGTCCCTGCGCCTCGAACTGCATTTCCGCGCCGAACACGCGGTGCGCTTCGCTGATCAGACGCGGGTCCGTGAGCGGCCCCACGCTGCCGTGCGAGCCGCCGTACAGCGTCACCCGCACGCCGAGCCTCGCGAGCGCCTGGCCGAGTTCCAGACCGATCACGCCCGCACCGACCACCGCCACGCTGCGCGGCAAGTCCTCCCAGGCGAACACGTCGTCGTTGACGATCAGCCGGTCGCCAAGCCCGGCCAGCGACTCGGGTACCGTGGGCGTCGAGCCCGTTGCGATCACGACGCTTCTTGCGCGCACCTGCATGTGCTCGCCAACCTGGAGCAGGCCGTCGTCGATGAAGCGGGCGTGCCCAACGAGGCGGTCCGCTTCGGGCAGGGCGAGCGTGCTGTCCACGACGAAACCGACGAACCGGTCCCGCTCGCTGCGTACGCGCTCCATCACGGCCCGGCCGTCGATTTCCATGCCGAGCGGATTCACGCCGAAACGCGGCGCCATGGCCACCGCGTGCGCCGCCTCGGCCGCCGCGATCAGCAGCTTCGAGGGCATACAGCCCACGCGCGCGCAGGTCGTGCCGTAAGCGCCGCCTTCAATGATGATTGCGCTTGCACCTTCCGCCTTCGCCGCGCGGTAAGCGGAAAGTCCGGCCGTGCCGGCGCCGATAATGGCGACGTCCGTTCGCAGGGTTTGCATCGTGTTTCCTTGAAGGGTTCATGCATTCGTTTTCATAACCCAGTCTAGGAGGTCCACGCGCGTGGGTGAATGTCGGCGCTGCTCAAGTTCATGCCCGATCGTCTCACGGGCAGCGGGGCGGGACGGCCGGTCACTCGGGCATATGCTGCGCGAGCCAGTCGATCAACACGCGCACCTTCGGCGGCAAAAACCGGTTGGGCGGATAGAGCATCCACACCGGGCCGCTATACGCGCGCGGCTCCAGCGACCACTCGGGCAGCACGCGCACGAGCAGGCCGTCGCGCAGCGCATCCGCCGCGGCGAATTCGGGCAGGCTCGCAATGCCCCAGTCCGCGAGTGCCGCATCGCGCCGCGCGCCCACGTCGTTGGCGATATAGCGGCCCTTCACCTCGACGGCATGCGTCTGCGCGCCGCGCCGGAAGGTCCAGCGGTTGTCGTCGGGCGTTTCGCCGAGATAGAGGCAGTCGTGGCGGGCGAGATCCTTCGGTTGCGTCGGCATGCCGTGCGCGCTCAGGTAGGCGGGGGACGCGCACGGCATCCACCGCACCGTGCCGAGCCGCCGCGCCGCGAGCCCCGGCGGCGGCGTGGGCGTCGGGCGAATCACGATATCGACGCTGTCGCGCACGGGATCGACGTCGCGGTCGGTGAAGATGAGTTGCACCGCGACTTCCTCATACGCACGCAGGAAGCCGGAAATCAGCGGATGAATGACGCTTTGCGCAAAGGAAATAGGCGCGCTGACGCTGACGCGGCCATGCGGGCGGTCGGTCAGGCGGCTGGCGGCTTGCGCCGCGCTCGCGGCGGCTTCGACCATGTCGGTGCAGTGACGGTAGACCTCGGCGCCGGATTCCGTGAGCCGCAGGCTGCGCGTGGAGCGCTCCAGCAGGCGCGTGCCGAGCGCGCGTTCGAGCCGCTGCATCTGGCGGCTCACGGTGGAAGGCGTGCTGCCGATCTGGCGCGCCGCAACCGAGAAATTCCCCGCGTCGACCACGCGGGCGAAGGTGGCCAGATCGGGCAGCAGCGGCAAGAGGTCGGCGGGATTCATGGCAGGAAGGGTGAAGTCATCTGTGCATTCTGGGCATAAATGATGTTCCGCGTAAGCGGATTATCGCTGCGAAAGCATTATCGGACAATGTGTCCGTTCCCGGCTTATTTGCAGGCTCGTTCCCCATGAATGCTCTGACCCGTTCTTCCCGCACCCTCGATCTGCTGCTCGTGGCCGTCGCGCTCATCTGGGGCACGAGCTATGGCGTCGTGAAGGGCGCGCTGCTCGTCTACCCGGTGCTGGGTCTGCTCGCGCTGCGCTTTGGCATCACGTTCGTGCTGCTGTCGCCCGCGTTGCGCGGTCTGCGTCAAGTGACGTGGCGCGAGCAAATTGGCGTGCTCGGCGCGGGACTCCTGCTGCTCGGCATCTTTCTGGCGGAGACGTTTGGCGTGTCGCTCACGAACGCTTCGAATGCCGCGTTTCTCATCAGCCTGTGCGTGGTCCTCACGCCGCTCGTGGAGTGGGCGTGGCTCAAGCGCGCGCCGCGGCCCGTGGAATGGGCGGCGGCCGGCGTGTCGCTGCTTGGCGCGCTGCTCCTGACGGGCGGCCACGTGGCGGCGAGCCCCGGCGATCTGCTGGTCGTGCTGGCCGCGCTGCTGCGCGCCTTGGCGACCTGCGCGGTCAAGCGCGTGATGAAGTCGGGCGCCGTGCCGGCGCTCACGGTGACGGCGGTCCAGTCCGCCGTCGTGGCGATCGGCTGCGCCGCGCTCGCGATCACCGTCGCGCCCGAACAGTGGCAACCGCTGCCGCACTGGCAGGGGCACGGCGTGTTCTGGGGTAGCGTGATCTATCTCGTGGCGGGCTGCACGCTGTTCGCCTTCTTCGTGCAGAACTACGCCGTGAGCCGCAGCAGCCCCACGCGCGTGGCATTGCTGATGGGCAGCGAGCCGGTGTTCGGCGCGCTGTTCGCCTGCGTGTGGCTCGGCGAGCGGCTTACCTTGCCCGCGTGGATCGGCGGCATGCTGATCGTCGCCGCTTCGCTTTTCGCGCTCAGGCGCGAACCCCAGGCCGCAGCGCAGATTGAAGCGCAGGACGCCGTGAAAGTGTAGCCGCTCCCACATCTGTGGTTTGCTTTTTTTGTTGTGGCTCGCAAATCAAGCGCCTCGCAGAGCCCAAAACCTCAAACCTGCACACCCCAGCGCCGCACAGTCAACCGCTCCAGCGTATCAAACACCAGATGCTCAACGAGCAGCCCAATAACGATCACAGCAGCAAGCCCAGCAAAAACACGATCGGTATAAAGCTCGTTGCGGTTCTGGAAGATATACCACCCAAGCCCACCCTGCCCTGCGCTAGCGCCAAACACAAGTTCGGCCGCGATAAGCGTGCGCCATGCGAAGGCCCAGCCCACGCGCAAGCCCGCAATGATCGAGGGCAGCGCCGCAGGCACGAGTATCAGCACGACCTGGCGCAAACCGCTCAACCCGTAGTTGCGCCCCGCCATGCGCAGCGTGGCCGGCACGCCGAGAAAACCCGTGTACATGTTGAGCGCGAGCGGCCACAGCACCGCATGCACGAGCACGAACAGCAGGCTGCCGGTGCCGAGCCCGAACCAGAGCAACGCAATGGGCAGGAGTGCGATGGAAGGCAGCGGATTGAACATCGCAGTCAGCATGGAAAGCAAATCGCGCCCCACGCGCGTAGAAACCGCGAGCGACGTGAGCACGAACGCGAGCACCACGCCAATAGCATAGCCGCGCAGCAGCACCGACATCGAAATGCCGGTCTTGACGAGCAACTCGCCGCTCGCAATGCCCTGCACGAACGCGGCAAGCGTCGCGCCAAAGGTCGGCACGAGCAGATCGTTCGCAACCACGCGCGCCGTGATCTCCCAGCCTGCAACAAGCACCAGCGCGATGAGTGTGCGGCGAAACCAGCCCGCATCGAGCACGCGCCGCGCAAGCGGCAGGGGCGCGGAGTCGGCTCCCGCCTGCACTGGCAGCAAGGGCCGCTCGTATTCCGCGCGCACGGGCGGCAAGGTCGGCAGCGTAGGGTGTGGCGTGCTCATCGGCTGGCCTCCTTTTCAGCTTCGGTTTCAATATCGGTATCGAACAACAGGCGATGGATGCGCGCCACACTTTCGCGAAAGTCCACGCCGCCCATGCTCGCATGCGAATACGCGTGACTGTTCACCTCCGCGCGCACGCGTCCCGGATGCGGCGAGAGCAGCAGGATACGGTTGCCGACCACGAGCGCCTCTTCGATCGAATGCGTGACGAACAGCAGCGTGAAGCGCGCGTCGTCCCAAAGGCGCAGCAGTTCTTCCTGCATCTTGCGGCGCGTGAGGGCGTCGAGCGCGGCGAAAGGTTCGTCCATCAGCAGGACGCGCGGCTGCATGGCGAGCGCACGCGCTATCGCCACGCGCTGCTTCATGCCGCCCGAAAGCGTGTGCGGATACGCATCGGCGAAGGCGGCGAGCCCTACCTTGTCGAGGTAATGGAGCGCACGCTCGCGCGCTTCGGCGCGCGGCAGCTTGCGCGCGACGCGCAACGGAAACGCCACGTTCTCCGCCACGGTTTTCCAGGGCGGCAACTGGTCGAATTCCTGGAACACTACGACGCGGTCCGCACCCGGCCCGCGCACCGGTTCGCCCGCCAGCGAGATCGATCCCGACACCGGCTCGATAAAGCCCGCAATCGCCTTGAGCAAAGTGGACTTGCCGCAGCCCGAAGGCCCGAGCAGCACGAAACGGTCGGCGCCGTAGACATCGAAGCTCACGTCCTGCGTGGCGCGCACGATGCGCTCGCGGCTGCGGTATTCGAGGCTGACGTTTTCGATGGCGAGCAGGCGTTCGCTGTGTCGTCCGGCCTCGACGGTACGTTCGGGTTGCGCAGGCCGCTCGCTCACAACGACGCGTTCCGTCGCGCCCGCTTCGCGGCGCGCTGCGGGAGCGCGCTCCCAGAATCTGGTGGTGGTGACGTTCACTTTTCGCAAATCCAGCGGATAAAACGTCAACATACGGGCACCCGGCGTGCCGCCCAACCAATGAATCGACATATCCAAACCAGGCCTGCTCATAAGCGCTGGCTATCCGCCACCAATGCGAACGGGCCCGAAAGGGGCCCGCTCTCCGACGCTGATGGCGCGCTGGCTCAACTGCCGTTGGCAACCGCCGGGTCGTCGAAGAAGTAATCGCGCCACGACTTCGGCTCGTTGCGGATCGCGCCGACGCGATACATGAATTGCGCGAGCGCGAGCGTATTCTGCGGCGCGGTCTTGAAATGAACCTGCGGATCGTGCAGGATCTTCAGGAGCAGATTGCGGTCGATCTTCGAGTCGTTCACGCGGATATAGATATCCGCGGCTTGCTCGGGGTGCGCTGCAATGAAGTTCGCCGCATCGGCGAGCGCCGCCACGAATGCGCGATAGGTCTTCGGGTTCTCGTCGCGGAACTTCTGCGTGGCGTAAAGCACTGTGGCCGAACCCGGTCCGCCCAGCACGTCGTACGAGTTGAGCACGATATGCGCCTTCGGGTTGGCCGCCAGTTCCTGCTGCTGGAACGGCGGATTGCCGAAATGCGCCGTGATCACACTGCTGTTCGCGATGATCGCGGCCGTGGCATCCGGGTGCGGAATCGCCTGGCTGTAGGGGTCGAGCCGGTCGAACTGCTTCTCGCCCCACTGCTTCGCTGCCGCGTATTGCAGCACGCGCGACTGCACGGAAACGCCCACGGCCGGCACGGCAATGCGGTCCTTGCTCGTGAAATCGGCAATAGTCTTCACATTCGGATCCGTGCTCACGAGGTAATACGGCAGGTTGCCGAGCGATGCCACGCCTTTCACGTTCTGCCTGCCATGCGTACGGTCCCACACCGTGAGCAGCGGTCCCACGCCCGCGCCGGCCACGTCCACCGCGCCGGAAAGCAGCGCGTCGTTCACGGCCGCGCCGCCAGAAAGACGCAGCCAGTCGACCTTGATATCCACGCCGGCCTTGCGCCCCTCCTGCTCGATGAAATGCTGGTCGCGCGCGACGTTGAGCATCAGATACACGACACCGAACTGCTCCGCAATGCGAATCTGCCCTTCTGCGCGCGCGGTTGCCGGCGCGCCCAGCCCAAACGACGCGAGCGCAATGGCGAGGGACGCACCGCCCGCACGGCGCCACACGTTCGCGTGTTTCGCGAGCGCATTACCGATGGAAAGCGACATACTATGGATTCCTTTTTATTCTGTTTAATATCGAACGCGCAAAAAGCGCCCCGCGGCGCACATCAAAACGGCGTGTCGCCTTCGATGGTGGTGCGATAAAGCTTACGGCGCAGATGATCGGGCGTGCCCGCCGCGAGATGCATGAGCGAGCGGTTGTCCCAGAACACGAGATCGTGCTCGCGCCATTCGTGGCGGTAGCAATGCTCTGCACGCACGCTGTGCGCAAACAGCGCGTCGAGCAGCGCGCGGCTTTCGTCCTCGGGTAGATCGACGATGCGTGTCGTGAAGTGCTCGCTCACGAACAGCGCCTTGCGGCCCGTTTCCGGGTGCGTGCGCACGACAGGATGCACAACGGGCTTGACCTGCGCGATCTGCTCCGCCGTGAGATTCGGCCGCCACGGGCTGCGCGCCTGAAGTTCCGCATAGCGCGCGAGATAGGTGTGCTCGGCGCACCGCCCCTCGACGGCGCTGTGCAAATGTGCGGGGAGCGTGTCCCATGCGAGATGCATGTTGGCGAACAGCGTGTCCCCGCCCTCTGCGGGCAACTCCTGCGCGTGCAGCAGCGAACCGAGGCTCGGCTTCTCCTTGTATGAAAGATCGGAATGCCAGAAGTGTCCCGCGTCGCCAAGACCGATCGGCTTGCCGTTCTCCACGATGTTCGAGACGATCAGCACCTCCGGGTGGCCCGCCAGCGCGAACTGATGCAGCACGTGGATCTGCAGCGGCCCGAAGCGGCGGCTGAATTCGACCTGCTGCTCCGGCGTGATGCGCTGGTCGCGAAACACCAGCACATGGTGATCGAGGTGCGCGCGATGAATGCGCGCGAAGTCTTCGCTCGACAGCGGCTTCGCGAGATCGAGGCCGACCACTTCCGCGCCGAGCGGCGCATCCAGGGGAAGAATGTCGAAGCGTTGGGACGCGTGCGCGCTCGATGCGGCTGAAGCGGTGAATGTGGCAGGGGTAGTCACGCAGCAAGCCTTTCAGGTAAGCAATGGCTTCAATCTACGTGATCTGCCCGCCCGCTGACAACGAAGCAAATCCGATACGTTTATCCGTTCGAGTCATAAAGGCGCTGTTAAGGCATACGGCGACACAAGTCGCAGAGGCGCACCGGGCGCGAATACTCATGTCCGAATCTGGCCAGAATCCTCCCTGAATCTGTTTTAAAGTCTCGACATGCGCCTCGATCCCGACACCTGCTACCAGACCATGCTCTCGAAGGACCGCCGTTTCGACGGCTGGTTTTTCGTCGGCGTTTCGTCTACCGGGATTTACTGCCGCCCGGTCTGCCCGGTGCGCACGCCCCGGCGCGAGAACTGCCACTTTTTCGCCAACGCCGCAGCGGCCGAGCGCGCGGGCTTTCGCCCCTGTCTGCGGTGCCGCCCTGAACTGGCCCCAGGCAACGGCCTGCTCGACGTTTCGAGCAGGCTCGCGCACGCCGCCGCCACGCTGATCGAAGAGGGCTTCCTCAACACCGGCAGCCTGGCTGACCTGGCCGCACGCGTGGGCGTAACCGACCGGCACCTGCGCAGGATCTTCGACGCGCAATTCGGCGTGTCGCTGATGGAGTTCGCTCAGACCCAACGATTACTGATGGCCAAGCGGCTGCTGACCGATAGCCGCTTGCCGGTGAACGCCGTTGCACTCGCGGCGGGATTCGGCAGCGTGCGGCGGTTCAACGACCTGTTCCTGAAACAGTACGGCCTGAACCCACTGCGGTTCCGCAAAGAAACCGATGTTCCCGATGTTTCGAATGCAGAAAGCATGACCTTGCCGCTGGGCTATCGTCCGCCGTTTTGCTGGTCCGGCATTCTCGCGTTCCTGGCACGCCGGCAGATAGCCGGCATCGAGCATATCGGCGACGAAATCTATACGCGCACCCTCGCATTGAGCCATCACGGCCGCGATATCCACGGCTGGATCAGCGTGCGGCACGCGCCACAGCGCTTCGCGCTCGAAGTGACCTTGCCGATGTCGCTGATGCCCGTCGTGGGGCAGCTTCTGCCGCGCGTCAGGCGTCTGTTCGATCTGGACTCGCGCCCCGATCTGATCGATCCGCATCTCGGCGATCTCGCGGACGGCTCACCGGGCATGCGCGTCCCAGGCGCCATGGACGGCTTCGAGATCGCAGTGTGCGCCCTGGCCGGGCAATCACCGCATTCAACGCGCACGCAAGGCATCGTTTCACGCATTGCCGAACGCTTTGGCACGCCGGTCAGTGCGCCGAACGCTTTGACCCGCGTCTTTCCCAGCGCGGCCACGCTTGCACGCGAGCCAGTCTCCGCACTCGAGGATACGGGGATGACGCGCAAGCGTGCAGAGACGATCGTTGCGCTCGCAAGCGAAGTGTCGTCGGGGCGCATCAGGCTCGAGCCCGCCGCGCCGCTGGAGGAAACGCTCCACGCACTGCGGAACATTCACGGCATCGGCGAATGGGCCGTGCAATACATCGCCATGCGCGCGCTCGCGTGGCCCAATGCCTTTCCGCCGTGCGACCTGAAGCTGAAAAAGCGGCTGGGCTACACGCGCGCATCCGCATTCGGCCGCCATGCCGAACAATGGCAACCGTGGCGCGCCTACGCAACCCTCCACATGTGGAGCCAACTCGAAGGCCAAATCAAATGACACCCGGCTACCTGATTCCCAGTCCATTGGGCGATATCGCGCTGCGCGTAGAAGACGATTTCCTGACCGGCCTCTTTTTCGTGGGCCAGAAGTACTTTCCGCAAATGTCGCTCACGCGAATCGGAACCGGAGCGCCGCCACTCGCGCTTTACGCCCAGCGCCAAATCGCGCAGTTCTTTTCCGGCGAGCGCCGGGACTTCGGGCTGCCCATTGCATTGCGTGGCACACCGTTTCAGCGACGGGTCTGGAAAGAGCTTGAAGCGATTCCGTATGGACGTGTGATCTCCTATGCGGAGGTCGCGAAGCGCTTGCGCCTGGACTCGGGGCACGCACGCGCAGTGGGGAGCGCGGTGGGCCGCAACCCCGTTTCCGTGATCGTTCCGTGCCACCGTGTCGTCGCGACAAACGGCGCGCTGACCGGCTACGCAGGCGGCGTGGATCGCAAGGCGGCGCTGCTCGAACTCGAACAGGCCGGCCCATTGGAATGAAAACTCAAATGGACCGCTTCCCGGCACTCAAGCAGCCTTAACCGCCAGTCTTGAAGCGGTCCGCTCTCACACCTACTGCCCGCCCCCGTACATATCGAGCAGCATCAGCGTCACGCCGTTGGTCCAGCCAAAGCCATCCTGCAACGGGTATTCGCCGCCCCCACCGCCGCCTTCGCCCGCGCCCTCGACGATATATTTCTCGACGAGTTTTTGCTGCGTGTTATAGACGTTCTCGACGTCGGCGAGAAAACGCGTGCCGACTGGCTGCGCTAGATCGCTGTGTCCGTATTGCTTGAGTCCCTGGATGGCGATCCAGTGCAGCGGCGCCCAGCCGTTCGGCGCATCCCATTGCTGGCCGGTGTTGTAGGTCGACGTGGCGAGGCCGCCCTGCTGCAGCAGCACGCTTTGCATGGTCTGCGCCGTCTTCTTCGCGCGCTCAGGCCACGCCACGCCCGCCATCATCGGATACATCATCGCGGGCGTCTGGTTGTCGCGCGACTTGCCGAGCTGCCAGTCATAGTCGCCGTAGTAGCCCTTGTTGTTCCAGAGGTAACGGTTGATGCCTTCGGCACGGCGCGCGGCGTAGCCGGCGAACTGTCCCACGCAGCCGAAATCGCGCGCGACCGTGCAGGCGCGCACGATCGTCGTCTCCAGATGGAACAGGAGGCTATTCAGGTCGACCGGAATGATCGACGTGGTACGCACGGTCCAGAGGTTCTGGTTGTCGCCGAACCAGCGCGAGCTGAAATCCCAGCCGCTTTCGGCCGTGGCGCGCAGGTCGCGGTAGACCTCGTTCGCGGGGCGGCCCGTGGCCTGCTGCGCGGTCTGCACGTCTTCGATATACGACTCGTCGCGCGGCGTGTCGAGTTCGTCCCAGTAGCGGTTGAGCACGGTGCCGTCGCGCAGCACGACCACGTTGCGCGTGGCCTGCCCGCGCGGCGTGCTGCTCGCCCCCTGCATCCAGTACGCGTACTCCTTGCGCAGCGCGGGCAGGTACTTCTGATACACGCTGTTGCCTTCCTTTTGCGCCGCGAGTTCCACCATGTACGAATAGAACGGCGGTTGCGAGCGGCTCAAGTAATAAGTGCGGTTGCCGTTCGGAATATGGCCGAAGGTGTTGATCATGTACGCGAAGTTGTCGAGCATGTCGTCGACGAGATCTTCATGGCCCGACTCCTGGAGCCCGAGCATCGTGAAGTACGTGTCCCAGTAATAGCCCTCACGGAAGCGCCCGCCCGGCACGACATAGGGCTTCGGCAGCGGCACGAGCGAGCTGTTGTCGGGCGCCGACGTGGTCGTGCGCGTGAGCCCGGTCCAGAGCCAGTCGATATGCTGGCGCAGGGTCTGCCCCGCCGGCGGCGTGATGCTCTGGTCCGGCGGCGGCGTGAAGTATTGATTTACGAAATTCAGCAACGAGAAGCCGGGTTGGTTCTTCTGCGCTTCGTAGAGCTGAACGATGGTTGCGGGGTCCGTGTTCGGCGTCGAATCGACGAAGGTCTTCTGGTCGGAGAAGATCTGCGCGGTCTGCACTGCCACGAACAGATCGCCATACAGAATATCGGGTGCAGGCGGCAGCGGCGCGCCCACCTGCGTGTCGGCGAAACAGTTTGCGCAGGCAAGCAAAAGCGTGACGACACTGGCCGCACTGATCGCAGTGCGAGATCGCTGCGGCGACTTTCGGGGCGGGAGTGACTGTAAGCTTGCTTGAATGCGATGCGCATCGTTTGGCGATGCGGCGTGGGTGCGAGATTGCAGCTGCGTGCTCATGTTGCCTCCTTGGTGTTGGGGCACTTCGCTGGTCTCCTCGCACCGACCCGTTCACGCCGTTTGTCTGCGGCGTGCGGATCCGGCTGGATGCACGATGGCATCGCCGTTTCCCGGGCAACGAGAGCATCGCATGATTTCGTACACCGAAGCAACTGCGGCGTGACTAGGTGGGTCGCGCGCTCGAAGTCGCGCGGCGAGATCGACGAGAGCGGCGCGAAAATGGTCGCCATGGCGACGTTCACCCACACGGCGGTTTCGCCCAGTTCGCGCTCCACGCGCGCTGCTGCCGCTTCGACGGCCTGTGCGTCAGCCACGTCGGTGGGCACCGCGAGCGCGCACACACCGCTGTAAGCGGCCTGTAACCGCGCGGCGGCGCGCGCGAGCCGCTCGGGTTCGCGCGAAAGCAGCGCGACGTCGTAGCCCGCGCGCGCGAAGGCTTCAGCAACGGCGCGGCCCGCGCCCGCGCCGGTCACGACAGCGATCTTGTGGTGCAGTTTTCGATGCATCGGCTCAGTATTCGAAACGGGAAGACGTGATAGTGTCAATCCGCAATGCCTATGCCTGTCTGGCATCGAATGCGGTGCGGGGGCCGGCACCGCATTTGCGCATCGCCCTGTTTGCGAACCGCCGCCCGCTTGCCGCGCGCCCTTGCCGAGGAGTCCCAGCTCATGTCATCGAATTCATCGTCGAATGCCAGGCCCACGAAAGCCGACCCATCCGATCTCGACCGTCTCGCCATCGACACGATCCGCACCTTGTCGATGGACGCCGTGCAAAAGGCCAATTCCGGCCACCCCGGCACGCCCATGGCGCTCGCGCCGCTCGCGTACCAGATCTGGCAGCATCATCTGCGTTACGACCCTGCCGCGCCGCTATGGCCCAATCGCGACCGCTTCGTGCTCTCGAACGGCCACGCTTCCATGCTGCTCTACTCGCTGCTGCACCTCACGGGCGTGCAAGCCATAGACGAGAAAGGCAAGCTCACTGGCAAGCCCGCGGTCTCACTCGACGATATCAAACACTTTCGCCAGATCGACAGCGTGACGCCGGGGCACCCGGAATTTCGCATGACGACGGGCGTCGAGACGACCACCGGGCCGCTCGGCCAGGGGCTCGGCAACAGCGTGGGCATGGCCATGGCCGGGCGCTGGTTCGAGCAGCACTTCAATCGCGCCGACGCCAGAATCTTCGACTACCGCGTCTATGCGGTGTGCGGCGACGGCGACATGATGGAAGGCGTCTCGCACGAAGCGGCTTCGCTCGCGGGCCATCTGGGTCTGTCGAATCTGATCTGGTTCTACGACAGCAACCGCATCACGATCGAGGGCCACACCGATCTCGCCTATAGCGACGACGTCGAAGCGCGCTTTCGCGGCTACCACTGGAACACGCTGCACGTGGACGACGCCAACGACACGAAAGCCATCGAAGCCGCCATCGAAAAAGCCCAGGCCGTGACCGACAAGCCGACGCTCATCGTGGTAAAGAGCATCATCGGCTGGGGCGCGCCGAACCGGCAGGACACGGCGGCGGCGCACGGCGAGGCGCTGGGCGAAGAAGAAGTGCGGCTCGCCAAGCGCGCATACGGCTGGCCGGAAGACGCGCAGTTTCTCGTACCCGATGGCGTGTACGAACGTTTCGCGCAGGGCATGGGCGCGCGCGGCAAGGCGGATCACGAAGCATGGAAGCAACGCTACGACGACTACGCGAAGCGCTATCCCGAGCTAGCGAAGGACCTGAGCTTGATGCTCGAAGGCAAGCTGCCCGAGGGCTGGGACGCCGACATTCCCACCTTCGAAGCCGACGAAAAAGGCCTCGCGACGCGCGAGTCGTCGGGCAAGGTGCTCAACGCCATTGCGCAACGCGTGCCGTGGATGATCGGCGGTGCCGCCGACCTCTCGCCCTCGACCAAGACCAATCTCAAGTTCGAAGGCGCGGGCAGCTTCGAGCGCGATCACTACGACGGGCGCAACCTGCACTTCGGCATTCGCGAGCACGGCATGGGCGCAGTCTCCAATGGCCTCGCGCTTTCGGGCTTGCGGCCGTTCGCGTCGACGTTCCTCATTTTCAGCGACTACATGAAGCCGCCCATCCGGCTCGCCGCGATCATGGAGTTGCCCGTGGTCTACGTGTTCACGCACGATTCGATCGGCCTGGGCGAGGACGGGCCGACGCACCAGCCGATCGAGCAGCTCGCCGCGCTGCGCAGCGTGCCAGGCCTGCTCACGCTGCGCCCTGCCGACGCCAACGAAGTCGCACAGGCATGGCGCGTGGCCCTCACGCGGCCGCACGAACCGGCCTGCATGGTGGTGACGCGCCAGCCACTGCCCACGATCGACCGCACGAAATACGCGAGTGCGCAAGGCGTGAGGCGCGGCGCATACGTGCTCGCCGACGCGCCCGATGGCAAGCAGCCCGAGGTCCTGCTGCTCGCTACGGGCAGCGAGGTTTCGCTATGCATTTCCGCCTATGAGACGCTGAAACAGGAGGGGATCGCGGCACGCGTGGTCTCGATGCCTTCGTGGGACCTGTTCGAACAGGAGGACGAGGCGTACCGGGAGTCGGTACTGCCGCCGCACATCCATGCACGCGTGGCCGTGGAGCAGGCGGCGACGCTCGGCTGGGACCGCTACGTCGGCCGCTTGGGCTCGCAGATCGTGATGCACACGTTCGGCGCTTCCGCGCCGTTCAAGGCGCTGAAGACCAAATTCGGCTTCACGCCGGAGCGCGTGGTCGAAGAAGCAAAGAAGCAGATTGCGCGCTGCAAGGCAGGCGCGGGTGAGTAGTTAGTGCCTGCCGGTGCCGTACATGCGCAAATAGCCGCTGTGAAGCATCACCGGCTTGCCGTCCGTCTCCTCGATGAGCCGGGCGGCCGCCGATTCGATCGCGGCGCGGTTACGCTGGAACGCCTGACGCAGGTCGGGCTCGCGCAGCGATCTCGCGCCGAAGCGATCTTCCAGCGCTTCAGCCGTAATGGCACAGTCCACAGCGACGGAATCCGCCACCGCGACAAAGGTTAGCGCGAATTCTTCCGTGTCGTACCCGACCGGGCCTTCTGGAAAGGAAATGTTCATGATCGTTGGACTCCTGAATTTCCTGCCAACCAACCTGCCCCTCTCGATCCATCTCATTCCTTCCCCGGCGCGCGCATCGTTCATGCCCAGATGAAGCGGTGCGCCTTGACCGACGCCGGAGAATGATTACCGCCTCGTGATGCCAAACAACAAGCTCGCCAGAAAGAGAATCACGAAGATGAAGAACAGAATCTTGGCGATGCTCGCAGCACCCACCGCAATCCCGCCGAACCCGAAGACAGCCGCGATGATGGCTATCACGAAGAAAACGATCGCGTAGTAAAGCATTGCCGGCTCCTTTGAAAGTGTCTCCCGGCGTATGCGCACCGGCTGTGCCCGAGCCGGCTTTTCGCGAGCGCACCGCCTTCACGACGTCGTTTCACTTGCCGCCGCCCGATCCGCTGGACGACCCGCAACGCCCGCCACTGCCGCCGCCGCAACCGGACGACCCGGTTCGCGAAGTGATGTCACGCGAGGTCGTCCATATCGCGCCTGACACGACGATCCGGCACGCCGCCGAACTCATGCGCGACCATGACATCG
Organism: Paraburkholderia nodosa DSM 21604; assembly: GCF_000519185.1. Classification (GTDB taxonomy): domain Bacteria; phylum Pseudomonadota; class Gammaproteobacteria; order Burkholderiales; family Burkholderiaceae; genus Paraburkholderia; species Paraburkholderia nodosa. Next base: position 46,566 of record NZ_JAFA01000017.1, on the reverse strand, counting down.
GTGCGCCGCCGGTATGCGACGGCGACCAGATCGTGGGCATGGTGACCGACCGCGACCTCGCCATGCGCGGGCTCGCCCAGGGCTGCACGGGCGAGGAAACGGTCTCGCACGTGGCGACCTGCCGTGACGCTGGATGCGGCACGGCTCAGGTCTACGTCGATGCCTGCCGCGTCACCCGCCGGCTAGTCGAATGCTTCCCTCGCGCGCACGCGGCGCTCCGCTGCCGCGAGCGCTTCCTGGCGCCGGTAATAGCGCTCGAGTACATAGCCCGCCGTCGCGCCGTGCAGCACGACGGACAGCACGATCGCATCGAGTGCCGCAGGCAGCACGGGCCGCAGCACGTCGCCGGCCTGGTCGATCCCCCACACCGCGTAATAGAACGCGCCCACGCCGCGTATGCCCATCCATGCCATCAGGGCGCGCTGCGGCGCGTCCGCGTGCGAGCCCGCCATTGCCGCGAACACGGCCAATGGCCGCGCAACGAACACCAGCACCAGTGCGCACAGCACCGCGCGCAGGTCGAGCATCTCGCGCCAATGCGCGGAAATCACACAGCCGATGATCAGCAGTACCGAGAACTCGGCCAGCCGCTCGATTTCCAGCGTGAATCCCGTCATGCCTTCGGCAAGCCAGGCGTGCGCGCGCTGTGGATCTTTCGCGACTTCGGTACGCTCGCCAAGCTGCACGCTTTCGAGCGCTTCTGCCGGGCGGCGCTCGCCCGTTGCGCGCAGTTCCTCGTGGCGCAGCGCCACGCCCGCGGCGAATACGGCCACGAACGCGTATGCGTGCAACAGCAGCGCCACGCCGTAGGTCACGGACATCAGGCCGATCGCGATAAAGCCGTCGAGCCCCACGGCTTCGCCGTAACGCGTACGCAAATGGAACACGACCCGCACGCACAGCGTGGCGAGCACGGCGCCCACGAGGAGCGCACCCACGATTCCCCATGCCACCCACGCGGCGAATGCTGCCGCGTTCTGCGTGCCGGTGCCGTGCACGCCGCACAGCGCGAGACCGAGCAGCGCGAACGGCATCGCCGCGCCGTCGTTGAGGCCGCCTTCGCCCGAAAGCGCGAATCGCACTGGCTCGGCGTCGCCGGCCTCATGGACGCGCAGCTCGTTGGCGAGCACCGGGTCGGTCGGCGCGAGCGCCGCGGCAAGAAACAAGGCAACGCCGGTGGCCGCGCCCAACGCCACGCCAAACGCGTACATCAGCCCGACGCTGAGCGCCATGGCCAGCACGCCCAGGCGCAGCGGCAAGCACCAGAGCCGGTCGCGCAGCCGCACGCGCAGGTGCATGCCGACGGAAAACAGCGAAATCACGAGCCCGGCTTCCGCCACCACGGTGAGCGTGCGCACGTTCTGCGCGAGGTCGGCGTGCACGAGGCCGAACACACCCGGCCCGACGATCACGCCCACGGCCAGATAGATCATCGCGCCCGTAAGCGGCAGGCGCGCGATCGGACCCCGCGCGAGCGCCACGAACATCAGCAGCACGCCGATCAGAAAAAACCACAGTGCTTCCTCCGGCATCGGCAGGCTTCCCTCGTCGTCGATCGTTGCGGCGGTGCGTGGGCCGCTGCCCGCGCCCGAACCCCACATTTGCGCAACCTCTGTGCCGCTCGTCGCGCGGGCGGCACGAGCGCGTCATTCGTCCGCCAGGAGCGACAGCGCCTTCGCAAAGCACCGCACGTCGCTCAGCCCGGCGCAATCCGCGAACGGCTCGGTCCGCCCGTAACCGTGCCGTTGATAGAACGCGATCGCGCGCCGGTTGGCTTCGCGCGCCTGAAGAATCACGCTGCGATAGCCCGCCCCGGCCGCCACCGTCTCGAGAAAACGAAGAATCGCCGTGCCGGTCCCCGGCCATTCGGGCCGCCGGTAGAGGCAGCGGAATTCGGCCACCTCGAACGAGAAGCGGCACAGCGCGCCGCAGCCGATCGCGAGGCCATCCATGGTGCGCGCCATGACAAAGGCGCTGCGCGCCGAACCCAGGTCGCCCAGGTAGAACTGCGGCTGCACGCTGTCCCCACGGTAGAGCGCCAGCGTGGCGCTCATCTCGTCGAGCAGAATGCGGGCGTCGAGCGTGCACGCGTTCTCTCTTCGCACCACTGCGAGTGCCGATAAGTCTTTCATTGCGCATGCCCTCCCGATCTCGTCGCATCCTGCATGCGCAAGGAGGGTGCCAGGGCGCGACGGTCCAGGCGCGCACAGTCCGCATGCCCATACGGCGCGTTCGAGGCCCCTCATGCCGCTTTCGTCTACCATCGCGTGTGCTTCGTCATCCGATCAGGAGGCCGTATTGGACGCACACGATCTCGGCACTCTTTACCGGCGCTACATCGACTGCCTGAACCGGCGCGATTGGGCTTCGCTCGGGGAATTCGTCGCTCAGGACGCGATCCACAACGGCCGCCCGCTTGGCCTCGCGGGATATCGCGCCATGCTGGAGCAGGACGTTCGCGACATTCCCGACTTGCGCTTCGAAATCGAACTGCTGGCCGCCGAGCCGCCGCTCGTTGCCAGCCGCTTACGTTTCGATTGCACGCCCCGACAAGTCTTTCTCGGCCTACCTGTCGACGGCCGGCGAATCGCGTTTTCGGAAAATGTCTTCTACGCCTGGCGCGACGGGAAGATTGCGCAGGTCTGGTCGGTCATCGACAAGGCCGCGATCGAGGCGCAACTGTCATGAAAAACCGGTTTGTACCGACGATTGCAGTGGTTTTCGGCTGGGCGATCAGTTGCGCAGTCGCGCACGCAGCAGGAAGTCAGGACGACTCACCTTGCAGTGCGGAAAGTGCCGCGCACGCCGGCTCCTCGTATCCGCAGTTCTTTCTTCCCGACCAGAACGGCAAGCCGCCGAAGCCCAGCTCGTCTGTCCATACCTTCACCACGCGGGATTGCGCTGGCGCCGTGCTGCAGGGCGAACACGCGTCCGCGCAGGTACAGGGCGATTCGGTCGAACTAAGGGACGGCAAGGTCTACGTGAACGACCTGTCGTACGGCGCCGTGACGCGCGAGCAATCGGTCGAATACGACGTCAGGCAAGACAAACGCAACTTGCTCGTGGACGGCAAGGTCCGAACGCCCGCGCACTGAGTTCACTCCCACCCGGAAGCGCCATGACAACAACCCGCAAAACACTTCCGCACGCCGCTGCTTCGATATTGACCGTGCTCCTGTGCCTATTCACCGCGGTCGCACACGCGGCAGGCTTCAAGCGCCTCGACATTCCCGCCGACGCCAACGGCCCGGCATTGAAAGCCATGGTGTGGACGCCATGCGCCGAGCCCGCGGAAGACGTGCCGTTCGGCCCATACATCCTGCACGGGCGGCGCGACTGTCCGACGGTTGGCAACAAACTTCCGCTCATTGTCATTTCGCACGGCCATACGGGCTCGTTTCTGGGCCACCATGACCTTGCCGAAGTGCTCGCCGATGCGGGTTTCGTTGTGGTCGCAATCAACCATCCCGGCGATTCGTTCGCCGATCCGAGCCGCTCGGGCGATCTGTCCGTGTTCGTCGAGCGGCCGACCGATATCAAACGCCTGATCGATTACATGCTGGGCGCCGCGCCCGACGCCGTGAACATCGACCCGCAACGCATCGGTTTCTTTGGCTTTTCGCGCGGCGGCTATACGGGTCTGGTGTTAGCGGGCGGCGTGCCGGACTTCAAGCACGCCGAAGTGCCGTGCCCGGACCCGAGGCCGCCGGTCTGCGACGAGATCGCGCGTGGCGAGGCGCCCCCGCAGCCGCTGCCAGTCGACCCGCGCATCAAGGCATTCGTGCTCGCCGATCCGCTCAACGAATTCCCCGCCGCCAGCGACCTGAAGAACGTGACGGCGCCCATGCAGGTGTGGGCTTCGCAGTATGGCGGCGACGGCGTATTGCCCCACAACGCGCCCGCGCTTGCCAAAACGCTGCCTCGCATACCCGACTATCACTTCGTGCCCGATTCGGCGCATTTCGCCTTTCTCGCGCCCTGCCCCGCTCCGATGAAAAAGAGAGTGCCGGAGATCTGCGTGGATGAGCACGGTTTCGACCGGGTCGCGTTTCATAAGCAGTTCGATGCAAGCGTGCTCGCGTTTTTCCAGGCGAATCTGCGCTAGCTTTCACGCTGCCCGGTAGCCCAGCCGCCGTGAAATCGCCTGCACGCAATCGCGCAGCGCGGTGGCAACGGTGCCGTCCCAGTCGGTGTCGAGCGTGCCGGTCGGTCCCATGATGGTGAGGGTCAGCGCAATGTTTTTCGAGTAGTCGAAGACCGGCGCGGAGAACGCCACGATGCCCGGTGTCGGATGATTGATGCTGCGCGCCATATGCCGCTCGCGCGCCTCCTCGATCATCGCCTCGACCACCGACGCTTCTAGCGGATGCGCAATGTCGGGGCCCAGCCGGATGCGGTCGTCGAGCAGCAGCGTCTCAGTGAACCTGCGCGGCAGAAACGCCGAAAAGACCCTGCCGGTCGCCGTGTTCGCGAGCGACATGACCGTGCCCGTGCGGATGTTCGTGTGGATGGGGTAGGACGCATCGATCAGGCGCACGATCACCGGGCCCAGATTGCCCCACACGGCGATCGCCACCGCATGCGAGGTCTGTTCCGACAACGTCTCCGCAAAGGGCGTGGCCTCGCGGATAGGGTTTTGCGTCTGGAGGCTCGCGAGCCCCAGCTGGATCGCCATGGGCCCGAGCAGATAGTGCCCCGTGGCTGGGTCCTGCGCGACCAGCCCGATCTTGCCGAAGCTCACCAGGTACGGATGAATCTTGCCCGACGGCATGCCTGCCGCCTTCACGAGATCGCGCAGCGCCAGGGGCCGCGCCTCATCGGCCAGCACCTTGAGGATCTCCCCTCCCACTTCGATCGACTGTATGCCGCGGCGCTCGCGCTCGGGCGCCGCCTGGCCTTCGGTGCTTTCCACGTCCGTCCCCGTTATTCAAAGGTCGACTCAGTATAGCACTAGGCATTATCTAATTCAGTTGCATAGGGTTAACTATAAGATATTCTCTAGCGAGCTAGATTTAATCTAGCGGCTACGGAGGCGACGTTGCCCGACGCCGCCCGCACCAGAACGGAGAGGTCGATGTCTTTGACGCAAGCAGAATGCGATGTGCTCGTGATTGGCACGGGCGTGGGCGGCATGTCGGCAGCCATTACCGCCGCGAGCCGCGGGTTGAAGGTGATCGTGGCCGAAAAAGCCGCGTACTACGGCGGCACGACCGCGCGCTCGGGAGGCTGGCTCTGGATTCCCAACACGTATCTCGCGCAGGCGTGGGGCCACCATGAACTGCCGGATCAGGCGCTCACCTATATCCGCAACCAGGCCGGGCGCGGCTTCGACGAAGCACGCGTGCGCGCCTTTCTCGCGAACGGCCCGAAGGCGGTGGAATTTTTCACCTCGAACACCGCGGTGCAGTTCGACATGCCGCTCACGTTTCCGGACTACCACGCCGAAGCGCCCGGCGCGGCGCAAGGCGGTCGCTCGATGGTCACGCGCCCTTACGACGCGCGTGAGCTTGGGCCGCTGCTCAAGACCCTGGGCCCGGTGCTGCCGGAATTGACGGTTTTTGGCGTCACGATCGGCTCGGGCAAGGACATCGTCCACTTCATGCGGGTTACGCGCTCACTCGAATCGGCCTGGTATGTGACGAAGCGGCTCACGAAGCACTTCCGTGAAGTGATGAAGTTCGGCCGGGGCATGACGCTCACCAACGGCAATGCGCTCGCCGCGCGGCTCGCCAGATCCGCCGCCGACCTCGACATTCCTGTGTGGCTGTCGTGCCCGGCCACGCAGCTGCTGTGCGAGGGCGGACGCGTCGCAGGCGCTGTGCTCGAACGCGCAGGAGAACGAATCGAAGTCAAGGCGCGGCACGCCGTCGTGCTCGCCACCGGCGGCTTCCCGCACGACCTCGAACGTCGCAAGTCGACCTATCCGCACGTGCAGGCGGGACACGGGCACTACTCGCCTACCCCGCAGACCAACGTTGGCGACGGTATCCGCATGGCAGAAGCGGTAGGCGCCGTGTTCGACAGAAACCTCTCGAACGCCGCCGCATGGACGCCCATGTCGCTCGTGCCGCGTAAGGATGGCTCGACGGGCATCATGCCGCACTTCATCGACAGGGCGAAACCGGGCGTGATCGCGGTGAACCTCGACGGACGGCGCTTTGCGAACGAGGCGAACTCGTACCACGACCTCGTTCAGGCAATGATCGACGCGTCGAAGGGCAAGACGGAAACGGCGTGCTGGCTCGTTGCCGACCACGCGGCCATCCGGCGCTACGGGCTCGGCTTCGTCAAGCCCTTCCCGATGCCGCTCGGCCCGCATCTGCGCAACGGTTATCTCAAGCGCGGTAAAACGCTCGAAGCGCTCGCGAAGGCAATCGGCGTGGATGCGGCCACGCTCGGCCTCACTGTGCGGCAGTACAACGAGGGGGCGCGACTTGGCCGCGACCTCGAATTCGGCCGGGGCAGCAAGGCCTACAACCGCTACCAGGGCGATGCGCTGCACGCGCCCAACCCGTGTGTCGAACCGCTCGCCGACGGCCCGTTTTACGCAATCAAGCTCGTCCCGGGCGACCTCGGCTCCTTCATGGGCCTGCGCACGAACGAACATGCCCAGGCCGTTTCGCGCGATGGCTCACCCATCACCGGCCTGTACGCCGCCGGCAACGACGCGGCCAGCATCATGGGCGGCGAATACACCGGCGCGGGCATCACGCTGGGGCCTGGCCTCACGTTCGGCTTCATCGCGGCCAACCATATTGCCGACCGCGCACGTCAGGATCACTCCGGACCGGACGCCAGGCTCGAGCAAGTCTCGCTCGCGGCACACTAAACGCCTTCTTTAGACGAATACTCCGCCGTTTCAATTATTTTATTATTCAGTCATGCAAATTAATTCGAACCCAATCCTCACCGGAAAAATTGCTTTGATCACCGGCGCGGGCCAGGGCAACGGCCGCGCCATTGCCATCGGACTCGCCGAAGCGGGCGCGTCCGTCGTCGTCTCCGACATGAACGAAGCCAACGCCCGCGAGACCGCGGCGATCATCGAAGCCAACGGACACGCAGCCTACGCCTGCCAACTCGACGTGACCGACGCCGCCCAATGCCGCGGCGTGACCGAAGACATTGCGGCCAGGCTCGGCGCAATCGACGTGCTCGTGAACAACGCGGGCATCCTCATTCGCGAAGGCATCGACAGCGAGAACGCCCTCGCCAACCTCCAGCGTGTCATGAAGGTCAATCACGAAGGCACGTTCAACGTGTGCCACGCCTGCCTGCCAGCGCTGCGCAAGACGCGCGGCACAATTGTCAACATCGCGTCGATCGCGTCGTTTTCGGGTCAGCCCAACACGCTCGGCTATTCGCCATCCAAAGGCGCCGTGAAGATGCTGACCCAGTCGCTCGCCGTGGATCTCGCGAGCGACGGCATACGCGTGAACGCCATCGCGCCGGGCGTGATTGAAACGCCTATGACCGTCTTCACGCGCGACGATCCAGCCAGGCTCGAACGCTTCATGAGCCGCATTCCCATGAAGCGGGTTGGCAAGCCGGAGGAGCTCGTCGGCGCAGTCCTGTTTCTCGCCTCGTCGATGTCCAGCTACGTCACGGGCGTCATCTTGCCGGTAGACGGCGGCTATCTCGCGGGCTGAAGCGCCCGGGTTTTTCGACAATCATTCAGGAGACAGGCGGCGATGAATCGCATACCCCACCCCATCGACGTTCAATCGTTCATCGATGCCGAGCGCTTCGCTCCATTGCACTGGCTCGTTCTCCTTTTTGGATTCCTGATCGTCATGGCGGACGGATACGATACCGCCGCCATCGGTTTCATTGCGCCGTCGCTCGTCCAGGAATGGGGCGTCGCGCGCGGCGAGCTGGGCGCCGTAATGAGTGCCGCGCTCGCGGGACTCGGCCTCGGCGCGATTCTGGCCGGGCCGGTGGCAGACCGCTTCGGTCGCAAGTGCGTGCTCGTTGCGTCGGTCGCGGCCTTTGGCATCTGCACGCTCATCGCCGCGCAAGCCCAGTCGATCGCTTCGCTCACCGCACTGCGCTTTATCACCGGACTCGGCCTCGGCGCTGCGATGCCCACAACCATCACCATGATGTCCGAATACGCGCCGCAGCGTTTGCGCGCCCTCTCCGTCAACGCCATGTACTGCGGATTCTCGTGCGGCCTCATGGCGGGCGGCGCGGCCTCGGCATGGCTCATTCCGCATTTCGGCTGGCGCAGCGTGCTGATGGCGGGCGGCGTCGGGCCACTCGCGCTGGCCCTCGTCCTGTTCGTATTCCAGCCGGAATCCGCACAATTTCTCGCGCTGCGGCCCGGCAACGAACGCCGTGTCGCACGCATTCTGCGCCGCGTTGCACCGGCCATGGACTTCACGGGATGCACCTTCGTCGCCCGCACCGCGCCTTCGGAAACGCAGGACAAAGCGCGAGGCAAACCGGCACTCGCGCTGCTGCTGGCGCACGACTATCGGCGCCGCACGTTGCTGCTGTGGCTCACGATGTTCATGAGCCTCCTGGTCTACTACTTCATGACGAACTGGATGCCCACACTGCTGCGCAAGGCCGGTTTCAGCGTGGAGCACGGCGCGTTGATGGCTTCCGTGTTTCCGCTTGGCGGCCTGATCGGCAACCTCATTGCCGGCCGTCTGATGGACCGCTTCGGCGCCAACAGGACGATCGTCGTCGACTACCTGCTCGCGGCGCTGCTCGTCGCCGTAACGGGGGCGAGCGTGGAGCATCCCATGTTGCTCGGCGTTGCGCTCTTTCTGTGCGGCTCGCTCGTCACGAGCGCGGCGACCTCGATGTCCACCTACGCCTCCATGATCTACCCAACCGAAGCCCGCACTACGGGCGTGGCGTGGATGCAGGGCATCGGTCGCGTGGGCGGCATGGCCGGTTCATTCGTCGGCGCGGCGCTGCTCGGGCTCGGGTGGAATTTCAACGCCATCTTCGCCATGCTCGCGCTGCCGGCGCTGGCCTCCGCCGGCGCGCTCATGCTGATGAAACCGCGGCGTGCATATGCTCCAGTAACCGCGTTGGAGCCGTAACCGTCGCAAGCGCTTTGTCACCCTGGCCATCGCGGCGTCAGTTTCGCGCCAGCGTCGGCAGGTAACATCGGTGCAAACGAAGCAACGGCGCAGGACGCAACAGGGGAGAGGGCAGAATGCATTCTTTTCCGCTATTCATTGTCGGCGCACCCCGCTCGGGAACAACGTTTCTTTGCTCGGTTCTCAGTGCGCACCCGCACATCCAGCTGACCAACGAATGCCGCGTTTTCGCGCTGGTCAAGGATATGCTCGATGTGGGCAGCCAGCGCCCCGATCTGCTCGGCGCGGCCTGCCGCGACCGCTTCAACGCTTATAGCCGCCGCACGCTCGGCGCCTGGGTCGAGCGCTTCTATCGTGAAGACCTCGACATGTCGGCGCCGATCTGGGGCGACAAGCATCCGCCTTACGCCGATCCGACGATTCTTTCCGGCCGCATTGGCGCCATCGAGCGCTTGCCACGCTCCGGGTCTTGCCTGAGGCTCATCCACGAGTTGCTGCCCCACGCTCGCTTCATCCATCTTCATCGCGATCCTGGCTGGGTCGCCAATTCGCTGGTGCGCAAGCACTGGATCGGGTCCGTCAACGACGGCGTGCGCGTATGGGGTCAGTATGTGACCGAAATCATCGACTTCTTCGCTGAAATCCCGGAGGAGCAGACATTGACGATCGGCTATCGCAATCTGATCGAGGATCCGGACACGACGATAGCAAGCATCAGCCGCTTCCTGGGCCTCGCGGACCCTGCGCCGATACGCGATTTTCTGCACGCCCAACGCAGTGCGCCAACGCCGTTCAGCGACCCGGTGACCGATATCGCCGATCTCTACGTCGTCCCGCCTACGCCAACGACCGACAACGCGCTCCTCGCGCTCGCGGAAAAAGCGGCGACGCAACTCGGCTATGCGGCATCGGCAACTCTTTCGGAATCCCGATAACTTGTGCGGAGCGGCGCCTGGAAGGCGCCGTTTCGCGTGGCATCCCCCTACTCGCCTTCGCCGCCCTCGATGTTCTTGTCATCGGCCACCTCGATGCCATAGCGCTTGAGCTTCGCGTAGAGCAACTGGCGATTCACGTTCAGCCGGCGTGCCGCGTCGGTCCGGTTGTTGTTGCTGTGCCTGAGCGCACGCCGTATCAGCATTTCCTCCAGACGCGCGAGTGCGGAAGGCAGGTCTTCGTCGGGCCAGTCGATCACGGGGGCGGCGCCCGAGCGCTCGCCTTCGAGAAACGCGAGGTCAGTGGCGTGCACGTACTCGCCGCGCACCATCACCGCGACGCGCTCCATGGCGTTCTTCAACTCGCGCACGTTGCCGGGCCAGCCATGACGGATCAAATGCGCCGCAGCGTCGGCGGAAAGGCGCTTGCGCGTGCCCGCGCGGGCGAGAAAATGCTCGGCGAGCGGCACGATGTCGGAAATGCGCGCCGAGAGCGGCGGCAGGTGGATCGGCACGACATGCAGCCGGTAGTAAAGGTCCTCGCGAAAGCTGCCCTCGCGCACGCCGCGCATGAGGTCGCGGTGCGTGGCAGCGATCACGCGCACCTCCACGGGCACAGGCCGGCCGCCCACGGGCGTCACCACGCGCTCTTGCAGCGCACGCAGGATCTTCGCCTGCATCGCCATGCCCATGTCGCCGATTTCGTCGAGAAAGAGCGTGCCGTGCCCGGCCTGGCGAAACGCGCCATCGCGGTCCGCGCTCGCGCCCGTGAACGCGCCGCGCACGTGGCCGAACAGTTCGCTCTCCAGCAGGTCGGGCGGAATCGCCGCGCAGTTCACGGCCACGAACGGCCCGCGATTGTGCAACCCGTGCTCGTGGATCGCGCGCGCCACCACTTCCTTGCCCGTGCCCGTTTCGCCGGTAATGAGCACGGTGGCGTCGCTGTCGGCCAGCACGCCGATGGTTTTCTGCACCGTGCGCATCGCCTCGCTCGAGCCGATCAGCGTCTCGGGCTCCACGCTCGCCGCGGGCGGCTGCGGCTCGACGATGCTGGCCAGCATGCGCTCCAGCACTTGCGCGAGATCGTCGCGGCCGATCGGCTTGGTGAGGTGATCGAAGGCGCCGAGCCGCATCGCCTCGATCGTGTTGGACGCCGTGGCGTGCGCGGTCAGCACCGCGACAGCGGGCGCCGCAGGCCGCTCGCGCAGGCGGCGCAGCACCTCGAGCCCGTCGATACCGGGCATGCGCAGGTCGAGGAACATCGCGCTCACGCTCTCGCGCTCGACCATCTCGAGCGCCAGCGTGCCGTTCGCGGCGAGGCAGACGCTGTGGCCGAGGTCGCGTACGACTTCGGCGAGCGCGTCGCGCATGGTCTCGTCGTCGTCGACGATCAGGATGTGGGCCATGGCAGCACCATTTCAAAGGTCGTTGCGCGAGCGTTGCGGGTGAAGCGCGCCACGCCGCCGTGCGCCTCCGCCACTTCGCGCACGATCGAGAGGCCGAGGCCCGTGCCGTCCGGGCGGCCGGTCACGAACGGCTCGAACAGATGGTCGAGGATCGCGGCGGGCGGCCCGGCGCCCTCGTCGTACACGGCGAACACCGCGCCTTCCGGCGCATGGCGCGCGCTCACTTCGATGCGGCTCTCAGGCGGCGCCGCGTGAATCGCGTTGAGGATCAGGTTGTCGAGCGCGCGCTGCATCTGGTCGGGATCGAAGCGGGCCTCTCGCAAGTCGCCCGTGCGTGTCATCGTAACCTGCTTCGCCGACGCCACCTCCACGTGCTGGGCGAGGCGGGCGTCGAGGAACGGCCCGACCGCGACCTGCTCGCGCTTGGGTTCGTCGTGCTCGGTGATGCTGAGCAGGCGCCGCACGAGCGCATCGAGGCGCTCGATCTGCCCGAGGATCACCTGCAGCGCCTGGGGCTGGCGCTCGGGGCCCGCCGCCACGGCGCTCTCCGCCTTCAGCCGCATGGCCGCGATGGGATTGCGGATCTCGTGCGCCACCCCCGCCGCCACGCGGCCGATCGCGGCCATGCGCTCGGCGCTCGCCATCTGGCGCGCGAGCGTATCGGCACGCTGGCGCGCAGCGGCAAGCCTGCGCGCCGCCTCGTTCAGCGCGAGCACGATGCGGTCGAGCTCGCGCTCGCGCGTGGCGGGCAGCACCGGCAGTTCGGCGACATCGTAGGCATTGAGGGCGCTTTCGATCTGCGAGACATGGCGCGACCACGTGACCGTGAGATGCGTGAGCAGCGCGGCCGCCGCGAGCACGGTCACGAGCAGCACGCCGAGGCCCGCCATCAGCTGGTGATAGCTGCGGCCCGCGAACGTGAGCGTCCAGCTCATGGTCCAGGCGGTCAGGTGCGGGATCGGCCCCGGTAGCGGGCAAGCCGACAGCAGCAGCGTTTGCGTCTGGCCGCTGATGCGCATGCTCGTCGCGCGGTCGCCCGCGAGCGCCGCCTCGTTGAGCGTGCGGATGCGCGGCAGTTCGCCGGCAGGCGGGTCCGTGCGCTGCACCGCGCCCACGTAAGTCGGATAGGCATAGGCGAGCGAGCCCGCGTCGCGGCTCCAGACGCCGCCCTGCACGCCGGGCCGCGTGCGCAGCGAGACCGCCAGCAGGTCGCTCAGGCGCTCGCGCAACGCGTCGCCTTCCGTGGCGTCGAGCGCCGCGAGCTTTTCCGGGTGCGCCGCGCTGAAAGCGCGGTACGAGGCCGCAATCGCATCGCAGGCACGGCTGTTCTCGGCGGCGGCCTGGCCGAGTTGCGCGGCCGCCGACTGGTGAAAGAGCCCAATCATCAGGATGCCGGTGGACAGCGCCGCGCCCACTAGCAGAACGAGCAGCAGGATCAGCCGGCCGCGCAGGGATCGGAGCATATCGGTCCAGTTTCCGGTTTTGGGTCGTGACGAGGGTCGGGGCATTATGCGATGCGAAAGCCATGCCAGGCCAGAACGGGCCCGCGTGCCAGCTACGCGCCAGCCACGCTCGTAAGTTGCCGCCCCTTTTTGTCCTGATTCACGACACCGCCTGTTGGCTTTCACGACAACTTCCCCGCGGCGGCGCAAGCGGGTCCGCCGCAAACCCATAGCGCATCGTCCGGCCCTCGTTGGCATAGCCCTTGCAGAGCACTATGCGCGTTTTGCGCCTCACCGCGTGGTTCAGATCGGCTGATTCAAACCCGCCTGGCGACGGCAGCGCGCACACGGGTTCCTGAACGAGGCGTTATGAAAAGAAAACACATCAGCTGGGCAGCGCTGGCCGTCGCGGTGCTGCTCATCGCTTTCGCAGCGTGGTTCTTTTATGGCCGGCGTCCTGCCGCCACCACGGCGGCCGCGCCGCGCGGCATTCCTGTTTCGGCGGTTGCCGTGAAGCTTGCCGACGTGCCGGTTTATATCGATGCGCTCGGCACCGTCACGGCCATCCGCACGGTCACGCTGATCACCCAGGTCAACGGCATTCTCGATTCGGTCAATTTTCAGGAAGGCCAGCGCGTGAAGAAAGGTCAGGTGATCGCGCACATCGACTCGCGCCAGCTCGAAGCGCAGCTTCAGCAGGCCCAGGGCACGCTCGTGCACGACCAGGCGACGCTCGCCAACGACCGTCTGAACCTGCAGCGCTACCAGACGCTCATCAAGGTCGGCTCGATCACGCAGCAAACGCTCGATACGCAGGCGGCCACCGTCAAGCAGGACGAAGGCACGGTCACAGCCGACACCGGCAACGTCAAGAACCTCCAGGTCCAGGTGGACTACTGCACGATCACCTCGCCCGTGGATGGCGTGATCGGCCTGCGCCTCGTCGATCCGGGCAACTACGTGACGACCACGAGCACCACCGGCATGGCCGTCATCACCCAGCTCGACCCCGCCACGGTGATTTTCGCGGTGCCTGAAGATTACCTCGGCCAGATTCACGCGGCGATGGCGCGCGGCCCCGTGAAGGTGTTCGCCTGGGACCGCGACAAGCGCAAGCTGCTCGCCACCGGCACGCTGCTCGCGCTCGACAACCAGGTCGACACGACCACGGGCACGGTCAAGGTGCGCGCGCAGTTCGAGCATGCGGGCGACGCGCTCTTTCCGAACCAGTTCGTGAACGCGCGCATGCAGGCCGACACGCTCGACCAGAACCCCGTGATCCCCACGGCGGCGATCCAGCACGGCACGAACGGCGACTTCGTGTTCGTGGTGGGCGCGGGCAACAAGGCCGTGCTGCGCAACGTGAAGGCGGGCCCCGTGACCAGCGACGACACCGCCATCCTCGGGGGCGGCGTGAAGCCCGGCGAGCGCGTGGTCACCGACGGCGCGGACAAGCTCGACAACGGCACGCTCGTGCGTGTGGTTTCAGCCGCCTCACCCGCATCGGCCGCCTCGTCGGCTATGCATTGACAGGGCGCACCCATGAACATCTCGCGCCCGTTCATCGAGCGGCCGATCGCCACTTCGCTCCTCATGGTGGCGGTGCTGCTCGCCGGTCTGCTCGGCTATCACCTGCTGCCCGTTTCCGCGCTGCCCGAAGTCGACTACCCGACCATTCAGGTCTATACGCAGTACCCCGGCGCCGCTCCCGACGTGGTGAGCTCCTCCATTACCGCGCCGCTCGAAGTGCAGCTAGGCGAAATGGCGGGCCTGAAGTCGATGAACTCCACGAGTTCAAACGGCGTTTCCGTCATCACGCTCGAATTCGATCTTTCGCTCTCGCTCGACGTCGCCGAGCAGGAAGTGCAGGCCGCCATCAACGCCTCGGCGAGCTACCTGCCCGCCAACCTGCCCTATCCGCCGGTCTACAGCAAGGTGAACCCGGCCGACGCGCCGGTGCTCACGCTCTCGCTCACGAGCGACACGCTGCCGCTCACGAAGATCGAGGACCTTGCCGACACGCGCCTCGCCCAGAAGATCTCGCAGATCTCGGGCGTGGGGCTCGTCACGATCAGCGGCGGCCAGCGCCCCGCGGTCCGCGTGGAGACGAACACGGGTGCGCTCAATTCGCTCGGCATGTCGCTCGACGACGTGCGCACCGCGCTCGCCGACGCCAACGTGAACCAGGCGAAGGGTAACCTGGACGGCCGCTACCAGTCGTACTCGATCGGCGCGAACGATCAGCTGCAGAGCGCCGATGCTTACACGGATCTCGTGATTGCCTATAAGAACGGTGCGCCCATCCGCCTCTCGCAGGTGGCGCACCCCGTGAACGGCGCGGAAGACGTGCGCCAGGCCGCGTGGACCAACGACAAGCCCTCGATCGTGCTCAACATCCAGCGCCAGCCGGGCGCGAACGTGATCGACGTGGTGGACCGCGTGCAGAAGGTCTTGCCGCAACTGCGCGCGAGCCTGCCGGGCACACTCAAGGTGGCCGTGCTCACCGACCGCACGCAAACCATTCGCGCCTCGGTGCGCGACGTCGAGTACGAACTCGGCGTGGCCGTGGCGCTCGTGGTGATGGTGATCTTCATCTTCCTGCGCAAGCTCGCGGCCACGGTCATTCCGGCGGTCACGGTGCCGCTCTCGCTCATCGGCACGCTCGCGGTGGCCTACGGGCTCGGCTTCTCGCTGAACAACCTCACACTCATGTCGCTCACCGTGGCGACCGGCTTCGTGGTGGACGACGCGATCGTGATGATCGAGAACATCACGCGCTACCTGGAAATGGGCGATCAGCCGCGCGAAGCGGCGCTCAAGGGCGCGAAGCAGATCGGCTTTACCATCGTTTCGCTCTCCGTATCGTTGATCGCCGTGATGATTCCACTGCTCTTCATGGGCGACGTGGTCGGGCGGCTCTTTCGCGAGTTCGCGCTCACGCTCGCCATTGCCATCGTGATCTCGGCGTTCGTGTCGCTCACGCTCACGCCGATGATGTGCTCGCGCATGTTCAAGGCGCACGATGCGGAGCACGCAAAAACGCAGCGCGCCGACTTCTTCGACAAGATCAACGCGCGTTACGTGAAGGCGCTGGGCTGGGTGCTGGAGCATCGCGGGCTCACGCTGCTTTCCGTGGCGGCGACGGCGGCGCTGACCTTCGCGATCCTGTTCCTGATGCCCAAAGGCTTTTTCCCCGAGCAGGATACGGGCCTCATCGAAGGCATCTCGCAGGCCGCGCCGGGCATCTCGTTTCCGTACATGGTGCAGAAGCAGGAACAACTGGTCGCGCAGATTCTCAAGGATCCGGCGGTCGCGAGCCTCTCGTCGTTCATCGGCATCAACCAGACGAGCCCCACGCTCAACCAGGGGACCATACTCATCAACCTGAAGGACAAGGGCGATCGCGACAGCAGCGCCGCCGTGATTCGCCGCCTCGCGGACTCCACCGCCAGCGACGCCGGCATGCGCCTGTTCATGCACCCGGTGCAGGACCTCACGCTCGACGACACGATCTCCACCACGAGCTACCGCGTGGGCCTGCAGGCGACCGACCCCGCCGTGCTCGACGTCTGGACCGGCAAGCTGATCGCCGCGCTGCGCGCGGACCCCGCGTTCGCCGACGTGCAAAGCCAGGCGATGCAGCAGGGCAACCAGATCCAGCTCACGTTCGATCGTGCAAGCGCCTCGCGGCTGGGCGTCACGCCGCAGGCGATCGACGACGTTTTATATGACGCCTACGGCCAGCGCCAGGTCTCCACGATCTATACGCAACTGAACCAGTATCACGTCGTGCTCGCGGCGGACACCGCCTCGAACTCGGTCGCGCATCTGCTCGACGGCCTCTACGTCGATACGTCATCGGGCGGCGTCGCGCCGCTTGCCTCCATGGCGACCATGAAGCTCGTGCCCGCGCCCGTCACGATCAACCGCCAGGGCCAGTTTCCCTACGCCGATGTGTCGTTCAACCTCGCGCCCGGCTATACGCTCGGCACGGCGCTCGCGCATTTGAAGGACGTCGAGCAGCGCATCGGCCTGCCGCAAACCGTGCAGGCCACGCTCGAAGGCTCGGCGGCCACGTTCCAGGCGTCGCTTGCGAACGAGGCATTTCTCGTGGCGGCCGCGATCATCGTCGTGTATTTGATGCTCGGCATTCTGTACGAGAGCTTCATCCACCCGGTCACGATTCTTTCCACGCTGCCCTCCGCCGCGCTCGGTGCGCTCGCGGCGCTCGTGCTCACCGGCACGCAGTTCGACATCATCGGGCTGATCGGCATCGTGCTCCTGATCGGCATCGTCATGAAGAACGCGATCATGATGATCGACTTCGCGTTGGAACTGGAGCGCAACGAAGGGCTCCCGGCGCTCGAGGCGATCCAGCGCGCCGCCGAGCTGCGCTTCCGGCCGATTCTCATGACCACCATGGCGTCGCTGTTCGGCGCGGTGCCGCTCGCGTTCGGCACCGGCATGGGCTCGGAACTGCGGCATCCGCTCGGCATCGCGATCATCGGCGGCCTGATCGTGAGCCAGCTGCTCACGCTCTTTTCAACGCCCGTGATGTATCTCGCGCTGCACCGCGTGGAGGACTTCTTCAGCAAGCGCGCGGGCAATGCACCCGATGCGGCGTCAGATACGGCGGCGGAGTAAGCGGCAATGAACCTCTCCGAACCGTTCATCCGCCGCCCCATCGCGACCACGCTGATCGCGGTGGGCATCGCGCTCTTCGGCATGCTCGCGTTCAAGCTGCTGCCGGTCGCGCCGCTGCCCGAGATCGACTTTCCGACCATCAACGTGACCGCGCATTTGCCGGGCGCCGATCCGAACACCGTGGCGACTTCGGTGGCCACGCCGCTCGAGCGCCAGTTCGGCCAGATCGCGGGCATCACGCAGATGACCTCGGTCAGTTCGCTCGGCGCCACGCGCATCACGATGCAGTTCGACCTGAACCGCAATATCGACGGTGCGGCGCGCGACGTCCAGGCGGCCATCAACGCGGCGCGCACCAACCTGCCCGCGAACCTCGACGGCAACCCGACCTATCGCAAGGTCAATCCCGCCGACGCGCCCATTCTCATCATCAGCCTCACCTCCGACTCGGCCACGCGTGGGCAGCTCTACGACGCCGCCTCCACAGTGCTCCAGCAAAAGCTGCTGCAAACGCCGGGCGTGGGCGACGTGACCGTGGGCGGCGGCGCGCTGCCCGCCGTGCGCGTCGAACTGAACCCCGACCGCGTGAGCCACTATGGCGTGAGCCTCGAACAGATCCGCACGGCGATCGCCAATGCGAACGCGGACTTGCCGAAGGGTTCCGCCGCCCTCGCGGGCGTCTCGTATACGATCGGCGCGAACGACATGCTGTACAACCCCGCCGACTACGCGCCGATCATCGTCAAGCGCGTGGGTAACGACGTGGTGCACATTTCCGATCTCGGCTACGTGCGCCAGGACGTGGAGAACCTGGAGAACTATGGGCTCTCAGACGGCAAACCGGCCGTACTCCTGATCGTCTACAAGGAGCCGGGCGCGAACGTTATCGACACGGTGGACAACGTCAAGGCCGAGCTGCCCTTTCTCGAAGCCTCGATTCTGCCGACCATCAAGCTGAACATCCTGATGGACCGCACGACGACGATCCGCGCCTCGCTGTTCGACGTCGAAGTCACGCTGATGATCTCCATCCTGCTCGTGACCGCGGTGACGTTCGCGTTCTTCCGCAGTTGGCGCACGACGCTCGTGCCCGCGATCGTCGTGCCGCTCTCGCTGCTGGGCACCTTCGGCGTGATGTATTTCCTCGGCTTCAGCCTGAACAACCTCTCGCTGATGGCGCTCACGATCTCCACCGGCTTCGTGGTGGACGACGCCATCGTCGTGGTCGAAAACATCATGCGGCATCTGGAACGCGGCGAGCCGCCCGTGCAGGCCGCGTTGCAAGGCGCGCGCGAAGTGGGCTTCACGGTGCTCACGATCAGCGTCTCGCTGGTTGCCGTGTTCATTCCGCTGCTGCTCATGGGCGGCATCGTCGGGCGGCTGTTTCGCGAGTTCTCGGTTTCGCTTTCCGTGGCGATCATCATGTCGATGCTGATCTCGCTCACGGTCACGCCGATGCTTGCCAGCGTGGCGCTGCGCGGAGAACACGCGGGGCACAATGAAGAGGAGTACCCCGATTCGCGCTTTCACCGCTTCTACGCCCGCACGCTCGGCTGGGTGATCCGCCATCCGCTCTTGATGGGCATCGTCACGATCCTCGTGCTCGCGCTCAATGTGATGCTCTACGTGGTCGTGCCCAAGGGCTTCTTTCCGCAGGAGGATACGGGGCGGCTCATCGGCTCGATCCAGGCCTCGCAGAGCATTTCGTACCGGCTGATGCAGCAGAAGTTCCAAGCCATTTCGAAGCAGGTGCTTTCGAATCCTGACGTTCAGGCCGTGGGCGGGTTCATCGGCGGCACGAACGCGATCAACACGGCGATACTGTTTATCACGCTCAAGCCGCTCGGCGTGCGCCATGTGGGCGCCGACCAGGTCATCGCGCAGATCCGCCGCACGCTCGGCGACATTCCGGGCGCGCGGCTCTACCTGCAATCGGCGCAGGACATCACGGTGGGCGGACGCCAGAGCGCGGCGCAGTACCAGTACACGCTGACCGCCGACGACCAGGCCGACCTCGACAAGTGGGTCCCGAAGGTGGTCGCGCAGATGCACAAGATGCCGATACTCGAAGACGTCAACACGGACCAGCAGGACAACAGCATGCAGGCCACCGTGGACGTGAACCGCGACGCGGCGGCGCGCCTTGGCGTGAACTTCAGTTCGATCGACAACGCGCTTTACGACGCGTTCGGGCAGCGGCAAGTCTCGACCATCTACCGGTCGGCCAATCAGTACCACGTCGTCATGGAACTCGCACCCGAGTACTGGACCAATCCCGCCGCGCTCAAGGGCATTTACGTGGCCGCGGGCGCGACGAGTTCGGGCCAGGGCGGCTCGAGCGGCAACGGCAGCCCAACGGGCGCGAGCGTCGCGACTTCGGCAAGCGAAGCGGCGGCGACCGCGGCAGCCGCTTCGGCCGCCGCCGTGGCCGGTCCCGGCAGCACGACGAACACGCCGTCGACCGCCGTGCTCTCGAACGGCCAGGCGCTCGTGCCGCTCGCCACCGTGGCGCACTTCACCATCGACCGCACGGCCATCTCGATCAATCACCAGGGCACCTTCCCTGCCGTCACGGCCTCGTTCAACCTCGCACCCGGCGCCTCGATCGGCGAAGCCACGCGCGAAGTCGACGACGCCGTCGCGCAGCTGCGCATGCCCGCGAGCATCACCGGCAACTTTGCGGGCACGGCACAGGTGTTCCAGCTGGCCGTGGCGAGCGAACCGCTGCTGATCGTGGCGGCGCTGCTTTCCGTGTACATCGTGCTCGGCATGCTCTACGAAAACCTCATGCATCCGCTCACGATTCTTTCGACACTGCCCTCCGCTGGCGTGGGCGCGCTGATCGCGCTGCTCGCCACGCACACGCAGCTTTCGATCATCGCGCTCGTGGGCGTGATTTTGCTGATCGGCATCGTGAAGAAGAACGCGATCATGATGATCGACTTCGCCATTACCGAAGAGCGCGAACGCAAGCTCGCCGCCGAAGAAGCCATCAAGCGCGCGGCGCTCATTCGCTTTCGCCCGATCATGATGACGACGAGCGCCGCGATACTCGGCGCGCTGCCGCTCGTGTTCGGCTCGGGCTACGGCTCGGAATTCCGCAAGCCGCTCGGCATTTCGATCATCGGCGGGCTGCTGTTCAGCCAGATGCTCACGCTCTATACGACACCCGTCATCTATCTGTGGCTCGACCGCGCCTATCAACGCTTGCGTCGCCGCAAGAAGGAAGCATGACCATGAATACGTCATCCGTTTTCGCCATGCCACCGCTGCGGCGCTGTGCGGCGGCGCTCGCGCTCGCCGCGCTCGCCGCGCTCGCCGCGCTCGCGGGTTGTGCGATCGGCCCCAACTACAGCAAGCCTACGGTGGAGATTCCTGCCACGTTCAAGGAAGGCGTGGACTGGCAGCGTGCGCAGGCCAACCCGCAGGCGGCGCTGTCGAGCAGCTGGTGGACCGTCTACGACGATCCCACGCTCACGCAGCTGGTTGAGCGCTCGCTCAAGGCCAATCAGTCGATCGTCGCAGCCGAAGCAGCCTACCGGCTCGCGCAGGCCACGGTGGATGCCAGCGTCGCCAGCCTCTTTCCTGTCGTCACGGCGGGAATGTCGGCCACGCGAAGCGGCACGGGCAAGAATGCCGCGACGGGTGGCGTGAGTTCGACCACGGGCACCGTGCCCGGCGTACACAACAGCGTTAGCGTGAACGCCGCGGCCAGTTGGGAGCCCGACATCTGGGGGCAGATACGCCGCGAGATCGAATCGAGCAAGGCAAGCGCGCAAGCTTCCGACGCGCAGCTTGCGGGCGAGCGCCTGTCGATCACCGCGAGCCTCGCCGACGACTACTTCGCGCTGCGCCAGGCCGACTTCGACATCGCTTCGCTCAAGCAGCAGCAAGCCATCGATGCGCGTCTGCTCGACATCACGCGCACCGCCTATGCGCAGGGCACCGCGTCGAACGATGACGTGCTGACGGCGCAAGATACGCTCGAGTTCGCAGTGGCTGCATTGCAGAGCACCGAGACTTCGCGCGAGCAGGACGAGCATGCCATCGCTGTGTTGATCGGCGTGCCGCCTTCGGGTTTCACGCTGGTCCCCCGCGAGGACTACGCATTCAACGCGCCGGCCGTGCCGCTCGCGTTGCCGTCACAACTGCTGGAACGACGGCCCGACGTCGTGCAGGCCGAACGCTCGGCGGCGGCGGCCAATGCGAAGATCGGCGCGGCCGAAGCGGCGTTCTTCCCGATTCTGGACCTGAGCATTCAGGGCGGTTTCGAGCACAACACCTTCGCGCATCTGTTCTCGCTGCCAAGCCGCGTATGGACGCTCGGGCCGGATATCGCCGCGACGATCTTCGACGGCGGCGCGCGCACGGCAGCCGTGCACGAAGCGCGCGCGACCTACGACGAAGCGGCGGCCAACTATCGGCAGGCGGTGCTGGGTGCGTTCCAGAACGTCGAGGATAGCCTCTCGTCGTGGAACCATCTCGCACAGCAGGAAGCCGCCTACGCGAATATTTATCAGCGCAATCAGGCCTTGTTCGCCAGCACGCAGGCGCAGCTCAGTGCGGGCACTGCCAGCGAACAAAGCTTGCTCACGCAGCAACTCACGTTGCTGCAGGCCCAGCAGAGCCTGAAGGATACGCAGTCGCTGCTGATGCAGAGTAGCGTGGCGTTGATCAGGAATCTGGGCGGCGGGTGGCAGTGGGACGACAAGGCGGGCGCGGCGGTGGTGGGCGAGAGCGATGAGAAGGGGGGGCAGTGAGCTTCTCAGGTCCAGATACGCCGCCACCGCAACGATCCAGCGGCGCGCTCTTATGTGCAAGTCTCCATAATTCAGCGCGCTTTGCTTACCACGGCAAACCGTTATAAAAATCGTTTGCTACCTGATTGCGTCTCACAATAGAAAAAATGGCGTGCACGATCAGGAGCACGATGAAACCCCCAAGCACGCCCATGAACCAGCCGACAGACGCGCCCGCGTCCTTGAATACCAGAATGACAAGTATGGCGATACAGGTTGTCATCAAGACAAAACTGATGCCAAACGGTGTAGGCAACCGCTCCTCGATATCTTCAACCGGTGCGATGGCTGTCCCTACGAGATTCAGCATCGCTCCCGCTTGGCGGGGCGTTGCCAGCAGTTGCGTACCCTGACCATGCTGCACCATGCGGGCGGCAAGCGCTTGCACGAGAAGGGTATTGACTGGTCCCGGCAAGCCAATGGCAGCGTCCAGATCGTGGGCCGCAACGTCGAGTTTTACGTCCTTGATAGCCGTCAGCGTTGCGTGCTTGCCCGGTCCGGGCAAACGCGTGAGCCATAAATGCTTGATGCGTTCCAACGGCGACTGCTGCGCCGCCAACAGCGCTTTCAGGACATCAAATACCTTGTCCATAGCAGCGGCTGCCGGGCGGAACACCCAGGCCTCAGGTTTGAGCTTTCCCTTGCTGTTCGCAACGGTCGCGCGGGACGCAAACAGCAGCGATACAGCGGCTTCAGAGCAGGTCGGTTCAGTTTCCGCCGCATGAAGCTGCCAGGCGACCACCAGGCAATATTCCGGAGCATTGCTGCTGGAAAGCCACCTCTCGATCACCCCCATATCAACCGGGTCCGCTACGCGCGAAATCTCCACAAATCCGAAATCGATCGGCACGAGTCTGCGCAGAAGGGACCGCAGATCATTGAGGTCATCGTCGCGGTCTGACTGTACGATAATGCTGAACGTATGGCGGCATGCCCCGCTGATCATGTATGGCGCGAACGGCGTAACCAGTTGCTCCAATACCCGCTGAGTGCGCGACATCGACTGCCCCTTCGCCTCTGTCGCAAGCGCCAGAGTCTTGCCCTTGTTCGTTGGGGAACTGCCCTCAAGCCCGAGCATGCGCGCGGCCAGATCATCTTCCGGCGTCAGCGTAACGCTGCCGATGATCGCCACGCGGGCCTGCGCCCACCGTCGCCAGCTAGAATAGGTCCGTTTGCACAAGTTGTTCCAGATATCGACACGCTCCACCCAGTCCTCGTGGGACAGATATAGGAAGTTGCTCACCGCGCCTCCCAGCAGTACTGGAACGAGCAGGATACGCACAAAAAACTCCGCGCTAACAATCGACCTTCCCTGTTTCCAGTTCAATACCGTGTAGACGAAACAGGTAACAAAAGCGAGGACGAGGATAACTATGTGGATCCATGCTGGCGGCGGCTTGCCATGCTCAAATTCTGGCACGTTCGGCTCGATCCATTTCATGCTCATGTGCTGTTCTTCATCCCTGAATCACTTGCGATCACCAGACTTCCGCATTGCGTACGGCACCTATCGACAACCCATTTTCGGCCACCTTCCTTGTAACCTTCGCCGTGCTCGACAATCGGATTGTCGCCATGCTCGGGACAGGTCACGATGTCGCCAAGCAGGGCTACCCTGTGACCACCGATCTTGAATGATGCGCTCGCGGTCTTGACCACGCCGGCGTGCGTGGTCTTGTCGTCTTTGCGTACTGGGTTTTTCATTGCGTCCTTCAATTGAGTTCAACGATACGCGCAACATGGTCGTGCGTCATTTAGGTACAACTGGTCCGAGACAGTTTCCTAACGAATGGCTTTGCACAACCAGTCTCTAGCGCGCCGCGATGGCCGGTCTGGTTCTATCAGAGACACGACCGGTTCACCTGAAAATTTGGCAATCGGTTTTCCCTTTCCGTCAAAATGGTCGAAGCGAAAGCCAAATAGAGTTTCCACCTCGTTGCTGTGCAGGCTGTCGCCGCACCAAAAAGCAACGCCCTCAATAGATGAGGCATATTTGAAATAATTGACACAGTTTGTTCTATGTTCTTCGGAGGTATCGGATGTCGCCCCAAGATCATTTTCTGAGCAGTTTTGTTTGTTTACCAAAATTACTGCCTTGATGGCGTTATCTTCATTGTTTCGCGACACGTTATTCTCATCAAAAAACACATCATCACCACCAAAACTTCGCCCGATATACTTCCACTTGACTTCACGCGAAGTATCGTCAGCACCCTTCGCACTCAAGCAAAAGAACACAGAAAACAAGCACAGAAGCAGATATTTCTCTTTCATCTTCTCTATCATCTCAGAACAGCATCAGGGTTGGTCGGCTTGATCGAGGCGTCGCATGTAATGTGATCTTGACCAGATGGAGTTTGCATGCCTACCGGAGCAGGGACGCTACGCTCAACGTGAATTCCAGCCGGCAACGTTTCTTTTGAAAAATATACGAATCCAGGGCGCATCGGATACTTCGTCGTTGTTGTTTTGCTGGTTGTGTCACCGAGCTTCCGAGTAACATAAACTGCATCAGTTGTCGCGGTGATGATGAAATCCTTCGATTCTTCGTGGGGGTTGAAACTTCCCTTTATATAGGTCATGGCATCAAACGTTCGTCCGCCGTCTGTTGAGTAGACCATCGTTGGATTGCAGCCGCGTTCGCCATTGCCGCATACGGTATGCGGTGGAGTCGCCGCCGGAAACACCAGATTCCTGCCGGTGGGATCAGCGTTGATAACGCGCCCCTGAAAGTTCTCAACAGTGCCACGACCGAGATAGCTATGGATTCCGGACTTCGTGTCGTTGTAGAACGTATTGCCGTAGTTACAGTCCCGGTAATGCTCCAGGGTCACGAAGCGATGGTCGTCAATACGATAGATCACCTGCGGTGGCGAGTCGTAGGGTAGTTCCTTTGCGGAGAGAAAGTCAGCGAGGTTGAAAGACCATGGCTGCTTCGCAGCACAGCCGAGAGCAGCGACCGAAAGGGTCAGTACGATGAGCTTACGAACCACGATAATTTTCCCCGTATTGAATGCGTTTCGCTTCCGCCTTGCTGGTTTCCTCCGCAACAGTAGTCCAGTCAATCGTGGCAGGCTTTTCAACCTCATCAAATGTTCCGTAATCAAAGTAGGTATCGTGACCACTCGTCCACTCAGCCGCCTTGACTAGATCAAACCAGAACTCTCTGTCCTCGAAGGAGTCGCAAAGACCTACTGGAAGGTCCCATGCGACAACACGCGACATGAACTCGGGATGCGACGGAAGCGTGCTGTGATTGGTTGGCTCAGGCTTGTATTTTGAAATTCGATTGATCACTTCCTCGCCCGATTCAATCGTTCTCTGCCGTCCGGAATTGCTGTACACAGCATCGCGCCTAACACATTCTTCCGGCTCGTATATTGACGCGTAGTACAGGAAAGTTTCGTCTTCGAACGCACCCTGATCCGGATTTTTCGGATCGACATTGAATTTTCCGTATTCCGGCGCGTACTTTCGTGACTTCTCAAATGGCACCATTTCTTCCGCAGTCAGCGGGTTTGGCACCTTTTCCGCGTTCACCGTCACCGTCTGATTTGCGTTCGGTATTGCCCAGATATTCGAGAGACCGAAAAGCCCACCCATCACGCCTCGATTGCCGTTCCAAAAATCGGTGGGTTTCGCGCCGGGCACGAGTTGATCCTCGGCAATCCGCGGCAACGTACCAAACTTGCGCACACCCGGCTCGTCACCAACCGCCATACTGCGAGCAAGCATGCGCTGTTTGACGGTATCACCCAGCTCATCAAGCAACTTGTCGCTCACGCCCTGCCAGCCGATGCTTTGCAGGGGCACCGCGCCCATCACGCGATCATGGGGCGTAAAGTAGACGTACAGTCGCCCGTGGTTATCCCGCTCCGGTGCGCCATAGTTCAGTTTCAGGTCGGGTCGCCAGAAGTTCATGTCCTGGGAAGCGCCGACATGCAACTGCTGCATCATTTCTTCGGTATAGACCTGCTTG
Source organism: Paraburkholderia nodosa DSM 21604 (assembly GCF_000519185.1). Lineage (GTDB taxonomy): Bacteria > Pseudomonadota > Gammaproteobacteria > Burkholderiales > Burkholderiaceae > Paraburkholderia > Paraburkholderia nodosa. The sequence continues at coordinate 20,308 of NZ_JAFA01000017.1, read as the reverse complement.
TCCTGTTTGATGCGGTTGGCGACAGCCTTGAAGGTCTTTACACGGGCTTCAGCAGTTGGCCGCTCGCTGCCGCATGTCAGCGCATCCGTCATCTTGTCGTCCAGCGCGAAGGGCGAGTTCATCACGAACACGGCATCGGGTGCGCGTTCCTTGCAGAGCAAGGTCGCGGCCATTGCGATCATGGTGCCCTGACTGTGCGACATCAGCGTAATGGTGTCGCGCGGATTTTTTTCGCGAATCTTGTCGATGAGTTTCGCGAGGCGCTGCGCTGCATGCGAGTAGTAAATGCGCGGCGGTGCATCCTGCAACTGCCGATCAACTTCTGTGTTGAGGTGTTGCATGTCGAAACCATAGATGTAGCGCGAAAAGCCCTTGTTACTCCACAACTGCTGCAGGTTGTTTGTGCCGTTCTGGAACGCGCCGCCACCCCAATACCACGGGCCACCATCCTTGCTGCATGCTGGTGCCCATCCGTTGTCACCGTGGAGATTGCGCAGAGGCACCCACCAGCGTTTCAGGTCTTCGTAGTCACTGCGATACCCCCAATAGAAACGGATCACGGGAGAGTTATTAAACTCAACTACCTGACGCGGATTTACACTTTTGCCTTCTTGATCGTCGTCGCTATAGACGTTAGCCGTCAATGAAGTTGAATCAGTGCGACCGAGCCTAACATTGAGTCCATCACAGACCGCCTTTTCCGCGAGCCGATACCACTCCCCCTCCGAATTCACCCCATGCACGAAAATGATGATGCCAGGCATATGCGGCGGCACGCGCGCTTCGGCGCGCACTTGATAGCCTGCCGGTGACTGAAATGACTCCCAGAAAGGCCGACCAAGGTGGTCACGCTGCATCGGCACGACGTTGGTCATCACATTGTGCTGATACGGTCCTGGCTGCGCGTTACTCTGGGTATCCGGCTGGTTGTTCTGCTCTTCCATCGAATCAGGCCCCCTTGATTTTCGAAAGCATCAACTTGATGCCTTGCGCAACGTCGTTCTGTGTCAGTGAGGTTTCGCCCTTTTCAGTCGTGACGCCTTCCACGATGCGACCGTCTGTCATCTGAATCTTGTACGCGCGATTCACGAGCGATCGGCCCGTAATACCGTCACTGAGAATGAACCGCTCATCGCTCGGTGCATCGGTCTGACTGAATTTCGGCAAGGGAAGCGACAGCGACCCCGGTCCCTGTTTATCCATATCGGGGACCTTGATGATAAGGTCCCCAGCGCCGCCAATTTCGACGTTATCTCCGTGAACCTTGATGTACGCCGAGCCGCCACCGTTCAGGACAACGCCGTTCGCTGCATTGGCAGTAAGCGTCCCGGCGACGCTGGAGAATTTCATGTCTAATTGCGAAGCAAGTTCCATCGCATTCGACTGCGCCTGAATCTGCACCTTGCCGCGCATTGCCGCGATAAAGATGCCAGTGCGTTGCGCGAATAGCGAAACCGTCTCCACGGCGGCCAGGGCAATGTTCTTCAGGGCATTGACGTTAAAGCCCGACGAGGTCGCAAAGCTCGTATCCTTGCCCGTCGATACCATCATGCGCTGCGGCGTCGCGATCCCGACGCCGTTTGGGGCTGACAATGCGAGCACCGCCTTCTTCAGGCCCACCAGTTCGCTTTTTAGCCATTCATTCTCGGCCTTGAGATCGGCGATCTCGGCCTTCGCCATCGTTGCAGCCGCGGCTAGTCCCTGCGCTTGTGCCTGGGTAATGTTGAACTGGCTCGATACGGCGTCCATGTCCGTAAGCTGGCCCTGCGCCTTCTGCTGCTCATTGGCGGACAGAAGCAGGCCGCCGCCTGCGCGGACATGCCCCTTGAGGTCCGTACGAAGCTCAAAGCCTTTGCCTCTTTCCTTGTTCTGGCGGTCTACTGCATGACCCAGGTTGAGCTGAGATTTGCCGCACTCGGTCGCGATCTTGATATGCTCCTCGCCGCTGCGGTCGTCCATCTGGAGCGTGTTGTTGCTGCGCGTGCGTATCGTGTGCCGCATAGCCCATGGATGCCCGACAACGAGCGGGTCCGTGTGCAGTGCCGTATGCAGTACTTGAGATATGAATGGCCTGTCAGGATTACCCCACAGGAATGCCACAGTCACGACGGTTCCGGGTTCAAGGCCGAAGTGAAAGCCCGTTTGCCCTTCTCCCGCAAATGGCTTTGCCAACCGCATCGGGCAGCTTTCGACGCCCGGCGTGCGCGGGTCGCGATCCGGATGGAGGTTGACGATATAGCGCCCCTGGTCGTCCAGGTATGGCCCCACGTAGCCTTTCGTCGAAGCAATCGTGCCAGTAACCACGCCCTCAATGCGAGGCCACGTTTCTTCCTTCAGGGGCATCCGGTATTGCCGGTCGCTCGGAATGGCCGAGAATTCGACGTTGTAGCCTTCGTTGCGCGACGCGCTGCATGTCATGCTGACAATCAGCAGCCCGTACTTAACGTCAGGCAGATCGCGGTTTGACAGCTTCAGCACGCAGGAAGGCCACGGCTCCAGCATGTCTCCCGTCCCGCGGTAGACGACCTGTTCCGCGATTGCCGCCTCCTGCCTGAGTTCCGTCTCGCGCGCGGCGTCATTTTCGTCAACCAGGTCGAGCCCCCACATGTAGGTCTCGCCGTAGGTCGTCCGGTCCCCGTTGATCGCCTTTGCACCGTTGATCCATTCGTTGTTCGGCTGCTCGGGGCTGTAGCTGCGCACCGAGAATTTCGCGGGTTGCATCGTGGCGCGCATCTCGAGAGACCGCACCGACTCGCGCGCGACCGTATGCAGGCCGTTCAGCTCCCGGTACGGATACGTGAAGCGCGCGTTGTCGTGGATGTACTTCGAGTAGTCGTCCCCGAAGCGCACGACCTCACAGCGCTTGCCCGTTTCGCATACGAACCAAATGCCGGTCCGCCTGCACAGGCGCGTAATGAAAGCAAGATCATCCTCGCCCCACTGCGCGATGATCGCGCGCTTGCGGTAGGTGCGGTAGAGGCCGAACTGGTAATCCGCGAAAATCTGGTTGAACTCGTGTTCTCTGAGAATCTTCTCAATTACCTCGGGTTCGCTCATGTCGAAAAAGTAGCGGACGCGTGGCCTGTTGCGCAGCAACGCAAGGCGCGATTCGAGGGTGACCTCGTACAGGGATTGAGCGTGATTGCTGGCGATCTGTGCAAAGGCGGTAATCATCCCCTGGATGCGCTGCGGCACCTCAGGCTCGCTCCAGCGGCTTACAGGCGGGGGCTGGATGACGAACGAGGCCATCCGGTTAATGTAGTCGGTACGCGAGAGATCATGCAGGGGATGGCTGAACTGGATTGTGTATTTCGTCGGCTCGCCGACGGCGCGCGTGCCCGTGAACGAATAGATATCGGCCAGAGCCGAACTCGCAGACGAAGGTATGTCGAGGCTGTAATACTGGTGAATGTCGATACCGGGACGCACCAGCGGATCGCGTGAATTCAAGGATTCAACTCCTTTGAACGGCGACGGACTATCCGGCACCAGCGCTTATCCTTTTTCAGAATTCGAGACAGCGCAATCGAATAAGTCCGAAAAATGGATCAACGCCGATGCGCGATGTATTAACTCGGCCCGGCTTGACATTCGACAAGGCAGCCTTGAACTACCCAAGTCGGTGGATGCCCCGAAAGCGGTAAGAGTTTTCCTCGCTTGCACACGCGTCCTGCGAGGGCACGACGCAATTGCGTGCGGTGCTTGCGCTCATCGAGCAGGCGGTGCGGCCGAAAGCGGCCTTCTTGCTGGGGATCGTTGGCGAGATGCTGGACGCGAAGCCCCGGCGGCGGCGCCGCTCAACGGGCGGTGCTGTTCACCGTGCTGCCCTGCATCGCGATGATGATCGCGCTGGGGCGAGTGCAAGCGGCGGATCTACCCGCCGCGAGCACCGAGCCCACCAGCCCGTGCGTGCCGCTCATCGAATGCAGGATCCAGCCCGAGAACGGGCCGCCGAGCACGCCCGAAATGGGAACGCCGGTCATGAAGAGCGCGATGATCTTGCCGCGGCGCTCGGGGGGAAACCAGTAGGTTAGGTACAGGGTCACGCCGGGGGAGAGCCCCGCTTCCGCGAGACTCAGCAGAAAGCGCAGCGTGTAGAACATGGCGGCGGTCTTCGCGAACATCATGAGCCCGGAGATGATCGCCCACGTGATCATCTCCCGCGCGATCCAGATGCGCGCGCCGACCCACGGTGAGGTGCCCCACGAAGCCGTAGCCGTAGCCGAAGCCCTGCAACGCGAACGCGCGGCACGCGGCGACGAGCCGCGCCTTCAGGTGCTGCCTGTGCTCGGCATGATTCGCGCGCGACAAACGATGGATGTTCATGAAAACATGAGCCGCATTCACCTATCTCGGGGTCGAACGTGCGCAAAATTCCGAATTTTGTGCTGCTGCGCGCGTTTGAAGCCGCGGCACGGCTCCAGAGCTTCGCGCTCGCGGCGATCAGCCATCAGGTCAAGGAACTCGAGGCGTATTTCGGGCGACCGCTCTTCATCCGGCGCAATATCGCCGCATCGATCCGACCCCCGAGGCGCTGCGTCTACTCGACAGCCTGAGCCGCGTTTTCGACGTCATCGAGTCGGCCTGCACCGAAGTCTCGCTTGCGCCCCAAGCGCAGGTGCTCGCCGTATACAGCGCACCGAGTTTCGCCGTGAAATGGCTCGGGCCCAGGCTCGCCGACTTCGCGCGCCATCACCCCAACATCACGCTGCGGCTTTCCACCGGACCGGAGCCGCTTGACCTCACGCGCGCTCAGGAAATCGACGTGGCGATTTCGTACGGCGGCGCGCTCGAGCGGCCGGGCGTGGAGACGGTGGCGCTCGGCGTCGAACCGCTCGTGCCGATGTGCTCGCCCGCATTGCTGGCGAGCGCGGGCTCGATAGAAGCATTGATGCAGGAGGCCACGCTGATCGACAGCCCATTGAGCCGCGTGACCTGGCGCGACTGGTTCGCCGCGAACGGCCTGCCGTTGACCGACCGGCCTCGGCCCTCGTTCGATCGTGCGGCGCTCGCGATTTCGGCGGCGGCCGACGGCATGGGCGTCGTGCTCGAAAGTACCCGCCTCGCCGAGCGCGAGCTTGCGCGCGGCGATCTGGTGGCGCCAGGCGCCGACCGCTTCACCCGCTTTTTACGCGAAACGCATTTCGTTTCGTGCCGCACGATCGACATCAGGCAGAGCCGCCTGGCCGCATTCCGGGAGTGGTTGCTGGGGCAAGCGTCGCCGGGTTGAGCGCTTGCGTTCGGCTGCATACCCAGGGGGTTTCCCGCCGCTTGAATGTCACAAGCCGCGTAGTACGATGAAGTCATCGAAAAGCAGAATTAGAGGTCCCTCCATGGACACGACCGCACGGCACGCGACGGCCATCGCATTGCTTGCAACGGGCTGCGCAGTATCGGCAGCGTCCCACGCCTATAGCAAGGAAGACGACGCCGCGGCGCAGGACCGCGAAGTCCAGGCGGCCTATGACCGGGGTTACAAGGCAGCCAGGGAGGAGATGGCGCAGGCGGCGGCTCCCGCCGCTGCGCCTGCTACGGCGCCTGCGAAGAAGGCAGCGGGCGCGGCGGCGCAGAAGCCCATCCTCGACATCAAGCACACGTATAGCGACGCGGGCGAGGTCTCGACGGTCATGACCGTGCCGGTCGTGGTCAAGCCGCTCGCGGATGCGCAAGGCGCGCAAAGCGAACAAAGCGCGCAGGAGACTCAAGAGGCGCAAGACGTCCAGGATTCCACTGCCGCGGCGCCGGCCGCAGCGGCAGCGCCGGCTCCCGGGCAGACGAACGCGCGCGCCACCGTTGCGAAAGCCGCCGACGCTGCGCCGGCTGCGGCCGCGCGGCAACCGCAAGCGCAGCCGCACGCCTACGCGCAGGCGAGCGCGAACCATCGCGCCGTTGCGGCAACGCCGCCCGCGCAGGACGACGTCGCGCCGCCGGAGTCGCTGGCGAACGACGAAACCGTCGACGAACCGGAGCCGCCGCGCTCCGCGCAGATCTACTCGACGCAGGGCCAGGGTTACGCCCAACCCTACTACCAACCGGCGCAGCCACGGGTCCAGCAACAGATCCCACCGCAAGCCCAGCAATACGCGCCGCCGCCCCAGCCGTCTGGCTATGCCCAGCAGCCGGCGTATGCACAGCAGCGGCCGGCCTACGCGCAGCCGCCCGCCTATGCGCAGCAGCAACCGGTGTATGCGCAGCAATACGCCCAGCAGCAATACCCGCAGCAGCAGCCCATGTACGCGCAGCCCCGGCCCGCTTACTACCCGCCGCCCGCACCGTGGGGCGCGCAGTACCAGCAACCGCCGGCGCGCTGGGTGTACTGGTCGCCGCAGTACGGGCGCTGGATGTACTACTGAGCGCCGGTTACCAGCGCGCGTCGTTCATCTGGCAGGCGAGCAGGCAACCCAGGGCGGAGATGGTACCGACCGAGCCGATACCGAAACCCAGGGCAAGATTTTCCGCGGTCGTCGCGCAGCCCTGCAGCATCAGCGTCGAGCTGAGCAGCACGGGGAGCAGGAGCTGACCCAGGATGCGCGAACAGGTTGGGCGTCGTTGTGACATGGGGCGTGGGTCCGGGGAGGATCTTTTTTGCGGTAGTTGAGCTTGTCAGCTTACTGACTCGCCTCATTCGCATTCCCGGGAGCAACGTGTCACAACGGCAATGCCTTACCAATTACCTCGCGGCGGTAAGGAAGCGGGTGACAGGGGGATTTTCGTTCTAGAAGCCGCGCCGGGCACTAATCGCCGCACCGGTGTCATGCGAGCGCGTCAACGGCAGATGCGCGTCGGCCGAGAGATCCCAGTCGCCGACGGTGACGAGCGGCGGCGTTTGCGGATGAAGCGCCTGGTTCGGCACGCCATTGCTGTCGACCTGAGCGCCCGGCGTGCGCGTCCCGCTCGCGCCCGGATCGAGCGTGGCGTCGGTATCGTCCGGAATGCCAGGCGTTGCGGCGGTGGTTTTCGCCAGATGCGCGTCGTACTGCCGTTCAAACGGCGACTGGTACTCGAAGCGCTTCGCAATGGCGGGCAAAGAGACGGATGGCGCCGCCGCCGGCGCTGGTGCGGCCGCAACGGCGTGTTTCGGGGCGTGGCCCCTCGCGTCCTTCTGGACGTGCTTTTGGACGTGCTTCTGGACAGGCTTCTGGGTGTGCGCCGCCTTGGCGGGTTCGGCCGCCGAGACGCTGGCAAGCGCCAGAAGAGAGACACCCAAAAGCCATCCCTGGATCGGATGCTTCATGGAACGAAATCTGCGTTTGGAAACTGGTGCCGCATCGAAAAGCTGCGCAGCACTCGCCACTGGAGTCTAGATCAATCGCAAGTCCGACCAATCGGGGTCTTCCCTCGTCTTTCGCTCGTCTCTTCATATGCGTAACGCAGCATTTCGTCATCCTGCACGTTCCTGCCGCCGCCAATCCGGCGGCAGGAACGGCGTTTTCCAATCAGAACGCGACTGTCGTACGCAGGCCGAGCACCGCCTCGTCGCCAATCCGCCGCGACGGATTCTGCGGGTCCGGGATGCCGCCGGCCGGCCGGAAGAAGTACTGAAAGTCCGCCTGCAATTGCCACCACGGCGCGATCTGATACTGGTAAGTCGCTTCCAGAACCGTCTCGGCGCTGCGCGACGGGTAGCCGGGCGTCGAGATCGCCTGGGCGCTCGCGTAGTCCTGCGCATGCGAGCCGATGTGCGCGTAGCCAACCGCCAGGCCGGCCACGTCGTTGTCGCGTCCCTTGAACGGCGCCTTGAGCGTCACGCCCGCGTTGACCCCGAGGTCCACCAGGTTGCGGTCGCCGGGTGCGCCCATCACGCGCGCGAACACCCCCACCGACTGCGGACTATCGGCGCTCGGACGCCACACCATCTGGTCCGCCACGGCATAGATGCTGTAGTTGCCACGATGGCTAACCGGGCCGCCCACGCCCGTCACGCCCGTTGCCGGATCGGCGAAACGGTTGCTGTTGTACCAGAAGCCAAGCTTGTAGGTGCCAGGCATTCCGCTTGGTTTGGGATCCGAATTATTGGCGGGCGGCTGATTGATTGCATATTGAATTTCGCCGATCACCAGAGCCCCGTTGCCCAGGTTGAAATTCGTGCCGCTCGCGTTGAGCTTTTGCGGGTCGCCCTCGCCCGGCGCCGGGTTGCCGTCGAATACGCCGCCGAGCACGGTAATCGCGTCCGTAGGCGTAGCGCGCACGCGCACGCCGAGCGACGAAAGCGGATACGCGGGGCCGCCCGCAGGCAGATCGACGGACGGCAGCGCCGACCAGCCGAACGTCGCGTTCATGAACGTATTCGCGTACTGGCTGACCATGAACTCCTGGTCGAGGCTTTGCTGACCGACCTTGACGTCGACCTTGCCGCCGGGCAGCGTCTGCTGGTACCACAACTCCCACAGGCGGGTCGAGGCATCGGCCTCGATGCCGCTCGCGTTCTGCAGCGTTTGCAGGTTGCGCGCAGTCAGGCTCGTGCCGTGAATCTGGAAGCCGGACACATTGAAGATGCCGCCAGGCAAACCGAACGCCTTCTGCGTGTCCATGCCGAGGCTGAATTCGGTGACGCCTTGATAGGCGCCTCCGCGACTCGTTCCGCCGCTCACGTTGCCCATGTATTCACTGGTTTCCTGCAGGCCGAACGACAAGCCGTACTGCGCGAGCCAGGGCCGCAAGCCGCCCATATCGCCAAAGAGGTTCGAGCGTTCCCAAAGGCCCGTGGGCGCGGCTGCGTTCTGATCGGCAGCGGGCGCTTGTTGCTGATCCGCTGCGCCGGATGACGAAGCCGGTGAGGCAGGCGAAGCCGGTTGAGCGGGCGCATTTTCGCCGCTGGTCTGCGCGAAGGCGGCAGGCACGACGCCCAGCGAGAGGACAGCGCTCAGCGTAATGGGGCCGCGCGAACCGAGCAGCCTGCTCTTGAGGATTTTCTTCATAGTATTTGTGGGGCTGTAGTAAGTTGCGGACGAGTCCGCTATTCAACGCAGAGCGTGCCTGCGAAGCTTGATGAAACTGTGTCCGGCGCGCAGGTTTTCTACGCGAAGCGCAAACGCGGCCATAAAGGATGCTCCGGCTCAGTGTCGGACGCGGACGCGCACAGCAGCGAAACCAGCGCGGCTGCCGCTACGGTCGCGCCGAGAAGCACGTAACCCGTGGGCGTGAGCGGATGCCCCGCGTGAACGGTGCGCAGCGCGCCGCGTGCCGCCATCTGCGCCGCGCGGCGTGCGAGGTGCATCGAACGGCGGCGCACGCCGGCGGGCGTGGCGCGAACCGCAGCCGCGAAAGCGAAGCCGTGCAGGCAGGCGAGCGCCGCTGCAGCCACCAGAACCCGTGCGCGACGGCAGACAGCCCGCAACGCGCGCAGTTGAAAGACAGGAAAGAGAAAGACGAACATCATCCCTCCGCGTTGGCCGCTGCGATAAGCGGACGAAATGCGAAAGCGCAGCCATTTCTGCAAGCAAGCTTGCAAATGGCAATCAATCAGAGGGAGCGTGCTGCTGAGAGACTGGTCGCAAAGGCGACTGAGACCAGTCGGTAACGAAGCGCGCTAACCCGGCGTAAGCGAGTTAGCGGCGAAGGAGTGAACCTGCGGCGACTATCTCGCGGTTGTGCTGCCGGCGCTGGCCGGCATCGGACTTCCACTGCTAGAACATGCGTCCACGGAGGACTCCTTTGCTATGACGGGGCGGATTGTATTGGGCACGCAGATAAAAAAGCAAGTAAAAAAAGCATAAACACGAGGCCGGCCAGCGACAGCCCCGCAGACTCCAATTTCTTTCAACGGCGTTTCTTCAACCTTCAGAATTGAATCTCTGCTCTGCTTAGCAATTTTGGTTGACTTAGTGTTTTTACCGAGACTAGAATTCGCCCGTCTTCTCAATGGGGCCGATGCCTTGGACAGTAGTAGTAGTCGATCTTCGAACCGTTTCGCTGCCTGACCGGCAGGACATCCGCTCCCTTTCCCGAGCCGCCGTCCTGCCAGCAGGCAGACGGTGCGCGCCGTAGCAATCTTCCTTCGTGCACCCCAAACCATAGCGCCATGCCGACGCGGGCTCCGCACGCGTTCGCCTTGGCGCGACCCGGCGAGCGCTTGCGCTCGCGGCCGCCGTTCGCCTGTAACCCGCTTTGCGCCGGGGCGCTGGCGTGCGCCCAGCATGAACAGGAGCCGACATGCCCGACAGTGACAGTTGCCCTTACCGCTTGCCTTCAAGCTTGTCCGAGGAAAGCACGTAGACCCATGCAACCGCGCCGACTGCGCGGCGACCGAACGTCTGCGGGCTTTGCACTCGCCCATACACGCCAGACGTCCGGAGAAACATCATGATGTTCGGTCTGCTTTTGTCGCATTTGCCTCATGTCAACGAGGCGCACTCACACTACGAAGCGTTGCTGTCGCTCGAACCCGTTCGCCGTCACCCATGGAAAGGCCTGTGGCGCCGGATCAAGTCCCGGCTTTCCTAAGTTCTGCCAAACTCCGGTCACGAAGATTCGCCATCGTTGAAAAAGCGAGGCGCTCCCTGATCGTGGCCGTGAGTTGAACATTCCCTTTCACGCGCTTTTCGTTTCGCCGAATCGGCTGTTGTACGCGTATGCCGAGTCCTGCCTTCGTCTTGATTGAGTATCAATCTCATGCAAAACCTCAAAACGACCACTCCCGACATGCCGCAGACGCGGCCCCGCATCGGCCAGGAAGTGATGTGCGTCCAGCACGTATGCCGCGGTTTCGGCAAGAACCCGGGCGAGCAACTGGTGCTCGACGACGTGGACGTCACGCTGCGTGAAGGCGAGATCGTCGGCTTGCTGGGCCGCTCGGGCTCCGGCAAGTCCACGCTCCTGCGTATCATCGCCGGCCTGATTCCGCCCACCAGCGGCAACGTGAACTACCTCGGCAAGCCGCTGCGCGGTCCGGCGGAAGGCGTCGCGATGGTGTTCCAGACCTTCGCGCTGTTCCCGTGGCTCACGGTGCTGGAAAACGTCGAGGCCGGACTGGAGGCAATCGGCGTCGGCCCGCACGAGCGGCGCAAGCGCGCGCTCGCCGCCATCGACCTGATCGGTCTGGACGGCTTCGAAAACGCCTATCCGCGCGAGCTTTCGGGCGGCATGCGCCAGCGTGTGGGCTTCGCGCGCGCGCTCGTGGTCGATCCCACGCTGATGCTGATGGACGAGCCCTTCTCCGCGCTCGACGTGCTCACGGCCGAAACGCTGCGCACCGATCTGCTCGACCTGTGGACGCAAGGCCGCCTGCCGATCAAGTCGGTGCTGATCGTCACGCACAATATCGAGGAAGCGGTGTTCATGTGCGATCGCATTCTCGTGTTGTCGTCGAACCCGGGCCGTGTGGTGGCCGAAATTCCGGTGCCGTTCAAGCATCCGCGCAATCGTCTCGACCCGGTGTTCCGCACGCTCGTCGACGACATCTACGCAAAGATGACCGCACGCCAGGCGGGCGCGCCGGCGAAGCCCGAACTCGAGCCGGGCAGTTCGCTGCCGGGCGTGTCGGTCAACCTGATGGCGGGCCTGATCGAAACGCTGGCCGCCGCCCCCTACAACGGCCGCGCCGACATGCCGGAAATCGCGCGAACGCTGCAACTGGAAATCAACGAGCTCTTCCCTGTCGCGGAAATGCTGCAGCACCTCGGCTTTGCGGAGGTCAGCGAAGGCGACGTGGTGCTCACGCACGCGGGCAAGACCTTCAACGAATTCAATACGCAGGAGCGCAAGCTGATGTTCGCCGAACACCTGCTGCGCAACGTGCCGCTCGCCGCGCGGATCAGCACGGTGCTCAATGAGCGCCCCGGACATCGCGCCCCGCGCGTGCGCTTCGAACAGGAACTGGAGGACCTGCTTGCCGACGACGCCGCGCAGGAAACGCTCGACGCCGTGATCGCCTGGGGCCGCTACGCCGAGATCTTTTCGTATAACGACAAGACCGGAATATTCAGCCTGGCCGATGTCGAATCCTGACGTCTGAATCCCGAGACGGTCTCCCGGCGGCTTTTTATCGCCGATCCGATGTTTGTAAACAGTGGTAATATTCGGGACTCGAAAAAATCGTCAGAGCGCTGACGGTGACAGGCCGGTCACCGCCGCGCCGTTCTGCCGTTCCTGTCGAATTCCTTGCACTGCTTACAACTAAAGCGTCAGCGATTGCCCGTGCGCAATACGCGCGCGACGGCCCGTCACGCGGCGGGCGACCCGGGAAACCATGAAAGTTCGTAACGCCCGCCTCTGGGCGCCAAGAGGCCCGCGCCGGTGGTGCATTGCCGCTGGCGCGCTCGCGCTCGCGAGCGCCATCCGCTTCGCACTGCATCCCCTGCTCGGTCCGATGATGCCGGGCACGACGTTCTGTATCGCCGCTTCGCTGGTCGAATACTTCCTCGGCCTCGCGCCTGCGCTGACCGTGATGGTGCTGGGTCTCGCCATTGCGGACTATATGTTCGTGCCTCCCTACAATTACATTACGTTCCTCGACACGCGCGATGTGATCCTGATGGTGTCCTATCCGCTCGTCACGATCATCGTGATCACGCTGATCGAGCGTCTGCGGCGCGAGCAGTTTCGCGCGCAGTTGATCACCTCGGTCGCGCAGTCCCGCTACGAAATGCTGCTGCGTCACGACAACGAGCGCGCGCTGGCGCGCCGCGCCGTCGATGAAACGCATCGCCTGCTGCGGCATCTCGCGCAGCATCACGAAGGCTTCATCCTCATCAAGGGGCTCGAGCGCAATGCCGCCCAGCGCGCAAGCGTGGGACAGAGCATGTCGCAAGCGCTGCCGGCCGCCGCCGAAGTCGCGCCCGGCCCGCTCTTCGACGCGCTGCATCCCGACGACGTGCAGCGCCTCACGCACGCCCTGTCACCGGGCCATCATCGCGTGCGTCTGCGCAGCGAGCAGCACAAGCGCGAGTACCGGCACATCAATTGCAGCTGCGAACGCTTCACCACTCACGCGGGCGATTTTCTCGTGCTGCGCACGGAGAGCTGACATGGCGACGCTCGACATGGAGCTGGCCGCTCCCGAAACGACAGCCGTGCAGTCCACGCGCTTTTTCTGCGAAGGCGACGGCCACGCCGTGCTCATGCTTCACGGGCTCTCCAGCTCGCCGATCGAACTGCGCTATCTCGCGCGCTATCTGCAGGGCGAAGGGTTCACGGTATGCGCGCCCGTCATCGACGGTTATAGCGCCGGCACCGGCCAGCTGCCGATGGAACAATGGGTCGAAAACGCCGCGCGCGAGTTCGACGCCCTGGCGGCGCGCTACGAGCGCGTCTCGATCTGCGGGCTTTCGATCGGCGGCGCACTTGCGCTGCGTCTGATTCGCGAGCGGCCCGCCGCGCAGTCGCTCGCGCTGCTCTCGCTCACGCTCGCCTACGACGGCTGGGCGATCCCGTGGTATCGCTTCCTGCTCGACTGGGCGTACTTCACGCCGCTGCGCCACCGCTACCGCTATCGCGAGGCCGAACCGTTCGGCGTGCGCAACGAAGCGCTGCGCAAGAAAATCGCGCGCGCCATGCAGCGCAGCGATTTCAGCGAGGTCGGCCCTTCGACGATCGCGCTGCCCGCGCTGCATCAGGCGCTGCGCCTCGCACGCGCGGCGCGCAAGGATGTCGCCGCGATCGAAAACGACACGCTCGTGATCCACGCGATCGACGACGAAACGTCGAGCCCGCGCAACCCGCGCCACGTGATCGACCGCATCGGCTCGAACTTCCTGCGCACGCTGTGGCTCGACGATTCGTATCACATGATCACCTCGGACAACGAACGCGAGATCGTTGCGCGCGAAACGGCCCTGTTCCTGCGCGAAAGCGAAGTCGCGCGCGGCGCGAAGGACGCGCCGGTCGTCTCCAAGGCGCTCGCCCGGCGTCTGCGCCAACTGGCGGCAGTGGGAAGGAAAAATACGTGAAGCAATCCGCAGTACTGAAAGGGCTGGCGTGCGTCGCCGCGCTGACCCTGGCCTCGCACGCATGGGCCGATACCGACACCGCCAGTACCGCAACAACCGACTCGCCGTGGAAAATCTCGATCGGTCCGGGCGCCTATTTCGCGCCCGAGTATCCGGGCGCGCGCCACATGAAGGTCTATCCGTTCCCGTCGCTCGACATCTCGTACCGCGACCGCTTCTTCTCGCAAGGGCCGGACGTGCTGGGCGTGAACGTGATTTCAGCGGAGAACTACCATGTGGGCGCTTCGCTGAGCTTCGACTTCCAGTCGCGCACCGTGTCGGACGACCCGCATCTGCACGGCCTGAGCAATGTCGATGACGGCCCGAAGCTGCGCCTCTTCGCCGATTACACGCTGTGGGCGTTCACGGGCGCCGTTGCGATGTATCAGGACATCAGCGGCCACGGGCAAGGTACGACCGCAACGGCGGACCTCTATGTGTCGCTGCCGCTCACGGGGTGGCTGTTTTCGGTGGGACCGGGGCTCACGTGGGCCAACGGCGTCTACACGCGCACGCTATTCGGCGTGACGCCGGACGAGAGCGCGGCATCCGGCTTGCCGGCGTATGCGCCGGGCGCGGGCATTCGCGATCTGCACATGACGTTCTACATGACGCACGACTTCTCGAAGCACTGGGTCGGTTCGGTGAACGCAACGTTCGGACGCCTTCAGCATTACGCCGCCGACAGTCCGATCACCGAGAGCCGCCGCGAGATCACGGCGTTCGCGGGGCTCAATTACCGGTTCTAACCACGTGCGCCGGTGCGCGCCAAGTCAGAACCGCTCGACGCGGAATGGCCGGGGGTCCACCACCGTCGGCGCGCCCGTCATCATTTCCGCGATCAGGCGCCCCGTGACCGGGCCGAGCGTGAGACCGTGGTGTGCGTGACCGAAAGCGAACCACAGGTCGTCGTGCTTCGGCGCAGGCCCGATGATCGGCATCATGTCGGGCGTGCAGGGGCGGCGGCCCAGCCACGGCTCGGCATCGAGCCGCGCGCCCAGCGGGAAGATATCGCGCGCGAGCGGCTCCACGGCTTCGAGCTGAACGGGCGTTTTCGGCGAATCGCGCAAGCCGAGTTCGACGCCGGTCGTGAGGCGCGTGCCGCGCACCATGGGCGTAATCAGGAAGCCTGCTTCGGCGTCGAGCACCGGCTGGTTCAGCTTCGCCCCATTCGTGAGCGCGTAATGCATGTGATAGCCGCGCTTCACGGCGAGCGGCAATTCGTAGCCCAGCCGCGCCGTGAGATCGCCCGACCACGGCCCCATGGCAATGACCGCCGACTTCGCCAGCACGGGGCCATCTTGTGTCATGACGCGCCACGACGGCTCGAGCGTCGCGGCGTCGCCAATCAGCACGCGGCCGCCTAGCTGCTCGAAGAGCTTCGAGTAGGCCGTCACCAATCCATTCGGATCGCTAACCGAATCGGAATCGGTGTAGCGCACGCCGCCCACCAGCGCGTGGCTGAGCGCGGGCTCGGCGGCGCGCAGCGCCGCGCCGTCCAGTGCCTCGTGGCCCACGCCGTACTCGCGCTGCCAGCGCCGCGCCTCGGCCACCGTGGCGTCCATGGCGGCGGCGCTGCGAAACACCTTCATCCAGCCGTTGGTGCGCAACAGCGCCTGTGCGCCCGCCGCCTCGATCAGCGCGCGATGCTCGGTCACGCAATGCTCGATGAGCGTGGCATACGCGCGAGCGATCTCGGCGTGCCGGTCGGCGCGCGAATGGTGCCAGTAGCGATAGAGAAAAGGCAGCAGCTTCGGCATCGCCCCCGCGTGATAGCGCACGTCCGTCGAGCGGTTGCGCGCGTAGCGCAGCAGCATGGCAAGCTCACGCGGAAACGCATAGGGGTAGACGCCCTCGCGCTGAATCAATCCCCCGTTGCCGTGCGATGTTTCGTTGCCTGGTGCCCTGCGGTCCACGAGCGCGACCGAGAGGCCGCGCCGCTGCAACTGCAAGGCCACGGAAACGCCGACAATACCGCCGCCAAGCACGACCGAATCGAATTTCATCACGCAATGTTCCTGGCTCGAAGGCACTCAGGCGAGCGCGGTGACGGCCACTTCGACGTCGAGGCCCGGGCGCATCAGCAAGGCCTGCACGCAGGCGCGCGTGGGTGCGTGCCCCTGCGGAACCCAGGCGTCCCATACGGCATTGAACGCCTCGAAATGCTTCGGGTCGCTCAGCCACACGTTCGCGGTCAGCACGCGCGTTTTGTCCACGCCCGCCGATGCGAGCAGCTTGTCGATCCGCGTGAGGATTTCGGTAGCCTGAACGTCGATCGGCGCGCCTGCGGTATCGGGCACCTGGCCCGAGAGATACACCACGCCATTGGCGATCACCACCTGGCTCATGCGCGCGTTGGTTTGCAGTCTTTGGATGTCGTTGCTCATGTTCATACCGCCGATAGGCCGGCAGCGTCGCTACCGGCTGGGTCGTGAATGGGAGGCGCCGTGACGATGGACGTCAGCGCCGGATTGGCTTGCGTCAGGCGCGCGAGATCGGGGCGCGGGCGACGCAGAAGAGGATACGCTGAAAACGCCGTTTCCAGCGCCTGCGAGACGGCGAGCGTCTTCATGTCGCCGCGGAACGGACCTACGATCTGGAGTCCGAACGGCATGCCCGCGTGATCGACGCCGCATGGCAGCGCGAGCGCAGGATGCGTGGTGAGCGTCACGACGTACGTGAGCGCGAGCCAGCGGTAGTAATTCTCTTGCGCGCGGCCGTCGATCTGCGCGGCATACAGTTCGGTCCACGGGAACGGCGTCACCGGCGTGGTGGGCGAAACGATCACGTCGTAGCGCGCGAACGCGCTCTGGAAGCGCTGGAAGATGCGCGTTTGCTCCGCTTGCGCCCACGCGCTGTCCGAGAGCGACATCTTCGCGCCCATTTCGTAGTTCGCGCGCGTGTTCGGACCGAGCGCACCTGGGTCACGCGTATAGGCGGCATGCAGGCCCGCGACGAAGCTCTCCGCGCGAATCACGTCGAAGCAGCGATGCACGTCGCCAAGATCGAATTCCACCGGCTCGCAGGTGTGGACGATGCGCTTGAGTTCCGCCATGCGCGCGCGGAATACGGCGCGAATCTGCGGGTCGACGTCGCAGCAGCCGAAGTCTTCGGTATAGCCGATACGTAGCGTCGACGGATCCATGTGCGCAGGCAAGGCAAACGCGTTGGCATCCACGGCATAGCTCAGCGGATCGCCAGCCGATTCGCCCGCGGTTGCCGCGAGTTGCAGCGCCGTTTCGGCAACGTCGCGCCCCATCGGCCCGACCACCGAGATCGGCGTCCAGCCGAGCAGGCGGCGCGAATTGGGCACGAGCCCAGGCGACGGGCGGAAGCCCACTACCCCGCACTTCGCGGCGGGAATGCGCAGCGACCCGCCGGTGTCGGAGCCCGTGCAAACCGGCAGCATGTCGCACGCGAGCGCCGCCGCCGAACCGCCCGACGAACCGCCCGCATTGAGTGCGGGGTTGAACGGATTGCCTGTTGCACCCCATACCGGGTTGCGCGTATTCGCGCCCGCACCTAGCTCCGGCACGTTCGTCTTCGCCACGAGAATCGCGCCCGCCGCGCGCAGGCGCTCCACGAGCACCACGTCGCGCGAGGGCACGTGGCCGCGCGACATCGGCGAGCCGTAGGTCGTGAGCAGGCCCGCCGTGTCTTCGAGATCCTTTACGCCGAGCGGCAGGCCGTGCAGCAGGCCGAGCGGTTTGCCGTCCATGACGGCCTGCTCAGCCACTTTGGCCGCTTCGCGCGCGGCGTCGAAACACGTCGCCGTAATCGCGTTGACGGCCGGATTCACGGCTTCGATGCGCTCGATGCAAGCATCGAGCAGTTCAACGGGCGAAATGGCTTTCGCGCCGATCAGACGGCGCAGTTCGACGGCGGACAGGCCGACCAGTTCGGTGTTGTTGGACATCGTTCGGTTTCCTGATGAAGTGGTGATCAGCCGATGGCCTCGCCGGTGCGGTCGCGCAGCCAGACGAGCGGGATCAGCGAAATGGCGCAGGCAGCCGCGACATACCAGGCGGGCGCGAGCGGATTGCCTGTGCGCGCGACGATCCAGCTTGCCACAAGTGGCGAAAATCCGCCGAAGATCGAGGCGCTCACGACGTAGGTCAGCGCAATGCCGGTGGCGCGTACTTCGCGTGGGAAGAGTTCGGGGATCATCACGAGCACCGGCACGACCTGCCCCGCCACGAACACGGAGAGGAAGGCGGATACCGCGCAGAGCAGCGCCATGGAAGGCGCGGCGGAAAGCCATGCGAACGCCGGATACACACTGAGCAGCAGCACGACGCGCGAGATCACGAGCACGCGCTTGCGGGTGTAGCGGTCGGCGAGCTTGCCCACGAGCGGCGCGGCTATGAACAGCACGAGCGAGCTGACCACGCCCGACGTGACCGCCGCCGTGGAGGAAAGATGCAACACGCGCACGGCGTGGTTCGGCAGAAAAAACGCCGTGATGTAGATGGACACCGAGCCGCCGAGTTCGGCGAAAGTCCCGAGTATCGTCAGTTTCAGATGCGTGGTGAGCGCCTCCTTCAGTGCGCCGCTTCGTGGCGCGCCGTGCGCGGGCGCCGCGCTCAGCGTCTCTTCGAGGCGGCGACGAATCAGCATGCCCACGGGCGCCGCCACGATGCCCACGAGGAATGGAATGCGCCAGCCCCAGCTGTCGACCGCTTCCTTGGGCAGCAGCACGTTCACGAGCGTGGCGACCGTCGCGCCAAGCGCGAGGCCCAGCGCCGTCGCCGCGAAGTTCCAGCTTGCGAAGAACGCGCGTGTGTTGTCGCTCGCATATTCCACGAGCAGCGTCGTGCCGGGGCCGAACTCGCCGCCCGCCGCGAAGCCCTGGATCAGGCGCGCCGCAAGGACGATGAGTGGCGCGGCGATGCCCGCCACCGCGTACGGCGGCGCACAAGCGATCAGCGCGCAGCTCAGCGCCATCAGCATGATGGTGAGCACCATGGCGCGCTTGCGCCCGGCGCGGTCCGCATAGGCGCCGATGACGATGCCGCCGAGTGGACGCACCACGAAGCCCACGCCGAACAGGCCGATGGAAAGGAGGAACTGGTTGACCGGCGAGGCAGAGGGAAAGAACAGCTTGCCGATCTGGATCGCGAAGAAGCTGTAGATCGTGAAGTCGTAGTACTCGAGCGCCGTGCCCAGCGTCGTCGCGGCAATGACCTGGCCCTTCGAAAGACCCGTTTTTCCCAGTGCAATTGAGGCCACGACGCTGCTCCTTCAAAAGGGAGTCGAGATGCGAGTTATCATATACGAGAAAAAATCATTTCTCGTATACGACAAAACCCGTAACCGGGAACCGTCCCTTCCATGGCAAAGAGCGCAGCACAAAATCACGCAACCGGACAGGCAACCAGGCAGGCAACCGGACAGGCGGCAACGGAGATCGATCATGCGGCCGTTGGCGCGCGTTTGCGCGAAGCGCGCAAGGCGCGCGAGCTGACGTTGATGCAGCTATCGGAGTTGTCGGGCATCGCCGTCTCGACGATTTCGAAGGCCGAGCGCGGCGACATTGCGCTCACCTATGACAAATTCGCGGCGCTCGCGCACGCGCTGAACGTGGACTTCGACACGATTTTCGGGCGCAGGAAGCGCAAGGCGGCCGGCCCGATGAAGCCGTCGCTCACGCGCGCGGGCAAGCAGATGATCTACGACACGCCGAACTACGAGTACGGCATGATCGCCAACGACCTCACGGGCAAGCGCATGGTGCCGATGCGCGGACGCATCCACGCCCGCACGATGGACGCGTTCCCCGATTACATCCGCCACAGCGGCGAGGAGTTTTTGTTCCTGCTCGGCGGGGAGCTGGAACTGCATTTTGAAAACGGCACTGTCTTCAGGCTGTCGCCCGGCGACAGCCTCTACTTCGACAGCGCCGTGGGGCACGTGTATCTGAGCACGGGCGCCGAGGATGCCGAGGTGCTGGTCTGTTGCGTAGACAACGACTCACACCGGCTGCCCGAAACGCTCTGAGCGAGCGCTCGCAAGCGTGACGCCGCCGCGTTTGAACGGCGGCGTCACATCGCTCATCGGCCGAGCATCGGCAGCTTGAGACCCGCCTCGCGCGCGGTTTGCTGCGCGAGTTCGTAGCCGGCGTCCGCGTGGCGCATCACGCCCGTGGCCGGATCGTTGTGCAGCACGCGGCCCAGACGCTCGTGCGCCGCCTGCGTGCCGTCCGCCACGATCACCACGCCCGAGTGCTGCGAGAAGCCCATGCCCACGCCGCCGCCATGGTGCAGCGAGACCCACGACGCGCCGCCCGCCGTGTTCAGCAGCGCATTGAGCAGCGGCCAGTCGCTCACCGCGTCCGAGCCGTCCTTCATCGATTCCGTTTCGCGGTTCGGGCTCGCCACCGAGCC
>NZ_JAFA01000016.1 GCF_000519185.1 Paraburkholderia nodosa DSM 21604 | reverse complement strand
ATGCGCACCACGCTGCGCATGCTCGCGGCGATGGTCGCTTCGCTGATCTTCACGCTCGTGTACGGCACGCTCGCGGCGAAGAGCCGCCGCGCGGGCCAGNTGCTCGTGCCGATTCTCGACATCCTGCAGTCGGTGCCGGTGCTCGGCTATATCTCGTTCACGGTCACGTTCTTTCTCGCGCTNTTTCCTTCGCGCGTGCTGGGGGCCGAGCTCGCGGCGATCTTCGCGATCTTCACGAGCCAGGCCTGGAACATGACCTTCAGCTTCTACCAGTCGCTGCGCACGGTGCCGCGCGATCTGGATGAAGTCTCGCGCGGGTTCCACCTGACCGCATGGCAGCGCTTCTGGAAGCTCGAGGTGCCGTTCTCGATGCCAGGCCTCATCTGGAACATGATGATGTCGATGTCGGGCGGCTGGTTCTTCGTAGTGGCCTCCGAAGCGATCACGGTGGGCAACAACACGATTACGCTGCCCGGCGTTGGCGCGTATCTGGCCCAGGCGATCGCGGAAAAGAACCTGCACGCCGTGGGCTGGGTGATCCTCGCGATGATCGTGGTGATTCTCGCCTACGACCAGTTCCTGTTCCGCCCGCTCGTGGCGTGGGCCGACAAGTTCCGCATGGAAACCACGAGCTCGGGGGAAGCACCTGAGTCGTGGCTGCTCGACCTGATTCGGCGCACCCATCTCATTCATCAACTGCTCGTGCCGCTCGGCTGGCTCTTCGCCAAGGCTGCGCGCATGCCGATCCAGCTGCCGTCGTTTCCGAACGTGACGTTCGCGGCGCCCGTGGCGCGCGGCCGCTCCGGCTGGCGTGCACGCATCGGCGACGCCGTGTGGGCGGTGCTCGTGATCGCGTTGACCGTGTTCGTGGTGTGGCGCGTGGTGGCCTTCGTGCGCACTGGCGTGACGCTCGACGAAGTGTGGCACGTGCTCGGTCTCGGCTTCATCACGCTCCTTCGCGTGCTGCTGCTGATCGCCATCGCTTCGGTGATCTGGGTGCCGCTCGGCGTGCTGATCGGCCTGCGCCCGGCGCTCGCCGAGAAGGTGCAGCCGCTCGCGCAGTTCCTCGCGGCGTTCCCGGCGAACCTGCTGTTCCCGGTGTTCGTTATCGTGATCGTGCGCTTTCACCTGAACCCTGACATCTGGCTGTCGCCGCTGATCGTCCTCGGCACCCAGTGGTATATCCTGTTCAACGTGATTGCAGGGGCCACCGCCTATCCGAACGACTACAAGGAAGCAGCGAAGAACTTCCGTATTCGTGGCTGGCAGTGGTGGCGTCAGGCTATGCTGCCGGGCATTTTCCCGTATTACGTGACCGGCGCCATCACGGCCTCGGGCGGCGCGTGGAACGCGAGTATCGTCGCGGAGTTCGTGCAGTGGGGCGACACGAAAGTCGTCGCGCACGGCCTGGGCGCCTACATCGCGCAAACGACGGCGGCCGGCGACTACCCGAAGATCATTCTCGGCATTGCCGTGATGTCGCTCTTCGTCACGCTGTTCAACCGCCTCCTGTGGCGCCCGCTGTACACGTATGCCGAGTCCCGTCTGCGGCTCGACTGATCGACGACTGATCGAACAACGAATGATCGAAGGTAACGCGATGCAAAATCCCAAGACGCTGAGCGCCGCGCACGGCGATGTGCAGACGGCCCCGAACCCGCCGCGCCTCGGCGAAGAAATTCTGAACGTGAAGGACGTGTGCCGGGGCTTCAACAAGTCCCAGGGCGAGCTGCTCGTGCTCGACGACGCCAACCTCCAGCTGCGAGAAGGCGAGATCGTCGGGCTGCTGGGCCGTTCGGGCTCGGGCAAGTCCACGCTGCTGCGCATCATCGCGGGCCTGATCTCGCCCACGTCGGGCGACGTCACCTGGCGCGGCAAGCCGCTCGAAGGGCCGGCCGAAGGTGTGGCGATGGTGTTCCAGACCTTCGCGCTGTTCCCGTGGCTCACCGTGCTGCAGAACGTGGAAGCTGGGCTTGAAGCCCAGGGTGTGGGCGCACGCGAGCGGCGCGAACGGGCGCTGGCGGCCATCGACCTGATCGGTCTGGACGGCTTCGAAAACGCGTATCCGCGTGAGCTTTCCGGCGGCATGCGCCAACGCGTCGGTTTCGCGCGTGCGCTCGTGGTCGATCCCAATCTCATGCTGATGGACGAGCCGTTCTCGGCGCTCGACGTGCTGACCGCCGAAACGCTGCGTACCGATCTGCTCGACCTGTGGACGCAAGGCCGCTTGCCGATCAAGTCGATTCTGATCGTCACGCACAACATCGAGGAAGCGGTGTTCATGTGCGACCGCATTCTCGTGCTCTCGTCGAATCCGGGCCGCGTGGTGGCCGAGATCAAGGTGCCGTTCAAGCATCCGCGCAACCGTCTCGACCCGGTGTTCCGCAAGCTCGTGGACGACATCTACGCGAAGATGACCGCGCGCCAGACCGACGAAACCACCAAGAAGGGGCTGGAACTCGGCAGCTGGCTGCCGCGCGTGTCGACCAACCTGATGGCCGGTCTGATCGAAACGCTCGCGATGGCGCCGTATCACGGCCGCGCCGACATGCCGGAAATCGCGCGCTCGCTGCATCTGGAAGTGGACGACCTGTTCCCGATCGCCGAAGTGCTGCAGAACCTCGGTTTCGCCGACGTGCGCGAAGGCGATGTGCTCCTCACGCCGCCCGCGCGCGTGTTCGCGGAGTTCGGCACGCAGGAGCGCAAGATGATGTTCGCCGAACATCTGCTGCGCCACGTGCCGCTCGCGGCGCGGATCAAGAAGGTGCTCAACGAGCGCCCGGGCCATCGCGCGCCGCGCGTGCGTTTCGAGCAGGAACTGGAGGACTTTCTCTCCGACGGCGCGGCGGAAGAAACGCTCGACACCGTGATCGACTGGGGCCGTTATGGCGAGATCTTCTCGTATAACGACCAGTCGGAAATCTTCAGTCTCGAAGACGTGGAGTCCTGAGCGGCGCGCGGTTCACCAGGCATAAAAAAACGGTCGCGGGGGTGAGTTCACCCGGCGACCGTTTTTCGTTTGCGGATAAGGCGCGCTATTGCAGCGTGCCCCAGCGCTCCACCGCAGGCTCGGCCGTGGCCCACTTCCAGCCCGACTGGTCCTGACAGGCGCTCGCGGTGAACCACTGCTCGGGCGCGTCGGCTTTCTCGCCGTCCTGCACCGAGAACACGAAGTCCTTGCAGAGCGTGAGGGCGTTGGCGAACGCGCGCGTCACGCGCACCTGGCCGTGGCCGTTCTCAACGGGCAACTCGTGCTTGATGCGCCAGATGTCCATGCCGCCCACGGGCAGGCGCCCGGCCGTCCTGGCGATCAGCGCCTGCTGGTCCGCGTGCATGCTCTTCATGAAGCGGCCGACGGCTTCGTCGGTGGCCGCCTGCACGGCAATGCCCACGCCGATGCCCACGGCAGGATTCGCCGTGACGATGCCGGTGGCCGCCGCCGCAGCGGCGCCGCTCGCCGCGCCGATCGACGAGCAGCCGCTCGCCGCGAGCGCGATGCCCGCGCAGAGCGCGGCCAGCGCGATGAGCTTCACGGGGCGAGCCGTCGACGCATCCGTTGCAACGTGCCGTACGCGCTTCGCGCGCGCGTTCATGCCGTTCATTGCAGCGCACCCCAACGCGCGGTGGCAGGTTCGGCCGAGGCCCACTTCCAGTTGTCGCCGTCGCGGCACACCGAAGCGACGAAGAAGGCGCTCGAGGCGGCCTTGTCCTTCGTGGCCTCGTGATCGACGGAGAACACGATCTCCTTGCAGTCGAGCGCACCGCTGCTGATCGTGCGGCTCACCGTGACGCGGCCGTGCTCGTCGTCCTCGATCGGGAGCGAGTGCGTGATCGACCATGGCGCGACCGCGCCGACTTCGAGCGGGCCCGCCACGCGGGCGATGCTGTTCTGGGTGTTGGTGTGAACGACGCGCTCGGAGTACTGCACGCCGGCCTTCGCCGCGGCCACGGCGCCGAGGCCAATGCCGGTCGCCACGGCGGCGTTGCTCGTGACTTTCGAGGCGACCGCCGCGCCGGCGATACCGGCGCCCGTTTGTGCGCCTTCGGAGTAGAGCGAGCTGCAGGCCGAGCACGCGAGGCTCGCCACCGTGGCGAGCAGCGTGAGCGACATGACGCGTCGCCAGCGAGGATGAGCGCAAGGGAGCGGGGGCCCGCCGGCAATCGTTTCCATGACCGCCGCTGACACCGATGGCGCAACGCGCGCCCGTGCACTTCGTTCTTGCATGATGATTCCCTGCCGCTAGCCGGATGGCGCCGCATTGCGCGGCTATCCAGCATGTTTTGCTTACTTAACGTGCTGCGGATTGTGCAGCACGGAATTGCTTACGGGGATAGGTAAAGTGCAAGAAATTGCAAAAGGGCGTGCACGGCAGGGCGATCTTTGATCGGCCTGCCGTGCCGCTTCCGCCTCGCCGCGCAACGAGCGTGCCGCAATCAGGCGGGGGAAGGGAATCAGGCTTCGTTCGAGTCCGGGTCGGTGGGCGCTTCGCTTTCGCCATCGTCGGCGCCGTAGCTCCCGAGCCGGTTGTAGAGCGTCTTGAGGCTCACGCCGAGCGTGCGCGCCGCGAGACGCTTGTCGCCGCCGCAATACTTGAGGGTGCCGAGAATGATCTGCTTCTGCGCATCGGCGAGCGGTGTGCCGATCCAGACGCTCATGGCGTCGCCCTGGGTCACGGGCTTCTTCACGCGCGGCACCAGCTGCGGATGCGCGATCTCCACGACCTTTTCTGCGAGGATGAACGCGCGGTACACGGCGTTTTTCAGTTCGCGCACGTTGCCGGGCCACGACCAGTTGCGCACGGTTTCGAGCGCGCGCTTGCTGAACGTCTTTTGCGAGCCTTCCTGATCGTTCAGTTCGGTCAGGAAATGCTGCGCGAGCAGTTCGCGGTCGCGCTCACGTTCGCGCAGCGGCGGTGCGCGCAGCGGAAACACCGCGAGCCGGTACATCAGGTCCTCGCGCAGGCAGTTTTCCTTCACGGCCGTCACGGGGTCGCGGTTGGTGGCGGCGATGATGCGCACGTCGCCGCGAATCGCCTCGTTGCCGCCTACCGGAAAGTACTCGCCGGTTTCGAGCGCGCGTAGCAGCTTCACCTGATGCAGCAGCGACATCTCGGTGATTTCGTCGAGGAACAGCGTGCCGCCGCGCGCGTGCTCGAAATGGCCGTCGCGCGCCTGCACGGCGCCCGTGAAGCTGCCTTTTTCGTGACCGAACAACTCGGCCTCGATCAGCTCGTCGGGAATCGCACCGCAGTTGACCGCGATGAACGGACCGTCGCGGCGTTCGCTGTGCGCGTGGATCGTGCGGGCGATCAGCTCCTTGCCCGTGCCCGATTCGCCGACGATGAGCGCCGTAGCCTCGGTCACGGCCACGCGCTCGATCTGCGCATAAAGATCCAGCATGACGGCCGACGAGCCGTACAGCAGACCGTACGACTGCAGTCCCGCGACGCGCGCATCCGCGTCCGCTGCGGTATTTCCGTTGTTTTCGCTGTTGCGTTTGGTGGCGGCGGGCGAGCCCGGCTCGATTGACGCCATAGGGATGTTCGTCCTGCAAAGGTAGTGGGGGGCGTTCACTTCTGCACGCATCGGCATGCTTCTGCGCGCATCGGCGAACAGGCCCTGCGATCCGGGGCTGGCCGTCCAGGACAGGTGCGGAACTTGCCGCTCCGACGGCCGCGAGGTTTGCGTCTTCGAGGTGGCATCTCGTTCTCGCGTAAGCATTTAACCACTGCCGCGCCTGACAGGGCAATGGACCTGTCCAGGCACACCTCGCGCGAGTGTGGCACGCATCGTGCT
Organism: Paraburkholderia nodosa DSM 21604; assembly: GCF_000519185.1. Taxonomy (GTDB): domain Bacteria; phylum Pseudomonadota; class Gammaproteobacteria; order Burkholderiales; family Burkholderiaceae; genus Paraburkholderia; species Paraburkholderia nodosa. The sequence goes on along the minus strand of NZ_JAFA01000016.1, from coordinate 170,736 downwards.
GCGGAACTTGAAGCGCCCGGCGCCGTCTGCATTGACAGGGGCGGCGCATCGGCCACGCCCCGGGCGATGTCATTCGAGTCAACTCGCGTCTTCCGTCTTTGACGAGGCGTAACTGGGAGAGAGCGACATGTCGAAGAACCGCAGCGGTTTGGTAGGAACCCTGGTGACCGTCGGCGCGCTTGGCGCCATGGCGGGCATGCTGGCCTGGCGTTTCTCGCAGCGTCACCGCATGCAACGGCAAACTTTTTATCGCGACCTGAGCCGCTGGGAAGGCGAAGGTGGCTCGCTTGCCGATACCACGGGCAGCGACGGACTGGGCCCGGAAATGGCCATGGCCGGGGGCGCCTCGGACTCACCGGGACATGGCAGGAAGGGCCGGATGACGAATGGTGTGAACGGCGCGAATGGTTCGGCTGGCATGCCGTGGCCGTTTCCGCATAGCTAGGCGGGCGGGGCGCGGGCCACGCGAGAGCCGTGCCCGCTAGTCTCGAATAAGTCTATAATAGTGATATCAACAACAATCGAGGTTCGGACGGCCCGCGGTTGACGGTATTGTTGCTTGGATGTAGCAAAACCGCGCATATTGAGGGTTTTGCCGTCTTGGGCGTGCGTCCGACCGTTTCGTACTCCACTGCAGCGCAATCACGTGCGTCGCGACTTCCGCGGTGCCGGGCAACGTTGTCCGGCGCGCTTGCGAAGGGCGCGGCGCTCGCGCTTTGGAGCCATTCACCTATCAAGGCTGACGAGACGCGATGCCACATGTATTGATTGTCGATGACGATGCGGAAACCCGCGAGGCGCTGGCGGCCGTGGTGAGCGAAGACGGGCTCACCACCGCGCAGGCAGGCGACCTGCGCGAGGCGCGCATCCAGCTCGTGCGGCAGACGCCGGACGTGGTCTTCACCGACCTGAAGCTGCCCGACGGCAGTGGCACCGACCTTTTCGAGGATCTCGACCCGCGCTCGGGCGTGGAACTCGTGGTCATCACCGGGCACGCGACGGTCGAGACGGCCGTCGATGCGCTCAAGTCCGGCGCGATCGATTACCTGGTCAAGCCGATCAACCTCCAGCGCGTGAAGGCGATCCTGAACCGCCTGCCGCGCGCGGGCGACCTCAAGGCCGAAATCGGCACGCTGCGCGGCGAGTTGCGCCGCATGGGGCGCTTCGGCCTGATGCTCGGCAATTCGCCGACCATGCAGGAGGTCTACGACCAGATCAGCCGGGTCGCGCCTACGCCCGCCTCGGTGATGCTGGTGGGCGAATCGGGCACCGGCAAGGAAGTGGCCGCGCAGACCATCCACCAGCTGAGCCTGCGCCGCAAGCACGAATTCCTCGCGGTGAACTGCGGGGCGATCTCGCCGAATCTGATCGAATCCGAGATGTTCGGTCACGAGCGCGGCTCGTTTACGGGCGCCGACCGGCAGCACAAGGGCTATTTCGAGCGCGCCAACGGCGGCACGCTGTTCCTCGACGAAATCACCGAAATGCCGATCGAGCTGCAGGTGAAGCTGCTGCGCGTGCTCGAGACCGGCATGTTCATGCGCGTGGGCACGACCAAGGAAATCGAGACCGACGTGCGCCTGATCGCGGCGACCAACCGCGACCCGGAGCAGGCCGTCGCCGAAGGCAAGCTGCGTCTGGACCTTTATCACCGCCTGAACGTGTTTCCGATCAGCCTGCCGCCGCTGCGCGAGCGCGGCAAGGACGTCGATCTGCTCGCCCAGGCGTTCCTCGACGAACTGAACGAGCGTCACGGCACGAAAAAGCAGTTTCCCGCGGCGGTGCGCGACATGCTGGCGGCCTACCCGTGGCCCGGCAACGTGCGCGAACTGAAAAACTACGTGCAGCGCGCGCACATCATGTCGGGCAATGACGGCGATTTCACGGCGACGGTGCCGCTGCAGATCTCGCTCTCGAAGCCGATTGCCGGCACGGCGGTGACGATCCCGTTCGGCACCTCGCTCGCCGACGCCGATCGCCAGCTCATTCTCGCGACGCTCGAGCAATGCGGCGGCGTGAAGACGCGGGCGGCGGAAATCCTCGGCATCAGCCTCAAGACGCTCTATAACCGTCTTGTGGAGTACGGCAACGAAAGCGCCGGCAAGGGCGACGCGCCCGCGCGCGTAGCCGGCGTCTGAGCAGCATCCGCGAGCGCGTCTGCATGGCGCGTTCGCGCGGGCGGTACGACGCTTGCAGTGTGAGTTTCGCGTCCATGATGAGGAGCGAAAGATGCCGAGCTGCAAAACCAGTGATGCCGTCCGCGTGAAGCCCTGGCTCGCGCATACCCCGCAGCCCGACGAACCACCGCCGGATCAGCCCGGCGAGCCCGACGTGCCGCCCATCGGCGATCCACCGGCGCAACCGGGTGAAGTGCCGCATACGGCGTATCCATTCGACCCTTCGGTCTCCTCTCGATTTCATCGTTCGCGTGGCGCATTGCCCGCCACGTGAGCTTCTGCTCGCACGGGCCGCCGAAGCCATCAGCTGACGCTGACGGTTTTTATGTACTAGTTACAAAGGCTCCACCATTTTTACCGGCGAATTCACGCGGCGAACCCTAGACTATAAAAAAGCGCCACGGCCGCGTGGCCGCCTTGCCGCTGGAGGCATCGACATGAGACATCCTGCCTTGCGCCGCTCCGCACGTTACACGGGCAAGCGTGGCCCGCGCGATTCGCAAGAGAAAAGCAGTCCGCAACAGTCGGACGCGCCGGACCCCGCAGGCCAGAATCGCGCGGCGCCTGGCGTGCCGCCCGACGGCGAGCACAACCAAGGCGGGGCGCGGGCTGAGGGCATCGAGTACCAGCGCGATCTCGGCTCGGAACAGGACGCCTGATCCGCTTCGAACCGCAGTTCGCCGCGCGCTGTGTGCAGGCCGGTTTCCTGGCCTGACAGATCACCGGGGTATTCCGCACTTGCGTGCTTGCCGCGCGGAATTTGCTCGCGCCGTCGGTTGTGAGAAATGATTTTTGCTCCAGACCCTGCCGAACCGGCACGCGTCTTGCATACGTACCTGAAGCATCGTCTTCGGACCCAACGAAACAGGAGGTAGAGCCGCAATGGGCAGACTGATCGTGGTATCGAATCGCGTTGCGCCGACCCAGGAGGGCCGTCCCGCAGCGGGCGGACTCGCAGTCGGCGTATTGGACGCGCTCAAGGAAACCGGCGGTGTGTGGTTCGGGTGGAGCGGCGAGACCGTCGCAGAGCCGTGCGCACCGGTCATCGAGCAGCAGGGCAGCGTCACCTACGCGACAGTGGGTCTCACCCGGCGTGACTATGACCAGTACTACAAGGGCTTCTCGAATACGACGCTCTGGCCGACGTTCCACTACCGCAACGACCTCGCGCGCTACGAGCGCCAGGAGTACGGCGGCTACCTGCGCGTGAACGTGTCGCTCGCGCGCCAGCTGCAGCCGCTCATCGAGCCCGACGACATCATCTGGGTGCACGACTATCACCTGATTCCGTTCGCGCGCTGCCTGCGCGATCTCGGGGTGAAGAACCCGATCGGCTTCTTCCTGCACATTCCGCTGCCGGTGCCCGAAGTCATGCGCTCGGTGCCGCCGCACGAAGAACTCATGAAGTTCATGTGCCACTACGACGTGGTCGGCTTCCAGACCGGCGCTGATCGCCAGGCGTTTCTCGACTACGTCGAGCGCGGCGGCCATGGCACGGCGAGCGACGACGGCATGGTCCACGCGTGGGACCGCTTCCTGAAGGTCGGGGCGTACCCCATCGGCATCTATCCGGAGGCCATTGCCAAGGCCTCGTCGCAGTTCTCCGACCGCAAGGCCGTGCGCAGCCTGCGCGACGCCATGCGCGGACGCAAGCTGATCATGAGCGTGGACCGGCTCGATTATTCGAAGGGGCTCGCCGAGCGCTTCCAGGCGTTCGAGCGCCTGCTGCAGAACGGGCCGGGCTGGCATGGCCGTGTCTCGCTCCTGCAGATCGCGCCGCCGACGCGCTCCGACGTGCAGACCTACCAGACGATTCGCCGCAATCTCGAAGGCGAGGCGGGCCGCATCAACGGCCGTTTCGCGCAGCTCGACTGGACACCGATCCAGTACCTGAACCGCAAGTACGAGCGCAACCTGCTGATGGCGCTATTCCGCGAGGCGCAGGTGGGTTACGTGGCGCCGCTGCGCGACGGCATGAACCTCGTGGCGAAGGAATACGTGGCTTCGCAGAATCCCGACGATCCCGGCGTACTGGTGCTTTCGCAGTTCGCGGGCGCGGCGGAGCAAATGCCCGGTGCGCTGATCGTGAATCCCTACGACCTGAACCAGACGGCCGAGGCCCTGGAGCGCGCGCTCTCCATGCCGCACGCCGAGCGCGTCTCGCGCTACAACGACATGATGGTGTCGCTGCGCGAGAACAATCTTTCGGTGTGGCGCGATACGTTCCTCGCCGACCTGCGCAGCGTCGCGACGGCGGCTTCGGTCACGGCCAGGGCTCGCAACGCCGCGCCGGCGGGGAAAGCTTCGATGCCGACGCCCGCGCCCGAACAGGCGCAGGGTGCCGCGCGCGCGTAGCGAGGCATCGGTGAGAGGCGAGGCGGCGTGCGTGCCGTCCCTGGCCGTCTAGCGTTCTCTCGACGCAAATGGATCCACGCGGCGGCCTTCGGGCCGCCGCGTTTTTTTGCGTCCGCGTGTTCGGCACGCGGCGATACGCGGCGCGGCGCGCGCTCAGATCCGCTGGCCGCTCGGCGCGGCGAACGGCATCGGCGGCCGGGTCGGATCGAAATCGGCCCAGTGTCCGTCGTGCCATTGGCCCGACGCGCACTCGATATCGGCTGCACCACCGTCGCGCAGCAACTGCGCGGCGAGATCCTGGTTCTCGTAGCAGACGTGCACCGAGAGCAGCACGCCGTCGCTGCGCGTCTCGCGATGCACCCTCTCGTGGTGGGCCGACATTTGCTGCGCAGCGGCTTTCGCCCCCACGCTCGCGCCGATGCGCGCCCCGATCCAGGCGCCCACGCCGGCCGCGATCACGACCGAAGGCAGCGCCGCCGAGAACGCGCTGAAAATCACCACGCCCGCCACGGCGCCCGCCACGGCGCCTGCGGTGATATTGCGGGTGTGATGCGGGTGCACGGCGGCGACCGTGGGCGGCGCGCCCATGGTCGTCCCCTGGACGCCATGGCGCGCATGCTGGCCGCGCGGATTGACGAAGAACAGGTTGACGTCTTCTTCGAGGAAGCCGCCCGCATACAGCTTTTCGGCGGCGGCTTCGGCGGCGGGAAAGGTCGTGAACCGACCAGCAACGATCAGTGACATGGGAAGCCCCCTTTGCCAGATTTGGCAGGTTGACTCGCCGGGCGCGGCCGCGAATGCGGCTCGCCCTGAATCCATGTTAGTGCCTGCGCACGCGCAGGGTTAGGCCGCTCTTAGCCCGGCGTGTGCGCCGCGGTGCCCGGCATCAGGCGCAGCAGGCTCACCACTGCCGCGACGGCGGCGAAGGCCGTCGCCACGTAGAGCGCCGTGGTCGGTCCTTGTTGCGGTGCAACGCCGAAGATCAGCGCCACGAGCGCCGCGCCGAGCGTCTGCCCGGTGAGCCGCGCGGTGCCGAGCATGCCGCTCGCGCCGCCGCTGCGCTCGCGCGGCGCAGAGGAGAGGATCTGCCGGTTGTTGGGCGACTGGAACACGCCGAAGCCCACGCCGCACAAGGCCATGCGCCAGCAAATATCGAACACCGTGGGATGCGCGCCGAGCGCAGCGAGCGAGAGCAGGCCGAGCGCGAAGAGCGCGAGTCCGATGCCGCCAAGCATGCCCGCTGGATAGCGGTCGGAGAGCGCGCCCGAGAGCGGTGCGGCGCCGACGATGACGAGCGGCCAGGGCGTCATGAGGAGACCCGTGTCGACCTGCGAGAAACCGAAGGTCTCCTGCAGCATGAAGGGCAGCGCGACGAACGCGAGCATTTGCGCGCAGAACGAGCAGACCGAGGTGCTGATCGACAGCGCGAACACGGGGTTGGCGAGCAGATCGACGGGCAGGAGCGGCGCGGCCTGCGTGAGCTGGCGGCGCACGAAGAACCAGCCGATCACGATCGCGAGCACGAATTCGAGCGCGACGAGGCGATTGCTCTGGCCGTGGCCGAGGCCGTCGACGGCAAAGATCAGCAGGCCGAACACGATGGCGTTGAGCACGGCGCTCAAGTAGTCGTAGGGCGCGGGATGGCGCTCGTTCACGGGCAGCGCGCGCAGGCCCAGCACGAGCGCGGCGATGCCGATCGGCACGTTGATCGCAAAGAGCCAGGGCCACGTCGCGATGGCGAGCACGCCCGAGGCCAGCGTCGGCCCGATCGCCGACGCGATCGCGACGACCATCGCGTTGATGGCGACGCCGCGACCGAGCTGCGTGCGCGGATAGATCATGCGCACGAGCGCGGTGTTCACGCTCATGATTCCCGCGCCGCCGAAGCCCTGCACCATGCGTGCGAACGCGAGTTCGGGCAGCGTGGTCGCCAGCGCGCAGCCGAGCGACGCGACGGTGAACAGCACCATGCCGGCCAGATACACGCGCTTGTAGCCGATGCGGTCGCCGAGCGAGGCGAGCGGCAAGAGCGAGATGGTCACCGAAAGCTGATACGCGTTGACGATCCAGATCGAGCTTGCCGCGCTCGCATGAAGGTGCCGGGCGATGGTCGGCAACGCGACGTTGGCGATCGCGCCGTCGAGCACGGCGAGCGTGATGCCGAGCGCGACCACGAGGATCGCGTAGTAACGCTGTGGGAAGGGCAGGCCGGTTTCGATGTCGGCAGTGGAAGCGGCGGAGAGTTCGGAAAGCGTGGGCATCGACGGGGGAGCCGGCCGCGCGATGGACGTGCGCCGCCGGCTGGATGTTGTTTTCTGGTGTTCTCTGGCGGCTTATTTCAGTTCATAGAGCCCGACGTAGGTGGTCGAATCCACCTCGTTCAGATGCGTCATGAAGCGCGCCACCGCGTTCGTCGTTTCCGGCGTGACGGGCAGTTGCGCGGCCTTGAGCGCATGCACGCGGAAGATGTAGCGATGGGGTTTGTCGCCGCGCGGGGGCGCCGCGCCGCCGAAGCCGACCGTGCCGTAGTCGTTGCGCACCTGCACAGCGCCCTGCGGGAGCAGGCTGCCGTCGGCCTTGCCGGCGTTGCGGGCGAGCGAGCGCACGTCGGGCGGAATGTTCACCACGACCCAGTGCCAGAAGCCGCTGCCCGTGGGCGCGTCCGGATCGTAGACGGTGAGCGCGAAGCTTTGCGTGTCGGCGGGCGGCTCGTCCCACTGCAGCGCGGGCGAGACGTTGTCGCCGTCGACACCGAAGGCCCGGTCGTCGAACTCCTGCGCCTTCGGCATGAAACCGTTGCTGGGAAAGTCATCGGACCAAAGTCGGAAATCAGCCATCGGGTGTCTCCTTCGCTTGGGATCGTGGGACGGTTGCGCCAGCACGTGGGACGCGTGAAGGTGGGTGCGCAGCCGGTCGATCGAGTTTATCACTGCGGGCTGTTCAAGCAGGGCCAGCTTCGCAGCCTGGCATGCGCGGCGCATCGGCTTGCGCTCACGCTTCGTGTGATGCCTGGCGAGGGCGCGTTATGAACGCGCCTCGAACCAGGCCGACGACTCGTCTTCGAGCCACGCGGCCAGCCGCTCGACGACCGCCTGCGGATCGTGCTGCGCGCCACGCAACGCGCATTCCCAGATCACCGCCACGCGCCAGCCCTGGGCTGCGAGCGCGGCGAGTGCCCTGGCGTCGTTCAGACGGTTGCGCGCGATCTTCTCGCGCCAGAACTCGGGGCGCGTTTGTGGCCACTTGAAGAGCGCGCAGTTGTGGCCGTGCCAGAAGCAGCCGTGCACGAATACCACGGCGCGCCGGCGCGGCAGCACGATGTCGGGCCGGCCGGGCAGCTCGCGCACGTTCAGGCGAAAGCGGAAGCCGCGCCGGTGCAGCAGACTGCGGATCAGCTTTTCGGGCTTCGTGTTGCGTCCGCGTATGCCGGACATCATCCGGCTGCGGGTCGCGGTATCGACGACGTCCACCATCGTCTGTCGCCTCGCTTCGGTTGGCCGCGGCGTGCGCCGGTCAGCGGCCTCCTGCCGTGGCCGTCGCCGCGTTGCGCGTGGCGCGCGACGTGCGTGCCGTGCGCGTGGGGCGTGTTGTGTGCGCAACCGTGGGAACCGTCGTCGCGTCCGCACGCGGTGCTGCGTGCTGTGCGGCCAGCAACGCATCGAGATGCGGCATCATCGTGCGCGCGACTTCGCGCATCACCGGCATCACCACGCTGTTGCCGAACTGGCGGTACGCCTGGGTGTCGCTCACCGGGATGCGGAAGGTGTCGGGCAGGCCCATCAGCCGCGCGCACTCGCGCGGCGTGAGGCGGCGCGGGCGCAATCCTTCGCCTTGATAGACGAGGATCTCCGAGCCGTCCTTGTGATAGCGCGCAGAAAGCGTGCGCGTGACGCTGTCGGGAAACGCGAGGCCGTAGCCGAAGCCGTTGCCGGCCGCGCGGTGCTTTTCGGCGTATTGCTGCAGATAGGCCCAGAGCCCCGGCGTGAGCGTGTACTTCGGCTGCACGCGGCGCGCGCCGTGATCGAAGAAGCGCTCGCCGTCCCACGCCAGCAGCGGCTCGCAGCCGTCGGTGCGGTGCAGGATCGAGGCGAGCCGCGGGCCTGCTTCCGGCAGTGCGAGCGCGTCCCATGAGAACGCCGCCGGCTCGCGAAAACCGACGATGATGATGCGTTCGCGATGCTGCGGCGTGAAATGGCTTCCATCGATCACGCGGTAGTGCACGTCATAGCCGAGCTCGTCGCGCAGCACCTGGAGGATCACGTCGAACGTGCGGCCGCGGTCGTGCGAGACCAGGTTCTTCACGTTTTCGAGCAGGAAGGCGGCGGGCCGCTTCTCGGCGATGATGCGCGCGACGTCGAAGAACAGCGTGCCCTGCGTGGTGCAGGCAAAGCCGTGCGGACGGCCAAGCGCGTTCTTCTTGCTCACGCCCGCGATCGAGAACGGCTGGCACGGAAAGCCCGCGAGCAGGACGTCGTGATCGGGCACGTCGGCGGCCTCCACGGCTGTAATGTCGCCGATGAACGGATGATCCTCGCCGTAGTTTTCCAGATAGGTCTTGCGCGAGAACGGGTTCCACTCGCTCGTGAAGACGCACTCGCCGCCGTGTGCCTCGAACCCCTTGCGGATGCCGCCGATGCCCGCGAACAGGTCGATGAAGCGAAAGCGCGCCGCGCCGCCATTGGCGTGAGCGCCGCCTTGCAGCAGCTCACGCAGTGCGGCTTCGAGCATCGCGGGGCAGGGCGTTTCGCCTTTTTCCCAACGCCGCACGGTCTTCACGTCGCGGCCGACGTGTGTGGCGATCTGCTGTTGCGTGAAACGCTTGCGTGCCTGCTGGAGCAGGTCTCTCGGTTCGGCCGTAAGCACGGATGTCCTCGTTAGGGTATTTTTGCGGACATTATGACCGATGGTCGACCCGCGGCACCAGGAATTCCCGATGTGCGTGCGCGAACGTGCGCCGCGCAGACGAATGCCTGCACGCGCGAGCGTCGAATTCAGGGAGAAGTCAGGAGTGTTGCGGGCTGGCGTTTGCCTGCTTCGCCAGGGCTGCTGAGGCCGAGGCGACGTTCAACTCGTGCAGATCGAGGATGAGCAGCAAGCTGTCGATTTCGCGCAGCTGGCCTTTGTTCACGTGACCGGTGTCGAGCAGACGGTGCAGGCGCTGGCGCCAGTAGAGCGCGGGGAGAATCGGACCGCCGAAGTCGCCGGCGAGCGACAGCGGCATCACGCGACGAATGTGCGCGATATCCTGATCGATGAGGGTCGACATCATATGACCGGCGGGAAGGGGACGCGTGGAGTCCATGAAGGCCTTTACGGCACTATTTTTCCCTTCTTTAGGGGAAAATAACTCAGTATTTACCCCTAATTAGCCGGTCAGATTCAATTTATTCGGCAGCCGGCGGCGTCGCGCCTTCCACCTGGGCCGCGCTTTCGAAGAAACGCCGCGTCGCTTCGAACGAGTTCAGCATCTGCTCGGGCCAGGGCGTCTGCAGCATCACGGCCTGGTGGTTCTCGAACGCCGCGCCCAGTTGGCGGGCGAGTTCGGGCGAATTGAGGTGGCGCAGCAGCACGCTCACGGCGATGGCGGTGGCCTGACTGGCTCCTGCCGTCTGGAGTTCGGAGGCGGTGAGCGCGGCGAGTTGCTTGTTGATGTCCATGGAAAACCTGCTCGGCAAAGAAGGTGCGCGAGTGCGCGAAAGAGACGGGACGGGGATTGGCGAACCGGTTGCGGACTTCGCGGCGTGGCCTTTGCGGCCCGAGCGGCTGGTCCCCCTGGCAGGAATCGAACCTGCATCTAGCGCTTAGGAGGCACTTGTTCTATCCATTGAACTACAGGGAGCGCGAGGTCGAGCATGGCTCCGTTCGATCGCCATGTTTCCCAAGTGACCCGTCATGGCGCGGAGCGGCGCGCGAAGCGGTTCGGCCTTGCGGGTCCGAACTATATCGCGGCGCAGGGCCAAGAGTATAGCAAACGTGTTCGGGCGCGAAAATGACGCCCCGTTAGCTCCGGCGGAGTCGTCGTAATCAGAACTCGACGACGGCGAATTCCGCCTTGCCCACGTCGCACAGCGGGCAGCGCCAGTCGTCGGAAATCTCCGCAAAGCGCGTGCCGGCGGCGATGCCTTCGTCGGGCAGACCCTCTTCCTCGTTGTAGATCCAGCCGCAGATCAGGCAGACCCAGCTCTTGTACTCGATTACTTCGCTCACAGCGTGTCCTTCGTCTAGTCGATTCGATGCGCGGCCCGTCATGCGGCCCTTTATCTGGAAGGCCGGGCGGCGCGGGCGACCCGCGATGTTACCGGAAAACGGCTCGCGTGCCGCCGCGCTAACGGGAAGCTAAACGCGGAGGCCCGACCTGCGCGGCCCGACCTGCGCGGCCCGACCTGCGCGGCCCGACCTGCGCGGCCCGACCTGCGCGGCCCGGTACAATGCCCCCTTCAGGTCCACCGCACGCATCGCTTTCCATCCATGTCGCTTTACACCATCACAGGCGCGCAACTGGCGTTCGGCCACGTCGCGCTGCTCGACCACGCGGATTTTTCGCTCGAAGCCGGCGAGCGCGTCGGGCTGATTGGCCGCAACGGCGCGGGCAAGTCGTCGCTGCTCACGATCGTCGCCGATCTCGCGAAGCCCGATGACGGCCTCGTCACGCGCCAGCAGAGTCTTTCGACCGTCTACGTGCCGCAGGAGCCCGACTTCGACGCCGACGCCACGGTGTTCGACACCGTCGCCTCGGGCCTCGCCGACGTGCGCGCGCTGCTCGACGAATACGACTCGGTCGCGCACCAGCTCGCGGACACGCCCGAAGGCGCCGAACACGACACGCTGCTCGCGCGCATGAACACGCTGCAATCGTCGCTCGATCATGCCGACGCCTGGAGCTGGCGCACGCGCGTGGCCACGACGCTCGCGCAGATCGGCCTCGAAGGCGACGCCCGCGTGGGCGCGCTCTCGGGCGGTATGCAAAAACGCGTGGCGCTCGCTCGCGCGCTCGTCGTCCAGCCCGATATCCTGCTGCTCGACGAACCGACCAACCACCTCGACTTCGACGGCATCCGCTGGCTCGAGGAACTGCTCGTGGCGCAGCGTTCGAGCCTGCTCTTCATCACCCACGACCGCGCGTTTCTCGACCGCGTGGCCACGCGCATCGTCGAACTCGATCGCGGCAAGCTGCTCTCGTATCCGGGCAACTTCTCGCAGTACCAGGAGCGCAAGGCACAGCAGCTCGAAGTCGAGCGCGTGGAGAACGAGAAGTTCGACAAGATGCTCGCGCAGGAAGAAGTGTGGATCCGCAAGGGCGTGGAAGCGCGGCGCACGCGCAGCGTGGGGCGCATCGCGCGCCTCGTGCAGATGCGCAACGAGCACGCCGAGCGCCGCAACGTGCAGGGCAACGTGAAGCTCGACGTCGCGCAGGGCGAGAAGTCCGGCAAGATCGTCGCCGAACTCACGGACGTGACCAAGCGCTATGGCGGCCGCACGATCGTCGATACCTTCTCGTCGACGGTCATGCGCGGCGACAAGATCGGCTTCGTCGGTCCGAACGGCGCGGGCAAGACCACGCTGCTGAAGCTGATTCTCGGCGAGTTGAAGCCCGACGAAGGCACGGTGCGCGTGGGCACGAACCTGCAGGTCGCGTACTTCGACCAGATGCGCGCGCAGCTCGACATGGAAAAGAGCCTCGCCGATACCATCAGCCCCGGCAGCGACTGGGTCGAGATCAACGGCGCGAAGAAGCACGTGATGAGCTATCTCGGCGACTTCCTGTTCGCGCCCGAACGAGCGCGCTCACCCGTGAAGTCGCTTTCGGGCGGCGAGCGCAATCGCCTGCTGCTCGCGCGTTTGTTCGCGCGGCCCGCGAACGTGCTCGTGCTCGACGAACCGACCAACGACCTCGACATCCCGACGCTCGAACTGCTCGAAGAGTTGCTCACCGACTACGACGGCACCGTGCTGCTCGTCTCCCACGACCGCGCGTTCCTCGACAACGTGGTGACGTCGGTGATCGCGTCCGAGGGTGAAGGGCGCTGGCACGAGTACGTGGGCGGCTTCTCGGACTGGCAGACGCAGAGCGCCCGCGCGCAGGAGATTGCCGAGGCGCGCGCGCCGAAGGAAGCGGCGCCCGCGGCTGCCGCGCCCAAGGATAGCGCGGCCGGACGCAATGCCCAGCGCAGCGTGAAGCTTTCGTTCAAGGAACAGCGCGAGCTGGAGGAACTGCCCAAGCGTATCGAGGCGCTGGAGACCGAGCAGAAGACGATCGGCGCGAAGATCGAAGATGGGTCGATCTTCGCGAAGGACGCGCAGGAAGGCACGCGCCTGACTGAACGCTATGCGGCGATCGACGAGGAATTGCTCGTTGCGCTGGAGCGGTGGGAGGAGCTGGAGAGCAAGCGCAAGTGATGCGAGAGAAAGCGGCCTGATGAAGGCCGCTTTTTTATCTCGCCTTCAGGCTCAAGAGTTGCCGTTCCAGGTCGGGCAAGTCATGCTGAATCGTGCGCCAGACCACCTCGGTATTGTTGGCGAAGTAACCGTGCGAGATGCGATTGCGCGTACCGTACATTTCCTGCCATGGAATTTCCGGATGCGAGTCGATGAAGCCGGGATCGTCCAGCATGATGTTTCGCGCCGCCTCACCGACGATTTCAAGGTTCCGCACGACGGCGTCAATGATCATCGGTGTGGCTTGAAACGATTCCAGTGAGACAGATGCGGTGTATTCGCGGACGCGCTCGATGGCCGTGAGGATGTGCTCGATGTAGTCGGATGTGCGTAGATCGTCCTTTTTCATACGGGCACGGCTTCCGCCATGGCGAGCAGCCGTATGCGCTCGGGCAGATCCTTCGGCGTGCGCACGTCGACCGGCACACCGAGCAGCGCCTCTAGCTGCGACTGAATGCGCGCAAGATCGAACAGCGAAGTCTGCGGCGTCGGATCGACGAGCAGATCGAGATCGCTGTCTTCGTCGTCCTCCTCGCGCGCCGACGAGCCGAACACGCGCGCATTCGTCGCGTGATGGCTCGCGACGATCGCGCGGATCTCGGCGCGGTGCGCGCGCAGCGCTTCGGATGGCCTCATGGCAGCTCCACACTCCCAAACAGGGCAACAGGCCCGATGAAATCGCGACGGCACTGCCCGTGCCATCCGCGGCTCATTCTACGCGACTCCCGCCCCCGTCCGCCCCTGGGCCGAACGGCCAACCCCCAAGCAAATTGCCGTGCGGGCCCAAATCAGTACAATACCTCGCGAATTCGAACAACTGCGCGAACCACCGCGCCGCCGCGAGCGCACCTGCCACCGCGGCGCGCAGCCGGTTCACCCCGTTGTTTCGTATCGGTTTTTTTGAACGCTCAACGCGTTTTCCCCGCAGATGTCCACAGGACCTGTGGACAAGCGCGCGGACAACCCCCTGTGGATCACCATGTCAACGAAGAAGTCCAACGCTGGAAACACTGGCTATAGCGAAGCGTCGATCAAGGTGCTCAAGGGCCTCGAGCCCGTCCGGCAGCGGCCGGGCATGTATACGCGCACCGAGAATCCGCTGCACATCATCCAGGAAGTCATCGACAACGCCTCGGACGAAGCGCTCGGCGGCTACGGCCAGCGCATCACCGTGACGCTGCACGCCGACCATTCCGTCTCCGTCGAGGACGACGGCCGCGGCATTCCGTTCGGCCTGCACCCCGACGAGAAGGTGCCCGTCGTCGAAATCGTCTTCACGCGCCTGCACGCGGGCGGCAAGTTCGACAAGGCCGCCGGCGGCGCCTATACCTTCTCGGGCGGCCTGCACGGCGTGGGCGTCTCGGTCACCAACGCGCTTTCCACGCGCCTCGACGTGACCGTCTGGCGCGACGGCAAGGTCGCCGAAATCGGCTTCTCGGACGGCAACGTCACGAGGCAGCTCACCACGCGCAACGTCGCGCGCGACGATAAGAAAACCGGCACGCGCGTGACCGCGTGGGCCGATCCCAAGTATTTCGATTCGCCCAACCTGCCGCTCGGCGAACTGCAGCGTCTGTTGCGCTCGAAGGCCGTGCTGCTGCCGGGCGTCGAGGTCACGCTCGTGATCGAGAAGACCGGCGAGCGCCAGAGCTGGAAGTACGAAGACGGCCTGCGCGGCTATCTGCTCGAAGGCATGGGCGGCGCCGACCTGCTGATTCCGCTGTTCGAAGGCGAGCGCTACGCCGACGCGCGCACCACCGACGACACCTTCGCCGAAGGCGAGGGCGCCGCGTGGGTCGTGGCGTGGAGCGAGGAAGGCTCGCTCACGCGCGAGTCGTACGTGAACCTGATTCCGACGCCTGCGGGCGGCACCCACGAAAGCGGCCTGCGCGACGGTCTGTTCCAGGCCGTGAAGAGCTTCGTCGAGCTGCACAATCTTCAGCCGAAAGGCGTGAAGCTGCTGCCCGAAGACGTCTTCGCGCGCGTCTCCTTCGTGCTCTCGGCCAAGGTGCTCGACCCGCAGTTCCAGGGGCAGATCAAGGAGCGCCTGAACAGCCGCGACGCCGTGAAGCTCGTTTCGTCGTTCTCGCGTCCGGCTTTGGAGCTGTGGCTCAACCAGCACGTCGAGCACGGCAAGAAGCTCGCCGATCTCGTCATCAAGCAGGCGCAGGCGCGCACGCGCGCGGGCCAGAAGGTCGAGAAGCGCAAGAGCTCGGGCGTGGCCGTGCTGCCCGGCAAGCTCACCGACTGCGAATCGACCGACATCGCGCGCAACGAACTCTTCCTGGTGGAGGGCGACTCGGCTGGCGGCTCCGCGAAGATGGGGCGCGACAAGGAGTACCAGGCCATCCTGCCGCTGCGCGGCAAGGTGCTCAACACCTGGGAGACCGAGCGCGACCGGCTCTTCGCGAACAACGAAGTGCACGATATTTCGGTGGCGATCGGCGTCGATCCGCACAGCCCCGACGAGACCGTCGATCTTTCGAATCTGCGCTACGGCAAGATCTGCATTCTTTCCGACGCCGACGTCGATGGCTCGCACATCCAGGTGCTACTGCTCACGCTCTTCTTCAAGCATTTCCCGCAGCTCATCGAGCGCGGTCACGTGTGCGTGGCGCGCCCGCCGCTGTTCCGCGTGGACGCGCCCGCGCGCGGCAAGAAGCCCGCGCAGAAGCTCTACGCGCTGGATGAAGGCGAGCTCGAAGCGATCCTCGACAAGCTGCGCAAGGACGGCGTGCGCGAAACGCAATGGAGCATCAGTCGCTTCAAGGGCCTCGGCGAAATGAGCGCCGAGCAGCTTTGGGACACGACGATGAATCCGGACACGCGCCGCCTCTCGCCCATCGTGCTCGGCGATCTCGACTACGAGGCCACGGTCGCGCGCATGACGATGCTCATGGGCAAGGGCGAAGCGGCTTCGCGCCGTTCGTGGCTCGAAGAGAAGGGCAACGAAGTCGAAGCGGATATCTGATACGCGCAGGCGCACACACGATTACGGACTGATTGAAACATGGACGATCTCTTTGCTGAAGTGACGGACGCCCCGAACGGCGACACGCTCACGCTCGGCCACTACGCGGAACGCGCCTATCTCGACTACGCGGTGAGCGTGGTGAAGGGCCGCGCGCTGCCCGACGTCTGCGACGGCCAGAAGCCGGTGCAGCGGCGCATTCTCTTCGCGATGAACGAAATGGGTCTCGGCGACAACGCCAAGCCCGTGAAATCGGCGCGCGTGGTGGGCGACGTGCTCGGCAAGTACCACCCGCACGGCGACCAGTCGGCCTACGACGCGCTCGTGCGCCTCGCCCAGGACTTCTCGATGCGCTACCCGCTCATCGACGGCCAGGGCAATTTCGGCTCGCGCGACGGCGACGGCGCGGCGGCCATGCGCTACACCGAAGCGCGCTTGACGCCCATCGCGAAGCTCTTGCTCGACGAAATCGACATGGGCACCGTCGATTTCATGCCGAACTACGACGGCTCGTTCCAGGAGCCTAAGACGCTGCCCGCGCGCCTGCCCATGCTGCTGCTCAACGGCGCGTCGGGGATCGCGGTGGGTCTCGCAACCGAAATTCCTTCGCATAACCTGCGCGAAGTTGCGGCGGCGTCCGTGGCGATGATCCGCAATCCGAAGATCTCGCATGCGGAGCTCATGGAGAAAGTGCCGGGACCGGACTTCCCGGGCGGCGGCCAGATCATTTCGAGCGAGGCGGAAATCGCGGCGGCCTACGAGTCGGGCCGCGGTAGCCTCAAGGTGCGCGCGCGCTGGAAGATCGAGGACCTCGCGCGCGGCCAGTGGCAACTCGTGGTGACCGAGCTGCCGCCGAACACCTCGGGCCAGAAGGTGCTCGAAGAGATCGAAGAGCTCACCAACCCGAAGCTCAAGCTCGGCAAGAAGACGCTCACGCCCGAGCAGTTGCAGAACAAGCAGACCATGCTCGGCTTGCTCGACGCCGTGCGCGACGAGTCGGGCAAGGACGCGCCAGTGCGTCTCGTGTTCGAGCCGAAGACGAGCCGCATCGACCAGGCCGAGTTCGTCAATTCGTTGCTCGCGAACACGAGCCTCGAATCGAACGCCTCCTTGAATCTCGTGATGATCGGCTCGGATGGCCGTCCGCGTCAGAAGGGCATCAGCGAGATTCTGGGCGAGTGGATCGGTTTCCGTTTCGCCACCGTCACGCGCCGCACGCAGCATCGTCTCACCAAGGTCGACGACCGCATCCATATCCTCGAAGGGCGGATGATCGTCTTCCTCAATATCGACGAGGTCATCCGCATCATCCGCGAGTCGGACGAGCCCAAGAGCGCGCTGATGAGCGCGTTCGGGCTTTCCGAGCGCCAGGCCGAGGACATTCTTGAAATCCGTCTGCGTCAGTTGGCGCGGCTCGAGAAGATCAAGATCGAGAAGGAACTCGCGGAACTGCGCGAAGAGAAGGCGAAGCTCGAAGAACTGCTCGCGAACGACTCGTCGATGAAGCGGCTCATCGTGAAGGAAATCGAAGCCGACGCGAAACAATACGGCGACGATCGCCGCACGCTGATCCAGCAGGAAAAGCGTGCGAGCTTCGAAGCGCGCGTGGTGGACGAGCCGGTCACGGTCGTCGTCTCGCAGAAGGGCTGGGTGCGTGCGCTCAAGGGCCACGGGCTCGATACGCAAAGCTTCACGTTCAAGGCCGGCGACGGTCTCTATGCGGCGTTCCAGTGCCGCACGCCCGACACGCTCATCGCGTGGGGCAGCAATGGCCGCGTGTATTCCGTGTCGATTGCGAATCTGCCTGGCGGCCGCGGTGACGGTGTGCCGGTCACGTCGCTCATCGAACTCGAAGCGGGTACGCATCTGCTGCATTACTTCGCAGCGAATGCGGAACAGCAATTGCTGCTGGCGTCGAGCAACGGCTTTGGATTCATCGCGAAGATCGGCGACATGGTGAGCCGCGTGAAGGCAGGCAAGGCGTTCATGACGATCGACGAGGGCTGCGTGCCGCTCGCGCCGATGCCGATGCTGCCCGACGCGCTGCAGGTGGCGTGTCTTTCGTCGAGCGGTCGTTTGCTGGTGTTCGGCCTCGACGAAATGAAGACGCTCTCGGGCGGCGGGCGTGGCGTTACGCTCATGCAGCTCGACGACAACGAGAAGCTCGTGCAGGCGCTCGCGATCAGCGCGGCGGGCGTCGTGCTCGTGGGCACGGGCCGCGGCGGCAAGGCGGGTGAGGACCTGATGGCGGGCGCGGTGCTGTCGCCCCAGATCGGCAAGCGCGCACGCAAGGGCCGCGCGCCGGACTCGAAGCTCAAGGTCGTGACGGAGATGCGTCCGGTGTTGCCGCGGTAAAAGGGGCTTTGCATGGGGCCGGAGCGCTCTGCGTGGGACCGGAGTAAGCGCTGAAGCGCTAACTCCGGATCGCAAAGTGCTAAAGCACCAAGCGACACAAATCCGGCGCGAATCGCGGCGCGGCATGGAATAATGCCGCGCAAAGGCACGGGACGGGAGTGCGTTGCACTCACTCCCGTCGACATGCCGCCGATAATGACACGTTACGAGGGAATTCAAGCATGGGCCACGCGATCGCAGTCGCGCTCTTTCTGCATTTGCTGGGCGTCGCCGTCTGGGTGGGCGGCATGATCTTCGCGCACTTCTGTCTGCGCCCGGCGCTCGAGGACCTCTCGCCGCAGTTGCGCCTGCCGCTCATCGAATCGGTGTTCGGCCGCTTCTTCAACTGGGTGGGGGTCTCGGTGATCGTGATCCTGCTGACCGGCGGCTTCCTGCTCATGCAGTTCGGCGGCGAGCATGCCACCTGGCAACTGCATGCCATGGCGGGCCTGGGCGTGCTGATGATGCTGATCTTCGGCCACATCCGGTTCGCCGTGTTTCCGCGCATCCGCCGCGCCGTGCAGGCGCAGAAGTGGCCCGACGGCGCGCGCGCCGTGGGCACCGTGCGCCGCCTCGTCGTCATCAATCTCGTGCTGGGTATCGTGACGATCGGCGTTGCGGTGCTCGCACGCGGGTTCTAATCGTTTCTCCTGCAACGTTCGCGGCCGCGCCAGCGGTACTACAGGCGCTCCGCGAGCGCATGGCGCTGCATGCAGCGCTCCATCGCGTCGAAGAACGCTTCTTCGGCCGCATTGCGCTTGCGGTCGCGATGCCACAGCAAGTGGATATCGACATCCACGAGCCCTTCCTCCGGCGGCAGCCGCCACAGGCGCTGCCGCGCCAGATCGTCCCGCACCGTATGCTCGGGCAGGCAGCCAATGCCGTAGCCCGCAAAGATCAGCCGCCGCACCTCGTCGAGACTCGGTGACGACGCCACGATCCGCCCCGTGAAGCCGCGCTGGTCGCGAAACACCGTGAGCGGCGAAAGGCTGTCGCCAATCTGGTCGCTCGTGAAGGAGACGAAGTTCTCCGCGAGCAGGTCGTCCATCGTCAACTGCGAGAGCCCGAAGAGCCGGTGATGCCGGCCGCAGAACATCGCGTAGCGCTGGCGCAGAAAGCAGCGCATGTCCAGCTTGTCGATGGGCGTGCGGCACAGGCTCAAGCCTGCGGTCGCCGTTTTCTGCAGCAGCGACGAGATGATGTCCGACGAGCGCATCACTTCGATCTGCAGATCGATGCGCGGGTAGGCCGTGTGGAATTCCGCGAGAAATTCGTCGTACACGCGCGACTCGATGCGGCTCACCGTGAGCAGGCGGATCGAGCCGGTAATGTCGGCGGTGCGTTCGTCTAGCCCGGTTTCTAGCTGGGAAATCGTCCCGTAGATGTCGCTGGCAATGCGATAGACCTCCTCGCCGGCCTCGGTCGGCACGAACTGCGCGCCGCGGCGCTCGATCAGCTTGCGGCCGAGCGCGTCTTCGAGCCGCTTGAGCGCCTGGCTCACGGCCGGCTGCGTGACGTACAGGCGCGCGGCGGCGCGGCTCAGGCTGCGCTCCTGCATGATCGCGAGATAGGTGCGCAGCAGGTTCCAGTCGAGACGGTCGTTGAGAAAGCGGGTGGTGTCGGCGCGCATGGGCGGTCTCCCGGCGTGGTGGTGCGCCAAGGGTATTAGTTGAATTTATGCGCTGAATAATAACGCGAAATTTGACTAATGATTTGTGGCTGGCGATAAAGCGTGCATGCAACACAAATTCATCCCAAACGCGCCTGAAGGAGACCGACGCATGGCTAACCCGCAGTCCAGCACCCGGCAACCGGTGCGCGCCGCCGCCGCGGCGTTCATCGGCACGATGATCGAGTGGTACGACTTCTACATTTACGCCACGGCCGCCGCGCTCGTTTTCGGCGAACTGTATTTCCCTTCTGAAGACCGCTTCGTGAGCACGATGGCGTCGTTCGCGACCTTCGCCGTCGGGTTCTTCGCGCGCCCGCTCGGCGGCCTGATCTTCGGCCACCTCGGCGACCGCATCGGCCGCAAGAAAGCGCTCATGACCACGCTGATGATGATGGGCGTCGCGACCGTCTGCGTCGGCCTGCTGCCTTCGTATGCGAGCGTGGGGATGCTCGCACCGGTGCTGCTCGTGCTGCTGCGCGTGGTGCAGGGCATCGCCGTGGGTGGCGAGTGGGGCGGCGCGGTGCTGATGGCGGGCGAGCACGCGCCCGAAGGCCGCCGCACGTTCTTCGCCTCGTTCGCGCAGCTGGGTTCGCCTGCGGGCCTGATTCTCTCGCTGCTCGCGTTCCGCTCGGTCACGTCGCTCGACAAGGCGGACTTTCTCTCGTGGGGCTGGCGTCTGCCGTTTCTCGTTTCGGCGGTGCTGCTCGTGGTCGGCATCATGATCCGGCTCGGCGTGAACGAGTCGCCCGAGTTCGAGAAGCTCAAGGACCAGCGCCGCACGCTCAAGCTGCCCGTCGCCGAAGTGTTCCGCTCGTCGTGGGGTCTCGTGCTGCTGTGCATCGGCGCGAATACCATCGGCATTGCGGGCGTGTACTTCACCAACACGTTCATGATCGCCTACACCACGCAGTACGTCGGCATCACGCGCTCGCTCATTCTCGACTGTCTGTTCGCGGTCGCGATCATCCAGTTCCTCGTGCAGCCGCTCGCCGCCTGGCTCGCGGAGCGCATGGGCGGCGCGCGCTTTCTCAAGTGCGCGGCGCTCGCTGCGATGCTCTCGCCGTATCCGATGTTCGTGCTCGTGCAAAGCGGCAAGGTCGTGCCGATGGTGATCGGCATCGCGATCGCCGTGGTCTGCATGGCGAGCTTCTATTCGGTGATCGCAGGCTTCGTTTCCGGCGTGTTCCCCACGCGCGTGCGCTACTCCGCGATTTCGCTCTCTTACCAGGTGTGCGGCGCGATCGCGGGCGGCCTCACGCCGCTCGTCGGTACCTGGCTCGCGCATCGCTATGTGGGGCAGTGGTGGCCGCTCGCCGTGTTCTATACGTGCCTCGCGGGCGTCTCGCTGCTGTGCATCGTCGCGCTCGACGCGCGCCGCCACCAGCACGCGCATGACGAGGCGGCCGCCGCCGAGGCGCTGAGCACGCGCTGATGTTGTGCACGTGGAATGACTAGTTCGACTGAAATGGATGGACCGATGAAAGACCTTTTGCAGATCGACGGCCCGCGCCTGTGGGCGAGCCTCATGGAGATGGCGCGCATTGGCGCGACGGCGGGCGGCGGCGTGCGCCGCCTCGCGCTCACCGAGGAAGACCAGCGTGCCCGCGACCTGTTCGCACGCTGGTGCCGCGAGGCGGGCATGACGGTGTGGACCGACGAAGTGGGGAACCTGTTCGCACGCCGCGCAGGCGATGACGCGCAGGCCGCGCCGGTGCTGATGGGCAGCCATCTCGACACGCAGCCCGAAGGCGGCCGCTTCGACGGCGTCTACGGCGTACTCGCCGCGCTCGAAGTCGTGCGCGCGCTCAACGACGCGGGCGCACGCACCGTGAAGCCTATCGAGATCTGCTCGTGGACCAACGAGGAGGGCGCGCGCTTCACGCCGGCGATGCTGGGCTCGGCGGTGTTCGCGGGCGCGATGACGCTCGCGGACGCCCTGGCGCGCACGGACGCCGAAGGCGTGACGCTCGGCGCCGCGCTCGACGCGTGCGGCGCGCGCGGCACGCGTGCCGTGCAAGGCGTGGCCGTCGACGCCTACTTCGAAGCCCATATCGAGCAGGGTCCGATTCTGGAGGCGAACGGCACGACCATCGGCGTCGTGACGGGCGGCCAGGCGATCCGCTGGTTCGACGTGAACGTAACGGGCGTAGCCGCGCACGCGGGCACGACGCCGATGCGCTATCGCAAGGATGGGTGGTTCGGCGCGGCGCAGATGTCGCTCGAGATCGAACGCACGATGGCGCGCTACGCACCGCTCGGTCTGGTGACGATCGGCCAGGCGCAGATCGCGAACGCGTCGCGCAACACGATCGCGGCGAACCTGACGTTCACCGTCGATCTGCGCCATCCCGACGATGCGCAACTCGATGCGATGGAGCGCGACTTGCGCGCGCTATGCGCGGACGTGGCCGCACAGCGCGGCCTCGGCGTGCAGATCGCACATTGCTGGACGAGCCCCGCCACGCCGTTCGACGCGCAGTGCGTCGAACTGGTCGCGCGGGCAACGGCGCGCTTCGGTTATCCGCACGAGCGTATCGTGAGCGGGGCGGGCCACGACGCGATCCACCTCGCGCGCTACTGCCCGAGTGCGATGGTGTTCATTCCCTGCGTGGACGGTCTGTCGCACAACGAAGCCGAGGACGCCTTGCCGGAAGACGTCACCGCCGGCGCGAACGTGCTGCTCAACGCGGTCGCGGCGCGGGCGGGCGTGCGCCTGGCCGTTGCCGCCGACGCCGACGCGTAAAGGAAATAGAAGGAGAACTGAACGTGAAGACCTGGTTTCACCCCGATCAGCTGCTGCATCACCCGCGCGCTTATTTCTCGCGCGGCCAGTTGCGTGAGCCGCAGGAAGTGCCGCAGCGCGCGGAGCATCTCGTTGCCGCGGCGCGCTCGCTCGGCTTCGACGTGCAGGCGCCCGCCGACTTCGGCACCGCGCCCATCGCCGCCGTGCACGACATGAACTATTTGCGCTTTCTCGAGGAAGCGCACACCGAATGGAAGCGCGTGCCCGAAGATTGGGGCGAAGAGGTGATGTCGAACATCTACGTGCGCGAGCCGAATCCGCTGCGCGGCGTGCTCGCGCAGGCGGCGCGCTATCTCGCGGACGGCAGTTGCCCCATTGGCGCGCACACCTGGCGTGCGGCCTACTGGTCGGCGCAAAGCGCGCTGGCGGCCGCCGCGTGCGTGAACGAGGGCGCGCGCGAGTCGTACGCGCTTTCGCGTCCGCCCGGTCATCATGCGCGTGCGGACGCCGCGGGCGGCTTCTGCTATCTGAACAACGCGGCCATCGCGGCGCAGTCGCTGCGCAGCCGCTACGCGCGCGTGGCGATTCTCGACACCGACATGCACCACGGCCAGGGCGTCCAGGAGATCTTCTACGGCCGCAGCGACGTGCTCTACATTTCGATCCACGGCGATCCGACCAACTTCTATCCCGTGGTCGCGGGCTACGAGGACGAGCGCGGCAACGGTGCGGGCGAGGGCTACAACGTCAATCTGCCGATGCCGCATGGCGCGTCCGAAGCCGACTTCTTCGAGCGCGTGGAAGCGGCGCTGCGCGTGCTCGGGCGCTTCGAGCCGGACGCGCTCGTGCTGGCGCTCGGCTTCGACATCTACAAGGACGATCCGCAGTCGAAGGTCGCCGTGACCACCGGGGGCTTCGGCCGGCTCGGCACGGCGCTCGGCGCGCTCGGCCTGCCTTCGGTGATCGTGCAGGAAGGCGGCTATCACCTCGCAAGCCTCGAAGACAACGCGCGCGCGTTCTTCGGCGGTTTTACGGCAGCGCGCTGATCGGCGCGTGAACGCGCGCTTCAGGCCAGCAGCAGCCACGCCCCGCACGCGAGCCCTACTGTCGCGTAGACCGCGTAAGCAGGGAGCTTGAGCTTGCCGAAGCACATCGCCGAGAAAACGGCCGTGAGCAGATACGGCGGATGCAGCGGCACGTGCCGCGCGATGTGCCAGACGGCGATCGCGAGAAACGCGGTGGTCGCGGCGCGCAGCACGCGCATGGCGTGCTCGAAGCGCGGGTTCGCCTTCATGCGGTGCAGGTGCCGCCGCGCGAGCACGACGAGGCAGCCCGACGGCACGAACAGCGCGAGCGTGGCGACGAGCGCGCCGACCCAGCCATCGACGAGATAGCCGAAGAAGGGCACCACGTTCAGGAGCGGCCCGGGCGACAGCGGCGAGAGCGTGAACGCCAGCGTGAAGTCGTCGTTGGTGATGCCGACCGCGGGCGTGACGAACAGCGTTTTCAACACGGGCAGCGCCGAAAAGCCGCCACCGAACAGCGTCATGCCCGCGCCTGCGAGACGCGGCCAGAGCAGCGCCGAGTCGAGCCGATGCGGCAGCGGCAGCGCGAACACGACGATCAGCGCGGCAAGCGCGGCGAGCAACTGCAGGTCGCGCCGCGTCACGCGCAGTTCGAGCCGCTGCGAAGGCACAGGGCTCGCGAGCCAGCCCGCGGCAAATGCGGCGAGCAGAATTGCCACGTAGGCCGCGCCGCTCGCCGCGAGCGCGAGGGCCGCGCAGGCCGCGAGCGCCACGCCCCATTCGAGCGGGCCGCGCACGAGCGCACGCGTTTGCCGATACCAGGTCACGCCGATCAGCATGGCGAGCACCACGCTGAAATGGTCGAGCAGCGTGCGCGAGGCGACCGCATGCACGAGCGGCGTGCGGTAGAAAATGGCGAACAGCGTCATCAGCGCGAAGAAGGGCAGCACGCTCGCCACGCCCGCGACCCAGGCGCCCGCGCGCCCGCGCAGCGCGTGGCCGAGTTGCACCGCGACGTTGCAGCCCACCGGCCCCGGCACCATCCAGGCGAGCGCGACCAGATCCGAGAACGCCGTCTGCGTGAGCCGCGCTTCGCGCTCCACGTAGTGCTGTTCGAGTTGCGCCATGAGCGCGAGGCCGCCCCATGAGACCGCGGACACGGTCAGCACGACGCGAAAGAGCGTCAGCAGCGGTTCGTGATGGTTGCGGATTGGCGCCGCGATCGCTTCGTCGGTGCGGGTTTGCATGGCTGCATCATGCGTGCGGAGGTCCGTGCGGGTCTGTGCGCGAAGGCACGCCGTTCGCGCAACTCACTGGAAAACGCATGGACAATGCGCAACCTGCGCGCTGGCCTCGCGTCAGCGCGATTGCGGCGCGTCGCTCAGGCGCTCGTTGCGGCGATCTTCGCGTGCGGCTTGCGTGCCCGCCGGTTGCGTCGCGCTGCACACGCCGAAGCGTTCGATCAGCGCGGCCACGCCTTCCACGGGCACGGGGCGCGAGAACAGGAAGCCCTGCGCCTCGATCGGGCCGAGCGCGGAGAGCCACGCGATCTGCTCTTCGGTTTCGGTGCCCTCGACGACCACCGTGAGCCCGAGCGAGCGCGCGAGATTGACGATCGCCGAGACCATCACGCACACGCTGCGGTCCGCGGGAATGGCCTGCACGAACGAGCGGTCCACCTTGAGCGTGTCGACGGCGAAGCGGTTCAGGTAGGAGAGCGACGAATAGCCGGTGCCGAAGTCGTCGAGCGCGACGCGCACGCCAAGGCGCTTCAACGCGAAAATCTTCTCCGATACCAGCTCCGGGTACTCCATCATCGCGGTTTCGGTGATCTCGAGTTCGAGCCGGTGCGCGGCAATGCCGGTTTCTTCGATGGCGCGCGCCACGGTCTCGTACAGGTCGCCGCGCCAGAACTGCACCGCCGAGATGTTGATGGCGAGCGTGAGCGACTCGTAGCCCTGCTGCTGCCACTGCGCGAGCTGCGCGCACGCGGTGCGGATCACGAAGTCGCCTACCGGCACGATGAGGCCCGTGGATTCGGCCACGGGAATGAATTCGCCCGCAGGAATGAGCCCGTATTGCGGATGGTTCCAGCGCACGAGCGCCTCGAAGCCCGTGATGCAGCGCCGGCGCAGATCGATCTTCGGCTGGTAGGCGAGGAAGAGCTGGTCCTCGGCGAGCGCGACACGCAGCTGCTGCTCCCACTTCATCAGGTGGTCGGCGCGGTGGGCGAGCTGCGGCGAGTAGAAGCGAAAGCAGTTGCGCCCGGCCTCCTTGGCGGCGTACATCGCGAGGTCGGCCTTCTTGAGCAGATCGATTTCGCTTTCGTGCGCGACCGCGAAGAGCGCGATGCCAGTGCTCGCGTGCAGCACGAAGGCGCTGCCGCGCACGTCGAACGGATGCGTGAACGCGGCGTTGGTGGCTTCGGCGAGCGCGATGGCGCGTTTTTCGATGTCGTCGCCCTTGACGATCACCACGAACTCGTCGCCGCCGATGCGCGCGAGCGTGCCCGCGCCGCCCACGGCGTCGGCGAGGCGCGCGGCGCTCATCTGCAGCACGATGTCGCCGGCGTTGTGGCCGAGCGTGTCGTTGACCGTCTTGAAGTTGTCGAGGTCGATGAAGAGGATGGCGAGGCGCCCGAGGTTGCCCGGTTGCGAGACTTCATGGCGCAGACGCTGCAGCGTGGCGTAGCGGTTGGGCAGGCCTGTGAGCAGGTCGTACTGCACGAGCTGCGACATCTCGCGCTCGCGCCCGAGCAGCTTGCCGATCAGCCCTGTGGCCACGGCGAAGAACGAGAGCATGGCGAGCGAGATGAACGTCGCCATCATCAGGTAGACGTCGCGCGTGTGGTTGTAGTCGGCGAATTCCTCGGCCTGCGAGAGACCGACCAGCACGGCGAGCGGATAGCCATCGATATGGCGGTACGAAACGATGCGCGTGACGTGGTCGATCGGGTCGACGTAGGTGCCCGATACATGCTCGGAAATGGGATACACGCCGCTCGCGGAGAACGTGCCGTTCGCGCGCTCGGCGCTGCCCGTACGGCGCGCGAGCACGGCGCCGCTGTCCGAGATGACGGCGATCACGCCGTCGCGGCCGATCGCGGCGTTGTTGTAGAAGTCGCTCGTGAAGTAGCTCGGGTCTTCAGAGACCACCACCACGCCCGCGAACGAACCGTCCGGGTGATTGAGGCGGCGCGTCATCTGCAGAGTCCAGTGGCCGGACACGCGGCCGAGCACCGGCTTGCTGATATAGAGCTGGTCGTCGTTCTCGTGCTCGTGCACCTTGAAGTGTTCGCGGTCCGAGAGGTCGATGGGCTTGGGATTCGGGTCGGCCGTGTTGGCGACGAGCGTGCCGTGCTCGTCGATGATCGACACCTGCACGAGCGAGTCGCTCTGCACCACGCCCTTTTCGACCGTGCTCGCGAGATCGAAGCGGCCCGGCGACTTCTCGAACTCGTACTTCACGAAGCGCGTGATCTGGTCGACCTGATGGATCGCCTTGACGGTGTGCTGTTCGAGCGCCGCCGAGAGGATCGCCGCCGAGGCCGTAGCCTCGCGCAGGGTCGCTTCCTTCTCGACCGAGAGCCGCGTGAAGATGACCGCCCACAGCAGCACGAGCACCAGCACGCCGAGCAGCGGAATGGCGAGCAGCGCGCGCGGACGCGTGTATGCCGGGCCGGGCGCGTTGCGCAGACTCGAATCGTGCGAGAACGGACCCCGGTTGGTGCTCATCGCGGCCGCCGTAGGCGCGTGAGTTCACACCGCGGATGCGGCGGCGAGAACGGCAATGATGCGCTCGGTTGAGTCGGCGGCATGAATAACGGATGGCTGGGGAATACGCGCATTGCGCGCGAGCAATGCACGCCGGACGCGTCATGCGTCCGATGTTTCGATATTACTGGTTGGGGAATGATTAAGGAAGCTGTGGTCCCCCGGGTATACGCGAGGGTCGCCTCAACACGCACGCGATGCCCATGTGCGGTGCATAGGTGCGAGGCGGCGCATCGCGGTCGATGCACCTGGCATGAGGCGGGGTGCTGCTGCAGGCGCTTAGCCGAGCCGGCAGGTCCCGTCGACGACCGTCACCGAATGGCCGCCAATCCAGATCTGTTTTGCCGCATCGTCATATTCGACGCGCACGCGCCCGTCGCGCCCGAGCGCCGTGCCTTGACGCACGGTATAGCGCGCGCCCGGACGCCGGTTCTGCTGTTCGAGCAGCATGGCGATGGCGGCGTTCGCGCTGCCGGTGACGGGGTCTTCGCCCTTGCCCAGGCCGGTCATGAGGCAGCGGACTTCGAAGGTTGCGGGACCATCGGCCTCATGCGGGCCGTAGGCGGCCACGCCGTGTGCGCCTACGCTCGCGGCAACCGCTTCGATCGCTTCGTAGTCGACGTCGAGCGCGAGCACCGCTTGCGCCGACGCGACGCGCACGACGAGCCAGGGCGCGCCGTTGTCGACGCCGCAGGGCGCGGCCGTGAAGTCGATGGCGTCCGGGCGCAGCGCCGCGCGCAATGCGTCGAACTGCGCGGCGGCGAGCGGCGTCACGCGCGCGGGCGGCGCGGCGAAGGCCCATGCGCCGTTCTCTGCGGCGGCCAGATCGATGAGACCGGCGCCGCATTCCTGCACGAGGCGGCCGGGCGTCTTCGGCGTGCGGCCGCTTTCAAGGAACGCGTGCGCCGTGCCGAGCGTCGGATGGCCCGCGAAGGGCAGCTCGCCCTTGGTGGTGAAGATGCGCACGCGGTAGTCGGCGCGTGCGTCGGTGGGGGCGAGCAGGAAGCTGGTTTCCGAGAGGTTGGTCCAGCGCGCGATGGCCTGCATCTCATCGCCGCTCAAGCCTTCAGCGTCGAACACCACGGCGAGCGGGTTGCCCTTGAAGGGTACCGACGTGAAGACGTCGACCTGTTTGAAGCGGACGCTGGGGTAGGTCATGGCGGGACGATCGTGGAAGGGGGAGCGACGCAAGAGGCGCGCCAGGTTGCGCGAACGCACAACAGAAAAATGCGAACCAGTGCGCGGACCTCGATGCAGGTCCGCGCACCTTAGCAAAGCTCGCTGATGTTGCTTACTCGACTTCGGCGATCAGCTCGATCTCGACACATGCGCCAAGCGGAATCTGCGCGACGCCGAAGGCCGAGCGCGCGTGCTTGCCCTTCTCGCCGAATACGTCGGCGATCAGCTCCGAAGCGCCGTTCGTGACGACGTGCTGTTCGGTAAAGGTGAGCGTCGAGTTCACGAGGCTCATGAGCTTGACCACGCGCTTGACCTTGTTGAGGTCGCCCGTGTGGGTGTGCAGCGTGGCGAGCAGGTCGATCGCGATCGAGCGCGCGGCGGCCTTGCCTTCCTCGGTCGTGAGCGACTCGCCCAGCTTGCCGGCCCATACCTTGCCGTCCTTCTTGGCGATGTGACCCGACAGGTACACCGTGTTGCCGCTCTGGGCGCTCATCACGTAGGCCGCGGCGGGCGCGCCTGCCTGGGGCAGGGTGATGCCGAGCTGTTCGAGACGGTCGTAGATGCTGATGTCAGCCATGATCAGGATTCCTCGTTCGGGTGTTGAGTCGGAAAAAGCCTGGCGCTGCGCCAGGCGTGTCCAGGCATGCGTCAGGCGTGCGCGCGGATCAGGGCCGCGATCTTCGCGACGCCTTCTTCGATCTTCGCGGGGGGCACCGTGACGAACGACAGGCGCAGCTTGTTGTGTTGCGGCTCGTCGGCGAAGAACGGCGCGCCGGGCACGAAGGCCACGTTCTGCGCGACGGCTTCGGCCAGCAGCTTCATGCTGTCGATGTTCGAGGGCAGCGTCACCCAGATGAACATGCCGCCTTCGGGGCGGTTCCAGCTTACGCCTTCGGGCATGTTGCGCTTGAGCGAGTCGAGCATCGCCTCGCACTGATCGCGATAGAGTGCGCGCACCTTCGGGATGTGCGTGTCGAGGAAGCCGTCCTTCACCACCTCGTAGACGATGCGCTGCGTGAAGCTCGGCGTGTGCAGGTCGGTGGCCTGCTTGGCCTGCACGAGCTTGAAGTGCAGGTCTTCGGGCGCAATGATGTAGCCCACGCGCAGGCCCGGCGCCAGGATCTTCGAGAACGAGCCCAGATGCACGACATGCTCGGGCGCGAGCGAGTGCACCGTCGGCAGCGGCTCGCCCGCGTAGAGCAGCGCGCCATAAGGGTCGTCTTCGATCACGGGGAACGGCGAGTGCTTCGCGAACTCCGCGAGCGCCTGGCGGCGCTCGAGCGGCAGGCGGCGGCCCGTGGGGTTCTGGAAGTTCGGGATCGCGTACAGCAGGCGCGCGCCGGCCGTGAGTTCGGGCGTGAGGCCCTCGGGCACGAGGCCCTTCTCGTCGGTCGGGACCTGGACGTACTTCGGCTCGTAAAGCGAGAACGATTGCAGTGCGCCGAGGTAGGTAGGCGTTTCCACGAGCACGGGACTATCGGGCGAGACCAGCACCTTGCCGATCAGGTCGAGCGCCTGCTGCGAACCCGTGGTGATGAGCACCTGCGAGGGACGCACTTTCACGCCGCCCACCGAGTGGCGCGCGGCGACCCATTCGCGCAGCGGCATATAGCCTTCGGTCGCGCTGTACTGGAGGGCGCCCGCGGGATCGTCGCGCAGGATGCGGTCGGCGGCGGCGCGCATTTCCTCGGCCGGGAAGCTGGCCGGCGCGGGCAGGCCGCCCGCGAACGAAATGACTTCGGGACGCTCGGTGACCTTCAGGATTTCGCGAATCGCCGAGCTGGTCAGCTTGATTGCACGCTCGGACAGTTGCCACGCGGGCGCGGCCTTGAGATCGCTCTGGTCCATGGGGTCTCCTTGTTGGGGTGGGGCGGGTGACTGATTCAGTGGCGGCATGGGGCGCGATCGCGCGCCGCCGGATGCCGCCGAAAACCTTGAATTATGACGCGAAACCGGCTCATGCGCGTGCGGGCGCTGGGGCCGTGCGGATCGCCGCGCGGCGGCCCAGCACGACCGTGGCGATCACCGCGGCCGCGTAGAGCCACGCCGAGGGCGCGACCTGCTCGCCGAAGAAGAGCGCCGAGAACGCCATCGTGAAGAAAATCTGCAGCAGCTGAACCTGCCCCACGCGCGCTGTGCCGCCCATGGCGAGCCCCGCGTACCACGCGAAAAAGCCGATGAACTGCGAAAACAGCGTGACGTAGCCGAAGGCGAGCCAGGTCTTGAGCGCGACGGGCCCGGGATGCGCCACATGATGCGCCCACGCGAGCCAGCCGACCGGCAGCGCGAGGAACGGCGCCGAGAGCACGAGCGCCCAGCAGATCACCTGCCAGCCGCCCAGCTGGCGGGCGAGGCGCGCGCCTTCGGCGTAGCCGAGCGCGCCGATGCCCACCGCGATGAGCATCCACGCGTCGCCCGCATGCAGCGAGCCGCCGCCCGCCTGGAGCGCGAACGCGATCACGAGCGCGCTGCCGAGCAGCGCGCTGGCCCAGAACGCCTTCGAGGGGCGCTCATGCGAGAGCCACGCGGCGTAGATCGCCACGGCGAGCGGCTGCAGGCCGTTGACGATGGCGCCGTGCGAGGCCGGCACGGTCTTCATCGCAAAGGCGGAAAACACCGGAAACGCGACGATCACGCCAAGCGACACCACGGCGAGGCTCTTGACCTGCGGCCAGCTGGGCCATTTCTCGCGACGGATGGCGAGCAGCAGCGCGGCCGGCACGGCGGCGGCGAGCGCGCGGCCGAGGCCGTTCAAAAGCGGGTGGAATTCGGCGACGACGATGCGCGTCATCGGCAGCGTCAGGCTGAAGATCATGACGCCGACGAGGCCGAGCAGCATGCCTTGGGTTTCGCGTGCTTTCATGCGGGACTTTGCGCTCGACGGATCAGCGTGCCGGCGCGCCGAGCGTGCGCGGACCGGACGGGGTTTCGAACTGCGCGACGAGCGCGGGCGAGAGGGCTTCCTCCACGGCGATCAGATGCGCCGCGCCGAGCCACTGAAGCTGCTCGCGCGCCGCTTGCGCCTCGCGGTGAAAGCCGGTGAGCGACGTGAGCGCGATGCCGGTATCGGCCAGCACCTGCGACGGATGATGCGCCGTGTCCCACTGGATCAGCGAGGGCAGAATGCCGTCGCCCGCGCCTTGCCAGGCCGGGAAGGCGCCGTTTTCCGGCACCGTGAGCTGCCACGAGAAGTCGCCGCGCGTCATCGGCACGAGCGCGGGAATGCGCTGGGGATACTGCTCGCGCCAGCACGCGAGGCTCTTCGGCGGATCGACGCGTGCCACCCAATGCGACAGGTACGGCCCCTGTTCGAGGCGCGCCTGGACGGCAGGGTCGTCCAGCGCGAAGAGGCGCGCGCGGGCGTTCGCTGCACTGCTTGTTCCACTTTTCGCGGCCGGATCGACGGCGATGACTTCCAGATACACGCCGCCCCACAGCCCGAGCAGACGGTTGTGCGTGCGCATGAGCGGATGAGCGCCGCCGCCCGTGGGCGCGACGCCGAGCGCGTCGCTCACGTACTGCACGCCGTCTTCCAGCGTGCGCGCGGCAACGATGAGGTGATCGAGGCGAAGCGGCGAGGCGTTCATGGGCGGGCGATCGGAGCCAGAAGTTTCCAGGGGCCGGAAGGAAGCGGGCAGGAGCGCGCGCCTGAAGACTGTGCTGACGCCGCTACCGAATCCTTACCGGTACGCATGCAATCAAATGTACCGGTATGGTGACAGACAGTAACGGTACAATCGGCCCGATAGTGCTCTGTACAGTTCGAGTCCAGGGAGTCCTCATGTCCTCCGTACCGCTAGACCAGATTCCCGCCCCGCATGACGCGGCCACGCTCACGCTCGTCGACCAGCTCGTGCAGTGGGGCCGCCGCCGCATCGAGGAGCGTGTGTTCCGCCCCGGCATGCGCATGCCGTCCATCCGCAAGCTCGCGCTCGACAAGGGCGTGTCGCGCTTCACCGTGGTCGAGGCGTACGAGCGTCTGGTCGCGCAGGGCTATCTCGACTCGCGGCGCGGTTCCGGGTTTTACGTGCGCGAGCGATTGGCGCTCGTCGCGGGCGGCGAACGCCAGCCGGTGGCCGCGGGCGCCCCGGCGCGCGCCGACGCGGTTGCCGCTCCCGCGCCGCCCACCATCGACGTGGTCTGGCTGCTGCGCAACATGCTTCACACGTCCACGCGGCCAGAAAAAGGGCCGGGTCTGGGTTATCTGCCCGCGCGCTGGCTGGACGGCGAACTGCTGACCGGCGCGATGCGCTCGCTTGGCCGCCAGAGCGGCACGCAACTGCTCGGCTTCGGCTCGCCGCAAGGCTTCCTGCCGCTGCGTCAGCAGCTCCAGACGCGCATGGCGGAACTCGAGATCGGCGCGACGCCCGACCAGATCGTGCTCGTTTCGGGCATCACCCAGGCGATCGACCTGCTTGCGCGCATCTACGTGCAGCCCGGCGACACGGTGATCGTGGGCGACCCCGCCTGGTTCCAGATGTTCGGCCGCTTCGCCTCGCAGGGCGCGCGGCTCGTCGGCATGCCGTACACGCCCGAAGGGCCGGACCTCGACGCGCTCGAAGCGCTGGTCGAGACCTGGCGGCCCAGGATGCTCGTCATCAATTCGGTGCTGCAAAACCCCACGGGCACCTCGCTGAGCGCCGCGCAGGCGTTCCGGATTCTGCGGCTTGCCGAACAGTACGACTTCATCGTCGTGGAAGACGATGTCTACGGCGACCTGTGCCCGGCGGGCTATCCGGCCACGCGCCTCGCGAGCCTCGACCAGCTTCGCCGCGTGATCTACCTCGGCAGCTTTTCGAAGACGCTCGCGCCGAACCTGCGCGTGGGCTATATCGCGAGTGCGCTCGACGTGACCCAGGCGGTGGCGGACCAGAAAATGCTCGTCGGCATGACGAGCCCGGAGCTCAACGAGCGCGTGCTTTACCGCGTGCTCACGGAGGGCCACTACCGGCGTCACGTGGAGCGCCTGCGCGGGCGGCTGGATGGCGTGCGCGACAAGGCGGCGCGCATGCTGGAGCGCGCCGGCTTGCGCCTCTTCGCGGCGCCGGGCGCCGGCATGTTCCTGTGGGCGGACACCGGCGTCGACGCGGACGCGCTCACCGCGGCGGGCCACGAAGCGGGCTTCCTGCTCACGCCGGGGAGCCTGTTCTCGCCGCACCAGTCGCCCACGACGTGGATGCGCTTCAACATCGCCAACTGCGGCGACCCGGTGCTGCCCGCGTTCCTCGCCGACTATCTCGAAGGCGTGGCCCGGCGCGGCGGCGGCGCGCAAGCGTGAATTCGTGCGCGTCGGCTCTTGAAACCGGCGCCGTCTGTCCCCAACTGGGCGGGCGGCGCGCCGCGATTCGACTGCGAACTCGCGGCCACAAATTTGTCAGACTTGAACTGTAACGAAAGAGGACTCTCGACCATGGCACAAGAAACCATGAGCTTCCAGGCAGAAGTGAAACAGCTTCTGCACCTGATGATCCATTCGCTGTACAGCAACAAGGAAATCTTCCTGCGCGAACTGATCTCGAACGCATCGGACGCGGCGGACAAGCTGCGCTTCGAGGCGATCGCGAACAGCGCGCTCTACGAGAACGATCCGAACCTGCGCATCCGCGTGGGCTTCGATAAGGAAGCGCGCACCATCACGATCGACGACAACGGCATCGGCATGAGCCATGACGAAGCCGTGTCGAACCTCGGCACGATCGCGCGCTCGGGCACGAAGGAATTCTTCGGCAAGCTCTCGGGCGACCAGCAGAAGGACGCGGCGCTGATCGGCCAGTTCGGCGTGGGCTTTTATTCGGGCTTCATCGTCGCGGACAAGATCACCGTGGAAAGCCGCCGGGCGGGCCTGGCGGCCGCCGAGGGCGTGCGCTGGACGAGCGCGGGCGAGGGCGAGTTCGCCGTCGAGACGATCGAGCGCGCGCAGCGCGGCACGACGATCACGCTGCATCTGCGCGAAGGCGAGGAAGAGCTGCTTTCCGCATGGAAGATCAAGTCGATCATCCAGAAGTATTCGGATCACGTCGGCCTGCCCATCGAGATGAAGAAGGAAGAATGGGACGCCGAAAAGAGCGAGATGGTCACGAAGGACGAGTACGAGACCATCAACCAGGCAAGCGCGCTGTGGACGCGTTCGAAGAGCGAGATCAGCGACGAGCAGTATCAGCAGTTCTATCAGCACCTCGCGCACGACCATCAGAATCCGCTCGCGTGGACGCATAACCGGGTGGAAGGCCGCAGCGAATATACGCAGCTTCTTTACGTGCCGTCGCATGCGCCGTTCGACCTGTGGAACCGCGATCACAAGAGCGGTCTGAAGCTCTACGTGAAGCGCGTGTTCATCATGGACGACGCCGAGCAACTGCTGCCGAACTATCTGCGCTTCGTAAAGGGCGTGGTCGATTCGAGCGATCTGCCGCTCAACGTCTCGCGCGAAATCCTCCAGGAAAGCCGCGACGTGAAGGCGATTCGCGACGGCGTGACCAAGCGCGTGCTCTCGATGCTCGAAGAGATGGCGAATGCTGTTATGGACGCCGAAGCAAGCGAAGAGGACAAGGCGAAGTACACGACGCTCTGGACCGAGTTCGGCCAGGTGCTCAAGGAAGGCATTGGCGAGGATCACGCCAATCGCGAGCGCGTGGCGAAGCTCGCGCGCTTCGCATCCACGCACAACGACACGAACGAGCAGACCGTCGCGCTCGCCGACTACGTTGCGCGCATGAAGCCCGAGCAGACGAAGATCTACTACGTCACCGCCGACACGTGGCAGGCCGCGAAGAACAGCCCGCACCTCGAAGTGTTCCGCAAGAAGGGCGTGGAAGTGCTGCTCCTCACGGACCGCGTGGACGAGTGGATGCTGTCGTTCCTGAACGAGTTCGACGGCAAGCCGCTCGCGAGCGTGGCGCGCGGCGACCTCGACCTCGGCGCGCTCAACGACGAGGAAAAGCAGCAGCAGGAAAAGGTGAGCGAAGCACTCAAGCCGCTCGTCGAGCACATGAAGGAAGCGCTCAAGGACAAGGCCAAGGACGTGCGCCTCACGTTCCGCCTGACCGATTCGCCCTCGTGCCTCGTGGCCGACGAAGGCGACATGAGCGGCTACCTGCAGCGCATGCTGAAGGCAGCGGGACAACAGGCACCGCAGATGCAGCCGATCCTCGAAGTGAACCCGGAGCACCCGCTCGTGAAGGCGCTGCGCACCGATAGCGCGGACTTTGGCGACTGGTGCAATCTCCTGTTCGATCAGGCGTTGCTGGCGGAAGGCGGTGCGCTGGAAGATCCGGCCAGCTTCGTGAAGCGTACGAACGCGTTGCTGATTGCCCGCGCCGGCTAAAGCGCGCGGCTTTGCATGAGCGAAACCCCTTGCGGCTACCCGCTGCAAGGGGTTTTTCTTTGGTCCGCCGCGCTCGCAGTGAACTGAAATCCGCGCAGCCTATAATGCGCGCCATGCCTCTTCGATTCGATGCCGCTAACGCGCACTGGCGCGTCACGCCCTTGCCCGCCTTGAGCGCCGACCAGAAGGACTGGCTCACGCGCGGCGGTTCGCTCACGGCGCATTTGCGCACGCTTGGCCGCGTCGTTGTGCGCGTCACGCGCGAAGCCGTCGATATGCCCTGGTCCGACGAATGCGCCGCGCTTGGCCTCTCACCGCGCGAGCGCGCGTGGGTGCGCGAGATCGTGCTCGAAGTCGACGGCGTGCCGTTCGTCGCCGCGCACAGCGTGACGCCGCTCGCCGCGAGTCAAGGCGTGTGGCAGGCCATGCGCCGCTTGCGCACGCGGCCGCTCGCGGAACTCCTCTATAGCGATAGCGGTGTGGCGCGCTCCGCGCTCGTGAGCCGGCGCGTGAGCGCGCGGCATCCGCTCCACACACTCGCGGCGCGCGAGATCATGGTCGAGCCGAAGCACGCGCCGCATGCGTTCGTCGCGCGCCGCTCGGTATTCGAGCGCGCGGGCGCGCCGTTGCTCGTGACCGAATGCATGCTGCCCGCGCTGTGGTCGCGCCTTGCAAGCGGTCCGCTCGCCGAGGAAACCGGCGTGCATCTCGGACGCGAACGCGGCCCGCTCGATCACACCGCCTCGCGCGCGCATCACGCGCCGCGCTGAACGTGCCGCATCTGTTGCCATGACCTTCAAGCGCTGCTTCGATCCCGTCGTCGATGCGCATACGCGCGTGCTCATCCTCGGTAGTCTGCCGGGCGAGGCGTCACTTGCGCAGCAGCAGTACTACGCGCACAAGCAGAACAAGTTCTGGCATTTGATCGGCGATGTGATTGGCGAAGCGCTGCCGGGCAAGAACTACGAAGCGCGGCTGCAAGTGCTGCTCGAGCATCGCGTGGGCCTGTGGGACGTCATTGCGCAAGCGAGACGCGAAGGCAGTCTCGATAGCCGTATTCGCGATCACGGGGCGAACGACCTCGTGACGCTGATCGCCACGCTACCCAATCTGGCGTGCATCGCGTTCAACGGCGGG
The DNA here is from genome assembly GCF_000519185.1 of Paraburkholderia nodosa DSM 21604. Lineage (GTDB taxonomy): Bacteria > Pseudomonadota > Gammaproteobacteria > Burkholderiales > Burkholderiaceae > Paraburkholderia > Paraburkholderia nodosa. Next base: position 133,550 of record NZ_JAFA01000016.1, on the reverse strand, counting down.
ACGGCTGCGAAGATCGGTACGCAGGCGCTGGCGGCAAGCCACGTTGCACTCGATCTCGTCACGCTACCGTCAAGCAGCCCGGCGTATGCTGCTGTGCCTTACGCCGGAAAGTTGCGCGAGTGGGAGAAACTGCGCAAGTGGCTTTCGGCGTGAGCGCTGCGCCTGTCGATACACGGCAAAAGAGCGCGGCCGGATGGTTGCTCCAGCCGCGCCATGCAGGCGTTACTTCTGCAATTCGGGCGCCGTCGCGAGCGCCGACTGCAACTTGGTCACCGCATCGGCCGTTGCAAGCTGGCCAGCCAGGCTGAAGTTACGCTTGAACTGACTAAATTCCGCGTGGCCGGTTCCCGTCACGTCCGTGGTGGTCACGGTCTGGCCGCTCGGGTCCGTCACGGTGCAGGCAAGCATGACCGAGAAATCCGTGGGCGGCCACGTGAGGAGGCTGGGGGACGACGACGTCGTCTTGATCGTCGGCGTGATCACGTAGTCGAGATGCTTGGCCTGGATCGTTGCCGCATCCGGTGCGCTCTTGAGTTTGGTCACGTTCTTGAATACGTGACCGAGTCCGACATACATCGGCAGTTCGAGGTCGTGGTACGGGTGATAGCTCACCTTGTCGCCACCGCCGCCGGGCGTAATGACTTCCTTCGACAGGTTGTCGTCCGTAATGACGAGACCCACGGTCTTGTCGAGCGGTTGTGTCGAGAGCGTCGGAATCGTGCTTGCGTCGCCGGTCAGCGAAATTTCGTGTGCGCAGCCTGACAGTGCGGCGATCGTGCTAGCCGCCGCGATGATTCGAATCAACGTCATGATGTTCGTTCCCCGTTGTATGGTTGATTGAGTTATTGGATTGCTTCGACGAAGGCCGGGTCGGCGTAGAGTTCGCCGAGCAACTTCTGCACAGCGAGCGGATATTCTTCGCGCGCCTTCGGTACGGCGATCATTGCCGCGAACGCCGAATCCCATTGCGTGTGCGCGGATTTCACCTGGTCATAACGCACGGTGCCCGATCGCATCACGATGAAGCGTGCCGACAGTCGCGCAGCACCGGTTGCAACGCCGACGTCGATGTCGTTTTCCAGTAGCGTTGCCTTGATCTCGACGTCGCTTTGCGGAGAAAGCTTGCCGGCCATTTGCAATTCCCTGGTCATTGCATCGGCGAGATAGGCGCCGAATGAATTGCCGACCGGAGACTTCAAGCTGTTTGCGCGCAAGGGAACCGGATACGGATTTTTTGTGTCCGCGTGGGAATCGAATGCGCCGACTTTCGCGTGTGCGGTCGTCGCGTTCTTGAGCGACTGAATATTGTCGACGTCGGGGGAATACGGCGGAGCGACCACAGCACAAGCGGTCAGAAACAGGAACGGCGTGATCACGCCGATTGTTCGCACGGTGTTGAACATGGTTGTTTTACCTTGTGATTGCGGAACGCTGCTGACTCGGGGACTCGCGGTCTTGCGTGTCGGATCAGATATGCTCTCCTGGAGGAATATCGGCGCTGAATTGCGAATCTTGAGTCTGCGAAATTCGCGCGTTTGCCGCTTATATGCGTGGTGCATGACGATGCCGCTACACGCCAGCAGTCCTGCGTGGGTAGTTCGTGCAATGGCGCGCATTGAGCGCGTTCACAGGCGACTCCGATGCGCGTATGAGCGCTGGCGCACACAGACGTAAGCGCGCTGCAACCTGGCCGCGCTAGCATGGTCGCGCGCACGCCGAGGTGCGCGCCCGCGCCACCGGGACACGAGACCAAAATGAACAAGAAACGCCTGCCCCTGATCGCTTTACCCGTGGCGCTCATGCTGGGCGCCTGCGCTTCGGACGACGTATCGCAAGTGGGGCCGCACGTGCGCCCTTCGCCGCAGATGGTCATGAACCGCTGCCTCGCGGCCGTCGCGACGCCGGGTTTCGCACCGCCCACGGAAACCACCTTGAGCGCCTGGCAATGGAAGCGCTACGTGAGTTGCAAGCTGGGTGGCAACATGTTCCACAATCCGAAGAAAATACCGATGGATACGGAAGCCATCGTATCGATCCGTGCGGCATCGGATGGCTCCATCGTCTCGGTGAAGCTGCTGCGTTCGAGCGGCAACGATGACTACGACGAGGCCGTCGAGCGCGCGATCGACGCCGCCGCGCCGCTGCCTGCCGTACCGCAGGCGCTGCACATCGCGCGTATCGACATGCATTTCCATCCCGTGCGCGTCAATCCGCTGGCGTTGCAGCCGGGGCAGCCCGGAATCGATGGCGCACGCAACAGTGCGGGGCGTTCAGACGACAGCCATTGACTCGCGCCGCGTGCGGGCCAGGCGCTCGAAGTGCCTGCCAAATCTGGCCCGAAGCGCCGCGAATGCTATGCTCTCGGTCGCCTGAGCAAATGCACCTGCATTTGCGCCCCCACAGCAAGCGATTTTCCACATGACGACTCTCATCAAGCGCGCCTCCGCCGAGGCCCGCGCATTCAAGCAATCCGGCAACGCGACGTCGAACGAAACTGCGACCGGGACCGCGAGCAAGACCGCGAAGGTCACGAAGCGCCCACGCCGCGCTGCCGCAGCCGCCGACGACCTCGACAACGCCCCGGTCATCGAAGCGCCGCGCAAGCCGCGTTTCGCGCCGGTCACGTTCTCGGAAGAGAACGGTGTGCGCTATCTGCACTTCGGCACGGAGTGGGTCCAGGGCGCGATGCGTCTTGCGAAGCCGCTGCACATCGAACTGGAATACGCGCAGCAGATGATGGCCTGGCTGCTGTTCCTCGCCACGCCCGAGCGCATCGTGCAACTGGGCCTGGGCGCCGCCGCGCTCACCAAGTTCGCGCACCGCTATCTGCGCCCCGCGAAGGTCGAGGCGATCGAGCTGAATCCGGCGGTCGTGGTGGCCGCGCGCACGATGTTCGAGCTGCCGTATGACGACGCGCGCCTCACCGTGCGCGAGCTCGACGCGTGGGACTTCGTGCAGGACCGCGCCAATCACGGCACCATCGGCGCGCTGCAGATCGACGTGTACGACGCGACCGCGCGCGGCCCGGTGCTCGACAGCGTGGCGTTCTACCGCGCCGTGCGCGCGTGCCTGACCGAAGCCGGCGTCGTGACGATCAACCTGTTCGGCGACCACCCGAGCTTCGTGCGCAACATGAAGCGCCTGAACGAAGCCTTCGAAGGCCGCGTGATCGCGCTGCCCGAAGTGCACGAAGGCAATCGCGTCGCGCTCGCGTTTTCGGGCCCGGCGCTCGAAGTCAGCTTTGACGCGCTCGAAAAGCGCGCACGCCTGCTCGAAAGCAAGCTCGGCCTGCCGGCGCACCAGTGGGTGAAGGCGCTGCGCGAATCGAGCGGCCAGCACGGCGCCACGTTCTCGATCTGATCCGCGCGAACGGCGGCAACGCCGTTGCGGCGCAGAAAACCGGCCTCAGGGCCGGTTTTTTTTCGCCTGCATAGCGCATTTCCGGGCAATTATCGGGACATGGCGCAAGCCGTTGGCTCTTGACAACGCCGTGCAAATTGGGGTCCGCCCTGCTTGACCGTGCGGCGTGGCCTCGATACTCTTTTCAGCGCTTTCGGGGACCTTGCGGACTATCCGTCCGTGAGGCCAACGGCCGCCTCACGCCGGGCGGCGGACCGCAAACAAAGCAAGGCCGCATAACTACATAAGCAACGAGGAGACGTCATGGCTCACGACGCCGACGCCGGAAAATCAAGCAAGCATTGGCTATGGCTTTTGCTGCTGCCCTGGATCGCGATGGTCTGGGTGCCGTCTTACAACAAGATCGAGCCCACTCTGTGGGATTTCCCGTTTTTCTACTGGTATCAGCTTCTCTGGGTGCTGATCAGCGCTGTCATTACCGCGCTCGTCTACTTCAAGACGAAGACCCGCAACAAGGGCGATGCAGGGGGCGCGCAATGAACGTCACAGCAACCGCTGTCTTTATTCTGTTCTTCCTCGGCGTCACGGTGCTCGGCTTCTTCGCCGCAAACTGGCGCAAGGGCGACCTCGCGCATCTCGAAGAGTGGGGCCTCGGCGGCCGACGCTTCGGCACGATCGTCACCTGGTTCCTGCTCGGCGGCGACCTCTACACCGCGTACACCTTCGTCGCCGTGCCGGCGCTCGTGTTCGGTGCGGGCGCAATGGGTTTCTTCGCGCTGCCGTACACGATCCTGATCTATCCCTTCGCGTTCGTCGTGTTCCCGAAGCTCTGGGCCGTCGCGAAGCGCCATCAATACGTCACCTCGGCCGACTTCGTGAGCGCGCGCTATGGCAGCCGCCTGCTGGCGCTCGCCATCGCCGTGACGGGCATCGTCGCGACCATGCCGTATATCGCGCTGCAGCTGGTGGGTATCGAAGTGGTGATCGGCGCACTCGGCTTCGACACGACGGGCTTCGTCGGCGACCTGCCGCTCATCATCGCGTTCGCGATTCTCGCCGCGTACACGTACACGTCGGGCCTGCGCGCGCCGGCCATGATCGCGGTGGTGAAGGACATCCTCATCTACATCACGATCATCGTCGCGATCATCGTGATTCCCGCGCAGATGGGCGGCTTCGGCCACATCTTCGGCGCGGTGCCGCCGGCCAAGCTGCTGCTCAAGTCACCGGATGCCGCGAGTTTGAACGGCTATAGCGCCTACGCGACACTCGCAGTGGGGTCGGCGCTCGCGCTGTTCCTGTACCCGCACTCGGTCACCGCGATTCTGTCGTCGTCGTCGGGCAACACCATCCGCCGCAACATGGCGATGCTGCCGGCGTACTCGCTGGTGCTCGGCCTGCTCGCGCTGCTCGGCTACATGGCGCTCGCCTCGGGTGTGAAGGACATGCCGGAGTTCGCGCCGTACTTCAAGGCCTTCGGTCCGAACTTCGCGGTGCCGGCGCTGTTCCTGCACTTCTTCCCGTCGTGGTTCGTGGGCGTGGCGTTCGCTGCCATCGGTATCGGCGCGCTGGTGCCGGCGGCGATCATGTCGATTGCGGCGGCTAACCTCTACACGCGCAACATCCACAAGGAGTTCATCAACCGCAACATGAATCACGAGCAGGAGACCAACATCGCCAAGCTGGTCTCGCTGATCGTGAAGGTCGGCGCGGTGGCGTTCATCCTGGGCCTGCCGCTCACGTACGCGATCCAGCTGCAGCTGCTCGGCGGTATCTGGATCATCCAGACGCTGCCCGCGATCGTGCTCGGTCTCTACACGCGCATGCTCGACTACCGCGGCCTGCTGGTGGGCTGGGCGGCGGGCATCGCTACCGGCACGTGGATGGCCATTTCGCTCAAGCTCGCAGGCTCGATCTTCACGATCCACCTGTTCGGCATCGCGATTCCGGGCTACGCCGCGGTGTGGTCGCTGATCGTGAACCTCGTGGTTTCGGTCGTCGTCTCTGCGCTCGTGCATCTGGTCGGCATGCAAAAGGGCGCGGATCGCACGCGTCCGGAAGATTATCTCGACGTCGTCGAGGGCTGATCCGCTCAGGCCCTGCGCATGCCGCCGGGCTTGCGCAGGGCTTGTTTTTTACCCGATGCCCGCAACGCACAGTTGCGGGCATTTGTTTTTCTGGTGCACGATGATCGCTGATCCGGCTCACGTTCAGCCCGTGCCATGGCCTCATCCCAAACCGAATCCCGTTCCCGACGCGGGCGCAGCGGCGCGCAACGCCTGCGCCCGCCGCGCCGCCGCTCGCGCCTCGCGCGCATGTGGCGCGCGTTGACCTCCCCGTACTACCGCTACCGCAACGCCAAGGTGATACACAGCGTACGCGTGGGCCTCGCCATGCTCGCCTCGATTCTCGCGACGTCGGGCATCCATATTCCGCACGGCATCTGGGCCTCGGTCACGCTGCTCGTCGTGATCGGCGGGCTGCAGCACCAGGGCAACATCCGCAAGAAGGCCGCCGAACGCGCGCTCGGCACGCTGCTCGGCGCCGTGATCGGGCTCGTGCTCATCGTCGTGCAGGCCATTACCGGTTCCTTGTGGCTCACCTACGTGCTGATGTCGCTCGTCGCCGCCGTGTGCGGCTACTACGCCATCGGCAAGCCGGGCTACGTCGCGCTGCTGGCCGCCATCACCATGTGCATCGTCGCGGGGCACGGCGACAACCTCATCGATACGGGCCTCTGGCGCACGCTCAACGTGATTCTCGGCATCGTCATCGCGCTCGTGTTTTCGTTTGCCTTGCCGCTGCACGCGACGTATTCGTGGCGCTACAGCCTTGCCGACAATCTGCGCGAATGCGCGCGCGTGTACGCGCAGGTGGCGGGCGGCGTGCACGTCGATTCCGACGAGCAGGTGCAGACCTTCATGCGCCTGAACGCACGGCTCGTGCAACTGCGCGCGCTGATGCCCTCGGTCGCCAAGGAGATCGGCGTGCCGCTCGCGCGGCTCGAGCAGGTGCAGCGCCTGCATCGCTCGCTCCTGAGCGCGCTGGAGATGCTCTGCACGGGCACGGGCAGCTACGAGCAGGCACTCGTGCGCGTAGCGTTCGCCGAGCGCAGCGAGACCGTGCGCCGTGCGCTGCTCGCCACGGCACGGGCGCTGCGTTTCGGCGGCGGGCGTCACCCCGAGGCGGCGCAGCAGGCGCTGCGCACGGTTGCGGCACAGGTGGTGGAGGGGAGTGGCGGGGGCGTCATGGCGGGCGAGCCCGTCCATGGAAGTATGCAGGCGCAGCCGCAGGGCTGCCCCGAGCCACAGATGCAGGGACCGTACTGGCTCAGCCTGCGTGTGGAGGAGCAGGTGGAGCGCTTGCGCGCGCTGCTCCTCGAGACCGAGCCGCGCTGGAACATCGAGCGCGCCGCGACGCACCGCATGGTGTGACGCCGGGCGCGCTTCTCCAGTCGTTACGCCGGTGGATCAGGCGGGTTGCTCGTGCGGCGCCGAGACCATCCACGGCACGCCGAACTTGTCGGTCAGCATGCCGAAGCCGGGCGACCAGAAGGTCTTCTGGAACGGCATCGTGACCGTGCCGCCTTTGGCCAGCGCGTTGAAGTAGCGCTCGGCCGTGGCGATGTCGGACCCGGTCAGCGAGACGCCGAAGCCGAGGAACTTGTCGTTCTGCGTCATGCAGCCGCCGTCGGACACCATGATCTGCGCGTCGCCGATCTGGAGCGTCGCGTGCATGATCTTTTCGGCGAATTCGGGCGGCATGGGGCGCGCGGGGTCCGGCGGCGCTTCCTTGAAGCGCATCTTCATCACTTCCTTCGCGCCGAGCGCTTCGCCATAAAACGCGATCGCTTCGTCGCAATTGCCGGGGTAAAAGAGATAGGGCTGGATTTGCATCGTCGGTTTCCTTGCGGACGGGACGTTGGCCGGCCTTTATCGTGCGATTCCGTGCGAGGGTGTGCACGGGGCCGGATCGTGCGGCGGGTTGCGCCGCTGCCCTGATTCTAGGCGCGCGCGAAGGGCGTGACCGAGTGGTGTGTCATCAGGGTTTGCGAGAGTGCGGACGGGAACGGCGGTTGCCGGGCGGCCTGTCGAACAAAGGGGCCGCACATGCGGCATGTGCGGCCCCTGGTCATCGGTACTTCGATGCGCTCTGCATGGAGCGCAGGCGTATTACTTCGCGCGCAGCTCCTCGATCATCTTTTCGAGCTTGATCGCGTCTGCGGCGAACGCGCGGATGCCTTCAGCGAGCTTCTCGGTCGCCATGGCGTCGTCGTTGAGCTGGAAGCGGAACGACGGCTCGTCCACGGCCACGCGCTCGATCTTCGTGTCCTTGAACGCTTCCGGCGAGAGCTTGCGCTCGACCTTCTCGTTGCTGTCGTGGAGCTTCTGCAGCAGGTCCGGGCTGATGGTGAGCAGGTCGCAGCCGGCCAGCTCGACGATCTGGCTCGTGTTGCGGAAGCTCGCGCCCATCACCTCGGTGTTGTGGCCGAACTTCTTGTAGTACGCGTAGATCTTGCGCACCGACTGCACGCCCGGGTCGTTCGCGCCGCCGTCCTTCGCGTCGTCCCAGTCGGCGCCCTTGGCCTTCTTGTACCAGTCGTAGATGCGGCCCACGAACGGCGAGATCAGCTGCGCGCCCGCTTCGGCGCACGCGGCGGCCTGCGCGAGCGAGAACAGCAGCGTCATGTTGCAGTGGATGCCGTCCTTTTGCAGCACTTCGGCGGCGCGAATGCCTTCCCAGGTCGAGGCGAGCTTGATCAGCACGCGCTCGCGCCCGATGCCGGCCTGTTTGTACAGGTCGATGATGTGGTGCGCCTTGTCGATCGACTTTTTCGTGTCGAACGAGAGGCGGGCATCGACTTCGGTCGAGACGCGGCCCGGAATGATCTTGAGGATTTCCGTGCCGAACGCGATCAGCAGATGGTCGATGATCGACTCGAGCGATTCGCTCGCGTGATCGCGCACGGTTTTTTCGAGCAGCGGACGGTACTCGGCTTTCTGGACCGCCTTGAGGATCAGCGACGGGTTGGTCGTCGCGTCCCGCGGCTTGTACTGCACGAATTGCTGGAAGTCGCCCGTATCGGCGACGACGGTGGTGTACTGCTTGAGCTGGTCGAGTGCGGTAGTCATGTCAGGCCCTGTGGGCGCGTGCGCGCCTGCATCGGTGAGAGTTGAACGGCCGGTGCGCTTCAGGCGTGAACCTGGGGCGCGCCGGGCGGAACGAGAAAGACGCTGCGCCGTTCCGGCCCGGCCCGCGCCGATTGGGCGGGAAGCCGGGTGGGGCGTATCTTGCCGCGCGTCTGGGCGCAGCTCACATCGTCATTTTATGGCGGAAACGCGTGGCGTTGCGTTTCGCGCGGGCAGGACGCATGCGAGACGCGCCGCACACGACGTGCCAGCGGCGTTGGCAGGCGCACGCGGCGGCGGCTCGCCCGCGTCAGGCGCGCCGCGCGTTCAGCACGAACTGCGTGATGACACCCGCCACGAGCCCCCAGAACGCCGCGCCGACGGAGAGCAGCGTGAGCCCGGAGGCCGTCACCATGAAGGTGATGAGCGCGGCTTCGCGCTCCTTCGGGTTCTGCATGGCGTTGGTGAGGCCGCTCATGATCGAGCCGAACAGCGCGAGCGCCGCGATCGACACCACGAGCGCCTGCGGGAACGCCGCGAACAGCGCCGCGATGGTCGCGCCGAAGGTGCCGGCGATCAGGTAGAAGATGCCGCACCACACGGCCGCCATATAGCGCTTCGTGCGGTCTTCGTGGGCGTGCGGGCCGGTGCAGATCGCCGCCGTAATGGCCGCGAGGTTCACGCCGTGCGAGCCGAACGGCGCGAGCACGAGCGAGGCCAAGCCGGTGGTGGCGATGAGCGGCGAGGAGGGCGCGGCCGTGTGGTCGTAGCCGTCGGCGCGCAGGACGGCGATGCCGGGCACGTTCTGCGAGGCCATCGCCACGACGAAGAGCGGAATGCCGATGCTCACCACCGCCGTGAGCGAGAACGCCGGCATCGTGAACACGGGTCTGGCCACCGCCACGCGGAAGTGGCTGAAGTCGAGCAGCCCGAGCATGGCGGCCGCGGCGATGCCGATCACGAGCGTCGCGACGATCGCATAGCGCGGCACGAAGCGCTTCACGATCAGATAGCCGAAGAACATCGTGAGCACGAGCGGCGTCTGCACCTGCGCGGCGTGGAAGATCTCGATGCCGATCTCGAACAGGATGCCCGCGAGCAGCGCCGCCGCGATGCCCGCGGGAACGCGCTTCATGAGCGTGTCGAACCAGCCGGTGAGGCCCACGGCCGTGAGCAGCACGGCGCAGACGAGATAGGCGCCGATCGCCTCGGCATAAGGCACGTGCGGCAGCGAGCTGATGAGGAGCGCCGCGCCCGGCGTGGACCACGCGACCACGATGGGCGCGCGGAACCACAGCGACAGGCCGATGGTGGTCAAGGCCATGCCGATGGAAAGCGCCCAGATCCACGAGGAGATCTGCGCGTCGGAAAGATGCGCGGCCTGGCCGGCCTGAAACATCAGCACGAGCGAGCTGGTGTAGCCGGTCATCATCGCGACGAAGCCGGCCACGATCGTGGCGACCGAGGTGTCGGCGAAGGGCCGCAGCGGCCCCGGCCTGAATGTCGCTGGCAGGTCGGGGGAAGAGGGGGTGGTCATGCGGGTGGTCTCCAGATTTTGCTTAGATATGACGGCAGCGGGCGGCGCGGCCTGAAGACACCCTCAGGCACGCGCCGCCTCGAGGAAGCGGAAAAGGGCGGGAGTGCTGGCGCCTATTTGCTCAGCACGCGCATGGCCGTTTCGAGCCCGGCGACGGTGAGCGGGTACATGCGGTGGCCGAGAATCTCGCGGATGACCGACACCGACTGGCGGTACTCCCATAGTCGCTCGGGCTCGGGGTTGAGCCAGGCGAAGTGCGGGAACTGGTCGGCAAGGCGGCGCAGCCACACGGCGCCCGCTTCGGGGTTGTTGTACTCGACCGAGCCGCCCGGCTGCAGCACCTCGTACGGGCTCATCGTGGCGTCGCCCACGAAAATGAGCTTGTAGTCGGGCGTGAACTTGTGCAGCAGATCCCACGTGGGCGTGCGCTCGGCGTGGCGGCGGCGGTTGTTCTTCCACAGGTAGTCGTAGACACAGTTGTGGAAGTAGTAGAACTCCAGATGCTTGAATTCGGCTTTTGCCGCCGAAAACAGTTCTTCCGTGCGCTTGATGTGATCGTCCATCGAGCCGCCCACGTCGAGCAGCATCAGCACTTTCACGTTGTTGTGGCGCTCCGGCACCATCTTGAGGTCGAGCCAGCCCGCGTTCGCGGCGGTGCTGCGGATCGTGTCGCCGAGGTCGAGTTCTTCCGCCGCGCCTTCGCGCGCGAAGCGGCGCAGGCGGCGCAACGCGACCTTGATGTTGCGCGTGCCGATTTCGACCTGGTCGTCGTAGTCGCGGTACGCGCGCGCGTCCCACACTTTGACGGCGCTGCGCTGGCCGCCTTCGCCGCCAATGCGAATGCCTTCGGGGTTATAGCCGCCGTGGCCGAAGGGCGACGTGCCGCCCGTGCCGATCCACTTGCTGCCGCCCTCGTGGCGCTCCTTCTGTTCTTCGAAGAGCTCTTTGAGGCGCTCCATGAGCTTGTCGAGGCCGCCCATCGCTTCGATCTGCGCGCGCTGTTCGGGCGTGAAGTCGCGCTCCAGCCGCTTCTTGAGCCAGTCTTCGGGAATCTCGAAGGCGAGTTCCGACTTCTTCTCGATGCCGCGAAAATACGCGCCGAACGCCTGATCGAAGCGGTCGAAGTACTGCTCGTCCTTCACGAGCGTCATGCGCGCGAGGTAGTAGAAGTCGTCGAGCGAGGGCGCGATCACGCGCGCCTTGAGCGCTTCGACGAGCGTGAGGTACTCCTTCACGGAAACCGGCAGCTTCGCGTCGCGCAGCGTGTAGAAGAAGTCGATCAGCATGCGGTGTCTCCGGCGTTCGCGCGCGGGGTTCCTGTCAACGGTTGTGGCGGTTCATGTAGATGAGGCGCTCGAACAGCGTCATGTCCTGCTCGTTCTTGAGCAGTGCGCCGGCGAGCGGCGGCATGGACTTCGAGCCGTCGGCCGCGCGCAGCGCCGAGGGCGGAATCTCTTCGGCGAGCAGGAGCTTGAGCCAGTCGAGCAGTTCCGACGTAGAAGGCTTCTTCTTCAGGCCCGCGACGTTGCGCAGTTCGAAGAAGCTCTCCATGGCCGCGTTGAGCAGTTCCTTGCGGATGCCCGGATAGTGCACCTCGACGATGCGCTGCATCGTCGCCGGATCGGGAAAGCTGATGTAGTGGAAGAAGCAGCGGCGCAGGAAAGCGTCGGGCAGCTCCTTCTCGTTGTTCGAGGTGATGATGACGAGCGGACGCTTGTTCGCCTTGATGAGCTGGCGCGTCTCGTAGACGTAGAACTCCATGCGGTCGAGTTCGCGCAACAGGTCGTTCGGGAACTCGATGTCGGCCTTGTCGATCTCGTCGATGAGCAGCACGCTTTGCTCCTCCGACTCGAACGCCTGCCACAGCACGCCTTTGACGATGTAGTTGCCGATGTCCTTCACGCGTTCGTCACCGAGCTGCGAGTCGCGCAGGCGCGAGACCGCGTCGTACTCGTAGAGCCCTTGCTGCGCCTTCGTGGTGGACTTGATGTGCCACTGCATGAGCGGCATACCCAGCGCCGCGGCCACTTCTTCGGCCAGCATGGTCTTGCCCGTGCCGGGCTCGCCCTTGATGAGCAGGGGCCGCTTGAGCGTGATCGCGGCATTGACCGCGAGCTTGAGGTCGTCGGTGGCGACGTACTGCGATGAGCCTTCGAAACGCGTGGCGCGCATGGTGAATCCGCTCGCTGGGAAAAAAATCCCAGTATAAGTCAGATGGGGTGTTGCGTCGGCGCGCCACCGCGTATCGTTGGGTCCGCTCTTTGGGGCACGGTCGCGAGGGCTGCCAGCCGTCTCGCGACGGCGCGCGGCGAGTCCGTTGCGCGTGCCAGGGTTCCTCCGGGTTGTCTGCGGGCGAGCCAGCGCGCCAGCGCGCTGCGTGGCCGCTGCGGGCCTATCGCGGGCCCACCACAGGCGCTCCGAGGCCCGCCAGGCGTGGCGCGGCCGGTGGACGGCCGGCGCGGCGTCGCGGTATACTCGGACCGATTTTTTTCGGCCTGCACGGCGACCCCAAAAGTAAAACAGCAGTAATGCGGCGCAGGCCGTGGCCTGCGGTTCGGGCGTTCGAATCCCCTCAAGCCAGGTTGGATGCTATGAAAAAAATTGTCGGCAAGCACGTCATCACGGGCGCAATCACCATGCTGGCGTGCTTCGCGGTCACGGCTCACGCGGACATCGTGGGCAACGCGAAGGCGGGTCAGGACAAGGTGGCGATGTGTATCGGCTGTCATGGTATTCCCGACTACCGCACCGCTTACCCCGAGGTCTACCACGTGCCCATTCTGGGCGGCCAGAACGCGCAGTACATCATGAACGCGTTGCTCGCCTACAAGAAGGGCGACCGGCATTTCGAGACGATGCACGCGATCGCGTCCTCGCTCAGCGAACAGGACATCGCCGACATCGCGGCCTACTATGCGGCGCAAACGGCCACGTCGAAAGACAATCCGAATAAATAACCGGCAGGTGGAGAACCCATGAACAAGCCCTACACGGCTATGCCTTCGTTTGCCGGTGCAACCATCAAGCTCGCGGGCGCCGGGCTCGCACTGGCCGCCGCGCTCGCGCTCAATCCCGCGCACGCGGCCAATGCCTCCAATGGCAAGGTCCTCGCCGACAGTCACAACTGCGCAGCCTGTCACGGTCCGGGCCTGAACAAGCCCGTGAGCCCCGAATATCCGAAGCTCGCCGGCCAGCACGCCGACTACATCTACTGGGCGCTCCGCCAGTACCAGATGGGCACCAGCAATCCGCACCTCGGCCGCAACAATCCGATCATGCAGGCGCAGGTGCAGAGCCTTTCGCAGAGCGATATGAAGGATCTCGCCGCGTATATCGAGTCGCTCAGCGGCGACCTCGTCAACAAGAAGTAGACGTGAGCGCGGCGCGCGCCATGCGTGCCGCATCATGTGAAACACCCCGCGTGGGCCTCGTTTTCGGCGAGGCGTTCGCGGGGTGTTTTTTTGCGGCCTTATTTCTTTCAGATGTGCTTCAGTCGCGAGTCAATCGCGAGATGCGCGGCGCTCGATGCGCATGAGATAGGCGTCGGTGTCGGGCGGCGTGTTGGTGCGTTGCGCTTCCCAGATCGTTTCGCCGAGGCACTCCATGATCGCGTGCTGCGCGTCGTGCGTGGATCCGAGGCGTGCCGCGAGCCGGTCGTGCGCGGCGCGGATGCCGGGCGGCTGGTCGATCGAAAGCTGCTCGCTGATCGCAAGATGCATCGACAGATGCAGGAACGGATTGCTCTGGCCGCGCTCGGGCGAATAGTCCTGGGCGGCGGCCGCAACGGCGTCGGTGAGTTCGGCGTGATATTCGGGGTGCTCGACGATCCAGTCGGCGGCGATCGCCTCGAGCGGCGTGAGGATTTCGCCCGCGCGCTGCTTGCGCCAGGTCTCGGTGAAAAAGTGGCGGACTTCGTCGCGGCTAGGATTGAACATCTTGAGTCGGTCGTATTGGTGAGGCGCTAAATCGCGCAGCGTCGTGCTGCGCTGCCTGAATCCAACATTTTACGCCCGGACGCTCGCGCTCGCTCAGAGCTCCGGCGGCGCCGTCTTCGGCTTGAACTCGCACAGCGGCTCGATCACGCAATGCCAGCATTCGGGCCGGCGCGCCTTGCACACATAGCGCCCGTGGAGGATGAGCCAGTGATGCGCGTCCTGGCGGAACTCGGGTGGCGTGAATTTTTCGAGCGCGGTTTCGACGGTACGCACGTCCTTGCCGGGCGCGAGTCCCGTTCGGTTCGCAACCCGAAAGATATGCGTGTCGACGGCAATGGTCGGCTGGCCGAAGGCCGTGTTGAGCACGACGTTCGCGGTCTTGCGTCCAACGCCGGGCAACGCTTCGAGCGCCTCGCGCGTCGGCGGCACCTCGCTGCCGTATTGCTCGATGAGAATGCGGCACGTCGCAATGACGTTCTTGGCCTTGGTGCGATAAAGGCCGATCGTCTTGATGTAATCGGCCACCCCTTCCTCGCCCAGCGCGAGCACCGCGTCCGGCGTGTTGGCGACCGGAAACATCCGGCGCATGGCCTTGTTCACCGAAACGTCGGTGGCCTGCGCGGAGAGCATCACGGCGATCAGGAGTTCGAACGGCGTGCTGAATTCCAGCTCGGTAGTGGGATGCGGATTGAGGCTTTGCAGCGTTTCGTAGATGGCGCGGCGCTTGGTGGCGTTCATGCTCGTTGTGCGTGGGGCCTTTGCGTTGCGGAGCGCTATCGCGCGGATTTGTCGTCGTCGGGCGGTGAGTCCGATGTGCTCGGCTCGATACCAATACGCTTGCGGCGCGCCTCGGCGGCATCGATCTGCGCCTGCACGTCGGCGCTTACGTGCTCGACGTTGCGCGGTCCCACACCCTGTTCGGCCAATTCCGCCTTCTTGCGGCGCGCGCGTTCGAGCGCGGCCTGGATGATCGCTTTCTTCTTCGCTTCGGCGTCGTCGGCGGGGGCGCTGGCGGGCTGCGTGGCGGCGTCTTGCTGCACTTGGGGCGCCTGGGCCTGCGGCGCACTCGTGGCGGTGCGGCGAGCCGCGGCGCGCGCCTCGGCCGCATTGCGTTCGGCGACCTGGCGCGCGGCGCGCCGGTCATGCCGCACGCGGGCTTCGTCGGCCTGCTGCTGCGTCCACGCGTCCCAGCCGGTCGCTTCGCCCGTAACGGGAATCATTGCGATGCAGTCGACCGGGCAGGGCGCGACGCACAGGTCGCAGCCCGTGCACTGATCCTTGACGATGGTGTGCATCTGCTTGGGCGCGCCCACGATCGCGTCGACGGGACATGCTTGCATGCACAGCGTGCAGCCGATGCACAGTTGTTCGTCGATGAATGCCACCGGACGCGCACGCTCCACGCCGTTGTCCGGATTGATCGGGATGACGGGTTTGCCGAGCAGTGTCGCGAGGCGCTCGACGCCTTCCAGGCCACCGGGCGGGCACTGATTGTAGTTGGCGGCGCCGGCGGCGACGGCTTCGGCATAGGGCCGGCAGCCGTCATAGCCGCACTTCGTGCATTGGGTCTGGGGCAGCAGATCTTCGATGCGATCTGCGAGTGTTTTGGGATCGTTCACGTTCGCTACATCGGGGCGGGGCGGGCGGTGGCGTGACCTCGGGCGCACAGGGCTTCGCACCGGGCCTCAAGGGGCGCACACGCACAGCGCCAAAGCCTGCATTATCGCCGATTTCCCGCATTGCCATCGGCGGGCCATGTGCCATAATCAAAGCGCTTAATGCGAAGCACCGTGCAGTCCAGGGGAAATCAATAGACGTAAGCGGTACATGTCGGGCACGGCAGGCAACGTGCTTCGCACGAGGCAGACAGGGGGAAGAACGATGTCGGCTCGCAACGACATCAAACAAACAAGAAGGAACGCAAGACCGTAGGTCGGAGGGTGTCTGTCCATTAACCTGGCGCGCCCCGCACAACGTTGTCGATACCAGGGCGAGGAGAGGCCCGGCGCAGTCTTGCCCGACAACGTAAACCGGACAACGCGGCTTAACGAGATCCTGCCACCATGAATCAGCCAAAAATCAAAAGAGATCCTGAAGGCACCCGCCGCCGCATTCTGCTCGCCGCGGCGGAAGAATTCGCCAATGGCGGCCTGTTCGGCGCACGCGTCGACCAGATCGCGCGACGCGCGGAAACCAATGAGCGCATGCTCTATTACTACTTCGGCAGCAAGGAGCAACTATTCACGGCGGTCCTCGAGCACGCATTCGGCGCGCTCAATGAAGCCGAGCGCGCGCTCGATCTCTCGGGGCTCGCGCCCGTCGAGGCGATCACGCGGCTCGCGCATTTCGTGTGGGACTACTATCGCGACAATCCCGAACTGCTGCGGCTCGTGAACAACGAGAACCTGCACGAGGCGCGATATATGCAGAAGTCCACACGAATTCGCGAGATGATCTCGCCGATCGTGGCGACGCTCGGTTCGATTCTCACGCGCGGTGAATCCGCGGGACTGTTTCGCCCCAGCATCGATCCGTTGCGCCTCTATGTGACGCTTTCGGGCATGGGCTACTACATCATATCGAACCGCTACACGCTCAACGCCACGCTCGGTCGCGACTTCAGCACGACTGCCGAACGTGCGGAAATCATTCAGCTCAACACGGAGATGTTGCTCGCGTATCTCATGCGCAAGTAGCGCACGAGTCGCACGCGGAGAACGCGCAAGATCGTTTCACGCTCCACAAACGCCGCGCGCCGTCCTGGGACGGCGCGCGGATTTTGCTGCTGGCATGGACTGCATGCGCTCGAGTGAAGCGCAAGCCTTCGTCAGGCGACAGCGTCCTGAGCGGAGCGGCCGCGGGCAGGCGTTTCCTTGCTCGCGTGGCCGGCGGCCTGCTGGTGCTGGCGGATGAAGTCGCGCAGTTGCGGGTAGATGATCGTGCGCCAGCGGCGGCCCGAGAAGATGCCGTAGTGGCCGCATTTCTCGGCAGTCAGATGATGCTTGTTCGCCTCGGCAATGCCCGTGCACAGATCGTGCGCGGCGCGCGTCTGACCCGCGCCCGAAATGTCGTCGAGTTCGCCTTCGATCGTGAAGAGCGCCGTGTCGCGAATGTCCTGCGGACGCACACGCTCGCCGGCCACGTCCCACGTGCCTTCAGCGAGGCTGAAATCCTGAAACACGGTGCGGATGGTTTCGAGGTAATACTCGGCGGCCATGTCGAGCACCGCATTGTATTCGTCGTAGAACTGGCGATGTGCTTCGGCGTCCTCTTCGTCGCCGCGCAGCAGGCTCTTGTAGAAGTCCCAGTGCGCGGTAGTGTGACGGCCCGGATTCATCGCGACGAAACCCGCGTGCTGCAGGAAGCCAGGATATACCTCGCGCCCTTCGCCCGGATAGTTCGCCGGCACGGGGTGGATCACGTTGTTCGCAAACCAGTCGAGCGAATGTTCGGTGGCGAGCGAGTTGACGGCGGTGGGGCTGCGGCGCGCGTCGATCGGGCCGCCCATCATCGTCATCGTGAGCGGAGTGTCCTCGCCGCGGCTCGCCATCAGCGAGATGGCCGCGAGCACGGGCACCGTAGGCTGGCAAACCGACAGCACGTGCAGATTCTTCGCGCCGATATGGCGGATGAATTCCTGGATATACGCAACGTAGTCGTCGAGATGGAACGGACCGGCTTCGAGCGGCACCATGCGCGCGTCGACCCAGTCGGTGATGTACACCTTGTGGTCCTGCAGCAGCGTGCGCACGGTATCGCGCAGGAGCGTGGCGTGGTGGCCCGAGAGCGGCGCGCACACGAGCACGGCAGGCTCGTCCTTGAGCGCGGCCACGGCGCCGGTGTCGTCGGCGTAGCGCTTGAAGCGCAGCAGGCGGCAAAACGGCTTCTCGATGATGGTCTGCTCGACGATCGGAATATTGAAGCCGTCCTTCACGATCTGGCGAAGGTTGAACTCGGGCTTCTCGTAGTCCTTGCCAAGGCGATAGAGCAGTTCGTAGCCTGCGGCGAAGCGCGTGGCGCCTGGCACGAGTGAAAACGGGCTCGTCGGATTCGAGAACGATTTCGAGGCGGCCTGGGCCCAGGCGGTCAGCGGGCTGAGCAACGCGCGCTGGAATTCACGGATTTGATAGAGCATGGGCGCTCCGGCTTCTTCAAGGAGCGGTTCGCACCCAGGTCGCGCGCGGATGAGGCGCGGAGCAGATGCGGGCCGGCAAGGTTGGTCGGTCAGTCAGGTTGTTTATCGGCCGCCGCCCGGAGGGCTTTAGCGCGGGCACACCCGCATGCGTTCGCAGCTCGTGACTGCAAGCGCGCTGCAAGGCGGCACACGCGTTTCGCCCCGTTGCCAGGCGGCGCGGACGGCATTGTGCCGTCCGGCTGTTGTGCAACGCAGCATCCCTAGTGTACCCCAGCCCGCGAAAACGTCCAGGCGCTTTCGAACATTCACGATGCGGATACAACAGCCGGCTCGGCCGACGCGCCGTCGACCGCGGGATGTCCCGTTTCCTTCGCCATTTCCTGTTCGTGCCGCATGAGGTTCAGGCCCGTATGCACGAGCGCCACATGCGAGAACGCCTGCGGGAAATTGCCGACCAGGCGCCCCGCAATGGGGTCATATTCCTCGGCGAGCAATCCCACGTCGTTGGCGAGCGAAAGCAGGCGCTCGTACATGCGGCGTGCGTCGTCCATGCGGCCTTGCAGGGCCAGGTTGTCGACCATCCAGAAGCTGCACGCAAGGAAGGTGCCTTCGCCCGGCGGCAGTCCATCGTTGAATTCGGTGGTGCGGTAGCGCATCACAAAACCTTCACACATGAGATCGCGCTCGATCGCCGCGACGGTACCGGCGATACGCGGATCTGCCGCGGGCAGGAAGCCGACCAGCGGCATCAGCAGCAGGCTCGCGTCGAGATCGGTGCCGCCGTAGATCTGCGTGAAGGAATTCAGATCCTTGTTGAAGCTGCGCTCGCAAATGGTCGCGTGGATCGTCGAGCGCAGTTCGCGCCAGTGATCGAGCGGCCCGGGCAGCTCGAATTTCTCCGCCGACTTGATCGCGCGGTCGAAGGCGACCCACGCCATCACCTTCGAGAACGTGAAATGCTGGCGGCCGCCGCGCGTTTCCCAGATGCCCTCGTCGGGCTTGGTCCAGATCGTTTCCAGGTGTTCGAGCATCGCGCACTGGATCGACCATGCGGTGTCGTCGGCCTGCAAGCCGCCCACGCGCGCGAGGTGCAGCGCGTTCATCACTTCGCCGTACACGTCGAGCTGCAGCTGGCCGACCGCATTGTTGCCCACGCGCACCGGTTTCGCGCCTTCGTAGCCGGGCAGCCAGTCGAGTTCGAATTCGGGCAGCCGGCGCTCGCCGGCGAGCCCGTACATGATCTGCAACTGCGAGGGCGAGCCTGCCATCACACGGCCCAGCCAGGCGCGCCAGGCTCGCGCCTCGTCGTAGTAGCCGCCGCGCATCATCGCGAGGAGCGTGATGGTCGCGTCGCGCAGCCAGCAGTAGCGGTAGTCCCAGTTGCGCGTGCCGCCCAGCTGTTCGGGCAGCGACGTGGTGGGCGCCGCGACGATGCCGCCGGTGGGCTCGTAGGCCAGCGCCTTGAGCGTGATGAGCGAGCGGCGGATGGGTTCGGCCCAGCGGCCTTCCACGGTGCTGCGCGAGGCCCATTCGGTCCAGAAGTTCTCCGTGCGCGCAAGCGCCGTGAACGGGTCGCGCGGCGGCGGCAGACGCAAGTGCGAGGCCGCATACGAAAGCGAGAACGGCACGCGTTCGCCTTCCTTCACGTCAAACTGTGCCACCGTGTGCATGTTTTCGCCCTGGAGGTCCACGGGCGTGCGCAGCACGACCGTGTCCGGGCCCACCGTGGCCTTGATGCCGCTCTCGTAGGTGAGGCGGCTCACCCACGGCACCGAAAAGCCGTAGTCGAAGCGCAGCACGAGCTGGCTTTCCATGCGCACGGTGCCGCGCCGGCCCACGACGATGCGCACGAGTTCGGACCAGCCGTTGCCGGGCGGCATGAAGTCGATCAGCGTCACGGCGCCATCGGGCGTTTCGAAGTCGGTTTCGAGGATCAGCGTGTCGCCGCGATAACGGCGCGTGGTCTTGATCTCGACTTTCGCGCCATCTTCGGGCTGCGCGGGCGCGATGAGCCAGCGGCCGTTTTCCTCGGTGCCGAGGAGGGCGGCGAAGCAGGCGCCGGAGTCGAAGCGCGGCCAGCAGAGCCAGTCGATGGATCCGGTGCGGGAAACGAGCGCGGCCGTATGGCCGTCGCCGATCAATGCGTAGTCTTCAATGGGTGCGGGCATAGTAAGCAGATTGACAGCGTTGCTCGAAAACGAAAGCCGCTTGCCGCAGCGGCGCGGCATGCACGCACAAGAGTAGTGGCAGCGGGGCCGCCAGCGCAATGCGTTTTGCGCGCCAGCACGCGCAAATACTCATCTCGCCTGTGTCAACAAACGCCGTCGAGCGTGACCTGAACGGGTCACAGATGGCCGCCCACGCCGAAAAGCCCGATGACCCCGATGATGATCAGGTACAGCGCGACGATGTAATTGAGCAGACGCGGCACGGCGAGAATCAGAATGCCTGCGATGAGCGCGACGAGCGGCCCGATGGCGACGTGAATGTTCATGACGGCTCCCTGGTTGCGGCGGGTTTCGAACCTTTGCGTAGATGCCTTTGTTGCTCGTTGTTGCTTCGACTTTGGCCTGGACTCGTCGCTGCGCGCTTGCGGGGCGGGCGCTCGCGACCTCTCTTATACTGGGCCGGTGTCCCATGTATCAGACGAAAGCGAGACGAATACGGTCGGCATTGCGACGAGGGCCGACCCGCTCCCCTGCATCGACAAGAAAAAGGAGGTCGACATGTTCCTTCGCCGTGCCGCCGCAAACGCCGTGCCTGTGCCCTCCCGCTCATCTGCCGATTCAGGTAGCCTGTCCCGATCGCGCCGCACTGAGCGCCGCCCCGCGCATCTCCTCACCCAGTTCGTCAAAGGTGTTGTCATCATGGCTTCCGTCGCCGCGACGCATGCGTTCGCGCAATCCGCATCCACGACCGCATCCGCGGGCGGTGTCTACAACCTGATCGTCGGCACCTATACGGGCGGCAAGAGCGAGGGCCTCTACGTCTACCACTTCGATACGCAGACGGGCGATATGGAGCCGGTCAGCGTGGCGAAGACGGTGAACCCTTCGTTTCTCGTGGTGAGCAAGGACAACCGCTTCGTCTACGCGGTGAACGAGCTGCCGGGCGACAACGGTCCCGCCAGTCTGCGCGGCGACGTGAGCGCGTTCGGCTTCGATGCCGCAAGCGGTCAGCTCACGTTTCTCAACAAGGTGTCGGCGCAGGGCAACGATCCGTGCTATCTGAGCCTCTCGCCGGACGGCCGCTATCTCTTCGTGGCGAACTACTCGGTCGCCGCCGACCCGGGCGGTAGCTTCGCAGTCCTGCCCGTGCAGCAAGACGGCAAGCTGGGCGAGTCCGTGCTCACCGTGCACCACGAGGGCGGCGGCCCCGTGAAGGGGCGTCAGGACAACGCGCACGTGCATTCGACGGTGTTTTCGCCGGATGGGCACTATCTCTTCACCCAGGATCTCGGCACCGACAAGCTCTGGACGTATCTCTATTCGCCGGACGGCAGCCGCGGCCTGGTGAGCCCCACTGAGTGGCGTTATACCGATGTGAAGTCAGGCAGTGGTCCGCGCCACCTGATCTTCGGCAATGACGGCCGTCACGCGTATCTCACGAGCGAACTGGCCGCCACCGTGACGGTGTTTGCGTATCACGACGGCCACATGAAGCTGGAACAAGTGGAGAAGCTCGCGGAGCCGGGCTTCAAGGGAACGCAGGGCGCGGCGGCGCTCCATCTGTCGCCGGACGGCAAGTTCCTCTACGTTTCCAATCGCGGCGACGCCAACGATATTTCGATCTTTGCCGTCGATGGCGAGAGCGGCAAGCTCAAGCGCGTGGGGCGCCAGTCGAGCCTCGGCAAGTCGCCGCGCGAGTTCGCGATCGATCCGACCGGGCAGTGGCTCATCGTCGGCAACCAGAACAGCGATACCGCCTACGTGTTCCGCCGCGATCAGCAGACGGGTTTGCTCGAGCCGAACCCGAAGCGCATCGACATCGGCTCGCCGGTCGATTTCAAGTTCGTCGCGCAATAGTCGAGCCATAGCGTCTCGAGATGACGCAAGAAGGCGCGAGGCGCGCCTTCTTCCTTACTCGCCCTGGCCGCCGCCGGGCGCGAGCACTTCGCGGCTGCCGTTGATGCCCATCGGCGAAACGAGTCCCGCCGTTTCCATCTGTTCGACCAGACGCGCGGCGCGGTTGTAGCCGATGCGCAGTTGCCGCTGCACCGATGAGATCGACGCGCGCCGCGTGCGCACGACGAACGAGACCGCCTCGTCGTAGAGCGGGTCGGCTTCGGCGTCGGGCGAGTCGCCGAACAGGTCCTGCGGCGCGCCTTCGGCAGCCGGGCCGTCGAGTATGCCTTCGACGTATTCGGGCTCGCCGAACTGCTTCAGATACTCCACGACCGCGTGCACTTCCTCGTCGGCGACGAACGCGCCGTGCACGCGCTGCGGATAGCCCGTGCCCGGCGGCAGGAACAGCATGTCGCCCTGGCCGAGCAGCGACTCGGCGCCCATCTGGTCGAGAATCGTGCGCGAGTCGATCTTCGACGACACCTGGAAAGCCACCCGCGTCGGAATATTCGCCTTGATGAGACCCGTGATGACGTCCACCGAAGGACGCTGGGTCGCGAGAATCAGGTGGATGCCGGCGGCGCGCGCCTTCTGGGCGAGACGCGCGATCAATTCTTCGATCTTCTTGCCCGCGACCATCATGAGGTCGGCGAGTTCGTCGATCACGACCACGATCATCGGCAGCGGCGAGAGCGGCTCGGGGGCTTCCGGCGTGAGCGAGAACGGGTTGCCGATCTTCTTTTCCTGGGCTTCGGCATCGCGGATCTTCTGGTTGAAGCCCGCGAGATTGCGCACGCCCACCGCCGACATCAGCCGGTAGCGCTTCTCCATTTCGCCCACGCACCAGTTGAGCGCGTTGGCGGCGAGCTTCATGTCGGTCACGACCGGCGCGAGCAGATGCGGAATGCCTTCGTACACGGAAAGCTCGAGCATCTTCGGATCGATCATGATGAGCCGCACGTCCTCGGGCGTCGCCTTGTAGAGCAGCGACAGGATCATCGCGTTGATCGCGACCGACTTGCCCGAACCGGTCGTGCCCGCCACGAGCATGTGCGGCGCCTTGGCGAGATCGGTGACGATCGGATGGCCGACGATGTCCTTGCCCATCGCGATCGTGAGCTTCGACTGAGAGCGATGGTACGGCGCCGATTCGAGGATCTCTGAGAGGCGGATCATCTGGCGGCGGGCGTTCGGCAGTTCGAGGCCCATGCAGGTCTTGCCGGGGATCGTTTCGACCACGCGGATCGACGTGAGGCCGAGGCCGCGCGAGAGATCCTTCATGAGGCCGACGATCTGGCTGCCGCGCACGCCGAGCGCGGGATCCACTTCGAAGCGCGTGATGACCGGGCCCGCCGAGGCGCCGACCACCGTCACGGGGACCTTGAACTCCTGGAGACGCTGCTCGATGAGCTGGCTCGTTTCGGCGAGCTTCTGCTCGGAGACAGGCTCGATCTCGGACGATGCGCGCTCGAGCAGATCGAGCCCGGGCAGTTCGACTGCCGATGCGCTTAGCGGCTCGAACACGAAGGACGTGGGCGCGTGGCCGCGCACGGGAGCGCGCTGGACTGCGGGCTCGGGGGCTTCGACCGCTTCGGGGGCTTCGATGGCTTCTGATACGGACTCGAAGTCGGGGCTCGCGGCGCTCGGCTCGGTCGCGATGGCGGGGTAGGGCGCCGCAATCGGGGCGGCGATCGACGTCGCGGGCTGCGCGGGATTCGGCGTGAGCGTGGCCTCGGCAACTGCAGGACGGCTTTCCGGCTGCGATTCGGCAATCCACGGCGGCGTTGCTGCGGGTGCGGGCGCTTGCGCTGCGGGCAGGGGCGTCGCCTCGAAAGCCGTTGCCTGGGTTGCCGGCGCGCCGGGTGCCGGCAAGGCCTCGGCGGCTTCGTTCGCAACGCCTTGCGCTTCATCCATCGACGCGGGGTGCTCGTCGACGCCGGCGGATTCGCTCCGCGCGACGGGCGCGAAAGACTCGCTCGCCTTCTGCTCGGCCACAGGCGAAGGCGCTGCGTCGAAAGGCGTCGCGGGAGCCGCATGCGCAACCGTCGGCGCGACGTGTGCGGGCGTCGCGCGCGCAGAGGTTTCGAACGTGCTGCCGTACGTGCCGTACGCCGATTCGTCGCGGGCCGCCGTCGACGCCGGATCGACCACTACGTCGGCGCGGGTGCTTGCTTCGAGCGGTTGCCCGCTAACGGGCGCTACGTGCTGAGCAGGCGTCGCGGCGGCGTCGGGTTGCGCCTCGCGGGCAACGCGGGGGAAGTGCACGATGTTCGACGCGGCCGATGTGTCGAGCTGGTCGTGTGCTTCGTGCGCATCATGCGATTCGGCCGGAGCAGGTTGCTCGGTCTGTGGGCTTGCTGCGACCGGCGTTTGCGTCGCTACGGGCGCTGGCGCTGGCGCGGTTGCCACAACGGGAGAAACCGCTACGGCTGGCGCAGGTGCCTGCTCCTGCACCGTCGATGGGCTGAACGTGAAGAACGGTTCGGCGGCGTGCGTCTCGGCGGGGGCGGCGGCCGATGGTTCGTCGTCGAGCAGGATCCACGGCATGCCGTGATCCAGCGTTGGCCACGGCGAAGGCGTTGCGGCTTCCTCCGCCGCCGCTTGCACAGGTTCGACGCGCGTTGCCTCGTTCGAGGCGTTTTGCGTGGCTTCGACCGCGTGGGCCGGCATCGATTGCCAGGCAGTCGGCGCAGCCGTATAGCCGGCGCTGACCAGATTCGGCTCGGACGATACCGGGCTCTGAGCCGCAGCAGGGTAGGGGGCAGAGTGCGTAGCTGGCGTCACGCCTGACGTCGTGTCGTGCGGCTGCGGTACGGCGTGCGCTTCCTCGAACGATTGCACACCCGGGTTTGACGCAACGTAGCCACCGTCCAGCTGCGTGACCGGAGCGGACGTCGTTTCCAGCGACCCGCCCGAAAGCGTCACCGGCAGCGCCGCCGTCGCGAGGTCCGGCGATGCGCTCGGGAATTGTCCGTGCGTTTGTTCCTCGCCCGTGAGCGCGCCCGCTTCGTCCAGGGTGCGGCGTGCGAGGCTCGCGCCGGCGAGCGTCGTCCAGCGTGCGGCGTTCTCTTCGATCGAGCGCAACGTTTCGAGCACGCTCATCGAGAGCGGCGCCTCCGCCTGCGGCGCGCTGGTGGGCGCGGGGCGCGAGTAGGCGGGCGTCGCGGGCGGCGTTTCTGCCAGATGCGAGCCGAACGGCGCCGCGCGCGGCGCACCCATGGGCGGGCGAGGGTTCACGCGCGCGGGCTGCCCCTGCCAGACGTACGGTTTCGGCGGCTTCGCGACGCGCGGCGGCGTGGCGGCCGCAGCGCGTGCTGCCGTGCTGCCCGCCGCGGGCGGCGGTGCCGTGCGGCGCGGCATGACGGGTTGTGCGAACGGCGAAGTCAACGGATCGAGCGGTGCCGGCATCGTGCCGAACGCGGCACTGCGCGCGGCGGCCGCGGCTGCGGCGGCGCCGGCCGCGAGCGGCGCGCCGTGCACCGCCGCCGAAGCCGAAGCCGAAGCCGTGCGCGCACTCGCGCCCGTCATCGCGGCGGCCATGGCCGGCCGCGTGAGAGTCGTCTCTGCCCGCCACGGCGCATTGGGCTGCGCAGGGACGCCCTGCGCCCCATGCATACCTGCCACGTCCTGCACCGCGCTCGCACCGCGCGCCGGCGGGCGGCGCGCGTCGCCGAGCGGCGCGCCTGGCTGCAACGGCGCGCGCGGCGCCTCCATCGCTGCCCGCGACGCACCCGCAGGCGGCGTTTGCACCGGCGCACGCGTGCCGCGCAGCCAGTCGGCGGCCGCGGTCGGCTCGGTGCGCGCCCATGCCGCGGAGGGATCGGCGGGACCACGGAAGCCGGGTTCGGCACGCCACGACGCAGGATCCGCAAACGCGTCCTGTGCGGTGGCAGCGGCCGACGCTGCGCCGAATCCTGTGGCCATCGCGCCGGCTGTGCGCGGGTTATCGCGACCCTCGCGCGCGTCACGCGCCGGCGGGCGCCAGATCGTCGGCCGTTTGCGTTGCGCGCTGTCGCCAGGCATCGGCGGATTGAAGGTGGCGGCGCTATGCGCGGGAAGTCCCTCTTCGGCCGCGGCGCGGCGGCTGCGCCGTTCGCGGCGCGGGCTGTCTTCGGTCTCACGCGCGGCGCGGATGTTCAGTCCGAGCCCGAGCGAGATGTCGGCCCAGGCGAGGAATTCGCGCCAATGGAAGTCGAGCAGCCACGGCAAGCTCACGAGGAAGAGCGCCGTCATCGCGAGCGGTGCCGCCACGTGGCCGATGAGCTTGCCGAGCCCGCCCGAAAGCGCGTGGCCGAGCGCGTCGAAACCGGCGATGTCGATTAGCGTCGCCTCGAGCGCGCAGCTCGCCACGAGCACGCCGACGAAGCCGAGCCAGAGCCGGATCGTGCCCGGGCCGCGCAGGCCCGCGCCGCCCGGCAGCACGGACTTGACGAGACGCCAGATCAGAGGGATGAACCAGACGGCCGAAACGCCGAACCAGCCAGGAACTACCGTGTGCATGCCGAAGATGTACGTAGAGAAGGTGTGCGACGTGTGGAGTGTAACCGCTCGGCCCCTGCGCGCCGCCATCCACTTGAGGGCGGTGTTGCGCGCGGCACGGCAGGCGTTGCGCGCCCGACACGCCAAAGACCTTGCGCGCGCCGCTTTGGTTCGCGCGCAACAAAAAAAGCGCCGCGCCGGGTAAGGGCGCGGCGGCTCATGCGCGCAGCGTTCACTGCGCCGGTTTGGCTTCGGAGGCGGGCGTCGGGGCCGGCTCGGCGCCCTGCTCGCCGAACGTCAGGCGGTCGCCGTTTTCGAGCACGAGAAAGAGCGATTGCGGATGGCGCATCTGTACGCCCGAGCGCGCGATATGCGAGAGCGCTTCCAGATAAGCGCCCTCGATATCGCCGCCCGCGCCGATGCAGGCCATGCGCGTGCCGCCGAGCTGGCTGAACGAGAGCAGGCCGTTCTTGAGCGTATAGGCGCCGAAATAGCGGTTGCAGCCCGAGAAGCCGCTTGCGCGGCGCTGGCCGCTCTCGGTCGAGAGGTCGAGCGTGATCGGGCGAGCGTCGGGGTTTTCGGTGTTGCCGGCATCGGCGTCGCGGCCCGGCAGGGCGCGCATCGTGCCGTCGGCGCGCTTCCATTCCACGAGCTGCCAGTGCGTGTTGTCGAGCAGCTGCGTCGTGGCGGGGTTGAACGGATCGGGTAGCGGCGCGGAGGCGTCCGTATGCACGGGCAGCTTGCACGCGCACACCAGCAGGGCCGCAGCGAGCATCGCCGTGCGCGAGGTCAGTTTTCGCGCGAGTCCGCCTCGGGCAGGGCGCAGGCGCATCTTCACGCGCGGACTCTGGCTCGGTGCCTGGCTCGGCGTCCGGCTCGCCGTCTGGCTATTAGGCATCGCATCGTTCCTCGTAATCGACGAAGGCGTAAGCGTAACGCACCGCGCTGCAGCATGCGAGCGCAAACGTGCGTACGCCGCGCCTGAAGCGGGCGGCCGGCCACGGCCCAAAGCGCCTCGCCACGGCAAGGCCGCGTGTTAACATCGGCGCTCTTACGCATTTGCGCCATACCGCCATTCCGGAGACATCATGCAAACCCGCCCCCGCATCGGCACACCGCTTTCCGCTTCCGCCACCCGTGTCATGCTGCTCGGCGCGGGCGAGCTTGGCAAGGAAGTGATCATCGCGCTGCAGCGTCTCGGCGTTGAGGTGATCGCCGTCGATCGTTACGAAAACGCGCCCGGCCATCAGGTCGCGCATCGCGCACACGTGATCGACATGGCCGATCCCAAGGCGCTGCGCGCGCTCATCGACGCCGAACGCCCCCATCTCGTCGTGCCCGAAATCGAAGCGATCGCCACCGACGCGCTCGCCGCCGTCGAGGCCGAGGGTGTCGCCGAGGTGATCCCCACCGCGCGCGCCGCGCAGCTCACGATGAACCGCGAAGGCATCCGCCGCCTCGCCGCCGAGGAACTCGGCCTCGCCACCTCGCCCTATGCGTTCGCCGATTCGCTCGACGAGCTGAAGGCGGGCGTCGCCAAGGTCGGCTATCCATGCGTGGTGAAGCCGGTGATGTCGTCGTCGGGCAAGGGGCAGTCGGTCGTGCGCAGCGACGCCGACGTCGAGCGCGCCTGGGAATATGCGCTGGCGGGCGGCCGCGTGAACCGCGGGCGCGTGATCGTCGAGGGCTTCATCAACTTCGACTATGAAATCACGCAGCTCACCGTGCGCGCGATCGACCCGGCCAGCGGCCAGGTGCAAACGTATTTCTGCGATCCGATCGGCCACCTCCAGGTGGACGGCGACTACGTCGAATCGTGGCAGCCGCAGCCGATGAGCGCGAAGGCGCTCGAGCGCTCGCGCGAGATCTCGCACAAGGTGACCGAAGCGCTGGGCGGCCGCGGTCTCTTCGGCGTCGAGCTGTTCGTGCGCGGCGACGAGGTGTGGTTCTCGGAAGTGAGCCCGCGCCCCCACGACACGGGGCTCGTCACGCTGGCGTCGCAGCGCTTCTCCGAGTTCGAACTGCATGCGCGCGCGATTCTCGGCCTGCCCGTCGATACGACGGCGCGCGGTCCGGGCGCTTCGGCCGTGATCTACGGCGGCATGGACGCGCGCGGCATCGCGTTCGAAGGCGTTGCACAAGCGCTGGCCGTGCCGGGCGCGGATTTGCGCCTCTTCGGCAAGCCCGAGAGCTTCGTGAAGCGCCGCATGGGCGTCGCGCTCGCCACGGGCGCCGACACCGACGAGGCCCGCTCGCGCGCCCGCGAAGCGGCCGCGGCGGTGCGTCCGGTGCCGGGCGACGCCGCACAGTGAGCGTAGGGCGCTGGGCCGGCGCAACGCCAACGCAACCCACGGAGAACACGATGATCAATGCTCGAAGCGGTGCAATCCGGCTGGCGGCTGCGTGCGGTCTCGCCGCCGCGCTGCACGTGGGCGCCGCGAATGCGGCAAATGCGGCGGCCCCGCTCGAAGTGCGTGACATCCAGGTGCAGTCCCGCCACACGTTCAGCTACACCTGCGCCAACAGCAAGACCTTCAAGGTCACCTATCTCAACGCGGCCAACGGGCAGAGCTTCGCGCTCGTGCCCGTGGCAGGCCGCAAGCTTCTTTTCGTCGGCGTGATCGCGGCTTCGGGCGTGAAGTACGTCGCCGACCGCTACACGTGGTGGACCAAGGGCCCTGGCGCGGATCTCTACGACGTCACGTCCGACGCGAGTCCGAAGCCGGTGCTCTCGGGCTGCGCGACGATCATGCGCTAACGCCGAACGCACGCTTCACGACACATTCCGCCTGGCGGGAGTAACCTGTCGGCCTGTTCGCGAAGGTCGGCTGCCGCCCGCGCCGTCGGCCACGCGCTTGCCAGCGAGGTGGTCGATGAAAGCATCGGATCTGTTCGTGAAGGCGCTCGAAGCCGAAGGCGTCGACTATGTGTTCGGTATTCCAGGGGAAGAGAACCTCGATCTGCTCGAATCGCTGCGGCGCTCGAAGATTCGTCTGATCGTCACGCGCCACGAGCAGGCCGCGGGCTTCATGGCCGCCACTTACGGACGGCTGACGGGGCGCACCGGCGTGTGTCTGGCCACGCTCGGGCCCGGCGCCACCAATTTCGTGACCGCCGCGGCCTACGCGCAGTTGGGCGGCATGCCCATGCTGATGGTCACGGGCCAGAAGCCCATCAAGTCGAGCAAGCAGGGCCATTTCCAGATCGTCGACGTGGTGCGCATGATGGAGCCGCTCACCAAGTACGCGCGTCAGATCGTCTCCATCGGCAACATTCCGGCGCTCGTGCGCGAGGCGTTTCGCCAGGCTGAGCAGGAGCGGCCCGGCGCCGTGCATCTCGAACTGCCCGAAGATGTGGCCGACGAGGAAGGCGACGGCAAGCCCATTCCCAAAAGCTTCAGCCGCCGGCCCGTGGCCGAGGAAAAGGCCGTCGCGCACGCGGTCGGGGCGATCTGCAAGGCGCGCCATCCGCTTCTCATGATCGGCGCCGGGGGCAATCGCAAGACCACGCGCAACGTGCTGCGCGAGTTCGTCGACGAAACCGGCATCCCGTTCTTCACCACGCAGATGGGCAAGGGCGTGATCGACGAGTCGCATCCGCTATGGCTCGGCAACGCCACGCTGTCGGACGGCGACTTCGTGCACCGCGCGATCGAGCACGCCGACTGCATCATCAACGTCGGCCACGACGTGATCGAAAAGCCACCGTTCTTCATGCGCAGCGCGGAAGAGAAAACCGTCATCCACGTGAATTTTCTCGGCGCGGAAGTCGACCCCGTGTATTTTCCGCAGATCGAGGTGGTGGGCGACATCGCCAACGCCGTGTGGCAGCTCAAGGAAAGCCTGAAACCGCGCGAGCACGCGTGGGACTTCGCGCGCTTCGAGGAGATCAAGCGCCATTTCGAGGCGCATCTCGCCAAAGGCCAGCACGACGAGCGCTTTCCCATGTATCCGGTGCGGCTCGTGCACGACGTGTACGGCGCGATGCCCGAGGACGGCATCCTGTGCCTCGACAACGGCATGTACAAGATCTGGTTCGCGCGCTACTACCGCGCGCGTGAGCCCAATTCGATCCTGCTCGACAACGCGCTCGCCTCGATGGGTGCGGGGCTGCCTTCGGCCATTGCCACGAAGATCGTGCATCCGCAGCGCAAGGTCGTGGCGGTGTGCGGCGACGGCGGTTTCATGATGAATTCGCAGGAGCTGGAGACCGCGGTGCGCCTGAAGCTCGATCTCGTCGTGCTGCTGTTGCGCGACGACGCGTTCGGCATGATCCGCTGGAAGCAGGAGAACATGAATTTCCCCGATTACGGGATGACGCTGCAGAACCCCGATTTCGTCGACTATGCGCAGAGCTACGGCGCGCATGGCCACCGCGTGGGCTCGGCGGACCAGCTCAAGCCGCTCGTCGAGCAGTGCCTGGCGCAACCGGGCGTGCATGTAATCGACGTGCCCATCGACTATTCGGACAACGAGCGCGTGCTCAATCGCGACATCAAGCGCCTGAGCGCGCAGCTTTGACGCCGCACTTACGGAGAACCCGTCATGCTCAAACCGACTTATCCGTACTATCTGGCCAATGAGGCCGTCGCCGCCAACACCGACCTCGAAGTCACCGATAAATACAGCGGCGAAGTCGCCACGCGCGTCGCGCTCGCCGACGCGAAAGCGATCGACAAAGCCATCGCGGCAGCCGAAGCCGCCATGCCCGCCATGCGCGCGTTCCCGCCGTACAAGCGCCAGGCCGTGATCGACCATTGCGTGGCGCGCTTTCGCGAGCGCTTTGACGAGCTGGCGATGGCGCTGTGCATCGAGGCGGGCAAGCCGATCAACGACTCGCGCGGCGAGGCCACGCGCCTGATCGACACGTTTCGCGTGGCCGCCGAAGAGAGCGTGCGCATCGACGGCGAGATTGTGAATCTCGAGATTTCGGCGCGCGCGAAGGGCTATCACGGCTACGTGAAGCGTGTGCCGATCGGGCCGTGCTCGTTCATCTCGCCGTTCAATTTCCCGCTCAATCTGGCTGCGCACAAAGTCGCGCCGGCGCTCGCCGCAGGCGTGCCGTTCGTGCTGAAGCCCGCGAGCCGCACGCCGGTGGGGGCGCTCATCATCGGCGAGGTGCTGGCGGAAACCGACCTGCCCAAGGGCGCGTTCTCGATCCTGCCCGCGCACCGCGACGGCGCCGACCTCTTCACCACCGACGAGCGCTTCAAGCTGCTCTCGTTCACGGGCTCGCCCGCGGTGGGCTGGGACCTCAAGAAGAAGGCCGGCAAGAAGAAGGTGGTGCTGGAGCTGGGCGGCAATGCGGCGGCCATCGTCGACGGCGATCAGGGCGGCAAGCTCGATTACGTGGTCGAGCGCCTCGCGTTCGGCGCGTACTACCAGTCGGGACAGAGCTGCATCGGCGTGCAGCGCATTCTCGTGCATGCGTCGATTTACGACGCGCTGCGCGAGAAGCTGATCGCCAAGGTCAAGACGCTCAAGATGGGCGACCCGAAGGACGAGACGACCTTCGTCGGGCCGATGATCTCCGAGTCCGAGTCGAAGCGCCTCGCGGGCTGGATGGAGAGCGCGGTGCTCGCGGGTGCGAAGATCGTCGCGGGCGGCAAGGTGGACGGTGCGATGTTCGAGGCCACACTGCTCGAAGATGTGCGCCGCGACACCGACCTCTATCGCAAGGAGGCGTTCGGGCCGGTCGCGATCCTGGAGCGTTTCGACGACTTCGGCCGTGCGCTCGAGATCGTCAACGACAGCGATTTCGGCCTGCAGGCGGGCGTGTTC
Source organism: Paraburkholderia nodosa DSM 21604 (assembly GCF_000519185.1). GTDB lineage: Bacteria > Pseudomonadota > Gammaproteobacteria > Burkholderiales > Burkholderiaceae > Paraburkholderia > Paraburkholderia nodosa. The sequence goes on along the minus strand of NZ_JAFA01000016.1, from coordinate 101,131 downwards.
ACGGATTCGCTCGCCAACGCGCATCGCGCGTGGGACGGGCTCGACGTGGGCGGCGTGGTGATCAACGACATTCCGTCATTTCGCGTCGATAACATGCCGTACGGCGGCGTGAAGGACTCGGGCCTCGGGCGCGAGGGCGTACGCTACGCGATCGAGGATATGACCGAACTGCGGCTGATGGTGATGCGCGAGACGTGGTGAGTGGTGAGCAGCGGGCTGGCGGAAAAAGGGTGCGATGCTTCGCCGCATGGCGCGCGGGTTTTCCTCGTGCGCCATGTTGCAGAACGCATGGCCCGCTGCCATAGGGATTTATGCCAAGGTGCTACAATACCGGCCTTTCGGCCCTTTGCGCCTGCCGCAAAGGGCGGGCAGAACGCCGGCAGCAAGCAGGCAGCAAGCAGGCAGAACGCAAGCAGCAAGCCGGCAGCAAGCCGCCCCGAGGCTTGCTGGATCGGCCTGAAAAAGCCGATCGAGCCGTTTTGACATATCCGGTGCGCACGCCAGTCAATAGACCAGGACGGCGCCGGAACCATCTGGAATCGAGCGAGTCTGGCTGGGTTGAACCCGAGCGAGCGCGGCGATGGAGCCAGCGCCCCGTCCCCGGCAGATTTACTCGTCGTCCACGGGCCATCCCGGGCCATCCGTTTGCCGGGAGGCCCTCGCGGGCGTGTGTTCCGCCCGTCGCAGCAGGGTGCCTGACGTGTTGTCCGGCGCCTTTGCATTGATCTGCAATGCCCAGCAGTGACCTTTTGAGGCGCTCCCGCGCCTTGCGCGAATAGCGCCTTTATAGCGAAGCCACCATGTCCGACACAGCCGTCACGCCCAGCACTGCGAACTTTGACCAATTTGGTCTGGCCCCCGAAATCCTCAGGGCCGTCAAGGAGCAGGGCTACACGACGCCCACGCCGATCCAGGCGGAGGCGATTCCCGTGGTGCTCACGGGCCGCGACGTGATGGGCGCCGCGCAAACGGGTACGGGCAAGACGGCGAGCTTCTCGCTGCCGATCCTGCAACGCCTCCTGCCGATGGCGAGCACGAGCGCTTCGCCCGCCCGCCATCCGGTGCGTGCGTTGATTCTCACGCCGACGCGCGAGCTGGCCGACCAGGTCGCCAACAACGTGCGCACCTACGCGCAGCACACGCCGCTGCGCAGCGCGGTGGTGTTCGGCGGCGTCGACATGAATCCGCAGTCCGACGAGCTGCGCCGCGGCGTGGAAATCCTGATTGCGACGCCTGGCCGCTTGCTCGACCACGTGCAGCAAAAGACCACGAACCTGGGTCAGGTGCAGATGCTCGTGCTGGACGAAGCCGACCGCATGCTCGACATGGGTTTCCTGCCCGACCTGCAGCGCATCCTGAACCTGCTGCCGAAGGAGCGCCAGACGCTGCTCTTCTCGGCCACGTTCTCGGGCGAGATCAAGAAGCTTGCCGCGACCTATCTGCGCACGCCGCAGACCATTGAGGTGGCGCGCAGCAACTCCACCGCGACCAACGTCACCCAGGTGGTGTACGAAGTCGCCGAGGGCGACAAGACCGGCGCGGTCGTTCAGCTGATCCGCGACCGGGGCCTGAAGCAGGTGATCGTGTTCTGCAACAGCAAGATCGGCGCGAGCCGTCTCGCACGCCAGATCGAAAAGCAGGGCATCGTTGCGTCCGCGATCCACGGCGACCGCACGCAGAGCGAGCGCATGCAGGCACTCGACGCCTTCAAGCGCGGCGAAATCGAAGCGCTCGTGGCGACCGACGTGGCCGCGCGCGGCCTCGACATTGTCGAGCTGCCCGCCGTCATCAACTTCGACCTGCCTTTCAACGCCGAAGACTACGTGCACCGTATCGGCCGTACCGGCCGCGCGGGCGCCTCGGGTGATGCGCTTTCGCTGTGCAGCCCGAACGAGAAGAAGCAACTCGCCGATATCGAGAAGCTCATCAAGCGTCCGCTGACCGTGGAGCGCCTCGTGGTCGACGTGCCGGTGCCGCATCACGAAAGTGGCGGCCGCCGCCGCGAGCGCGACGGCCATGAGAGCCGCGAAGGCCGCGGTGAGCGTGGCGAGCGCGGCACGCACCGCCGGGCGGCCTCCTTCGAGCGCCCGCATCATCATCGTTCGCAGCCGGTCGACGACTTTTTCCTGAAGCCCTACGAGCCCTCGGCGAGTGCGCGCAGCAAGGCGGAAGACAATCCCGCGAACGCCGCGCCGCAAAAACAGCAGTCGAAGCAGCCGCTCGCGGCGCTGCTGGGCGGCCTCGGGTCGTCGTGGCGCAACAAGCCGACGTCGTCTTCGTCGAGCTAAGTTCGAGCGCGAAATCATCGCGCAACGCAGAAAAAACGGCATGTCGCGCTCAGCGGCATGCCGTTTTTGTTTATGCGGCCGGCAATTGCGCGAGCCGCCGCTGCCACGCATCGATCGCGTCGAACTGGAACGCTGCGAGCGTCGCGGGCGCGGGATCGTGCAAATCGAGGCCCAGATGCCGCGCCGCAGCCATCAGCGCTTCCAGAGGGCGTGACGCATCGAGCGCCTGCGCCCCGGTCTGCTTCGAGAGCTTTTCGCCCTCCGCGTTCGTGACGACCGGCACATGAAGATACGCGGGCGTCGGCACGCCAAGACACTGCTGGAGCCAGATTTGCCGCGCCGTCGAGTCGAGCAGGTCCGCGCCGCGCACCACGTGCGTGATGCGCTGGTCGGCGTCGTCCACGACGACGGCCAGCTGGTAGGCCCATTGACCGTCCGCGCGCAGCAGCACGAAATCGCCGACTTCGGTCGCGAGGTTCTGGTGCTGCGGGCCTTGCCAGCGGTCGTCAAAGCGGATCAGTGCGGGATTGGCGTGCACGCTCACAGGTTCGTCACCGGGTTCGTGCGCAGATTCTTCGTCAGGCACGCACAGCCGCCACGCGCGTGCGGGCTTGCCGTGCAGGCCGTCGCGGCAGGTACCCGGATAGATCAGCGTGGTGTTGCGCTGGTGCGCGCGCAGTTGCGAATCGGCGATTTCCTTGCGTGTGCAGCCACACGGGTAGACGTGGCCTGAGGCGACCAGCCGGTCGAGCGCCGCGCGGTACAGATCGATGCGGCGGCTCTGCCATTCGGGTGGCTCGTCGGCGTGAAAGCCGAAGGCCGCAAGCGTCGCGAGAATGTCCTCGACTGCACCTGGCACCGTGCGCGGGCCGTCGATGTCCTCCACGCGCACGAGCCACACGCCGCCATGCGCTCGCGCGTCGAGCCAGCTCGCGAGCGCCGAAACGAGCGAGCCGAAGTGCAGCGGGCCAGTGGGCGAGGGCGCGAAGCGCCCGCGATACCCTTGCGGCGTTGCGCTCACGCGCGCGGCTTAAGCGGCAGCCTGCGCCGCTGCATCCGTCGCGCTCGCGCGCTCCGGATGGCACGCCGGGCAGCTCTTGCCCGCTACGTAAAGCGGCGAAGCCTGCTCTTGCGGCGTCACGACGGCGCGGCACGCGAAGCACTGCACGGTGTCCGTCGGTTCGAGCTGCGGATTGAGCGCGGTGCGCTGGTCGAACACGAAGCAGTCGCCGTTGTAATGCGCGCCGCCCACTTCCTCGAAGTATTTGAGAATGCCGCCCTCGAGCTGGTACACGTGCTCGATGCCCACTTCCTTCATGTGGATGGCCGCCTTTTCGCAGCGAATGCCGCCCGTGCAGAACGACACGACCGTTTTGCCTTCGAGGTCGGCGCGGTTCGCCTCGATCACCCCGGGGAATTCGCTGAACTTGTCGATGCGGTAGTCGAGCGCCTTGTCGAACGTACCGACGTCGATTTCGAACGCGTTGCGCGTGTCGAGCATGACGACCGGGCGGCCTGCGTCGTCGAAGCCGCGGTCGAGCCATTGCTTGAGCACGAAGGGCGCGACGGAAGGCGCGCGGCCTTCCTCGGGGCGGATCGCGGGCTTCTTCATCGTGATGATCTCGCGCTTCAGGCGCACGAGCATGCGGTTGAAGGGCCGCGTTTCGGAGAGACTTTCCTTGAACCGCAGCGTCGCGAACTTGCCCTCGAAGAGCGGATCGTGGTTGATGTAGTCCATGAAGGCGCGCACGTTGCCTTCATCGCCGGCGACGAACAGGTTAATGCCTTCCGGCGCGAACAGGATCGTGCCCCGCAAATCGAGCGATTGGCAGCGCTCGAGCACGAGCGGACGCCACTCGGCGGCCTTGTCGAGCGTGGCGAACTGGTAAGCGGAAAGGTTGAGGATACGCATGGTGCAACTGGAAAGGCGCCACAAAAAGGCGCGTGAAACCGGAGCCGGGCGCGCGTGCTGCCTGTCAACGTCGGGTCCGCACTGCGGGTCCCCCGAAAACGGGAATTAGGGCAGGGCGCGCGGCGGGCGCAATCCGCTATTATCCCTCAATCGCGACTCGCGCCGCCTGCGGCGTAATCGACATGCCGTGCGGCGGCCCTGCGCCCGCGCAAGGTCCTGGCCAGAGCGGTTGGGCCGCCCCGGCCAACATCACTTGCTCATGCGAGCGTGCGCCGAAAATCGCGTGCCCCTGAAGGTACAATGACGGCCATGTCAGATCCCCGCTTCGTCCATCTCCGCGTCCACTCCGAATTCTCGATTGCCGACGGCATCGTGCGCCTCGACGACCTCGTCAAGGCGGCGGCCAAAGACGGCCAGGGCGCGCTCGCGCTCACCGACCTCGGCAACGCATTCGGCCTCGTCCGTTTCTACACCGAAGCCCGCGGCAAAGGGATCAAACCCATCGCCGGCTGCGACGTCTGGATCACGAATCCCGACGACCGCGACAAGCCGTCGCGCCTACTGCTGCTGGTGAAGAACAAGCGCGGCTACCTGAATCTGTGCGAGCTGCTTTCCAAGGCGTGGCTTACGAACCAGTATCGCGGCCGCGCGGAAGTCGACGTCGCGTGGCTCGAAGAAGGGCTGGCCGAGGGCCTGCTCGCGATCTCGGGTGCGCAACAGGGCGATGTGGGTCTCGCGCTCGCGGCGGGCAATGTGGAAAGCGCGAAGCGCCATGCGCAGCGCTGGGCGAAGCTGTTTCCGAACGCGTATTACATCGAGCTGCAGCGCTGCGGTCAGCCCGGCGGCGAGCAGTATGTCGGGCAGGCGGTGGCGCTCGCGTCGCAACTGAAGCTGCCGGTGGTCGCGACGCACCCCATGCAGTTCATGACCGACGAGGAATACACCGCGCACGAAGCGCGCGTGTGCATCTCGGAAGGCGACATCCTCGCGAATCCGCGCCGCCAGAAGCGCTTCACGACCGATCAGCGTTTTCGCACGCAGGAAGAAATGGCCGCGCTGTTCGCGGACATTCCTTCGGCCATCGCGAACACCATCGAAATCGCGAGGCGCTGCAATCTCACGCTCGAACTCGGCAAGCCGAAGCTGCCGCTGTTCCCGACGCCCGACGGCCTCTCGCTCGACGACTATCTCGTGCAGCTTTCGAGAGAAGGTCTCGAAAAGCGCCTCGTGCAGCTGTATCCGAACGAGGCCGAACGCGAGCAGGAACGCGCGCGCTACAACGAGCGGCTCGAATTCGAGTGCGGGACCATCATCAAGATGGGCTTTCCGGGCTACTTCCTGATCGTTGCGGACTTCATCAACTGGGCGAAGAACAACGGCGTGCCGGTGGGGCCGGGCCGGGGTTCGGGCGCGGGCTCGCTGGTCGCGTACGCGCTCGGTATTACCGATCTCGATCCGCTGCGCTACAACCTGCTGTTCGAGCGCTTCCTGAATCCGGAACGCGTGTCGATGCCCGACTTCGACATCGACTTCTGCCAGCACGGGCGCGACCGCGTCATTCAGTACGTGAAGGAGAAGTACGGCGCCGATGCGGTGTCGCAGATCGCCACCTTCGGCACCATGGCCGCGAAGGCCGCGGTGCGCGACATCGGCCGCGTGCTCGATCTCGGCTACAACTTCACCGATGGCGTGGCCAAGCTGATTCCGTTCAAGCCGGGCAAGCACGTCACCATCGCCGACGCGATGAAGGAAGAGCCGCTCCTGCAGGAGCGCTACGACAACGAAGACGAAGTGCATCAGCTGCTCGACCTCGCGCAGCTCGTGGAAGGTCTCACGCGTAACGTGGGCATGCACGCGGGCGGCGTGCTGATCGCGCCGGGCAAGCTCACCGACTTCTGCCCGCTCTACACGCAGGGCGACGAAAGCGGGGTCGTGAGCCAGTACGACAAGGACGACGTGGAAGCCGTCGGCCTCGTGAAGTTCGACTTTCTGGGCCTGACCACGCTCACGATTCTCGACTGGGCCGAGCGCTATATCCGCATGCTCGATCCGTCGAAGAAGGACTGGTCGCTCGCCCAGGTGCCGCTCGACGACGCGCCGTCATTCCAGATCCTCAAGAAAGCGAATACGGTCGCCGTATTCCAGCTGGAAAGCCGCGGCATGCAGGGCATGCTCAAGGACGCGCAGCCTGACCGCTTCGAGGACATCATCGCGCTCGTGGCCTTGTACCGTCCGGGCCCGATGGACCTGATCCCGAGCTTCTGCGCGCGTAAGCACGGCCGCGAAGTGGTGGAGTATCCCGATCCGCGTGTCGAACCTGTTCTGAAAGAGACCTACGGCATCATGGTCTACCAGGAGCAGGTGATGCAGATGGCGCAGATCATCGGCGGCTACTCGCTCGGCGGCGCGGACTTGCTGCGTCGCGCGATGGGCAAGAAGAAGCCCGAGGAAATGGCCCAGCACCGCGAGATCTTCGCGGAAGGCGCGGCGAAGAACGGCCTCACGCGCCAGAAGGCGGACGAGACCTTCGACTTGATGGAGAAGTTCGCGGGCTACGGCTTCAACAAGTCGCACGCCGCCGCTTACGCGCTCCTCGCCTATCACACGGCGTGGCTCAAGGCGCACCATCCGGCGGAATTCATGGCGGCGAATATGTCGCTCGCCATGGACGACACCGACAAGGTGAAGATCCTCTTCGAGGACTGCCTGACCAACAAGATGGTCGTGCTGCCGCCGGACGTGAATGCCTCTGCGTACCGCTTCGAGCCGGTGTCCGACGCCAGCGTGGCCGAAGGCAAGCGCTCGCGCACGATCCGCTACGGTCTCGGCGCGATCAAGGGCAGCGGCCAGAACGCCATCGAAGAAATTTTGCGCGCGCGTGAAGAGGGCGGTGCGTTCAAGGACCTGTTCGACTTCTGCGAGCGCATCGACCGTCGTCTCGTGAATCGCCGCACCATCGAAGCGATGATCCGCGCCGGCGCGTTCGATACGATTCACGCGAACCGTGCACAGTTGCTCGCGTCCGTGCCGATGGCGATGGAAGCCGCCGACCAGGCGAGCGCCAACGCCATGCAAGCCGGCCTCTTCGATATGGGCGACGCGCCGCTCGCCGCGCACGAACTGGTGGACGAGCCGGCGTGGGGCGAGAAGCGCAAGCTCCAGGAAGAGAAGGCCGCGCTGGGCTTCTACCTCTCGGGCCACCTGTTCGACGCCTACAAGGACGAAGTGCGCCGCTTCGTGCGCCAGAAGATCGGCGAGCTGAAGGAAGGGCGCGACAAGCTGATCGCGGGCGTGATCGCATCGTTGCGCACGCAAATGACCCAGCGCGGCAAGATGCTGATCGCGCTGCTCGACGACGGCACCGGCCAGTGCGAAGTGACGGTCTTCAACGAGCAGTTCGAGGCGCACAAGGCGCTCTTCAAGGAAGACGAGTTGCTCGTCGTGCAGGGCGGGGCGCGCAATGACGCGTTCACCGGCGGCATTCGCTTCACCGTGGACACCGTGATGGATCTCGAGCGCGCGCGCAGCCGCTATGCGCAAGCCGTGAAGCTGCAGATGAACGGCAATGCCAATGCCGGCGCGCTGCGCACGGTGCTCGAAGCGTATCGCGCGAAGCCCGACGACTCGCTGCCGGCGCCTGCCACGGAAACGCGCGGGCGCGGCGGCTTCGGGCGCGATCGCGGCGAGCGCGCGCAAGCGGTCATTCCGAACGGATTAGCGGTGCAGATCGCCTATCGCAACGATCGGGCGGAAGGCGAAGTGCGTCTGGGCGACGCCTGGCGCGTCAAGCCCACCGACGACCTGCTCGCCGCGCTGCGTGGCGAGTTCGCGGGCAGCGAAATCGAGATCGTTTACTGACGGGATGGGGTGGCGGGCGGCATCGCAGTTTTCGCGCTGCCACGCCGTCGCGTCGTTCGGCGAAACGCCCGGTTAACTCGCGAGTTCGGCCAGACCGCGTTCGGCGCGCACGGTACCGTCCGCGATACGCACCTTGACCCTTTCCTCGTTGGAGCTTGCCTGCGCGCGCGGCTGCTCGCGGTGCCACAGGTGGAAGATTTCCGTGGCATAGGCGCCGAGCTTGCGGTGCACGCCGCAATTGGCGAGCCGGGCCACGAAATCGGCGTCCTCGTGCCCCCAGCCGGTGAAGCTGGTGTCGAACCCGTTCACGCGCTCGATGTCGCTGCGCCAGGCGCTCATGTTGCAGCCCTTGATGCCGCGCCACTTGAACTGCTCGATCACGCGCCACTTGCGATCCGGCAGCTTGACGAAGAGGGGCGCGATCTTGTTGACGTGGCCAGAGAGGCGCTGCTGCACCCAGAAGCCGAAGCCTTTATCCGCAAGCGGAATCCTCTGTGCGATCACCTGCTGCGTGAGCGTTTCGTCGAGCAGGATGCGGCTGCCGGTGATGATGGCGTGTTCGCTTGCGAGCTGCCGATGGCGCGCAACGAAATCGTGCTGCGCGACGCAGTCGCCGTCGAGAAAGATCAGGTAATCGCCGCGAGCCTGCACGACGCCCTTGTTGCGGATCTCGGCGAGGCGAAAGCCGTCGTCCGGGTGCCACACGTGCTCCATGCGCACCGGGCTCGACGCCGCGCAGCGCTCTACGGTTGCGCGGGTCGTATCGGCCGAACCGTCGTCGGCGACGATGATTTCGTAGCGCGTGTCGGACTGCGCGCTCAGGCTGGCCAGCACCCGTTCGAGCGCATCGGGCCGGTTATAGGTGCTGACGATCACCGAAATCAGCGTGTCGCGATGCGCGCTCATCGGCTCTCCGGTGCGGCGTCGCGGGCTTTCGCGGCGGCGGACTGCTGTGTCTCGAGGAGCATGAGCTTCAGGTAGCGGTAGTAGGTGCCTTCGGCGTTGGAGATCGCCAGCACGAAGCCCATCTTGCCGTCGAGAAAGCCGCGCTGAATAATCCAGCTGCGCACGAACGACCAGAAGCCATGCAGCAGCGCCTTGCGCAAGCCGCCGCGCTTGCCGCGCGCCGCGCCCTGGGTCGCGCCGTAGGTCGAATAGCTGTCGATTTTTCCGAGCACTTCGGAGAAGTCGCGGAAGCTGTAGTGAATCAGCGCCTGAGCGAGCGTGCCGACGCGCGCCTCGGGCGCGGCGATCACACGTTCGTGCACGAGATCGTTCGAGAAGCGCGCCGCGTCGCGGCGAAAGAGCCGCGTCACATAGTCGGGCGACCAGCCGGAATGGCGGATCCACTTGCCGCAGTAGTTCGATTGGCGAGGCACGCGGAACAGGTCGGCGCCGCTCGTCTTCACGCTTGCGAGAATCTCGTCGCGAAGCAGGGCGGAAATGCGTTCGTCGGCGTCGAGCGAGAGAATCCACGGGCCGCGGGCCGCGTCGAGCGCGCGCTGCTTTTGCGGGCCGAAACCGGGCCAGTCGGTTTCGACGACCGTCGCGCCGAACTCGCGGCAGATGGCCTGGGTGCCGTCCGTGCTGCCCGAATCGAGCACGACGATTTCGTCGACCCAGCCGTGCACGGAAGCAAGGCAGTCCCGAATATCGTGTGCTTCGTTTTTGACGATGACGATGACACTGATCGCATCGGGTTTGGCGCTGTCGTTCATCGGCGCTGGCTCGCGATGGCTGGAAGAAGGTGAAGAAGTGGTGAGGCCGGCTGGAGCTGGCCTCGCGTTCGGAGAGAACTTCGCGCTGACGCCTGCTGCGTCTCGCTGCGCACGCGTTCGTGCCCCGAAGCCGAATCGCTGAGTATATACAAAAACACCGGCGGCTACGAAAGCGCTCCGGCGCCGACCCCGGCCGGGCGGATACATCGCCTCCTGGGCCGAACGTTTACAATGGCGTACCTGTTTGCCGGGGGGCGGGCAGATTACCCGCATTTTTTTCGAGGAAATTTTGGGCGAGAGATCAACCTTGAGCAAGCCGATCGGCTCCGACACCAAGTCGTCGCCGCTCGTGATTGGCCGGCGGCTGTGGCCGTATGTGAAGCCGCTTATGTGGGTACTTCTCGCGGGCGTGCTCGCGATGGCCGTGGTGGCCGCCACCGAAGCCGGCATTCCCGCGCTGCTCAAGCCGCTGCTCGATCACGGCTTCGGCACGCGCGGCGATGCGAAAGCGAAGTGGCTGGTGCCCACCGCCGTCATCGGGCTGGCGCTCGTGCGCGGCCTCGCGCAATACGCGTCCGGTTACTTGCTGCAGTACGTGTCGAACCGCGTGCTGCTCGCGCTGCGGCTCAAGATGTTCGAACGCATGATTCACGCGAGCGTCGGCTTCTTTCAGCGCGAAACCGCGAGCACGGTCATCAACGCGATCGTGTTCGAGGTCAACCAGATTCTCGGCGTGCTGCTCGGCGTGCTGGTCACGCTCGTGCGCGATTCGCTCACGGTGATCTTCCTGCTCGGCTATCTGTTCTATCTGAACTGGCGGCTCACGTTGATCGTGGCGGTGCTCCTGCCGGCGATCGGCTGGCTCGTCAGCAAGATCAACCGGCGTCTGCGCCGCCTGAACCGCGAGCATCAGATGCTCACGAACGACCTGTCCTATATCGTCGAGGAGACGGTGGGCGGCTACAAGGTCGTCAAGGTTCACAACGGCGAGCGCTACGAAAAGGAGCGCTTCGGCGAAATGAGCCGCCGCCTGCGCGGCTACCAGATGCGCATGACGGTGTCGGGCGGGCTCGCGCAGCCGCTCACGCAGTTCCTCGCTTCGATCGCGCTGGCGATCGTCATCACCATTGCCGTTGTCCAGGCCTCGAACGACCAGACGACGGTTGGCGGCTTCGTGGCGTTCGTCACGTCGATGCTGCTCGTGATCTCGCCGCTCAAGCACCTGATCGACGTGAATCAGCCGCTGCAGCGCGGCATGACCGCGGCCGAGCTGATCTTCGGGCTGATCGACGAGCCGCCCGAGCCCGCGGGCGGCGGCTTGCCGCTCGAACGCGCGCGCGGCGAGGTGGAGTTCCGCGATGTGTCGTTCGCGTATGGCGCGAGCCATCGCGTGACGCTCGACCATGTGTCGTTTCGCATCAACCCCGGTGAAATGGTGGCGCTCGCCGGCCCGTCCGGCAGCGGCAAGACCACGCTCGTGAATCTGTTGCCGCGCTTTTTCGATCCGAGCGGCGGCCAGGTGATGGTCGACGGCGTATCGATCGCCGATTACGACGTACATGCGCTGCGCAACCAGATCGCGATGGTGAGCCAGGACGTGGTGTTGTTCAACGACACGGTCGCGAACAACGTCGCCTATGGCCAGACGGCCGACCGCGAGCGCGTGGAGCGCGCGCTGCGCGCCGCGAACCTGTGGGAGACGATCTCGGCGCTGCCCGAGGGCATGGAGACGCTGATCGGCGATAACGGCATGAAGTTCTCGGGTGGCCAGCGCCAGCGCCTGGCGATCGCCCGTGCGATCTACAAGGATGCGCCGATCCTGATTCTCGACGAGGCGACCTCGGCACTCGATTCGGAGTCGGAGCGCCACGTGCAGGCGGCGCTGGAAACGCTGATGCGCGGGCGCACGACGCTCGTGATCGCGCACCGCCTGTCGACGATCGAGCGCGCGAACCGCATCCTCGTGATGGATGGCGGCCACATCGTCGAATCCGGCACGCACCAGCAACTGCTCGAGAAGGGCGGCATGTACGCGCACCTGCACAAGATCCAGTATCAGCAGAGCGCTGCCTGATCCTTCAGGGCGATGACGCGGCGCGCGAGTTCAGCCGCGCCGCGCTCATGAAGGCGCGCCGGCGCGCTGCGTGGGCCTAAGCCGCTACGTTCGGGGGTTATCAGGCGGCGGTGGGCGCTGCCGCGGGTGCGCGAGCGGCGAGTTGGCGCAGCACCGCGCCAACGACTTGCGCGGGCGGGATGGTGTCCACGTTGCCGCTGCCCTGCAGGCCGATGGATCGGCAGGCTTCGGTCAAGCGCAGGTAGGGCGGCTCTTGATGCCGGAACAGTGAGACGCTGGGCGTTTGCGTGGTGTGGGCGACGTGCATCAGGCCGCCGTCGGCGCCCACGAACAGTTCTGCGTGCGCAACGATCTCGCGTGCCTGAAGGAACGCGAGCTTGCCGGTCAGCGAGCGGATGCGCACGTTGGCGCTCGCGCTCGCGCACAACTGCTCCGCGATTTGCGTGCCGTTGTCCGAGCCGAGCACGACGATTTCCTTCGCGGCCCTCGCGTTGTCGTACTTGCTCAACAATTCGATGACTTCGGACCAACGGTTGTAGGTACGATCGGGGTCCACGCCACCCGCCGCGATCGCGATGAACGGACGCGCAGGCAATAGGCCGCGCACCGACTCGCGTGTTGCCGGCTTGCTGGCGAGATAGGGCTTGCTGATCGCGGTGAGCGTATCGGCGTCGTGGCCGAGCGAGAACACGCCGTTGACGCTCGCGAAGCTGAAGCGGGTCTGGTTGCGGTCGGGGCCGTTGAAGTAACGGAAGAGGCCCGCGTACGGCAGCTTCGCGAAGTGCTGGGTCTTGATGCGAATCGAGGGCAGGTTGTACTCGGAGAGCAGGATTGCGTCGTAGCGGCTCGCGTCAACTTCGCCCGGGTCGCCGTAGACCTTGCCGAATACGTCGTCTTCGCTGAAAAGCGGCACCAGCGACGGCAGCGCGAGCAGATCGATGCGCATGCCCAGGCCCTTGAGCAGCGCGCGGCCGGCCATGTCCATCGTCGCGTCGCCGAAGTTGCGTTTGGCGTAGACCCACAGGATTCGCTGCGAAGGGTCCAGATGCGCCTGTTCGAGGCGCATCTGGCCGTGCACCTGCAGGAGAAACTGCTTGTGCAGGTATTTCTTCGCGATCTTGATGCGGCTGGTGCTGCGAAGAAATGGCTCCGGCTCGTAAGGCACGCCCTGATAGGGGATCATGCAGGACCGGGAAACGGTCCGGTCGAGCCAGCTTGCCGGCGAAACCCACGAAGTGTTTGAGTTGGTCTGCTGAAACACGGGTCTACTTGGTCTTCAAGATAACCTCTTATTATCACACGATAGTGGCCTGCGCGCTTCACGAAGAATTAGGGGCGGCTGAATGGGCGGGCACTGCAGGATACGAACTTCCGCGGCGGGTTCGGGTAAGAAGAATGTATGCGTACAATATCGCGTTTCTCGTCATGCTTCGCACCCAAAAAGCCGCGTAGTCAAGACGTTATGAGAGAACCCATTTTCCACGCGTCCATGCTGGCCGTTCTCGCGGCGAGCACGGAAGGCACGGATGCCAAATCTGACCCTTTCTAGGGCAAACCTTCATGTTCAGTATTCTGATCCCGACCTGGAATAACCTGCCGTACCTCAAGATGTGCGTCGACAGCATCCGGCGCCATTCTTCGTTCGAGCACGAGATTCTCGTGCACGTCAACGACGGCAGCGACGGCACGCTAGACTGGGTCCGTGAGCAGGGCATCCGCCATACGTGGAGCAAGGGGAACGTGGGTGTATGCCTCGCCGTGAACGACGTGGCGCGCCTCGCCACGACGGAGTGGATCCTGTTCATGAACGACGACATGTTCTGCACGCCCGGTTGGGATTCGGCCTTCGTCGACGCACTGCGCGAAATCGGCGAGGCGCCTGCCTATCTCGCCTCGCAGATCATCGAGCCGACCGACACCGGCAACGGCCTCGTGACGGTCGCCCACTTCGGCACGGGTCCTGCCGATTTCAACGAGGCGGGGCTGCTCGAATTCGCCGCGAAGATGAACACGGCCGACCGCAACGGCATCGCGCTGCAGCCGACACTCGTGAGCCGCGAGCTTTGGCTGCGCGTGGGCGGCTACAGCATCGAGTTCGGGCCGGGCATGAGCAGCGACGACGACTTCCTGATGAAACTCTGGCTGGTCGGCTGCCGCACGTTCCGCTCGATTGGCGCGAGCCGCATCTACCATTTCGGCTGCCGTACGACGGGACGCATACGCCGCAATCGCGGCGGCCGCGAATTCCTCCTGAAGTGGGGCGTGACGCAGCGCGATTTCAAGTACAACTACATGGCCCGCACAGCCGACGCCGCGCCGGGCACGCTTCCCAACGTGCCGCGACCCAACTTCGTGAGCCGTCTCAAGCGGGTGATCTACGCGTTCGGCCTTTACCCGACTCAGGATCTCGAAGCGTGGGAGCCCGATCTGCCCGCGCAGCTTCAACACACCGCTTCATTGACTCAACCCGCCACGCCGCGCCGCTAATCGCGCTAACGCCGACGGCGCCCTTCGGTGCCGGATCGCGCGGACTTTGCCTCGAATTGGAACAGTGCCTTAGGATTCTAGGGGTTAACCCTAGTGAGTCGTGGGCATACGATGCGTACATCGGTCGCATGCACATACCGTCGCACGTCGACCGCCTGATCCAACTGGAGGTCGTTTCCATGAAGTCCCTGATTCAAGCCGTTGCCGTCGCCGCCGTCCTTGCCGCTGCCGCTCTGCCCACCGCTTCGTTCGCGCAGTCGCACTCGACCATCACCCGCGCCCAGGTGCGCGCCGAACTCGTGCAGCTTCAGCAGGTGGGCTACCGCGTGGGCGATGGCGACAACGCTCACTATCCCGAAGCGATCCAGGCCGCCCAGGCGAAGGTCGCCGCGTTGAATGGCGCAAACAGCAGCTACGGCGGCGTGGCGAACGCCTCGCAATCGGGTGGCCGCGCCACGGTTTCGCCTGAAGACTGGAACGCGATGTACTCGCGCTAAGTCATCGCGGCGCGCGCGCTGGAGGTGAAGTCCGCGCCAGGGGAAGGGGATGCGTCAGACGGCGCGAGGCGCTTCGGCTTCGCTGCCCGCGGGTTCCGCGGCGTACGACGTTTCCTCCAGCCGCGCGAGCAGCGTGCGGGCTTGCGCGAGCGTGTCGCGCGTCATCGGCTGGAACGCGAAGTGCAGCGATTTTTCCAGCTTCGCGAAGTTGCGCCGCGTGCTGCGCGTGTAGGCGGGATCGTAGTGCTGAGCGACGAGCGTCTCGTAAAGCTCCGCCCGTCGATCTTCATCGAGCAGCTTGCACCACGATTCGATACGCTCGCGCCCGTGCAGCGGCGTGAGCTTGTTCAGTTGCTCGCGGAAATAGGTACGTTCATCAAACAAGTGCCCGTACTCCTCGAGCAGCAAGTCGATACGTTCGTTGCGCGCGACATCGAGTACGACACAAGGCGCGGCGTGGAGACTTTCGACGAGCGCCGGCGGCAGCGTGATGACGCCGATGCGCCGGCTCTCGGCCTCGACAAACACGGGGCGCGTGGCGTCGAAGCCGCGCAGCGTCTGCACGAGCGCCGTATCGAACGACTTCTGTGACGGCTGCGCCCGCTCGGGCAGCGCACCCAGCAACGAGCCGCGATGCGCGGCGAGTCCTTCGAGATCGAGCATCTGCGCGTTGGCTTGTCCCAGCGCCTTCAACAGGCGCGTCTTGCCGCTGCCGGTCGGCCCGGCCAGCACGATATAGCGAAACCCTTCGGGCAACGTGCCGAGCGCCTCTACGACCGTATGCCGGTACGCCTTGTATCCGCCATCCAGTTGACGCGCGCGCCAGCCGATCATGTTGAACCAGGCCGTCATCGAGCCGGAACGCTTGCCGCCACGCCAGCAGTAGATGAGCGGGCGCCAGTTGCGCGGACGGTCGGCGAACAGCGTGTCGAGATGCATGGCGATATTGCGCGCCACCATGGCTGCGCCCACGCGCGTCGCCTCGAAGGGCGAGTCCTTGTACATGGTCCCCACGATCACGCGCTCCTCGTTGCTGAGCACGGGCGCGTTGATCGCGCCGGGAACGTGATCCTCGGCAAATTCGAGCGGCGTTCGTACGTCGACGATCTCGTCGAATTCGCCGATCTGTTCAATGGTGACGCGCTGGTGATTCAACTGCGATGCTCCGGTGATGCCTGCAACGGCGTCGCGCTACATGAGCACGATGTCGTACTGTTCCTGACTCAAATTCGACTCCACCTGCAACGAAACCGGCTTGCCGATGAAGTCGATCAACATGGCGAGATGCTGCGACTCTTCCTCGAGAAAGAGGTCGATGACCTGCTGTGAAGCGACCACGCGAAACTCGCGCGGATTGAACTGGCGCGACTCGCGCAGAATTTCACGCAGCACGTCGTAGCAAACGGTGCGCGCGGTCTTCACCTGGCCCTTGCCGAGGCAAATCGGGCAAGGCTCGCATAGCACGTGCGCGAGCGATTCGCGCGTGCGCTTGCGCGTCATCTCCACGAGCCCCAGCTGCGAGAAGCCATTCACGGTCACGCGCGTGCGGTCGCGCGAAAGCGCCTTCTTCAGCTCCCCGAGCACCTGGTCGCGATGCTCGACGTTCTCCATGTCGATGAAGTCGATGATGATCACGCCGCCCAGATTGCGCAGACGCAATTGCCGCGCGATCGTATGCGCCGCTTCGAGATTGGTCTTGAAGATCGTGTCGTCGAAGTTGCGCGCGCCGACGTAGCCGCCCGTGTTCACGTCGATGGTCGTCATCGCCTCGGTCTGGTCGATCACGAGGTAGCCGCCCGACTTGAGGTCCACGCGGCGCGAGAGCGCGCGCTGGATTTCGGCCTCGATGTTGTAGAGATCGAACAGCGGCCGCTCGCCCGAGTAGTGATGCAGCTTCGGCAGTACGGCGGGCGTGAATTCGGTGGCGAACTCGGTGAGCTTCTGGAACGTTTCGCGCGAATCGACCTGAATGCGCGAGGTCTCGTCGTTCACGAAGTCGCGCAGCACGCGCTGCGAGAGATTCAGGTCTTGATACAGCAGGCTCGTGGCGGGCACGCGCTGCGCCTGGGCGAGTATCGTCGCCCACGTCTTGCGCAGATACGCGACGTCCGCGGCAAGCTCCTCGCTCGTGGCGTCTTCGGCGATCGTGCGCACGATATAGCCGCCTTTTTCGTCGGCGGGCAGCACGGCCGTGAGGCGCGCGCGCACCGCTTCGCGCTCGGCCTCGCTCTCGATCTTCTGCGAGATGCCGATGTGCGGTTCCTGCGGCAAATAGACCAGCGTGCGCCCCGCGATGCTCACCTGCGTGGAAAGCCGCGCGCCCTTCGTGCCGATCGGATCCTTCACGACCTGCACCATGAGCGATTGCCCTTCGAACACGGTCTTTTCGATGGGCTGATGATGCACGGGCGCATGCGCTTCGCCGGCAATGCGCGGATGCCAGATATCGGCCACATGCAGGAACGCGGCGCGCTCAAGGCCGATGTCGATGAACGCGGACTGCATGCCCGGCAGCACGCGCACGACCTTGCCGAGATAGACGTTGCCGACGCGCCCGCGCGACAGCGTGCGCTCGACGTGAAGCTCCTGTACTGCGCCTTGCTGGACCAATGCGACGCGCGTCTCCTGGGGCGTGACGTTGATCAGGATTTCTTCGTTCATGATTTGTTCTAGAAGTCGATGCCCGCGGCGCGCAGGAGGGCGGCCGTTTCGAATAGTGGCAAACCCATGATACCCGAATAGGACCCGTCGATTCGCTCGACGAATTCCGCCGCCCGGCCCTGTATGCCGTATGCGCCGGCCTTGCCGAACGGCTCGCCGCTCGCCACGTAACGCGCGATCGCGGCGGGCATCGCAGGGGCAAATCGCACGTGCGAACGCGAGACCGTGACGGGCAGACAAACCCCTTCGGCGTTCACGACGGCCACCGCGGTGAGCACTTCGTGCTCGCGTCCGGCGAGGCGCTCGAGCATCGCATAGGCTTCGGCGGCATCGTGCGGCTTGCCGAGAATATGGCCGTCGATGGAGACCGTGGTGTCGGCGGTGAGAATCGGCGCGTGCTTGTGCGCACCCGCGACGAGGCGCGCGCGGGCGGCGTCGGCCTTCGCGGCGCACACGCGCTCGACATAGACGGCGGCTTGCTCGCCGGGCAGCGCGGTTTCGAGCGCTTCGGCGTCTTCGTCGGGGCGCGGCAGCAGCAGCTCGAAGCGCACGCCGAGCTGTTGCAGCAGCTCCTGGCGGCGCGGGCTCTGCGAGGCTAGATAGACGAACGGATAGGGCGCGTTGGTGGGCATCGGAGCGTCTTTGTCGTTACGGACTTCGGGTTGACGTGCGCGCCTGCCATTCCGGGCTCAAGCGGGGGCGCAAGCGGGGCGCCGGCGCACGACGAAAAGCGGCGCGGGCGCGCTTTAAACCTGCATCACACGCGATGATAGGGGTGATTCTGCGTGATGGTCCACGCGCGGTAAAGCTGCTCGGCGAGCAGCACGCGCACCATCGCATGCGGCAGCGTGAGGGAGGACAGGCGCAGGAGCGTGTCGGCGCGCGACTTGAGTTCGGGGTCGAGGCCGTCCGCGCCGCCGATCAGGAACGCCACGTCGCGGCCGTCCTGCTGCCACAGCGGCAGCGCCTTGGCGAGCTGCATCGTGGTCCAGTCGCGGCCGTGTTCGTCGAGCGCGACAATGCGCGCGTTCTTCGGCAGCGCGGCTTCGATGCGCGTGCGCTCGGCCGCCATGACGCTTTCGGCGGACCGGCCCGACGAACGCTGCTCGGGCTTCACCTCGCGCAGCTCGATGCGCAGCTCCGGCGGCATGCGCTTCGTATATTCCTCGAAGCCCTCGGCGATCCAGTCCGGCATCTTGTGGCCGACGGCGACGATATGCAGTTTCATCGTGCGGGTCGATTGTCGTTCGCGAACGCGCTGCGCTTACTTCGCGGCTTTACGCGCAGCGCTCTTGCGCGCGGGCTTCTTGACGGCCGGCGCGGCTTCTTCGTCTTCGTCCTCGTCGTCCATCGGCTCGCTCGGGCGCGCACCCACGAAGCCCGTGTTGGCCGTGAGCTTCACGCGCACCGGCTTGTCGCCCCAGATTTCCTCGAGGTTGTAGTACTGGCGCAGCGCGGGCTGGAGGATGTGGACGACCGCGTCGCCGCAATCCACGAGCACCCATTCGCCGATGTCCTCACCTTCCGTGCTGATGATGTCGCCGCCCGCTTCCTTGACCTTCTCGCGCACGCTGTTGGCGAGCGCCTTGGTCTGGCGGTTCGAGGTGCCGCTCGCAACGACCACGCGGTCGAACAGCTCGGTCAGATGGCTCGTGTTGAAGACGCGGATGTCTTGTGCCTTGACGTCTTCGAGACCGTCGACGATGGCGCGTTGAAGTTTGCGGATGTCCATAGTTACCCGTGATGCAGATAGAGATGATGTTGAAGGATATAGTCCCACACGGCCGCGGGAAGCTTGTCGGCGGCAGTGCCGAGACGTTGCCCGCGTGCCACGCAGGCCGGCAGGTCGCGCCGGATTTCGGTCGCCGAAACGTCGAGCGCGAGCGTGTCGTCGACCAGCAGGTGCCCGTGCGGCGTGGTCGCAAGCGCGCCGGCGCCTGCGCGGCGCGCGGCGGCTTCGCGCGCGACTTCGGGCGGCAGCGCCGAAAAATCGAAGCCGGGGCGACTCGCCACGCCCAGATGCGCGAGCGCGAAAAGCTCGCGCCATTCGTGCCACGAATCGAGGTGCAGCAGTTGATCGGCGCCCATTAACAGCGTGAGCGCCGCTTTTGCGTTGCTCTCGCCGTTGACGTCGCGCCTCGCGCGCCAGCGGCGCAGCGTGTCGACCGTGTAGGTCGGGCCGTTGTGCTCGATCTCGTCGGCGTCCACCGTCACCGTCACGCCAGGCAGCGCGAGCGAGGCCGCGGCGGCGCGCGTCATGGCGAGCCGATGCTGCGCCGCGGTCACACCCGGCTTCTGCCACGGTTGCCCGGCGGGCAGCAGGATCAGCTCGTTGAGGCCCAGCACACGCGCAAAATGGCGCGCGAGCGCGAGATGGCCCTCGTGGATCGGATCGAACGTGCCGCCGAGCAGCCCGACGCGCCGTTCGAGCGCGGTGGGCGGGACGGTGAAAGCTTGCGTCACGGCGTCAGACCCAGTCGCGCACGGGCAGGAAGTCGCTGTAGAGGCGCGCTTCCGGCGTGCCCGGCTGCGGCTGCCAGTCGTAGCGCCAGGTGGCGCCCGGCGGCATCGACATGAGGATCGATTCCGTACGGCCGCCGCTTTGCAGGCCGAAATGCGTGCCGCGGTCGCAGACCAGATTGAATTCGACGTAGCGGCCGCGCCGGTACGCCTGGAATTCGCGTTCGGCTTCGCCATAGGGCGTTGCGCGGCGCTTTTCGATGACCGGCAGATACGCCTTCAGGAAACCGTCGCCCACGCTCCTGAGCATGGCGAACGCCTCGTCGAAGCCGCCGGCGGCGTAATCGTCGAAGAAAATGCCGCCCACGCCGCGCGCTTCGTTGCGGTGCTTCAGGAAAAAATACTCGTCGCACCAGCGCTTGAAGCGCGGGTACAGGTCCGCGCCATAGGGCGCGAGCGCGTCGCGGCACACGCCGTGAAAGTGCTGCGCGTCTTCCTCGAAGCCGTAATAGGGCGTGAGATCCATGCCGCCGCCGAACCAGAACACCGGCGCCTCGCCCGCCTTGGTGGCGAGCAGCATGCGCACGTTCATATGCACGGTCGGGCAATACGGATTGCGCGGATGCAGCACGAGCGAAACGCCCATCGCCTCGAAGCCGCGGCCGTTGAGTTCGGGGCGCGCGGCCGTTGCCGAGGGCGGCAAGGCGTCGCCGGAAACGTCGGAAAAGCCGATGCCCCCGCGCTCGAAGAACTGGCCTCCTTCGATGATGCGCGTGCACCCGCCGCCGCGGAGCGTCTCGCCGGGCTCTCGTTGCCAGTTGTCCGTCGCGAACGGCATGCCGTCGAAGGCGCCGAGCGTGTCGGCGATCTGCGTCTGCAGGCCAGCCAGCCAGGCGCGGACGGCGGCGCTGTCGGGGTAGGCGCTGTTAGGGGTGTCGGTCATCGATGAAATGGGGACGGCAGCGCGGGCACTGGAATCGGTTATTCGTCGGGTTATTCGTTGGGTTATTCGGATAGACCGCCCGGGGCGGCCTGACAGCGGCAGTGTAGCGCCGATTGGCGCGACGCCCGGCGCCAACGGCGGCCGCGCGGGCTGCCTGTCGCGCGCGTTTCGGGCTGCTGCGCGGTGGATGGCTTTTCGGCGTGCAAGCGGCCAGACAAAAACGCCGCGAGAGCGCCGTTGCGTAGCGGCCACGGCGCGTAGCCAGGCGGGGCTCGCATAGCCGCCCGCCTCGTTTGGGGCCGCATCGAAGCGGGCGGCCCCAACCAGGCGCTGCGCTTACTGCTTGCGCCCCGCGGCGCGATAGCCGATATCGTTGCGATACTGCATGCCGTCGAACGAGATGCGGTTCACGGTCTCGTACGCCACGCTCTGCGCGCTGCGCACCGAATCGGCGAGACCCACCACGCACAGCACGCGGCCGCCCGAGGTCACGAGCTTGCCGTCCACCCTCTGCGTGCCCGCGTGGAACGTCACCGAATCGGCGGTCTCCGCAGGAATGTCGCTGATGCGGTCGCCCTTGCGCGGCGTCTCCGGATAGTTGTGCGCCGCGAGCACGACGCCAAGCGCCGTGCGGCGGTCCCATTCGAGCTCGACCTGATTCAGCGTGCCGGCGATCGCGTGCTCCACGACCTTCGAGAAGTCGCCCTTCAGGCGCGCCATGATCGGCTGCGTTTCGGGGTCGCCCATGCGGCAGTTGAATTCGAGCGTCTTCGGGTTGCCCTGCGCGTCGATCATCAGACCGGCGTAGAGGAAGCCCGTGTAGCGGATGCCTTCCTTCTCCATGCCCGCCACGGTCGGCAGGATGATTTCGCGCATCACGCGTGCGTGCAGCTGCGGCGTGACGATGGGCGCGGGCGAGTAGGCGCCCATGCCGCCCGTGTTCGGGCCCTGGTCGCCGTCCTGCAGGCGCTTGTGGTCCTGGCTCGAGGCGAGCGCGAGCACGTGCTTGCCGTCCACCATGACGATGAAGCTCGCTTCCTCGCCCGCGAGAAATTCCTCGATCACCACGCGCGCGCCGGCGTCGCCGAGCTTGTTGTCGGCGAGCATCATGTCGATGGCCTGGTGCGCTTCTTCCAGCGACATTGCCACGACCACGCCCTTGCCGGCTGCGAGGCCGTCGGCCTTGATGACGATGGGCGCGCCGTTCTTCTCGACGTAGGCGTGCGCGGCCGTGGCGTCCGAGAAGGTCTCGTAGGCCGCGGTCGGGATGTTGTGGCGCTTCATGAACGCCTTGGCAAAGTCCTTCGAGCTTTCGAGCTGCGCGGCTTCCTTCGACGGGCCGAATACCTTCAGGCCGCGCTGGCGGAACACGTTGACGATGCCGGCCGCGAGCGGCGCTTCCGGGCCGACCACCGTGAGGGCGACGCCTTCGCGCTCGGCGAAATCGGCGAGCTCGTGGATATCCGTGATGTCGACGTTGGCGAGCCGCTCGTCCTGCGCGGTGCCGCCGTTACCGGGTGCGACGTAGACGAGCTGCACGCGCGGCGCCTGCGCGAGCTTCCACGCCAGCGCATGTTCGCGGCCGCCAGAACCGACGACGAGTAACTTCATGTGAATCCCCGAAAGACCAAGACCAGAAACAGTTGCGGCCGGCGCACAGTGCGCCGGCCGTGAAAATCGCAAGCAGGAGGCGGGGCCAAAACAGACCTCGACGCGGCCTCCCGGGCCGACGCCTTATTCCTCGGCAATCGACGCGTTGGTGTACACGTCCTGGACGTCGTCCAGGTTTTCGAGAGCGTCGAGCAGCTTTTGCATCTTCACGGCGTCGTCGCCCGTGAATTCGACCTCGTTCTGCGGCTTCATGGTGACTTCGGCCATTTCGGCCTTGAAGCCCGCGGCTTCGAGCGCGGTCTTGACCTTCGTGAAGTCGAACGGCGGGCAGACCACTTCGATCGAGCCGTCGTCGTTCGTCACGACATCGTCCGCGCCCGCTTCGAGCGCGGCGTTCATGAGTTCGTCTTCGGGCGTGCCCGGCGCGAACACGAACTGGCCGACGTGATCGAACATGAACGCGACCGAGCCGTCCGTGCCCATGTTGCCGCCGAACTTCGAGAACGCGTGGCGCACTTCCGCGACCGTGCGGGTGCGGTTGTCGGTCATCGTGTCGACGATGACGGCCGCGCCGCCGATGCCGTAGCCTTCGTAGCGGATTTCCTCGTAGTTCGCGCCGTCCACGCCGCCCACACCGCGCTGGATGGCGCGGTTGATGTTGTCCTTGGGCATGTTGGCGTCGTACGCCTTGTCCACAGCCAGACGCAGGCGCGGGTTCGAGTCGATGTCGCCGCCGCCCATGCGCGCCGCGACCTGGATTTCCTTGATGAGCCGCGTCCAGACCTTGCCGCGCTTCGCGTCAGCAGCAGCCTTCTTGTGCTTGATGTTGGCCCATTTCGAATGACCCGCCATACCTTTCTCCGTCTCACGCGCCATGCGCGTGCAGTGTGCAATGTGCTGTTGTCGTTGCGATGTTCCCGGGCGCGGCCTTCGCGCGTCGTTCGCGCGGCGCGCGTGATTTTGCGCGTGCCTCGCGCATCACGCCCGCGTAGCACCACGTGCCGGCAGGACGGGACGCAGCGCCCGTTCAGGTGGATCTGAATTTTATCACGCCGGGACCGACCGGCTTCGCCTGCCTACGTAATGCAACGCCGGACGATGGCCGGTTACGCCGCCCGCAGAGGGTGCTAAGGGGGCGGGATCGGGCGTGTCCGCGCAAGGCGGGGAAGGGGGCCAGGGCGGCCAGTTTCCCCCGGCCGCCCCTGAACAACCGCGGCGCCGCTGTTAGTTCTTCGTGCCGAAGAGCCGGTCGCCGGCGTCACCCAGGCCCGGAATGATGTAGGCGTGCTCGTTCAGATGCGAATCGAGCGACGCCACGTAGAGCTTCACGTCCGGGTGCGCCTTCTGGAACACGTCCACGCCTTCGGGCGCGGCCACCAGCGCGAGGAATAGAATGCGCTCGCCGGGCACGCCGCGGCGCTTGAGCACGTCGATGGCGTGCGCCGCCGAGTAGCCCGTCGCGACCATCGGATCGCAGAGGATGAAGGTGCGGTCCTCGAGGTCGGGCAGGCGCACGAGATATTCGACCGGGCGATGGTCGTCGGCACGATACACGCCGATATGGCCGACGCGCGCGGAGGGCACCAGCTCGAGCAGGCCGTCGGACATGCCCACGCCCGCACGCAGCACCGGCACGATGGCGAGCTTCTTGCCCGCGATCACCGGCGCATCGATTTCGACGAGCGGTGTCTTCACGCGGCGCGACGCGACCGGCAGGTCGCGCGTGATTTCATAGCCCATCAGCAGCGTGATCTCGCGCAGCAGCTCGCGGAACGTGCGCGTGGACGTGTCCTTGTCGCGCATATGCGTGAGCTTGTGCTGGATCAGCGGGTGATCGAGGATGAAGAGATTCGGGAAACGGCTGTCCTGTTTCATGGCGGGGCGCACAAGGCTGCAAGGGAATCGGAGAATCGGTCGTGCCGTTGCCGCGCGAGCCCGAAGCTCACGTCCGGGTTGTGCGGTGGCGGCGAGCACGGCCCGCCGCGCGCGGCAAGCGCTCAAGGCTTGCGAGGGCGCCGGGCCGCGCTACAGCCGCAAGTATACGGTAAGCACGCGCGGGCGGGCGCGCGCCTGGCGCGTTGCGACGCCACTTCGCGGACCGCTTGCCGGGCCTCGCGCCATCGGCCTTCCACGCGCCGCGCCCGATTCTTCTAGAATCCCAAAAAGGTCGCAGGGCGGCGCGGCGCAGGGCCTGGCCGTGTCCGTCCTGTCACAGGACGGTCATCCACGCAAAAAGGACACGAAAACGATGGACATGGGCATCGCAGGACGCAACGCGCTGGTGTGCGCGGCCAGCAAGGGACTTGGGCGCGGCTGCGCCGAGGCGCTCGCCGCCGAAGGCGTCAACGTGACGATCGTCGCGCGCACCGCGCAGACGCTGGAGGAAACCGCCGCGCAGATCCGCAGGAGCACGGGCGTGGACGTCAAGGCGGTGGCCTGCGACATCACGACCGAAGCGGGCCGCGCCGCCGCGCTCGCGGCGTGTCCGTCGCCGGACATTCTGGTGAACAACGCGGGCGGGCCGCCGCCGGGCGACTTCCGCAAGTACACCCACGAGGCGTGGATCGCGGCGCTCGAAGCGAACATGCTCACGCCGATCGCGCTGATCCAGGCCACCATCGACGCCATGATTGCGCGCGGCTTCGGGCGCATCGTCAACATCACGAGTTCCTCGGTGAAGGCGCCGATCGACGTGCTCGGCCTCTCGAACGGCGCGCGCTCGGGCCTTACCGGCTTCGTCGCGGGCGTGGCGCGCCAGGTTGCGGCCACGGGCGTCACGATCAACAACCTGCTGCCGGGCGCGTTCGACACCGACCGCATCCAGGCCACCATCGTCGCGCAGGCGAAGGCGAGCCAGATTTCGGAAGAAGAAGCGCGCGCGCGCCGCATGAAGACGATTCCGGCCGGACGTTTCGGTACGCCCGAGGAATTCGGCCGCGCCTGCGCGTTCCTCAGCAGCGTGCACGCTGGCTATATCACCGGGCAGAACTGGCTGATCGACGGCGGGGCTTATCCGGGCACCTACTGATATCCGACTCAGCGCTGGGCAGCCGCGGCGCCGCTGGCGCCGCATCACGACACGCATCACGACTATTCCGCACGCAAACCCTACGTCAAGGAGACTTACGCCATGCCAACCCGCGTCGCGCTGATCGCGCACGACCACAAGAAGGAAGACATCGTCAAGCTGGCGAGCGAATACGTCGATGCGCTGCGCCAATGCGAGATCATCGCGACCGGCACGACCGGCTCGCGCATCGAGGCCGCGACGGGTCTGAACGTCGAGCGCATGCTCTCGGGCCCGCACGGCGGCGACCTGCAGATCGGCGCGCGGCTCGCGGAAGGCAACGTCGATATCGTGATCTTCCTGCGCGACCCGATGACTCCGCAGCCTCACGAACCCGACATCAACGCGCTCGTGCGCGCATGCGACGTGCACGACGTGCCGTGCGCGACGAACATCTCGACGGCGCGCATGCTCCTCGACGTGCTCACGCTGCGCCAGAAAAACGCGGTCTGACGCGCGCGCCGCGTAGCCCGATTTCAGGAAACCAGCCAGGACAACACCAAGGAGACGTGATGACCAAGGCAATCCGTTACGACAAGACCGGTGGCCCCGAAGTGATGAAGTGGGTGGATGTCGACGTGGGCGAGCCGGGCGAGGGCGAGGTGCGCTTGCGCCAGGCCGCGTGCGGCCTCAACTACATCGACGTGTATTTCCGCACGGGACTCTATCCGCAGGCGCTGCCCGCCGGGCTCGGCATGGAAGCAGCCGGCGAGGTGACGGCGGTGGGCCGTGGCGTGAGCGCGCTGAAAGTGGGCGACCGTGTGGCTTACGTCGCGCGTCCGCCGGGTGCCTATGCGCAGGAGCGCGTGCTGCGCGCCGACCAGGTGATCAAGCTGCCCGACGCGATCAGCGACGAAGCCGCCGCTTCGATCATGCTGCAGGGCCTCACCGCGCAATACCTGCTGCGCCGCACATATCGCGTGAAGGCCGGCGACACCATCCTCATTCAGGCGGCGGCAGGCGGCGTGGGCCTGCTCGTGTGCCAGTGGGCGAAGGCGCTGGGCGCGACCGTGATCGGCACGGTGGGCTCGGACGAGAAGGCCGCGATTGCAAAGGCGCACGGCTGCGATCATCCGATCGTCTACACGCGCGAGGACTTCACGGCACGCGTGCGCGAGATCACGAACGGTGCGGGCGTGCCCGTGGTGTACGACTCGATCGGCAAGGACACTTACACGAAATCGCTCGACTGTCTCGCGCCGCTCGGCATGTTCGTGAGCTTCGGCAATGCTTCGGGGCCGCTGCCGGCGATCGATTCGTCGGAGTTCGCCGGGCGCGGCTCGCTCTTTTTCACGCGTCCGACGCTCTTCACGTATATGGCCAAGCGTGCCGACTACGAGGCGATGGCCGCCGAGCTGTTCGACGTGGTGTCTTCGGGCAAGGTCAAGACGTCGATCAACCAGCGCTACGCGCTCGAGGACGTCGGGCAGGCTCATGCCGATCTCGAAGCGCGCAAGACCACCGGTTCGACCGTGCTGATCCCGTGACATAACAATTGATGCACTGCCGCGCCGCACGGGGCATGCCATCGGCGCCGGCGCATTGATTCGACCTTTACGTTCCTTGACTCCGTCATGGAGACCCAAAAGGCGCGCAACGCCACCGTTGCGCGCCTTTTTTCTTTGCGCCCCGGCCCGTGATCGCGCCCGCGTTTACGCGTTTTTTATACCAGCGGCGAAACCTTTGATCCGGATTTAATGCCGCAGCGGGTAACTTTCAGCCATCCGTCATCCGCGAATGGAGAACACGACAATGGATGTGCTGTATATCGGGGGGCTGGTGGTTTTCGCCGCGCTCACTTACGCGTTGATCGCGGGCTGCGAGAAGCTGATGCAGTACCGCCGCGATCAAGGTGCGAAGGGGGTGCGCGCATGACCTGGATCTTCTGGCTATCGGGGGCGGCAACGCTGTTGCTGTTCGTTTATCTCGTCCATGCGCTCCTGCGCGCGGAGGATATCGAATGAACGCCAACACACTGCTCCAGGCGGGGCTTTTCCTCGTCATCCTGCTCGCGCTCGCGGTGCCCGTATCGGGCTACATGACGCGCGTGCTCGACGGGCGCTCGCGCGTCGTGCGGCTCTTTGCGCCGCTCGAAAACTTCCTCTATCGCATCGCCGGCGTCGATCCGCAGGCCGAGATGAACTGGAAGCGCTATGCGCTCGCCACCATCTCGTTCAACGTGCTCGGCGTGGGCTTTCTCTATGTGCTGCTGCGCATTCAGGGCTGGCTGCCCGGCAACCCGCAGCAGTTCGGCGCGATGACGGTGGACGGCGCGTTCAACACGGCCGTGAGCTTCGTCACCAACACCAACTGGCAGGACTACACGCCCGAGCAAACGGTGAGCTATCTCACGCAGATGCTCGGCCTCACCGTGCAGAACTTCCTGTCGGCGGCGACGGGCATCGTGGTCGTGATCGCGCTGATTCGCGGCTTTGCACGCCACTCGATGCAGACCATCGGCAACTTCTGGGTCGACCTCACGCGCACGACGCTCTACATCCTCGTGCCGATGTCGGCGATCATCGCCGCGCTCCTGATGAGCCAGGGCATGATCCAGAACTTCAAGGCGTATCAGGACGTGCCGGTGCTGCAAACCACGACCTATGCCGCGCCGAAGGTCGATGCCCAGGGCAACCCGGTGAAGGACGCGAAGGGTAATCCCGAGACGGTGGACACGAAGGTCACGTCGCAAACGCTCGCCATGGGCCCGGTCGCCTCGCAGGTCGCGATCAAGATGCTCGGCACCAACGGCGGCGGCTTCTTCAATGCGAACTCGGCGCATCCGTACGAGAACCCCACGCCGGTCTCGAACGTCATCGAAATGTTGTCGATCCTGATCATTCCAGCCGCACTGTGTCTCGTGTTCGGCAGCGTGGTGGGAGACCGCAGGCAAGGCGTCGCGGTGCTCGCGGTGATGACGGTGGCGTTCGCCGTGGCCGTGGGCGGCGTGCTATCCGCCGAGCAGTCGGGCAATCCGATGTTCACGACGCTCAACGTCGACCAGCACGCAAGCGCGCTGCAGGCCGGTGGCAACATGGAAGGCAAGGAAACGCGCTTTGGCATCGCGCAAACGGGCATCTTCGTGGTCGCGACTACGGCGGCTTCGTGCGGCGCCGTGAACGCGGCGCACGACTCGCTCACGCCGCTTGGCGGTCTCGTTCCGATGCTCTTCATCCAGCTCGGCGAGGTGATCTTCGGCGGTGTGGGTTCGGGTCTCTACGGCATGCTCGTGTTCGCGCTGCTCGCGGTGTTCGTGGCGGGGCTCATGATCGGCCGCACGCCGGAATATGTCGGCAAGAAGATCGAGTCGTTCGAGATGAAGATGGTCTCGATCGTCGTGCTGCTCACGCCGCTGCTCGTGCTGCTCGGCACCTCGATCGCAGTGCTCGCCGACGCGGGCAAGGCCGGTATCGCCAATCCGGGCGCGCATGGCTTCTCCGAGATCCTGTACGCGTTCAGTTCGGCCGCCAACAACAACGGCAGCGCGTTCGCCGGCCTTACCGTGAACACGCCGTTCTATAACTGGCTGCTCGCCATTGCCATGTGGTTCGGCCGCTTCGGGACCATCGTGCCGGTGCTCGCCATCGCGGGTTCGCTCGCGAGCAAGAAGCGCATTGCAGTGACGGGCGGCACGCTGCCCACGCATGGCCCGCTCTTTGTCGTGCTGCTGCTCGGCACGGTGCTGCTGGTCGGCGCGCTCACTTATGTGCCCGCGCTCGCGCTCGGTCCCGGCGTCGAGCATCTGATCATGATGGGCGTGCATTGAACGGGGGCCTTCGCAACATGAGCGAAACGAAAATGAATCAGCATAGTGCAACTCGGTCCATGTTCGATCCGGCGCTGGTGCGTCCGGCCATCGTGGACTCGTTCAGAAAACTCAATCCGCGCACGCAGTTGCGCAACCCGGTGATGTTCTGCGTCTACGTGGGCAGCGTGCTCACGACGATCCTCTGGATCGCGGCGCTCGTGGGGCAGGCCGAAGCGCCCGCGGGGTTCATCCTCGCAGTCGCGCTCTGGCTGTGGTTCACGGTGCTGTTCGCGAACTTCGCGGAAGCGCTCGCCGAAGGGCGCTCGAAGGCGCAGGCGGCGTCGCTTCGCCAGGCCAAGAAAGACGTCATGGCCAAGAAGCTCAACGAGCCGCATCCGAAGGCGCCGATCCGCATCATGACGGCGTCCGATCTGCGCCGCGGCGACGTGGTGCTCGTCGAGACCGGCGACACGATTCCGGCCGACGGCGAAGTGATCGAAGGCGTGGCATCGGTGGACGAATCGGCCATCACGGGCGAATCCGCGCCGGTGATCCGCGAGTCGGGCGGAGACTTTTCCTCGGTGACGGGCGGCACGCGCGTGCTCTCCGACTGGATCGTCGTGCGCGTCACGGCGAACCCGGGCGAAGCGTTCCTCGACCGCATGATCGCGATGGTCGAAGGCGCGAAGCGCCAGAAAACGCCTAACGAAATCGCGCTCACGATCCTGCTCGTCGCGCTGAGCATTGTGCTGCTGCTTGCCACCGCGACGCTGCTGCCGTTCTCGATGTTCTCGGTCGAAGCCGCGAAGATGGGCCACGTGGTCACGATCACGGCGCTCGTGGCGCTGCTCGTCTGCCTGATTCCGACGACCATCGGCGGTCTGCTTTCGGCGATTGGCGTGGCCGGCATGAGCCGCATGATGCAGGCCAACGTGATCGCGACTTCGGGCCGTGCGGTGGAAGCCGCCGGTGACGTGGACGTGCTGCTGCTCGACAAGACCGGCACGATCACGCTCGGCAACCGCCAGGCGTCGATGTTCGTGCCAGCGCCTGGCGTGACCGAAGAAGTGCTCGCGGATGCCGCGCAGCTCTCGTCGCTCGCCGACGAAACGCCGGAAGGCCGCAGCATCGTCGTGCTCGCGAAGCAGCGCTTCAACATTCGCCAGCGCGACATGCATTCGCTGCACGCCGTGTTCCTCGCCTTCAGCGCCCAAACGCGCATGAGCGGTGTGGACATGCCCGGCCGCGAGATCCGCAAGGGCGCCGCCGACGCGGTCAAGCAATACGTCGAAACCCATGGCGGCCGTTTCCCCGGCGAAGTCGACAACGCCGTGGACGATGTGGCCCGCCGCGGCAGCACGCCGCTCGTGGTGGCCGAAATGCATGACGGCACCGCGCGCGTGCTCGGCGTGATCGAGCTGAAGGACGTCGTGAAGGGCGGCATCAAGGAGCGTTTCGCCGAGCTGCGCAAGATGGGCATCAAGACCGTGATGGTGACGGGCGACAACCGCCTGACCGCCGCCGCGATCGCCGCCGAAGCCGGCGTCGATGACTTCCTCGCGCAGGCCACGCCTGAAACCAAGCTCGCGACGATCCGGGAGCACCAGGCGCAAGGCAAGCTCGTGGCGATGACGGGCGACGGCACCAACGACGCCCCGGCGCTCGCGCAGGCCGACGTGGCCGTGGCGATGAACACGGGCACCCAGGCCGCGAAGGAAGCGGGCAACATGGTCGACCTCGACTCGAACCCGACCAAGCTCATCGAGATCGTCGAGATCGGCAAGCAGATGCTCATGACGCGCGGCTCGCTCACGACGTTCTCGATCGCCAACGACGTCGCGAAGTACTTCGCGATCATTCCGGCGGCGTTCGCTTCGACGTATCCGCAACTGCGCGTGCTCGACGTCATGCATCTGACGTCGCCCTCGTCGGCGATCCTGTCGGCGGTGATCTTCAACGCGCTCATCATCGTGATGCTGATTCCGCTCGCGCTCAAGGGCGTGAAGTACCGGCCGCTCGGCGCCGCGACGCTGCTGCGCCGCAACCTGCTGGTCTACGGCCTCGGCGGCATTCTCCTGCCGTTCCCGTGCATCAAGCTGATCGACATGGTGCTCGCCGCGTTGGGCTGGGTCTGAGCCGCGCAGACAGACACACACGGATAGATACATAGGAAGCCAAAATGAAATCGCAGTTTCGTCCTCTGATCGTGATCTTCGCCGTGCTAACGGTCATCACCGGCCTCGTGTATCCGGCCGTGATGACCGCGTTCGGCCAGGCCGCGTTCCACCGCCAGGCCAACGGCAGTCTGGTCGAAGTCGACGGCAAGGTGGTGGGCAGCGCGCTCATCGGCCAGCAGTTCGACGCGCCCCAGTACTTCTGGGGCCGTCTCTCGGCCACCTCGCCGATGCCGTACAACGCGACGAGCTCGGGCGCCTCGAACCTCGGGCCGACCAACCCGGCGCTCGCCGACGAGGTTAAAGGCCGCATCGCCGCCCTCAAGGCCGCGGGTACCGATATCTCGCAGCCCATCCCCGCCGACCTCGTGACGTCTTCGGGCAGCGGACTCGACCCCGAGATCTCGCCGGCCGCGGCCGCCTACCAGGTGGCGCGCGTGGCGCAAGCGCGCCATATGAGCGCGAACGACGTGCAGGCGCTCGTGGACCGCAATACGAAGGGCCGCCAGTTCGGCCTCTTTGGCGAGCCGCGTGTGAACGTGCTCGAGTTGAACCTCGCGCTCGACGGCAAAGAGGTGAGCTGAACGAGAGCGCTGAGCCGCACCGCACGCTCGACGCCTGGCGCGTCGAGCGTGCGGTTTGCCATTTCCGTGCCACGGTGAGACGATCTTTCGTGCGCGAGGCGCAACCCACCTGATATTCATCCCGATTTCCGCATGAACCGCCCCGATCCCGACGAACTGCTCGACCGGCTGCAGCGCGACGAAGAAAAACGCCGCCGCGGCAAGCTGAAGGTTTTCTTCGGCGCGTCAGCCGGCGTCGGCAAGACCTATGCAATGCTGCAGGCCGCGCGCCGCCGCGCCGAAGAAGGCGTGGACGTGGTGGTCGGCATTGTCGAGACGCATGGGCGCAGCGAGACCGCCGCGCTCACCGCCGGCCTCGAAGTGATGCCGCGCCAGCGCATTGCCTACCGCGGGCGGCTGCTCGAGGAGTTCGATCTCGACGCCGCGCTCGAACGCAAGCCGCAGCTCGTGCTCGTCGACGAGCTGGCGCATTCGAACGTGGCCGGCGCGCGTCACATGAAGCGCTGGCAGGACGTGTACGAACTGCTCGACGCGGGCATCGACGTTTATACGACCGTCAATGTGCAGCACCTCGAAAGTCTCAACGACGTGGTGGGGCAGATCACGGGCATTCGCGTCTGGGAGACCGTGCCCGACCGCGTGTTCGACCGCGCGGACGAAGTCACGCTCGTCGACCTGCCCGCCGAAGAACTGCTCGACCGCATGCGCGACGGCAAGGTCTACATGCCGGCGCAGGCCGAGCGCGCGGTGCGCAACTTCTTTCGCAAGGGCAACCTGATCGCGCTGCGCGAGCTTGCGCTGCGCCGCACCGCCGACCGGGTGGACGCGCAGATGCGCGAGTATCGTGCCGACCGCTCGATCCAGCATGTGTGGCAGGCGCGCGAGCGCCTCGTCGTCTGCGTGGGGCCGGGGCCCGAGGCGAACGCGCTGGTGCGCGCCGCCGCGCGTCTCGCCGCGAGTCTGAAGGCCGACTGGATCGCCGTGTACGTGGAGACGCCGAAGCTCCAGCGTCTGCCCGACGCGACGCGCGAGCGCACGCTCGGCGCGCTCAAGCTCGCCTCCGAACTCGGCGCCGAAACGGCGACGCTCGCCGGCGAGGACGCCGCGACCACGCTGGTCGGCTACGCGCGGCTGCGCAACGTGTCGAAGCTCGTGGCGGGCGGGTCGCTGCGCACGGGCTTGTCACGCTGGGTGAAGCGCCCGTTCGGCGAGCGCCTGGCCGAGAAAGCCGGCGACGTCGATCTCACGCTCGTGCGGGCGAGTGCGGGCGAAGCCGTGCGTGGGGGCAGCGAGCCAGGAGGTACGGCCAGTGCCGCCACGCGAGCTGCCAACGCCTGGCGCGATGCGCTTGCGGCCGGGGGCACCGAGCGCTCGCCGCCGCGCGCCTACGCGGCCGCGCTCGTGATCTGCGCGTGCGTGACGCTCATCGCGAACCAGCTGATCGACCGCATCGATCTCGCGAATCTCGTCATGCTGTATCTGCTCGGCGTGATCTTCGCGGCGACGAAGCTCGGGCGCGGGCCGGGCGTGATGCTCTCGTTTGCAAGCGTCGCGGCGTACGACTTTTTCTTCGTGCCGCCGCGCATGTCGTTTTCGGTCTCCGATACGCAATACCTGCTGACTTTCGTCGGCATGCTGCTCACCTCGCTCGTCATCAGCCATCTCACGTCGAGCCTGCGCCGCGAGGCGAGCGTCGCGCAGCGGCGCGAGCAGCGCACCGGCGCGATGTACGCGATGGCGCGCGAGCTGGCCGCGGCGCTTACCACCGAGCAGATCGTGGCGATCGGCAGCCGCCACGTGAGCGAGGTGTTCGGCGCGCGCGTGGCGCTGCTCCTGCCGGATAGCGTCGACAAGGTGCAGCAGAAGATCGAGGAGCCCGATCCGAAGATCATGCTCGAAGCCGAGAACCTCGACATCGACGTGGGCCAGTGGGTGTACGACCAGCAAAAGCCCGCGGGCAACGGCACCGACACGCTGCCGGCGGCCGTGGCGCGCTACTTGCCGCTCAAGGCGCCGATGCGCACGCGCGGCGTGCTCGCCGTCGTGACGCGCGACGCGCGCGAACTCCAGGTGCCCGAGCAGCAGCGCATGCTCGACGCGTTCGCCGCGCAAATCGCGCTCGCGCTCGAGCGCGTGCACTACGTGGACATCGCGCGCGACGCGCTCGTCAACATGGAGTCGGAGCGGCTGCGCAACTCGCTGCTCTCGGCCATCTCGCACGACCTGCGCACGCCGCTCACGACGATCGTCGGTTTCTCGTCGATGCTCGCGCAAACGCACGAGCCCGAGGATGCGCGCGACTCGCGCTCGGGTGAGCTGATCGAGGCGATTCACGACGAGGCGCTACGCATGACGGGCATCGTCACGAACCTGCTCGACATGGCGCGGCTGCAGGCGGGCAGCCTCAATCTCAATCGTCAGTGGACGCTGCTCGAGGAAACCGTGGGCGCCGCGCTCGCTGCTTGCCGCCGCGTGCTCGCGCGGCACCCCGTGCAGGTGAAGCTGGAGGAAGGCCTGCCGCTGCTCCAGCTCGACGCCGTGCTGATGGAGCGGCTCTTCTCGAACCTGCTGGAGAATGCGGCCAAGTACACGCCCGCCGACACGCCGCTCACCATCGCGGCGCGCCGCGTGGAGGAGGGCGGCCAGCCGTTCGTGCGCGTCTCGGTCGAGGATAACGGGCCGGGACTGCCGCCCGGCATGGGCGAGCGCGTGTTCGAGAAGTTCACGCGTGGCGAGAAGGAGTCGGCCAAGCCCGGCATCGGGCTCGGACTCGCCATCTGCCGGGCGATCGTCGAGGCGCACGGGGGTACAATCGGCGCGTCCAATCGCGTTGCCGCGGATGGCCATGTGGAAGGCGCGACGTTCTGGTTCGCGCTGCCCGTAGAGTCGCCGCCGCCGCTGCCCGCCGATGTGACCGATGCGCCAGAGGCACACGAAGCGCTCGAGCCGCTCGAGCCCGCCGCAGAGGAGGCCGTCCCGCGGATGCCCGCCGCACGGGAGGCCGTCCCACGGATGCCCGCCACACGGGAGGCCGTCCCACGGATGCCCGCCGCACGGGAGGCCGTCCCCCCCAAAACCATCGATCCGAAATCCGCAAATGAGTGACCCGAGCATCGCCGTCGTCCTGATCGAAGACGAAAAACAGATTCGCCGATTCGTGCGCGCAACGCTGGAGGGCGAGGGCATCGTCGTGCACGACGCCGAGACCGGCAAGCAGGGCCTCGTCGAGGCCGCTACGCGCAAACCCGATCTCGTGATCGTCGATCTGGGCCTGCCCGACACCGACGGCCTCGACGTGATCCGCGAACTGCGCGGCTGGAGCGATCTGCCCGTGATCGTGCTGTCGGCGCGCACCCAGGAAAGTGAGAAAGTGGCCGCACTCGACGCTGGCGCCGACGACTACCTCACGAAGCCGTTCGGCGTGTCGGAGCTGCTCGCGCGCATTCGCGCGCAGCTACGGCGGCGCAACCGCGGCGGGGCGAACGAGGCGCCCCAGGTGAGCTTTGGCGCCGTGAACGTCGATCTGGGCCTGCGCCAGGTCACGCGCGAAGGCGCGCCCGTGCATCTCACACCGATCGAGTACCGCTTGCTCGCCACCCTCGTGCGCGACGCGGGGCGTGTGCTCACGCACCGGCAACTGCTGCGCGAGGTCTGGGGGCCGTCGCACGTGGAGAGCAGCCATTACCTGCGCATCTACATGGCGCATCTGCGGCAGAAATTAGAGCGCGATCCCGCGCAGCCGGAGCACATCATCACGGAGACGGGCGTGGGATATCGGCTGGTCGGCGTACAGTAGGCCTACACTGCGAGCCTGCACGGCGCCGGTGCTATAATTACAGCTCTGTAAGGACGGCCTTACGGATTTTGACGTCATCGGGGACGGCCCCATTTTTTTAAATGGAGCGTTCCTCATGTCCTGGTTTCTTCTTCTTGTCGCAGGCCTGCTCGAAGTGGCGTGGGCCGCCGGTCTCAAATCTTCCGAAGGATTCACGCGGCTCTGGCCCTCGGTGTTCACCGTGGTCACGGCGCTGGGCAGCTTCGTCCTGCTCGCCATGGCCATGCGTCAATTGCCGCTCGGCACCGCCTATGCGGTGTGGACGGGCATTGGCGCGGTCGGCGCATTCGTGTTCGGCATCGTCATGATGGGCGAGGCAGTGAGCGCCGCGCGCGTGGCGAGCGCGGCGCTGATCGTGCTTGGCCTCATCGGACTCAAGCTTTCTTCGGCCGCCTGATTAAATTCGCTGAGCATACCCCGGTACGGACCTTGTGCCGCGGCCGCGCAACACCGCTGCGGCACCGCAGCGAGCGTGGCTATAATGGAACGGTCATAACCCGATAACACTCCGCGCCGCATGAGCGGCGAGCGTGTGCGCACAGCGCCTGCTCTCCCGCTTCCCCGCGCGGAGCGCCGGCGCCCCGGCCGCGCCGCGCGAGGAGGCAGCCATGCTGGAACCACTTTCGCTAGCAGCGGGCCTGTCCTGGGGCAGCGGCCTGCGCCTCTATCTCACGGTGCTGATGGCCGGCGTCCTGCAACGCCTTGGCCTGATTCACCTGCCCGACACGCTTGCCGTGCTCGCTTCGCCGTGGGTGATCGGCATCGCCGCCGCGCTCACGGTGCTCGAATTTCTCGCCGACAAGATCCCCGCGTTCGATTCGCTCTGGGACGCGGTGCATACCTTCATCCGCATTCCGGCCGGGGCTGTGCTCGCGGCCGGCGCGCTCGGCCATGCCGATCCGGCGCTGCTGACCGTCGCCGCGCTGGCGGGCGGCACGCTTGCGGGCACGGCGCATCTCGCCAAGGCGGGCACGCGCGCGCTCATCAATTTGTCGCCTGAGCCGGTGTCGAACGTCGTCACATCGAGCGCCGAGGACGGCATGACCTTCGTGGGCGTGCTGCTCGCGTTGTTCGTGCCGCTGCTCTTCCTCGTCATGCTCGTGGCGTTCCTCGTGCTCGCGGCCTGGGCACTGCCGCGCCTGTGGCGCGGCGTGCAGGGCGGTTTTCGCGGCATGGCGACGCACATGGTTTCGCGGCTTTCGTTGCGAGGTCGTCACGATTGAGCGGCGGCGCGCCTTCTCCCTCCAACGCAAAGCCTCCGCGCAGCGAAGGCGGCCCGGGGTTCGTGCAGGCTGAGTCGCCGGGTGCCGCTGGTGGCCCGGGCGGCCCGGGCGGGCCAGTTGCCGTGCGCACTACGCCGAGCTGGTCCGATCTCGTGCATCTTGCCGCGCGCATGACGGCGCGCGACTGGCGCGCGGGCGAACTCACCATGCTGCTGTTCGCGCTCGTGCTGGCCGTGGCGGCGCTCGCCAGCGTCGGTTTTCTCGCCGACCGACTGCAGCGCGGCCTCGAGCGCGATGCCCGGCGCATGATCGCCGCCGATTTCATCGTGCGCGCCGATCACCCCGTCGATCCGATGTTCGCGCGCGAGGCGCAGTCGCTCTCGCTGCACACGGCGACCACGGCGATCTTCCCGAGCATGGTGAGTTCGGGGGCGCCACAAGCCGCGGCAGCGGCGGGCGCTTCCGCCGCCCCGGGCGCAACGGCCACTCGCCTTGCCGCCGTCAAGGCCGTCTCGGCGGACTATCCGTTGCGCGGCGCGCTGCGCATCGCCGCGGCGCCGGGCGCGCCCGATCACGCGGCGCAAGGCATTCCGCCGCCCGGCACCGTCTGGGTGGACGACGAACTGCTCGACGCGCTCAAGCTCCATGTCGGCGACACGGTGAAGGTCGGCACGCGCACGTTCACCGTGAACGCGCTCATCACGAAAGAACTCGACCGCGGCTTTTCGTTCGTGAACTTCTCGCCGCGCCTCATGATGCGCGCCGACGAAGTCGCGTCGACCGGTCTGGTCGGCTATGGCAGCCGCGTGACTTACCGCCTGCTCGTGGCGGGCGCCGATCCGG
Source organism: Paraburkholderia nodosa DSM 21604 (assembly GCF_000519185.1). Classification (GTDB taxonomy): domain Bacteria; phylum Pseudomonadota; class Gammaproteobacteria; order Burkholderiales; family Burkholderiaceae; genus Paraburkholderia; species Paraburkholderia nodosa. Next base: position 63,148 of record NZ_JAFA01000016.1, on the reverse strand, counting down.
CCGTCGCGCAGTTCGCGTCCTGGTCGCGTGCGCGCGTGGATGGCGGCAAGATGCGCGGCGTCGCGCTGGAATCGCTCCAGGACGGCCAGCCTCAGGTGCGCCAGACGCTCGACCGCGCGCGTCACTTCCTCACGCTCGTGTCGCTCCTGACGGCGCTGCTCGCGGCGGTGGCGATCGCCATGGCCGCGCATCGCTACACGCGCCGCCATCTCGACGCCTGCGCCGCGATGCGCTGCCTCGGCGCGAGCCAACGCACGTTGCGCACGCTGTTCGTGCTGGAGTTCGCGGGGCTCGGACTCGTGGGCGGCGCAGCGGGCGTGGCGCTCGGCTACGCGGGTCATCTCGCGCTGCTGGCGTGGCTCGGTAATCTCATCGACGTCGTGCTGCCGCAGCCCGGGCCGTTGCCCGTGCTCGAAGGCATCGCCGCGGGGCTCGTGCTGCTGCTCGGCTTCGCGCTGCCGCCGCTCTTGCCGCTCACGCGCGTACCGCCGGTGCGCGTGCTACGCCGCGAGTGGGGCGACGAAGGACGCGCCGCGTGGGCGGCCTATGGCGTCGGCATTGCGCTCTTCGCGGGGCTGCTCGTGATCGCGGCGGGGGAGTTGAAGCTCGGCGGCATCGTCGCTGGCGGTTTCGCGATCGGGCTGCTCGTGTTCGCCAGCTTGGCGCGCGTGGCGCTCTGGTGCGCGGCGCGCGTGGCGCGCAGCGCTCGTCTCTCCGGCCAGGCGCGCGCGGGCGTGGGTTGGCGCTACGCACTGGCGTCGCTCGAACGGCGGCCGGGCGCAAGCGCGCTGCAGATCACGGCGCTCGCCATCGGCCTCATGTGCCTGTTGCTGATCGCGATGACGCGCAACGACCTCGTCGAAGGCTGGCGCAAGTCCACACCGCCCGACGCGCCCAACGAGTTCCTCATCGATATCCAGCCCGATCAGCGCGACGCCGTGGCCGCGTGGCTGCGCTCGCATGGCATTGCCGGGGCTGCCGACAGCGATCTCCAGCCGATGGTGCGCGGGCGCCTCATCTCGATCAACGGCAAGCCTGTGAATCCCGACTCGTACAAGAGCGAGGACGCGCGCCGGCTCGTGGATCGCGAGTTCAATCTCTCGTACACGACGAAGCTGCCCGACGACAATCGCATCGAGGCGGGCACCTGGTATGGCGATTCGGGCACGCCGCAGCTTTCGATCGAGCAGGGACTCGCGAAGCTCATCAACGTGAAGCCCGGCGACGTGCTCAAGTTCGACGTGACGGGCCTGGAAGTCACGGCGCCCGTGACGAGCGTGCGCAAGCTCGACTGGGGCTCGTTCAAGGTCAACTTCTTCGTGCTGATGCCGCCCGGACTGCTGCGCGATTTTCCGGCGACGTACATCACGAGCTTTCACCTGCCGGCCGGGCAGCGCCAGGTCGTAGACGGTCTCGTGGCCCGCTATCCCAACGTCACCGCAATCGACATCGCGCCGATTCTCGCGCAGATCGAGCGCGTGCTGGAGCAGGTGATCGGCGCGGTGCAGTTCCTCTTTCTCTTCACGCTCGCCGCGGGCGTGCTGGTGCTCTACGCGGCGCTCGCGGGCACGCGCGACGAGCGCATGCGCGAGTCGGCGCTGCTGCGCGCGCTGGGGGCATCGCACCAGCAGGTGCGCGCGGTGCAGGTGGCCGAATTCATTTCCGTGGGTGCGCTCGCGGGGCTCATGGCGGCCCTCGGCGCGCAAGCGGTGGGCTCGGTGCTCGCCACGCACGTGTTTCTCTTCTATCTGCCGTTCGATCCGTGGCTCCTGCCGGCCGGCATCGCCGCAGGCGTCGTGTGCGCGGGCGTGGGCGGATGGACCAGCTTGCGGCACGTGCTCGCGCGCCCGGCGCTGCAGTCGCTGCGCGACGCGTAGTGCAGCAACCCGCGGCCACCCGTCACGCGTCGCTGTGCGAAAATCATCGGTCTACGGCAGTGCGCTGCCGTCCCTCTTTTTTCCTGATTCAACCGTATGACCGATCCAGCCGACGAAGCGCCGCAGAAACCCACGGCCTTCGAACTCGTCGGCGGCGAGGCGCGCGTGCGCGAACTCGTCGACCGTTTCTATGACCTGATGGACCTCGAGGCCGATTTCGCGGGCATCCGCGCGATGCATCCGCAAACGCTCGACGGTTCGCGCGACAAGCTGTTCTGGTTCCTCTGCGGCTGGCTTGGCGGCCCGGACCACTATATCGAACGCTTCGGCCATCCGCGCCTGCGCGCGCGCCATTTGCCGTTCGCGATCGCCTCGTCGGAGCGCGACCAGTGGCTGCGCTGCATGGCCTGCGCGATGGAAGACGTGGGCCTGCCGGAGCCGCTGCGCGAACGCCTGCTGCACTCGTTCTTCGATACCGCCGACTGGATGCGCAATCATCCGGGCTGATTCGCTGGGCACGATTGTTCCGGTCGGTGGGCCGGTACAGTCAGGCGCTCATGCATCGCGGCCGTCCAGCGGGGTGGTTTGCCTCGCGGCCATAATGGCCTTTTGGCGGGCGAGCGGCTGCGCACGGCCCGCCGTACGCAAAACAAGGAGACACCCACGATGACGACCACCCGCGCGCTCTTTCGCGAAGACGCCTATCTCACGCAGTGCGAAGCGACCGTGCTTGCCGTTGGCGAGGACGGTGTGCGGCTCGACCAGACCGTGTTCTATCCGCTCGGCGGCGGCCAGGCCGGCGACGCCGGCGCGCTGGTGCTCGCCGACGGCACGCGCATCGAGATTGCCGACACGCGCAAGGCGAAGTTCGAAGGCGCGACGCCGGACGACGCGCTGCACGTTCCCGCGCCGGGCCAGGAAGCGCTGCTCGCGCGTCTCGCCGCGGGCGAGCGCGTGCGCGCCGAGATCGACTGGGCGCGCCGTCACCGGCACATGCGCCTGCATACCGCGAGCCATTTGATGTGCGCGGTGCTGCCATACTCCGTGGACGGCTGCAGCATCACGACCGACTACGCGCGCCTCGATTTCGCGACCGTCGAGCCGATCGAGCGCGAGATGGTGGAGGCGCGGCTCGCCGAACTCGTTGCGGGCGCGCATGCGGTGGCGACCGAATGGATCACCGACGAGGAAATGGCGCAACGTCCCGAACTCGTGCGCACGATGAGCGTGAAGCCGCCGATGGGCCTGGGCCGTGTGCGCCTCTTGCGTATCGATAATGTCGATTTGCAGCCCTGCGGCGGCACGCACGTGCGCAATACGCAGGAGATCGGCGCGCTGCGGGTGGCGAAGCTCGAGAAGAAGAGCGCGCGCACGCGGCGTCTCGTGCTGGAACTGGCGGAATGAATCTCGACGCGCGTGCGCGCGAGGTGCTCGACTTCTGGTTCGGCGCGCCGGGCTCGGAGGAATTCGGCCGCGAGCGCAAGATGTGGTTCCGCAAGAACGCCGCGTTCGACGCCAGGCTGCGCGAACGCTTCGGCGCGCTGCTCGACGCCGCGTGTGCGGGCGAACTCGACGCATGGTGCGAGACGCCCGAAGGCGCGCTCGCGCTTCTGATCGTGCTCGACCAGTTCTCGCGCAACTGCCATCGCGGCACGCGGCACGCGTTCTCCGCGGACGACAAGGCGCTCGGCATCGCGCGCATGATGGTGGCGAGCGGCGCGGATCTGCGCTTGCCCACGCTGCAGCACCGCTCCTTCGCGTATCTGCCGTTCGAACACGCCGAAGGCGCCGAAGCGCAGCGCGAATCGCTGCGTCTGTTCGGCGAGCTGGCGAAGGATCCTGAGGGGAAGGGCTACTACGATTATGCGGTGCGCCACGCGAAGATCATCGAGCGCTTCGGGCGCTTCCCGCATCGCAACGCGCAACTGGGCCGCATTTCCACCGACGAAGAGGCCGCGTTTTTGCGCGAGCGGGGTTCGTCGTTCTAGCTGAGTCCGGCGCGCGCGTTCAGCGTCCGCCGCTCACGTCGAGCAGGGCGCCTGTGACATACGAGGCGGCGTCGCTCAGCAACCACACGATCGTTTGCGCGACTTCGTCGGCGCTGCCGGGCCGGCCGAGCGGCGTTTGCGCGCCGAGCACGGCCGCGCGATCGGGGCGGCCGCCGCTCGCGTGGATTTCGGTGTCAATGAGGCCCGGGCGTACCGCGTTCACGCGCACGCCCTGCGGGCCGAGTTCTTTGGCGAGCCCGATCGTCATCGTGTCGACCGCGCCTTTCGACGACGCATAGTCCACGTATTCGTTGGGCGAGCCGAGCCGCGCGGCAGCCGAAGACACATTGACGATCGAGCCGCCGTCGCCGCCGCGATCCTTCGACATGCGCCGCGCGGCTTCGCGTGCGCACAGAAACGCGCCGTATACGTTCACGTCGAACATGCGCTTCAGACGCTCGGCGCTCATGTCGGCGACCTGGCTGCCCGGGGCCACGATGCCCGCGTTGTTCACGAGCGCATCGATGCGGCCATAGGCCGATTCGAGCGCGTCGAACATCGCGACGACGTCTGCCTCGCTCGCGACGTCGCCGCGCAGCACGCGCGCGTGGCCGCCTGCGCGGCCCACTTCGGCGGCGGTTTCGTCGGCGGCCGGTTCGTTGTGCAGATAGTTGACGCCCACGGTCCAGCCGTTTGCGCCAAGCAGACGCGCCGTCGCGCGGCCGATGCCGCGGCTTGCGCCGGTGATCAGGACAACCTTGCTCATCGCGATGTACCCATCGTAGTGACTGCGCGTGGTGACTTCGGTTTGTCGGGCGAACAGCGCTAAGCGGGCGGGATCAAACGTTCTCGCGCAAGTCCGCCCACTTGTCCTTCGCGGGCGCGTGATAGCGCTTGAGCCTCGCGATCAGCGCGACCGGGTCGCTGTCGGTCTGCAGCATGTCGAGGTAGGTCTGGCGCATGAAGCCTTCGCGCACCGTGTGATCGAGCAGCGCCATGAGCGGATCGTAGAAGCCGCCGATGTTCAGCACGCCCACTGGCTTGTGGTGATAGCCGAGCTGCGCCCACGTATAGACCTCGAACAGCTCTTCGAGCGTGCCCGCGCCGCCCGGCATCGCGACGAAGGCGTCGGAGAGGTCGGCCATCATCTTCTTGCGCTGGTGCATGTCGGGCACGACGTGCAGCTCGGTGAGGCCCACGTGGCCCACTTCCTTGTCCACCAGCAGCTCGGGGATCACGCCGATGGCGCGGCCGCCGCCCGCCATCACGGTGTCGGCGATCACGCCCATCAGGCCGACCTTGCCGCCGCCATAGACGAGCGCGAGGTTCGCGGCGACGAGCGCGCGGCCGAATGCCTGTGCGGCTTCGGTATAAATCGGGTTGACTCCAGGTGAGGAGCCGCAATACACGCAGACTGCTTTCATTCGGCTTTGGCCTTTATTCCCGGTTGTCCTTGGCGGCGCCCGCGCCTTCGCGCGGCGGCAGGTAGTCGTAGAACTCGCGCTTGGCGAGCTTGCCCGAGACGAGATCGTCGAACAGCTCGCGCGCGCGGCCACGCAGATACGGCGCCATCAGCGAGACGATCTGCACGCTCACCTGGTGCAGCTCGTCGCGAATCGCTTCCTGGTCGTTGTACTTGCGCGGATTCATCACGAACTGGTACGAGAGCCAGTAGGTGGCGATCACACCGATATTGGTCGAGATCACGTCGATCTCGGCCGGCGTGGCGACCATGTCGCCGTCTTCCATGAGCTGCTCGCAGAACTGCTTCGCGAAGTGCACCTTGTGGCTGATGATCTGCTTGAAGTGCATCTCCAGCGTGCGGTTGCGCGCGAGCAGGTCGTTCAGGTCGCGATAGAGAAAGCGGTAGCGCCACGTGAAGTCGACCATGTACTGCAGGTACGCCCACATCTCGTCGATGGTGGCGCGATGGTCCTCGGGAAAGCGCAGACGCTTTTCGATCTCCTGCTCGAACTGGCTGAAGATGCTGTTGATGATGTCGTCTTTGTTGCGGAAGTGGTAGTACAGGTTGCCTGGACTGATCTCCATTTCCTCGGCGATGGTCGTCGTAGTGACGTTCGGCTCGCCGATCTCGTTGAACAGCTTCAGCGACAGCTCGAGAATCCGTTCGCGTGTACGGCGGGGAGGTTTGGCATCCATGTCGTCCGGCCCTGAAAATGCAGTGCCGGGCTCAGGCGCCCCGCTCGTATGTTGCGGTGCGCGCGGCCCGGACGCGGTTGGTCGTTATAAGACTGTCGTTCGATTATAAACCGACGGCCCGCGCGCACCGACAGCTTGCGTCTGTCAGGAGTGGGGAGGAGAGGCGTGGCCCCCGCGGTACGGGGGCGTGTGGCGCTAGAGTACGCCGATTCCGTGCAGCAGCAGCGGCCCGAAACGGGGTACGAGGATCAGCCCCCAGGTCAGGACGCAAAGCAGCAAGGCGAGCGTCACCGCCGCGCTACCCAGATCCTTGGCGCGGCCCGAGAGCTCGTTGCGCTCGAGGCCGATGCGGTCCACCGCGTTCTCGATGCTCGAATTGAGCAGCTCGACGATCAGTACGAGGATGACCGAGCCGAGCAGCAGCACGCGCTCGACGGGCTCGACCGGGATGAGCACGCCGATCGGCACGAGGATGGCCGAGAGCGTGAGCTCCTGACGAAATGCGCTTTCCTCGCGGATGGCGGCGCGAAAGCCCTTGATCGAGTACTTGAGCGCCTTCCATGCACGGGTGATGCCGCGGTTGCCCTTGTAGGGGTTGAAGGGCAGCGGGGCGAGCGGATCGTCGGGGCCGAGCGGTTCATGCAGATGCGGCGGCTCGGGCGGCTCCGCGGCGGCAGCGCGCGGCGCAGCGGGTGCAGTGGGTGCAGTGGGCTTGGCGGGCTCGCTCGCGGCTGCGGATTCGGCTGGCGGCGCAACGCCAGGTGCAGCAACGGCGGAAGCGGGCGCGCGCGGATCGAGCACTTCGGCGGCGCGTGCGGCGCGCGTAGAGCCGCCGGCACGCTGGCTGGCTGGCGGATTGGGACTGCGTGCGCCCTGGGCGCTATGCGGCGGTAACGGAGGACGTGGCGTCATGGTGGTGCCAGGTAATACCCCAGTATCGCACGCGTGGGAGGCGGTTGCGCCGGGGCCGTCCGTGTCCCCGGCGCGCTCGCGGACTATCGAAGCGCGCACCATAGCCGGCCTCGCGCTCAGGCTGCGGCGCTGGAAGGCTCCATCGTCGCGCGCGAGCGCGGCTTGAGATGCGCCGCGAATTGCTCGGAGGCCGCGCGCCACGAGAAGCGCTCGGCCCAGGCGCGCGCCTCGGCGCGGTCGATCTTCAACGCTTCGAGGCACGCTTCGCGCAGGTCTTCGTTCATCGAGCCCGCGCCGCCCGTGCCCAGCACGTCGATCGGACCCGTCACCGGGTAGGCGGCCACCGGCGTGCCGCATGCGAGCGCTTCGAGCAGCACGAGACCGAAGGTGTCGGTGCGGCTCGGGAACACGAATACGTCGGCGGCAGCGTAGACCTTCGCGAGTTCGGGCTGGCTCAGGACACCCAGGTAATTCGCCTGGGGATAGCGCGACTTCAACTCGGCGAGCGCCGGGCCTTCGCCGCACACCCATTTCGAGCCGGGCAGATCGAGCTTGAGAAACGCCTCGACGTTCTTCTCCACGGCCACGCGGCCCACATACAGGAAGATGGGGCGCGCCGTGTTGAGCACCTTCGATTCCATCGGCCGGAAGATGTCGAGGTCCACGCCGCGCGTCCACAGCACAACGTTCGTGAAGCCGAACTTCTCGAGGTCGGTCTTCACAATGGGCGTGGGCGCCATCACCGCGAGCGAGGGCTTGTGGAACCAGCGCAGGAAGCGGTAGGTCGCCGCGAGCGGAATGCCGAAGCGCGCCTGCACGTATTCGGGAAAACGCGTGTGATACGCGGTCGTGAACGGCAGGTCGTGGTCGATCGCATAGCGGCGCGCCGCGAGTCCGAGCGGACCTTCGGTCGCGATGTGGATCGCATCGGGCCCGAATGCGCGGATGCGTTCCTTCAGATGCCGCTTCGGAAACAGCGAGAGCTTGATTTCCGGGTAGGTGGGGCACGGTATCGTGCGGAATTCCAGCGGCGTAAGCAGTTCGACCTGATGCCCGAGCGCGATGAGTTCGCGCGTCGTGTTCTTCAGAGTTCGAACCACGCCGTTGACCTGCGGCTCCCATGCATCGGTCACGATCATTACTTTCATCGGTCGTCGGCCCTCTTGTCGTTCGGTAGTGCGGTTATGGCTGCTGCTGCCTGGCGGTATCAGTCGACGCTCAGGCGGCGCTCACACGCGCCTTGCGCGTCGAGACCTGCGCTTCCGGCGCTCGCTTCACGGTCCAGTAGACGATGCGCAACTCGCCCTCGAACGTCTCGACGAGCGCGGACAGGCTCTCCACCCAGTCGCCGTCGTTGCAGTACAGGATGCCGTCGATGTCGCGGATCTCGGCCTTGTGGATGTGGCCGCAGACCACGCCGTCGCAGCCGCGGCGGCGCGCTTCGTCGGTCATCACGCGCTCGAACGAGGAGATGAAGTTCACCGCGTTCTTGACCTGATGCTTGAGGTACTGCGAGAGCGACCAGTACTGGAAGCCGAGCTTCGCGCGCACGCGGTTGAACCAGCGGTTGAGCAGGAGGATCAGCGTGTAGGCCGAGTCGCCGAGATAGGCGAGCCACTTGGCGTGCTGGATCACGCCGTCGAAGAGATCGCCGTGCACGACCCACAGGCGTTTGCCGGTGAGCGTCGTGTGGAAGGCTTCCTCGCGCACGTGGATGTCGCCGAATGCGAGATTGCAGAACTGGCGCGCGCTCTCGTCGTGGTTGCCCGGGATGTAGACGACCTGAGTGCCCTTGCGCGCCTTGCGCAGCACCTTTTGCACGACGTCGTTGTGCGCCTGCGGCCAGTACCAGCCCTTCTTCAACTGCCAGCCGTCGATGATGTCGCCCACGAGGTACAGATACTCCGACTCGTTGTGGCGCAGAAAATCGAGCAGATACGACGCCTGACAGCCGCCCGTGCCGAGATGGATGTCGGAGAGCCAGATCGTGCGGTAGCGGGTGGGATCGGGATGGTCGTCGTCGTGGGAGCCGGTGGTGGGGGCGTCGTCGATCGACGAGGGCGGCAGGGGCGGGACGGGAAAGGTGGCTCCGCCGGGAGATGGGTGGAACGTGGCGGAGTCGGTGCCTCGTCCGGTGGTCTGCCGGAACAGGGTGGTCGCTGACGTCTTTTGGGCCATGGCGCGCGCGGCAGGTTGTAATACGCGCATTGCGCCATGCCGCCGTGACGGCAACATGACAGTCACGAGAAGGTCTCGTTACGCAGTCCCAGGTGGTACTGTGCAGCCGCTTTTCCGGCCCGATGGGGGATGTTGTGCGACTGCTACGCCTTCGCGCCCTGTCGCGCGATTGCGACAATGCGCGTGCCCGCAAGGCGGTCGTGAAGGAACTGGCGGTCGTGGGAGAGGCGGGCGCTCGCGGCCCAGATCACGAACCAGAAGGCAACGAGCGCAAGCGTGTGCGGAATCGAAAGATCGAGCAGCGGATGCAGCACGAGCGGCGGCAGGAACCAGAGCCACGCGGCGAGGTAGCGCAGCGTCGCTCGCGCGAGCGTGGGCGGCTTGCCGTCCGGGCCGACCACACGCAGGCGCCAGGTCTTCATCGGCAGCGTCTGTCCGCCCTTGTGCCAGAAGCCGACGAAGTACGCGCCGGCCACGAAGATGATCCAGACCGCCATCGCGTTGTGATGCGTGTAGCCGTTGCGCTGCTGCAGGACGAGGCTGAACGCGAGCCCCCCGGCGAAGACGACGCCGAACAGCAGCACGCTTTCGTAGACGAACGCGGCGAGGCGGCGGCGAATCGAAACGGGCGCAGGTTCAACCGGGCAGGCGACGGCGGACGGCAGGGCGGCGGCTTGGGCGCTTTCGGACACGATGGCGTCAGTTCGGGGACGGGACGTCCAGAGCATAACCTCGAACACGCGCGCGGCAAAACGACCGGAACGCCGCGGCGGGGTTAACGAGGGTGCGGAGGGCGCGCGCGAGGGCGCTGCGAGCGCCTGGTGGAGGCTTCAGGAGCCCTTGAACGCCGCGGGTGCTTCGGCGGGCGAGACCGGGATGGGCGTGGCCGGCACGAAGCTGCCGGCGGCAGGAATGCCCGCCGCAAACGACGAAGCCACCGCCGGCTCGCTCGGCGCGCCGGGCGTGGCGGGCGCGAGACCCGAGCCCGTGCTGCTCGCGCCAGCCGCGCCCGATGCCCCGGTGACGCCTGCGGGCGCATGCGGCAGGCCGCGGTGATCGCGCTCGTTGACGAGGCGCTGGATATCGCGAATTTCGCTCTTGTTGCCGCTGGGCGGGGCGCTCACGACGGTGGGCCGGCGCTTGTGCTCGCTCGCGGCAAGGCGTTCTTTTTGCTCTTCGGGGAGCTGCTGGTAAGCCTTCCAGGCGCGCTGGCGCGCCTGCGCCGGCAATTCCTTGGAAACCTGATAGTTCTCGCGCGCGACACGCCGTTGCTCCGGCGTCATGCCGACCCATTCCGCCATGCGCTCATGCAGGCGCTTCTGCGCTTCGGGCGACATTTTCGGGTAGCGTGCGGCGATCTTCAGCCATTTGCGCTTGCGCTCGTCGCTGAAACGGTCCCATTCGACGGCGAACGGCGCGAGCGCGGCGTGCTGCGCGTCGTTCAAATGGGCCCATGCGAGCGGATTGGACTGGCCGGGCAACGGCGCGAACGTGGTCGTGACCGAATTATCGACCGCGGGCGCTTTCACCTGCGCGGGCGCGCCGGCGGTGTTTTCGCCGGTGGGCTCGGGATGAAAGCGCGGGTAGGTCGCCACATACGACACGACTGCCGCGACCACACATCCAATGACAACGGCCAGGCCGCGCTTGTAACTCACCCCGTCAGTCTCCTGCTCAGATTTCCTTAGTGCGCGCGCGTCAGATACGCGTTGAACCCGTGATCGAGGTAGGCCGTGAGCGGCAGGTCGTCGCTCAGCATGGCTGCGTCGATATCGGCGAGTTCAGCGGTGCGTTGCTGATCTTCGAAGTACGCGATGGCAAAGAGGCCCGCCACGAGTGCCGCGAGCGGCCAGGCGAGCGCGAAGCGCGCGAGCGCCGAACGGCGCCGCGCGGGCCGGTGCGTGGGCGCGCCGGACAGACTGCCGACGCCGGCCGCGGCGAGCGCCGGGGCGCGCACGAGCACGACCTCGGCCTTTTTCTGGGCGAGTGCGGTCTTGCGTGCGGCGGCGAGTCGGGCGGTGGTAGCAGCGGGCAGGTTGGCGGCGCTCTCATCGAGCGCACGACGCATTTCCCGCACGAACGCCAGTTCTTTATTTTCGAGGGCGGAGCTCATAGGGTGATTCCTTTGGCCTTGAGCGCTTGAGCCAGCGTGTGGGTGGCCCGCGAGCAGTGCGTTTTCACGCTGCCTTCGGAGCAGCCCATTGCGGCGGCAGTCTCGGCGACATCCATATCCTCCCAGTAACGCATCAGAAACGCCTCCCGTTGACGTGCCGGTAATTTCTGGATCTCGTCGTCGATCATCTGGAGCACCTGGGCGCGCTCGATCTGCTGCTCGCTGCTCTCGGCGCCAGCCGTGCCCTGCTGCGCCTCGAAGGTTTCGAGGGGGTCGAACTCGTCGTCGTCGGCGTTGCCGAGCGACGAAAACAGGCTCACCCACGTATTGCGTACTTTCTGCCGACGAAAATAGTCGTGCATCGTATTTTGCAAAATACGCTGAAAGAGCAGGGGGAGTTCTGCGGCCGGGCGGTCTCCGTATTTTTCCGCGAGCTTGATCATCGCGTCCTGCACGATGTCGAGCGAGGCGTCGTCGTCCCTTACGGCGTAGACCGTCTGCTTGAACGCGCGTCTTTCGACGCCCGCCAGAAAGTCGGCGAGTTCCTTGTCTGATGCCATCCGGTGCAGGGCGCCGCCGCCAGCGTACGCGTAATCGTTCGAAAAATGTCGTAAAACTCGCGGATCCTAGCAAATTTTCGCGCCGACAGGGTAGCGGGAAGCCGTGAGAATGTTTCGCATCATGGAAGCGCCGGCCCTGGTGGCTTCCCAGCCGGCCCCTGGCGGGCGCCGCGAGGCGTGCGCGCTGTCGCAACGTTCGTGCCCGCCTTCTCAATAATTGCTTGACCGAAAGACATCGAGCCGCTATCTTCGACGGTTCGCAACATAAGTGACTTGTCTCAATTCGGATGTGGCCCAAGAAGCTCATCTGTCAACTGGACGCGCCGCTTGAACCCGAGCCACAAGCCCGGCAGAGAGCACCCGATCAATTTTTTGCCGAAAATTCGAAAGGTCAATGATGAACATGCCCAGCGCGGAATTCTCCACGTCGGTCCCCCCTTCGCAAGAATCTGACCCTCAAGCTCATACCTCCATCGGCGGAACCGTGCTGATGAAGGCGCTCGCGGACGAGCAGGTCGAATTCATCTGGGGCTATCCCGGCGGCTCGGTACTCTACATTTACGACGAGCTGTACAAGCAGGACAAGATTCAGCACATTCTCGTGCGCCACGAACAGGCAGCCGTGCACGCGGCCGACGCCTATGCGCGTTCGACCGGCAACGTCGGCGTGTGTCTCGTGACCTCGGGGCCTGGCGTCACCAATGCGGTGACGGGCATCGCGACGGCCTACATGGATTCGATCCCGATGGTGATCATCAGCGGCCAGGTGCCTACCGCCGCGATTGGTCAAGACGCCTTCCAGGAGTGCGACACGGTCGGCATCACGCGTCCCTGCGTGAAGCACAACTTCCTCGTGAAGGACGTGCGCGACCTCGCCGCTACCGTCAAGAAAGCTTTTTTCATTGCGCGCACCGGCCGTCCCGGCCCCGTGCTGATCGACATTCCGAAGGACGTGTCGAAGACGCCGTGCACGTATGAACCGATCAAAAGCGTTACGCTGCGTTCGTACAACCCGGTCACCAAGGGCCACTCGGGGCAGATCCGCAAGGCGGTGTCGCTGCTCCTCTCGGCCAAGCGTCCGTACATCTACACCGGCGGCGGCATCATCCTCGCGGATGCGTCGCGCGAACTGAACCAGTTCGCGGATCTGCTCGGCTACCCGGTCACGAACACGCTGATGGGTCTGGGCGGCTACCGCGCGAGCGACCGCAAGTTCCTCGGCATGCTTGGCATGCACGGCACCTACGAAGCCAACATGGCGATGCAGCACTGCGACGTGCTGATCGCGATCGGTGCGCGCTTCGACGACCGTGTGATCGGCGACCCCGCGCACTTCGCTTCGCGTCCGCGCAAGATCATCCACATCGACATCGATCCGTCGTCGATCAGCAAGCGCGTGAAGGTCGATATCCCCATCGTCGGCGACGTGAAGGAAGTGCTCAAGGAGCTCATCGAGCAGCTTCAGCACGCCGAACACGGCCCGGATACGGCCGCGCTCGCCGACTGGTGGAAGGACATCGAAGGCTGGCGCGAGAAGAACTGCCTGAAGTTCGACCGTTCGAGCGAGATCATCAAGCCGCAGTACGTGGTGGAAAAGGCGTGGGAGCTCACGGGCGGCAACGCTTTCGTGTGTTCGGACGTGGGCCAGCACCAGATGTGGGCCGCACAGTTCTACCGCTTCAACCAGCCGCGCCGCTGGATCAACTCCGGTGGCCTCGGCACCATGGGCTTCGGCCTGCCGGCGGCGATGGGCGTGAAGATGGCGCACCCCGACGACGACGTGCTGTGCATCACGGGCGAAGGCTCGATCCAGATGTGTATTCAGGAGCTGTCGACCTGCAAGCAGTACGACACGCCCGTGAAGATCATTTCGCTGAACAACCGCTACCTCGGCATGGTCCGCCAGTGGCAGCAGATCGAATACAGCAAGCGCTATTCGCATTCCTATATGGATGCGCTGCCTGACTTCGTGAAGCTCGCCGAAGCGTACGGCCACGTCGGCATGCGGATCGAAAAGACGGCGGACGTCGAGCCGGCGCTCAAGGAAGCGCTGCGTTTGAAGGACCGCACGGTGTTCCTCGATTTCCAGACCGACCCTTCCGAAAACGTCTGGCCGATGGTACAGGCCGGCAAGGGCATCACCGAGATGCTGCTCGGCTCGGAAGACCTGTAACGGTATTTGCACGGCGCCGTTTCGACTTCGCGCGGCGCGCGTCCACACAACGGGCGCGCGGGTTCGCAGGGGAGGGCGGCAGCCTCGTCAAACTGGATAAATCGCGGATCACATCATGAGACACATTATTTCCGTTCTGCTGGAAAACGAGCCGGGCGCGCTCTCGCGCGTGGTCGGCCTCTTCTCTGCACGCGGCTACAACATTGAAACCTTGACGGTGGCGCCGACCGAAGACCGTTCGCTGTCGCGCATGACCATCGTTTCCATTGGCTCGGACGACGTGATCGAACAGATCACGAAGCATCTGAACCGCCTGATCGAGGTGGTGAAAGTGGTCGACCTTACCGAGGGCGCCCACATCGAGCGCGAGCTGATGCTGATCAAGGTAAGGGCGGTCGGCAAGGAACGTGAGGAGATGAAGCGGATGGCGGATATTTTCCGCGGCCGCATCATCGACGTCACCGAAAAGACCTACACGATCGAACTGACGGGCGCGAGCGAGAAGCTCGACGCGTTCATCGAAGCGATCGATGCGACCGCGATTCTCGAAACCGTCCGTACGGGCGGCTCGGGCATTGGGCGCGGAGAGCGCATTCTGAAGGTGTGACCCGACCACAGTCGATCTTGCACCGGAACCTGGCCGGATGCGCAAATAATGACGCATCCGGTGAAGCAAAAGCTAACAGCAGTACCGATATTCACCAGACTCTCGCCAAGGAACCAACATGAAAGTTTTCTACGACAAGGACGCCGATCTCTCCCTCATCAAGGGCAAGCAGGTCACGATCATCGGTTACGGCTCGCAAGGCCACGCACACGCGCTGAACCTGAAGGACAGCGGCGTGAACGTCACGGTCGGTCTGCGCAAGAACGGCGCATCGTGGAGCAAGGCTGAGAACGCCGGCCTGCAGGTCAAGGAAGTGGCCGAAGCGGTGAAGAACGCCGACGTCGTCATGATGCTGCTGCCCGACGAGCAGATCGCCGATGTCTACGCGAAGGAAGTCCACGCGAACATCAAGAACGGCGCAGCGCTCGCGTTCGCGCACGGCTTCAACGTGCACTACGGCCAGGTGATCCCGCGCGCGGATCTGGACGTCATCATGATCGCCCCGAAGGCGCCGGGCCATACGGTCCGCGGCACCTACTCGCAAGGCGGCGGCGTGCCCCACCTGATCGCTGTCCACCAGGACAAGTCGGGCGCAGCGCGTGACATCGCCCTGTCGTACGCAGCGGCGAACGGCGGCGGCCGTGCCGGCATCATCGAAACGAACTTCCGCGAAGAAACCGAAACCGACCTGTTCGGCGAACAAGCCGTGCTGTGCGGCGGTACGGTCGACCTGATCAAGGCTGGCTTCGAAACGCTGGTCGAAGCCGGCTACGCGCCGGAAATGGCTTACTTCGAGTGCCTGCACGAACTGAAGCTGATCGTCGACCTGATCTATGAAGGCGGCATCGCCAACATGAACTACTCGATCTCGAACAACGCCGAGTACGGCGAGTACGTGACGGGCCCGCGCGTCATCACGGCCGAGACGAAGAAGGTCATGAAGGAAGTCCTGAAGGACATCCAGACCGGTGAATACGCCAAGAGCTTCATCCTGGAAAACAAGGCCGGCGCACCCACGCTGCAATCGCGCCGCCGTCTCGGCGCCGAGCACCAGATCGAAGTGGTCGGTGCGAAGCTGCGCGCGATGATGCCGTGGATCGCCGCGAACAAGCTCGTCGACCAGTCGAAGAACTAATCTGACGGCATCAATCTGATCGCGTGTACGGTTTTTTGCCGTCACTCATCAGTTTGACCTGAGCTAGACCCGAAAAAGCCGCCCAGGTGGGATGAACCCTGGGCGGCTTTTGCTATCCTACGGTTTTTAAAATAACAGCGAAGCCACCATGAATTACCCTCATCCGATCATCGCGCGCGAAGGCTGGCCGTTCATCGCCATTGCGGCCGTCGTGGCGCTCTTGATCCATGCGGTCGCAGGCTTCGGACTCGCATGGCCCTTCTGGCTGATCCTGATCTTCGTCGTCCAGTTTTTCCGCGATCCGCCGCGCCCGATCCCGAGCCAGGCCAACGCCGTGCTGTGCCCGGCGGACGGCCGCATCGTCGCCGTGGAAACCGCGCACGACCCGTATGCAAACCGTGAAGCGCTCAAGATCAGCGTGTTCATGAACGTCTTCAACGTCCACTCGCAACGTTCGCCCGTGGACGGCGCCGTCGCCAAGGTCGAGTACTTTCCGGGCGCGTACCTGAACGCCGCCATCGACAAGGCTTCGACCGAGAACGAGCGCAATGCCGTGGTCCTGACGATGGCCGACGGCACGACCGTCACCTCCGTGCAGATCGCGGGCCTCATCGCGCGCCGCATTCTCTGCTACGTGCGTGCCGGTGAGCCGCTTTCGCGCGGCCAGCGCTATGGCTTCATCCGCTTCGGCTCGCGCGTCGACGTCTACCTGCCCGTGGGCAGCCGCCCGCGTGTGTCGATTGGCGAGAAGGTGTCTGCCTCGTCGACGATCCTCGCCGAACTGCCGACCCAATCGGCATAAAGGAGGGTTGCGATGGCCGGATTCAAACAGCGTCGACCCCGTAACCCCGCCGGCGGCCCGCTGCCGCGGCCGTTCCGGCGCAACAAGGCCGTCCAGGAGCCCATGGGCGTCGCCGCGAACCGGCGCGCGGCGCGCCAGGAGTTCCTGAAGAAGCGCGGCATCTACCTGCTGCCGAACGCGTTCACCACGGCGGCGCTCTTCTGCGGCTTCTTCGCGGTCGTGCAGGCCATGAACGTGCGCTTCGAGGTGGCGGCCATCGCCATTTTCGTGGCAATGGTGCTCGACGGCATGGACGGGCGCGTGGCGCGCATGACGCACTCGCAAAGCGCGTTCGGCGAGCAGTTCGACAGCCTCTCGGACATGGTGTCGTTCGGCGTGGCGCCCGCGCTCGTGATGTACGAGTGGGTGCTCAAGGATCTCGGGCGCTGGGGCTGGCTCGCGGCATTCGTCTACTGTTCGGGCGCGGCGCTGCGTCTTGCGCGCTTCAACACGAACATCGGCGTGGTGGACAAGCGCTTCTTCCAGGGCCTGCCAAGCCCGGCCGCGGCCGCGCTCATTGCCGGCTTCGTCTGGCTCGCCACCGACAACCGCGTGCCCGTGAAGCTCTCATGGCTGCCGTGGGTGGCCTTCGTGCTGACGATCTACGCGGGCGTGACGATGGTGTCCAACGCGCCGTTCTACAGCGGCAAGGCGCTCGACGTGCGCCATCGCGTGCCGTTCGCGGCCACGCTGCTCGTGGTGGTGGCGTTCGTGCTGGTGTCGTCCGATCCGCCGCTGATGCTGTTCGGCCTGTTCGTGCTCTACGGCCTCTCGGGCTATGTGTTCTGGGCGTACCAGGCCGTGCGCGGGCGCTCGAATCCGGCGCGCTCGTCGCCGCGCGAGCGCTAGGGCGCGGGTGAGGGCGTGCCGCAAAGAGGGCCGCGCGCGAGCGTGGCCCTTTTTCTTTTCGCGCTCGCCCCACGCTGGTTGCCTCCAATTGCGCTATCGGCGGATTCCGGCTATAGTCGGCGGCATGGACACCATCCAGTTCCCCCTCTTCTCCCTTCAAGCCGGCGCGCTACCAAGCACGCTAGCGCTAGCGCGCCTGCCGCGCTGATCTCGCTCGCCCTCCGTAAGCCTCGTTCATTGTCAGCGTCGCCATCGGTGGCGCGAACACCCAGAATCCGTTTTAGACACTGAACAAGTCCCCCTGGAGACCCGAAATGGCAGCAGACAAGCTCATCATCTTCGATACGACGTTGCGTGACGGCGAGCAGTCGCCTGGCGCGTCGATGACGAAGGAAGAGAAAATCCGCATCGCGAAGCAGCTCGAGCGCATGAAGGTCGACATCATCGAAGCGGGCTTCGCGGCCAGCTCGAACGGCGACTTCGACGCGATCCAGACGATCGCCGGCATGATCAAGGACAGCACGATCTGCTCGCTCGCCCGCGCGAACGACAAGGACATCCAGCGCGCCGCCGACGCGCTCAAGGTCGCCGACCACTTCCGCATCCACACGTTCATCGCCACCTCGGCGCTGCACATGGAGAAGAAGCTGCGCATGTCGCCCGAGCAGGTGCTCGAGCAGGCGAAGCTGGCGGTGCGCTTCGCGCGCAAGTTCACGAACGACGTGGAGTTCTCGCCCGAAGACGGCAGCCGCTCGGACATGGACTTCCTGTGCCGCGTGCTCGAAGCCGTCATCAACGAAGGCGCGACCACGATCAATATCGCCGATACGGTCGGCTACGGCATTCCCGAGCTGTACGGCAACCTCGTGAAGACGTTGCGCGAGCGCATTCCGAACTCGGACAAGGCTGTGTTCTCGGTGCACTGCCATAACGACCTCGGCATGGCCGTGGCGAACTCGCTGGCCGGCGTGCAGATCGGCGGCGCGCGCCAGGTGGAGTGCACGATCAACGGTCTCGGCGAACGCGCGGGCAACACGTCGCTCGAAGAAATCGTGATGGCCGTGAAGACCCGCAAGGACTACTTCGGTCTCGATCTCGGCATCGACACCACGCAGATCGTGCCGGCCTCGAAGCTGGTTTCGCAGATCACCGGCTTCGTGGTGCAGCCGAACAAGGCCGTCGTCGGCGCGAACGCGTTTGCGCACGCGTCGGGCATCCACCAGGACGGCGTGCTCAAGGCGCGCGACACCTACGAGATCATGCGCGCGGAAGACGTGGGCTGGAGCGCGAACAAGATCGTGCTCGGCAAGCTCTCGGGCCGCAATGCGTTCAAGCAGCGCCTGCAGGAACTGGGCATCCAGCTCGACAGCGAAGGCGAACTGAACAACGCGTTCGCGCGCTTCAAGGAGCTGGCCGACCGCAAGTCCGAAATCTTCGACGAAGACATCATCGCGATCGTCACGGAAGAGTCGGCCCAGGCGCAGGATCAGGAGCACTTCAAGTTCATCTCGCTTGCGCAGCATTCGGAGACGGGTGAGCGTCCGCACGCACGCGTCGTGTTCTCGGCAGACGGCAAGGAAGTGACCGGCGAAGCCGCGGGCAACGGCCCGGTCGACGCCACGCTCAACGCGATCGAAACCGAAGTGGGCAGCGGCTCGGAGCTTTTGCTGTACTCGGTGAACGCGATCACGACGGGCACCCAGGCGCAGGGCGAAGTGACCGTGCGTCTCTCGAAGGCCGGCCGCATCGTCAATGGCGTGGGCACCGATCCGGATATCGTTGCCGCTTCGGCGAAGGCGTATATCTCCGCGCTCAACAAGCTCTACTCGGGCGACAAGGTCAATCCGCAGCGCTCCGAAGCGGTGTAAGCGGTGGCGAGGCGTCTTGCCTCGCTCGCAGCGCCAGGCAATCAAAAACCCCCGGCTCGCGAGAGCGCGGGGGTTTTGTTCTTTGCTGCGCCCGGGGGCGCGATCAAAACAATCAGAACAGGCTGCGGCGATCCGGATCGTGCAGCGGATCGGGCGTCTTCTGCGTGAGCCGCAGAATGCCCTGGTCGTCGAAGTAGAAGCTGTAGAGCATGTACCAGACGTTGTCTTCGAGGTAGCGGTAGGTCCACGCTTCCTTCTTCATCAGCGGGAAGTAGGAGGTTTCGACCGGGCGGCCGAAGTTCACGAGCACGTCGGTGCGCGTCCATTTGCCGATTTCCGCGCGATAGAACTCGTTGGGCTGCAGCACCTGGCGCAGGTTCACGACCTTGCCGCTCGCGTCGATGTCGGCGGCGGTGGTGGTTTCGCCCATCGGCTGGGTCGGCCACATCAGGCGCTTGCCGCCGTCGGGCAGGTCGTAGGTTTCAGCCGGCGGGCCGAAGCGGGCGATCACGGACTGCGCGTCGTCGCCAGCATGGAATTGCTGCCACGGCTGCGCACAGCCGGCGAGCGCGAGTGCGCCCACGCCCGCGAGGAGCCCGAGACGCAAGCGGCGCGAGGCGAGGCGCACGGGCGTTGCGAGCGAGGTGAATAGGCGCGTGAACATGATGTCCCCCGATGGCAAGGTTTCAATGACCGCCGTGAATGTGGAACCCTTATTTTGACACGGCGCGAGGCGCTCGCGGGGCGGGCCTGTCCGCGCACGCGGAGGATCGCGGCCTTGCCGTCGCCCGGCCTCGCGGCCTATGATCCGCGCTTCGAATGACAATCGGGCTGGCATCAAACAATGAGAGAAAAGCGCATGACGGCACGCATGGCGCGTGCGGTGGCGATCATGGTCGCCATGACGGCGCTGGCGGCAGGGCTCGCGGCCGCAACCGGCGCACGGGCGGATGAGGCGCCGACCGGCAAGCCGATCCAGCTCGCGCTCATCGAAGGCATGTCGGGCCCGTTCGCGGACGCGGGCGCGGCCGTCGAGCGCAACCTGCGCTTCGGCGTGGAGCGGGTCAACGCGCGCGGCGGCGTCGTGCTGCGTGACGGGGCGCATCCGCTCGAACTGGTGACGCTCGACAGCAAGGGCAGCCCCGAGGCGGCGCTCGTACAGCTGCGCATGGCGCAGGACCGCCATATCGGCTATGTCATGCAGGGCAACAGCTCGGCGGTGGCGGCGGCGCTCGAGTCGGCGGTCGATCGCCAGGCCGCGCGCGATCCGGAGAACCGCGAGCTCTTCCTCAACTATTCTGCCGACGACCCCGCGCTCACCAACGCGAATTGCAGCTTCTGGCATTTCCGCTTCGACGCGCACGCGGGCATGCGCATGGACGCGCTCGCGGAAGTGATCGCCGCGGACAAGTCGGTGAAGAAGGTGTATCTGCTCAACCAGGACTACAGCTTCGGCCACGACGTGAGCACGCTCGCGCGCGCCGCGCTGGCGAAGGACCGTCCGGACATTGCCGTCGTCGGCGACGAGTTCCACCCCATTGGCCGCGTGAAGGACTTCGCGCCTTACATCGCCAAGATTCGCGCCGCGGGCGCCGACGCCGTCATCACCGGAAACTGGGGCAACGACCTCACGCTGCTCGTGAAGGCCGCGCGTGAGCAGGGCCTCGACACCAAGTTCTACACCTTCTACGGCAACAGCCTGGGCGCACCGGCGGCGCTGGGCGACGCGGGCGTGAAGCGCGTGATCGCTGTGGCCGACTGGCACCCGAACGTAGGCGGCGCGGCCTCCGACGCGTGGTACAAGGCGTTCCGCGCCCGCTACCCGGCGGCTAAGGACGACTACCCGGTGCTGCGCATGTCGATGATGGTGGAGATGCTCGCGCAGGCCATGACGAAGGCGGGCACGGCCGATCCCGGCGCGGTCGCGAAGGCGCTGGAGGGCATGCGATTCGACAATGGCTTTCACCCCATGTGGATGCGTGCCGACGACCACCAGGTGATCCAGCCCCTTTACGTCATGGAGATGGACAAGCAGGGCACGCCCGGCGTGCGCAACGACAACGAGGGTTCCGGCTATGGCTTTCGCACGGTGCTGGCGCTGCCCGCGCAGCGCACCGTGCCCGCTACGGTCTGCCAGATGAAGCGGCCTTGACGGCGCGCCTTACAAGCGGGTTCGCGGCAAATCGGGGCTGTGCTACAATACGCCCCTTGTCGCGAACCTGCGGCAAGACAATCACGCAGTCAGAACCAAGCCACGGCACGGCCTTTCTTCCGTGACCGCTCGTTTGTTTTAAAGGAAAAGCAAAATGTCCGTAGCAGATATCAAGAAGTCCGACGTCGTCGCGCAATTCGCGCGCGGCACCAATGACACGGGATCGCCCGAAGTTCAGGTTGCGCTCCTGACGTCGCGTATCAACGAACTGACCTCGCACTTCAAGTCGCACGCGAAGGATCACCACAGCCGCCGCGGTCTGCTGCGCATGGTGAGCCGCCGCCGCAAGCTGCTCGACTACCTGAAGGGCAAGGACGCTGACCGTTACCGCACGCTGATCGAGAAGCTGGGTCTGCGTAAGTAATCGGAAGGTCTTCCGCAAAGATGCCTGTGTCAGTTCCACTGATGCAGGCATTTTGTTTTTGAACGGTGCGCTTCATGCTGCTTTTCAAGCCGCTTCGATGCGATGAACACCGGTCCGTAACACAAGGCAACACCACGTAGCACCAGCAGTACAAGCAGCAGGGCCGGGCCTCGGGGGCAGAGCTTTGTGTCATTCCAGCAGATCGTACGCGGCGATGCGTCACAGCCGCATTGCAACCGTTTTGCAACCTCGCGATCCGCTGGAATGGCATAACACTCCTCTTCCTGCGCGGTGTCGGAGCCTGTCTTGCCGCATCGTCCGCGTGTGCGGGCGGCGCATAACAAATGAGTAAGGAGTGAGTGACCATGACCATGTTCAATAAAGTCGTGAAGGAATTCAAATGGGGCCAGCACAACGTGCGCCTCGAAACGGGTGAGATCGCCCGTCAGGCGAGCGGTGCTGTCATCGTCGACGTCGAAGACACCGTCGTGCTCGCGACCGTCGTCGGCGCGAAGACCGCCAAGCCGGGTCAGGACTTCTTCCCGCTCACCGTCGACTACATCGAAAAGACCTATTCGGCCGGCAAGATCCCGGGCGGCTTCTTCCGCCGCGAAGGCCGTCCGTCGGAAGGCGAGACGCTCATCTCGCGCCTGATCGACCGTCCGCTGCGCCCGCTTTTCCCGGAAGGCTATTACAACGAAGTCCAGGTCGTGATCCACGTCCTGTCGATCAACCCGGAAGTCCCGGCTGACATCCCCGCGCTGATCGGCGCGTCGGCTGCGCTGGCGATCTCGGGTCTGCCGTTCAACGGCCCGGTGGGCGCCGCACGCGTGGCCTACATCAACAACGAGTACGTGCTCAACCCCACGCGCGCCCAGATCAAGGAATCGAGCCTCGATCTCGTCGTGGCCGGTACCGAGCGCGCTGTGCTGATGGTGGAGTCGGAAGCCGACCAGCTGCCGGAAGACGTGATGCTCGGCGCGGTCGTGTTCGGCCACGAGCAGATGCAAACGGCCATCGACGCGATCCACGAGCTGGTGCGTGACGGCGGCAAGCCCGAGTGGGACTGGACGCCGGCGCCGAAGGACGAAGCGCTCATCGCGCGCGTCACGGCCATCGCCAACGACAACCTGCTCGCCGCGTATCAACTGCGCGACAAGCAGCAGCGTTCGACCAAGCTGAAGGAAGTCTACGCAGCCACGTCGGCCAAGCTCGAAGAAGAAGCGGCTGCGGCCGGCACGACGGCGGCCGACAAGGCCACGGTCGGCAACATCGTGTTCGACCTCGAAGCGAAGATCGTCCGTTCGCAGATCCTGAATGGCGAGCCGCGTATCGACGGCCGCGACACGCGCACGGTTCGCCCGATCGAGATCCGCACGGGCGTGCTGCCGCGCACCCACGGTTCGGCGCTCTTCACGCGCGGCGAAACGCAGGCGCTGGTCGTCGCGACGCTCGGCACCAAGGGCGACGAGCAGATCATCGACGCGCTCGAAGGCGAGTACCGCGACCGCTTCATGCTCCACTACAACATGCCCCCGTTCGCGACCGGCGAAACGGGCCGTGTCGGTTCGCCCAAGCGCCGTGAAATCGGCCACGGCCGTCTCGCCAAGCGCGCGCTCGTCGCATGCCTGCCGAGCGCCGAAGAATTCGGCTACTCGATCCGCGTGGTCTCGGAAATCACCGAGTCGAACGGTTCGTCGTCGATGGCATCGGTGTGCGGCGGCTGCCTCGCGCTGATGGACGCCGGCGTGCCGATGAAGGCGCACGTCGCCGGCATCGCGATGGGCCTGATCCTCGAAGGCAACAAGTTCGCCGTGCTGACCGACATCCTC
Source organism: Paraburkholderia nodosa DSM 21604 (assembly GCF_000519185.1). GTDB lineage: Bacteria > Pseudomonadota > Gammaproteobacteria > Burkholderiales > Burkholderiaceae > Paraburkholderia > Paraburkholderia nodosa. The sequence goes on along the minus strand of NZ_JAFA01000016.1, from coordinate 39,479 downwards.
GGCGACGAAGATCACCTCGGCGACATGGACTTCAAGGTGGCGGGTACGGAAGCAGGCGTGACCGCGCTGCAGATGGACATCAAGATCCAGGGCATCACCAAGGAAATCATGCAGGTCGCGCTCGCGCAAGCGAAGGAAGGCCGCATGCACATCCTCGGCAAGATGACCTCGGCTGTGTCGGGCGTGAACACCGAACTGTCGGCGTACGCTCCGCGCATGATCACCATCAAGATCAACCCGGAAAAGATCCGCGACGTGATCGGCAAGGGCGGTTCGGTGATCCGCGCGCTGACGGAAGAAACGGGCACGACCATCGACATTTCGGATGATGGCGTCGTGACCATCGCTTCGACGTCGAGCGAAGGCATGGCCGAAGCGAAGAAGCGCATCGAGAACATCACGGCCGAAATCGAGGTGGGCCAGGTGTACGAAGGCGCGGTCCTCAAGCTGCTGGACTTCGGCGCGATCGTGAACCTGCTGCCGGGCAAGGATGGTCTGCTGCACATCTCCGAGATCGCCAACGAGCGCATCAAGGACATCAACGACTATCTGAAGGAAGGCCAGGTTGTGAAGGTCAAGGTCATCCAGACGGATGAAAAGGGCCGCGTGCGCCTGTCCGCCAAGGCGCTGCTCAACGAGCAAGCCAATGACGGCGCACCGCAAGGCGAGCCGCAGCAGTAAAGCGGTAAGCTCCAACGGCCGGCAGCGTGCAGAACGCGCCGGCCGTTTTTTATGACAATGAGGGTGAATGGCAGTGCGCATGCGTCAATCCTGTCGCGTGCGCAGCGCCATCCAGACGGGGCGCGAAGCGCTGAGGAGACGCGAGATGAAGGCAGTCGAGATTACGGAATTCGGTGCGCCGGACGTGCTCAAGCTGGCCGAACGGCCAACTCCCGAGCCTAAGGCTGGCGAAGTGCTGATCAAGGTGAGCGCCTCGGGCGTGAACCGTCCCGACGTGTTCCAGCGCAAGGGCTCGTATGCGCCGCCGCCGGGCATTTCCGATCTGCCCGGGCTCGAGGTGGCGGGCGAGATCGTCGGCGGCTCGATCGACGAGAAGAACAATCCGTTCGGCCTGAAAATTGGCGATCGCGTGTGCGCGCTGATCGCGGGCGGCGGTTACGCCGAATACGCGGTCGCGCCGCTAGGGCAATGCCTGCCGGTGCCGAAGGGGCTCACCGATGTCGAGGCGGCCTCGCTGCCCGAAACGTTCTTCACGGTCTGGAGCAACGTCTTCCAGCGCGCCTACCTGGGCCAGGGCGAGGGCGGCGAGAACGAGACGCTGCTCGTGCAGGGCGGCTCGAGCGGCATCGGCGTGACGGCGATCCAGATCGCGCATGCCCTCGGCTTTCGCGTGTTCGCAACCGCGGGCTCGGACGACAAGTGCCGCGCCTGCGAGGCGCTCGGCGCCGACCGCGCCATCAACTACCGCAGCAGCGATTTCGTGGAGGTCGTGAAGGCGCTCACGAACGACCGCGGTGTGGACGTGATTCTCGACATGGTGGCCGGCGGCTACGTGGCGCGCGAGCTTTCCGCGCTGGCGACCGGTGGCCGCATCGTGCTCATCGCGACGCTCGGCGGCTCCAAGGCCGAACTCAACATGGGCGAGATCCTGCGCCGCCGGCTCACGGTGACCGGTTCGACGCTGCGTGCGCGTTCCGTGGAGTTCAAGGCCCAGATCGCTCAGGAACTCAAGGCGAAGGTCTGGCCCCTCATCGAAGAGGGCCGCATCAAACCCGTCGTGTTCCGCGTATTCCCCGCCGCGCAGGCCGCCGAGGCCCATGCGTTGATGGAAAGCAGCGAGCATATCGGCAAGATCATGCTCGACTGGAGTAGCGCGGCCTGACGGCGCATCGGCACGAGCGACCTGCTCGTGCTTGATTTTTCGGGATTTTTTTCGCGTATTTTTGTGCATCGCGGGCGGGCCGGTTTGACCCGTCTGGATTTCACGCAGTAAAATTATGTGTTTTGCGTCCGCTTTTAACAGCAACCGGAACAATGACGAAACAACGATCGAAGCTCGTAGTCGGTAACTGGAAGATGCATGGCCGCCTCGCGGCCAATGCGGCACTGCTAGAAGGCGTTGCGCGCGGCGCGCAGCCGCTGCCCCCGGACGTGCACGTTGGTGTGTGCGTGCCGTTCCCGTATCTCGCGCAGGCGCAGGCACTGCTCGGCGGCAGCCGGGTTCAGTGGGGCGCGCAGGACATTTCGGCGCACGAGCAGGGTGCCTATACGGGCGAAGTCGCGGCAGGCATGGTTGCCGACTTCGAAGCCACGTTTGCGATCGTTGGTCACTCGGAACGCCGCGCATACCACGGCGAGAGTTCCGAATGCGTCGCTGTGAAGGCGCAGCGCGCGCTTGCGGCGGGCCTCACGCCTATCGTCTGCGTAGGCGAGACGCTCGAAGAACGCGAGTCGGGCGCGACCGAGCGCGTGGTCGGCGCACAGATCGATGCCGTGCTGGCCGTGCTGTCGGTCGAAGAGGCGGCGCGTATCGTCGTCGCTTACGAGCCGGTCTGGGCGATCGGCACGGGCAAGAGCGCGAGCTCGGAGCAGGCTCAGCAGGTGCATGCGTTCCTGCGCGCGCGCCTCGTGGCCAAGGGCGCGCAAGTGGCGGACGTGCCGCTGCTCTACGGCGGCAGCGTGAAGCCGGAAAATGCGGCGGAGCTCTTCCGTCAGGCCGACATCGACGGCGGCCTGATCGGCGGTGCGTCGCTGAAAGAGGGTGATTTCCTCGCGATCTGCGTGGCCGCTGCGGCGGGCGCCAGCGTCGCGAGCTAAAGGCTTGCGCACGAAGCATTCGAACTAGAACGCGTCGTGCGGGCTGCTTACGCGTCTGCTCCGGGAGGGGCGGACGTTCAACCAGGACTCAGGTGAGTGTGATGCTGTATTTGAAAACGTTGATTATCGTCGTCCAGCTTCTGTCGGCGCTCGGGGTGATCGGCCTCGTCTTGCTGCAGCACGGCAAAGGCGCGGACATGGGCGCCGCATTCGGCAGCGGCGCGTCGGGCAGCCTGTTCGGCGCGAGCGGCTCCGCGAACTTCCTTTCGCGCACTACGGCAGTTCTCGCAACGGTGTTTTTCTGCTCCACCCTTGCGTTAACTTACCTGGGGTCGTATCATGCGAAGCCTTCGGCGGGCCTGCTTGGCGCTTCGGTTCCAGCCCCGGTCGTAGCCTCGGCGCCGGCTGCTTCGGCGCCGGTTGCATCTGCTCCTGGCGCATCCGCTCCGGCGGCGGCTTCGCCGGCTGCAGCAGCCTCGCAACCCGGCAGCGACGTTCCGAAATAAGTTTGAAAAACTTGTTTTGTGCGTTGAACAACAAACGGAAACAAGTTAGAATCTAAGTCTTGAAGCGATTCGCGGGTTGCAAGATTTTGTTGTCCCGGATTGCATGTAGTGCCGACGTGGTGAAATTGGTAGACACGCTATCTTGAGGGGGTAGTGGCGAAAGCTGTGCGAGTTCGAGTCTCGCCGTCGGCACCAATGTTATCTAAAAATGCCAGCCGCTTGCTTCAGCTTCGGCTGGCATTTTTGCTTCTTACGTCGTGTTCGTCTTCTGTTCGCAGCGCGAAGTACGTGAAGTGATTCCCGCGGAGCGGCGCAAGTTCCAGCGGAACCTCAGAACCAACCGATATAGAGGATAGCCTTGAACCTCGCTGCCTATTTCCCCGTCCTTCTGTTCCTCCTCGTGGGTGTTGGTCTGGGCATAGCGCTAGTGACAATCGGCAAGGTCCTCGGTCCCAACCGGCCAGACAGCGAAAAAAATTCGCCGTACGAGTGCGGCTTCGAAGCCTTCGAAGACGCCCGAATGAAGTTCGACGTACGCTACTACCTGGTCGCCATCCTTTTCATCATCTTCGACCTCGAAACGGCGTTCCTGTTTCCGTGGGGCGTGGCCCTGCGCGACATCGGCTGGCCGGGCTTCCTGTCGATGATGCTGTTTCTGCTCGAATTCCTGCTGGGCTTTGCCTACATCTGGAAGAAGGGTGGTCTCGACTGGGAATAATGGGTTAATCGCCGGATTGCATGGGCGGCACTGCGGGGAAACTGTGGGCTGTCCGTCTGGAGTGGAAAGCACATGAGTATCGAAGGGGTCTTGAAGGAAGGGTTTGTCACCACCACGGCTGACAAGCTGATCAACTGGACGCGCACTGGCTCGCTGTGGCCGATGACGTTCGGTCTGGCGTGTTGCGCGGTCGAGATGATGCACGCGGGCGCGGCCCGTTATGACCTTGACCGTTTCGGCGTGGTGTTTCGTCCGAGCCCGCGTCAGTCGGACGTCATGATCGTCGCCGGTACGCTCTGCAACAAGATGGCGCCGGCGCTGCGCAAGGTCTACGACCAGATGGCCGAGCCGCGCTGGGTCATTTCGATGGGGTCGTGCGCCAACGGCGGCGGCTACTACCACTATTCGTATTCGGTCGTGCGCGGTTGTGATCGCATCGTGCCGGTCGACGTCTATGTGCCGGGGTGCCCGCCGACAGCGGAAGCCCTGGTCTACGGGGTGATCCAGTTGCAGGCGAAGATTCGCCGCACCAGCACCATCGCCCGTCAATAAAGGCCGAGTGCCTCCCCACAATATGGCAAGCAAACTCGAGACCCTGAAAGCGAACCTCGAAGCGACCCTCGGCGCGCGCATCGTCAGCCTCACCGAGGCGCTCGGCGAACTGACGCTGGTCGTCAAGGCGGGCGAGTCCCTCGCGGTGGCCAAGGAGCTGCGCGACAATCCCTCGCTGCGCTTCGAGCAACTGGTCGACCTGTGCGGCGTCGACTATCAGACCTTCGGTGACGGCGCCTGGGAAGGCCCGCGCTTCGCCGCGGTGTCGCATCTGCTCTCGCTCGCGAACAACTGGCGCGTGCGTCTGCGCGTGTTCGCGCCGGACGACGAAGTGCCTATCGTGCCGTCGCTCGTCGAGATCTGGAATTCGGCCAACTGGTACGAGCGCGAGGCGTTCGACCTGTACGGCATCGTCTTCGAAGGCCACCCCGACCTGCGCCGCATCCTGACCGACTACGGTTTCATCGGCCACCCGTTCCGCAAGGACTTCCCGGTTTCGGGCTATGTCGAAATGCGTTACGACCCGGAGCAGAAGCGCGTGGTCTACCAGCCCGTCACGATCGAGCCGCGCGAGATCACGCCGCGTGTGATCCGCGAAGATCGCTACGGCGGTCTGAAGAAACACTAAGAGGGTCGCATGTCAGAGATCAAGAACTACACGCTCAACTTCGGCCCGCAGCACCCGGCAGCGCACGGTGTGCTGCGCCTCGTGCTCGAGCTCGACGGCGAAGTGATCCAGCGCGCCGATCCGCACATCGGCCTGCTGCATCGCGCGACGGAAAAGCTCGCCGAAAGCAAGACGTTCATCCAGTCGGTGCCGTACATGGATCGTCTCGACTACGTGTCGATGATGGTCAACGAGCACGGCTATGTGCTCGCCATCGAGAAGCTGCTCGGCATTGAAGTGCCGATCCGCGCGAAGTACATCCGCGTGCTGTTCGACGAAGTCACGCGCGTGCTGAACCACCTCATGTGGATCGGCTCGCACGCGCTCGACGTCGGCGCGATGGCGGTGTTCCTCTACGCGTTCCGCGAGCGCGAAGATCTGATGGACGTCTACGAGGCGGTCTCGGGTGCGCGCATGCATGCGGCCTACTACCGTCCGGGCGGCGTGTACCGCGATCTGCCTGACGCAATGCCGCAATACAAGGCGTCGAAGATCCACAACGAGAAGGCGCTCGCCCGCATGAACGAGGCGCGCCAGGGCTCGGTGCTGGACTTCATCGACGACTTCTTCACGCGCTTCCCCGGTTGCGTCGACGAGTACGAAACGCTCCTCACCGACAACCGTATCTGGAAGCAGCGTCTGGTCGGCATCGGCGTGGTGAGCCCCGAGCGCGCCATGCAGCTCGGCCTGACGGGCGCGATGCTGCGCGGTTCGGGCATCGAGTGGGACCTGCGCAAGAAGCAGCCGTACGAAGTCTACGACCAGATGGACTTCGACATTCCGGTGGGCGTGAACGGCGACTGCTACGACCGCTATCTCGTGCGCGTCGAAGAAATGCGTCAGTCCACCCGCATCGCGAAACAGTGCATTGAGTGGTTGCGCAAGAATCCCGGCCCTGTGATGGTCGACAATCACAAGGTTGCGCCGCCTTCGCGCGTGAACATGAAGTCGAACATGGAAGAGCTGATTCACCACTTCAAGCTCTTCACGGAAGGCTTCCACGTGCCCGAAGGCGAGGCATATGCTGCCGTCGAACATCCGAAGGGTGAATTCGGCATCTACCTGGTGTCAGATGGCGCGAACAAGCCGTATCGTCTGAAGATCCGTGCGCCGGGTTATGCCCACCTGTCCGCGCTCGATGAAATGGCGCGCGGCCACATGATTGCCGACGCGGTCACGATCATCGGCACGCAGGACATCGTGTTCGGTGAAATTGACCGCTAAGGCGGCGCGCAGTAAGGTGCGCCCGGTCCCGGGCGCACGCAGCATGGAACGCCACGTCTGTCGCAGCGAATGTATGAGAACGCGCGGCAGGTTTTCGTTCGGTAGGAATTGAAAGAGTCGTGTCTGAAAATGATCTCAGCTGAAGGCCTGAAAGAAATCGATCGCGCGTTGACGAAGTATCCCGCCGATCAGCGACAGTCCGCCGTGATGGCGGCTTTGGCCGTTGCTCAGGAAGAGCATGGCTGGCTGTCCCCCGAAATCATGCAGTTCGTGGCCGACTACATCGGCATGCCGCCTGTCGCGGTCCAGGAAGTCGCCACCTTCTACACGATGTTCGAGACGAGGCCGGTCGGCAAGCACAAGATCACGCTCTGCACGAATCTGCCGTGCCAGCTCGGCCCGGAAGGCGGCTCGGAGAGCGCCGCCGAATACCTGAAGCAGAAGCTCGGTATCGACTTCGGCGAAACCACGCCCGACGGCAAGTTCACCTTGAAAGAAGGTGAGTGCATGGGCGCGTGCGGCGATGCACCGGTGATGCTCGTGAACAATCACCGCATGTGCAGCTTCATGAGCCGCGAGAAGATCGACCAGCTGCTCGAGGAGCTTTCGAAATGACTTCGTTGCACGACCGTCACATCAAACCGCTGATTCTCGCGGGCCTCAACGGCGAGAACTGGCATCTCGAAGACTACGTCGCGCGCGGCGGCTACAAGCAGCTGCGCCGTATTCTCGAAGAAAAGATTCCGCCCGAGCAGGTGATCGCCGACGTGAAGGCGAGCGGTCTGCGCGGCCGCGGCGGTGCGGGCTTTCCGACCGGCCTGAAGTGGAGCTTCATGCCGCGTCAGTTCCCGGGGCAGAAGTATCTCGTCTGCAACTCGGACGAGGGCGAGCCGGGCACGTTCAAGGACCGCGACATCCTGCGCTGGAATCCGCATAGCGTGATCGAAGGCATGGCCATCGGCGCGTACGCGATGGGCATCACCGTGGGCTACAACTACATCCACGGCGAGATTTTCGAGGTGTATCGCCGCTTCGAGGCTGCGCTGGAAGAAGCGCGCCAGGCGGGCTATCTCGGCGACAACATTCTCGGCACGGACTTCTCGTTCCAGCTGCACGCGCACCATGGCTATGGCGCGTACATCTGCGGCGAGGAAACCGCGCTGCTCGAGTCGCTCGAAGGCAAGAAGGGCCAGCCGCGCTTCAAGCCGCCTTTCCCGGCGAGCTTCGGCGTGTACGGCAAGCCCACCACGATCAACAACACCGAGACGTTCGCAGCCGTCCCGTTCCTGCTGAGCGTGGGTCCGCAGACGTACATGGAACTCGGCAAGCCGAACAACGGCGGCACGAAGATCTTCTCGATTTCGGGCGACGTGGAGCGTCCGGGCAACTACGAGATCCCGCTCGGCACCCCGTTCGCGAAGCTCATGGAGCTGGCCGGCGGCATGCGCGGCGGCAAGAAACTGAAGGCCGTGATTCCGGGCGGCTCGTCGGCGCCGGTCATTCCGGGCGACCTGATGATGCAGACGGACATGGACTATGACTCCATCGCCAAGCAGGGCTCGATGCTCGGCTCCGGCGCCGTCATCGTCATGGACGAAACGCGCTGCATGGTGCGCTCGCTGCTGCGCCTCTCGTACTTCTATTACGAAGAGTCGTGCGGCCAGTGCACGCCGTGCCGCGAAGGCACGGGCTGGCTGTATCGCGTGGTGAACCGCATCGAGCACGGCGAAGGCCGCCAGGAAGACCTGGACCTGCTGAACTCGGTGGCGGGCAACATCATGGGCCGCACGATCTGTGCGCTCGGCGATGCGGCGGCCATGCCGGTGCGCGGCATGCTCAAGCACTACTGGGACGAATTCGAATATCACGTGCACAACAAGCGTTGTCTCGTCGGCGGTCATGCCGGCTCGCACGCGGCCTCGGAAACGGTGGCCGCCTGACGGCGAGTCAAGACAGCGCGTTGTGCCGGGTTGCGCACATCGCCGCGTAGCACGACGCAACGGGGAATGCCGCTGTGAAATTGAGCGGTAACAGGTTAGGGACGATTAACCATCATGGTTGAACTTGAAATAGACGGCAAGAAGGTGCAGGTGCCCGAGGGCAGCATGGTGATCCAGGCTGCTCAGCGCGTGGACACGTACATCCCGCACTTCTGCTATCACAAGAAGCTCTCCATCGCGGCCAACTGCCGGATGTGTCTCGTCGATGTCGAGAAGATGCCGAAGGCCGTGCCCGCGTGCGCGACGCCGGTGTCGCAAGGCATGGTCGTGCGCACCATGTCGGACAAGGCCGTGCAGGGTCAGCAAGCCGTGATGGAATTCCTGCTGATCAACCACCCGCTCGACTGCCCGATCTGCGATCAGGGCGGCGAATGCCAACTCCAGGATCTGGCCGTCGGTTACGGCAAGTCCGCCTCGCGCTACAGCGAAGAAAAGCGCGTGGTGTTCCACAAGAACGTCGGTCCGCTCATCTCGATGGAAGAGATGTCGCGCTGCATCCACTGCACGCGCTGCGTACGCTTCGGCGACGAAATCGCCGGCGTGATGGAACTCGGCATGCTCGGCCGCGGCGAGCACTCGGAAATCACCTCGTTCGTCGGCAAGACGGTCGACTCGGAACTCTCCGGCAACATGATCGACCTGTGCCCGGTCGGCGCGCTCACGAGCAAGCCGTTCCGCTTCTCGGCGCGGACCTGGGAACTGTCGCGCCGCAAGTCGGTGAGCCCGCACGACGCCACGGGTGCGAACCTCGTCGTGCAGGTGAAGAACAACCGCGTGATGCGCGTGCTGCCGTTCGAGAACGAATCCATCAACGAATGCTGGATCTCGGACAAGGACCGTTTCTCCTACGAAGGACTGAACAGCGAAGACCGTCTCACGCGCCCGATGATCAAGCAGGGCGGCGAGTGGATCGAAACCGACTGGCAGACCGCGCTGGAATACGTCGTGAAGGGCATCAAGGGCATTTGCGACGAGCACGGCGAGAACCAGCTCGCGCTGCTCGCGAGCCCGCACGGCACGCTCGAAGAGCTCTATCTCGCGAAGCAGTTCGCGGACGCGATCGGCACGCCGAACGTCGACTTCCGCCTGCGCCAGAGCGACTTCTCGGCGCCGCTCGAAGGCGCACCGTGGCTCGGCACGAAGATCGCCGAGCTCTCGTATGCCGACTCGGCGTTCGTGATCGGTTCGTTCCTGCGCCGCGACCACGCGCTGTTTGCCGCGCGTCTGCGCCAGGCTGCGAAGGGCGGGGCACAGGTCAGTTTCCTGCAGGCCACCGCTGACGGCTCGCTGATCCCGAACGCACAGCGCATCGTCGCCGCGCCTTCGGCATGGCTCGACGAACTGGCTTCGATCGCAGCGGCCGTTGCCGAGGCGAAGGGCGTTGCGGTGCCCGAAGGCTTCGCAGGCGCACAGGCCACGGAAGCCGCGAAGCAGGTCGCCGCGTCGCTCGCGAGCGGCGAGCGCCGCTACGTGCTGCTCGGCAACGCCGCGGTCCAGCATCCGGAATTCTCGCGCCTGCACGCTGCCGCGCAGTTCATCGCCGAAACGACGGGCGCGACGCTTGGCTTCCTCACGGAAGCGGCCAACACGGTCGGCGCGCATATCGCCGGCGCACTGCCGGGCCGCGACGGCCTGAACGCACGCGAAGCGTTCGAGCAGCCGCGCAAGGGCTATCTGCTCTTGAACGTCGAGCCGGAATTCGATACGGCCAACCCGGCCGCCGCGCGCGCTGCGCTCGCGCAGGCCGAAATGGTCGCCGTGTTCTCGCCGTACAAGACGGGCCTCGACTACGCGGACGTGCTGCTGCCCATCGCGCCGTACACGGAAACCTCGGGTACCTTCATCAACGCCGAAGGTACGGCTCAGACCTTCAACGGCGTCGTGCGCCCGCTCGGCGACGCGCGTCCGGCATGGAAGGTTCTGCGCGTGCTCGGCACGCTGCTGGGCGCCAAGGGCTTCGAATACGACACCGCCGAGGAAGTGCGCCGCAAGGCGCTCGGCGACGGCAGCTTCGAAGGCCGCCTGTCGAACAAGGCCGGCGCCACGGTGGCGCGCGGCAGCCTCGCGAAGGCCGCGGAAGGCCGCTTCGAGCGCATCGCCGACGTGCCGATCTACCACGCCGATCAAATCGTGCGCCGCGGCGAAGCGCTGCAGCTCACCATGGCTGCCCGCGTGGCGAACGCGATCGGCCTGCCGGCGGCATACTTCGACCAGCTCGGCCTGAAGGAAGGCGACGCCGTGCGCGTGCGCCAGGGCGATCTGTCGGTGACGGCGCCTGCAACGCGCGATGCGAATCTTGCGCCGACGGTGGTGCGCGTGTCGGCGGCGACGCCGGCCGGTGCGCAACTCGGCAGCCTGTTCGGTGAACTGCTGGTGGAGAAGGCGTAAATGAGCTTGTTCGATACGATCAATGCAGGCGGCAGCCAACTGCTCGGCGTGGCATGGCCCACCGTCTGGGCGCTGGTGCGCATTCTCGTCGTCGCGGTGGTGATCCTGCTGTGTGTTGCGTACCTGATCCTCTGGGAGCGCAAGCTGATCGGCTGGATGCACGTGCGTCTCGGCCCGAACCGCGTGGGCCCGGCAGGTCTGTTGCAGCCGATCGCCGACGTGCTGAAGCTGCTGCTCAAGGAAGTGATTCAGCCCGCGCAGGCGAGCCGCTGGATCTACATGGTCGCGCCGATCATGGTCGTGGTGCCGGCCTTCGCGGTGTGGGCGGTGATTCCGTTCCAGGCGGGCGCGGTGCTCGGCGACATCAACGCGGGCCTGCTCTACGCGATGGCGATCTCGTCGATCGGCGTGTACGGCGTGATTCTGGCGGGCTGGGCGTCGAACTCGAAGTACGCCTTCCTCGGCGCCATGCGCGCCGCGGCGCAGATGGTTTCGTACGAAATTTCGATGGGCTTCGCGCTCGTCGTCGTGCTGATGGTGTCGGGCAGCCTGAATCTTTCGGTGATCGTCGAAGGCCAGATGCGCGGCATGTTCGCAAACTGGGGCATCACGTTCCTCTCGTGGAACTGGCTGCCGCTGCTGCCGATGTTCGTCGTCTACTTCATCTCGGGCATTGCCGAAACGAACCGCCACCCGTTCGACGTGGTGGAAGGGGAGTCGGAAATCGTCGCGGGTCACATGGTCGATTACTCGGGTATGGCGTTCGCGCTGTTCTTCCTCGCCGAGTACATCAACATGATCGTGATCTCGGCGCTTGCCTCGGTGATGTTCCTTGGCGGTTGGAGCGCCCCGTTCGCGTTCCTCGACTTCATCCCGGGCGTGTTCTGGCTGGTGTTGAAGGTCTTCTGTCTGCTGTCGGTTTTCATCTGGGCCCGCGCGACGTTCCCGCGCTATCGCTATGACCAGATCATGCGTCTCGGCTGGAAGGTGTTCATTCCGGTGTGCATCGTGTGGCTGATCGTGGTCGGCTTCTGGTACATGTCGCCGTTGAGCATCTGGAAATAAGGGGCGAACACAACCATGAACGCTATCCAAAACTTCTTCAAGACGTTCTTCCTGACCGAGCTGCTCAAGGGGCTCGCGCTGACGGGGCGTTACGCCTTCAAGCGCAAGTTCACCGTGCAGTTCCCGGAAGAAAAGACGCCTATATCCCCGCGTTTTCGGGGTTTGCACGCGCTGCGCCGCTATGAAAATGGCGAAGAGCGCTGCATCGCGTGCAAGCTGTGCGAGGCCGTGTGCCCCGCGCTCGCGATCACGATCGAATCGGAAGTGCGCGAGGACAACACGCGCCGCACGACGCGTTACGACATCGACCTGACCAAGTGCATCTTCTGCGGTTTCTGTGAAGAGAGCTGCCCGGTCGACTCGATCGTCGAAACGCACATTCTCGAGTATCACGGCGAGAAGCGCGGCGATCTGTATTTCACGAAGGATATGCTGCTGGCCGTGGGCGATCGCTATGAAGCGCAGATCGCGGCGAACAAGGCAGCGGATGCACCGTACCGTTGATCTTTCAGTTTGACGCTGCATCGGCCCGCGGTTCGGGCCGGCTGTGGGGAACGCGTGTGTCGAACACCCGCGCTTTACCGCAGCCTGACCGCCGCGGCGCGACGCTCCCTGGTCTGGCCGCCAGTCTGCGCCGCGCAATCCGCCTCACGAAGGCCTCAACGATGAACCAGTAATCATGGAATTCACGACCGTCCTGTTCTACATCTTCGCGCTGCTGCTCACGCTGTCAGGGCTGAAGGTGATCACTTCGCGCAATCCCGTCGCGTCTGCGCTCTTCCTCGTGCTCGCGTTCTTCAACGCGGCCGCGATCTGGATGCTGCTCGAGGCCGAATTCCTCGCGATCCTGCTGGTGCTCGTCTACGTGGGCGCGGTGATGGTGCTGTTCCTGTTCGTGGTGATGATGCTGGACATCAACATCGACGTGCTGAGCCGCGACTTCAAGCGCTTCATCCCGGTGGCGACCATCGTGGGCGCGATCATCGTGGTCGAAACTGCGCTGATACTGTGGCACGGCTTCGGCGCGACGAGCACGCCGGTACCCGACACCACGCCGGCCGCTGCCGCCGCGATCTCGAATGCGCACCTGATCGGCAAGATCATCTACACCGACTACATCTTCGCCTTCGAAGTCGCTGGCCTCGTGCTGCTGGTGGCGATCGTCGCGGCCGTCGCGCTCACGGTGCGCGAGCCGAAGGACTCGAAGCGTCAGAACGTGTCGAAGCAGGTCAACGTGCGTCGTCAGGACCGCGTGCGCCTCGTGAAGATGCAGGCCGTCGTGGAAGTGCCTGAGCCGGCGGAACCGGCGCAGGCGGAAGCCGGGGCTGCGCCCGCGGCGGGTGCCGCGCCGGCCGCACCGGCAACGAAGAGCTAAGCGCGAAGGAGCGAACCATGCTGACACTGGCCCATTACCTCGTCCTCGGCGCGATCCTTTTTGCGATCTCGATCGTTGGCATTTTTCTCAATCGGCGCAACGTCATCATCATCCTGATGGCGATTGAGCTGATGTTGTTAGCGGTGAACACGAACTTTGTCGCGTTCTCGCATTACCTCGGTGACGTTCACGGACAGATTTTCGTGTTCTTCGTGCTTACAGTTGCGGCGGCGGAAGCTGCAATTGGTCTGGCTATTCTTGTGACCCTGTTCCGCAGCCTCGACACGATCAATGTCGAGGATCTCGATCAGCTCAAAGGCTAAGGCAGGCTGACTTTATGGCAACGACTCTCAACGAAACTCTTCTGCTGGCGATCCCGCTGGCTCCTCTCGCCGGTTCTCTGATTGCCGGTCTCTTTTGCAGAACGATCGGGCGCGCGGGCGCGCATACGGTGGCCATTCTCGGCGTCGCGATTGCGTTCGTGCTTTCGCTCATCACGTTCTTTGACGTGATGGGCGGCGCGAGCTTCAACGCGACTGTCTACGAATGGATGTCGGTCGGCAGCCTGAAGTTCGAAGTTGGCTTCCTCATCGACTCGTTGACTGCGCTCATGATGGTCGTCGTGACCTTCGTGTCCCTGATGGTGCACATCTACACGATCGGCTACATGGCGGAAGAAGAGGGCTACGAGCGCTTCTTCTCGTACATCGCGCTCTTCACGTTCTCGATGCTGATGCTCGTGATGGCCAACAACTTCCTGCAGCTGTTCTTCGGCTGGGAAGCGGTGGGTCTCGTCTCGTACCTGCTGATCGGCTTCTACTTCAAGCGTGAAAGCGCCATCTACGCGAACATGAAGGCGTTCCTCGTGAACCGCGTGGGCGACTTCGGCTTCCTGCTCGGTATTGGCCTGTTGCTCGCGTTCGGCGGCTCGCTGAACTACAACGACATCTTCGCGAAGGGTCATGAAATCGCCGCGCTGACGTTCCCGGGCACCTCGTGGAACCTGCTCACCGTTGCGTGTATCTGCCTCTTCATCGGCGCAATGGGCAAGTCGGCCCAGTTCCCGCTGCACGTCTGGCTCCCCGACTCGATGGAAGGCCCGACGCCGATCTCCGCGCTGATTCACGCGGCAACCATGGTGACGGCCGGTATCTTCATGGTCGCGCGCATGTCGCCGCTGTTCGAACTTTCGGAAGCCGCGCTGTCGTTCATCGTCGTGATCGGCGCCATTACCGCGCTCTTCATGGGCTTCCTCGGGGTGGTCCAGAACGACATCAAGCGTGTGGTGGCTTACTCCACGCTCTCGCAGCTCGGTTACATGACCGTGGCGCTCGGCGTCTCGGCTTACCCGGTCGCGATCTTCCACCTGATGACGCACGCGTTCTTCAAGGCGCTGCTGTTCCTCGGCGCGGGTTCGGTCATCATCGGCATGCACCACGATCAGGACATGCGCAACATGGGCGGCCTGCGCAAGTACATGCCCATCACGTGGATCACCTCGCTCATCGGTTCGCTCGCGCTGATCGGCACGCCGTTCTTCTCGGGCTTCTACTCGAAGGATTCGATCATCGACGCAGTGAAGCTCTCGCACCTGCCGGGTTCGGGCTTCGCGTATTTCGCGGTGGTCGCGAGCGTGTTCGTCACGGCGCTGTACTCGTTCCGTATGTACTTCCTCGTGTTCCACGGTGAAGAGCGCTTCCGCGGTCCGAAGCATCCGGAATCGCCGATGGCGATCGAAGCCGCCAATGCTGCCCACAGCGGTCACGGCGATCATGGCCACGGTCACGACGAACACCACGTGCACGTGCCGCACGAGTCGCCGTGGGTCATCTGGGTGCCGCTCGTTCTGCTCGCGATTCCCTCGGTGATCGCCGGTGCGTTCGCGATCCAGCCGCTGCTCTTCGGTGACTTCTTCTCGCATGGCGTGGCGTTCCAGAACGTCATCTTCGTTGGCGAGAACCACGAAGCGCTCGCGGAGATGGGCAAGGAATTCCAGGGCTGGGCCGCGATGGGCGCGCATGCGTTCTCGGGTCTGCCGGTGTGGCTCGCACTCGCGGGTGTGGTGGTGGCGTGGTTCTTCTACATGAAGCGCCCGGAACTGCCGGCCGTCGTGTCGCGCACTTTCTCGCCGGTCTACAAGCTGCTGGCAAACGCGTATTACCTCGACAAGATCAACGAAATCGTCTTCGCTCGCGGAGCAGTCGCGATCGGTCGCGGTCTGTGGAAGGAGGGCGATGTCGTCGTGATCGACGGCGTCGTAAACGGGAGCGCCAAGTTTATCGGCTGGTTTGCAAGTGTCATTCGTTTCCTGCAATCCGGCTATATCTACCACTACGCATTTGCCATGATCATTGGCATGCTTGGCCTCCTTACCCTGTTTGTAACGCTCGGCGGCAAATAAGGCAAAATAAGGCGAGGAAACGCATGCACGCAACTCCGATTCTCAGTATTGCGATATGGATGCCGATCGTATTCGGCGTCATCGTTCTTGTAGTGGGTTCCCGTCGGAACCCGAGTGCGGACCGCTGGCTCGCACTCATCGGTTCGGTGCTTAGTTTCCTCGTCACCCTTCCGCTCGTCGCGGGCTTCGATACGAGCACGGCTTCCCTGCAGTTCGAGGAGAAGGCAGTCTGGATCGAGCGGTTCAATATTGCGTATCACCTGGGCGTCGACGGCATCGCGATGTGGTTCGTCGTGCTGACGGCACTCATCACCGTGATCGTCGTGATCGCGGGCTGGCAGGTCATCACGAAGAACGTCGCGCAGTATTACGCGTCGTTCCTCATCCTGTCGGGCATCATGATCGGTGTTTTCTGCGCCGCCGACGGTCTGCTGTTCTACGTGTTCTTCGAAGCCACGCTCATTCCGATGTACATCATCATCGGTGTGTGGGGCGGCCCGAACCGCGTGTACGCAGCGTTCAAATTCTTTCTCTACACGCTAGCCGGCTCGCTGCTCATGCTGGTCGCGTTGCTGTACCTGTACCGCATTACCGGGACCTTCGACCTCGCCTCCTGGCAGGCCGCGAAGATCGCCATGACGCCGCAGATCCTGCTGTTCATCGCGTTCTTCTTCGCGTTCGCCGTCAAGGTGCCGATGTGGCCGGTCCACACGTGGTTGCCGGACGCGCACGTCGAAGCGCCCACGGGCGGCTCGGTCGTGCTGGCCGCGATCATGCTCAAGCTCGGCGCGTACGGTTTCCTGCGTTTCTCGCTGCCGGTCACGCCGGACGCAAGTCACTACCTGGCGCCGGTCATCATCACGCTGTCCTTGATCGCCGTGATTTACATCGGCCTCGTGGCGATGGTGCAGGCGGACATGAAGAAGCTGGTCGCGTACTCGTCGATCGCCCACATGGGCTTCGTCACGCTCGGCTTCTTTATGTTCGGCCCGTCGAGCCAGCTCGCGATGGAAGGCGGGATCATCCAGATGATCTCGCACGGTTTCGTCTCGGGCGCCATGTTCCTGTGCATCGGCGTGCTGTATGACCGCATGCACACACGCGATATCGCGGATTACGGCGGTGTGGTCAACACCATGCCGAAGTTCGCGGCGCTAGTCATGCTGTTCGCGATGGCCAACTGCGGTCTGCCGGGCACCTCGGGATTCGTCGGCGAATTCATGGTGATTCTGGCGGCTGTGAAGTACAACTTCTGGATCGCTTTCGGGGCGGCGTTCACGCTGATCCTGGGCGCGGCCTATACGTTGTGGATGTACAAGCGGGTGTACTTCGGCGCCATCGCGAACGACCACGTTCGCGAGTTGAAGGACATCAACGGTCGCGAATACTTCATTCTTGGGGTGCTCGCACTGTTTACGCTTTTCATGGGCGTCTACCCGAAGCCCTTTACCGATGTGATGCACGTTTCCGTGGAAAACCTCCTCTCCCACGTCGCAGTGTCGAAACTGCCGCTGTCACAGTAATACCCGAGCGGAGGAACAAAAGATCATGCCAAACGCCCCTATGTACGCTCTGCTGCCCGACGGCCTGGTGATGACCGGCCTCGTCGTCGCGTGGCTCAACGACACGTTCACCGGTCCTGAAAACCGGCGCACGACCTACTTCATCGCGCTGCTGACCACGGTCATAGCCGGTATCTGGTTCGCGGTGGACGCGTTCGATCCGCACGTGTACTACTACTTCACGCGCATGTACGTGGTCGATCCGTTCGCGAGCGCCATGAAGGCGGTGGTCACGCTCGGCTACGCCGTGTCGATCGTGTACTCGCGCAAGTATCTCGAAGACCGCGACATGTTCCGGGGCGAGTTCTTCCTGCTTGGCCTGTTCTCGCTGCTCGGCCAGCTCACGATGATCTCGGGCAACAACTTCCTGACGCTGTACCTCGGCCTCGAGCTGATGTCGCTCTCGCTCTACGCGGTCATCGCACTGCGTCGTGACGCGACGCAGTCGAACGAAGCGGCCATGAAGTACTACGTGCTGGGTGCGCTCGCTTCGGGCTTCCTGCTCTATGGCATCTCGATGCTGTACGGCGCGACCGGCTCGCTCGAACTGAACGAAGTGTTCAAGGCCGTGGCTTCGGGCCACATCAACGATATCGTCCTGCTGTTCGGCGTGGTGTTCATCGTCGCCGGCGTGGCGTTCAAGATGGGCGCGGTGCCGTTCCACATGTGGGTGCCCGACGTCTATCAAGGCGCGCCTACGGCCATGACGCTGCTTACCGGCGGCGGCCCGAAGGTCGCGGCATTCGCGTGGGCCGTGCGCTTCCTCGTGATGGGCCTGCTGCCGCTGGCAGTGGACTGGCAGGAGATGCTGATCATCCTCGCGGCACTCTCGATGATCGTCGGCAACATTACGGGTATCGTCCAGCGCAACATCAAGCGCATGCTCGCGTACTCGGCCATCTCGAACATGGGCTTCGTGCTGCTCGGCCTGCTCGCCGGCATCGTCGACAACAAGGCGACGGGCGCGGCCAGCGCATACAGCTCGGCCATGTTCTACAGCATCGTCTATCTGATCACGACGCTCGGCGCGTTCGGCATCGTCATGCTGCTCTCCCGCCGCGATTTCGAAGCGGAGACGATCGACGACTTCAAGGGCCTGAATCAGCGCAATCCGGTATTCGCGTTCGTCATGATGCTCATGATGTTCTCGCTCGCCGGCATTCCGCCGACCGTCGGCTTCTACGCGAAGCTTGCCGTGCTCGAAGCGACCATGAACGCGGGCCTCACATGGCTTGCCGTGCTCGCCGTGATCACGTCGCTGTTCGGCGCGTTCTACTACCTGCGTATCGTCAAGCTGATGTACTTCGACGCACCGCAGGACGAAGCTCCGATCGAGAGCCACGCATGCAACCGCGCGCTGCTCACGCTCAACGGCGTGGCGGTGCTCGTGCTGGGCATCATTCCTGGCCCGCTGATGTCGATCTGCCTGCAGGCTGTCACGCATACGCTGCCACTCTAATGTCGGCAGCGGGCTGGTTCATCGTGTTGTTGGCGCTCGCGGGCGCCAACCTGCCGTTCCTCAACCAGCGATTGTTCGGCGTCGTGCCGCTTCGCGCACCGAAGAAGAGTGCGTGGATTCGCATCGCTGAAATGATCGTGCTGTATTTTGTGGTCGGTACGTTCGGCTTCCTGCTGGAGGCGCGCGCCGGCAATCGTTTTGACCAGGGCTGGCAGTTCTACGCGATCACCTTCAGTCTTTTTGTCGTGTTCGCGTTCCCCGGCTTCACCTGGCAATATCTCGTCAAACGCCGCCCGGCGTGACGCGCGTGGCCGGCATGCGGCCGGCACGCGCGGTGCGACCTGCAGTCCGGCCCGCAGTCCGGCCGATTTCAATTCATGCGGCGCGCCCGCGGCTTCCCGATTTTTCTGAGCACCCACGAGGCTGACTATGGCTGAACATCATCAACACGACCCGGCGCTCGCCGAGACGTGCGTGGAAAGCACGACGCTCTACGCGGGCAATTTCCTTACCCTGAAGCGCGACACCGTTGCGCTGCCGGACGGCAAGCACGCCACGCGCGAGTTCGTTCAGCATCCTGGCGCGGTGATGGTCATCCCGCTGTTCGACGACGGCCGCGTGCTGATGGAGCGCCAGTACCGCTATCCGCTCTCGCGCGTGATGACCGAATTCCCCGCAGGCAAGCTCGATCCGCAGGAGGGCGCGCTCGCCTGCGCGATCCGCGAACTGAAGGAGGAGACGGGCTATACGGCGCGCGAGTATGTGTATCTCGCGCAGATCCATCCCGTGATCTCGTACTCGACCGAGTTCATCGACATTTACCTCGCACGCGGCTTGACCGCAGGCGCGGCGCAACTCGACGACGGCGAGTTTCTCGAAACCTTCACGGCGACGGTTCCCGAACTGCTCGAATGGGTGCGAACGGGCAAGATCACCGACGTGAAGACGATCGTCGGTACGTTCTGGCTCGAAAAGGCGCTGTCGGGCGCGTGGCCGCTCGCGAAGGCGGAGCAGGGCTGACACGCTACGCAGCGCAGCCAATTCCCGATCGACGGCGGCCCTGGTGGCCGCCGTTGTCGCTTCTACGCGCACCGGAAGCAGAATACGCCTCGAAGCACCTCCAGCGCGCCCGCCCGAGCGGCGCTACAATCGAACCCCGGGAAAATCCCCGGTGGCTGGCCGCAGGAATTTTTTCGAACGATCGTTCACAAATTTACGATTTGCGCTAAACTCATCGCAAGCCTCGATTCCCCATGAAGGTCCTCGATTTACAGTGTCCAGACGGCCATCGGTTTGAAGGCTGGTTCGCATCGGTTGACGACTTCGAGTCGCAACTGTCCCGCAAGCTGGTCGAATGTCCGATGTGCGGCGCCACCCACGTGACCCGCTTGCCGTCCGCGCCCCGGCTGAACCTGTCCGGCGCGAGCGAAACGCCGAAAGCGTCGCCGCACGAGCAGGCAGCGCAATGGCAGGCGCATGCGATGCGTGTAATCCGCGAGGTCCTCGAGAAGACGGAGAACGTAGGCGACCGTTTCGCCGAGGAGGCGCGGCGCATTCACTACAACGAAGCGCCGTCGCGCAACATCCGTGGAGTTGCTTCTGCGGACGATGCGCAAGCTCTCGTCGAAGAAGGCATCGATGTGATGCCGCTGCCGGTTCCGGCCGCGTTGAAGGGTCCGCTGCAATAACGCCATGCGGGTCTTCGCTGCGGCGCGGGGGAACGCTCCGCACCGGCCGCGGCCAGGAGACATTGCGCATGGATCTGGACTACACCCCGACTGACGACGCATTTCGCGCCGAAATCCGCGCCTGGCTCGAGGCCAATCTGCCTCAAGCGATGCGCGACAAGGTTCTCAACCACAAACGCCTCTCGCGCGACGACATCGCCAACTGGCACACGCTGCTAGGCAAGCAGGGCTGGTCCGCGCCTGCGTGGCCCGCGGAATGGGGCGGTCCAGGCTGGACCGAAACGCAACGCCACATCTGGGACGCCGAGTGCGGCAGTATCGGCGCGCCGCCGGTACTGCCGTTCGGCGTGTCGATGGTCGCGCCCGTGCTCATGAAGTACGGCAACGAGGCCCAGAAGCGCCGCTATCTCCCGCGCATCCTTTCCGGTGAAGACTGGTGGTGCCAGGGCTACTCCGAACCGGGTTCGGGATCCGACCTCGCATCGTTGCGCACGCGCGCCGTGCGTGAAGGCGATCACTACGTCGTGAACGGCCAGAAGACCTGGACCACGCTCGGCCAGCACGCCGACATGATGTTCTGCCTCGTGCGCACCGATCCTGCGGCCAAGAAACAGGAAGGCATCTCGTTTCTCCTCATCGACATGAAAACGCCCGGCATCACGGTGCGTCCGATCATCACGCTCGATGAAGACCATGAGGTCAACGAAGTATTTTTCGAAGACGTGAAGGTGCCCGTTGAAAATCTCGTTGGGGACGAGAACCGCGGCTGGACCTACGCGAAGTATCTGCTTGGCCACGAGCGCACGGGCATCGCGCGCGTGGGCGCGTCGAACCGCGAACTCGCGTTCCTCAAGGGCGTCGCGCTCAGGCAGAAGAAACATGGCAAGCCGCTGCTCGAAGATCCCGTGTTCGCGGCGCGCGTGGCCGCCGTCGAAATCGAGCTGATGGCGCTCGAAGTCACGGCCGAGCGCGTGATCGCGAGCGCGTCCAACGGGCGCGGCCCCGGTCCCGAAGCGTCGATGCTCAAGATCAAGGGCACGGAGATCCAGCAGGCGCTGACCGAGCTGATGGTCGACGCAGTCGGCCCGCTTGCGGCGCCGTTCGATCCGGCCTTCCTCGAAGGCGAGCACGAACACGCGGCCGGCGGTGACGACGACGCGGCCCCGCTCGCGGCGTACTACTTCAACTATCGCAAGACGTCGATCTACGGCGGGTCGAACGAAATTCAGAAGAACATCATCTCGCAGATGATTCTGGGGATTTGAGGAGCGGCGCAATGAACTTCAACTTCACCGAAGAACAACAGCAACTCGCCGACGCGCTGCGTCGCTATCTCGACAAGAACTACGGCTTCGAAGCGCGTCAGGCGATCGTGAAGACACCCGCTGGCGTCTCGGCTCAGCACTGGAACGCCTTCGTCGAACTCGGACTGACCGCGCTGCCCGTGCCGGCGGAGCAGGGCGGCTTCGACGGCGCGCCGTTCGACGTGCTCGTCGTCGTGCAGGAGCTGGGCCGCGCGCTCGTGGTCGAGCCGTACTGGGCAACCGCGGTGGGCGTCGAGGCGCTCAAGCTCGCGGGCGGTGCGGCTGAACCGGAAAACGCGGAAAACGCGGCGCTGCTCGAACGCGTCGCCTCGGGCGAGATCAAGCTTGCTGCCGCGTTCCACGAGCCGCAGTCGCGATACGACCTGTTCTCGCTGGAAACGCAGGCGAAGGAAACGGGCGACGGCTTCGCGCTCACCGGCACGAAATCGGTCGTGCAGCACGGCGCCCAGGCCAGCTACTGGATCGTGCCGGCGCGCTTCGCGGGCGAGGTTGCGCTCTTCGTCGTCGCGCGCGATGCGCAGGGTGTCGAGGTGAGCGATTACCGCACGATCGACGGCCAGCGCGCCGCAACGCTGACCTTCAAGGAAGCGCACGCGCGCCGTCTGGGCGACGCGCACGCCGGCGCGACGACGTGGGAGAAGATTGCCGACTACGCCACGTTCCTGCTCTGTGCGGAAGCCGTGGGTGCAATGGACGCGCTCAATCACGCAACGGTCGAATACACGAAGACGCGTCAACAATTCGGCGTGCCGATCGCGCGCTTCCAGGCGTTGCAGCACCGCATGGCGGAGATGCTGATCCACGCCGAGCAGGCCCGCTCGCTGACTTACCTCGCCGCCGCGCGTTACAGTAGCGAATCGGCCGAAGAGCGGCGCCGTGCGATCTCGGCAGCGAAGGTGCGCGTGGGGCAGGCGGCGCGTTTCATCGGCCAGCAGGCCGTGCAGCTGCACGGCGGCATGGGCGTCACCAACGAAGTGGCGGCCGCGCATCTGTTCAAGCGTCTCGCGATCATCGAAACGACGCTCGGTGATGTCGATCATCATCTCGAACGCTTCGCTTCGCTGCCCGGTTTCGCGCAGGCAGCGTAACGCGTGGCGGTAGAAGGCAACATCAGCGGAGAATATGGATGGGCGTGAGTTACGAAGATCTCGAAGTGGGCAAGCGCTATGTGATCGGTTCCCACACGTTTAAGCGCGACGAGGTGGTGCATTTCGCGGAGCAATTCGATCCGCAGCCGTTCCACATGAGCGAGGCGGGCGGCGAGGCGTCGATGTTCGGCGGGCTCGTCGCGAGCGGCTGGCATACCTGCTCGGTCATGATGGGCATGCTGGTGCGCAACTTTCTCAAGGACTCGACCTCGATGGGCTCGCCCGGCGTCGACGAGATCCGCTGGCTCAAGCCCACGCGCGTGGGCGATACGCTGACGATGACGAACGCGATCCTGAGCAAGCGCGTTTCGGCGAGCAAGCCCGATCGCGGCATCGTCGAAACGCAGTGGGAAGGACACAACCAGCACGGCGAACTGATCGTGACCGTGCGTTCGAAGGCGCTGTTCGGCCTTCGCCATCCAGGGAGCGCAACGTGAGCGAAAGCGATGTCATGCAGATTGCCGACGCGGCGGCGTTGCGCGCGCTGATCGGCGCGGGGCCGCTCGTGAGCGGCTGGCGCGAGGTGAGCGAGGTGGACGTGCACGGTTTTGCCGATGCCACCGGTGACCACCAGTGGATCCACATCGACGCCGAACGTGCGCGCCGCGAGTCGCCGTTTGGCGGCCCGATTGCGCACGGCTTTCTCACGCTTTCGCTGATTCCCGTGCTGCTCGGAGGGACGCTGCACGTGCGTCAGCGCATGGGCGTGAACTACGGGCTCAACCGCGTGCGCTTCACGCAGCCGGTCCCTGTGGGCGCGAAGGTGCGTGCACGTATCGCGGTGAAAGAAGTGAGCGACGTGGAGGGCGGCGGCGTGCAGGTCGCGTGGGATGTGAGCATCGAGCGCGAGGGCAGCGAGCGGCCCGCATGCGTGGCCGAGTTCATCACGCGGCACTACTTCTAAGGTTGTTGCGTAGCCAACGAAAAGGGGCGCTCCGCTGCAAGGCGGGCGCTCCTTTGGCATTGCGCGGGTTTTGGCGTTGTGAGTTAGTGCCTGGCGTACTGCGTCGCGCCGAACAGCATCTCTTTCGCCTTGTCGTCCATGAGCGGCTTGCGCGCATTGGCGAGCACTTCCACGCCGCGCTTGACCGCTGGCCGCGCCGCGATCGTTTCGTGCCAGCGCTTCACGTTGGGCAGCGAATCGAGATCGATGCCCTGGTTTTGCCAGGAGCGCGTCCACGGGAATGCGGCGATATCCGCGATGGTGTACTCGTCCCCGGCCAGATACTCGGTCTTTTCCAGCTGCGTTTCCATCACGTTGTAGAGCCGCTTCGCTTCGTTCGTGTAGCGATTGACCGCATAGTCGATCTTCTCGGGCGCGTAGATGCGGAAGTGGTGCGCCTGGCCGAGCATGGGGCCGAGGCCGCCCATCTGGAACATCACCCATTGCAGCACGTCGTAGCGCGCGGCGAGGTCCTCAGGCATGAAGCGGCCGGTTTTCGCGGCGAGGTAGATCAGGATCGCGCCCGACTCGAACAGCGAAAACGGCTGGCCGTCGGCGCGGCGCGGGCCTTCGGAGTCGGTAATGGCGGGAATCTTGTTGTTCGGGCTGATGGCGAGGAATTCGGGCTTGAACTGGTCGCCCGCACCGATATCGACCGGATGCACCCGGTATTCGAGGCCGGTTTCCTCGAGCATGATATGGACTTTGTGACCGTTCGGCGTGGCCCAGCTGTAGACGTCGATCATCGTGGCTCCTTGGCACCATGAAAGCAGGCGCCGCGAAAGTCTGGATAGTCTTCCGCGACGCCCGATCTGGCGCAAATTAGCATAGATCGGCGTCGCTCGCAGAGGGCGCACGAGCGCCCCTGCTGCGCTTGTGGACTTCCGCGGACCTACGAACGCGTGACCGGCATCTCGACGCGCGACGCCGCGCCCGCGTCCATATGGCGCGCGAGTTCGAGCTTGGCGATGGCGTTGCGGTGGACTTCGTCGGGGCCGTCGGCGAAGCGCAGCGTGCGCGCCGAAGCGTACGAGTACGCCAGCGGGAAGTCGCCGCTCACGCCCGCCGCGCCGTGCACCTGCATCGCCCAGTCGATCACCTGGCAGGCCATGTTCGGCGCCACCACCTTGATCATGGCGATCTCGCCGCGCGCGCCCTTGTTGCCAACGGTGTCCATCATGTACGCGGTCTTGAGCGTGAGCAGCCGAGCCTGTTCGATCATGCAGCGCGCTTCGGCAATGCGTTCCTGCGTGACGGTCTGCTGGGCGACCGCCTTGCCGAATGCCACACGTGAAAGGGCGCGCTTCGCCATGAATTCGAGCGCACGTTCCGCGAGGCCGATGAGACGCATGCAGTGGTGAATGCGGCCCGGTCCCAGTCGCCCTTGCGCGATCTCGAACCCGCGGCCTTCGCCGAGCAAAATGTTCGCAGCGGGCACGCGCACGTTTTCGAGCGTGATCTCCATATGGCCGTGCGGCGCGTCGTCGTAGCCGAACACGGTGAGCGGGCGGCGCACGGTGATGCCGGCCGAATCCGAGGGCACGAGGATCATCGACTGTTGAGCATGGCGCGGCGCATCGGGATCGGTCTTGCCCATCAGGATGTAGATCGCGCAGCGCGGGTCGCCCGCACCCGACGACCACCACTTCGTGCCGTTGATCACGTAGTCATCGCCGTCGCGCTCGATGCGCGTCTGGATGTTCGTCGCGTCCGACGAGGCCACGTCGGGCTCGGTCATCAGGAAGGCGGAGCGGATCTGGCCTGCCAGCAGCGGCGCGAGCCATTGCTGCTTGTGCGCCTCGCTGCCGTAGCGCTCGATGGTTTCCATGTTGCCGGTGTCGGGCGCGCTGCAGTTGAACACTTCAGGTGCCCAGTGCACGCGGCCCATGATTTCGCACAGCGGCGCGTATTCGAGGTTCGTGAGGCCCGCGCCGCGTTCGGAGGCAGGCAGGAACAGGTTCCACAGCCCGGCCGCGCGCGCCTTTTCCTTCAACTGCTCGACGATCTCCGTGGGCACCCACGCGTTGCCATTCGCACGATTGCGCTCGACTTCCTCGTGGAAGACGGCTTCGTTCGGATAGATGTGTTCGTCGAAGAACGCGAGCAGTTTCTCGCGCAGCGTCTGCACTTTCGGGGAGTAATCGAAATTCATCGGTAACCTCGCAATGCGATGCAGTGACAGTGAAAAATGAGTCGTTCTCAAACCGGATTCAGCGCACCTTCTGCGCGTAGCGCCAGGCGAGCTCCGCCATGGGCCTCGCGCGGCGGCCTGCGTCGATGGCCTGCGCGCTCGCGGCTGTGCCGTCGACCACGCGTTTCATGATGCCCTGCAGGATCGCCGCGATCCGGAACATGTTGTACGCAAGGTAGAAGTTCCAGTCGCCGCGAATCTCGAGGCCGGTGCGCTCGCAATAGCGCGCGACGTACTGCGCCTCGTCGGGAATGCCGAGCGCCTGCCAGTCCAGCCCGGCAATGCCGCGGAATTGTGCGGGATCGACGTGCCAGGCCATGCAGTGATAGGAGAAGTCGGCGAGCGGGTCGCCGAGTGTGGAGAGCTCCCAGTCGAGCACGGCCAGCACGCGCGGCTCGTGCGGGTGAAAGATCAGGTTGTCGAGGCGGTAGTCGCCATGCACGACCGACACGCGTGACCCCGCATCGTCGGGCATGTGCTGCGGCAGCCATTCGATCAGGTGATGCATGGCGTCGATGCGCTCCGTTTCCGAAGCCTGATACTGGCGGCTCCAGCGATCGATCTGGCGTGCGAAATAATTGCCTGGCTTGCCGTAGTCGGCGAGGCCCACGGCGTCGGGCTTCACGTTGTGGAGCGCGGCGATCACGCGGTTCATCTCGTCGTAGATCGCGCCGCGTTGCTCGCGCGTCATGCCGGGCAGCGACTGGTCCCAGAGCACGCGCCCCTCGACGAACTCCATCACGTAGAACGCGCGGCCGATCACCGCTTCGTCGTCGCACAGCGCGAGCATGTTTGCGACCGGTACGCCGGTTGCGGCGAGTGCGTCCATCACGCGGTATTCGCGTTCGATCGCGTGCGCGGACGGCAGCAGCTTCGCCTTGGGTCCCGGCTTGGCCCGCATCACGTAGGTGCGGCCGGGTGTGACGAGCTTGAACGTCGGGTTCGACTGGCCGCCGGCGAACTGCTCGATCGTGAGGGGGCCTTGGAAGCCTTCCACGTGAGCGGTGAGCCAGGCGCCCAGCGCCTCGGTGTCGAAGCGCTGGCGCTCGGCAACCGGGCGCGTACCTTCGAACGCCGAGTAGTCGGGGCGCGGTTGCGCGTTGTTTTGCGTGTCTCCATCCGGGGTGGCTTGCGCCATATTCGTCTCCCTTCTCCTGATTCTCCTGTGGGTCGCCGCGCGTCAGCCGCGCGGTTTATAGCGCAGGTACTGCGCGTACAGCATCTCCATCGTCGTGTTGCGGGTGTCGCGGTGCAGCGGCGAGGGCGGCGCGTGGTTGAGCATGCGCACGACCCAGTCTCGCGGCGCGGCGCCGACATCGAGCGCGTTGATGCAGCCCGTGGCCTGCGCGAGATGGCCGAAGAATGCGCGTCCGCACGCCGTGATTGCATGCGAGAGAATCGCGCGGTTCACGCCACCGTGGAGCACGAGCAGCGCCGAGTCCCACGAAAGGTCGGCGCGCAGCGCATCGAGCGGCGGCAGCACGCGGTCGAGCAGCTCGCCGATGGTCTCGCCGCCGAGAAAGCGCGTGTCTTCCGGCACGATGCCGTCGAACACGCGCAGAAAGGCGGCTTCGACTTCAGCGGGGGGAATGGCGGCGAGACGGCCGCCGCGAATCTCTTCCCACGCGCTCTGCACTTCGAGTTCGATCGACTGACCGGTTGCCGCGAGCACGCGCTGCGCAGTCTCGACCGTGCGGCGCAGTCCGCTCACGATCACGCGATCGAAACGCACCCCCTGCAACGCGAACGCTTCGCCGGCGGCGGTGGCCTGGGCGCGGCCGTTCTCGTTGAGCGGCACGGTGTCCGGGTCGATTGCGCGACCCGTCTCGTCGAAGTAGGTGACGTCGCCGTGACGCATCACGTAGAGGCGCCGGCGCGCGGGCAAGTGATATTCGGTCATGGGTGTGCCGCTCGTGCGGATTGAGGCGGATTTACTTGTAGACAGGGGCGCGCTTTTCGAGGAACGCGGTAATGCCTTCGAGGCCGTCGCGGTGATGCAGAGACGCGACGAAACTTTCGCGCTCCGCAGCGAGCTGCGCTTCGAGCGGTTGCGAGTCCGCGACGCTCGTCAAACCCTTGATGCGCGCCACCGAATTCGGCGAGATCTTCGCGAGTTCGTCGGCCCAGGCAAGCGCCGTATCGAGCGCCGTGTGCGGCTTCGCGAGCCGGTTCACGACGCCCAGCTCCGCGAGACGCGCCGCGCCGATCGGCTTGCCTTCCACCATCAGCTCGAACGCGAGCGAGCGCGGCAGCGAGCGCGCAAGGAACCACGATCCGCCGCCGTCGGGCGTCAGACCCACGCGCGAATAGGCCATGACGAACTTCGCATCGTCGGCGGCGACGAGCAGGTCGGCGGCGAGTGCGAGCGAGAAGCCCGCGCCGGCGGCCGCGCCTTCCACGGCGGCGATGATCGGCTTGCTCGACTGGCGCATCGCGGTGACCCACGCAGCGAGCATGTCGATGCTGGCGGCCTGCACCGAAGGGTCCTTCGCGCGGTTTTCGAGCAGGCGGTTGAGGTTGCCGCCCGCGCAGAAGAAGTTGTCGGCGCCCGTGAGGACGATCGCGCGCAGCGACGGGTCGCGCTCGGCGGCGTCGAAGGCTTCGACGGCAGCGGCGTACATGTCGGGATGCAGCGCGTTGCGCGCGCCGGGGTTCGACAGCGTGAGGACGAGTGTCGATTCGTGGCCTTGCGGGCGGGTGCTGCGGAGTTCGGCGCTCATTGCGGTGCCTCGTTCGATGCGTTGATGTCTGCTGCTTCTGCTTGCGTCAGCGAAAGGCCGAGCTGCGCGCGGCGCGCGAGCCACGGCGACGGGCGATAGCGTGGCTCGCCGAGCACGGTGTGGATGTTGCGCAGGATCGTGAGGATCGTGCGCGCGCCCAGCGCATCGCCGAGCGCGAGCGGGCCGCGTGGATAGCCCAGGCCCAGCGTGACCGCGAGGTCGATGTCGCGGGGCGTGGCGATTTGTTTTTGCGCGATGTCGCAGCCGATGTTGACGATCGTCGCGACGATACGCTGCGCGACGAAGCCCGTCGAATCGCGGATGACGGTGACCGGCACACCGTCGGCGGCGAAGAGCGCGTGGCCCGCGTCGCGGGCTTCGCGCGTGGTGGCGGGCGTCGTCATCAGCGTGCGGCGCTTCGCGGTGTCGAGCGGGAACAGCGTGTCGATGGCGACGACGCGGCTCGCGTCGAGCTGCTCGTCGAGCGCGGCGGTCGTGGCGTCGAGGCCGAGCGGCGCGACGACGATCAGCGCGTCGGCTGCCGGCGTATCGCTTTCGTCGACGGGCACACCCGCTTTCGCTGCGAGCGCGAGCACGGCGTCACGCGCGGCGGCGTTGCGGCGGCTCACCCAGACGCGCGCGGGCAGCGCCGTGGGCGCTGCGGCCTCGTCGGGCACCTGCTGTTTGCCATCGACATAGCGATAGAACCCTTCGCCCGCCTTGCGGCCAACGAGCCCGCCCGCGAGCCGCACGCCCGTAATGGGCGAGGGCGTGAAGCGCGGTTCTTCATAGAACTGGTGGTAGATCGACTCCATCACCGGATGCGAGACGTCGAGCGCGGTGAGGTCGAGCAGCTCGAACGGTCCGAGGCGAAAGCCCGCCTGCTCGCGCATGATGCGATCGATCTCGACGAAGCTCGCAACGCCTTCGCCCGCCACGCGCAGGCCTTCGGTATTCATGCCGCGGCCCGCGTGATTGACGATGAAGCCGGGCATGTCCTTCGCGCGCACGGGCGTGTGGCCCATGCGGCGCGCGAGCGTCATCAGCGCGTCGCCGGCGGTGGGATCGCTGCGCAGGCCGTCGATCACCTCGACCACCTTCATGAGCGGCACGGGGTTGAAGAAGTGATAGCCCGCCACGCGCGAGGGATCGCTGCATGTGGCGGCGATGGCGGTAATGGAGAGCGAAGAGGTGTTCGAAACGAGCAGGCAACGCTCGCGCACCACGGTTTCCAGCTCGCGAAAGAGGGTACGCTTGGCCTCGAGATTCTCGACGATCGCTTCGATCACGAGATCGCAGACCGCGAGTTCATCGAGCGTGTGCACGCCGCTCACGCGTTCGAGCGCGGCGTTGGCGGCGGGCTCGTCGAGCTTGCCTTTTGCGGCGAGTTTCGCGAAGGTGTCGGCGAGATAGTCGCGCGCGGCGGCGACCGCCTGCGGGTTTGTGTCGTAGAGGCGCACCGCGAGGCCCGCCTGCGCGGCAATCTGGGCGATACCGCGGCCCATCGCGCCGGTGCCGACTATGCCGATTGTCTCAATGTTGAAATGATGTGAAGTCATTGGAAGCCTGGCTCCATGATTGGCCTAGAATAGCACGGTCGTACAATTTTATGAAAACGGTTCGGCAGTTCCGATAAGGGAATTGCCCCACTCAAGGAGGCAACGAGGATGATCAAGCTGCACGGTTTCGCGCTTTCGAATTACTACAACAAGGTCAAGCTTCTGCTGCTCGAGCACGGCATCGCGTTCGAGGAGGTGCCGAACAAGCTGCCGCTCGAAGAGGCGGTGCTCGCGCAGTCGCCGGGCGGCAAGGTGCCATTTATCGAGACGGAACAGGGCTTCTTGTGCGAGTCGGAAGTGATCGTCGAGTATCTGGCGGCGCGCTTTCCAGACAAGCACATTTTCGCGGCGGATCCGTGGCAGGCAGCGAAGGAGCGCGAACTGATCGTCTTCATCGAGACGCATCTGGAGCTGAACGCGCGCGAGCTTTACGGCGAAGCGTTCTTCGGCGGCAAGGCGACCGACGAGGTCAAGGCGACCATGGAAAAGCGGCTGCGCCGCTACGTGGCGGCCTTCAAGCGGATCGCGAAGTTCGCGCCTTACGTAGCGGGCGAGCACTTCGGCGTGGCCGATGCGGCGGCGTTCGTGAGTCTGCCGCTCGTGGGCCGCGCGACGCAGGCGGTGTACGGCAGCGATTTCCTCGCCGATGTGGGCATCGACTGGAAGTCGTATATCAAGCTGATCGGTGAACGCCCGACGGCGCAGCGCGTCAACGCCGACCGCAAGGCGTATATCGAGGCGAACTCGTAAGCATTGTGGGGTTTTGCACGTAGTTGCGCGCGATGATCGGGAACGCACTGCCGTTCGCAGATTCATCGCGCGCGCACGACGTCAGAGCCGCGCGAGCCGCTCGAGCGCGGTCGCGAGCGTGCTTTCCTGCTTGGCGAAGCAAAAGCGCACGACGCCCGATTCGTGCGTCTCGTGATAGAACGCCGACACCGGAATGGCGGCCACGCCGATCTCCGCGGTGAGCCACTTCGAGAATTCCGCTTCGGGCAGATCGCTGATCGCCGAATAGTCCACGCACTGGAAGTAGGTGCCTTCGCACGGCAGCAGCTTGAAGCGCGTGTTGGCGAGGCCGGCGCGGAAGAAGTCGCGCTTCTTCTGGTAGAACGCGGGCAGTTCGAGATACGGCTTCGGATCGCGCAGATAGTGCGCCAGGCCGAACTGCATCGGCGTGTTCACGGTGAACACGTTGAACTGGTGCACCTTGCGGAACTCGGCCGTGAGCGGCGCGGGCGCGGCGACGTAGCCCACCTTCCAGCCCGTCACGTGATAGGTTTTGCCGAAGCTCGACACGATGAAGCTGCGCGCGGCCAGTTCCGGATAGCGCGCCACGCTCTCGTGCGGCTGGCCGTCGTAGACCATGTGCTCGTAGACCTCGTCGGAGAGGATCAGCACGTTGGTGCCCCGCACGATCTCCTCGAGCTTCTGCATGTCCTCGGCGCGCCACACCGTGCCCGTGGGGTTGTGCGGCGTATTGATGAGGATGAGGCGCGTCTTCGGCGTGATGGCCGCAGCGAGGCGGTCGAACGGAATCGCGTAATCGGGCGCTTCGAGCGTCACGAACACGGGCTTGCCGCCCGCCAGTTCGATCGACGGCAAATAGCTGTCGTAGGTCGGCTCGACCACGATCACTTCGTCGCCCGCGTGCACGGTTGCGAGAATCGCCGTGAGGAGGGCTTGCGTGGCGCCGGCCGTCACGGTGATCTCGCTATTGGCGTCGTAGCGGCGGCCGTACACATGCTCGATCTTGTCCGCGATCGCCTCGCGCAGCGCGGCGATGCCTGTCATCGGCGGGTACTGGTTGTGGCCCCCGCGCATGGCTTGCGCGACGGCGTCGACGATGCGCGCGTCGCAATCGAAGTCGGGAAAGCCTTGACCCAGGTTGACTGCGCCCTTTTCGGCGGCGAGCGCGCTCATCACGGTGAAGATCGTCGTGCCGACGTTCGGCAGACGCGACGGAAAAGAGGGCGTGAGCAGGGTGTCCTGCGAATTCTGCGTGGGATGCGGTGCGTTCATGTCGCGGGCGGGAGTCGGACGTTGGGACGGGAAAGATTGGGTCAAAGTCCGATTGTAGGCAAATCGGCGCGGCTGCGGTGGTCAGGCCGGGTGCAAGCGCCGTGATGCAGGGGCATCAGGCCTGGGCCGCTTGTGCAGCGTTTTGCACGCATTCGGCGACGAAGGCGTCAGGCGTCGCAATGCGAAAGCCAAAGTCGCGCGCCACGCGCCTGGCGAGCTTGAGCACCGCGCGGTCCTTCGAGACGAGCCACTGTGCGCCGCTTGCGCGCGCCAGTTCCAGAAACTTCTGGTCGTCGCGGTCGCGGCATTGGGGCAGGGGCCGCGCGTCGGCGGGCAGCTCGGGCAGCTCGACCCGTTCGACGAGCCCGCCCAGCGCCGCGAGCGCGTCCGCTTTCGCGACGCCGCGGCCAGCGAACTGCGGATAGTCGAGCACGTGGGCCAACTCGGCCTGGCAGCGCGTGTCAATCAGCGCCTGGATCGCGCGGCGCTCGAGCGCCGCGCGAATGGGGCGCGTGTGCGGGTCGTCGAACACGAGGATATCGAGCCAGACGTTCGAGTCGAGAACCACGGGAAGCGCGCGAGCGGCGGCGGGCGAGAGGGGTGCTGCGGTTGGGGGCGTGAGGCCGGTCATTCGTGAATTCGCTACAATCGGGCTTTCGCCTTTGAACATCGGCACATCGTGCCTGCAAGCCTCTATGATAATCGTTCTGTCGCCGGCCAAATCGCTCGACTATGACACGCCGGCGCACATCGAAGCCCACACTATCCCCGATTTCGTCGACGACGCAGCCGAGCTGATCGCAGGCCTGCGCCGCCTCTCGCCGCAGCAGATCGGTTCGCTCATGAGCATTTCCGACCCGCTCGCGCGCCTGAATTTTCAGCGCTATGCCGACTGGTCGAAGCAGTTCAGCCAGATCAACGCGAAGCAGGCCGTGCTCGCATTTAACGGCGACGTCTACGAAGGCTTCGACGCAAAGTCGCTCTCGTCGGCGGATCTCGACTATGCGCAACAGCACGTGCGTGTGCTCTCCGGGCTCTACGGCCTGCTGCGTCCGCTCGACCTGCTGCAGCCTTATCGCCTGGAAATGGGCACGCGCTTCGAAAATGCGCGCGGCAAGGATCTCTACGCGTTTTGGGGCGAGCGCATCACGCATGCGATCAATGCGCAGATCGAGCACAACCACGCGAAAGCGGCGAAGGGCGCGCGTGTGGTGGTGAACTGCGCGTCCAATGAGTACTTCAAGGCCGTGAAGCCGAAGAAGCTCGCCGCGCCTGTGATCACGCCGGTATTCGAAGACTGGAAGGGCGGGCGCTACAAGATCATCAGCTTCCACGCGAAGCGCGCGCGCGGGTTGATGGCGCGTTACGCAGTCGAGAACCGCGTTACCGAGCCCGAAGGGCTCAAGGCGTTCGACGTGGAAGGCTACGCGTTCGATGCGGATGCATCGAACGATTCGACCTATGTATTTCGTCGGCGCATCGCCGAGTAAGTGAACAAGCAAGCGGGAAGGAAAACACCATGACGATTGCCATCTCCAACCAGTTCGATGCGGGCGCGATCGAGGTTCTGTCGTGCGAGCGCGCCGACGACATCCGTTTGCGCGTGCGAGCGGACAACCAGTCCGAGTTCGCGCAATGGTTCTACTTCCGCCTCTCGGGCGCGCGCGGCGAGCGTTGCGTGATGACGTTCGAGAACGCGTCGGCCTGCGCATTTCCCGAGGGCTGGCGCGACTACCAGGCCGCGGCGAGCTACGACCGCGTGAACTGGTTCCGCGTGCCGACCTCGTATGACGGGAAGGAACTCGTCATCGACCACACGCCCGACTTCGACAGCATCTACTACGCGTACTTCGAGCCGTATAGCGAAGAGCGTCACTCGGAGTTTCTTGGCGCGCTTCAGCAGCTGCCGCACGCCGCGCTCACGGAACTCGGCCAAAGCGTGGAAGGCCGGCCCATGTCGCTGCTCTCGCTCGGCATGCCCGGCGACACTGCGCCTGATGGCAAGCCCAAGAAGACGGTCTGGATCATCGCGCGCCAGCATCCGGGCGAGAGCATGGCCGAGTGGTTCGTCGAAGGGTTGGTCAAGCGGCTCGCCGGTTGGGGCGACTGGGCGGGCGATCCGGTCGCGCGCAAGCTGTACGACCGCGCTGTGTTCCATATCGTGCCGAACATGAATCCGGACGGCAGCGTGCACGGGAATTTGCGCACCAACGCCGTGGGCGCGAACCTGAACCGCGAGTGGATGGCGCCGGACGCGCAGCGCAGCCCCGAAGTGCTGGTCGTGCGCGATGCGATCGAAGCCACGGGCGTCGATCTCTTCTTCGACATCCATGGCGACGAGACGCTCCCGTATGTGTTCGTGGCGGGCTCGGAAATGCTGCCGGGCTTTACCGATCAGCAACGCACGGAGCAGAAGGCGTTCATCGAGGCGTTCAAGGTGGCGAGCCCCGACTTCCAGGATCAGCACGGCTACGAGGCGAGCCGCTACCGCGAAGATGCGCTCAAGCTCGCGTCGAAGTACATCGGCCATCGCTATGGCTGCCTGTCGCTGACGCTCGAGATGCCGTTCAAGGACAACGCCAATCTGCCCGACGAACGCGTAGGCTGGAACGGCGAGCGTAGCGCCGCGCTTGGCGCTGCGATGCTACAGGCCATCCTGCATCACGTGGAGGCGTTTGCGTAACACGCGCCTTCGCCACGCAGACATGAAGAAAAGGGGAAGCGGCCAGGCCGCTTCCCCTTTTCTTGCATCGAGAACACCGACGCGTTCAGTGAGCCGTCGTCTTCTTCTTTGAAGTCGTTTTCTTCGCAGTGGATTTCGTCGTCGTCGATTTGCTGGACGACTTCGTGCTGCTCGTCGACGACTTGTGGGCGGGTGCCTTCTTCGAGCCTTTGCCAGTGGCCTTCTTGGTCGAATGCTTGCCCTTTCCATGTGCGCCGCTCGAGGCCGTGCCGCGCTCGCTGCGTGCGTGCGCCGGCGGGACCGGATCGTTCCAGCTGAACGCGAGCATCTGCTGCCCGACATAGCCGCAGCGAAACTTCAGGTCATAGGGCGAATTGCCGCTTTCTTTGGGGATGCCGATGCCGTCGACTGTCACGATCGTATCGACCTTCACGCGCTGCTTGCCTTCGTCGAACGAGTCGTTCCACGGCGTCACGCTCGCGTGTGCGCTGTCGAACGAACTGGGCGGAAACTCGACGTGATCGAGCGCCGTCGACGTGCTGGCTACGAAATCGCCATGCGCCGCGCAGTCCGCGACTAGCGGGTCCGCGTGCATCTGGGTGACGAACTGATTGACGAGATCGTTGTGTTGATCGAGTTGATCGGCCTGCGCGGCTGGCGCGGCGATGAGCATGAGGCTCGCGGCGCACGCCGCCAGTTGACCGGCTACGAGCAACAGCCGGCGGGATGCATGGTTGCGGTCCATCTGCTTGCTAGGGATGAGGGGTGAGACGTCAGGCACCGTAAGATGCTGCACAGCCGGGCCGAGTTCAATCCGGAAACAATTATTTTCTTCTGCCTGAGCGATGGAATCGGCGCAAGCGCTGCTGTGTGTGGGCCGAAGGCCGATCGCGACGTGTCGTCGCGCCCGTCGTCACGTTGCTGGCGGCGGGGGGCGTGGCTTGGGGCAGCGCTCAGGTTCGCGGGCCGCCCAGGCGATAGCGCCGCACGTCGTAGGTAGTGACCCAGGTCGGCCGGTAGACGGCGATCAGCGCCGTTGCCATGCCTGTGAACCAGGCTTCGCCCGAAGCGAGCAGAAATACGCTGAATGCATAACCTGCGGGCACGGTGATCGCCGATCCGCCGTTGAGCGCGACATGGGTGCCGAGCGCGAGATAGGCCGCAGCCGAAACGGCGATGGCCGGCGACACGAAACCCTGGCCGACGATGAACATGAAGAGGTTGCGCGGCAGCCACGCGGTACAGGCGCGCTGCAGCAGCGCCGAAATTGCGACAGGGAAGGCGCCGAATATCAGGAAGGTGAGGGCGATGCCTTCCCAGGGGGCGTCGAAGACAAGCGCGGCGAGCCCGACGACGACGCCCATGGCGACGAGCGCGAGTCCCCAGTCGAATAGCGTGACCACGAGCGTGGCGCCGAGCAGGTGCAGCACGGTGCCGTCTTCGAGCCACGCATTGCTTGCCCACAGCACGGAGATCGCGACGACGATCGCAAGCCACACGTGCTGGAGCGTTGCGTCCTGAAGACGCTTGAAGGGGTTCTTCCATAGCGCGAGCGCGAGCAGCCCCACGGTGACAACCCAGGCACCGATAGCAACCCAGAGCGGAAGCGGTGTAAATAGGAACCCCATGTGCTTCATATTACTCGTTGGAAGGCAAGCCGTGTGCGCGGGCGAGCACCAGGGCTTCCTCGTCCGCGCTCTCGCTGGCCTCGCCGACCTCGCCGACCTCGACGGGGCGTATCTGCTGCGCCGCGGCGGGGTCGCCATAAGGCGTCACCGGCTCCGCGGCGATGGGTAGCGCCTCCCCACTGTCGCCTGACAGCAACGGATAGCGATGCGCCAGACCGTCGCGTGCGCGCAATGGCACCGGACCGTGCTCGCCGTGCCTGGGCTTCGCCGCCCGCTCGCATCGCGCGCGCAGCACCTGCAGCTGGTTCGCGAGCAATCCGTTGTAGATCGCGACGGCCGCCGCGCGATTAGGCGCGCCGAGCTGCTGAAAGATGCTTGTCAGATGGACTTTCACCGTGCCCTCGCTGATGCCGAGGGCTCTCGCGATCATCTTGTTGGTATTGCCCATATGGACGCAGCGCAGGATTTGCTCCTGTCGTGGTGAGAGGTCGACTTTCGGACGCACCTTGCGGGCCTGTGCGGCGGCCTTGGCATTGCGCCGGGGTGGCAGGGGCCATGGCGTGCATGGACCGAGCACGTCGGCCGGCAGATGATCGCCGCCAAGCATGATGAGCTCCAGAAATTTCACGATCAGGATGGAGTCCGTTGTGCGCCGGATGACGCCGCGGGCGCCTTCGTTGATGAGCGCGCGCATGGTCGTGGGCGTCTCGGTGCTGTCAACCAGTATGGCGACTGGCAAGCTGCGGTGCCGCATGACAAAGTGGCGCAGTTCGCCGGCGCGGATGCCGTCGTGCCAGTCGATCACGATGAGGTTGGGGGTGAACCGTTGCAAGGCGCGCTCAGCGCTGCGCCAGTCCGGCGCATCATTGAAGCGTGCGCGACGGTCGATTTGTCTTAACAGCGCCTTGAGCCCTTCGCGCCTTTCGGCGTCCGGATTGAGTACAACGAACCGCATGGATATGCCCTCCTCTCGTTGACGGCCTCTCGCAATGTTGTGAAACGCGCACCGCTTCTAAGCGGCGGTGAACCAGACCAACAGCACCATGATGACAAAAAGGTTGCGCGCTGGCGGCCTGTCCAAAAGGCATAAGACATAGGGCAAAAAAAAGTCCCGCACTCAGGCGGGACCGGGTAGGAATTTGGGCGTTGTCCTAGTGGAAGTGTGGCTGTACGGGCTCAGCATCTTCTGGCATCTCGGCGTGGACGATCTCGCCGAGCGGATCCGCATAGAGCGGCACGCCGCAGTCATCGCAATATTCCGGCTCGAAGCGGCCAGCGTGACGACGGATGTCGGTGATGCCCGATTCCTTCAGCAGCGCAACGATCTCTTCGAGCGGACCGCTACTGACATTCTCTTCGGTCGGTTCTTCGTCGATCTCGGCGTCGCCGTTCTCGCGGCCATAGAGCGGCCAGACCACGCCATACAGCACATCGTTGCTGCCGCGCTTCGTGAAAGCGATGCGGTATTCGTCGATACGGCGCTCGCCGAAGCCGGCGACGACCGCGCGCAAGTCCTGCGCGCCTGCGCCGATCGTGTCGAGCAGATAGCGCACGGCGGTGCGGATCGTGTGCGGGCGCACGCGCTCGTCCGCGTCGCGGCAGGCGGAGTAGTAGGCGTCCGGCAGCAGGCACTCGAACTCGCAGCCCGGCATGACGACGGCAAGGTTGGCGCCGCCCTGGGTGGCCCATTGTTCCAGGCATTGACCGCGCTCGATGCGTGAGCCGTGCTCCTCTTCCTGCCAGCGGAAGAGCGGGGCGCCAACAGGTGCGGCGACGACGGCGAGCAGGAAACGCGGATCAGCGAGGATCGGCGACGTTTCCGGCAGTTCGCCCGAGCTGATTTTCGCCGGCGCGCCGCTCAGCGCCGCTTGCGTAAGCTGTTGTGCGAGTCGCCAGGTTTCGACATGGTGGCGCGGCAACTGGTCGATGCTGTAGAGATAAGGGGCCATCGCCACGCGCGTGCCGTTCGCGAGCACGTGGGCCTGAAGATGGGTGCGCAGGGCGTCTGCTCCCTCGGCCTTCAGCGGGCCCGAAGGGATGACATAGCGCGTCCAGGCCAGCACCGGCGCGGCGACGAGCAGCGCCTCGTATTGCGCGCCGTCGTGTTCGACGATGAACGACTCGCTGTGCGTCTCCGCCATGTCGGCGAGCGCGCCGTAGGCGTCAGGATGATTCTGCTGCAGATGATCGAGCGCGGCGTCGAGCGTAGTCTGATTGCCGTTGCGCACGACCTTCGCTAGCAGCGTGTCGAGCTTTGCCTCCCAGAAGCGGTCTTCGGTGCGGCTGCCCGAGGCGAACAGGGCGAGCGAGAGGCCGACGAGCTTGTCGGCGTCAGGAGGAAGGCGTTTGGCGATTCGCGAGCGCATAAATCTGTGAGTTGGGGTGCAGAGAACCCCATATTCTAGTCGGTTCCGTGCGCGCCATCGGATTGGGCAGCAGGAGCGCGCCAGATGGGCCTGGGCGCGATGCGGGATCGTCGTTGCTGCGCAGCCAGAAGGCATCGGCCGGAAGCACTATGGCGACTGCTATATGGAGCAGGCGAGACGTGTTTAGCCCGACTTTGCTGGACCATCAAAAAACCGCTTGCAAGATGTCACCTGCGTGACTAGAATTCCGGTCTTTCGCGCTTTCGATGAA
The DNA here is from genome assembly GCF_000519185.1 of Paraburkholderia nodosa DSM 21604. GTDB lineage: Bacteria > Pseudomonadota > Gammaproteobacteria > Burkholderiales > Burkholderiaceae > Paraburkholderia > Paraburkholderia nodosa. Next base: position 240 of record NZ_JAFA01000016.1, on the reverse strand, counting down.
GGCGCGGGGAGACGGGAAGCCCAGGCGAAAGCCTTGTGGCGACTGGGTCTGCGGGTGATTCGAAGTTGAGCGGCAGGTTGAACGAAGTTAAAAAACCTGTTGACAGATCGCCAGACAGTCTTCATAATCTCGTTTCTCTGCTGCTGACGCAGCAACGCAGAAGGAAGCCGGTAGTTGAGTGGTTGTCTGAACGAAACTGCGCGGCACTTTCGCGATCGATCTTTAAAAATTTACAGCCGA
>NZ_JAFA01000015.1 GCF_000519185.1 Paraburkholderia nodosa DSM 21604 | reverse complement strand
GCCTGATGACCATAGCGAGCTGGTCCCACCCCTTCCCATCCCGAACAGGACCGTGAAACAGCTCCACGCCGATGATAGTGCGGATTGCCCGTGTGAAAGTAGGTAATCGTCAGGCTCCTTATGCTGTAACGTCCAGAACCCCGGTGTCTCCGAAAGAGAGCCGGGGTTCTGGCGTTTACGCTTCGGATGCGGAAAACAAAAAAGCCGTCCAATGGACGGCTTTATTCGTTAACCCGCTTGCGCAAGCGCAGGCTTATTGCGTCGCCTTCTGCACAGCTGCTGCGACCGAGGCGTCCTTCGCCAAAGCAAGCTCATCTGCGACGTCCGCAAGCTGCTCCTGAGTCAATTCTTCCAGCAGCGCCAGGTCGCGCTCGATGACTTGCGGAAGATGCGCGCGCAAGAATTCCACCCACGTCTTGGTTTTCGCGTCGACGAACTTGCGCGACGGATAAAGCGCGTACACGTTCGTCTTTTGCAGCTTGTGCTGCGGCAGTACGCGCACGAGCGTACCGTTACGCAATCCTTCTATTGCCGCGTAGACCGGCAGCATCCCGATCCCCATCCCCTCGCGTATCGCCACTGCGAGCGATTCCGCGATATTCACCTGCACCGGTCCGTCCACTTGCATCTCGACGTTGCCCTCGGGCCCCTCGAGTATCCACTCATGCGCCGGGAACGCCGGCGATTTGAGAATCAGGCAGTCGTGATGCGATAGATCGGCGGGTGTGCGCGGCGCACCGTGCGTATGCACATACCCAGGCGACGCGCACAGAATGCTGTACGTCGAACCCAGCTGGTGCGAAACGAGATCGGAATTCGGCAGCGATGACGCCGTGACCACCGAGACGTCGCTGCTGCCCTCGAAGAGATCCGGCATGCGTTGCGAGAGCGTCAGCTCGACGGTGACTTCGGGATGCAGCGCGCGATAGCGCGAGATCGCCGGCAGCACGTACTGCTGACCAATACTCGCAAAGCTGTGCATGCGCAGCGCCCCGGCCGGGCGTTCATGCGCGCAGCTCGCCTCTTCTTCCGCGCTACCGACGTCCGCGAGAATCTGCGAGCAGCGCTTGAGATAGCGCTCGCCAGCGGGCGTGAGCGCAAGCCGGCGTGTCGAGCGGTTGAGCAGACGGGTGCGCAAATGCGCTTCGAGTTCGGATACCGCGCGCGACATCGCGCCGGTGGTCGAATCCAGCGACTGAGCCGCGGCGGTGAAGCTGCCCGCTTCCACAACGCGAACGAACACCCGCATGTTTTGTAACGTATCCATCAGACCTTCTTGACCTTCTTGTTCGGTGCAGAAACGATATTGTCCGCCTGTCAGGGCGCGCCATTGTTGAGTGATCTGGAACGGAGGTTCCCCGCACGTCCCATTAATGCGGCGCAATGACGCTCCTACAATCGGCCCCTGTCTTCGAAACAGCCCGAGCGTTTGTCATGAGCCGCCAGCCTGCGATACATCGAGCGTTCGACTCGCGTCGGCGCGCGGAGATCATATGGCGCGCCGCCAGACGGGCGCTGCGTGACTGGCAGGCCAGCGACGGCGCGATCTGGATTCATCTGCTGAAAACGGTCGCGGCCGGCTTGCTTGCCATGGGCATCTCCATGCTGCTGGACCTGCCGCAGCCGCGCATCGCGATGACGACGGTGTTCGTCCTGATGCAGCCGCTCTCGGGCATGGTGTTCGCCAAGAGCTTTTATCGCATCGTCGGCACTGCGGTGGGAATGGTCGCGGCGGTGGTGCTGGGCGCCGTATTCGTCCAGCAGCCCGAGCTCTACATACTCGGGATGACGGGATGGGTGGCCGCATGTACGGCCGCCGCCATGAGGAATCGCCATTTTCGCTGGTACGGTTTCGTGCTCGCCGGCTATACGGCAGCGCTGATCGGCATTCCGCTCGTGATGCAGCCCAACGGTCTCTTTCTCGCCGCACTGGGCCGCGGCGCCGAAGTGGCCGTTGGCATACTCTGCTCGGGCATGGTCAGCGCGGTGATCGTGCCCCGGCAATCGGGCTCGTTGCTCGGTCGCACCCTGCGCTCACGCTATCTTAATTTTACTGCGTTCGCTGCGGCGGTGTTGGCTGGGCGGCTCGAAAGGGGCGCATTCGAAGGGCGATTTGCGAGTCTCGTCGACGATGTCGTCGGCTTCGAGGCCACGCGTGCTTTCTCATCTTTCGAAGATCCGACGATGCGCTCGCGCAGCGGCCTGCTTTCGCGCCTGAATTCCGAATTCATGGATGCCTGCGCGCGGCTGCATGCGTTGCGCCAGTTGCTCAAAAGGCTGCGCTGGAGCGACGCGGCGATCGCACCGCTCGCGCCATACTTCGGCGAGCTAGCGGCGCTGCTCGCACAACGGCCGAGCCGCAACGAAAGCGATCGCGCCTATGCGCGGCGACTCGCCGACGGGCTCGAAGCCTTCCAGCGCACGCTGCCGCGTCATGTGCGCGAGACGCGGCGGCCGCTCGAACACGCGTTGCCCGACGCGCTGCCCGACTTCGACACCTCGGCCGAACTCATCTATCGCTTTACGACCGAGGTCGTGCGCTACAGCCGCACGTGGGCATCGCTCATGGAGGCGCGTCCCGCGCAGGAGCCGCGCGCCGCGCGCTACGTGCCCCGCACGAGCTGGTACGTCGTGGCGTTCACCTTCGTGCGCACGGCCGTAGTGGTGGCGGCGCTGGGCTGGTTCTGGGTCGAGACCGACTGGCCGAGCGGCGGCCTTGCGATGATCGCGGCCGCGCTCACGTGCGCGCTCACCTCGTCGTCGCCGAACGCGTCGCGCATGGCCGTGCAGATGGCGGTCGGCGCGGGCTTTGCCGCCGTGACGGGCTATCTCTTCACCTGCTACGTCTATCCCAATGTCGATGGCTTTCCGTTGCTCTGCGCGACACTCGTTCCGGTGCTCGCCATCGGCGCTTTTCTCGCCACGCGCTCGCGGATAGCGGGCTATGGCGTCGGCTTCTCGGTGTTCTTCTGCCTGCTGGCTGGTCCGGACAACGTGATCGCCTACACGCCGGATCTGCTGGTCAACAACGGCATCGCCGTCGTTGCCGCGATGCTGGTCGCGTCGCTCGCTTTCGCGGTGGTGTTTCCGCCGCACATGAACTGGCTCGTCGAGCGCATGTGCGTGTCGTTGCGCGGCCAGGTCGTGCTGGCTTGCCACGGGGAACTGGATGGCCTTGGGCAGCGCTTCCAGTCCGGTACGCACGATCTGATGCACCAGCTGAGGCTCTTGCTGAACGGGCGCCGCCAGGCGCACCGGCGCGCGCTGCGGTGGATGCTCGTGACGCTCGAAGTCGGGCACGCCGTGGTCGATCTGCGCAACGAGGCGCACGCGGCAGCCTGGCTCGACCTTCATGACGCGCGCTGGCCTATGGCTCTCGCGCGCGTACAGGAGGACATCGCGCATCTTTTCGAGAGCCCGGACGGGATCGCGCTCGACCGCGCGCTCAGCGCCGTGCGCGCCGCGACCTGGATCGCCCAGGAGGCGCTCGCCACCGTGCATCACGAGCGGGAAAGGCGGCACGAGGTGCAACGGCTGCTGAGTCATCTGCACTTCATCCGCAGCGCGCTGCTCGACCGCGACGCGCCGCTCGGACCGCTCGCGCGCCGCGCACGCCGCACGCGTGCGCCGCACAGTTCGTTGAAAACACAATGAAAAAGCAGGCCTGCGCGATCTTGCTGCAGTCTGGAAATATGCCTTCCACCCCGCCCGCTTAATCAATTCGACCCTGAGTCATATAGTCACATCACTGCTTCGCAGTACCCGTTAGCACTGGAGAGTAAAATGAAGTCCCTGAAGATCGCTGTTGTTGCCTGTTCGCTGTTTGCCGCCGCCGCTGCTTATGCACAGAACGAAGCACCGGCAGCGAGCGTCCCCCAGCAGGTCGCGCAATCCGCTGCCCCGCAAGTAGCGCAAGCGCCCGCCCACCGCGAAATCGTAAAGCCGGCAAAGAAGGATGAATGCGTCGGCCCGGTCAGCTTCTGCAATATTTATTTCGGTAGCTGAGATCGAGAGCACGCCAGCCATGTGCAGGCGCACGCTGAAATCCTGTGCCGCGACGCCTTCATCTGGGCGCCGCGGCTTTGCGCATTGTGGCTGCACAAAACACTGCAACAGTGTTTTGTGAAACGCGCAGTGCACGACCGCCGATGCAAGACCTGAAAATAGGCACCAGGCGATCAGAGAGTTTGTGGAGACTTTGATGTACGAAGACCGTATTCGTTGTGCCGCCTTGCGCGGGAAAATCACTTCGGCTGCCGAGGCGGCCCAACTCGTGCGCAACGGCATGCGCGTCGGCGCGAGCGGCTTTACGCGCGCGGGCGACACGAAAGCCGTGCCGCTCGAACTGGCGCGCCGTGCGCGCGAAGAGAAAGAGCCGCTGCGCATTACGCTGATGACAGGCGCCTCGCTCGGCCACGACGTCGATCGCATGCTGACCGAAGCGGGTGTGCTCGAGCGCCGTCTGCCGTTCCAGGTGGACGCGACGCTGCGCAAGGCGATCAACCGCGGCGAAGTGATGTTCGTTGACCAGCATCTTTCGGAAACCGTGGAGATGTTGCGCGCGAACCTGCTCGGCAAACTCGATCTCGCGATCATCGAAGCCGCCGCAATCACGGAAACCGGTGCGATTGTGCCCACCACGTCGGTCGGTAATTCGGCGAGCTTTGCGATTCTCGCGGAGAAGGTGATCGTCGAGATCAATCTCGCACAGCCGCTCGCGCTCGAAGGTCTGCACGACGTGTGGATTCCCGGCCGCCGCCCGCATCGCGATCCGCTGCCGATCGTACGCCCGCAGGATCGCGTGGGTACGACCGCCATCGAGATTCCGCCCGAGAAGATCGCCGCCATCGTCATCACGAACGAGGCGGACAGCCCGTCGACCGTACTGCCCGCCGACGAAGAAACCGCGCGCATTGCCGGCCACCTCATCGAATTCCTGCAGCACGAAGTGAAGCACGGCCGCATGAGCGCGCAACTGCCGCCGCTGCAGGCCGGTATCGGCACGATCGCGAACGCCGTGCTTTCGGGCTTCGTGGATTCACCGTTCGAAGCACTTACGATGTACTCCGAAGTATTGCAGGACTCGACGTTCGATCTGATCGATTCCGGCAAGATGGTATTCGCCTCGGGCGCCTCGATGACGCTTTCCGCGCAGCGCCAGGCTCAGGTGCTCGCCGAACTCGACCGCTATCGCGACAGGCTCGTGCTGCGTCCGCAGGAAGTGAGCAACCATCCCGAAGTGATTCGCCGCCTCGGCTTGATTGCGCTGAACACCGCGCTCGAATGCGACATTTACGGCAACGTCAATTCCACGCACGTGGGCGGCACGCACATGATGAATGGCATCGGCGGCTCGGGCGATTTCGCGCGCAACGCGTCGTGCGCGATCTTCGCGACCAAGGCGATTGCGAAGGACGGCCGCATTTCCAGCATCGTGCCGATGGTGCCGCACGTCGACCACAACGAGCACGACGTGGACGTGATCGTCACGGAGCAGGGTCTGGCCGATCTGCGCGGACTCGCGCCGCGCGAGCGTGCAAACCTCGTGATCGAGCGTTGCGCGCATCCGCTCTATCGCGACCTGCTGCGCGACTACTATCGCGACGCACTCAAGATCGGCGGCCAGACGCCGCACGATCTCGCGCGCGCGTATGAAATGCATCTGCGCTTCAATCAAACGGGTTCGATGCTGCCCGAAGCGATGGGCGGACTCGTCGCAAACGCATAAGGCCCAGGGCGCTCGCCATTCAGAAGCACACGAAACAAAACGGGAGCACCGGCAACGGTGCTCCCGTTCTTCATTGAAAGCGCGAATTCGCTACGCTCGTCGCACGAGGCGAATGATGAAGAGCAGAATGACCGCGCCGATAATGGCGGTAATGATCGAGCTGATGATGCCGGCGCCGATATGAATGCCGAGCACGCCGGCAAGCCAACCGCCGATGAACGCGCCGACAATGCCGACGATGATATCGACGAACAATCCGAAGCCGCCGCCTTTGACGAGAACGCCAGCGAGCCAGCCTGCAATTGCGCCGATGATGAGCCAGGCAATGATGCCGTGTTGCATATGAATAGACTCCCCTTGTTGGCGTGAAAGAATCACGGTGAGTGCAGCTTAGTCCAAGGGCGAATACGCGTCCATGAAACGCGGCCAGAATTGACAGTTCTTAAAAACTGCCGCCGATAGTTTTAAAAAACGCAACGAATCGGAAATGTATTCGTAAGGAATGCCGGCGGACGCCATGCGCAAGCCTCATTCGGGCGCGATTTCGGGTTCCGCGGCGGTCCAGCTTACGCTGGAGACGCCTTTCTCCATGCTCAGGCGGCTCGCCATGAGTTCCAGCTTCGACTGGTACTTCGGATGCAGGCGCATCGTTGCCGTCACGCGCAGGCGCGGCGGATCGCCGGCCAGGTCCTCGCTCGTGAGGCTCTGGAATGAAAGCGGTGTGGAGTACAAAGAATTTGAAAGCAACGTGCGGATATGGACTTCGTCCTCTTCGCGGCAAACCACCGTAAGCACGTAAGCGCGCACGAGATCCGCATTCGAAATGGGCGACGCGTTGATGATGCGGCTCACCTCGCGCAGCACGGTATTCGTAAGCAGCACGACAGCGGTGCCGGCCACCGCCGGGCCGTAATGGCCCGCTCCGCACAGCACGCCAACTGCCGCCGAGCACCATAGCGTCGCCGCGGTATTGATGCCCTGAATCGAGCCCTTCTCGCGCATGATGACGCCGCCGCCGAGAAAGCCCACGCCTGAGACGACATAGGCCGCGATTTGCGTCACGCCGGTCGAGCCATTGCCGGTCAGCACGCCGAGCGTGACGAACAGGCATGCTCCGCTTGCCACGAGCGTGATCGTGCGCAGACCGGCCGTGCGTTGGCGAATCTGGCGTTCGAGGCCGATGGCGACGCCGCAGGCGAACGCCGCGAGAAGGCGCAAGGCGAATTCGAGAGTCATCGTTTTGTCATGAAAGCGCAGGGCGGCCGCACGCCATGCGGCTCTCGCGCAAGGCGTGGCGGGGTGCATTGCAGTACGCCCCGGGGGCTCGTGGATCATACGCGGGACGGGGCTTTGCGCCAAGCTGTCCGCGCTGTCATGTTCGAGTCAGGATCAGGCCACGGCTCGTGAGCGAAACTAGTTTCATTCGTATGGAGATGGGAAGGCAGGCCGAATGAACGGGAGTTTCTGATGGATACGCTGCGCAATATGCGGGTCTTCGTGCGAGTGGTGGAGTCCGGCAGTTTCACGCGCGCTGCGGCGAGCGAAACGATGACGACCGCGCAGGTCTCGCGCGCGGTCACCGACCTGGAGTCGCGACTGCGCACGCGGCTTCTTAACCGCACCACGCGGCGCATGTCGCTGACCGAAGCGGGCGAGCGCTACTTCCAGAGCTGCAAGCGCATTCTTGCCGACATCGAGCAGGCCGAGGCCGAAGCCGCCGCAGCGCACGCGAATCCCGCGGGCAAGCTGCGCGTGTACGGCGGCACGAGTTTCGGGCAGCACTATGTCATGCCGCTCATCGCGCGTTATCAGCAGCATTTGCCGGAGGTCTCGGTCGATCTCACCATCGCGCAGCAGATGCCCGACATCATCGAGGAGGGCTTCGATGTGGCGGTCGTGGTGGCTGCCGAACTCGAGGACTCCGCGCTGATCTCCCAGCATCTGGGCAGCACCGCTGCCATTCTCTGCGCCTCGCCCGCGTATTTGCGCACGCGCGGCGAGCCGCAATCGTTCGAAGACCTCGAGGCGCATACCTGTCTGCACCTGACCGATGCGAGCCTGCCCGCCGGCCAATGGGTTTCCGAGGGGCCGCTTGGCGAGACCTTCCGGCATACGGGCGTGACGCCGTTCCAGGTGAACAATCCCGAAGCGCTTGCGCTCGCCATACGCGAAGGCATGGGCATCGGCCCGCTGCCGGTGCCGGTGGCGCTGCCCGGTCTCGCCGACGGCACGCTGGTGCGCGTGCTGCCCACGCACACCCTGCAAAAGCTCAACATCTACGCGCTGTACGCTTCGCGCCGGTATCTGGACGCGAAGATCCGCACCTTCGTCGAGTTTCTGCGCGAGAAGGTGCCGCTCGTCCTTGCCGAGCAGGAAGCTGCGCTCGCCACCTGCGACGAGCCGCTTCGCGACGTGGATGCACACGCGGGCCCGCGAGGGACGCGTGCGCGCAGCGGCCGCGGCCGCAGTCACAACACGCACGACCTGGAGCGCCTGCGTCTTGTGAACTGAAGCAGTTAAAGAAGTCTTCGCGAAGCGCGTGTTCGTTACGGCGCGTTTCGCGGCTGCGGATTTCCGGTGCTTCGCGACGCTACAGCGCCGATCTATCTGCGTTCCCGTGCGCTTTCGCGCGTCTCGCGCGTTGCCTGTCAGTTTCGCCATATTGGCGACAGCGACCTGCCACCGCCATTGCCTATGATGCGGCACCCGCTGGATGAATGCGTCCCCGTCTCAACCCTCGCCTGAGTTGTCCGAAACACTGACATGTGGATTGTCAATCTCGCGCTGAAGCGACCGTACACGTTCATCGTGATGGCCATCCTGATCGTGCTGGCCACGCCGTTCGTGCTCATGTCGATGGCCACCGACGTGCTGCCGAACATCAATATCCCGGTCATCAGCATCATCTGGTCGTACAACGGCTTTTCCGCGAAGGACATGGCCGATCGCATCACCTCGGTCAACGAGCGCAGCCTCACGACCACGGTGAGCAATATCGAGCACATCGAGTCGCAGTCGCTGCCCGGCATCGCCATCATCAAGCTGTTCCTGCAGCCGGGTGCAAGCCTGCAAACCGCGATCGCGCAGGCTGTTGCATCGGAGCAGGCGCAGGTGAAGCAGATGCCGCCCGGCGCGACGCCCCCGCTCGTCATCAGCTATTCGGCCTCGAGCATTCCGGTGATCCAGCTCGGCCTTTCCAGCAAGTCGATGAGCGAGCAGGCGCTCGCCGACGTCGCGATGAACTTCCTGCGCCCGCAGCTCATTACGATTCCCGGCGCGCAGGTGCCTTACCCGTATGGCGGCAAGACGCGCGTGATCTCCGTGGACCTCGACACGCGCGCGCTCATTTCGAAGGGCCTCACGCCCGCCGATATCGTTAATGCCGTCAACGCGCAGAACCTGATTTTGCCGACGGGCACGGCCAAGCTCGGGCAGACCGAATATCGTGTGGACACCAATGCATCGCCCGATACGCTGGCCGGGTTGAACCGCATTCCCGTGCAGACGGTGAACGGCGCGACCACCTATCTCGGCGACGTGGCGCACGTGCGCGACGGCTTCACGCCGCAGACCAACGTCGTGCGCCAGGACGGCCAGCGCGGCGTGCTGATGTCGATCCTCAAGACCGGCGACGCATCGACGCTGCAGGTGGTGGGCGCGCTCAAGGACCTGCTGCCGAAGGCGCGCGACACGCTGCCGGCCGACCTCGTCGTCAAGCCGCTGTTCGACCAGTCCGTATTCGTTTCCGCCGCCGTACAGGGCGTGGTGCGCGAAGCGCTTATCGCGGCCGTGCTCACGGCGGCGATGATCCTGCTCTTTCTCGGCAACTGGCGCAGCACGCTCATCATCGCGGTGTCGATTCCGCTGTCGATTCTCTCGTCGATCATCGCCCTCTACGCGCTTGGCGAGACCATCAACATCATGACGCTCGGCGGCCTCGCGCTCGCGGTCGGCATACTGGTCGACGACGCCACGGTCACGATCGAAAACATCGAACGGCATCTGCATCTGGGCGCGAAGCTGCACGACGGCATTCTCGAAGGCGCGGGCGAAATCGCGGTGCCCGCACTCGTCTCGACGCTGTGCATCTGTATCGTGTTCGTGCCGATGTTCTTCCTCACGGGCGTGGCGCGCTTTCTGTTCGTGCCGCTCGCGGAAGCCGTGGTGTTCGCGATGATCGCGTCGTACATCCTGTCGCGGACGCTGGTGCCGACGCTCGCCATGCTGCTCTTCGAGGGTCACGATCCCACCGCGCATGCGCAGCGCGCTCGAGGCTCGCTGTTCGCGCGCATACACTGGCGCTTCAATCATGCGTTCGAGCGCGTGCGCGCCAATTACATCGCGCTATTGAGCTTGCTGCTCTCGCGCCGCAAGCTTTTCGGAGGCACCTTCCTCGCGTTCTGCCTGCTGTCGCTCGTCCTCGTTTTTTTCCTTGGACGCGACTTCTTTCCTTCGGTCGATGCGGGCAATATTCGTTTGCACATGCGTGCGCCAACGGGTTTTCGCATCGAGGAAACCGCGCGCCTCGCCGACCAGGTTGAGCAGGTGGTTCGCGAAGTCGTGCCGCCCGATCAACTCGAAACGATCGTCGACAACCTCGGGCTGCCCTATAGCGGCATCAACCTCTCGTACAGCAATGCGGGGACGATGGGCACGCTCGACGGCGAAATCCAGATCGCGCTGAAGCCCGATCACGATCCCTCGCGCATTTATATCGACAAGCTGCGGACCTTGCTGCCGCAACGTTTTCCGGGCGTCGAGTTTTTTTTCCAGCCCGCCGACATCATCACGCAGATTCTCAACTTCGGTCAGCCCGCGGCGATCGACGTGCAGGTGGTGGGCGCGAACCTGAACCAGGACATGGCGCTGGCGAGCACGCTGCTCAAGCAGGTACGGCAACTGCCGGGCGCCGTCGATGCGCACATCGAGCAGCGCAACGACGAACCCGCGCTCACGCTCGCCATGGACCGCACGCGCATGCAGCAGTTGAACCTGAGTCCGCAAAACGTAGCGCAGGACGTGCTGATCGCGCTCTCGGGCAGCACGCAGACTTCGCCCGCGTTCTGGGTGAGCCCGCAAAACGGCGTGGAATACCCGCTCACGGTGCAAACGCCGCAGTATCGCGAAACCTCCATGAACGAAGTGATGGGCACGCCCGTTTCCGCGCGCGCGACGAATCCCAATGCGCCGCTGCAACTCGTGAGCAACCTCGTGCAGCTCGAGCCGCACGGGGGGCCGGCCATCGTCACGCACTACAACATCCGTCCCGTGATCGACCTGCTCGTGAGCGTAGAGGGCAGCGATCTGGGTTCCGTGGGCGTGAACATCAACGACATCATCCGGCATGTGCAGGCGCACGCGCCGCGCGGCACGACCATCACCATGCGCGGGCAGATCGGCACGATGCGTTCGTCGTACGTGGGTCTGGGCGTCGGCATTGCGATGGCGGTGGTGCTCGTGTATCTGCTGATCGTCGTGAACTTCCAGTCGTGGGCCGATCCGCTCATCATCATCAGCGCGCTGCCCGCTGCGCTCGCGGGCATTGCGTGGATGCTGTTCATCACCGGCACGCACCTGAGCGTGCCAGCGCTCACCGGCGCGATCATGACCGTGGGCGTCGCGACCGCGAACAGTATTCTCGTGGTCTCGTTCGCGCGGCAGCGTCTTGCTGCCGGCGCGTCGCCGCTTGCCGCCGCGCTCGAAGCGGGCGCCACCCGCATACGCCCCGTGCTGATGACGGCGTTCGCCATGATGATCGGCATGGTGCCGATGGCGCTCGGCCTCGGCGAAGGCGCGGAGCAGAATGCGCCTCTCGGGCGCGCGGTGATCGGCGGCCTGCTGTTCGCTACGGTCTCCACGCTATTGTTCGTACCCCTGATGTTTGCGACCGTGCATACCCGGCTCGCCCACCGCGCCGCCGCGAAACGCGAGCGCGCGGCGCAGCGCCGCGGTACACGAGGCGATACCCGTTAAGTCATTATGGCCGAAGACATGAACGAACCTCACCACCATTCATCTCTCGACATCGCCGTGGGCGGCGAGCAGGGCATGGACCTGCCGGCGCGCGGCCAGGCGGGCAAGCGTGCACGCTTTGCGCTGATCGTGGTCGCGCTGCTGCTGGCTGCGGGCGCCACGCGCACGATCGTGTCGAACCTCATGAATGCCCACCATCTCGCCGACGTCACGAAGCAGAACGCGAAGCAGTACGTGAGCGTCGTGCAACCGGTGGCCGCGGGCGCGGACGGCCGCATCGTGCTGCCGGGCACGCTGCGCGGCTTTGTCGAAGCCCCGATCTACTCGCGCGCGAACGGCTACGTGCGGCGCTGGTACGCCGATATCGGCGCGCATGTGCAACAAGGGCAGTTGCTCGCCGAGATCGATACGCCTGAGATCGATCAGGAACTCGCCCAGGCGCAGGCACAGCGCGATCAGGCCGCCTCGACGCTCGCGCTCGCGAAGACCTCGTTCGATCGCGCGCAGCAATTGCGCCAGCGCGATGCGGTCTCGCAGCAGGAACTCGACGACCGCCAGGGCGCCTTCAACACGGACCAGGCGAATCTCGCCGCCGCCGACGCGAACGTGCGCCGCCTCACGGAGATGAAGTCGTTCCAGCGTATCGTCGCGCCGATCACGGGCATCATCACGCAGCGCAACGTCGATATCGGCGACCTCGTGAACGCGGGCAACGGCGGGGCGGGTCATGCGCTCTTTTCGATCGCGCAGTCCGACCCGCTGCGCCTCTACCTCGACGTGCCGCAGACCTACGCGCAGCAGGTAGCGGTCGGCCAGCACGTGAGCGTGACCGAGCAGGAGCTGCCGGGCGTCACCTTCGACGGCACCGTCACGCGCACGGCGCAGGCCATCAACGTGGCCACGCGCACGCTGGAGGCCGAAATCTCGCTGCCCAATCACGACGGCAAACTGCTGCCCGGCGCCTACGTGCAGGCGGCCTTGCAGACCGACGCCAAGGGCTTGCTCACGGTGCCGGGCAACACGCTGCTGTTCCGCTCGGAAGGCCCGCGTCTTGCAGTCGTCGATGCGGACGGCAAGATCAAGCTCAAGGCGGTGGAAATCGCGCAGGACCTCGGGCAGACGCTCGAAATCAGCGGCGGGCTGGCGCCGACCGATCGCGTCGTGCTCAACCCGAGCGACTCGATCGCAGACGGCGACAGCGTGGTCGTGGTCGCGCCGAACAAGACCGAATCGGCGCGCGAGGCCGCCAGGCGGAGCGCGACGTGACGATGCGGCAAAACACGCGGCAAAACACGCTGAAATGGCCGCTCTCCTGCGTCACGGCGCTAGGCGCGCTCGGTCTCGCGGCTTGCACCGTGGGCCCCGACTATCACGCGCCGCAAACGCAAAGCCCCGAGGCCTGGCGTGTCGATTCCGCCGATTCATACTGGCACGCGGCACAGCCTTCGCATGCACCGCTCGATCCGCAATGGTGGAAGGCATTCGACAACGCCGAGCTAGACAGTCTGGAAACCGCGGCGCTCGCCGAGAACCAGACGCTGCGCGTGGCCGCCGCGCACTATGCGCAGGCTCGCGCGACGCTCGCTTCGGTGTCGTCGCAGCAAAGCCCGCAGGTCGGGCTCGACGCGGGCCTCGCGCGCGAGCGCATTTCCGCGAACCGGCCGCTCACGAACTACGCGACGCCCAACACCTCGACCGTGCAGAACCAGGTGACCGTCGGCGCGACCGTGAGCTACGAGCTGGACCTGTTCGGGCGCATCCGGCGCATGGTGGAGTCGGCGCAGGCGTCGACGCAACAGGCCGGCGACGATCTCGACAACGCGCGCCTCGTGCTCACCGCCGAACTCGCCACCGACTACTTCGCCATGCGCGAACTCGACAACGAGATCGACGTGGTGAACCGCTCGGCGCAACTGCAGCAAAAGGCCCTCGATTTCGTGACCGCGCAGCACGATCTCGGCGCGGTTTCCGGTCTGGAACTGCTGCAGCAAAAAGCCCAGCTGGCGGCCACGCAAACCCAGGTGCATCTGCTCGAAAACCAGCGGCAGCAGGAGCAGAACGCCATTGCCGTGCTGGTCGGCAAGCCCGCGCCGGAATTCACGATTGCGCAGAAGCTCACGCCACTGCCGGTGCCCGCGCTTCCCACCGGGCTGCCGAGCGAGCTGTTGCAGCGGCGGCCCGACGTGGCCTCGGCCGAGCGCGCGATGGCCGCGGCCAATGCGCAGATCGGCGTGGCGCGCTCCGCGTACTTTCCGGACATCACGCTTTCGCCGACTTTCGGCTGGGAATCGACGCGTTTTGGCGGTCTTTTTTCCGTGCCGAGCCTCATGTGGTCGGTGGGCGCGACGGCCAGCGAGGTGCTGTTCGACGGCGGCAAGCGCGCGGCGGGCGTGGATTTCGCGCAGGCCGGCTACGAGTCGGCCCAGGCGTCTTATCGTCAGACCGTGCTCACCGCGTTCCAGGAGGTGCAAAATGCGGTAACGGGCCTTTCGGTGCTGGAACGTGCTTCGACCGATGGCCAGGCGGCCGTGGACGACGCACGCAAGTCCTTCGATCTCGCCAACGACCGCTATCAGGGCGGGCTCGTCGCGTTCATCGACGTGCTCAACGCGGAGCAGCAGTTGCTTGCCAGCGAGCGCCAGGAAGTGCAGATTCACGGCCAGCAGGTCGCCACGGTGGTCTTTCTCGCGAAGGCGCTGGGCGGCGGCTGGAGCGCCGACGACCGCGAGATGGCCTGCAGCGCGGGCACCTGCCGCGAAGTGCCGAAGGCAGAGGGCAGAAGCTGAGTCGCATGCAAGGACTTCAAGCGGGGCATGCAAGAGGGCTTGAGCGGGCCCGGCACCAGGGTATATAAAAGCGCGCAACGGCGGTCGCGGGCCGCGTCGGCCGGCAACGCCAGGGCAGCGCGCAAAGAGGAGGGCGGGCATGAAAGTATTGGTAATCGAAGACGAACGCAAGGTCGTGGACTATTTGCGCAGCGGACTCACGGAGCAGGGCTGGGTCGTGGACGTCGCCATGGACGGCGAGGAAGGCGCGTGGATGGCCACGGAATACGACTTCGACGTGATCGTGCTCGACGTCATGCTGCCGAAGCTCGACGGCTTCGGCGTGCTGCGCGCCGTGCGCACGAAGAAGGACACGCCGGTCATCATGCTGACGGCGCGCGACCGCGTGGATGATCGCGTGCACGGCCTGCGCGACGGCGCCGACGACTATCTCACGAAGCCGTTCTCGTTCCTCGAACTCGTCGAGCGGCTGCGCGCCCTCACGCGGCGCGCGCGCACGCAGGAATCCACACTGATTTCGGTGGGCGATCTGCAGGTGGACCTCATCAGCCGCCGCGCCACGCGCGACGGTGTGCGCCTCGATCTCACGGCGAAGGAATTCCAGTTGCTTTCGGTGCTCGCGCGGCGGCGCGGCGAGATTCTCTCCAAGACGCTCATCACCGAGCTGGTCTGGGACGTGAATTTCGAAAGCAATGCGAACGTGGTGGAAACGGCGATCAAGCGGCTGCGCGCCAAGCTCGACGGCCCGCACGCGGCGAAACTGCTGCACACCATACGCGGCATGGGCTACGTGCTCGAAATGCGCGAGGAAGGAGGCCAGACGTCATGAAACGCTCGATCTCGCTGCGGCTTTCGGCGATGTTCGCAGCGGTGTCGCTCATCGTGTTCACGCTCACGGGCGCGGGCCTCTTCTTCCTGATGCAGCGTCAGCTCTTCAACGAGCTGCGCGAAACGCTCGACACGCGCGCGCGCATTGCGAGCCTGATCGTTTCGCACGCACCGGACGTGCAGAAGTGGGCCTTCGTGCAGGAAAAGCTGCGCGACCTCTCGCCTGCGGATAGCCGCATGCATTACTACGTCGAAGGCCCGGATCCGCGCTTTCGTTTCGGCACGCCCATCGTCGGCAAGGTCACCGGTGACGTGGGCCCCAATCATCTGCTCGTGCGCCCGCCGGGTTGCAGCTACGACATCATCACGACGACCTTTATCGTACCGGCGAGCGGTGACCGGCCGCAGGTGAAACTCGTGGTCGGCAGCGACTGCGTGCGCACCGAAGGCATGCTGCGGCGCTTTGGCATTGCGCTCGGCGTGCTGATCGCGCTGTCCACCATCGCGGTCGCGCTGCTGAGCCGCGCGGTGACGCGCTTCGGTCTTGCGCCGCTCACGCGGCTCTCGCGCGAGGCCTCGCAGTTGAGCCCGTCGAACCGGCGCCAGCGTCTGCATTCGGACGAACTGCCCGAGGAGTTGCACGAGCTCGCCACGTCGTTCAATGGCGCACTCGAACGCCTCGACAAGGCCTACGAGCGGCTCGAATCGTTCAACGCCGACGTGGCGCACGAGCTGCGCACACCGGTGAGCATCCTGATCGGCCAGACCCAGGTGGCGCTCACGCGCGACCGTTCGGTCGAACAGCTGCAACAGACGCTGCAATCGAATCTTGAGGAATTCGAACGATTGCGCGTGATCGTGAACGACATGCTGTTCCTCTCGCGCAGCGATCGCGGCGAACGAGCGACGGACCTCACGGAAGTGTCGTTGCGCTCGGAGATCGAACGCATGCTCGATTTTCTGGAAATGCCGCTGGAAGAGGCGCAACTGCGCGTGGAAGTGCAAGGCGACGCGCGCGCATGGGTGAATACGTCGCTGATCGGCCGCGCCGTGAGCAACCTGTTCGTCAACGCGATCCAGCATTCGCAGTCCGGCACGACGCTGCGCGCCACGGTCGCGCCGCAGAACGGTCACGTCGAGATCGCCGTTTCGAATCCCGGCGAGCCGCTCGATCCGGTGACGCGCGAGCATATTTTCGACCGCTTCTACCGCATTCAGGAGGCGCGCTCGAACAGCCACGAAAATCACGGGCTCGGGCTGTCGATCGTCAAGGCCGTGGCGGAAATGCACGGCGGCACGGTGTTCGTGCGCAGCGCAGACGGCGTCAACACGTTCGGGTTTTCAGTGGCCGTGGATGGCGCCGAAGCACCCGAAGCGCCCGTTGCCGGTATTGCACGCCAGGGCCGCGCCGGCGTGCCGCTGCACGTTTCGCCATAGCGCCGCACTAATGCGGCCCGGAAGCGGCGCTTAGACGGGCTCGTCTTCCACGGGCGTGCTTTCGTTTTCGATGTAGTGCTGGTCCTTGCGCAGCAAGTCCCAGCAACTGATGAAAAGCGCGGCGACGAGCGGCCCGATCACGAAGCCGTTGATGCCCATGAGCGAAATGCCGCCGAGCGTCGAGATCAGCACGACCCAGTCGGGCAGGCGCGTGTCCTTGCCCACGAGCAGGGGGCGCAGCACGTTGTCCACGGTGCCGATCACGACGGAGCCGAAGACGATCAGCCCGACTCCCTTCGCCACCGCGCCTGTGGAGAGGAAGTAGATCGCAATGGGCCCCCACACGAGCGCCGCGCCCACGGCGGGCAACAGCGAGAGCAGCATCATCACGAAGCCCCACAGCAGCGCGCCCTGAATGCCGAGCACCCAGAGCGCGATACCGCCCAGGCCGCCCTGCACGACCGCCACCGCCACGTTGCCCTTCACCGTCGCGCGGATCACCGTCGTGAACTTGCGCATGAGATGTAGCTTGTGCTGTTCGTCGAGCGGAATGGCGTCGCGCACGAGCCGCGAAATATCCCGGCCGTCGCGCACGAGGAAGAAGAACAGATAGAGCATCACGCCGAAGCTCACCAGAAATTGCAGCGTGTTCTGCCCGAAGGAGAGAGCACGCGTGGCGACGAACTGGCTGATCTGTGCGGCGCCCGCCGAAAGGCGCTGCTGCAGCCCGGGCAGATCCATGAGGTCGTAGCGCGCGAGCAGGTTCTGAATCGACTCGGGCATGGCATGGACGATCTGCGTGAAGTACGCGCCGAAGTCGAGGCTGCCGCTACGCACCTCCTGATATGCCGAGGCGACCTGCTGCACCAGCGTGGCCGTCACCAGCGTGAGCGGAAAGATCACGATGACGAGGCAGATGGTGAGCGTAATGAGCGCGGCGACATTGCGCCGCCGCCCGAGCCGCGCAACGAGCCGGCGCTGCACCGGCTGGAAGATCAATGCGAGTATGGCGCCCCAGAGCACCGTGCTGAAGAACGGCGCGAGGATGAAGCAAAGTGCAACGGACACCGTGAACAGCAGCAAAAAGAACGATGTCTGGTGAAGGTGTTTGTTGCCTTCCATGTGCGATGAATTCCAGTTAAAGCGGCCAGGCGGACGAACGGCGGCATCGTCCGATGATACCGGCAACGCCGCGCGGGCTGCCGGGCGCAGCGCGCCCAGGGGATCACTGTGCGCCCACCAGCCGCACGCGCGTGATTTCCGAAGGCGCGCCAAGGCGCTTGGGCGGCCCCCAGTAGCCCGTGCCGCGGCTCGTGTAGACCCACAGGCTGCCGAGCTTTTCGAGGCCCGCCGTGAACGGCTGCTGCAGCCGCACGAGAAAATTCCACGGGAAAATCTGGCCGCCGTGCGTGTGGCCGGAGAGTTGCAGCGTGAAGCCCGCGTCGACGGCGGCGTGGGCCGTGCGCGGCTGGTGCGCGAGCAGCACGCGCGTGTTGACGTCGGCGGGCGCGCCGCGCAGCGCTTCCGCCGGATCGCTGCGGTGCGCGGGATCGAACTGGCCGCCCGTGTAGTCGGTCACGCCGGCCAGCACGAGCCGCGCGCCGCCATGCTCGATCACTACATGCTGGTTCATCAGCACCGTGAGGCCGATGCGGCGGAATTCGGCAATCCAGGCGTCCGCGCCCGAATAGTACTCATGGTTGCCGGTCACGAGATACACGCCGTGATGCGCGTTGAGCTTGCCGAGCGGCGCGGTGTGGTCGGCGAGATGCGCCACGCTGCCGTCCACCACGTCGCCCGTGATGGCGACCACGTCGGCGTCGAGCTGGTTCACGGCGCGCACGATGGCATCGACGTAGCCGTGCTTGATCGTCGGCCCGACGTGGATGTCGCTCAGTTGCACGATGGTGAAGCCGTCGAGCGCGGCGGGCAGGCCGCGAATCGGCACCTCGACGTTGCGCACGCGCGCACGCCGCCGCGCGTTGAAGAAGCCGAACCCGGAGGAGAGGAACGCAAGCACGATCACCGCGGCGGCGCTCACGGTGCGCCAGTTGGCGAGATCGATGGCCTTGGGCCAGAGCGCCTCCACGGTCATGGCCGAGGCGAGCACGATGTCGCGCGCGATCGTCAACATGAGCAGCGACGAGAAGAAGCCCATGGCGAGCATGCCGATCCAGGCGAGGCGGTCGCCGAGCGGCTGGCGCGTGAAGCGCCGCGCAAGCATGCCGGGCGGAATGAACAGCACCGAGAGCACGAGCCACAGCACGGCGAGCCATTTGCCGGCGGCGGGCACGGGCAGGTCGGGAATCAGGCGAAAGCCGACATAAGCATGCAGCAGCACGCCGATGGCAATGAAGCGGACCAGAAACGAGAGTCGGGGCATGGCGGCGCAAACGGATGGGAGCGGACCGACGCGGGTTGGCGCGCCGGGCACGGCGCGCTGCAGCAAAGCCCAGTCGTCGAGGCCCGCTCGAAAACCCGGTGGACGGGTCAGTACAGGTAGGCTGCGTTGCATTTTACCGGCGCCGCAGACTTCGTGCCGGTAGGTGGCGGCGGTTTTCGGATGTGCATGCTGCGACGCAGCATGAAGGGGTTGATCGTGCGTGCACGAACATACATGCATGCGTGTATGCATGGGCCTTGATGCTTTATCGTCTACGCGTGTGGCAGTGCGGCATTTCCCTGGATTGCCAGCGCGATCCCACTCGTCGCACTATGTTCTCGTGGGGCCGGGCACACTCTATTAAACGTCCATTGAATCGGCCCCTGCGATGGACTATGCTCAAAACGAGGCCCGCGCGGTTTCGGGCGCTCTGGGGGAGACGGATCATGAAAGGTATCCGGCCGGTCGCACATGGGCTGCATGAGGGTCTGCATGGTCGTCACGTCGGGCACGAGGGCAGCCACGTCATGCTGCCGATGGTCGTTCTCTCGATCATGGCCATCGCGCTATATATCGCGGTTAAGCGCATCGATATTCCCGATATTGGCCGAAGTGCGCTATTCGATGTCGTGATGGTGTTCGTCGCGCTCGGTATTGCGGGCATGTTCGGCGTGCTGGGTGCCTGGCTGCGATCCCGTACCACCGACGAACCCGCCGAAGGCTTCTGCTTCATCGGCGCCCTCATCGGCGCGGCGGTGTTCTACATCGCGCTGCTCACCTGAATCGTTTGCTTGCAGTTTCGGTTGATTCGCTATCCTGCGGGAAGCGAGGGCGCGCGGCGGCCGGGTCCGCGCCATGCGAAACTGCGTGTTTTCCCGCTCGATTGAAGCACTCTCGATGTTCGATCTTTTCGACGATACGCCTGCCCCCGACGTGGCATGGCATCCGTCATGGCTCGCGCCAGAGGCGGCCGCCGAGGCGCTCGCGCGCATCATCGCCGAGGCCGACTGGCGCCAGGAACGCATTCGTACGCCTGGCGGCTGGGTGGACCAGCCGCGCCTCACGGCCTGGCAGGGCGACGAAGGCGCGGTGTACGTCTATTCAGGCATCCGAAACATCCCGCAGCCGTGGACCCGCCAGGTAGCCGAACTGCGCGACGCCATCTCGGCGCTTTGCGGCGTGCGCTTCAACAGCGTGCTGCTCAACCGTTACCGCACGGGCACGGACAGCATGGGCTGGCACGCGGACCGCGAACCCGAACTCGGCCCCGAGCCGGTGATCGCCTCGCTGAGTCTCGGCGCGACGCGGCGCTTCGACTTGCGTCACAACGCGACGGGCGTGGTGCGTTCTTTCCCGCTGAGGAGCGGCAGCCTGCTCGTGATGCAGGGAAAGACCCAGGCGCAATGGCGGCATCGCGTGCCGAAGGAGCCTGCCGTGAGCGGCGAGCGCTTGAATCTCACGTTTCGCGTGGTAACGCCGGGTTTGCGGAAATAGGCGTCAAGAACGCTGCAGATGGGTGGTAAATCGCCGATCTTCGACGCGAAGTCTACGCGCACACGAGCGGCTTTGCGCTAAAAAACGAATAAGAATTTATGCGCATAAACGCCAAAATCGGCATTGGAGCCGCGATCAGACGTCCTCGCCGAGCCGGCGCCGCACGATCGCGACGAGACGCTCCAGCGGCAAACCCGAGCCCGCGAGCGCGCTCACCTCGGGATACTGCTCGCGCGCGATGTCCGTGAGCACCTGGCCGGGCGGCGCTTCGACCAGCACGCTTGCGCCCGACTCGATCATGACCGTGAGCGCGTCGTACCAGCGCACTGTGAAGCGCATGTTGGTGGCGAGATCGGCGCGGATGGCGTCGGCGTCGTAGAGCGGCCGGCCGCCGCGATTGTCGACATACACGCTACGCGGCGTACGAAACGGGATGTCGCGTGCCCACTCGGCGAGCGTATCGGCGGCATCGGCCAATAGTTCGCAATGCGAAGGAACGGCCACTGCGAGCCGTTGCGCCTTGCGCGCGCCAGCGGCGAGCGCACGGGCCGCGAAGGCTTCGAGCGCGCCATCGGCGCCGGCTACGACGATCTGGCGCGGCGCGTTGACGTTCGCCACGTACACGCGCTCGCCGCCTTCACGTGCATGCGCATCCGCGAGCGTTTCCACTTGCGTCTCGCTCAGCCCCGCGACGGCCGTGAGGCCA
The DNA here is from genome assembly GCF_000519185.1 of Paraburkholderia nodosa DSM 21604. Classification (GTDB taxonomy): domain Bacteria; phylum Pseudomonadota; class Gammaproteobacteria; order Burkholderiales; family Burkholderiaceae; genus Paraburkholderia; species Paraburkholderia nodosa. Next base: position 173,935 of record NZ_JAFA01000015.1, on the reverse strand, counting down.
TAGCCCGATGGCCACGCGTTTTCCATCAGCTCGGCGCGTTTGCGCACCATGTGCAGCGCGTCGCCAAACGCCAGGGCCTCGCAGCTTACCGCGGCCGCATAAGCGCCCACGGAAAGCCCGGCGCTGAATTGCGGCGCGAGTCCTTCGTGCGCCAATGCTCGCACAACGGCTACGCCCGCGACCGTGAGGCCGATCTGAACGGCAACCGTGGAGCGCAAAGCGTCGTCGTTATCGAGCGTCAGGACGTCGAAGCCGAGTGCAGCCGACGCCTCGTCAAGCGTCGCCCGCACGGCGTCGTGCTGCGGCAGCTTGTGGAGAAAGCCGGTGGTTTGCGCGCCCTGGCCGGGAAAGAGCAGGGCGAGCGTCATGGTGCTTGCCACGGATCGGCGACGAGTTGCGCGCCGCTGGAAGCGCGCGCCAGCACGCGCGGCTTGTGCGCCGCGAGTTCGGCGAGCGCGACGCCGCCTGCGGGCGTTTCGAGTTGCGCGTCGATGCGTGTGCCGGAGCGGGTGGCGGCTTGTGCGAGCGTCTGCGCCAGCGCGTCGATAGCCGCGCGTGAGACGCGCTGCGGCAGGCGAATCAGGATGTCGAGATCGCTCGATGCCGTGAGGGTGGGAACGCCCGTGGCGAGTTCGAAACCGGCGCTGCCCGTCGGGCCCCAAACGTAATTGCGCAACGGGGCGGCGCTTGCGCGCAGGGTAGCGAGCGCGATGAACGCGGGCAGTGCGCGGCGTGCGCGAAGTGGATCAACGTCAAGAAGATCCTCTGGACCAGAAGATGATTCGATATCCTCAGTATTGAGCCAAGTGCCGAAACGCTCCGAACGTACGCTGCCGCGCACGCCTACCGCCACGAAACCCGCCGCCGCGCGCGTGCGCCGCACGACCACCCAGGGCGCGCGGGCAAGCGCGGCGCGTACCCAATCCGGCTCGTCGCCTGACGGGGTATGGCGCGCGACGCGCAGCAGGTCGTGCGCGCGCCAGCGCGCGTCGTCCACGCGCGGCGCGTCAACAGCAAACGGCGGGGCGGCGCATACGCGCATCAGCTAGCGTCCCACTGTTGCGCGAGCCGCCTGCGCACCTCGATCGACGCCGCACGCGTACGCTGCGCCGACTCGCCTTGCAGTCGATGCGCGAGGCCGCTCCTGTCGCCGCGTGCCTCCCGCACCTTCTGTGCGAGCACATCGCGCACGCGTGCGATCTGCGCAACGCTCGGCGCGTCCGCATCGACGCCTTCGATCAGCTCGTCGAGCAGACCGAGCTTCGCGAACGAAGCCATCGAATACGACATCGGCACGATCTTTTCGCCCAGCTCGTCGAGGTCCTCGACGCTGCGCCGCGTGACGCGCGCCGCCGCTTCCTTGCCCATGGCGTGGACCATCGTGCCGGGCGCGTCGAGCGCGACGATGCGATTGGCCTGATAGCCATGCGCGAGAAACGCGCCCGACATGGCGGGCCCGACGATCAGCGCCACCACGGGATGCCCCGCGAGCCGCGCGCTTGCGTAGGCGTCCACGGCCGAGGCGCAGGCGAGATGAATGCCGAGCATCTCCTCGCGATAGCCATAGGCCTGGCTCTTCACATCGACGATCGCGATGATGGGGCGGCGCTTGCCGCTCGCGGCGTCTTCGGCAATTGCTTCGCGCACGGCCTTCGCGAGACGCCAGCCTTGTTCGAGGCCCACCACGTTCTCGCGCGCGCGTGGAAAGCGGTTCGCGGGATCGGGCGCGACGGTGATGAAGCGCGCGGTCTCGTTGTCGAGCGGCGCATCGGCGTATTGCACGCACGCGCCCTGCGTTTCTCCGCCCGCGAGGGCGCGCAGCCAATGTGCGCCGCGGCTCGTCGTCGTGTCGTTCATGCGTTTTCTCCGCTCAGGTTCAGGGGCGAAGCGGTGAACACCGCACGCATCGTCTCAGGGTTCACGCTGGCGGGATCGATCTGCGCGAGTTTCGCGAGCGTGGCATCCACATCCGCCGAGCGCGGCGTGTGCGGCGCGTCTTGGGCAAACGCGGCACGCACGGCGGCGCGCACGTCGTCCACGGCGTCTTCGACGAGCGCATCGGCGAAACCCGTTTGCGCGCGCTGCTCGCCGCCGATCAATTGCCACACCTGGCGGCGGTCGCTCGAATCGAGTTCCTCGATGCCGGCTTCCTGCTCTATCACCTCCGGACCATTCATGCCGAGGCGGCCTTGCTTCGTCATCACGAGCGTCGAACACAGGGCCGCCGCGAGCGACATGCCGCCAAAACAACCCACCATGCCCGCGATCACGCCGACCACGTTCACGTGCGCGCGCAACGCGACGATGGCCGACTGGATCTCCGCAATCACGGCGAGGCCGAGATTGGCCTCCTGCAAGCGCACGCCACCGGTTTCGAACAGGATGACGGGCCGCACGATCTTGCCGCGCTCGCAGTCGGCGAGCGCCAGTTCGAGTGCGGCGGCGATCTTGCTGCCCGACACTTCGCCGATGCTGCCGCCCTGGAACGCCGATTCGATCGCGGCGACGACGGCGGGCTCGCCGTCGATGGTGCCGCGCGCGATCACCGCGCCGTCGTCGGCCTGGCAGACGATGCCCTGCAAAGGCAGCCACGGCGATTCGATCCGATCGAACGGCCCGAGCAGTTCGCGGAACGTGCCCGCGTCCAGCACGGCGGCTGCGCGTTCGCGCGCGCTCAATTCGATGAAGCTCTCGCGCAGCAGCGTGGCGGGCGTCAATTGATTAGTGTTGCTCATGACTGCGCCTCCTGCGCGGCTTCCACGGCTTCCGCGAGCCGTAGCGCCACCACGCCGGGCGTGGCGCCGAAGTCGTTGATCTCGATGAGCGCCGCGCCGTCGTAGCGCGTGAAGAAGCGGTCGAGCACGCTCTTCCAGATGTGGCTATAGCCGTCCACGCTTGTCTGCACGACCACGCGCGCCTGCATGTCGCTCGCGGGCTGCAGCAGCACTTCGAGATCGCCCGAGCCCACCACGCCCACGTGGGCGCGCGTCGTCACGGCGCGTTGCGCCGGATAGTCGAATGTCAGTTGTTCCATGAAACCGTCCTCCCGCCCATGCGGTGCTGAACCAGTCTGTCGATGAAGAGCGTCGCGGCGAGCAGATCGGCCGCGCCACCCGGCGATGCGTTGAGTGCGAGCAGCGCGCGTTCGAGCGCGTCGAACGCGGCGCGGCCGGCTTGCGTGGCAAGGCCGCCCGCCTCGCGCACGCGCTGCGCACCCGTTTGCGCGGCCTCGCGCCCGATGAGCCCCGCGCGATGCAGCAGGCAGGTGTCGTCGAGCGAGGCCATGATCGCGAGCAGGGCGTCCACGCGCGCGTGGGCTTCGTCATGGCCTTGCGCGCGTGCGGCGTGCAGTGCGGGCAGGCCCACGCGCACGACGTGCGGAAAGCCGTCTTGCGCTTCGCTGCGCGCGCCGCCCACGTTGTAGCGCTGACGCACGCGCTCGCCGTTGCTTTGCGCGGGCTGCGCGAGCCGGTCGTCGAAGCGCGCGATCTGCGCGGCCGTTTCGCAGATGTGCGCCGCGTGGGCACACTCGCTGTCGCGGCTTTGCGGCGTATGCGCGATCGCCGCGCCCGCCACCAGCAGCCCGACGATCCAGATCGCGCCGCGATGCGCGTTGCTGCCTTGCGTCGCGCGCATCATCGCGGCTTCGCCGGCGCGGCCGATGCGCGCGAGATCGGTGCGCAGCGCCGTGCCGGGCGCGGCCCCGCGCGAGGCGCGCGCGAGCGCTTCGAACGTGGGTTCGAGCGCATGCGCCGAGCGCAGCATCGTCGCGAGATCGAGGTCGCTGTGCGCGCCACTACCGCGCGCGTCCACGAGCGCGGGTTTGGGCGTGAGGCGCGCCTCTTCGATCAGCGCGTCGCGGGCGAAGCGGGCGAGTTGCGCGTCGGAGGAGGCCAGCCGCGCGTCGCCGGCGTACGGGACACGCCGCGCGAGACCCGCCGAGCCCTCGGCAAGCGCCGTAAAAGGAAGTGTCCGCATCGCGCTTACCAGCTGCGGAAACGAGCGGGCGGCGTATAGAGCCCGCCCGACCACGTCACCAGATCGTCGATGCTGCGCGCCGCGAGCAGCGAGCGCTTGGCCTCGCCGCGCAAGATGCCGAGATCCTCGGGGAACTGCACGATGCCGCGGCGGCGCAGTTCGTCGGTTTTCTGCTGCTGCGCGCGCAGGCCGATGGGCGTCACGCCCGCCACGGCCGCGAGCGCGGCGCGGCGCTCTTCGATGCCCTCTGCGCGATGCAGGTGCGCAATGCCCTCTTCGGTCACGACATGGCTCACGTCATCGCCGTAGATCATCACGGGCGCAACGGGCATGCAGCTCTTCTGGCCCACGGCGATGGCGTCGAGTTCATCCACGAAGGTCGGCTCGCCGCCTTTCTTCCAGGTTTCCGCCAGTTGCACCACGAGCTTGTGGCCGCGCGAAACCGGGCCGTTGTCCTTGAGCAGCTTGAGCCACGCTTCGCTCGCATGGCGCCGACCGCGCGGATCGTGGCCCATGTTCGGCGCGCCGCCAAAGCCCGCAAGCCGGCCGCGCGTGACGGTGGACGAATTCGCGTCCGCGTCGATCTGCAGCGTCGAGCCGATGAAGAGATCCACGGCATATTGCCCCGCGAGTTGGCACAGCACGCGATTCGAGCGCAGGCTGCCGTCGCTGCCGGTGAAGAACACATCGGGCCGTGCGGCGATATAGTCTTCCATGCCCACTTCGCTGCCGAAGCAATGCACGCTTTCCACCCAGCCCGATTCGATGGCGGGAATCAGCGTGGGATGCGGATTGAGCGTCCAGTTGCGGCAGATCTTGCCCTTCAGGCCGAGCGATTCGCCGTAGGTGGGGAGCAGCAATTCGATCGCCGCGGTGTCGAAACCAATCCCGTGATTGAGCGCGGCGATGCCATAGTGCGCGTAAATGCCCTTGATAACCATCATCGCGGTGAGCACCTGCAAGTCGCCGATGTGGCGCGGATCGCGCGTAAAGAGCGGCTCGACCGCGAACGGCCGGTCGGCCTGCACGACCACGTCGACCCATGAGCCGGGAATGTCCACACGCGGCAGTTCATCGACGATTTCGTTCACCTGAACGATCACGATGCCCTGGCTGAACGCGGCGGCTTCGGCGATGGTCGGGGTGTCTTCGGTATTCGGGCCGGTGTAGAGATTGCCGTGGCGGTCGGCTTTTTCGGCGCACAGCAGCGCGACCTGGGGAATCAGGTCGACGAACATGCGCGCGTACAGCTCGACATAGGTATGGATCGCGCCCACTTCGAGCTGGCCATCTTCGAGCAACTGCGCGACGCGCAGACTCTGCGGTCCCGCGAACGCGAAGTCCACGCGGTGCGCAATGCCGCGCTCGAACAGCGTGAGATGCTCAGGGCGGCTGATGCTCGAAATCAGCAGGTGAACGTTGTTGACCTTGGCCGGATCGGCCTTGGCCAGCGAACGCGAGAGGAAGTCGGCCTGCTTCTGGTTGTCGCCTTCCAGTGCGACGCGGTCGCCGGGGCGGATCAGCAGTTCGAGCGCATCGGTCATGCGCGAGGCGGGCAGGACGCCGTCTTCGAGCCAGCCCGAAACGGCGGCGAGGCGGCGGGCCTTTTCGTCGCGGCGCGTGGTCCACGAACGCGGTGCGAGGTCTGGCGAGGTTGGCGTATTAGCTTGAGGCTTCATCGGCGGTTCGGCTCCGTGAGCGGGAAGAGGCGGCGCGCGGCTTGGCGGCGGCAGTTTGCACCGAAGGCGGCACTGCAGGCAGCGCGGCGCGCTCGGTCAGGAAACGGTAGATCAGTTCGCCCGTACCGAGCAGGTGCTCGGCCACGAGCTTTTGCGCGGTGGGTACGTCGCCGCGCTTCACGGCGGCGAGAATTTCGGTGTGCTCACTATCGGATTCGCCCTTGTATTCGGGGAAGCCGAATTTGAGGCGCAGATAACGTTCGCCGCGGCGATGGAGCGTGATGAGCATCTCCATGAGCTGCGGGCGGCCGGCGGGCGCGTAGAGGTTCATGTGAAAGGCCTCGTTGCGCGCGACATAGAGCGACGGATCGCGCTCGCGCTTCGCGGCGGCGGCCAGCGCGGTCACTTCGCGCAGCGTGGCGCTCGTGTGATTCGGAATGGCAAGGCCGAGCGCGAGGCTTTCGAGCGCGGAGCGGATCTCGTAGATTTCGCGCGCTTCGTCGGCGGAAAGCGAGGCCACGCTCGCGCCCTTGTTCACCTCGATCTTCGCCCAGCCTTCGCTCGCGAGCTGGCGCAGCGCCTCGCGCACGGGGATCGCGCTGACCGAAAAATGCCGCGCGATCGCGTCCTGGCGCAGCGGCGCGTTGGGCGCGAGCTTGCCCTCGACGATCGCGCTGCGCAGGGCGTCGGCGATCATGCGCGAGGTGCTGGTGCGAGGCGCGGCAGCGCCTTCCAGGGGAAAACCATTCGTTGCGTCGTTCATGAGATCAAATATTATATATAAAACGACCAAGGCGAAAGCCTCGAAAACCCGCAACACAGAAACACCAGTTTCACTATAGACGGGTAAGAAGAACGGGGGCTTACAGGGAGTTCCTGAAGGGGGCCGGCACTGTCGCGGCCTGCATTTCCGCGTTTCGCGGCGCGCGTGCGCATCCGGCCGCGCGGGCTGGCGAGGCATCAAAGGAGAGAGGAGCATCATGAATTCGATCACCGAGTCCGCGCGGCGAACTCGCGCCAAGACACCGCTCAACCGGTCGCAGATCGCCGGTTTCTGGGGCGCCTGGGCAGGCTGGACGCTCGACGGGATGGACTCGTTCATCTACGCACTCGTGCTCACGCCCGCGCTCACGGAACTGTTGCCGCGCTCGGGCTATGAAGCGAGCGCGGCGAACATCGGGCTTGCCGGCTCGATCCTGTTCGCGCTCTTCCTCGTCGGCTGGGGGCTGTCGTTCATCTGGGGGCCGCTCGCGGACCGCTTCGGCCGCACGCGCGTGCTGGCCGGCACCATCTTCATGTTTGCGATCTTCACGGGACTTTCGGCCACCGCGCACAGCGTGTGGTCGCTCGCCATCTACCGCTTTCTCGCGGGCGTGGGCATCGGCGGGGAGTGGGCGCTCGCGGGCACATACGTTGCCGAATCGTGGCCCGAAGACCGCCGCAAGATGGGTGCGGGCTATCTGCAGACCGGCTATTACGCGGGCTTCTTCATTGCGGCCGCGCTCAATTACACGGTCGGCGTGCACTTCGGCTGGCGCGCCATGTTCCTCACGGGCGCAGTGCCGGTGGTGGTGGCCATTCTCGTGCTCCTGCGTGTGGAGGAACCGGCCAAGTGGCAGAAGTCGGAGGCGAGCCATGTGCACCGCGGCCGCCCGCTGCGTGAAATCTTCGGCGACGTCTACCGCCTGCGCACCGTGGTGGCGTGCGCGTTGCTGACCATCGCGATCATCGGGTTGTGGGCAGGTGCGGTTTATGAGCCGTCCGCCGTGATCCAGCTGGCGACAAAGGCGGGGGCGAACAAGGCCGAGGCGATCCGCACGGCGTCTATCGCCACGGGCATCCTGTCGATCGGCACGATCCTTGGTTGCCTCGCACTGCCGCCCATGGCCGAGCGCATCGGGCGGAAGTGGACGCTCGCCGTCTATTTCGCGGGCATGGCCGTGACGATCGCGGCGAGCTTCGGCTGGGCGTTCTACCTGGAGAACGGACTCGTGCCGTTCATCGCGCTGCTCTTCGTGCTGGGCTTCTTTGGCGGCAACTTCGCGCTGTTCAGCCTCTGGTTGCCTGAACAGTTCGAAACGCGTGTGCGCGCTACGGCGTTCGCGTTCTGCACGTCATTTGGCCGCTTCGTGGGTGCGGGCGTGAACTTCCTGCTGGGCGCGGCCGTACTGCGTATGCACACACTCGGCGTGCCGGTGGCGCTCACGGCGCTAGCCTTCGTTCTGGGGCTCCTGATCATTCCGTTTGCGCCGGAAACGAAGGGTCAAACGCTGCCTTCCTGATTCCCCTATGCGGCGCGTCGGTTAGCGCCGCGCCTTCACGAGCCTCGGCGGCAACAGGCGCCAGCCGAGATTGACCCCGAGGCTCGCCGCCACGATCAGCACCATGCCCGCAAGCTGGGGCACGCTCAGCGCCCGACCGTAGACGATCGCATCGACGGCGATCGCGGTGAGCGGATACACGAACAGCAGCACGGCGATCACGGGTGTCGTCAGCATCGGCAGCGCGCCGTAGATCAGCACGTACGAAAGCCCCGTGTGCAGCACGCCCATGCCGACGAGCCAGCCCCATTGCGTGGCGGAAATATGCGCGAGTTCGAGCGGCGCGAAAAACGGCGCGATGAGCGGCAGGCACACGGAGCCCACCACGCATTGCGTAAGCGTGAGCAGATGCGGGCGAAAGTTGCGCAGGCTCTTGGCGATCAGCGTGACGCTCGCATAGAGCACCGAGCCGCCCAGCGACTCGCCAATGCCGATCATGTAGCTCGTGCGATCGGCCACGTGGGTTTCCGCGAGTACGCCGGAAGCGAGCACGAGTCCCACGAAGGCAATGCCGATCCAGCCCAGCCGGTCGGCGCCGAGCCGCTCGTGAAAGAGCGCTGCGCCCATCAGCACGACCCAGAACGGCTGCACATGGAACACGACTGTCGAAACGGCAATGCTCGTGCGATGGATCGCGTCGAAGAAGGCGACCCACTGCGTGACCATCAGCACGCCTGAAATCAGCGCGAGCGTGAGCGTGCGGCGCGTGAACTGTCGCGGCGAAAGCCAGCCCTTGAACGCGCAATACCCGGCGAGCGCGAGCATGCCGAAAAAGCAGCGGAAGAACACGAGCGTGAGGGCGCCGAGACGCGCCTCCTCGACGAACACGCCGATCGTGCCCATCAGGAGGCCGCCGCCCGCGAGCATGAGGACGCCTTGCTGGCGGTTGCCGTGATGTTCGGATTGCATGGCCGGAGCTGGGGAATCGAAAGCGGGTTGGAGACAGCTTAAGTATTCGCCGGTTGCAGGGCGCGAGCAAACGAATTAAATTGAAGAATTCCATCAACGCAGCTTATGAATAGGCTGGCACCCGGCCCCCTCGCGTATGAACCCCGAATTCGACATCGATTTGCTGCGCACCTTCGCCGCCGTGGCGGACGCGGGCAGCTTCACGAGGGCCGCCATGGCCGTGCATCGATCGCAGGCGGCCGTGAGCATGCAGATCAAGCGGCTCGAACAGATGCTCGGCTCCACGCTATTTACGCGCGACACGCGCAATCTCGCGCTCACGCGCCCGGGCAACACGCTGCTCGAATATGCGCGGCGCGCGCTCGATCTGCAGGAGGAGGCGTGGGCGGCGCTGGTGCGGCCCGAGGTGACGGGGCGCGTGGTGCTCGGCGCGCCCGACGACTACATGGCGTCGCTGCTTTCGCCGGTGTTGCGGCGCTTTTCTACCCTCTATCCGCATGTGGAGATCGAGATCGTCTGCGCGCAGAGCGTCGCGCTCGGGCCGATGCTGGCGGACAACAAGATCGACATCGCGTTCGTCACGCGCGACCGCAAGATGCGCGGCGAATTCGTGCGGGCCGAGGAGATGGTCTGGGTGGGGTCCGCCACCGACCCCGCGCCGCTTGCCATCTCACCGCTGCCGGTGGGGCTCTACGAGCATGGCAGCGTGGCGCGCGCGCATACCGTGGCGGCGCTCGATGCCGCGCACATCCGCTACCGCGCCGCGTATAGCAGCGCGAGTTTGATGGGTTTGACGGCGACGGTGGAGGCAGGCATTGCGATCGTCGCGCTCACGCGTTGCAGCGTGCCGGCGCGCTTCGCGATCCTCGGCGAGGCGCAGGGCCTGCCGAAGATCGAGCCGCTCGAAATCGTGGTGGCGCGCAGCGTCAAGTCGAACCGGCCGACTTGCGACTACCTCGCGCAGCAGATGGTGCAGGACCTTTCAGTGCCGCGTCAGCGCGGATAGACGCTCACTTCGCCGCCCACCGCAAGCCGCACGCGCTCGCCTTCGCGCGGCGTGCGATAGCCGGGCACGCGCGCGCGGACCGTTGCGTGCGCATCGATCAGCTGCAGCGTGAGCGCGGCGTCCTGACCCTGGAAGGTGATGGCGCGCACCACGGCTTCCAGCGCGCCGTCGCGTTGCGCCGTGTCGGGCAGCACGTCGATCTGCTCGGGGCGCAGCATCACGTCCACGGCGCCTTCTTGCGCATGCTGGTCTTGCTGGATCGGCAGCGCGCCGAGCACGCAATGCGCTCGCCCGTTGGCGACCGTACCCGGCAGCAGCACCGCCTCGCCGATGAAGGCCGCGAGTTCGCGCGTGGCCGGGCGGCGATACAGCGTTTGCGGCGGCCCGCTCTGCAACAGCTTGCCGCGCCACAGCACGGCGACTTCGTGACCGAGCGAGAGCGCCTCGGCCTGGTCGTGCGTGACGAGCACGGCGGTCGCGCCGGCGGCGGCGAGCGCGCGCGCCACGGCTTCGCGCGTTTCGACGCGCAGCGCGGCGTCGAGCGACGAGAACGGCTCGTCGAGCATCACGAGGCCGGGAGAGGGCGCAAGCGCACGGGCGAGCGCCACGCGCTGCTGCTGGCCACCCGAGAGTTGTTGCGGCGCGCGCGATGCATAGGATTCCGGAAGACCGACGAGTTCGAGCAATTCGGCCACGCGATGCTGCGCGCGCCGCTGCGCACGCGGCAGCCCGAATACGATGTTCTCGGCGACCGTGAGGTGCGGAAAGAGCGCGCCCTCTTGCGGTACGTAGCCGATATGACGTTGCTCGGTCGGCAGATGCAGCCGGTCGCCGGCGACGCGGCGGCCGTCGATCTCGATCGTGCCGGCGTCGGCGCGCTCGAAGCCGCACAGCACGCGCAGCAGCGTGGTCTTGCCGCTGCCCGAAGGTCCGAGCAGCGCGACGAGCGAACCCGAGCGCACGGAAAGGTCGATGCCGTGCAGGACCGGGTGGCCGTCGAAGGCCTTCTGGAGGCCGGAAATGCGAAGTGTGCTCATGGGGCTAAGTGAGGCTCAGGCGTCGTCGGGCGGCGCGTTGATCGTATCGACCGGCATGTTGACCGTTGCATGGCCCGCGAGCGCGGAACGGCCCGCAAACGCGAACAGCAGGCCCGACGCGGCGAGCGAAAGCGCGGTGAGCAGTGCGGCATAGGGCGCGGCGGCCGCGAAGGCGAGCGTCGAGGTGTCGGTCCAGACCTGCGTGGCGAGCGTGTGCGTGCCGATGGGGGCGAGCAGCAGCGTGGCGTTCAGTTCGGTGACCACCGAGATGAACACCATCGAGGCCGCGGCGCCGAGGCCGGGACCCGCGAGCGGCAGCACGACGCGGCGCAGTGTTGCGAACCATCCCAGGCCGAGCGCGCGCGCCGTATCTTCGAGGCGCTGCTGTGCTTGCATGAGCGCCGCGCGCACGCTCACGAGCGCAAGGGGCAGACAGAGGATCGCGTAGGCCGTAATCAGCAGCGTGGTGCCCTGGTAGAGCGGTTCGAGCGCGCGCACCGCGAGCGAGACGATGGCAAGCGCGATGACGAGACTGGGCACACCCTGCGCGATGAAGGCCGTGCGTTCGAGAAAGGTGGCGGCGCGGCCGGGATAGCGCGCAAGCAAATACGCGAGCGGCAGCGCAAGCAGTGTGGTGAAAAACGCAGCCGTGAGGCCGAGGCGCAGCGAGGCGAACGTGGTCGAAACCAGCAACTCCGGCGAGACGTCGGCGGGCGTGATGGCCGCCGCGCCGGGCTGCGTGAGCCAGTAGCCGATCATCGCGAGCGGCACGCCGAGCGTCGCCACATTGAGCGCGACGAAGCCCGCCGCGACGGGCCAGCGCCAGCGGCCGAGCGCATGGCGCGCGCTCGCGCGGCGTGCGCCGCGATCCACGCGCTCGTAGCGCGCGCGCCCGCGCACGCGAAACTCGAGCACGAGACACACGAGGCAGAGCAGGATCAGCACGCAGGCCAGCAGCGAGGCGCCGCCGCCATCGAAGCTCGTGCGGTATTCCGCATAGATTTCGGTGGTGAACGTGCGAAAGCGCAGCAGCGTAAATGCGCCGAATTCGGAGAGCACGCCAAGCGCGACGAGCAGCATCGAGCCGAACAGCGCGGGCCGCAATTGCGGCAGCACGACGCGCACGAACACGGCCCAGCGGTTGCAGCCGAGCGCGCGCGCCGATTCTTCGAGCGCGGGGTCGAGGCCGCGCAACGCGGCGGCCACGGGCAGGTAGACGAGCGGGAAGTAGGCCGTCGTGATGACGATGAATGCGCCGAGAAAGTCCTGCAAATCGAGGCTCAGCGAGACCCACGCGTAGCTCGTGACGAACGCGGGCATGGCGAGCGGCGCGGCGGCGAGGAGCGCCCAGGCGCGCCGCCCCGGCACGTCGGTGCGCTCGACGAGCCACGCCACCGCGGTACCGAGCACGGCGCAGGCGAGCGTGGCCGAAACGGTAATCGAGAGCGTGTTGACGAGCAACTCGCCAACCAGCGGCCGGAAGATCAGCTCGGCGGCGTCGGCCAGACCAAAGGACAGCGCGCGCCAGAACGTCAGGGCGAGCGGCAGCAGCACCAGCAGCGGGCCGAGCGCGGCGGCGGCGAAGAGCGCGCGCGGCGCACGCCGCCGCGCGCGCGGGGGCGGGCCCCCCGCGACATCCACTTGATGAGACTCGGGCACGGCTTGCGCCGTCGTAACTGCTTCACTCACGATCTTGCTTCGTACTCCATGCCGATTACAGCAGGCCAGCCTGACGCAGCAGCTTGCCCGCCTGGCTGTCGTCGCCGAGCTGCTGGATGGTCAGCGCGGGCGGCTTCAGCTGGTCGAACGGCTTGTTGATGGGATCGCTCGCCACACCGGGCCGCAGCGGGTACTCGAAGCTGATGTGGTCCTGCGCCATCAGCTTCTGCGCGCGCTCGCTCACGAGGTAGGCGAGGAACTTCTGCGCACCGTCCATATTGTGCGCGGACTTCATCACGGCGGCACCCGAAACATTGACGAGCGCGCCCACGTCGCCATCGGCGAAATGCGCGACGGCACTCTGCGTTTTCTTGTCGCCGATCTCGGCGTGCAGGCGGTCCCAATAGTAGTTGTTGATGATGCCGGTGGCGACCGCGCCGCGATTCACGGCAGCGACCACGCCTTCATCGTCGTCGAAGATCTGCGAGTTGGTCTTCAGACCCTTGAGCCATTCGAGCGTGGCGGCTTCGCCCTTCACGGCGAGCACGGCGTCGATGAGCGGCAGGAAGTCGGCGTCGCTCGGCGCGATGCCGACCTTGCCCTTCCATTCGGGTTTGGCGAGATCGAAAATCGATTTCGGCAATTGCGCGGGCTGCACCTTGGCCGTGTTGTACGCGAGCACGTTTTCGCGCGCGGTCACGCCCACCCATTGTCCTTGCGGCGAGCTGAAGCGCGCGGGCACGGTTGCGAGCGTCGCTTGCTGCACGGGGGCGAGCAGGCCTTTTTCTTCCAGCAGCATCAATTCAGGCGAGTTCTCCGTGAAGTAGACGTCGGCGGGCGTCTTCTCGCCTTCGGCGACGAGCTGTGCCGCGAGCGCGGGACCTTCGCCGCTGCGGATCTTCACGTCGATGCCAGTCTGCTGCTCGAAGTCCTTCGCAAGCTGGTTCACGACCTGCTCGTGCTGGGCGTTGTAGAGCGTGATCGAGGCCGCGTGCGCGGCGAGCGGCAGCATGCCGGCAAGCGCGAGCGAGAGGGCGGCGGCGCGCAGCGGCGCACGCATCATGGAAATTTTCATATTACTTCGTTGTCCGTTGTTATCGATTGATCTCAAGCGCTGAACAGCTCCGCGCCGATGAACGAGCCCGCTTTCGCACCGGGCGGGCATGCGAATATCGCGCTGCCCACGTGCGTCGTGAACTGGTTCATCATGTCGAACTTCGCGAGGCGCTCGTTGATCGGAATGAAGCCCGTGCGCGGGTCGCCCTGGTGGGCGACGAAGATGAGGCCCGCGTCATATTCGGTCTCCTGGCGCCACGGCGGCCAGCGCTCGATGTAGAAGTCCGTGCTGTCGTTGTACGAGTATGAGCGGCGCAGGATCTGCGCGCCGTTGTTCGACGCGCGGTTCGACAGACGCACGTGCGAGTTCTCGGGAATCAGCGGATTGCCGTCCTTATCTTGCGCGTCGAGATCGACATTGTCGAATTCCTTCTTCTGGCCGATAGGCGCGCCGCTGTACTTGTGTCGGCCGAACACCTGCTCCTGGAAGCCCAGTTCCATCTGGTCCCAGTGCTCCAGCGTGATGCGGATGCGGCGCACCACCGTATAGGTGCCGCCCTGCATCCAGGGCGCGTCGGCGGCGGTGGCCCAGACGAACTGGTTCATCGCCTTCGGGTCCGCGGTCGGCGGGTTGTTCGTGCCGTCCTTGAAGCCCATGAGGTTGCGCGGCGTTTGCGCGCGCGGGCCCGAGAGGAAGCCCGCCTGGCCCCAGCGCATCGTCAGGATTCCGTAGCCCTGGCGCGCGAGCTGGCGCACCGCGTGGAAAGCGACTTGCGCGTCGTTGGCGCACGCCTGCACGAACAGATCGCCGCCGGTCTTCTGCGCGATCAGCTGGTCGCCGTTGAAGCGCGGCAGGTCGACGAGCGCGGCAGGGCGCTTGTGCGCGAGACCGTAGCGGTCCTTGTCCTGCGACGTGAAGAGGCCGGGGCCGAAGCCGAAGGTGACGGTGAGGCCCGCCGGGCCGAGGCCCAGCACGTCGCCGGAGTCGGGCGCGGAGTGGTCGTCGCCGGTGCCGTCCAGCGAGGCCGCCGGCTGCGCCTGGCTCATGCGCGCCGCGGACTCGGTCCACTTGCGCAGCAGGTTGATGACGTCGTCGCGCGAGGTCGTCGTGAGGTCGAAGGCCGCGACATACGTGTGCGCCTGCTGCGGCGTCACGATGCCGCCCTGGTGCTCTCCGTAGAACGGCTCGACGGCGAGCATCGGGTCGGCGGGCATCGCGTGGTGCTTTGCCTCGGCGGCCTGGGCGAGGCCGCTCGTGGCCGCGCCTGCGCCAAGGCTCGCACCGAGCGCGGCACCGGCCTTCAGGAAGCCGCGCCGCGCGGGGCGCGAGGGTTGGTTGGGGGTATCGTCGGAGGACATGATTATTTAGCCAGCACGAGAGTGTTTACGTCGTCTTCCACGTAGTAGAAGCCGTCGCCTGCCGGGGTCAGCGCGATGCCGAACAGGTCGCCGTTGCCCGGAGGCGTTTGCGCCTTGTCGGTATCGATCCAGCGCGCGTACAGCTGCTTTGCCGCGGCCGGGTCGATCTCGACGACCTGGCCGTTCAAGGCATTCGTCACGAGCAGGTGGCCTTGCGGCGTGACGATCATGGCGAGCGGACGGTGCAGCAGGCCGTCGGCGGTGAGCTGGCGGCCCACGCCCGCGCTCGTGTCGCGCGTGAGCGGGTCTTCGATCACGTTGATGCGATTGCCGATCGCGTCGGACACGTAGAGCAGCTTGTTGTCCGCCGAAAGCGCGAGGCCGGTCGGGCCGACGAGGAACACGCCCTTGTCCGCCTGCGCGCCGAAGCCGCTCGCCACCACGGTTTCGCTCTTCAGGACCGGTGCCTGGCCGCTCGGGATGTCGAGATCGAGGCGCAGCACCGTGGCCTGTTTGAACACGGGCGGATTGCCGTCCGCGCCGCCCACGCCGAAGCCCGCGTTGCTCACGAACAGCGTGGCGTGGTCGCCGTTGTCGACCACGGCCATGTTGCCCCACGGGTCATTGATGTTGGGACTGCTGATGACCTTGGCAATCTTGCCGCCGCTGTCGAGCACGATCATGCAGCCAGCGCCCTTGGTGCCGGTCGTGCCGTCGTTGCTCGGCGTGCTGCCCACGATGACCCAGCCCGACTTGAGCATCGTCATCGCGGTCGAAAGGCCGACGCCGCCCGGGCATTCCTTGAGATCGCGCGGAATCGTCGCGAACAGCGTCATCTGCTTCGTGTCCGGGTGATAGTCGACGATCGTGCTGCCGGTGCCCTGCAGGTTGGCCGCGTTGTTGAAGTTGTCGACCAGCACGTCGCCTTCTTTCACGGTGCCGGAGGAGACCGGCGCGACGAAGATCGCATACGGGTTCTGGTCGCCGTTGTCGGGCACGGTGTTGATGAGCGTGGTGTGGTGCTTGACGGTCTCGAGCAGGCCCTGCGGGTCGGCGTGAGCGGCGAGCGGCGCACCGGCGAGCGCCGCAGCGGCGGCAAGCGCGAGCGCGGAGCGGGCCGCGTGGACCGTGCATTGCAGGAGCGTGCGCGTAGCGTGTTTCATACTGAATCTCCGTGCCTCGCGAGGCCGGCGCGCACGCCGGAAGAAAAACGCGAGGACCTGGTGTTGGACATGGTTTCGATTGCGAGGCTTAGAACGTGATGTTGGTCCGCACGCCGATCACGAACGTATTGCGCAGCGGCGCGGTCCGATCCTGCGGATTCTGGCCGGCGCCCGCATTGAACGTGTATTGCGCGTCGGCCTGGAGAATCCACCACGGCGTGACCTGGTACTGATAGGTGGCTTCGAGCGCCGTTTCCTGCGTGCGCACGCCGTAAGGACCGCCGGTGAACATCTGCTGGTCGAGGTCGAGGTTGTGCACGTTGTTGCCGACCTTGATGTACGTGGCGGCAAGGCCGACGCTGTCGTTATCGCGGCCCTTGAACGGCGCCTTCATCACAATGCCGAGGTTGGCCGCGAGGCTCACGAGATTGCGGTCGCCGGGCGCGCCCATCACGCGCGCGAACACGCCGATGCTGCGCGGCTCGTCCGGGTCGGGACGCCAGATCATCTGGTCGGCCACCGCATAGAAGCTGTAGTTGCCCTGGTGCTGCGCCGGGATGCCGGTCGAAGCCGGATTCGCGAGCGAAAGGCCCGTGTTGTCGAAACGCTGGTCGGCGAATGAGTTCTTGTTGTACCAGAAGCCAAGCTTGTAGGTGCCGGGCAGGCCGTGACTGTCCGCACTGACCAGCTCGCCTTCGGACGGCTGGTTGATGGCGTACTGCAGCTCGCCGATCCACAACGTGCCGTTATGCAGATTGAAGTTCGTACCACTAAGGTTGTTCGGATCGTTGCCGAGCGGGTCGCCGGAGAACACGCCTGCGAGCGCCGTCAACGAAGGCGTGATCTGTCCGCGCACGCGCACGCCGAGACCCGCGAGCGGATAAGCGGGGCCGCCCGAGGGCATGTCGTACGAAGGCAGGGCCGGCCAGCCGAACATCGTGTTGATGAAGAGCGCCCCGTACTGGCTCACGATGAATTCCTGGTCGAGACTCTGCTGACCGATCTTCACGTCGAGGCGCTTGTTGAAGAACGATTGCTGGTACCACAGCTCCCACAGGCGCGTGGTCGGCGTCGCTTCAATGCCGCTTGCCGTGTTCAGCGTGCCGAGGTTCGACGTGCTCAGGTTGGTGCCGTGGATCTGCAGGGCGCTCACGTTGAAGAGGCCGCCCGGAATGCCGAGCGCCTTGCTCGTGTCGACCTGGACCGTCGCCGTCGTGAGGCCGTCGTACGCGCCACCGGTCTTGAGACCGCCGCGCAGGTTCGCGAGGTACTCGCTCGTCTCCGTGAGCTGGAATGTGACACCGTATTTACCGAGCCACGGCCGCAGGCCGCCCATGTCGCCGAGCATGGTCTGGCGCGACCAGAAGCCGGTCCAGAAATTCGACGGCTGCGCCTGAATGGCGAGATCGGCTTCCGGTGCTTCAGGGGCGGCGTCGGGGTTCGCGTTGCTTTGTGCGCGGGCGGCTCCGCACGCGAAAGTGGCGCTCGCGGCAAGCACGGCAATGGCGCGCAACGCCGGTGCTCGCCGACGCGTCGGGCGGCCCGGCGCTGCGCTGCGCGAGCAGGCCAGCGCAGATACGCGGACGGTTCGGGTCGATTCCATCGTATTCCTTACTTATTGAAATGATTGCTTGATTGATCGCGTTGGCGTTTGTTATTCGCAAGCCGCTGAATACCCGACATCTCCAGACGGCGCCATCGTACTAATAGTGAATGCGAGCGTCAACAAAAACGAGAATGATTCTCAACTGTTTTACGCTGAGTCATCGACATCCTTACGAAGTGCTGTCGTTTGTGTGTTTGCGCATTACAGATCGTTAATTTTCGACGAATTAGTCAGGTGAATGAAGTCGCCTATCATCACAGGTGTGAACGCACGCTCGACGCTCAAACTTCGAAACAAACTGGCTCCATGACCGACATTTCCCCGCGCTACGAACTCGATCTCGACACGTACTTCGCCCGCATCGGATACGACGGTCCGCGCGCCGCGACCCTCGCCGTGCTGCGCGAACTGCATCGTCTGCACCCGCTTGCCATTCCGTTCGAGAATCTCGATCCGCTGGCGGGGCGGCGCGTGTCGATCAAACTGCCGGACATCGTCGAGAAGATCGTGACGCAGCGCCGCGGCGGATACTGCTTCGAGCACAACACCCTGCTCGCGCACGTGCTCATGCAACTGGGCTTTACGGTGACCCCGCTCGCCGCACGTGTGCTGTACGGGCGTGAACCCGACGCGCACTCGCCGCGCACGCATATGCTGCTGCGCGTGAAGGCGGAAGGCGACACGTGGCTCGTCGACGGGGGCTTCGGTGCCGCGACGCTGCGCGCGCCGCTCTCGTTTTCGACAGATGCGGAACAGCCGACGCCTCATGAACCGGCGCGGCTCGTGACGTTGTCGGCGAACGAGCGCAAGCTGCAATTGCACGATGGCGAGAAGTGGATCGATCTCTATCGCTTCGAATTGACGCCCGCGGAGTGGGTCGACTACGAAGTAGCGAACTGGTACACGTCGGCTTCGCCCGAGTCGTTCTTCACGTTCAGCCTGATGGCGTGCATCGCGCGCGAAGGCGGCCGCGCGATCCTGTTCAACGAGCGCTTTACCGAGCGCGACGCACAAGGTCAGGTGAGCGAGGAGCGTACGATCGCAAGTGGAGCGGAACTCGCGCAGTGTCTGCGCGAACGCTTCGGCATCGATCTCGCACGCGGCGAAGCGGGGCAGCGTATCGACGCCGACACGCTATATGCGCGCATGATGTCGCACAGCGCGCAACAGTAGGCGCGAGTCGGCGTCCGACGCGACGCCGCGCCCGCGCGCAAGGAGGGCATCATGACTGAGCTGAAAATGACGAAAGCGCTGATGGCGAAGCTATTCGTGCAAGTCGTGGTCTGGTTCGGATTGATGGGCTTGCTGTTATTCGTTTCGGCGGGCACGCTGGCGTGGACGGCGGCGTGGCTGTGGCTCATCGAGTGGGCGTTGTGCGGCGTGTGGATCGGTCTGTGGCTCGGCCGCGAAGATCCGGGCCTCCTCGTCGAGCGGCTCGCGCCGTTCGCGCAACGCACGCAGCAGCCGTGGGACCGCGTGTTCATGCTGTGTGTTTCCGTGGGTTTTTGCGCGTGGCTGTGCCTGATGGGAATCGACGCCGTGCGCATGGGCTGGTCGCGCGTGCCGCTGTGGCTCAGCGTGCTCGGCGCCATCTTCATCTTCGTCGATATCTATGCGACGCGCGCCGTCTTTGCGGCGAACCGCTTTGCGGCGCCCGTGGTGAAGATTCAGAGCGAACGCGGCCATACGGTCAGCGACACCGGCCCGTATGCCTACGTGCGTCACCCAATGTATGGTTTCGCGCTGCTCTTTCTCGTCGGCACGCCGCTCATGCTCGGTTCGTGGTGGGGGCTTGCGTGCGTGCCCGTCATGGTCGTGGGGATCGGCTATCGCGCGGTGCGCGAAGAACAGACGCTCGCGGAGAATCTGCCCGGCTACCGCGAGTATCTGACGCGTGTGCGTTATCGCTTCGTGCCGGGCATATGGTAGTGCGAGATTAGCGCGTGGCGGGCGAAGTCAGGGCTTGCGCGTAACGGCGATAAAGCCAGGCGAGCGCCGTGGTGGTGAGCAGCGCGAACACGATGTTGCCGATGCTCTGGCCAATGGCGAGCGCAGTGAGCCAGCCCGGCTGCCGTACGGTTTCAGGCGTGACGCCCGCGAGGCCCATGCCGATCAGCACGAGCAGGCCGCATACGGCAATGGGTAGCGCGGCGACGAAGGTGACGCCAAAGAGGCTCCAGAAGTGCCCACGGCTGTCGCGCCATGCGGCGCCGAAGGAGATCCGGCTGCCGACTGCGAGCGCCGGAAAGAGCAGCGAGAGGCGCACCGCCACGAACATCCAGATCGCAATGACCACCAGAAAGAGGAACGCCGCGCCGCCCTGGTATTGCGGGCGCAGCACGACCCACAGCAAGAGCGCGAATGCGCCGAGCGAGACCGCCAGAATGAGACCGACCGCGAAAATGCGCAGGAACGGCTTGGCTCCGGCCGGCATGAGCGGCGCGCTGCGCTCGCCTAGCAGCACGAAGCGCGAAATCTTGAGCGTGAACCAGAGGTAGACAAGCGAATTCAGGAGCGAGGCGAGATTGCCGAGCGCAATGAGTCCGGCGGAGGGCGTCGCGCCTTCGGCCGGCACGGGCCGCCCGGCGAGCCCGAACCAGCCGAGCGCCGCGTAGATCGCAAAGGTCCCCACGACGAGAAACGGCATTTGCACGGCGGCTTGCCAGGCGCTCGCCCATGCGCGCTTGACGCATTCCATGAAGGTCATCTGTTGCATGAAGTTTTCGCACGGGTGACAGGGAGCCTACAGTCTAACGCGGCGTGGTCAAATCGAGTGCACTCGTGCAAATCACTTCACGGCAAACAGCGTGAGGTTCATGAAGACCTTGAACGCGAACCCGAGCGACACGGCCGCGGCCACGCCCGCACACCAGAGGAGTGCGAACCACAGCCAGCCGGGCAGCGCCCGGCGCGCCGTGTTAGTGGTAGTGATGGGTGTCGCCATGACGCACCTTGCCTCTAAAGACCCAGTAACCGAGCATCGTGTACGCAAGGATGACCGGCAGAATGAACGCTGCGCCCGCGAGCGTGAACATCTGGCTCTCGCGCGGCGCCGCCGCTTCCCACAGCGTGAGGCCCTGCGGAATCGCGTAGGGCCACAGGCTCACGAGCAGGCCCGCATAGCCGAGCAGCACGAGCCCGATGGCCGCGATGAAGGGCGTCTTGTGATGGCGCGCATGCACGGCCCAGCGCATCCACGCGGCGCAGGCGAGCACGAGCAGCGGCACCGGCGCGAGACGCCAGAAGAGGCCCGAACGGAACCAGCGTTCGGCGATGGCCGGGTCCTGCAGCGGCGTCCACAGGCTCACGAGCGCGATGAAGCCGAGCAGCATCACCGTGAGCGGCCAGACTAGCTTGCGCAGGCGGCGCTGCAGGTCGCCCTCGGTCTTCGCGACGAGCCAGCAGCAGCCGAGCAACGCATAGGTCGCGACAAGCCCGAAACCCGAAAGCAGGCTGAAGGGCGTGAGCCAGCCGAAGGCATCGCCGGCGAACTGGCCGCCGTCCATCGGAATGCCTTGCAGGAATGCGCCGAGCGCGATGCCCTGGAAAAACGCCGCGCCCGTCGAGCCGCCGATGAACGCGAGGTCCCACAAGTGCTTGGTGCGATTGGCCTTGGCGCGGATCTCGAACGACACGCCGCGGAAGATCAGGCACGCGAGCATGAACACGAGCGGCAGGTAGAGCGCGGAAAGCACGGTCGCGTACACCACGGGGAACACGGCGAAGAGTCCCGCGCCGCCGAGCACGAGCCAGGTCTCGTTGCCGTCCCACACCGGGGCGACCGTGTTCATCATGAGATCGCGCTCATCCTCGTCGGGAAAGAGCGGAAACACGATGCCGATGCCGAGATCGAAGCCGTCCAGCACCACGTAGAGGAGAAGGCCGAGCGCGATGATCGCGGCCCAGATGACGGTGACATCCATTTGCTTGCTAGCCTCGTAACGATGAATGCGGGGAGCCTCAGGCGTCGATCAGCTGATCGGCGGCGGACATGGGGCGGCGCGCGGTCTGACCCACAGCGAGCGCAGGATGGGCCACGCGCGGTTCACGTGGCTCGCGGGGCGCATGTGGTTTGGTCTCGGGCAGCGCAGGACCTTTGCGCAGAAGCTTGAGCAGGTAGTAGATGCCCGTGCCGAACACGAGGCAGTACACCGCCACGAACGCCATCAGCGAAACGCCCACCTGTTGCGCCGTGAGCGGCGACACCGCTTGCGCCGTGCGCATCACGCCGTAGACCACCCAGGGCTGACGGCCGGCCTCGGTCGTGACCCAGCCCGCGAGCAGCGTGATGAAGCCCGTCGGTCCCATGGCGAGCACGAAGCGCTGGAAACCGCGCGATTCGTAGAGCGTGCCGCGGCGGCGCAGCACCCAGCCGGTCACGCCGAGCAGAATCATCAGGAGCCCTAAGCCGACCATGACGCGGAAGCTCCAGAACAGCAGCGGCGAATTGGGCCGCTCGTCGGCGGGGAAGGACTTGAGGCCCTTGATCTCGCCGTCCCAGCTATGCGTGAGGATCAGGCTGCCCAGGTGCGGAATGGAAACGGCGTAGCGCGTCGTCTCGGCCTGCATGTCGGGAATGCCGAACAGATTGAGCGCGGTGCCGCCTTGTTCGGTGTCCCAGATGCCTTCGATCGCGGCGATCTTGGCGGGCTGATATTCGCGCGTATTCAGGCCGTGCGCATCGCCCACGAAGGCTTGCACCGGTGCGAGCACGAGCAGCAGGCCGAGCGCCATCGAAAACATCTTCTTGATGGCGGGGTCGCGCCGCCCCTTGAGCAGATGCCACGCGCCGCTCGCGGCCACCACGAGCGCGGCCACGATGAACGCGGCGATCGCCATGTGCGCGAGACGGTACGGGAACGACGGATTGAAGATGATCTTGAACCAGTCCACCGGCACGACGTGGCCATCGACGATCTTGAAGCCTTGCGGCGTCTGCATCCAGCTATTCGAGGCGAGGATCCAGAACGTGGAAATGAGCGTGCCGATGGCGACCATCAGCGTTGCGCCGAAGTGGGCGCGCGGGCTCACGCGGTTCCAGCCGAACAGCATGATGCCGAGGAAGCCCGCTTCGAGAAAGAACGCGGTCATGACTTCGTACATCAGCAGCGGTCCGGTGATGGGGCCCGCGAACGACGAAAAGCCCGACCAGTTGGTGCCGAACTCATAGCTCATGACGACGCCGGACACGACGCCCATGCCGAACGCCACGGCGAAGACCTTCGACCAGAACAGGCAGAGGTCCTTGTAGAACGGTTGACGCGTTTTGAGCCAGCAGGCTTCGAGTACGGCGATGAAGCTCGCGAGGCCGATGGAGAGCGCCGGAAAGACAATGTGAAACGAGACGGTGAAGGCGAACTGCAGCCGGGCCAGGTCGAAGGCGGATAGTGACGTGTGCATGTGCGTGCCTGTTGCTTGCTTACCGGGAAAAGCGCGGAAGAAACGCCGCACGGCGAGGCAGTGGGGGCGCTGCGCTTCTCGTGCAATGGACGTAAGCGTAGGGGAACGGCGGCAGTTTTGCTGCACTGCGACGTGCGCCAGCGTGTCGCAGTCGTCAATATCAATGAGACGAAAACATGCGCTAACGCATTGATACAGATCAATTTAGATTAAACGCTCGTTTTGCGGAGGGGACGTACGAAGGGTGTCGCGCTGCGTCAATACACCGCGCAACCGCATGGGGTGCGGCAATGTGCCTCGGAGAGCGGCGTCAGGACTCGTGCGGGGGAGAAGTCAGGCGCGCCTGGCGGCGCGAGCGGTGCGTGCGACGCCAGGCGAAAAAGATCAGGAATGCGATGGAAATGGCGGCTTTAGCGTGGATCGCTCCACAGTTTGCCGGCCGTCGCCCAGTTTTCCGGCTTCACGTCGTGAAAAATGATGTCGACGGATTGCGGTTCGACGCCGAGCACCTTGCACGTGGTCTCGGTCAGGGCGGCGGCGAGCTGGCGTTTTTGTTCGACGCTGCGGCCTTCGAACATTTCGATGTGGAATGTCGGCATGCGAGTCTCCTTGAAAAGTTAGCGAAGCGATGAAATGGGCGCGATCAGTCGCGGTATGACGAATCGATGCGATCGAGCTTGCGCAGCAGCGCCGGCCATTCGAGCACGCCTTCGATCGCGCCGCCGTCGCGCAACTGCTCGGCCGTGTGTTCGGCCACCTCGGGCGGCGGCACGACGAGCGGCACGCCGCCGGCCTGCGCCTGCAACTGGATTTCGCAGGCCTTGATGAGCGTCGCCATCAGCACATAAGCTTCGGCCACCGTGCGGCCGGTGGTGAGCGTGCCGTGATTGCGCAGCAGCATGGCCGGGTGCGCGCCGAGGCTTGCCGTGAGGCGCGTGCCTTCGGCGGGCGTGAACGCGAGGCCTTCGTAGTCGTGCCACGCGAGCTGGCCGTAAAAGCGCAGTGCGTGCTGCGAGGCGGGCAGGAGGCCGTCGCGCTGGATCGACACGGCGATGCCCGCCGTATTGTGCAGATGCATCACGCACACGGCGTCGGGCCGCGCGAGATGGACAGCCGCGTGCAGCGCGAAGCCGGTGGCGTTCACGGGATGCTCGCTTGCGCCGACGATACGGCCTTCGGTGTCGATCTTCACGAGGTTCGAGGCGCGCACTTCGTCGAAGGCGAGGCCGAACGGATTGATGAGGAAGCGGCCCGACTCGCCGGGTACGGCGGCGGAGACGTGCGTGTAGATGAGGTCGTCCCAGCCGTTGAGTGCGATGAGGCGGTAAGCGGCGGCGAGATCGACGCGCAGTTGCTGCTCCGCGGCGGAGCGCGGCGCGGTCTCGGCGCAGGTGCTCGTCGGGCGATGGGCGAAAGACATGGCGATTCCTTCAGCGGACGATGGACTCTTCAGACGGCGTGGAAGACGCAGTTCGCGCGCGCAGGCGCCGCGCCGCCGCGTGCACGCTCCAGCTTGCTAGCACAAACGGTGCGGTCAGCGCAGGCAATCCGCAGCGCACGGCGGCCAGATGCAGGGCCGCGGCGAGCATGGTCGCACAGATCGTGGCGCGTGTGCCGAGGGCGCAGACCGCGAGCGCGGCCAGCGCGCCGTTGAAGCCGGCGAGGCCCGCGGTGAACGCGTCCGGGCTCGCGCCGCACGCGAGTTCGAGCGCGCTCGCGAGCGCCGCGCCGCCGAGCGCGTAGGCGGCTGCGCGCCGCGACGACCAGGCGAGGCCCGCGAGCACGCATAGGCCTGCCACCGCGCCCGATGCAAAGGTGGTTTGCGCGAGGCCGCTCAACACACCGGCGGCGGCGTGTGCGGCGGCTGCGAGCGGGGTGCCGTGTGGGGCCAGCGGTGCTGCGGCGATTGCGCTGGCGACGGGAGCGCTGCCGGGGTGCAGCGGCAGCCAGATCCAGGTCGCGATGAGGCAGGGCACGGAGTACAGGCCGAGCCGGGCGCGCGCGAGGCGGCGGTTCAGCGGCCCGGCGAGCCACGCGCTCGCACCGCCCGCGATCAGCGCGAGCGCCGCCGCCGTGCCCGCATCGCCGACGAAGGTGAATGCCGCGAGCGCGGCGAGCGCACCGTTGTAGCCGGCGAGGCCGTCGCGGATCGCCGCTTCTGCGTGGCCCGCCACGACCGCGCAGACGTTGGCCGCCGCGGCGCCGAGCAGGGCGGCGAAAGCCAGCCGCCGGTCGGTGAGCGCGAGCGCCGCGAGCAGGCACGCGCCCGTTCCCGCATGCGCCTGCAGCACGATCTGGCCGAGGCTGCGCGACAGCGCGCCAACGGCGGCGGTATCGGCAGTGGCGCCGGCAGCGGCGGAAAATCGGGCGGACATGGCGAAGGCGTAACGTGCGGGTACGGGCAGGTGCGGCCCCGGTGCGAGGCGCACGGCCGGCCAGAGTGCGAGCATAGGCGATGCAGACCGCCTCGCGCATGCGCGTGGGTTGATAGTCGCTATTTGTCGCCGGGTTACGATATGCGCAAGGCGGTTCCGATGGTCATCCAGAGACGGCTCTGCACGGGACCAGAGTAAGTGCTAAAGCACTAACTCTGGTCGACGGCTTTGCATGGGACCAGAGTAAGTGCTAAAGCACTAACTCTGGTCGACAGCTTTGCATGGGAGGCGAACGATGCGTGAAGTGCGTTGGGCATCCGAGACGGGCGAGGGCATTGAGCATCTGGCGTTCGATGCGCATTGCGGCCCGAAATTTGGCGAAAAAGGCGACACGATCCGCGCGGAAAGCGTGGTCGTCGGCGAGCGCTACGGCAAGTCGTATGGCCTGTGCTACGCCATCGAGTGCGACGCGCACTGGCGCGTGCGCTGGGCGGCGTTTCGCGTGATGGGCGGCGGCTCGCTCGTGCTCCACAGCGACGGCAAGGGCCACTGGACCGACGGCGAGGGGCGCGCACTGGAAGCGCTCAACGGCTGCATCGACATCGACATCGCCGCGACGCCGTACACGAACACACTGCCGATCCGGCGTCTGGGCCTCGCGCGCGGCGAGCGCCAGCCGATCCGCGTGGCGTACATCGCCGCGCCCGAGCTGGAGCCCAAGCCCGTCGAGCAGGCCTATGTGTGCATCGAGCGCGACCGCGAGTATCGCTACGAGGGGATCTTTCGCGACTTCACGGCGAACCTGCGCGTGGACGAAGACGGGCTCGTGATCGACTATCCCACGCTGTTCCGGCGCCTGCCGCTGCCGGACCGATAGAAGGCGGCGACCAGACGCTTACGCCGCGCCGCCCGCGCTCTTGCCGAACAGCAACTGTTCGACCAGCGTGTTGTCGATGGTTTCGTTGTTGAGCGTGCGCGCGAGCAGTTCGCCCGCGAGCAGTTGCGGCGAAAACACCATGTCCGGCTGCAACAGGCGCAGCCGCTGCACGTTGCGGCTGTCGTTGACGAGCGCCACGGTGCGCACCTTCGGCGCGATCTCCTTGATCGCGAGAATCACGAAGGCGTTCTCGGCGTCGTCCGAGCGCAGCGCGAGCGCGGCGAGCGCGGTTTCGGCGCCCGCGTTGTGCAGCGTGGCGGTGTCGCTCGCATCGCCGACGATGAGATCGGCCTCTGGCGGATAGTTGTGCGGCGTATTCGGCGCGACGATCACGGTCGCCGTGTAGCCGCGCTTGAGGAGCCCCGCGTACACGCTATGCGCGAGCGGCGACGCGCCGACGATCAGATAGTGGTTCTTGCGGGTCACGTTGGAAATGCCTCCTTTCACGATGCGTTTCAAATGGCCGCCGATCACGGGCCCGATCACGGCGCTGATCGAAGTCGCGAACACGGTGATGCCGAGCACGATGATCGAAGCCGTGAAAAGCCGGGCGGTGTCCGTGCGCGGCACGATATCACCGTAGCCGACCGTGGACATCGACACGATCGAGAAATAGAACGCCGTGACGAGATTGCGAATCGGCGGCGCAAAGTCGTCGCCGAGGTATAGCGAGCCGAACACCGCATAGACGACCAACGAGCCAATGCTCAGGAATGCGAACAACGAGCCCACGGCGACGCTCGCGCGATCGAAGTGGCGCCAGTAGTAGATCAGCGCGCAGGCGAGTGCGAGCGAGAAGCCGGCGAGCGCGTGGCTGCGATAGTCGCCCCACAGGCAGATGCTGGCTGCGCCGGCGAGCAGCACCAGTGAAAGCACCCACGCCACGCGCGCCCGCAGCGCGATG
The DNA here is from genome assembly GCF_000519185.1 of Paraburkholderia nodosa DSM 21604. Taxonomy (GTDB): domain Bacteria; phylum Pseudomonadota; class Gammaproteobacteria; order Burkholderiales; family Burkholderiaceae; genus Paraburkholderia; species Paraburkholderia nodosa. The sequence continues at coordinate 146,546 of NZ_JAFA01000015.1, read as the reverse complement.
CCGAACGACATCATCGTGAGTCCGGTCGCAACGAGCGCCTGGGGCAGCGCGAGTACGCCGAACGCGTTGATGAGCGTGATCCAGTCGTCGAACCAGTTGCCGCGCGCGTGTTCGAGCGCTTTCTGCGCGACCGGGCGCACCAGCAGCAGGCCGTCGATCACCAGCAGCAAGGCCAGGTAGCCGTGCGGCACGAGCCCTCTGGCGTAGCCGCGCAGGCGGCGCGCGTACGCGTTCATTGCTGCGCTTGTTGCGTCGATTGCGTCGATTGCGTCGATTGCGTCGGGTGCTCGGGTTCCGCCGGTTGCGTCTGCACGATGTGCAGCTCGCGCGTGCGCAGGGGCAGCGAGCACTGCGCGTCATTGAGCGCCTGGCGCACCTTGCGCGAAAGCTCCCAGCGCATGTCCCAGAAGGTGTCGATGTTCGACCACACACGAATGTTGAGCACGGCGGTGCTGTCGTCGAAGCGCGTCACCATCACTTGGGGCGCGGGCGAGGCCAGCACGCGCGGGTCGGCGGCGGCGAGCGTGCGCAACGCGTCGATGGCGCGATTCACGTCGTCGCGCACCGACACTTCCACTTCGAGGTCGAGCCGGCGCGTGGGATTGCGGCTGAAATTGCGGATCGAATTGCTCCATAGCGCGCCGTTCGGCACGTATTCGCAGATGCCGTCGGGTTTCGTGAGGCGCGTGGTGAAGAGGTTCACGGCCTCCACGGTGCCCGCGACGCTCCCCCCGCCGCCGTCGATATAGTCGCCCACCTTGAACGGCCGCAGCAGCAACAGCATGATGCCGGCCGCGATGTTCTGCAGCGTGCCCTGCAGCGCGAGACCGATCGCGAGACCGGCCGCACCGAGCACTGCGACGATGCTGGCGGTCTGGATGCCGATTTGCGAGAGCGCGCCGATGACGGCGACGAGGCGCACGCCCCATACGGCGGTGTCGCGCACGATGGGGCGCAGCGTGGGGTCGATGCCGCCGCCGCGCCGCGCGATCCAGTTGGCTACGCGCCGGGAGAACCACCAGCCGAACCAGAGGATTGCCGCTGCCGCGCACAGGCGCAGCGCGAGCGCGGAGAGCGCGTCCCACAGGAAGCCCCAGTTGGCCGGGTTCAGGTGTTCGAGGAGGGGTTGCATGGCGAATCAGTCCTTGTCTGCGGAGCCTTGGGTCTGGCTCCGTTGCGAAAGGACGTATTGTACGAGCGGCGTTTCGCTTGCGGCGCGCGCGTGGCGTGCCGCGATGCGTTTGAGCGTCGCGCGTCAGCCCTTGGGCGGAGTATCCGCGCCCGGCCCGAGCGTGCGCTGCATGAGCGCGGTGTCGCGCCACTCGCCGTGCTTGAAGCCTACGCCGCGCAGCGTGCCGGTCAGCGCGAAGCCCAGGCGCTCGTGCAGCTTGAGCGAGCCGCCGCGCGGGTCGGCGACCACGGCGATCATCTGCCGCCACGGGCCTGCCTCGCAGCGCTCGATCAGCGCATCAAGCAGCGTGTGGCCGAGTCCGCGGCCGCGAAACGCCTCGTCGATATAGATCGAGTCTTCGACCGTGAAGCGGTACGCCGGCCGCGGCCGGTAGGGCGTGGCGTAGCAGTAGCCCGCCACGCGGCCGTCGATCTCGGCGACGAGCCAGGGCAGGCCGTGTTCGCGCACGGCGGCGTGGCGGCGCAGGAGTTCGTCGAGCGAGGGTGGCGTCTCCTCGAACGACGCCGTGCCGTGCAGCACGTGGTGCGCGTAGATCGCGGCGATGGCGGGAAAGTCGTCGGCGGTGGCGTCGCGCACGAGCGCGTCGGAGTGTGGATTCATCGGCTGGAGCGAGGCGCGAAGGAGGTTTGCGTTCCTCACTATGCCTCGCGCGGGCGCGCTTTTGAAGCGCGCCAAAAAAGCCCGACCTAGACGCGCTGCGTGCCCGCGCGATTCGCGACAGCGGAAGCGCCGCTCGCGCGCCCGAAGCGCCGCGCGCCTGCCACGCACGCGATCACCACGGCGGTGACGGCGATCATCGCGGGCGGCACAGACTCGTGCAGCAGCAGCGCCGCGAGCACGAAGCCGAAAAACGGCTGCAGCAGCTGCAACTGCCCAACGCCCGCAATGCCGCCGAGCGCGAGCCCGCGATACCAGAATACGAAGCCGATCAGCATGCTGAAGAGCGACACATAGGCAAGCCCCCACCACGAGGCCGCGCCCACTGCGGCGAGCGAAGCGGGCCGCAGCCACCACGCGAGCGGCGCCATCAGGGGCAGCGAGATCACGAGCGCCCAGCAGATCACCTGCCAGCCGCCCAGGCGCCGCGAGAGCCGCGCGCCTTCCGCATAGCCGAGCCCGCACACGACGATCGCGCCGAGCATGAGCGCGTCGCCGAGCGGCGAGGCGTCGATGCCGTGGCGCAGCGCGAACGCCACCACGGCGGCGCTACCCGCCGCGGAAAAGATCCAGAAGGCCGGCTGCGGACGCTCGCCCCCACGCAGCACGCCGAACCCGGCCGTGGCGAGCGGCAGCAAGCCGACGAACACGATGGCGTGCGCCGAACTCACGTGCTGGAGCGCGAGCGCCGTGAGGAGCGGGAAGCCCACCACGACGCCGAGCGCGACGATGACGAGCGGCCAGACCTCGGCGCGCGCGGGCCGCGCCGCGCGCAGCGCAACAAGCAGCAGCACGCTGAGGATACCCGCGATGGTCGCGCGCACGCTGGTGAGGAACACGGGGGCAAAGCCGAGCACGGCGAGCCGCGTGGCGGGCAGCGAGCCGCTGAAGATGAGGACGCCTGCGAGGCCGCAGAGCCAGCCGTCGGTGGTGGAATCGAGCGTTTTGCGCATGGGCTTGGGCAAGAGGGAAGATCGGAGATCGATCCCCGATGATGCGCGCCGCGCCGCGCGAGGGTAAGCTACAGATCAGTACAATTTGTTCAAACTGTATTGAACACGGAGCAGTACAGATGAAAGACAGAGCGAGGGCGCAAGCCCTGCCCATGACGCGCGTCGAGCAGGTGATGCAGGCGCTGCGCGAGCGCATTGCCGCGCGCTCGCTGGCTGCGGGCGCGCGCGTGCCGTCCATCCGGGCGATGAGCGAGCAGCTTGGCGTGTCGAACTCGACGGTGGTGGAGGCCTACGAGCGCCTCGTCGCCGAAGGCGTGCTCGTCGCGCGGCGCGGCGCCGGATTTTTCGTGGCCGGGCACGCGCCGCCGCTCGCGCTCGCCGCGCTCGGGCCGCAGCTCGACCGCGAGATCGATCCGCTCTGGCTCACGCGCCAGTCGCTGCAGACCGACGCCGACGCGCTGCGGCCCGGCTGCGGCTGGCTGCCCGCCTCGTGGCTGCCGCAGGACGCCGTGCGGCGCGCACTGCGCGCCCTCGCACGCGACCCGCGCGCGCCGCTCACCGATTACGCCTCGCCGCTCGGCCTGCCGGCGCTGCGCCAGCAGCTGGCATGGCGGCTCGGCCAGCACGGCGTGGAGGCGGCGCCCGGGCAGATCGTGCTGACCGACGGCGGCACCCAGGCGCTCGACCTGCTGTGCCGCTTTCTGCTGGAGCCGGGCGACACCGTGCTCGTGGACGACCCGTGCTACTTCAATTTCCAGGCGCTGCTGCGCGCGCATCGCGTGCGCGTGGTCGGCGTGCCGTACACGCCGACGGGCCCGGATCTCGCCGCGTTCGAGCGCACGCTGGCCGAATCGCGCCCGCGCCTCTACGTGACGAACTCGGCGGTCCACAACCCCACTGGCGCGACGCTCGCGCCCGCCGTCGCGCATCGCCTGCTCAAGCTCGCGGAGGAACACGACCTCCTGATCGTCGAGGACGATATCTTCGCCGACTTCGAGATCGAGCCCGCGCCGCGCCTCGCGGCCTTCGACGGGCTAGCGCGCGTCGTGACGATCGGCAGCTTTTCGAAGACGATGTCGGCGGCGGCGCGCTGCGGTTTCATCGCGGCGCGCGCCGACTGGATCGAGCCGCTCGTGGATCTCAAGCTCGCAGTCTCGTTCGGCAATGGGGAGATGGTGGCGGAACTCGTGCATCGCCTGCTCGTGGACGGCACCTATCGGCGGCACCTGGACGGCTTGCGCGTGAAGCTCGCCGACGCCATGGGCGAAACGCTGCAGCGGCTCGCGGCGCTGGGCCTGACCGCATGGACGCGTCCGCAGGCGGGACTATTCGTATGGGCGCAATTGCCGGATGGACTCGACGCCGCACAGATCGCGCGCGAGGCGCTGGTGGAAGGCGTGGTGCTCGCGCCGGGCAACGTGTTCAGCGTGTCGCGCAGCGCGGGCGATTTTCTGCGCTTCAATGTTTCGCAGTGCAATCGTCCGAAGGTCTACGAAACATTGCAGCGTGCGATGGAGCGGGTGGCGCAGCCTGCATGAAGCGGCCGCGCCCGTGCATTACGGTTCGTGACGCAGATAGCCTTCCTTCGACGGATCGCGCATGCGCCACGAGACGATCAGCGAAATCGCGCACAACGCGGTCACGTACCAGTAGAACGTCGACTCGCTGCCGACGGACTTGAACCACAGCGCGACGTATTCGGCCGAGCCGCCGAACAGCGCGTTGGCCACCGCGTACGAGAGGCCCACGCCCATCGCGCGCACTTCGGGCGGGAACATCTCGGCCTTGATGAGGCCGCTGATCGACGTGTAGAAGCTGACGATCGCCAGCGCCACCGTGATCAGCGCGAACGCGGCCACCGGGCTCGACACGTCCTTGAGCGCGTGCATGAGCGGCACCGTGCCGATCACCGCGAATGCGCCGAACAGGATCATCGACGTGCGGCGGCCGATCTTGTCGGACAGTGCGCCGAACACCGGCTGCATCAGCATGTAGACGAAGAGCGCGCAGGTCATCACGCTGCTGGCGGTTTTCGCGTGCATGCCGGCCGTGTTCACGAGGTACTTCTGCATGTAGGTCGTGAACGTGTAGAAGATCAGCGAGCCGCCTGCCGTGAAGCCCACCACCGTGAAGAACGCGCCCTTGTGCTGCCACACGCCGCGAATCGTGCCCGCGTCGCGTTTGTGGCGCGACTCGTTCGTCGAGGTTTCGTCGAGCGATTTGCGCAGATAGAGCGAGATCAGCGCGGCGAATGCGCCGACCACGAACGGAATGCGCCAGCCCCAGGCCTTCAGTTCTTCGGTGGAAAGCGTTTGCTGCAGGATCACGAGCACGAGCAGCGCGCAGAGCTGGCCGCCGATCAGCGTGACGTACTGGAACGACGCGAAGAAGCCGCGCCGGCCCTTGAGCGCGACCTCGCTCATGTAGGTCGCGCTCGTGCCGTACTCGCCGCCCACCGACAGCCCCTGGAAGAGCCGCGCGAGCAGCAGCAGGAACGGGGCGAACGCGCCGATCTGCGCGTAGGTGGGCAGCATGGCGATCACGAGCGAGCCGCCGCACATCATGAGCACTGAGATCATCATCGCGGTGCGGCGGCCGTGGCGGTCGGCGATGCGGCCGAACAGCCAGCCGCCGATGGGCCGCATGAGGAAGCCCGCGGCGAACACGCCGGCGGTGTTGAGCAACTGCGTGGTGGTGTTGCCGCTCGGGAAGAACGCGGGCGCGAAATACAGCGCGCAGAACGAGTAGATATAGAAGTCGAACCACTCGACGAGATTGCCCGACGAGGCGCCGACGATGGCGAATACGCGTCGCCTCGTGTCTTGCGCGGATAGCGTGGTTTGGTCGGTCTGGACGTCCATGGGCGGGTCTTCTCCTGGTTTGTGTGTTTTGTGGCGAGCGGCCGTCATGCGGCCGTCGCGAGAGTTGGAACGCGCGCCGCCGGGTCCCGGCGCGCGATGCCCGCGATTTTAGCTAACTGTAATTAAATGTGTGGAAAATGTAATGGTGGTGCGAACGGGCTCCATCAGGCCCCATCAGGTCGATGTAATGCCGGTTCGCGAGGCACAAAAAAGCCAGCGGGGAGCCGCTGGCTGGAAGGGAAAAATCAGGGAAACGCGCTCAATGCTGCTTGCGCAGCGGCACGTCGCGCAGCAGCCAGGACAGCGCGAACGAGAACACCACCACGACCGCAGCCGAGAGATAAACCGTGTGCAGCGCGCCGGCGAACGCGTCGAGATACTGCGCGTGCAGCGTGGGCGGCAGATGGTGGATCACGTCGGGCGTAAGCGGCTGCGGCAGTTCCACGCCGGCGGTAAGCACCTTTTCGAGCCGCGCGTTCAGCCCATGCGAGAACACGGCGCCGAACGCGGCCACTCCCACCGAGCCGCCAATCGAGCGGAACAGCGTCGCGCCCGACGTGGCCACGCCCATGTGGCGAAACTCCACAGCGTTCTGCACGGCGAGGACCAGCACCTGCATCACCATGCCGAGGCCGCAGCCGAGCAGGCCCATGTAGAGATACATGAGGTGAATGGGCGTGTCGATCCGCAGGCGCGCGAGCAGCATCATCGCCACGGCCACGAGCGCCGTGCCCGCAATCGGGAACATGCGGTACTTGCCGATCTTGCTGATGATGCGGCCCGTGATGATCGACATCACGAGCACGCCGCCCATCATCGGCAGCATCTGCATGCCGGCCTGCGAGGGCGTCGAGCCCTTCACCACCTGCAGATAGAGCGGCAGGAACGTGACCGAGCCGAACAGCGACACACCCACGATGAAGCCGATCAGGCTCGCGAGCACGAAGGTGCGCTCGCGAAAGAGTTCGAGCGGGATGATGGGCTCGGCAGCGTGCTTTTCCTCGTGGATGAAGCCCGCCACGGCGACGATGCCAAGCAGCAGCGTGAGCCAGAGCGTGGGCGAAGTCCACGGCAGCAGCGAGCCGCCCTCGCTCGTGAAGAGGATCAGGCAGGTGAGGGCGGCGGCGAGCCAGCCCGCGCCCATGTAGTCGATCACGTGCTTCACGTGTGCGGCGCGCGGCTTGAACACCGCGCCGATCACGACGAGCGCGATCGCGCCGAGCGGCAGGTTGATGTAGAAAATCCAGCGCCACGACAGATGCTCGACGAGAAAGCCGCCGAGCAGCGGCCCGATCACCGTGGCGATGCCGAACACGCCGCCGAACATGCCCTGATACTTGCCGCGCTGCGCGGGCGGGATCACGTCGCCGATGGCGGCCATCGTCACGACCATCAGGCCCCCGCCGCCGATCCCCTGGAGGGCGCGCAGCACGATGAGCTGTTCCATGTTCTGCGCCACGCCGCAAAGCGCCGAACCGATCAGGAAGATCACGATGGCGGCCTGCAGCACGATCTTGCGCCCGAACAGGTCGCCGAACTTGCCGTAGAGCGGCACGACGATCGTCGAGGTGAGCAGGTAGGCCGTGACGACCCACGAGAGCCGGTCGAGCCCGCCCAGCTCGCCGACGATGGTGGGCAGCGCCGTCGAAACGATGGTCTGGTCGAGCGCGGCCAGCAGCATGACGAGCAGGAGCGCCGGAAACAGCAGCCGGATCGGCGGGTGGCCTTCCCGCGGGTGACCGCCGGTATCGGCAGCCGCCGGGCCCGACGCCAGCGCCGCCGCTTTCGCGTGAGCGCCAGCCCCCGCCGTAGCGGGAACAGGGTGGTTCGTGCTGGGTTCCATCGTGTCCATCTGCCTTGAAATTAATTAATTCGGAGGTTAATATTAGGACAATTGTTCCAGTTGGTCAAAATTCAATTCGTTACCCGATAAAACATCCATGAAAGTGCCAGAACCCACCCTCGACAGCGCAGGCGGCACATCAGGCCGGCCCGCCGCCCGCCGTCCCGGCCGGCCGAGTGGCGGCGTGGGCGGGGCGGAGCAGCGCGCGCGTCTGATCGACGCGGCGCTTGCATTGTTTGCGCGCCAGGGCATTCTCGACACGTCGCTTGCCGCCATCGCCCGCGAGGCAGGCGTGACGCCCGCGATGGTCCACTACTACTTCAAGACGCGCGATCAACTGATCGACGTGCTGATCGACGAGCGTTTCGTGCCGCTGCGCGAGGCGCTTGGCGACATCTTCGCGGAGCATCCCGACGATCCCGTGGCGGCGCTCACCGCGCTCGCGCAGCGCTTCGTGGCGTTGGGGCAGCGCAATCCCTGGTTTCCGCCGCTGTGGGTGCGCGACGTCATCAGCGAGGGCGGCGTGCTGCGCCAGCGCATGCTCGAGCGCCTCGGCCGCGAGCACCAGGAAACGGCCCACACGGCAATTGCGCGCTGGCAGCGCGAGGGCCGGCTCAACGCGGCGCTGGAGCCTTCGCTGCTGTTCCAGTCGCTGATGGGCCTCACGCTGCTGCCGCTCGCCACCAGCCAGATGTGGCGCGGCGACGCGCAGCAGCCTCACGTGGGTGTCGAGGCGATCGCGCGCCATGCGGTCGCGCTCATTACCGAGGGCGTGGGGCCTCGTCGCGTCGACGTACGCGCCGATACGGGCATTGATACGGATTAATCGCCGCCGTGCGCCGTGGTACGCTCCGTGACCTTTGCGGCACGGCCCGTGCGCAGTGCCGTGCGAATGTTTCCCGGTCGAGGTCCGGTCTGCCTTCTTCTTCCGTTTCTTCCCGCGTTAGTGCCAATCAAGCGCCCGCCATCGTCTGGTTTCGCGACGATCTCCGGCTTGCCGACCAGCCCGCGCTGGCGCAGGCCACGGCGAGCGGCCTCCCGCTGATCTGTGTCTGGATCCACGATCCGCACGCCTCGGGCGAGCGGCCGGAGGGCGGTGCGGCGCGCTGGTGGCGTCATGCGTCGCTGCGCTCGCTCGAAGCGGCGCTGGCTGCCCGCGGCGGCCGCCTGCTGCTCTTGCAGGGCGACGAGGCGGCTACTCTGGACGCCCTCGTTACGGAAACCGGCGCGCAAGCTGTGTACTGGAACCGCCGCTACGGCGCGGCGCAACGCGAGGTCGATCGCGCCCTCAAAGCTTCGCTGCGCGAGCGCGGCGTCAGCGTCGAGAGCTTCAGCGCCCAGCTCCTTAACGAGCCGTGGACGGTGCTCAATCAGTCCGGCGAGCCGTTCCGAGTCTTTAGCGCCTACTGGCGCGCCTGCCTGCGCATGGGCGATCCGCCGCCGCCGGAAGGCGAGCCCGAACGGATGATTTTTCAATCGCTGCCAGCACGTCTTACCCAGCGCGCATCGAAACTTGACGCACTCGGCCTCGCACCACGCGCGCCCGACTGGTCGGGCGGCTTGCGCGAGGCCTGGCCAGCGGGTGAGGAAGCCGCGCTGGAGCGTCTGCGCGCGTTCCTCGCCACCGACCTCGACGCCTACGCCGGCGAGCGCGACGAACCCGGCGACGCCGCCACGAGCCGCCTCTCCCCGTATCTCGCCGTCGGCGCAATTTCGCCGCGCCAGGTCTGGGCGGCGCTCGGGGCGGCGCAGCACGCGCACGGACGTGGATCGGCGCGCCGCGCCGCGAGCGCCGAAAAGTTCGCGAGCGAGCTGGGCTGGCGGGAGTTCTGTCACTACCAGCGCTTTCACTACGCCGATCTGGCAACGCGCAACCTGCGTCCCGCTTTCGACGCCATGCCGTGGCGCAAGGACACGGCTGGCCTGAAAGCGTGGCAGCGCGGGCTGACCGGCTACCCGCTCGTCGATGCCGGCATGCGCGAGCTTTGGCACACGGGCTGGATGCACAACCGCGTGCGCATGGTCGCGGCGTCGTTCCTGAGCAAGCATTTGCTGATCGACTGGCGCGCGGGCGAGTCCTGGTTCTGGGACACGCTCGTCGACGCCGACCCGGCCAGCAACCCGGCCAACTGGCAGTGGGTGGCGGGCTCGGGCGTGGATGCCGCGCCGTACTTCCGCATCTTCAATCCGGTGCTGCAGGGCCAGAAGTTCGACCCGCGCGGCGCTTATGTGCGGCACTGGGTGCCGGAGCTGGCGGGCCTGCCCGACGCGCTCGTGCACCAGCCCTGGAAGGCCGGCGCGCAGCAACTCGAGGCGGCGGGCGTGCGCCTCGGCAAAAATTATCCAGAACCTGTCGTCGAGCACGAACTGGCGCGCCAGCGTGCACTCGAAGCCTATGCGCAAACCGGCAGAGCCAAGGGGCTCACCGCTTCGCGACAAGGTTCGAAGCAGGACGCAAAACAGGGCGGCAAGGCGTGAGCGCGGCCGTCATCGGGCTGTCTTGTGATGCGGCTATCGTGCGCGGCGCGGATGGGCGCACTCGCAGCACGCAGGAACCGGACGGCATTAAGATTGCTTTATCAGGACGGCCCGCGTTGTCGTACGCCCGGCGTGACACCGGGCTCGTCGCCACGCGGCACTCGGCCTGACAGATACAAAGGCATGTAAGCAAACACAATGAACGCAGTACACAAGCTCGACCGGACGACCATCGTCCTCGTCGAAGACGACCCGCACAGCCGGGCGTCACTGACTTCGCTGCTCGAGGCGGAGGGTGCGCATGTCGTGGCGGTCGAAGACGCTGAAACGGGCGTCGAAGCGGCCCTGAGCCTGCACCCCGACGCCGTGGTCTGCGATCTCGACCTGCCGGCCATGGACGGCTTCTACCTGATCCAGCGTCTGCGCGACTACGAAATTCGCGGCGATCACGCACCGACCGTCGCAGTCGCGCTCACGGGCCATACCGACGAAAGCTGGCGTTTGCGCAGCATCGGCGAAGGCTTCCAGCACTTCATGACCAAGCCGGCCCGGCCGGAAGAACTGGTGACGCTGCTGAGCGACGCGATCGACGCGCGCCAGTCGCTGTGACGCCGCGCGCGTAGCGCGGCGGCAAAGGTGCGGGTGCTGATGGACTGAAGCGCCGCGACATGCGGCGCGGCCGATCTATTGCCCGCGCCGAACGGCGGGCGAAAACGCTCAGCTAGCGGACGAGGACTGCGCGGCGGCTTGGGGCGCGGCAGGGGCGCCCGGGTGTGCGGCCTTGTCGGCCGGGTTGGCCTGACTCTCCTGGCATTGCGCGCAGAGACCCTTGAGCTCGATGCCGTCGCCGGCGAGCCGGTAGCCCGCGGCCTCGATCTGCGCGACCAACGCCTGGCGCAGCTTGGGCTCGTGCAACTCGGTGACGTTGCCGCACTGCTGGCACACCACGAGAATGCCGTGCTGACACTGCGTGAGGTCGTGGCACACAGCGAACGCGTTGATCGACTCGATGCGGTGGATGAGCCCCGCCGACAGCAGGAAGTCGAGCGCCCGGTAAACCGTGGGCGGCGCCGAACCCGGATGGATCTGGCGCATTTCGTCGAGCAGGGAATACGCCTTGGTCGCGCGTCCCGAGGCGAGCAGCAACTCGAGCACCTTGCGGCGGATCGGCGTGAGCTTTTCGCCGCGCTCGCGGCAATAGGCCTCGGCCATCGCGAGCGCGGACTCGACCGAAGCGCCCTCTACGCGGTCGTGCGAGTGGGCGTGGCCGTGATCGTGCGCGTGGTCGTGCGCCTCGCCGTGCGTGTCGCTGTGCACGGCCGGGGCGTCCAGGGACGGTTTTGCTGTCTTCATGCTCGCGATTATACGGGGCGCGCCGCCGGCCCGCCCGCGCCGCCATGGAGCGACGGCTCAGGTGAGCGGCAGATCGATGTACTTGCGGAAGCCCTGGCGCTGCGCGATGCGCTGATACCAGCGCTCGATATTCGGCAGCGGCTCGCGCTCCACGCCTTCGAGCCCGAACCAGCGCCGCGCGTACGCGCCGAGCACGATGTCGGCGAGCGAGAAGCGCTCGTTTTCCATGAAGAAGCGGCCTTGCAGATGGTGGTCGAGCAGCCGCCAAAGCGGGGTCAGCTGATCGAAGTCGGCCGCGAGCTTCGCCGTGTCGCGCTTTTCGGACGGCGTGCGCACGAGCGCGAGGAACACCGGGCGCTCGGCGGGCGCGAGCGTGCCGATCGACCAGTCGAGCCAGCGCTCGATCGCGGCGCGCACCTTCGGGTCGGTCGGGTAGAGCAGGCTCGAGGGGCCATACTCCATCGCCAGATACCGCAGGATCGCGTTCGACTCCCACAGCACGAACGTGCCGTCGGTGATCGTCGGGACCTTGCCGTTCGGATTCATGGCGAGATAGGAAGGCTCGTTGAGATGGCCGAACGGGCCGCCCGCGTCGATGCGCTGGAACGGCAGCACGAGTTCATCGCAACACCACAGGACTTTCTGGACATTCACCGAATTGGCGCGTCCCCAGATCGTAATCATCTGGCGCGTACTCCTTGCAAGGGGAAAAAGGGTCAAGCCTGGCGCAGGCCGCCACGATACACGATTCTCGCGCGGTTTTTTGCGCAGCCCGGCATTTCGTAGAATAGGCGCTGCGCGGCGCCGGGAGTTCCGCCGTCGCGCCCGATTCGTGCGGCGCCGCTCCCTCGCTTTCCTGCGCGGCCGTCCCGCCTCGACCCCCAACTCACGTCCGAGACCCGCCTATGGCCCGCATTGTCCCCGACGACTGGCAGCATCTGGAGGCCACCGGCGCCGCCGCGCGCGAGCGTGAAACGCTCGCCGCGCTCGCACGCGGTTTGCCGAACGGCTACACCGTCTATCACGGCGTGCACTGGACGCGACTCTCCGAAGGCTTTTCGGTCTTCGGCGAGGCCGATTTCGTGATCGTCAGCCCGGCCGGGCGCGTGATGATCGTCGAGCAGAAAACGGGCTTTTTGCGCGAAACGCCGGGCGGGCTCGTCAAGGCCTACATGCAAACCGAGCGCAACGTGGCGATCGCGCTGGCGCGCACGGTCGAAGGGCTGCACCGGCGCTTTACGGCGTCTTTCGGCGCGGGCACCTACGTGCTCGAAGAGCTGTTCTACTGCCCGGACCACGTGGTGCGCGAGCCCGCCATCGCGGGCGTGAACCCGGCGCGCATCGTCGACGCCACGCGCAAGGCGCAACTGGCCGCCATCGTGCTCGAGGCCATGCCCGCCGACGAGCCGCGCCTGCCGTGCGCCGCCAAGATCCATCACTTTCTCGCCGACGAACTTTCGCTCACGCCCGACACCAGCGCGCTGCTCGGCGCGGCGGGCACGCTCGTCACGCGGCTCGCGGGCGGCCTCGCCACGTGGGCGCGGCGGCTCGAATTCGCCCCGTTCCGGCTGCGCGTGATCGGCACGGCGGGCTCGGGCAAGACGCAACTGGCCGTGCAGGTCATGAAGGACGCGGTGGCGCGCGGCGCGCGCCCGCTCTACGTGTGCTTCAACCGGCCGCTCGCTGACCACATCGCGCAGCTCGCGCCGCCTGAGGCGAAGGTGGCGACCTATCACCAGCTGTGCGACTGGGTCGCGCGTGACGGCGGCCACGTGCCCGACTTCGAGAGCCCCGGCGCGTTCGACGACCTCGTGCGGCGCTTCGGCGAGATGCCGGTTGCCGAACGCTGGCAGTTCGATGTGCTGATCGTCGACGAAGGGCAGGATTTCCAGCAGCCGTGGGTGGGCGCACTCGAACGCCTGTTGCGGCCGGACGCTGCATGGTGGTGGCTCGAAGATCCGCTGCAGAACCTGTACGTGCGCGAGCCGCTCGCGCTGGCGGGCTGGACCGTGCTGCGCGAGAACACGAACTACCGCAGCCCGCGCGACATCCTCGCGTTCCTGCGCGACGTCGCGGGACCGACCGTGCCCGCCATCGCGCAGCTCGCGGCGGGGAGTCCGTTCGACGGCTCCGACGTGACGGTGGCGAGCTGGGACGAGCATGAATCCGAACCCGGCGCAGAACCCGGGGCGGTTCTGGCGACCAAACGCGCGATTACACAGGCGCTTTCGCTCGGCTTTCGCAAGCAGGACATCGTCGTGCTTTCCTATCGCGGGCGCGAGCATTCGCTGTTCACGGCGCTCGATCAGCTCGGTCCGCACCGGCTGCGCAGTTTCACAGGCCAATACGACCTGTTCGGCAATCCGCAGTACCGCGAGGGCGACCTGCAGCTCGATTCGATCTACCGCTTCAAGGGCCAGTCCGCGTCGTGCGTGATCCTGACCGAGGTGGACTTCGAGTCATTCGACGAGCGCGCCGCGCGCAAACTCTTTGTCGGCGCGACGCGCGCGGCCATGAAGCTCATCGTGGTGGCGTCGCCGCGCGCCGCGCGGTTCATCGAGGGCCGGCGCGGCGGCGTCTGAGCGCTTTTTCGCTCAGCTCCAGGCCGAGGCGCCGATCAGCGTGCCCGTGCGCGCCTGGGCGTTCCACCAGATCACGCGCAGGAGCGGCGCGCTCTGGGCGATCAGGATGGCCTGCACCGGATCGCTCTCGATGAAGTGTGTGACGCCGCTGCGGATGGCCGCCGCGGCCTTGTGCGCAGCCACGGCCGCGGCCGTGTCGTCGTGTTCGTCCGGCGTGCGCATGATCAGTTCGAGGTGCCCGAAGCCGTGGCGTTCGAGCCAGGCGAGCGTACGCTCGCGGTCGATCTCCGGACGCCCCGTGATGATCGCGCGCGTGCGTTTGATGTCGATGCCCGGCAGGCGCTCGAACGGCACCAGCTCATCGCGCTCGGCGAGCGCGGCGACGAGGTCTTCGTCGTAGCGTGCAACCGGGATGTCGGGCAGCAGGACACCGTCGAGATCGATGGCGTAGACGGCGTACTCGTGGTCGTCGGCCATGCGCGTGCCTTCGCCTTCGCCGTCGCGGATCCAGTCGGCGCGATAGCGGTCGGTGTAGGCCTGGCGCTCCCACGGGAACAGTGCGAAATAGCCGCTTGCGTCGATCGAATAATCGGGGCGCAAACGGCTGAGGTCGTCGTAGGCGCCGGTGAGCGTGCGCACGACGAGCCCGTGCTCGCTCAGAAACGCGATGCAGTCCACGAGCGTATGGCCGCGCCCCGCGATGTCCTCGCAGAGCAGCACTCTCGAGCCAGGTTCGGGCAGCGGCAACGTGGAGTCCCAGCGCACTTCGCGCGTGGCGCGGTCATAGCGCAGGAACGCGACACCCGCACCCGTTGCGTGCGAAACCATCAGCGCGAGCGGCGCGCCGCCGCGCAAGATGCCGACCACGAGGTCGAATTCCTCCGCGACCAGCGCTGGTTGCAGCGACTCGACCCAGTGATCGAGCTGTTCGTAGGTGAGCGGAACGACAGGTTTATCCATGGGGTGAAATGGGTGACGAAGCGCGTGATCGGCAACTGCGCGGCAAATGCTCAACGCGCGTTTCCGATAGCGATGTACGAGAAAAAGACGGCTATTGTCAGTGCAATGTTTGACGATATTATGCCTATGCTCACCAGCGCCTGCTGGCATGGCGGGCGGAGGTCGCGGGAAATCGAGGGAAAGCAGCAGGAAAAAGCGGCGCATTGCCGCAAAAAGCGGCGCATGCGCCGCACGAAGACACACGACAACGACGCGAATCATCGCGCGAAAGGGCTCGGGCAAGATGTGGCATTGGATGGGATGGCCAGGCTGGCGGCGCTGGGCCGCCGTGGCGGGGTTCGCGCTCGCGGCGCCGCTTTTTGCACCCTCGGCGCAGGCGGCGGGTTCTGCGGGTTCGCTCTCGCTCGACGTCGATGGCGAGGTGCGAGTGACCAACAACGCGGCCCACACGGCGTATCACTTCAGCGAGGCGCAGCTGCTCGCGCTGCCCGCGCATTCGATCACGACGGCCACGACCTGGACGCCGCGCTCGACCTTCACTGGCCCGCTGCTTTCGGACGTGCTCAAGGCCGTGGGCGCTTACGGCAGCCAGATCGAGATCCACACGCTCGACGACTACACCTGCGTGGTGCCCGTGGCCGACGCCGCGCGCTATGGCGTGGTGGTCGCCTATGAGATGAACGGCCAGCGCCTGAAGGTAAGCAATTTCGGCCCGTTGTTCCTGATCTATCCGCGCGACCAGCATCCACTCGAGCTCGACGGTGCGGCCGGCGACTCGAAGTTCGCGTGGCAGATCAAGTCGATGACGATCAAGCGGTGAGTAGCGGGTGATACAACGTCCCTTACGACGTCTGCTGCAGGCGATCATCTGGATGGCGGCGCTCGCGCCGCCCGTGGTGGCGGTCGGCTATCTGCTCTATGCGAACCTGCTCAATCCGCAGGTCGTGCAGCGCATCACGGGCAATTACGACGGCCTGTACTGGGACGCCGCGCAGCTCCAGATCGCCTACGCGCGCTTCGAGAGCCAGTTGCTGATGTTCGCGGACGGCATCGACCGCGATCTCGACAAGGTGCGGCTGCGCTACGAGGTGCTGCAGTCGAAGCTCAACGTGATGAAGGGCTCGACGCTCTCGCTCGACTCGACCCCTGGCCTCAAGCGGCGCCAGGACGCCGACCTCGCCATTCTGGCCGCGACGATCTCGCCGTTCGAGGCTGAAATCGCCACGCTCGCGGACAACCCCGAACGCGCGGTGCCGATGCTCATGGCGCTCGACCTGCACTGGACCCAGGTCACCGACCTGGCGCTGAACAGGCGTTTCGCCGATGTGACCGAGCGCGAGGCGATCCGGCACGACTTCATCGCCAAACGCCGGGAACTGTTTGCCTCAGGGCTCGTGCTGCTCGTGCTTTCGGCGGCGGCGGGCGTGCTGCTCGTGATGAACGGCTATCGCCGCACGCGTCTGCTGCA
This sequence comes from Paraburkholderia nodosa DSM 21604, assembly GCF_000519185.1. GTDB lineage: Bacteria > Pseudomonadota > Gammaproteobacteria > Burkholderiales > Burkholderiaceae > Paraburkholderia > Paraburkholderia nodosa. The sequence continues at coordinate 130,199 of NZ_JAFA01000015.1, read as the reverse complement.
CCAGCAGCGCGCGGCGCTCGAAGCCGAGCACCAGGCGAGCCGCGCCGCGCGCGAGGCGAGCATGGCGAAGGACGCCTTCCTCGGCATGATCAGCCACGAACTGCGCACGCCGCTGCACGCGATCGTCTCGTCGATCGAACTGCTCGGCTTCAACTCGCATTCGGAAGCCGACCGCAAGGTGATCCAGCGTCTCGAAACCGCCGCGCGCCAGCTCGAAGCGCAGATGAAGGACCTCACCGACTACGCGCGTCTCGGCGCGGGCAAGCTCGAATTGCGCCAGGAAGAGTTCGAGCCGCGCGAACTGCTGCAGTCGATCGTCGACGAGAACGAGCAGGCGGCGCGCTCGCGCGGGCTCGTGTTCGAGCATGCGTGGGTGGGACCGCAGCGGCGCGTGGTGGCCGACCCGCATCGTATTCGCCAGATCGCCGGCAACCTCGTCACGAACGCGATCCGCTACACGGAGCGCGGCAAGGTGCGGCTCGAATTCTGGCTGCAGGCGCCCGCGCGGTCCGCGCGGCCATCGCAGGACGAGGAACGCGCGCTGAGGCCCGCTGGCGGCGACACGCTGGTGATCGTCGTCGGCGATACGGGACCTGGCGTGGCGGCGGACCAGATTCCGCTCATCTTCAAGGAGTTCACGCAGCTCGACACGTCGCGCTCGCGGCGCTACGAAGGCGCGGGGATGGGGCTCGCGATCGTGCGGGGCCTCGTCGAGCTGTTCGGCGGGACGATCGAGACGCAAAGCCGCGTGGGCAAAGGCACGACCTTCACCGTGCGCATACCCGTCACGCCGGTCGAGCCGCCGGTGCCCGCGGCCATGGCCGAAGCGGCGCTGCCCGCGCGGGCGCTGCCGCAGGTGCTCGTCGTCGACGACAACCCGCTCGTGCGCGATTCGCTATGCGAGATGGTCGCGCACATGGGCTACCGCGCGCTCGCGGCCGGCGACGCCGACAGCGCGCTCGCGCTGCTCGCGCACGAGGCGTGCGATGTGGTGCTGCTCGACCTGCACATGCCGGGCCGCGACGGCTACGACTTCGTGGCGGGGCTCGAAACCGTGCTGGACGTGCTGGCGCAGCCGCGTGTGATCGCAGTGAGTGCCGACGTGGCGGGGCTCGCGGCGCTTCCGGACAATGTGGGCAAGACGGGCGGCGAGGGCGCGCTGTTCTTCGACCGGCTCACGAAGCCGGTGCATTACGAGGTGCTGCGCGCGGCGTTGCAGCGCGCGCTGAGCGCGCCGCGCGCGGCGGCCTGAAAGGCGTGGGAGTGGGCAGAGAGGGCAATGCGCAGCGTTAGCCGCGATTGAGCCGCTTCGAAAGGTCGGCGACGAGAATCGCCATGCGCGCCGGCTTTTCGTAGCAGGCCACGTTGTAGTGGCGCACCACCTGGCTGATCTCCGACTCGCTGGCCTTGCCGGTCAGCAGTTCCCCGGTGAGCACGAAGATGGGCGCATCGGGGTTCTCGGAGGCGCGCACGCTGCGGATCGCCTCGGCGGCGGTCTGGCTGCCGAACAGCCAGTCGATCACCACGCCGTCGAACACGTTGTTTTCGAGCGCTTCGTTGAATGCCGCGAGGCCGTAGAGCGCGAGCGCCGTGTAGCCGCTGTGCTCGAGGTAGTCGCGCAGGTTGTCGGCGGAGGAGCGGTCGTCGTCCACGACGGCGATGAGCGGCTTGTCGGACTCGGCGCGGCGCGGGTAGATCTCGATCTTGTGGACTTCGCGCGCGTTCTGGTAGAGCGCGCCGTCCGGGCGCACCACGCGCCACTGGCCCTGCTTTTCGTAGGCGACGAAGTCGGGGCGGCTGCCCGCCTCGACCGGTGCGCCGATCCACGCGGTGCAGGGCAGCTCGGCGGCGCTGACGCAGAGCATCGCCTCCTGAGCGCTCGCCCCGACCATGCCGGGGTCGAGCAACTGCGCGCCGAACAACTGGCCCGCCGGTTCGCCGAACGCTTCGGCCACTTTCTTGATCTGCGCGAGCGTCCACGGGCTGTTGCCGCGCAGCTTGCGGTGCCCCTGTGAAAAGCTCAGGTCAAGAATCCGGCACAGCTCGGTCGTTTGCTGACGCTTGCCGATGCCGTGACGGCTCATCAGCTCGCGTACGCGCTCCGCCACCGAGGCCGAGTCGGTTGTGTATGCAACGTTCGACATACTGCTCAAAGGAGGGATTCGTGGATTCAGTTTCTGATTGATCATGCCGTGGCGCCGTGAGGCCGGTCTGACCGGACCTCGCGCGGGCCGCACACGGGAGCACGATATTCTAAACGCATAAAATGCCAAACGACGGCGCTATTTTAGCGAAATGTAATGCGGCGCCGAATAACGAGAATGTAAGCGTATATTCGGCTTCGTTTACACCAGGCTTGCGATATTCGCGGCATTGCGGGGAAGGCACGTGGCTGCGAAGATGCACGATTTTGAACGCCGTGCGCTCGCGCGCGGAAGATCAACCTTACTGCGGCGAGGGGTATCGTTTGGACGACGTGCGCAACGGCGGGACATGGCGGCATGAAGGCGTGCCGTATTACAGCCAGTGGGGCAGTGCCGACTGGGTGGCGCCCATCGTCGAGTGCGGCGCCGATCCGTGCGAGGACCCGCACTGGCGGGCGAGCGGCTTCACCGAGGCCGACGTCTACCGCTTCTGGGCCAAGCGCCTGTGCGGCCTGACCTGCCTCGAATCGGCGCTCGACTATTGGGGCGTCGCGCATGCGCCGCGCGCGCAGATGCTCGAAGAGGCGTTGCGGCACGGCGTCTATCGCGTGCGCGAAGATGGCGGCGTGGACGGGTTGATCTATCGCCCGTTCGCCGGATGGGTGGAAGCCGCGTTCGGCGTGCGCGTGGAGGTGATGACCGACGAGGGCATCGCGGCGAGCGCCGCGCGCATCGATGCCGAAACGCTCGCCATCGTCTCCGTGAGCCCCGAGATCCGCTACCCCGAGCGGATGCATCCCGGCCAGGGCGGCCACCTGATCCTGCTGCACGGACGCGGCGATGGCGGCGTCTGGTTTCACAATCCGTCGGGCATCGCGCCGTATCAGGCTGATGCCTGGTTGCCTTATGAGACGGTTGCGCGGTTTCATGCCCGGCGGGGTATGGCGCTTAGGCGGCCGCGCTTTTAGCGTGCGGGACGCTGTGTTTTTGGCGCTTTGCGCGTTTACTTGTGTTCGCGTCGGGACGCGGGCGTTGCCCCTGTGCGGGGCAACGCCCGCGTACCGACGCGAAAACAAAGAAAGACGAAAGCACGGACCCTGCTACAAAAACCTCAAACGCTCAGGCGTGCGCCGGCTGCAGCCCCCCCAACAACTGCCGCACCCGCGAAAGATCGCGATTGACCGCGCCCGCGTCCTCGAACAGCTCCGCGAGCCAGTCTACGAACACGCGCACGCGGGGCGACAGCTGGCGCGACTTTACGAACGCCACCGATACCGGCGTGGGCAGCGGCTTCCATTGCGGCAGGACCTCTTGCAGCGCACCGCTGTCGAGGTACGGCTGCGCCGCGAGCAGCGGCGGCTGGATCAGCCCATAGCCCTGCAGACCGCACGTGAGGTAGGCGAACTCGTCGGAGACATGCACGAACCCGTCCACCTTCACCTTGGTCGGACTGCCGTCCACCTCGAAGTCGAACTCGAACGGCCGGCCCGTGAGCGGTGAAAGGAAGTTGACGACCGGATGCTGCGCGAGATCGTCGAGCGTTTGCGGCGCGCCGTGCCGCTCGAGGTACGCGGGGCTCGCGCAGGTCACGTGCTCCAGCACGCCGAGGCGCCGCGCGGCGAGTCCCGAGTCGGGCAGCTCGCCGAGCTGGATGCTGCAATCCACGCCCTCGCCGACGAGATCGACGTTGCGCAGGCTCACGCCGATCACGAGGTCGATCTGCGGATAGCGCGCGTGGAATTCGTCGAGCGCAGGCAGCACGATCGCGTTGGCAATGAGGCCCGGCATCTCCACGCGCAGCCGGCCGCCGATCGCGCCGGGCGACTGGCGCACGCTCGCTTCGGCATCGTCGATGTCGGCGAGAATCTGCGAGGCGCGCTCGTAGTACGCGGCGCCTTCGGGCGTGAGCGAAAGGCGCCGCGTCGTGCGCACGAGCAATTGCGTGCCGAGCAGCGATTCGAGGTTTTGCATCACCGTAGTGGCGCTGGCGCGCGGCATATCGAGTGACTGCGCGGCTTTGGTGAAACTATTGGTGTCGACGATGCGCACGAATGTGCGCATCGCCTGGATGCGGTCGATCACGGGCTAGCTCCTGACAATGGGCTTGAGGCTTGAACGAAATCCGCGCTGCTGCAGAAAAAGGGCGAGCCGCGTAGCGACGAATGCGCTTCGCGGTGCCGGCGTCTCGCGGAAAGCGACGCTCAGCGGTTAAACAGCGATGGCGTTTAGACGGCGGCGCACGCGGGCGCCGGCTCGACTACGGGAGGCCAAAAAAGGAGGCCTCGAAGGGGAAGGGCTGGCGGGCCATCCGGAACGGATGGCCCGGCGGGGCAGGGTGTTACGTCTGGATGCGCGGCGCTGGTTGCCTGCGCGGCGTGCGCGTTACTTGCGCAGCGAATCGAGGTCGATTACGAAGCGGTACTTTACATCGCTCTTGAGCATGCGCTCATAGGCGTTGTTGATGTCCTGCATCTTGATCATTTCGATATCCGACGTAATGCCATGCTTGCCGCAGAAGTCCAGCATTTCCTGGGTTTCTGCAATGCCGCCGATCAGCGAGCCCGCCAGACGGCGGCGCTTCATGATCAGGTTGAACACTTGCGGCGACGGGTGATCGTGCTCGGGCGCGCCCACCAGCGTCATCGTGCCGTCACGGCGCAGCAGTTCGATGAACGGGTTGAGGTCGTGCTGCGCGGCCACGGTGTTCACGATCAGGTCGAAGCTGTTGGCGTGCGCCTTCATCTGCTCCGGGTCTTTCGAGATCACCACTTCGTCCGCGCCCAGGCGCTTGCCGTCTTCGATCTTCGAGGGCGACGTGGTGAACAGCACCACATGCGCGCCCATCGCATGGGCGAGCTTCACGCCCATGTGGCCGAGGCCGCCGAGACCCACGATGCCGACCTTCTTGCCGGGGCCCGCGCCCCACGTGCGCAGCGGCGAATACGTGGTGATGCCCGCGCACAGGAGCGGCGCCGCCGCGGCGGCATCGAGGTTCTCGGGCACGCGCAGCACGAACGCTTCGTCCACCACCAGCTGCGTCGAGTAGCCGCCGTAGGTGATGTCGCCGCTCACGCGGTCGGCGCCGTTGTAGGTGCCGACCCAGCCGTTCTCGCAATACTGTTCGAGGCCTTCGGCGCAGCTCGGGCAGGTGCGGCACGAGTCGACGAGACAGCCCACGCCGACCAGTTGGCCCACCTTGTACTGCGTGACGCCCTTGCCGACTTCGGCCACGCGGCCGACGATCTCGTGGCCCGGCACGACCGGGAAAATCGTGTTGCGCCATTCGTCGCGCGCCTGGTGCAGGTCGGAGTGGCACACGCCGCAGAACAGCACGTCGATACGGACGTCGAGTTCCCGCAGGTCGCGGCGCTGGAATTCGAACGGGGCGAGCGGCGAGGCGGCGTCGCGGGCGGCGTATCCGTAGGTTGGGTACATGTGTTGGCTCCTATGGTGCATGGGTGTTGCGGCAGGGTTCCCATCGTAGGGATCGGGGCCCACCCAGGGAATACCTGAAGCTATCGAAGACTTGCCTGATTCTCCTGGCGCGCAGCGCATCCGCAGGTTCGGTGATAGATTGGCAAGCCTGTTTCTCTGCCTGACTTCATCTTTTGGGGCACAACCGATATGGGCTACGTCAAAACCCTCGCCGCGGCGGCCATCGCGCCGGCGGCCGCCACGCAGGCGCGCACGGTCGACCTGCTCATGCAAATCACGCAGCGCGACGGCGTGCACGCCACGGCGGTCGAAGGCGTGCGGCTCTACCGCGGCAGCGAAAGTCATCCGCGCCAGCCGGTCATGTACGAACCGAGCATTTTCATCGTCTGCCAGGGGCGCAAGCGCGGCTTTCTCGGCGACCAGGTGTTCATCTACGACGCCCAGCAATACCTGGTCCTCTCGGTGCCGATGCCGTTCGAGTGCGAGACCGAGGCGAGCCCCGAGAAGCCGATTCTCGCCATCTCGATCCGCGTCGATCTCACGACCGTCGCCGAACTGCTCATGGCGCTCGACGACCCGCGCCGCGCCGTGTCGGAACCCTCGGGCATCTACGCCACGCCGCTCGACGCCACGCTGTCGAACGCCGTGCTGCGCTTGCTCGAAGCGCTCGGGCAGCCGTACGAGGCGCGCATTCTCGGCCCATCGATCGTGCGCGAAATCTGCTACCGCGTGCTCATGGGCGAGCAGGGCGACGCGATTCGCGCGGCGCTCACGCATCAGCACCACTTCGGGCGTATCGCGAAGGCGCTGCGGCGCATTCACACCGACTACCGTGGCGACCTCGACGTCGAGACGCTCGCCTCCGAGGCGGGCATGAGCCTTGCCGTCTTTCACGCGCACTTCAAGGCCGTCACTTCGACGTCGCCCATGCAGTACGTGAAGACCACGCGCCTGCATCATGCGCGCCTCCTGATCACGCACGACGGCCTGACCGTGAGCGCAGCGGCCACGCGCGTGGGCTATGAAAGCGCGTCGCAGTTCAGCCGCGAATTCAAGCGCCTCTTCGGCATGAGCCCGGCCGACCAGATGCGCCGGGCGCGCGACGCCGCAGCCGCCGCGGCTGCGCCCCGCGTCGAGGTGTTGCCGCCGCGCTATGTGACGGCCGTGTGAAGTCCGCGCGCGGGCGCCGCGGCATTCGATTCGTACATCGAAACAATGACGGAAGGGTGACACGACGATGAAGCCATGCCTGCTGGTCCTGATACTGCTTGCCGATGAAGACCTCGCCGGGTTTGGCGAACAATTCGACGTGATCTATGCGCCCGATGCCGATGCGCGCACCAAAGCGGTCACAGAACGCGGCAAGGACGTGCGCGTGGTGCTCACCAACGGCACGACAGGCCTCACCGCCGACGAAATCGACCGCATGCCCGCGCTCGAACTGGCGGGCGCGCTTGGCGCTGGCTACGAGAATATCGCGCTCGACCACGCACGCGAGCGTGGCATCGCGCTGTGCAATGGCGCGGGCGTCAATGCCGACTGCGTGGCCGACCACGCGCTCGCGCTGCTGCTCGCGGCCGTGCGCGCCGTGCCGCAATTCGACGCCGCCTGCCGCACCGGTGTCTGGCGCGACGCGCTGCCCATGCGCCCCACGGTCACGGGGCGGCGGATCGGCATTGTCGGCTACGGGCATATCGGCGAGAAGGTCGCCCGGCGGGCGGCGGGCTTCGGCATGGAACTCGGCTATCACAACCGCACGCCGCGCGAAGGCGCTCAGGCGCGCTACTTCGAGAGCGTGATGGCGCTCGCGCAGTGGAGCGACTTTCTCGTGATCGCGACGCCGGGTGGCACGCAAACGAAGCATCTGATCGACCGCGCCGTGATCGATGCACTGGGCCCGCAGGGCTTTCTCGTCAATGTGTCGCGCGGCAGCGTGGTCGATACGGCCGCGCTTGCACTCGCGCTGAAGGCGGGGACGCTGGGCGGCGCGGGGCTCGATGTCTACGAGGGCGAGCCGCAGTCGCCCGCTGCGCTCATCGGGTTAGACAACATCGTACTCACGCCGCACGTGGCCGGGACGTCGCCCGACGTGCGCACCGCCACGGTGCGCCACTTCGCCGAAAACGCGGCGCGGCACTTCGCGGGCGAGGCGCTGCTCACGCCGCTTTGAAGGCGTGCGTTGCGGGCTTTTAGCGGCCACATGCGCCGCCCTGTGTATGCCACCGCGCGCGGACGCCGGCAGCGCATGACGTATCATCCCTTCTGTGCGAGCCACAATCGCTGTTCGAGCGGCCGCTAATGACCACAACGGCCATGAACCTGGCGCGACACCTTGCCCAATTTGCAGATCTGGGCCGTGACGCCAGGGCGGTGATATCGAAGGCTCAAAAATGAAAACGCTGATTGGCGCGCTGCACGAGCACGCGGCCCACGTGGTGAACCGCTTCTACGAGGAGCTGGGCCGCCTGCCCAAATCCCGCCGCATCCTCGAAATGCTTTCGGCTACGGAACTCGCGCACCTCAAGGCGCGGCAGATCCAGAATCTTCTTGCTCTCGCCAGTCTCGGCCTGACCGCGCGCGAGCACGAGGACATGGCGCTGCGCATTGGCCGCATTCATGCCATCGTCGGGCTCGACAAGGAAGAACTCGTGCGCAGCCGCGGCATTCTTCAGGAGCTGATCTACGCGGACGTTGGCCGCACCGTGAGCACGCAGCAGCTCTCGCTCTACGCGCGCCGCCTGACCACCGACCTCGCGTGGCAACTCAAGGCGTATCAGGCCGTCCAGGACTCGCAGCAGGAGGCGCTGTTGCGCATCACGCGTCTTGTGTGGGAAGCGGGCAGCTACACGAATTTCATCGACCAGGTGATCGCCGCACTGGCGGCGCACGACGAAGTGAGCGCCTGCGCCATCGGCCGTCCCGACGAAGCGGGCATTTTTCACTTCGAGGCCGGCGCGGGCGGCAGGACGGAAGGCGGCATGCTCAACGTGCTCGCCGGGCACGATCAGGAAATCAGCGTGCGCGCCGATCATCTGCAAGGGCAGGGGGCCATTGGGCGCGCGTGGCGCAGCGGCAAGCCCGAGCGCGTGGTCAACTATCAGACCGATCCGCTTGTCGCGCCGTGGCGCGATCTCGCGGCGCGCGAAGGCGTGCGCTCTTCGGTGGCGATTCCGCTGGCCGCGCCCGGGCAGCCGCCGCTCGCCGTGCTGAGTTTGTACAGCGCGTTTCCGGGCGGCTTCGTCGGGCCCCATCAGGTGGCCTTCGTCGATTTGCTGCAAACGCTGCTGGGCTGCGCCGCAATGCGCATCCCCGCCAACGACGGCCTGCGCGCCGCGGTGCCGGTGAGCGTGCGCCAGCATTGGGCGGCGCTCGTGCGCACCGGCGCGCTGGAAATGCACTATCAGCCGCTGCTCAGCCTCGCAACGGGCAAGGCGACCAAGGTCGAAGCGCTGGCGCGCCTGCGCGACGGCGAGCGCCTGCTCGTGCCCGACGTGTTCCTCTCCGCGCTCGCCTCCGACGATCTGCTCGCGCTCTTCGCGCGCGGCATCGACCAGGCGCTCGCCGACCGCGAACGCTGGTACGCCCAGGGCCGCGACCTCGATGTCTCGATCAACCTGCCGCCGGCGGCACTCAACGACATCCGCTATTTCGAAGCCACCCGCACCGCGCTGGCCGCGCACCGTTGCCCGGCTGCGCGGCTCACGCTGGAAGTTCTGGAGAACGAAGCACTGTCGCTGAGCCAGGGGCAGCGCGCCATTCTCGCGAAGTTCCGTGAGCTAGGCGTGCTGTTCGCGCAAGACGATCTCGGTGCCGGGCATAGCGGCCTCACGCGCCTGCGTGAGTTGCCATTCGACTGGATCAAGCTCGACCGCGAGATGGTCAAGGTGAGCGGCGGCGGCGCGCTCAACACGCTGCGCGTGATCTACCAGTTGACGCGTCTCGGCCATTCGCTGGGCAGGCTCGTGCTTGCCGAAGGCGTCGACACGCTCGACCTCCTCCGCGCGCTCGCTATTCTCGGCGTGGACGGCGCGCAGGGCTATGGCATCGCGAGGCCGATGGAGGGCGCGCGCCTCATCGAATGGCTCGAGACGACGCCGGCCTTTGCCGCGACCGCGAACGTCGAAGGCGGCGCCGGAACGGAGAGCCTGCTGGCGCGGCTCGCCCGCTTCGTGATCTGGGAGGAGCGCATGCTCATGATCGCGGCGGTGCCCGAAGCGGCGCGAGACCTGTTGCGCGTCTTCACGCGCGAAGAAGGCGAGGGCGGCAGCGCGCCGCTCGCGCAGTCGCTGGCGGGCTTCGGCGACATTCTTCCTGCGGGCGTACAACGCGATGCGCTGCATCGGGAGGTGGTCGGCGCGCTGCTGACCGAAGGCCCGAACAGCGAAGCGTGGCGCGTTGCGCTGAACGGGCTGATCGAGGCCATCGTGGCGGCCGTGTAGGCGAGGGCACTAATCCTGCAACGCGAACGCCACATCGCTTTGCGTGGCCGACGACTGCTTGCGCTGCAGCACCGCGATACACACGAGCGAAATGGCCGCAAGCGCGCTGTAGAACAGCGCCAGCGGCCACCACTGGCCCGGATAGTCATGCGCGAGCAGCGTGCCGACGAGCGGCGTGAGGCCGCCCGCAAGCGCCGCGCAACATTGGTAGGAGATCGAAATAGCCGAGTAGCGCACGCGCACCGGGAACGCATTCGTCATGAAGCCCGCCATCACCGCGTACGAGCTGCACATGCACATCACGGCAATTGCAATGCCGACCACGATGGCGACCGGCCGACCGGTGGAGACGAGCACGAACATCGGGTAAGGCGAAATCATGGCCAGCGCGGCGGCCAGCACGAGGAAGCGACCGGCGCCCACACGCTGGGCAAACCAGCCGGAAAACAGCTGCGTAAAGAGCTGGATGAACGCGACGACGAACAGGCAGTCGAGAATCAGCCCGCGGTCGAGCCCGAGCGTTTGCGTCGTGTAGCTGAGCATGAAGGTGTTGACGAACCACGCGCCCGCCACGCCGATCACATTCGCGCCGAGGCACAGCAGCACGGCGCGCCACGAGTCGCGCAGCACTTCGACGATCGGCATCGCGGCGGTGCGGCGCTGCGCCTTGATCGCCTCGAATTCCGGCGATTCGCCCACGCCCGATCGAATCAGCAGGCCGACCACGAGCAGCACCGCGCTCGCGATGAACGGCAAACGCCAGCCCCAGGAAAGGAGCGCGTCCCGGTCGAGATGCGCGACGCTGCGAAACGCCAGCAGCGCGAGGATCAGGCCGGCCGGGCTGCCGAGTTGCGCAAACGAGGCGAGAAACGTGCGCTTTTCCCTGGGCGCGTGCTCGCCCGCCATGAGCACCGCGCCGCCCCATTCGCCGCCGATCGCAATGCCCTGCGCCACGCGCAGCAGCACGAGGAGCGCCGGGGCGAGCGCGCCGGCGCTCGCGTAGGTCGGCAGAAAGCCGATGCCCACGGTGCCGACGCCCATGATCGACAGCGTCGCGACGAGCGCCTTCTTGCGGCCGATGCGGTCGCCCAAATGCCCGAACACGAGCCCGCCGAAGGGGCGCGCGAAAAAGCCCACGGCGAAGGTGCCGAACGAGGCGAGCGTGCTGTAGAACGGCTCGTGGGAGGGGAAGAACAGTTTGCCGAAAATGAGCGCCGAAGCGGTGGCGTAGATATAAAAGTCGTACCACTCGATGGTGGTGCCGACGAAGGCGGCGAGCGAAGCGCGGGCGGGCTGGCGCGCAGGGGTGGTGCCGGGGCGGGTCATGCATGTCTCCTGGATCGGGGTGAGCCGGCTTGGGCCGGTCTGTATTCCGTTGAGGTGGGATGGAACGCTAGGCGCTTGGCATCGTTTCGGGTTCCTTGACAATGCCGGCTTCGAAGAGCCGTTGCTGCGTATCCGCGTCGATGCCGAGCGCGTCCATCACGGCGCGCGTGTCGGCGCCCAGCGCGGGCGGCCGCGTGCGATAGGTCGGCGGCGTGCGCGAGAGCTTCACGGGCGCGCCCGTGCCACGATAGCCATCCATTTCGACGATCATGCGGCGGTGCCGCGTGTGCGGATGCGCGGCCACGGCGTCGACGGTCTGCACGGGGCCGCACGGCACGCCGGCCCGGATCAGGTCGCGCGCGAGTGGCTCGCAGTCGTGCGCGGTCAGCCGCGCTTCGAGTGCAGCCTTGAGTTCCCGCCGATGCGCGCAGCGGCTGCGGTTGTCGGCGAAACGCGGGTCGTCGGCGAGGCCGGGCACGCCCAGGTGCGCGCAGAGCTTCCCGAACTGGCGGTCGTTGCCCACCGCGAGGAAGATGGGCGCGTTGCCGGTCGCGTAGCTGTCGTACGGCGCGATGTTCGGGTGCGCGTTGCCGCTGCGCTGCGGTGTGCGGCCATTGCCGAAATAGTTAGGCAAATGCGGATGCAGGAGCGACACGCCGCAATCGTAAAGCGCGATATCTACCGATTGCCCGAGGCCGCTCTTTTCGCGCTCGGCCAGTGCGAGCAGAATGCCGGCGAGCGCGTTCAGGCCCGTGACCATGTCCACGATCGGCAGGCCCATGCGCAGCGCGGGGCCGTCGTGCTCGCCGTTCACGCTCATCAGGCCCGCCATCGCCTGAATCACGGCGTCGTAGCCGGGCAGGCCGCCGAGCGGGCCATCCGGACCGAAGCCCGAAATGGCGCAGTGAATCAGGCGAGGAAAACGTGGACGCAGATCGCGCTCGTAGTCCATGCCCCAGCGCGCGAGCGTGCCCGGCTTGAAGTTTTCGACCAGCACGTCCGCGCCTTCGAGCAGCTGCCACAGAATCGCGCGACCTGCTTCGCGCGAGAGATCGACGGCGATGCCCTGCTTGTTGCGGTTCACGCCAACGTAGTACGACGCCGTATCGCCGACGAAGGGTGGGCCCCAGCCGCGCGTTTCGTCGCCGTCGGGCGGTTCGAGCTTGATGACTTCGGCGCCGTGGTCCGCGAGCGACTGGGTGCAGTACGGACCGCCCAGCACGCGGCTCAGATCGATTACGCGCAGCCCATGCAGCGCGCCGTTCACCCTGGTTGCTGTGGATTCCTGAGTTGTATTCATCGCGCGTCGTCCCGCTGTGCCGGAATCAGTTGCATGGCCTGATCGAGCGTCAGCGCTCGTTCGTCCACCAGCGCGCGCAGCGTTGCGGTGTTTTCGTCGCGTTCATCGAGCGCGAGCGGGTCGCGCGGCAGCAGCTTGTGGCGCACCAGCAGATGCGCGAATGCGAGGCGCCGGTAATCGGGGGCGTCGTGCGAAATCTGCGCGGCTTCACAGGCCATGAGGGCCGCCGTCGTGGCGTGATAGAGCGCGCTCGCGGCCTGGCGCACCGATTCGTCGCGGCCGCATTCGGCCACGCTCACGAGCGCCGCACCCGCGCGGTCGAACACGTCGCGCAGGAGCGCTGTACTGGTTTCAGGCAGGCCGCTTTGCGCAAGCTCCGCATGCACGTGCTGCGTCAGCGCCTCGAGCGCGCCTTCGCGCTTCGCCGCACGCGCGACATCGAGCGCGACGATATTGCTCGTGCCTTCCCAGATCGAGCCGAGATGCGCGTCGCGCACGAGACGCGGATCGCTCCACTCCTCGATATAGCCCACGCCGCCGCGCACTTCCATGGCGTCGCCGGTGACGCGGCGCGCGTCGCGGCAGGCGCGGAACTTGATGAGCGGCGTGAGAATGCGCACGCACTTCGCCGCGAGTTCGTCGCCGGTATCGGCGCGCGTGAGCAGCGTGGCGATGCGCATGAACATCGAGCGCGCCTGTTCGGCGGGCAGCATCATCTTGAGCAATTGACGCTGCATGAGCGGCATTTCGATGAGCTTGCGGCCGAACGCCTCGCGGTTGCGCGCCACGTGCAGCGCCTCGGTCACGGCGCGGCGCATGAGGCCCGCCGCGCGCACGCCGTTCGACAGCCGCGACATGTTGATCATGTCCGCCATCTGATGAAAGCCGCGGCCCACCTCGCCGATCAGGTACGCCTGCGCGCCTTCCAGCACGATCTCGCCGCTCGCCATCGAGCGGCTGCCGAGCTTGTCCTTCAGGCGCACGATGCGATAGGCGTTGCGCGTGCCGTCGGGGAGCGTCTTCGGCAGCAGGAAGAGCGCGAGTCCCTTGATGCCGGGCGGCGCGTCGTCGGGGCGCGCAAGCACCATCGCGAGATCGGCATCGGCATTCGAGCAGAACCACTTGTCGCCGTAAAGACGCCACATGTCCTCGCCATTTGCGTCACGCTCGCGGGTGGCGCGGGTGGCGATACGCGCCACGTCCGAGCCCGCCGCCTGCTCGGTCATGAACATCGCGCCCTGGTAGAGCGTGTCGAAGTCCTGCGAGGCGAGCATCGGCAAATAGCGCGCAACGAGTTCGGGCGAGCCGAAGCGGCGCAGCGTGCGCGTGAGCGAGTCGGTCATGCTCACCGGGCAGCACAGCCCGAACTCGGCCTGCACGAACAAATAGGTGAGCGCGTATTTGACGAGCGGCGCGGGCGCGTTCTCGCGATGGCTCATGGCCGCGAGGCCAAGCTCCGCGTAGGCGACGCGTTCGAGCGCCACGTAGTCGGGATGCTTGTCGATGCGCTGGATCGCTTCGCCGCTGCGCGTGCGCTGTTCGAGCGTGGGCGGGTGCTTGTCGGCGACTAGCGCGAGCGCGTCGAGTTCGTCGGAGGCGCGCTGGCCGAGCGCGGCGAGGCGCGTTTCGATCGCGCCGAATGCGGTATCGCCGAGATAGCTGCGCAAAAGGGGCGCGAAGCCAGGATCGCTCGTGTAGAAGTTGATGCCGCGGCTATCGGGAATGTTGGCCGAGCCGCTGGCCGCGGGGGCGGGGTTCGCCTGTGCGGGCTGGGTGGCGAAGGCGGGGCGATCGCTCATCGTGTGCTGTCTCCATGCTGTTTTGCTCTACGATTCGGCGTAGCTTAGGCGCGGCTTCGATAACGGTCCAATACAACCGATGTCATGTACGATAAGCGCTATCTATCGATAAAACGCAGAAGGAGCCCGCCATGGAACTCAAGCAACTGCGCTATTTCGTGGCGGTAGCCGAAGAGCTGCACTTCGGGCGCGCGGCGCGCCGGCTCTTCATTTCGCAGCCGGCGCTGAGCTTCGACATCCGCAAGTTCGAGGATCAGCTAGGCGTGCAACTGCTCGAACGCACCAACAAGGCCGTCGCGCTGACCAACGCCGGCAACGTGCTGCTCGAAGAGGCGCGGCGGCTGCTGGAGCAGGCCGACGAAGTGCGGCGCATCGCGGCGCGCTCCGCGCACGGGCTGGCGGGGCGGCTGCGCATCGGCTTCGTCAATTCGATGCTCTATCGCGGGCTGCCTGAGGCGGTGCGGCGATTCGAGGCCGATCATGCCGCCGTGGAAGTGGTGCTGCGCGAGATGAACACGGCCGAGCAGGTGCAGGCGCTGCAGCGCTTGCAAATCGACCTCGGCTTCGCGCATTGGGGGCGCTTTCCGGCCGAGGTGGAATCGAAGGTGCTGTTTTCCGAGCCGTTTCTTTGCTGTCTGCCAGAAGGGCATAAGCTTGCGCGCAGGCGTCGCATCGAACTTGGCACGCTCGCGCGCGAACCGTTCATCCTGTTCCCGCGCTCGGTGTCGCCGCATTATCACGATCAGATCATCGCGACTTGCGTGGAGGCCGGATTCAGCCCGCAGATTCGCCACGAAGCGCGGCTCTGGCAAACCGTCGTCACGATGGTGGAGTTCGGCATGGGCGTCGCGCTCGTCCCCGCCGCGCTCGGGGCTGCGGGCTGCGGGCGCGTGGTATTCAGGCCGTTGGCTAGCAATCCTTATGAATCGCAGGTGCTAAGGCTTGTGCGCAGTGGTGAGGCGAGTGCGCTGGCGCGGGGGTTTGCGGGGTATCTCGGGGGGCGCAGGGAAAGCAGGGCGGACGCCAGGCCGCCCCGTACGTGAACGCCGTCAGACCTCAACCGCAAGTCCCGATCTCTCCACACGCCGTGCAGAAGTCGCACCCGTCTTTGCGGATCACTGCATTCGCCCCGCACGACCCGCACTTGCGGCCGAGCATCGCGTGGGCAAACGCGTGCTGGGTATCGGCGGGCAGCGCGTTGTCGCCGGCCAGCACCTGGTCGCCGGGATGCTCCGCGCCGGCCCGCGCGTTGCCGGTGAGTTGCGCGGGCAACGCACCGTCGAACGCACCGGCGCGCCGCTGCGCGAGCAGCCGTGACGGCACCTGCCGCCCCTCGGCATCGAGAAAGCCGCGCCGATGCAGAATCTGCTGGATCGCGTAGGCGATGGCCGCGACCTCGGAGTCGTGCCACAGCGGAATACGCCGGCCGTCCAGACGCTGCGTCTCGCCATAGCGCACCTGGCCGCGATCCCACGACACCTTGCGCAAATCCTGCAGATTGCGCGCAACAAACCCGCCGCGGGCCGCGAGCGAGAGCGAACGCATGGTCGCCGTGATCCATTGCTGCTGCTCGTCGCGCTGGCCCACGGGGATAAAGAATTCGATAGGCCGCTCGATCGTCACGGCTTCGCCGCCCACCTGGCCCGTCACTTCGAGAAACGACACCGCCACGTAGAGCGACACCTTGCCCGTCTGCGTGATGTATTCGATCTTTTCGATCACGGCGGGCAACTCGCCCTTGGGCCGATGGTCGATCGCCACGCGCAGCGGGTCGAGCAGGGCGTCGCCGAGCGCGTCGTCGGCCGTTGCGGCCGCTTCAGGAGGCAGCGTTTGCAGCACCGCGCCGAGCGTCTCGTTCGGGCGGTAGGTCGCAAGTCCCTTGAGGCCGCGCCGCCATGCGTCGAGATAGAGGTTTTCGAAGTCTTCGAACGGATAGTCGGCGGGCACGTTGACGGTCTTCGAGATCGACGTGTCGACGTACGGCTGCACGGCCGCCATCATCGCCACGTGTTCCTGCGCGCTCATTTCCAGCGCGCTCACGAAATACGCGGGCAGTGCGCTCACGTCGCCGCCCAGTTCCCGGTACACGCGCCACGCGTGGTCTTCGACGTTGAACGTTTCGCGGCTGCCGTCGGCCATGCGGCGCGTGCGCTGGTAGGTCCACGAGAACGCGGGCTCGATGCCGTTCGAGACATTGTCGGCGAACGCGAGGCTCACCGTGCCCGTGGGCGCGATGGAAAGCAGATGGCTGTTGCGGATGCCGTGCGTGCGGATCCCGGCCTTGAGGTCGTCGGGCAGGCGTGAGGCAAAGGTGCCTTCTTCGAGGTACGTCCTCGCGTCGAAAAGCGGAAAGGCGCCGCGCTCGCGCGCGAGTTCGACCGATGCGCGATAGGCGGCATCGCGCATCGTGCGTCCCACGCGCGCGCCGAATTCGCAGCCTTCGGGCGAGTTGTAGCGGATGCCGAGCATCACGAGCGTGTCGCCGAGTCCCGTGAAGCCCACGCCGATACGCCGCTTGGCCGCTGCTTCCGCCTGCTGTTCGGGCAGCGGCCAGAGCGTGGCATCGAGCACGTCGTCGAGAAAGCGTACCTGGGTGCCCGTGCGTTCGGCGAGGTGATTCCAGTCGAAATTTGCGCTCTTGCGTTCGCCGCCGCGCAATTGCGCAAACGGTTCGATCACGAAGCGCGTGAGGTCGAGCGGTCCGAGGTTGCAGCAACCGTAGGCGGGCAGCGGCTGCTCGCCGCACGGGTTGGTCGCGCGGATGGCTTCGAGCGCGCGCAGGTTGTTGTCCTCGTTCATGCGCGAGATGAAGACCACGCCCGGCTCGGCTACGTCGTAGGTCGAGCGCATGATCGCGTCCCACAGCGCGCGGGCGCGCGTTTCGGCGTAGACCCACAGGCCGTCGTCGCGGCGCTGCAGGTCGCCCGAGGCGCGCAGCGCGGGCGAGGGCTCGGCGCGATGCACGAGTTGCCACGGCGCGTCGTTTTCCACTGCGCGCATGAATTCGTCGGTTACCGCGACCGAAACGTTGAAGTTGTTCCAGCGACCCTTCGAATGCTTGGCCTCGATGAATTCGGGCAGGTCGGGGTGATCGCAGTCGAGCACGGCCATCTGCGCGCCGCGCCGTGCGCCCGCGCTTTCCACGGTGCGGCACGAGGCGTCGAACACGTCGATGTAGCTGCACGGGCCCGATGCGCTTGATCCCGTCGACTTCACGTGCGCGCCGTGCGGCCGGATCGCCGAAAAGTTGTAGCCCACGCCGCCGCCGCGCCGCATGGTTTCGGCGGCCTGCAGCAGCGCGACGTAGATGCCGGGGCGGCCTTCGTCGTCCACGCCCTGGATGCTGTCGCCCACCGGCTGCACGAAGCAGTTGATCAGCGTGGCTTCGATGCCGGCCCCCGCCGCGCTCATGATCCGCCCCGCGCCCAGCGCGCCGTTGCGCAGATTGTCGACGAAACGCGCCTCGACCTCGGCGCGCAGCGCAGGCGGCTCGACCTGCGCGACGCCGCGCGCGACGCGGCGGTAGATGTCGTCGGCGGTCTGCTCGTCGCCTTTGGCGTACTTCTCGAGCATCACGTCGAGCGAGAACTGCTGCGGGGGAAACGGAAGCGGGGGCGTGTTTTCTGCCATGACGGGGCCTCGCGAAGCGCCGCGCGGGAGGCGGCGGTTGAAGGGCGTTCGAAGGGCGGCGGCTGCGCCGCGACCGTTCAACCTTACCCCAGCGGCGCGCGGCGTGCACGGCGGCGCGGCCGCGCATGCGGCGACGCCGGAGCATGCCGGCGTCGCGGCGGCCAGGGCGGGTCTGCGGTTACACTGCTCCCGCCTGCATGCGGGCACCGAATGTGGAGACGGGGGAGGAGACTGGATGACGAACGAAACGGCGCCCGTGGTCTACCGCGACACGGTGCGCTCGGAGTGGGTCGATTACAACGGCCACCTGCGCGACGCGTTCTACATGCTCATTTACAGCTACGCGACCGACGCGCTGCTCGACGCCATCGGGCTCGACGCGGCTGCGCGCGAGGCGCGCGGGCGGTCGATGTACACGCTGGAGGCGCACCTGAACTATCTCCACGAGATCAAGGAGGGCGCGCAGGTGCGCGTCGAGGTCCGGGTGATCGAGCACGACGCGAAACGCGTGCGCCTGTATCTGGAGATGTTCGCGGGCGATCTCGACGATGCGCTCGCCGCGCCCGTCTCGGCGAGCGAGCAGCTGCTCTTGCACGTGGACCGCTCGGGCCCGCGCGCCGTGGCCTTCGACGCCGATGTGCTCGCGCGCGTGGCGGCGTTGTGTGCTGCCTCGGTGGGCTTCGCGCCGCGCCATGCTGCGCGGGCGATCTCGCTCGCGCCTCGTTGAGGCGCCCGGACGACGTCGCTGCGCTTACTTCGCCAGTTCCGCGCCGATGAGGTCGCCGAACACTTCGGCGGCGATCATGACGGAGGCGTTGAGCGGCGCGGGTCGTTCGGCCGGCTTGAACACGGCGTCGCCGCGGCGGATCTTGCGGCGCGACACCGCGCAGGTGCCCGAAGAATGCGCCGAGCGGCGGCGCCAGCGCTGTTCGCCATAATGGCAGCGACCGGGTTCGACCCAGCGGATCACCAGCGCCGTATCCGTCTGCTCGAGTATTTCGATACGCTCACCGTTGGCTCCGTCAAGCGAGAGGCACGCTTTTTTCTTCATTGTCGGCTCCGTAAGTGTGGTGCCGCGAATGTAGTCCTGCGCGCTGACAAGTGCCATTCTGTCGCCGTTGAAACACCATTCCATTATCAGCAACAATTGCCCTGCGACACGTTGCGATTCACGAAGGAATGGGGGTTTGCGGCGGATTTGGGGTCGACATCTCGAATTTGTGCAACGCACTGTTGTACGTGGCGCGACATCGAGTGGCCCGAAAACGGGCGCCTGGAGGGCGTTCCAGGGTGGGGACGGAACGGCTGGGGGAGATCTGGATCTGAGGAAAGACCGGCCCGGCTGGATCGGTTTGCTGCACCGCGCTGGCTGGTTGCACCGCACCTGCGCAGCCACGAAACCCGGGTAGCTGTTTTTTGAATTTTCAAGAGGTTACATGATTCATCGTCCGCCTGCTCCGAACTCCGCACACGAGCAGAAAATCCAGCGCGCCGCCTCCGCGGTGCTGTACGCCACGCTCGTGTTGCTGGCGCTGTGGATCGTGCGCGAGTTCCTGCCCGCCGTGGCTTGGGCGAGCGTTTTTGCCATCGTCCTGTGGCCCGCCTATCAGGCGATCGAGCGCCGCGCCTGGTTCAAGGGCCGCAAGACGCTGATCGCCACGCTGCTCACTGCCGCGATCGGCCTGCTCGTGCTCCTGCCGATCGCCGTCACGGCCATTCAGGCCGGCGGCGAGGCCCACGAGCTTTACCTCTGGCTGCGTGACGCCCAGGAGAACGGCGTGCCGGTGCCCGACTTCGTCTCGCATCTGCCGGTCGGCAGCCGCCAGGTGAGCGACTGGTGGCAGGCCAATCTCGCCCAGCCGCTCAAGGTGTCCCCGGCGATGAAGAGCCTGCACGGCGACACCATCGCCTCGTTCGGCCGCCACTTTGGGGCGCGCGCCGCCCACGCCACGATGACGTTCGGCTTCATGCTCGTCACGCTGTTCGTGATCTTCCGGGCGGGCCCGCGTCTTTCGGCGACGGTGATGCGCGGTGCGCGCCGCGCCTTCGGCGCCGACGGCGCGCAGCTCCTGCAGCGCATGGCCGCTGCCGTGCGCGCCACGGTCACGGGGCTCGTGGTCGTGGGGCTGGGCGAGGGCGTGCTGCTGGCCGCCGCCTATATCGCGACCGGCGTGCCGCACGCGGCGCTGCTCGGCACCGTCACCGCCATCGCGGCCATGCTGCCGTTTTGCGCGCCCATCGTGTTCGGTGGCGCGGCGCTGTGGCTCGTCATCCAGGGTTCGTTGATCGCGGCGGCTGCGCTCGCGATATGGGGATTCGTGGTGGTGTTCATCGCCGAGCATTTCGTGCGGCCCGTGCTGATCGGCAGTTCCA
The DNA here is from genome assembly GCF_000519185.1 of Paraburkholderia nodosa DSM 21604. Classification (GTDB taxonomy): domain Bacteria; phylum Pseudomonadota; class Gammaproteobacteria; order Burkholderiales; family Burkholderiaceae; genus Paraburkholderia; species Paraburkholderia nodosa. Next base: position 109,753 of record NZ_JAFA01000015.1, on the reverse strand, counting down.
CGCGTCTGCCGTTTCTGCTCGTGCTGTTCGGCATTCTGGGCGGGGCGACGACCTTCGGGCTGATCGGCATCTTCATCGGCCCGGCGCTCATGACCGTGCTGATGGTGCTTTGGGTGAACTGGGCGGAGTGAGGCCCAGTTACGCTCAGTTCGCGGCGAGGCGCCCCGCGCGCCCCGCTCAACGCAAGCAGGCGAGCGTGTACTTGAGCGCAGCGGGCAGCAGTTCGCGCCACACTGGCCACACGTGGCCGCCGTCCACGATGCGCAGCGCCGCCGGGTTGCCTGCCTCGCGCAGCCGCGTGTAGAGCAGCGACGACTCGGCCTGGATCACGAGGTCGTCGTCGCCGGCGGCGATGAAGAACGGCACGCGCCAGGGCCGCGCGAAATACGGCTTCCAGAGCGCCGGATAGTTGAGCGTGCGCCAGACCTGCGCGTCGAACTGATGGTCGCCGAATACGCCCACGTGACGCGCCGCCGAACTGGGCGGCGGGTCGCCCGCATAGACCGCCGGGGAAAGCAGCAGCGCGCCGCAGAACATGTCGGGGTGCTCCAGCGTGTAGCGCAGCGCGCCGAACCCGCCCATCGAAACGCCGCCGATCGCGCGGCCGTCGCGCGCGTCGTCCACCGCGAAGTGCGACTCGATCTCGGGCAGCAGATCCTGGAAGAACGCCGTCTCCATCCTCTCCTTGCGGTCGACGTACCAGTCGGTGCCGCCCTGCGGCATCACGATCACCACGGGCGGGATCTCGTGACGGGCGATCAGCGCGTCGGCGGTAGTCTGGAGCTGGCCTTGCGTGACCCAGTCCATGGGCTCGCCGTTGTTGCCATGCAGGAGATAGAGCACCGGGTAGCGGCCCTGGTCGGCGCGATAGCCGTTCGGCAGGTACACCACGTAGGGCCAGTCGCGGTTGAGCGCCTCGGCGTGGAACGTGCGGACCACGATCGTGCTCGCCGCGGCAGGCGCCGCTGGCGTGACGAACGCCGCGCAAGAGAGCGCGAGCGGGAGCAGCGCGGTGCGAAGGAGTCTGCGCATGGCAAGGACATCGAGGGCGGTGGCGCGCCGGCGGCGCGGGGTCATCATGCTAGCAGCCGCTCGTACGCGCCGGAAGCCGTGAGCGGCGAGCCGGCGCGCAGTGCATGGTCTGCGAGCCGCGTCGTTTCAGGCGGAAGCTTTGGCGCGCGAAGGCAGCAGACGCCTGAGCGGGTCGGACGCACGCGCGACGAGCAGCAGCGCGGTGATCGCGACGGCGTCTGCGCAGAGGCCGAGCGGCACGTTCAGGTAGCCGTCGGTGTACCAGTAGAGCACCGAATCGACCGTGAGCGAAATCACGGCGCCGGCCACGAACGAGAGCATCCCCTTGCGGCCCACGAGGCCCACCCAGGGCAGCGCATGCGCCACGCGCTTCGCCCAGCCGAGGCGGATGACATGCGCCGTGAGCCACGCGATGCCAAGGAAGTTCAGCACGCGAAACCATGCGAGGTTGCGCTTGAAGTCGCCGTCGAGCGCGACGTTGCCGAGCTGCAGGTGATAGATCGCCGCGCCCGCCACGACAGCGAGTGCGGCGAGGGTCACGAGCGTGCCGAAACGGTGCGCGTTCACCCGCTGGAACACGGGCTGCGCTTGCGCGATCACGCCGAGCACGAACATCAGTTGCCAGGCGAACGGGTTGAAGTCCCATTGCACGTCTTCGACGTGCGGCAACCACGGCGCCAGGTGCGGCGCGACGCCCCAGAGCGCGAGGCTCACGGCCAGCAGCAGCCACGGCCGCGTGCGCGCGAGCGGCAACGCGAGCGGGGCGGCGAGGGCGAAGCAGGCGTACATCGGCAGCACGCCGGCCAGATACGGCTGGCGGCGCAGCAGCACGATGTCGCGCAACGCGGCGGCAGGCGCGAGCGTGAGATCGTCGAGATCAGTGGTGGCGAGGTTGGGCGCATCCACGTTGCACGCCACGAGAATTGCGGTGACGAGCAGCATCAACAGCGCCGTCACGACGAACGCGCGGTAGATCTCGAACGCACGCTTGATGAAGCGCTGCCGCGCCGCAGCCTCGGTGCGGCGTGCGCACAGCGTAGCCCACGCGGTGGCCGTGGCGAAGCCGCCGAGGAAGACGAAGACCTCGGCCGCGTCGCACAGCGCGTAGGCGTGCAGCGTGACGCGCGAGACGATGCTGCCGCCAATGTGATCGACGACGATGATGAGCAGGACGAGGCCGCGGAAGAAATCGAGTTCGACTAGACGGTTGGATGACTTTGACATGTTGGGGCAGCAGGCCGGGCCGGCATGGGGCGCATGAAGCAGCCGATGATGCTGAACGGGCCAGGCGGGCAGATGCTGGAAGTACCTGGCTGGAAAATCAGGAAATCAGGAATTCGGGCGGGGTTCGCGGGGCGCCTCGCGCCGGGAACCGTGAAGCGGTCACCGGGGCGGCCGCACGACAAACGCAGGAAAAGACCTGAAGAATACGCGAGGGTTCCCGCCACACGCGGGTTTACGTTGACGCCGTCGATATTAGCGTAATTTCAAATACCTTTCAGTGGGCGCCGCCAGTGCGCCGTTCAAGTTTCCGGGGCCTGTGCCGATAAGGCAGGGGAAGGGGCACGATCATGCTGTCGCGGCAAATGCCGCTCTGACGCGGGTTTGGGCAATTTCTTCTGGCCCTTTGTCGATGCCTTTATCGGGCAAGAATTCGGCTAATTAACATTTGTTTCAAAGTGTTCTCCCTGGGCTGTTTTCGTGGAGTTGCGCTTTACAATGCCGGATCGAATTTGAGATGGCACGCTCGTTCGTTAATACGGCGATCGCGTGCATTGAATGTTTATGGTTCGAGATGCAGTCGATTTAGACGCAGATCGGAGCAGTCGGCGCAGGCGAGTCGGAGCGCCATGAGGGGCGGGAGCGCGGCATACGCAGCAGACCGTCCGGGGCATCCGCTCGCTGCATCGCAAGGCTGCAAGCACCGCAGGAGAGAGGAATGTTCGAAGACGATCGTATCGGTCAGCGCGGTCTCAAGGGGTTCTGGGCAGCGTTGGGATTGGCAGCCCTGCTGGGCGGCTGCGCCAACATGAACCAGCAGCAACCGCAACAACAACCGCAGCCCGACACGGCGGCAGCGGCGCCCCCGGCTTCCGATGCAGCGAGCGCCGACGACAGTGCACAACAGGCGGCGAGTGCGCCCGTCACGCGCGTCGTCACGAAAACGACGTACGTACGCGTGCGCCGCGGCGACACGCTGCAGCGCATCGCGCAAAAGCACAGTGTTTCGGTCAAGGATCTGGCCGCCTGGAATCACCTGAAGCCGAACGGTCATCTGCGCGCAGGCCAGTCGATCAAGCTGGTTTCGAAGCAGACGATCACCGTCCAGGTGGCCGCGCCGCAAGCTGGCAGCGCGACGGCGAACGCCAACCCGAACGCAGCCGGAAACCGCCAGGTTGCCGCCGAAGTGGCGCGCCACGCGAGCAGCGTCGCGCTCGTGTGGCCGGCGCATGGCCGTGTGGTCGAGCCGTTCGCGCCGGGCACGACGCGCGGCATCGAGATCGCGGGCAAGGCCGGCGACCCCGTGATCGCCGCCGCCGACGGCAAGGTCATGTACGCGGGCACGGGCCTGAACGAATACGGCAGCCTGATCATCGTCCAGCACAACAAGGACTTCCTCACGGCTTACTCGCACAACCGCCGTCTGCTCGTGAAGACCGGCGATACGGTGCATCAGGGCCAGCAGATCGCCGAGATGGGCAGCGAGAACAATGACCGCGTGGCGGTGCTGTTCGAGGTGCGCCGCGACGGGAAGCCGGTGGATCCGATGCCGTATTTGCCGTCGTCGCCGCAGGGCTGAGCGCGGCGTTTCGGATCGCGGCGCAAGGGCGCCGCGTTTCCAGTGTCCAGACTGCGCGGCGAGAACAACAAAACCGCCCTGACGCATCGCAACGTCAGGGCGGTTTTTTCATCACCGCAAACCGCGCACTGCTTAAAACCGCTTCTTAAAACGCGTCCCCCGGCACCCGCACCCAGCCTTCCATCAGCACGCGCGCGCTGCGGCTCATGATGGCCTTCGTGACTGTCCATTCGCCGTTTTCCTGGCGGGCCTCGGCGCCCACGCGCAGCGTGCCCGACGGATGCCCGAAGCGCACCGCGCTGCGTTCGCCGCCGCCCGCCGCGAGATTCACGAGCGTGCCGGGAATGGCCGCCGCGGTGCCGATCGCCACGGCCGCCGTGCCCATCATGGCGTGATGGAGCTTGCCCATCGACATGGCGCGCACCAGCAGGTCCACATTGCCGGCTTCCACGCGCTTGCCGCTCGACGCCGTATAGGCAGCGGGCTTCGCCACGAAAGCGATTTTCGGCGTGTGCTGGCGCGTGGCGATCTCGTCGAGGTGCTTGATGAGCCCCATGCGCAGCGCACCGTGCGCGCGGATCGTCTCGAATTTCTCGAGCGCCTGCGCGTCGCTGTTGATCGCGTCCTGCAATTCCGTGCCCGTGTAGCCGATGGCCTCGGCGTTCACGAAGATCGTCGGGATGCCCGCGTTGATCATCGTGGCCTTGAGCGTGCCCACGCCCGGCACTTCGAGGTCGTCAACGAGATTGCCGGTGGGGAACATCGCGCCGCCCGCGCCTTCTTCCTCGGCAGCCGGGTCGAGGAATTCGAGCTGCACTTCGGCGGCGGGGAAGGTCACGCCGTCCAGTTCGAAGTCGCCCGTCTCCTGCACGTGGCCATTCGTCATCGGCACGTGCGCGATGATGGTCTTGCCGATGTTGGCCTGCCAGATGCGCACGATCGCCACGCCGTTGTCGGGCACGCGGCTCGGGTCGACGAGGCCGCCGCTGATCGCGAACGGGCCCACGGCGGCGGAAAGATTGCCGCAGTTGCCGCTCCAGTCGACAAAGGCCTTGTCAATGGCGACCTGGCCGAACAGGTAGTCGACGTCGTGGTCTGGCTTGCTGCTTTTGGCCAGAATCACGGTCTTGCTCGTGCTCGACGTCGCGCCGCCCATGCCGTCGATCTGCTTGCCGTACGGGTCGGGGCTGCCGATCACGCGCATGAGCAGCTTGTCGCGCGCGACGCCGGGCTGCTGCGCCGAAGCGGGCAGATCCTGGAGGCGGAAGAACACGCCTTTGCTGGTGCCGCCGCGGATGTAGGTGGCGGGGATCTTGATCTGAGGTACGTGTGCCATGTGTTGTCCTGAAACGAAGGGCGGCGCGCGTGTGACCGCTGCGCCGCCCGTTTCCCGTTTATGCCGCTGCCTGCGACGATTCGAGGAAGTCCTGCGCGAAACGCTGCAGCACGCCGCCCGCCTCGTAGATCGACACTTCTTCGGCCGTATCGAGCCGGCAGGTGACCGGCACTTCCACGCGCTCGCCGTTGCGGCGCTCAATCACGAGCGTGAGGTCGGCGCGCGGCGTGCGCTTGCCGATCACATCGTAGGTTTCCGTGCCGTCGATGCCGAGCGTCGTGCGGTTCGTGCCCGCCTTGAACTCCAGCGGCAGCACGCCCATGCCGATCAGGTTCGTGCGGTGAATGCGCTCGAAGCCTTCCGCCACGATCACTTCCACACCCGCGAGACGCACGCCCTTGGCCGCCCAGTCGCGCGAGCTGCCCTGGCCGTAGTCCGCACCCGCAACGATGATGAGCGGCTGCTTGCGTTCCATGTAGGTTTCAATGGCTTCCCACATGCGCGTGACCTTGCCTTCCGGCTCGACACGCGCAAGTGAGCCCTTCTTCACGGCGCCGTCCACCACGGCCATCTCGTTGATGAGCGTGGGGTTCGCGAAGGTCGCGCGCTGCGCCGTGAGGTGGTCGCCGCGGTGCGTGGCGTACGAGTTGAAATCCTCTTCGGGCAGGCCCATTTTCGCGAGGTACTCGCCCGCGGCGCTGTCCAGCAGGATCGCGTTGGAAGGCGAGAGGTGGTCGGTCGTGATGTTGTCGCCGAGCACCGCGAGCGGGCGCAGGCCCTTGAGCGTGCGCTCGCCAGCCAGCGCGCCTTCCCAGTACGGCGGACGACGGATGTAGGTGCTTTGCGCGCGCCAGTCGTAGAGCGGGTCGGTCGTTTCGCCGCTTGCCGCCGTGGCCGCGAACATCGGCTCGTACACCTTGCGGAACTGCTCGGGCTTCACGCTCTTCGCGACGATGGCGTCGATCTCTTCGTCGCTCGGCCAGAGGTCCTTGAGGTACACGGGCTTGCCGTCCTTGTCCGTGCCGAGCGAATCGCGTTCGATGTCGAAGCGGATCGTGCCCGCAATCGCGTACGCGACGACGAGCGGCGGCGAGGCGAGGAACGCCTGCTTCGCATACGGGTGAATGCGGCCGTCGAAGTTGCGGTTGCCCGAGAGCACTGCGGTCGCGTAGAGGTCGCGGTCGATGATTTCCTGCTGGATCTTCGGGTCGAGCGCGCCCGACATGCCGTTACACGTGGTGCAGGCAAACGCGACGATGCCGAAGCCGAGCTTTTCCAGATCCGGCAGCAGGTTGGCTTCTTCGAGGTAAAGCTCGACGGCCTTCGATCCCGGTGCGAGCGAGCTTTTCACCCACGGCTTGCGCGTGAGGCCGCGTGCGTTCGCGTTGCGCGCGAGCAGGGCGGCGGCGATCACGTTGCGCGGGTTGCTCGTGTTCGTACAGCTCGTGATGGCGGCGATGATGACCGCGCCGTCGGGCATCTGGCCCGGCGTTTCTTCCCACTTGCCCGCAATGCCGCGCTCGGCGAGTGCCGAAGTCGGCAGACGCTTGTGCGGATTCGACGGACCAGCCATGTTGCGCACCACGCTCGAAAGATCGAACGTGAGCGTGCGTTCGTATTGCGCGTTAGCGAGCGTATCGGCCCAGAGGCCCGCGGTCTTCGCGTAGGTTTCGACGAGCTTGACCTGCTCTTCTTCGCGGCCCGTGAGGCGCAGATACTCGAGCGTCTGGTCGTCGATGAAGAACATCGCGGCCGTGGCGCCATATTCGGGCGCCATGTTCGAGATCGTGGCGCGGTCGCCGAGCGTGAGGCTCGACGCGCCTGCTCCACGGAATTCCAGATACGCGCCCACGACCTTTTCCTTGCGCAGGAACTCGGTGAGGGCGAGCACGATGTCGGTCGCGGTAATGCCGGGCTGGCGCTTGCCGGTCAGCTCCACGCCGACGATATCGGGCAGGCGCATCCACGAGGCGCGGCCGAGCATGACGTTTTCGGCTTCGAGGCCGCCCACGCCAATGGCGATCACACCGAGCGCATCGACGTGCGGCGTGTGGCTGTCGGTGCCGACGCAGGTGTCGGGGAACGCCACGCCTTCACGCGCCTGGATCACGGGCGACATCTTCTCCAGATTGATCTGGTGCATGATGCCGTTGCCCGGAGGGATCACGTCGACGTTCTTGAACGCCTTCTTCGTCCAGTTGATGAAGTCGAAACGGTCCTCGTTGCGTCGGTCTTCGATCGCGCGGTTCTTGTTGAACGCGTCCGGATCGAAGCCGCCGCATTCGACGGCGAGCGAGTGATCGACGATCAGCTGCACCGGCACGACCGGATTCACCTTGGCGGGGTCGCCGCCCTGGTCGGCAATGGCGTCGCGCAGGCCGGCGAGATCGACGAGCGCCGTTTGCCCGAGGATATCGTGGCAGACCACGCGCGCCGGGAACCACGGAAAGTCGAGGTCGCGCTTGCGTTCGATGAGCTGCGTGAGCGATGCGGTGAGCGTGGCCGGGTCGCAGCGGCGCACGAGGTTTTCGGCGAGCACGCGCGAGGTGTACGGCAGCGTGTCGTAGGCGCCGGGCTGGATGGCCTCGACGGCTTCGCGCGCGTCGAAGTAATCGAGCCGGGTGCCCGGGAGGGACTTGCGGTAGGCGGTATTCACGGCTTGGGGACCAAAGATGTAGTGGGTTGGCGGCAGCTGCGCGCGTCGTAAGCGAATGTCCTCACTCTATACGCGCGCGCCGCCGTCTCCCAGTCGTCCGAACGTCATAGTCCGCCCGGACGACTGGTGAGCCTCATTCAGCGCTTGCTGATCGGCGTGAACTTCAGATTCTCCGGACCCGTGTAATTCGCGCTCGGGCGGATGATCTTGTTGTCGATGCGCTGCTCGATGATGTGCGCGCTCCAGCCGGCCGTGCGCGCAATCACGAAGATCGGCGTGAACATGGCGGTCGGCACGCCCATCATGTGATACGACACGGCGCTGAACCAGTCGAGGTTCGGGAACATCTTCTTGACTTCCCACATCGTCGATTCTAGGCGCTCGGCGATGTCGAACAGCTTCATGTTCGACTGCTCCTTCGAGAGCTTCTTCGCGATTTCCTTGATGACCTTGTTGCGCGGGTCCGAGATCGTGTACACCGGGTGGCCGAAGCCGATCACGACTTCCTTCTTCTCCACGCGCGCGCGGATATCGGCTTCTGCGTCGTCGGCGTTTTCGTAGCGCGACTGGATCTCGAACGCGACTTCATTCGCGCCGCCGTGCTTCGGACCGCGCAGCGCGCCGATCGCGCCCGTGATGGCCGAGTAGATGTCCGAGCCCGTGCCCGCGATCACGCGGCCCGTGAACGTCGAGGCGTTGAACTCGTGCTCGGCGTACAGGTTGAGCGACACGTGCATCGCGTCGACCCACGACTTCGACGGCGCGCGGCCGTGCAGCAGGTGCAGGAAGTGGCCGCCGATCGAGTCGTCGTCCGTTTCGACTTCGATGCGCTTGCCGTTGTGCGAAAAGTGATACCAGTACAGCAGCATCGAGCCGAGCGACGCCATCAGGCGGTCGGCGATATCGCGCGCGCCCGGCAGGTTGTGGTCGTCCTTCTCGGGCAGCACCGTGCCGAGAATCGAGACGCCGGTGCGCATCACGTCCATCGGGTGCGCCGAGGCGGGCACGGCTTCGAGCGCCGTCTTCACGTTGGCGGGCAGGCCGCGCAGCGCCTTGAGTTTCGCCTTGTAGCCGGCCAGTTCGGCCGTGTTCGGCAGCTTGCCGTGCACGAGCAGGTACGCGACTTCCTCGAATTCGCACGCCGTGGCGAGGTCGAGAATGTCGTAGCCGCGATAGTGCAGGTCATTGCCGGTGCGGCCCACGGTGCACAGCGCCGTGTTGCCCGCCGTCACGCCCGACAGCGCAACGGACTTCTTCGGCTTGAAACCGCCTGCGGCTTGCGTGGTGTTTTCTGCTTCGCTCATGGTGTCTTCCTCTCTCCAGGTATCTGTGAACTATATGGTGGGCGGATTTACTTCTTAGCGGCAAAGAGCGCGTCGAGCTTGTCTTCGTACGCGTGATAGCCGAGGTAGCGGTAAAGGTCTTCGCGCGACTGCATCGTCGAGACGGCGGCCTTTTGCGTGCCGTCGCGCTTGACGGTCTCGTAGAAGTTCAGCGCGGCGGCGTTCATCGCACGATACGCGCCGCAGCAGTAGAGCGCGATATCCACGTTCGCGCTCTTCAGTTCTTCGGTCGTGAAGAACGGCGTCGAGCCGAATTCCGTGAGGTTGGCGAGAATCGGCACCTTTACGGCGGCGCGGAAACGGCGGTAGTCGTCGAGCGTCTTCATCGCTTCGGGGAAGATCATGTCCGCGCCCGCTTCCACGTAGGCCACCGCGCGCTCGATCGCGGCGTCGATGCCTTCCACGGCGGCCGCGTCGGTGCGGGCCATGATGACGAAGCCGTCGTCGGTGCGCGCATCCACGGCGGCCTTCACGCGGTCCACCATCTCGCCGGTCGCCACGACTTCCTTGTTCGGGCGATGGCCGCAGCGCTTCTGGCCCACCTGGTCCTCCAGGTGCACGGCGGCCACGCCCGCCTTGATGAACGACTTGATCGTGCGCGCGATGTTGAAGGCGCCGCCCCAGCCGGTGTCGATGTCGACCATCAGCGGAATGTCCACGGCGTCGGTGATGCGGCGGGCGTCGATCAGCACGTCGTCCATGGTGCTGATGCCGAGGTCCGGCACGCCGAGCGAGTTGGCGGCCACGCCGCCGCCCGAGAGATAAACGGCCTTGAAGCCGGTCGCCTGCGCGAGCTTGGCCGCATACGCGGTGATGGCGCCGACGACCTGCAGCGGTTGTTCGGCGGCCACGGCTGCGCGGAATTTTGCGCCGGCGCTTGCGGGGGATTTGTTGTTCATGCGGGATGTCTCCAATTGAATCGCCGCCTGATACTGCAGATAGCGTGCCAGCTCCGCGCTATGAGACTAACGCGTTGATTTTGCGACGGAATCCTGTTTGCTGGTAGCGGACCCTGATTTCCATGATGAAATCGCAATTTCAAAAGTGAAATCTACGCGCGATAATGCGAAATCCGGCTGACGGCCGGCTTTCGGCTACGCCGGCCCTCGACGCCACGACCGTATCGTTGGACATCATGAACCGCTTTCCCGCTCCCGCTTCGTCCGCCATCCGCCCGCGTGTGTGGGCCATGGGCATCAGCCGCCTGCGCGACCTGTTTCGCGACATCGCCCGCGAATACGACGAGCTAGCGGACCTGCGCGTGGTGCCGCGCGGCTTCGAGGAAGCGGTGGCCGAAATCGCCGCAGCGGGGCTGAACCAGCGGCCCGATGTGGTGGTGGCGGCGGGCTCGAACGGCACCTATCTGAAGGCGCGGATCGACCTGCCCGTGGTGCTCGTGCAGCCCACCGGCTTCGACGTGATGCAGGCGCTCGCCCGCGCGCGGCGCGAGGCCGATCTCGTCGCGCTCGTCACCTACGGCGAGACGCCCGTGGAGATGCGGCGCTTTGCCAGCGCCTATGGCATCGACGTGGTGTTCGGCCAGTACCGCACGGTCCAGGACGCCGAGGCGTGCGTGCTCGACCTGCGCGACCGCGGCGTGGGCGCGGTCGTGGGGCCGGGCCTCGTCAACGATCTCGCGGCCCGGCTCGGGCTCGTGCCGTTTTTCGTCTACTCGCGACCCTCGGTGCGCGCGGCGTTCGACAACGCGCTGGATCTCGTGCAAGCCACCTGGCGCGAAACGCAGCGCCGCCAGCGCCTCGACAGTGTGTTGCAACATCTGCGGGACGGCGTGGTCGCGCTCGACGCGCGCGGCCGCGTGGAGGCGATCAACCAGCGCCTCGCGGCCGTGCTCGGCATCGATCCGGCGGCGGCCGCGGGCCAGTCGCTCGCGGCGCTCGCGCCCGACATCGCCTTCGCGCTGCCCGAAGCCGATGGCGAATCGCTCGAGACGGTGCGCGGCGTGAGTTACGTCGTGCATCGCGGGCCGCTCGTCGACAACGGCGTGACGACGGGCGCCGTGCTCACGTTCCAGGAGTCGCGGGCGGTGGAGCGGCTCGACCGCACATTGCGAACGCGCCAGCGCACGCAGCAGTTCGTCGCGCGCTACCGGCTGGACGACCTGAGCGGCGCAACGCCCGGCATCGAGCGCGTGCGCCAGCTCGCGCGGCGCTATGCGAAGTCGGACGCCACGGTGCTGATCCGCGGTGAAAGCGGCACCGGCAAGGAGATGATCGCGCAGGGCATTCATCGCGAAAGCCCGCGGCGCGACTTTCCGTTCGTCGCGATGAATTGCGGCGCGTTTCCCGAGGCGTTGCTGGAGAGCGAGCTGTTCGGCTACGAGGAGGGCGCGTTCACGGGCGCGCGGCGCGGCGGCAAGGTGGGGCTCATCGAGGCGGCGCACCGCGGCACGCTCTTTCTCGATGAAATCGGCGAGATGCCGTTGCCGTTGCAGAGCCGCCTGCTACGCGTGCTGCAGGAGCGCGAGGTGGTGCGCCTCGGCGCCACGGAGCCCACGCGCGTGGACGTGCGCGTGGTCGCCGCCACGCACCGCGCGCTCACCGAGCAGATCGAAGCGGGCGAGTTTCGCGCGGATCTCTTCTATCGCCTGAACATTCTCAATCTCGCCATTCCGCCGTTGCGCGAGCGCGCCGCCGATATCGCGCTGCTGGCGGCAGAACTGCTGTTGCAGGCCTCGCGGCGCGAGCCGCGCGTGGCCGTGCGCATCCGCACGCCCGAAGACGCGGCGCGCACGCTCGCGCTGGTGAGCGGCGCGCTCGCGCGGCACGCATGGCCCGGCAACGTGCGCGAGCTGCAGAACGTGGTCGAGCGGATGGTGGTGGAGCTGGCCGATACGGAAGAGGAGGTGCTGACGCCCGACGTGCTGCGCTCGATCGCGCCGGAGGTGTTCGAGTCGCGCCACGCGGCGAGTGGCGCCGCAGCGACGGCAGGCGAGGGCGCGCTCACCCTGCGCGAGCGCAGCCTCAACACCGAAGCCGATGAAATCCGCGCCGCGCTCGACGCCTGCAACGGCGATCGCGACCGCGCGTGCGAGATGCTCGGCATCAGCAAGACGACGCTGTGGCGGCGCCTTTCCGCGGCGAAGGGCAAGCGCGGCAGCGCGGCCGCCGAGGCAACGGCGGCCACGGCGCCCCGCAAGGCGCCGCGCGCCTGAATCGCGCTCAGTTCTTCAGGGCGTTGAGCAGCGGCGCGACAGTCCCGTGCAAGTGCAGGATGTCGGGGCTCGCCTGCAACAACGCCTGATAACGCTCGTAGAATTCCGCCGATTCCTCGCCGGAAAAGAGCGCGGCCACGCCCTGCGCCGCGCCGATGCGATCGTCGGGGCTCGCGTCCTTGGCGTCGAGCGTTTCGTCGACGTTGGCGATCACCGTCGAGAACGGCATGAGCCAGCGAAAGCCCGAGCCGTTGATGAGCACCTGCAGGAAGGCCGCCGGCGTGACCGGTCCGAACTCGCGTTCGTAGTCCTTGCGCTCGTGGTCGAGAATCGCCTTGTGCAGCGTGAGCAGGGGTTTGCGCACGGTCGTGAGGAATTGAATCGCGCTTTGTTCGTTCATCGTGCGGCTCCTTCGGTGGCGCTCGTCGGGTCGTGACGCATCGTCGAACGGCGCGCGCCGGATCATGAGGTAGCGCGAACCGTTCGCGCCGATATGCGGACGATGGTAGCGCAATGGCCGGTCGCGCGCGGGTAAGCGGTAGATGAGCCGTGCATGAGCGCGGCAGCGCTACACTCTGCCGGTCCGCGAAACCGCGATGCCCGCGCGCCGATCACCCCGATAACGCTTCGATGACGATGACGATCCTGCCACTGCACCGCAACGACCTGCCGCTCGACACCGCCGAGCTGGCGCGCTTCATGGTCGGCAAATATCTCGTGCGCGACCTGGCGCGCGGGCGCATGGCCGGGCGGCTCGTCGAAGTCGAAGCGTATCCCGTGGGCGACTCCACGAGCTATGCCTACATCGGACGCCGGCCCTATAACGCCGCGATGTTCCTCGAGCGCGGTCATGCCCACGTGCGGCTGACCTACGGCAGCGCCTGGATGTTCAACATGTCGAGCGAGGCCGTGGACGTGGGCGCGGGCATCCTGTTTCGCGCGCTGGAGCCGCTCGAAGGCATCGGCGCGATGGAGGCGCTGCGCCCCGGCGTCCCGCTGCGCGATCTCGCGCGCGGGCCGGGGCGGCTCTCGCAGGCGTTCGGCATTGCGGCGGCCTTCGACGGCGTCGACCTGTGCCGCGGGCACGGACTCTGGATCGGCCGCGCGGACGAACCCGAGCGTCCCGTGGGCGTGACGACGCGCATCGGGCTCTCGCGCGAGATGGACCGGCCGCTGCGCTTCTACGAACTGGGCAGCCGGTTCGTGAGCGGCCCGCGCAAGCTGCTGGACGGCAGCGTCGCCCCGCTGTGACTGGCTCGAGCACCCCGGCGGAATCCGCGGGAAGTGCCGCGCCGCAAGGCGCTCGCGGGACGTCGTATGCGCGCGGCATTGTTGCCGCGAATGAAAGTGTATTTTCTCAAAATAAGGGTTTCCCCTGGGCTCCTGGCTCAATACACTGAAATCACTGGTTCGGCGATGCAATCAGACACCGCCGCCGGCATAAAACAAGTGATGGAGGTAATGAACATGAAGTCCCGTACCCTGATTCAAGCCGCATTCGTCGCCGCCCTCGTGGCGGCTCCGGCCCTTTCGTTTGCCCAGGTGCAAGGCAACGGTCCGGTCACGCGCGCCGAAGTGAAGTCCGAACTGATCCAGCTCGAGAAGGCCGGCTACAACCCGGCTACGGCCAACGACGCGACGTACCCGAGCGATATCCAGGCCGCCGAAGCCCGCGTGAGCCAGCAGCAGGGCCTGGCGCAAGCGCCGGCAGCCGAAACGAGCGGCTATGGCCCGTCGACCTCGGGTTCGGCGCAGTCGGGTCAGCCGGCCACGGTGCGCCCGTCGCAGTCGGTGTACTTCGGCAACTAAGTGGGTCAGTGAGCGGGCAGCTGAGCGGATAACCGGGCAGGGCGCGCCGTCAGGGGCGCCAAAGTCCAGGGAGCGCGAACGGTGCATATGGCCGTCGCTCAGACACCGGCACAGGCGACATCGATCGGCCACAGGCTGGCCGCTTCCGCGCAAGCCGGTGCCCGGGCGCTTCGAGCGGGCACAGAGGCCCTCGCAAGATGATCCGGCAGCCGCCCCCACCCAGCAACGCCCCTAACCGATACCGGCGAAGGCGGACACCGTTCCGCCTTTGTCGCACGCCGCCCGCGCAAACCATCGCGCGATTTTTCATGCGTGGAACCTCCGCCGCCGAAAGGTGGCTTCGCCCAACCCCTTCGGGATTGGGCGCTTTTTCACGTCTGGCGGTCTGGAGGGGCGGGAGCGTTACGTCAGGCGCCGGGCCCGCCGGTGATGTAGTGCTCGAGCTGCTCGATCGTGAACTTCTGCTCCGCGATGATTTCCTTCACCAGGTCGCCGATCGACACCATCCCCACGAGCTTGCCGCCGTCCATGACGGGCAGGTGGCGCATGCGCCGCTCGGTCATGAGCGCCATGCAGTCGTAGGTGGTCTGCTCCGGTTCGACGAAGCGCACGTGCGTGCTCATGATGTCGCGCACGGCGGTCGTTTTCGAAGATCGGTCCATCAGCACGATCTTGCGCGCGTAGTCACGCTCCGTGACGATGCCGGCGATCGTTGGACCGTCGGTCACGAGCAGCGCGCCGATCTGCTTATCGGCCATCAGGCGGATTGCGTTGTAGACGGAATCGGAGGCTTCGATCGTGTAGACCACCTGTTCCGGCTTCGATTTGAGTACCTGTGCAACGCTTGTCATAGGGCGACCCCTCTTCGTCCTTCTGGTTGTCCAGTCATTGCGCGGCGCGGCAGGCCGGGTGTATTGCCCGTCAAGCCATTGGAAAGCCATACCAGTATAGGCGGCTGGCGTGCCATGCGTCGTCGGGGTATGCGCGGGGTCGCACCATTTATGCCGGGGGCATGCGGCGCGGGCCGAGCTGCCCGCTACGGGGCTGGGCGGCGGGGCGGAGCAAATGGCGGTAAACTCCGGTTCCGAACCTCAACCCGGTCCCTTGCCGGTTTTGCCAGTTTTTTGCTCGAGAATCATGCCTACGCTTCCTGAGTCGTCCTGTGCGGACGGCGACAACGCCAATGAATGCGTCGTGCTTGACGCGACCGCCACGCTGCCGACCCGCTACGGCACGTTCGAGTCCTATGTCTACCGCGTGAAGGACGGCGGCGCCGAGCATCTCGCGCTCGTCATGGGCGACGTGGGCAGCGGCGAGCCCACGCTGACGCGGCTTCACTCCGAGTGCCTGACCGGCGACGTGTTCGGTTCCTACCGCTGCGACTGCGGCGAGCAGCTCGACCTCGCCCTGCGCTACATCGCGGCCGAAGGCCGTGGCGTGCTGCTCTACCTGCGTGGCCACGAAGGCCGGGGCATCGGCCTGTCGAACAAGATCCGCGCGTACCAGTTGCAGCAGCAGGGTCGTGACACCGTCGAGGCGAACCTCGATCTCGGTCTGCCCGACGACGCGCGCGAATACGATTCGGCGGCAGCGATCCTGCGCCTGCTGAAAGTGTCGTCGGTGAAGCTCATGAGCAACAATCCGAAGAAGTTCGACACGCTCCGGCAGCACGGCCTCCCGGTGATCGAGCGCGTAGCGCTCGCGATTCCGATGCGCGAGGAAAACGAGCGTTATATCCGCACCAAGCAGGTCAAGTTCGGGCACTACTTCGAAGAAAACGAATAACGCCGCCGATAGCGAAACTGCCCCGGCCGCGCCCAGCAATGCGGCGTAGCCGTTCAGGCCTTGCCGTGCAGGTCTGGCTCGTCTAGCGCAAGCCCCCTGACCGGCGCGCGTTACTCACGGCTGCCACGAGGCCGTATCTGCGGACCTTTTCATAAAGCGTACTTTTGGCGATGCCCAGCTGATTCGCTGCCTGCGTGAGATTGCCGGCGTGGCGATCGAGCGCCCGGCGGATCGTTTCGGCTTCGGTCATCCGCAGCGATGCCTCCGCGCCCTGTTCCGATGTGCCTGTAGCGCTTGGCGCGCCGCACTCGACTGGCACCACAGGAGCGCGAACCTCCGCAGGTAACGTCTCCACGCTGATCGTCGGGCCGTGGGCCAGCAGGAGGGCGCCTTCGATCGCGTTGCGCAGCTCGCGCACGTTGCCCGGCCACGAATAATCGAGCAGACAGGCATAGGCCTCATCGTCGAACGATCTGTCCTGCAAACCGTAAGATGCGCACATATGCGCGAGCCAGTATGCAATGAGGGCTGGCAGGTCTTCTGTACGCTCGCGCAGACTCGGAATCGACACAGTCGTCACCGCAATGCGGTAGAACAGGTCCATGCGGAACGTGCCCTTGCCAATGGCATCCTTCAGGTCGCGATGGGTTGCGGCGACGAGCCGGAAGTTGACCTTGCGCGGCGTGTTCTCGCCTAGCCGGTATATTTCGTTTTCCTCCAGAACGCGCAGCAGATGCGGCTGAATGTCGAGCGGCATTTCGCCGATCTCGTCGAGAAACAGCGTGCCGCCGTTGGCCGCTTCGATCTTGCCCGCGGCTCCCGACTTGCGCGCCCCGGTAAAAGCACCTTCGGCATAGCCGAACAGTTCGCTCGTGAGCAGGTCTTTCGAGAGTCCGCCGCAGTTCAGTGCGACGAATGGCCCGTTTGCCCGTTCGCTGGCCTGGTGGATGCCTTGCGCGAAGAGCTCCTTGCCCACGCCTGTCTCGCCGAGCAACAGGACAGGGACTTTCGAGGGCGCGAGCTGGCGCGCCTTGTCGACGGCCGCGCGCAATACGCGGCTGTCTCCGACGATGCGCCCGAAGCCGCGGGTCGCGCCGTGATGTGGCTCGCGTTCGCGGGCAACCGGTTTTGCGCCGCGAACGGCGGGGGTGCCGGGGATCACGATCATGAAACCCACGACACCGTCTTCGCGCAGTATTTCGACATGGGCATGCCGCAGCCAGGCCGGTGCTGCCGCCGAAGCGACGGTGCCTGACCTGGTGTCCAGTCCGGGCAGCATGAAGCTGGCGTCGAGCTGCACGTCGAAACCGAGTCGCCGCAGCGCGGGCACGATCTGGGCATTCGCCTTGACGAGGCGTCCCTGCTCGTCAACGATGAGTACCCCGTCCGGGCCGTTGGTACCCAGGCGTGACGCGCACAGGTCCAGCACGCGCAAACGCCGCTGCATGGCATCCTTGGCAAGCCGGCTTTCGATGCGCCCCGCGAGCGACACGGTCAGCGCAAGCGTGTAGCGGCTGTAGGTGTCCGCGAGTCCCGAGACATCGATCACGCCCAGCACGTGGCCATGGAACGGATCGCGGATGACGGTTGCCGAGCAGGTCCAGCGCTTGATGCCGGCGCAGAAGTGCTCTGCGCCGTGAATCTGCACGGGCTGCCCCAGTGCAAGTGCAGTCCCGATCGCGTTGGTGCCGCAGTTGAGCTCGGTCCAGTTGCAGCCGGGCACGAGCCCGACCTCACGCGCGGGCTCGATGATCCGCATGTCGCCCTCGTGCTTCAGGACGATGCCGTCCGGGTCGGCAAGCAGCATGACCGTACCGGTCTGCGTCAGCAACTCGCGGATTTGCTGCATGAGCGGCAGACTTGCGCTGATCAGACGGTTGCTGGCGCCTTGCCACTGCATCAGCTGGTCTTCGCCGAGCGGCGGCGGTGCGCGATCCGCTGCCGGGTTGACCTGCCCCAGGAGGCAGCGCTGCCATGAATCGTCGACGACGCCGCGCACCTCGGCCGAGTGCCATTCGTCGCCGCCCACCCGATGCTCCCATGCCGTCATGATCCCGGCGTCGTGCTGGGGACTGGAAAACCAGTCCATGGGCGTGCCTGTCTGTTGCATACCTGTCTCCTCGCAGTTCGCATTGGCAGCAAACCGTGAGGCCGTTTTTGCGACCGGCCTCTTTTTTCATTCCAGTCTTGCCCGGCAGGACCGGCCGGGCTCGTTGCTGGGTATCGTACTCCGATCCGGTGCCATGACCGGCTCGCAATCGATCCCGTACAAGCAATGCGTGCGCCAGCCGGCCCCCGGCGGGCCTCGTGGTGCATGCTGCTAGCGCAATCGGGCGAGTCGGCTTCAACTGGTTGAGCGAAAGCGCGCCCGGAAACACGCCGACCGTCCGGAAATCGAACGGCCGGAAAACGAACGCCCCGCTTCGCGCTGTGCGAAAGCGGGGCACACCGGCGTCAAGGCGCGCCAGCCGGTTCGAACCTCAGGCTAATCGACCCGCTCGGGGACCGGCAGCTTGACCCATTCGGAGTAGAACGCGTCGATGTCGGGCTCGAAGTCATGGACGACCGGATACCACGGCGTAGGCGCCTCCACGTCATGCATCGCTGCGCACGTAGGGCAGTAGTATTCCCGATACACCTGCCATTGCGTATCGGGCGCCATCAGCCGCGGATAGACTTCGTCCATGGCTTCGTCGGTATCGCGTACGAAGACGTTGGCGTGCAGCTTCCAGTTTTCCCGGTAGTCGCAGAACACGTGGCCGCAGTCGCACTGCGTGACCCATTTCTTCGTCGCCCATTGCTGCACGATGTACAGGTGCGGCCCGAGCGGCAGCACAATGCGGTCTTTCCAGCCGAGCCTGGCCTGCAGCGACTCGACGTACATCTGAAACCGCTCGCCGTCCTTGGGCATCGACAGCATGCGCAGCGTCGTGTCCCAGTCGAGCTTGCCGTCGACCAGATTCCGGATCTGTTCCCTGGTGTAGGTGGACATTGCGTTTCCTCCTCGAATTCCTTGATGGTTGCGCGAAAGCCGGCGGACTTACTCTTCGACCAGCACGACGGTCTTGACGTCGGGCATCTTCGAGAGGTCCATGCGGAATTTCGAGCCGTAGGTCGGTACGTCGAGCTCGTCTTCAGTGAGCGTCCACGAGTCCGGCAGATCCCAGAACGCCCGGAACTGCTGCTCGAACTTCGTCGAGAGCCCGAAGCTCGTTGCGAACATGTGCTGCACCTGGGGTGCGGCGTGTTTGAGCACGATGCGCTCGCGTTCGCTTTTCATCCATTCGCGCGTGGGTTGCGAACGGGCCAGGCGCTCATTGCGGATCGCGACGCGCTGCAGCGCAGTTGCCTTTGCGTCGACGGTCCAGAGTCCGTTGGCATCCTTCGTCGCGACGGCGCCGTACACCTTCTGCGCGTATTCGGGCAACAGCAAGGCACTGTTCAGATCCCGTTCGACGGCTTCGGGCTCGCGATCGAGCGGGTCGCCAAAGCCGGGGCCGCCGCGCAGATAGTTGAGGTAAAGATCGTAGTTGCTGTAGCAATCCTCCGTGGTCATGCACTGATGATCGCGCTTGATGATGGCGCCCGCGTTCAGGTGATTCTCGTAGTCCGGGAAATCCGGGTTGGCATCGCCGCCGAGCGGCAGGCTTTCGCCCAGTGCGATGCGCTCCTTCAGGCCGGTGCGATGCGCCTCGAAGCGGTAGCCGGTGGCGCTCGGGTAGCCGCCCATGAGCCCCCAGTCGCTGTTCATGTAGCCGTTGCCCATGAAGAACATGGTCCAGTCCTGCGCCTTCCACACCATGCGCAGCGTTTCGAAGCCGCACCCGCCGCGATACTTGCCGTAGCCGCCTGAGTTCGTCTTGATGTTGCGGCCGAGGTAGAGCAGCGGTTCCGCCATCTCCCAGATCTCGATATCGCCCATGTCGCCTTCGGGATTCCAGATCGCGGCGGCATGGCTGAGGCCGTCCTTGACTGCGCAGGCACCCGTGCCGCACGACGAAGCCTCGAAGCTGTTGACGGCATGGATGTCGCCATCCTGGTTGATGCCGCCGCCCTGCAGCCAGTTCGACGTGTTGGCGTTGCCCGCGTTGACCTCCTCGAGATAGCCGCGGCTGAAATAGGCCTGCGAGAGACCTCGCCACAGCGCGCTCCAGCCCGAAACCAGGAAGTGCCAGGCATAGGCGTGACCCGTGCGGCGGTCGTCCGGATTCATCCAGGCGCCCTTGGGCAAATGGAACTCGGTGCCGAAATAGGCGCCGTCGTTGATGCGCTGCGTGGGGACGAGTGTTTGCGTCATCATTACCCAGATGCCGCTCGTGAACGCGACCTGGTGCGCGTTGTACGAGTGCCAGCCCCAGCGGCTCGCGCCCTCGAAGTCGAGCCGCCACGTACCGTCCTTGCGGATTTCCATTTCCACGGGCGAGTGCATGATCGAGTCGAGTTTCGCGAACGCCGACGAGGTCTGCACATCGGGATGGTTGTACGGCACGTCGACGAAGGCGACCTTGCGATACTTGCCCGGCAGTGTCATCGCCTTGATGCGGGTCTGCAGACCCCTGCGTCCTTCCTCGATCACTTCATAGGCAAATTTTTCGTACGCTTCGAGTCCCTCCTCTTCGATCACTTCTTCGATCAGGTTGCGAATCATGTGGCAGCCTGCAATGCGCGTGCGCTCGTCGAGAATCCAGTACTTCGGTGTGCGTACCGAACGCTGGCTCTCGTGAAGCCAGTCGCGCAGCGGTGTGTCGTTCACGCCGGTCTTTCGGCACGTGATCATGTAGCCGTCGCCGAAGCGCTGCACCTGGCCTGTCGACATCGATCCCGGTGTCACTGCGCCTGTGTCGATCACGTGGGTCACGCCGCCCACCCAGCCGACCAGCTTGCCGTGCGAAAAGATCGGCACGATCGTCGCGATGTCGCACGGATGGACGTTGCCGATCGAGCAGTCGTTGTTGGTGAACATGTCACCGGGATGAATGCCGGGATTCGCTTCCCAGTTATTTTCGATCATGTACTTGATCGCCGCGCCCATCGTGCCGACGTGGATGATGATGCCGGTGGAGGTGAGCACGCAGTCGCCCGCGGCGTTGTAAAGCGTGAAGCACAGTTCGCCTTCCTGCTCGACGATCGGGCTTGCCGCGATCTTCTTCGCGGTTTCGCGCGCATGGACGAGGCCGCCGCGCAGCTTCGAAAACATCTTTTCGTAGCGGATCGGATCGCGCTCGCGCAATTCGAGCCGCTCGAGCCCGTTGTAATGGCCTGTTTGACCGGTGCGCGCGAGGATGCCGTCGCGGAACTGCTTGAGGGTCTGGCCGTTCTTGAGGAGGTCGGCGAAGCCAATTTCCTGGCTGGATAGCATGTTCATTGCGTGTCTCCTTGCTGGACTTCCCTGAGATGGAAGAGGCGGTGCTTGTCGAGCGTGGTCGCGAAGCCTTTCGGAACGACGAAGGTTGTCGCGTCGGATTCGATGATCGCCGGGCCGGTGATCTCGTTGCCGGGCTTGAGCGCCTCCATCTTCCACAGGACGGCGTCATGCCATTGCTTGTTGCGATAGAGCCTGCGCACGCCGGTTCGCGCCTCGGCCGGCGGCAAGGCGCCGCCTTCCGCGTCCTCGGGGAGCACGGGCTTTTGCGTGATCACCATGCCGCGCATGATGGCGCCGGTGACAGAGAAGCCAAGCTCGGGCGAACGCGCCGAACTGGCATAGACGCGGCCGTAGGTGTCCTCGAATGCCGCGACGATGCGGTCCCAGTCCCCAGCCTGCGCGGCGCTGGCGATGGGCGATTCGATCTCGAGGTCGTTGAGCTGCCCCATGTACTGCATGCGAAAACCCGGGCGCAGGATCACGTCCTGCTCGCTGAAGCCATTGATGCGGAATTCTTCGACCACCTTGGCGGCGAGTTCTGACCACGCCTTCTGGATGGTTTGTGCGGCGAGGACCTTGTCGTCGTCGCCGGCGAGTTGCGGCAGCGCCAGATCGACACTCTTGTCATACCGATACTCGAAATCCGCGCACGCGCAGCCGAATGCCGAGAAGCCGGCGGCCCACGCGGGCACCACGACATCCTTGAAACCGAGCCCTTCGGTGTAGCCATAGGTGTGGACCGGGCCCGCGCCGCCATACGAAAAGCAGACGAACTCCGTCGGGTTGTAGCCTTTCGCGCTGACGTTCGAGCGCAGGTACTCGCGCAGTTGCAGGTCCAGCAACTCGATTACGCCAGCGGCCGCATCTTCGACAGAGAGCCCGAGCGGATCGGCGATCTGCGCCTTGATGTGTTCGCGCGCCCGGTTGACATCGAGCTTGATCTGGCCGCCGAGGAAGTTGTCAGGGTTCAGGTAGCCCAGCACCACATGGCAGTCGGATACCGACACGGTCGCGAGCCCGCTCTGCGGCCAGCAGGTGCCGACGCGATAACCGGCGCTGTCCGGGCCGAGCTTGATCGCGCCGCTATAGGGATCGAGTCGCACGAAGCTGCCCGCGCCAGCGCCCACTGAATCCATCGTGACGAGCGGCAGCGACAGCACGAGGCGAGCCATGTCGGGATCCGATGCGATCGCGAAGTTGCCCTTCGTGATGAGCGCCATGTCGAACGACGTGCCGCCGATATCCGAGCAAGCGATGTTGTCGTAGCCGAGGGCCTCGCCGAGCAGCTTCGAACCGATCACCCCGCCGATCGGGCCCGAGACGATCGTGCGCGCGAGTTCTTTCGCCTTCCAGCTGATCGTGCCGCCGTGGGTCGCCATGACCCGCAGGTCGAATTTCGCACCGTGCTTGCGGAAGCGGTCGCTGACCTTTTTGAGCGTCTGCCGCGACGGCTCGGCTGCATAGGCCTCGAGCACGGTCGTATTCATCCGGTGGCTTTCCTTGCGCTGCGGATAGTAGTCGACCGAGGCGAACACCGGGATGTCCACGCCGATCGCCTTCAGTTCCTCGCGCACGATGTCGCGCGCCAGGCGCTCGCTCGTGGCGTTCTTATGCGACTGCAGGAGACAGATCACGATGGCCTTCGCGCCCGCTGCGACCAGTTCGCGCGTCGCCTGCCGCACTTCGGCGTCGCGTACGGGAATGACGATTTCACCCTGGACGTCGGTGCGCTCGGTGACGCCGCGCGTGCGCGAGAGCGGCACGAGCGGCTCGTCATAGCGGTGCGTGTTCAGATGAATCCGCTCTTCGAGCGCATAGCCGAGGTAGCTCTGGATCGCGCGGCCCATCGAGTGCACGTGCTCGAAGCCTTTATTCACGAGCAGCCCGACGTCGAGCCCCTTGCGCTGCACGACGCGGTTGAGCATGGCCGTGCCGGAGTACACGCAGGTCACGAGCTCGGGATAGACGGCGTCGACGTCGCGCTGCCAGTGCGCGAGCGCGTCCTGCGACGAGTTGAAGATCGCGAATGATTCGTCCTCAGGGTTGCTCTGCGCCTTGCCGACGACGAATCGCCCGTCGGCGCGCACGAAGAAGGTGTCGGTCATCGTGCCGCCGGCGTCGATGCCCAACACCTGGACTTGCGAAAGCCCTTCCATGGTTCCGTCTCCAATGATTGAAGTAGTCACGAGCCGCGTTGCTCACGTTTGACCGAATGCATCGCATGCGATGTGGCGGCTCGCGCTCGTCTCTGCAACAGCCATGCCATTGGCGGGCAATCCAGACCAGAGCCCCGCGTGACAAGGCCGCGCGAGCAGAGCCAGGCGCAAGGGCGGGGAGGCGGTGCGTCCAGAACAGCAGCTCGACGGCCGGTTTTCAGCCTTGACCGGCGTTCGAATGCCGGTCGGTCGAGCGCATCGGATGGTTAATGTCGTTGCAGGTTCACCTGGATGAGGGAGCGGATACGTCCAGTCGCGCAGCGACTTCACTACGTCAAAGAAAACGAATAACCTCGAAGCAGCGCCGCAACGAGAGACGGGACCGGGCACGACAATTGCTCACCGCAAAACAAATTAGCTGGAACAGGGAGAAACAATGTCCAAGCGCCTCAACACGCGCCTGCGTGCGCTCGTACCTGCGCTCGCCAGCGCGTGCCTCGCAACCGGTCTCGTGCTCGCGTCGTCCGACGCCAGCGCGCAATCCGCGGCCTACACGAGCGAACCGGTGGATCTGTACGCAGGGCCTTCAGGCGACTATCCCGTCGTCGCGGAACTGGGACCCGGCCAGCCCGTCACCGTGATGGGCTGCGTGGGCGACTATTCGTGGTGCGACGTCACGGTGCCCGGTCTGCGCGGCTGGGTGTACGGTGGGTATCTCAGTTATCCGTATCAGGGCAACTACGTGCCGCTCACCGACTATGGCGCGGAGATCGGCCTGCCGATCGTGGCGTTCTCGCTCGGTGCCTACTGGGGCAGTTTCTATCGCGACCGGCCATGGTATGGCGAACAACAGCGCTGGGAGCACGTGCCGCCGCCTGAACGCGGCCGCCCGCCGGCAGCGCCGGTGTGGCATGGTGCGCCGGGCCGTCCGCCCGCCATTCAGTCTGGCGGTGGCGGCCGCCCGCCCGCGCCCAATGAGCCGATGCGCGGCGCACCGCCGCCCGGAGCGCAACGCCCGCCGGGCAACCCCGAAGCGCCGCGTGCGCCGGGCTACATGCCGCCGCAGGGCGCGGGACGCCCGCCCGGCAACGTGGAGCAGCCGGGCACCATGCGTCCCCACGAGGCGGGGCATCCGCCCGAGCAGCAGCAATTCGGCGGCCGACCGCCGGCCGGCGCTCCCGCGCAGGGCTATGCGCGTCCTCCGGCGCCCCAGCCGCAGGGCGGCATGCATGCGCCCGGGCCCGCACCTCAACAGCCGCAGGGGCGGCCGGCCGCGCCGCCTCAGGGTGGTCAGGGCGGCCATGCTCCCAGCCAGGGTGGCGAACGGGGCAACGACCGGCAAACCGAGCACTAACGCATAGCGCGTTTCTTCGCTGCAGCGGCGGGATCTCCATGGCGGGAATCCCGCCGCTGCTGTTTTCCGACTGCGAGTTAGGATTGCGAATCAATCAAGGTGTATGACGGTCATGCGCCGCGTTACGCAGGCTCGCAAGAGCCATCGCCCAACCCATGCATCCGCCTGGCTTTTCTCAGCTTTTCGTCGGTTCTGACAGATTTAACAATCCCTGACAGTAAATTCATGGCGCCCAGGTGAGAATACGTCGTCGCGGCTAATGCAGGCATGGCCGCACGCCGCCAGCGCCACGCGAGCTTCGCGCATGCGCCGCTGGCAACGGATATCTGCTACGGGGGCTGGCTCGCTCGGGACCTGGCGACGCAGTCAGCAAGAGGAAGTCAGAGCGAACCCGAGTTCGCCGGATAACGCTGGGAAAACCAGTGCTTTGAGGTGGACGTGGCGATGGCGGCACGTGCCTCGTCGTGCAGGGAGGCGGCTGCGGCCCGCTGACAGCGTCGGGCGGTGACGCTGGCAGCGGGGCTCGCGCTGCGTACGACGATGACTGCGCTGGCGGTCCGACTCCGGGGGCGGAATCCGGAGACCATGCAGTGCGCTGCACGCGGCCGTCGCCACATTTTTTTCCGCACTTCTGAACGCATTCTCTTTGCCGCTTCGCGCATTGCGAGCGGCTCGACGTTGTTGCGTCCGCGAAAAAACGCCTGGCCGTTTCACACTTCTGATGCTCTGCCTGCTTGTCTTCACGGGGGCTACATGTTTTTCCGATCCGGCCGTATGCGTTTTCCACCGGGCTCGCGCGTGGACGGCCCCGACAGTGGCCGCGAGTTCGACCGCATCGAACTCGACCTCGCGCGCGACCGCCATGCGCGCGCCGCGATGGAGGCCTACGCGGATTCCTGCGCGGCCGAACTCCCGTGGCTCAGCGAAGCGCTGAACCTTTCGCGTTTCGGCGCGGCCGAGCGCCTGACACAGTGTTCGTCCACCGTGCTGCGCGTGTTCATGACGGCGCAGTCGCGCGCGGCCTTGCAGCCCGACTATGCGCACGCGGCATGGGAGCACGTGCGCTCCCATCTGACCGCGCTGCTCGCGCAATCGCCGTCGGCTGCGGGCGAGGAGGCCAGGCCCGGTTCGAACGAAGGCAAATTCGACTACCATGAGTGATTAACATGAGAGCGATCTGTTCACCGAAGTCGAGCGCGGCCTCGCGCTCCCATTTTTTTCGAGACGCGGCGAAAGTAGCGGGCTTCGGCGCACGGCGGGTCCCGCGTGCCGCCAGGGCCAGGGCGGACGGCCGGCGACCCGGCGCCGGTGCGCGCGCCAGAGCCTGCCAGACGATGGTCCCGGTAGCAGCGCGGTGCGGCAGGGAGGCAGTCCATCCTGAGACGATGAATAACAAACCTGGTTGCGGGGTGCTATGAGAGTTGCAGTACTGGATGACGATGCAGCGCAGACAGAGTTCGTCTGCCAGGCCTTGAGCGCGGCGGGCCACGCCTGCCACGCGTTTGCCAAGGGCAGCGAGCTCGTCAGGCAGCTTCGGCGGCAGACGTTCGATCTGCTCGTGCTCGACTGGAACGTGCCCGACATGGCGGGCGACGAGGTGCTGCACTGGGTGCGGCAGAGCCTCTCCACACGCCTGCCGGTGCTCTTCATGACGAGCCGCAGCCGCGAGGCCGACATCGCGCAAATGCTCAACGCCGGCGCCGACGACTATGTCGTCAAGCCCGTCTCGGCGCCGGTGCTGATCGCCCGCGTCAATTCGCTGCTGCGCCGCGCCTATCAGCTGCACACGCCCGCGTTCAAGGAAACCTTCGGCGAGTACGAGTTCGACCTGAAGTCGCGCCAGGCTTCAGTGAGCGGCCGCAACGTCGCGCTCACGCAGAAGGAGTTCGATCTCGCGCTGTTGCTGTTCCAGCACCTGAGTCGGCCGCTGTCGCGCGCGCACATTCTCGACGTGATCTGGAAGCAGTCCGACGACATTCCTTCGCGCACGATGGACACGCACGTCTCCATGCTGCGCTCGAAGCTCGGCCTGCGCCCCGAAAACGGCTATCGCCTCACGCCGATCTACGGCTACGGTTACCGGCTCGAGCGTATCGAGGGGGACAACGCGTGACGGGCGCGCGTGCGGTGCGCGCCACCGCGGCGCCGTTCCTTGCCTTCGCGCTCGCATTCCTTGCACTTCCCCGCGGCGCCGAGGCGCGTGAGGGCGCTGCGGCGCAGCCGCCCGAGATGACCACCTACGTCACGCGCCCCGGCGACTCGCTCTACGACATCGCCACGCGTTACCTGCGCAATCCCGCCGACTGGAAGAAGCTCGCGAGCCTCAATCATGTGAGCGAGCCGCGCCACCTCCGGCCGGGCACGACGCTGCGGGTGCCGGTCGCGCTGCTGCGCCAGGATGGCTTGAGCGCGAAGGTGGTCGCCGCGAACGGTCCCGTGCAGCATGCGTTCCGCGCCGGTCCGCTCCTGCCGCTCACGGTCGGCGAGAGCCTCGTCGAAGGCGACCGGGTGCAGACCGGCCACAACGGCTTCGCGACCCTCGAACTGGCCGACGGCTCGCATATCGCGCTGCCGCCCGATACCTCGCTCGACCTTGCCACGCTGCGTCAAACGGCGCTCACGGGCGCGACCGACCGCATCGTCGATCTCCACCATGGCGAGGTGAACAGCGAGGTCACCCATGCCACGAAGAAGGACGATCGCTTCCAGATCCGCTCGCCTTCCGTCGTGGCCGGCGTGCGCGGCACGCAGTTTCGCGTGAGCTATGACGGCGACAAGGGCGCGACGGCGGTCGAGGTGCTGGACGGCGCGGTGGGCGTCGACGCCGGCTCGCCGGCCCGCAACGGCCACGGCGCCCGCGCACAGCCGCCGGCACCGGGTACGCCGCTCAGCGCCTCGGAGCAACTCGTCGCCGCGCAGCACGGCAACCTCACGCTGGCGGGCCAGCCGGCGGGCGCGCCCGTCACGCTGCTCGACGCGCCCGAGCTGCTGCATCCGTCCAGGGTGCAGGACGACGAAGACGTCGCCTTCGAAATCGCGCCCTCAGCGGGAGCGAGCGCCTGGCGCGTGCAAATCGGCCGCGACGCGGGTCTGCTCGACATGATTCGCGACCAGCGCAGCGCCGACCCGCGCGTGTCGTTTGCCAACCTCGACGACGGCACCTACTTCGTACGCATCTCCGCTATCGACGCTCGCGGTCTCGAAGGCATGCCGGCGTCCTATGCGTTCGAGCGCCGGCGCGTCGCGCTCGGCACGAGCGCCGGTCCCATTGAAGGCTCGCGTGACTTCGCGTTCCGCTGGTTCATCGACCGCAACGCGCCGAACACGCGCTTTCGCTTCGTGCTCGCCACGACGTCCGATCTGCGCGCGCCGCTCATCGACCGTACCGACATCACGGCGGGCGACGCGGTCGTGCGCGACCTGCCGAAGGGCGTCTACTACTGGACGGTGATCGCCGAGCAGTTCGACAACGGCCACTATTACCAGAAGGCAAGCCCGGTCCAGTCGTTCAGGCTCGACTGGTGACTCGGCCAGACGAGGTGGAGCCGCGCATGAGCGTGAGGCCGCCCGCGCGCCTTGGCCGCTCAGTCGGGCGGCGCTTCCTGTTCGAATGGGCCGGAGTGGGCTGCGCGGGCGTGGTCGTGGTCGTGCTCTGCGTGCTCTGGCGGCTCACGAGCGGCGCCGACCATCTGGTCTATGACCGCCTGCTCTCCGCGCGTGCGCTGCCGGTGTCGCCCGACATCGTGCTCGTGGAGATCGACAATGCGAGCGTCGCCGCGCTCGGGCGCTGGCCGTGGCCGCGCGAACTGCATGCGCGGCTCGTCGATCAGCTCGCGAAAGCGGGCGCCGCGGCCGTCGTCTACGACGTGCTGTTCACCGAATCGTCTCCCGACGACGCGCACTTTGCGCAGGCGCTGCGCGCGCGCCCGGCGTTCCTCCCCATCCTGCTCACCCCCGCCGACGACACCGGTCGCCGCGAGGCCGTGCGCCCGGTCGCGCCGCTCGCGCAGGCGGTCGCCGGCATGGGCCATATCAACTTCGAAGTCGATAGCGACGGCATCGTGCGCAGCGTCGCGCTCTTCGAAGGCGACGCGCAGCAGCGCTGGCCGCAACTGATGGTGCCGGTCTGGCGGGCGGTGCGCAACGGTGCCGTGAAGCTCGCGCACGGCACGCCCGCGGCCGCGCAGCGCGATGATGTCCTGCATGCGGCGGCGCCTGGCACCGAAGCGCGTTTCCTGATTCCGTTCGGCGCGAATTCGCAGACCTTCCAAAAGGTCTCGTTCGCCGACGTGCTCGATGGCCGCGTGCCGCCCGAGCAGTTGCGCGGGCGCGTGGCGATCGTCGGCGTCACGGCCTCGGGGCTCTACGACCGCTTCGCCACGCCGCTCTCGGGTACGCTCGGGCCGCTGCCCGGCGTGTACATCCACGCCATCGTGCTCGACACGCTGCTCAACGGCAGTGCCATCCAGCCCGCGCCGCCGGTCATGGTCGTGTTTGCCTCGCTCGCGCCGCTCGTGCTGCTGCTCGCGGGCTTCCTCGTGCTCTCGCCGCTGCGCACGCTGCTGCTGCTCGCGCTCCTGATCGCCGTGTCGCTCGGTGCGAGCGCGGGCATGCTGCACGCGCGCCTCTGGCTCTCGCCCGTGCCCGCGATCGTCGCGCTGCTCATCGTCTATCCGGTGTGGAGCTGGCGCCGCCTCGAAATGACGATGGCTTACCTGCGCAAGGAACTGCGCCAGCTCGCCGACGAACCCTACCTGCTGCCCGAGGCGGCCACGCCGCGCCGCGAATTCGCCGGCGACGCGCTCGCCCAGCAAATGGCGCTCATGGCGCAGGCCGCGCAGCGGCTGCAGGACATGCGCCGCTTCGTGTGGGACAGCCTCGATTCCGTGCCGGAGCCGATTCTCGTGGCCGATCTGCGCGGTGTCGTGCTGATCGCGAATCATGCTTCGCGTGCGTATCTCGAGCGCCTGGCGGTGAGCGCCGCGGAAGGGCGCCGGATGCAGGACGTGTTCGGCGACCTCGCGCTCGTCAAGCCGATCGACCCGGCGCCCGACGCGATGGCGTTTGCGCACGCGCATTGGCCCGCGCCGCTCGACCCGGCGCGCGACGAGTTCGCGGAGCTGATGGAGCGCGGCGTGGAAGTGCGCGCGCGCGACGGCAGCGACTACCTGCTGCGCTACGCGCGCTGTACGAACGCGCAGGGGCAGGCGGTGGGCTGGATCGCGGGTCTCGTCGACGTGACCGAGCTGCACGACGCCGAACGCCAGCGCGAGGACGCGCTGCGCCTGCTGTCGCACGACATGCGCTCGCCGCAGGCCTCGATCGTCGCGCTCGTCGAGACAGAGCGCGAGCGCGGCACGCTCGGCTCGGAGCCCGTGCGCGGCGTGATGGAACGCATCGAGCGCTACGCGCGCCGCTCGCTCAAGCTCGCCGACGACTTCGTGCAACTCGCGCGCGCCGAGTCGCAGGTGTACGCGCTCGAGCCCACGAGCCTCGCGGAACTGGTGATCGACGCGAGCGACGAAGTGTGGCCGCAGGCGCACGCGAAGCGCATCCAGATCGACACCGTGTTCGAAGGCGAGCAGATGGGCTGGATCAACGCCGACCGCTCGCTCATGACACGCGCGCTCGTGAACGTGCTGAACAACGCAGTGAAGTACAGTCCTGCAGATACGCGCATCGTCTGCACCGTCGCGCTGGACGAGCGCGTTGCGCCGCGTGTGGTCTGCTCGATTCGCGATCAGGGCTACGGCATCGCGCAGGAAGATCAGGCGAGGCTGTTCCAGCCGTTCCAGCGCTTTCACGCGGAACAGCGCCCCGAGGTGAGCGGTGCGGGGCTTGGCATGGCGTTCGTGAAAACCGTCGTGACGCGCCACGGCGGCGACGTCCAGCTGGACAGCGAGCCAGGCAAGGGCACCGTCCTGACGATGTCGCTGCCCGCGTTCGACGCGCCGGTTTGAGCCGCACCAGGCCGTTGCGGCTGCGCATGAATAACCCGAATGCCGCTGGCCGCATGCCGGCGGCAACCCGATGGAGTGTTTCGTGAAGACCTTGCTGTCGATCTGTCTCCTGCCGATATTCGTCGCCCTCGCCGGATGCGCGGGTGTGACGACCGACGTCGCGGCCACGGGCGCGCTGCCCGCTGCGGCGGCGACCAGCCAACCCGCGACCTACCGTTTTGCGCCAACGCCCGCCCAGGCCGAGGCGGGCGAGATTCTCCCGTACCAGGCGTTGCTGAGCGAAGGTCTCGCGCAGCGCGGCTTCAAAGCAGGCGCGCCCGAGGCGGCGCGCTATCTCGTCTCGGTGGCGTGGGACACGCGTCCCGCCGAGGTAAAAGTCGTGGACGCCGGCTGCGGCGCCGGCTGCGCGCCGGCCGAGGGACCGTCGTTGCCGTGGTTCGGGCGGCCCTACGTGCATACGCTGACGCTGCGTTTCTTCGTGTTGCCCGATGGCGGCGAGGTCTACAAGGTGAGCGCCGTGAAGCGCGACCGCAACGCCGACGCACGCGAGGCCGTGCCGTACCTCGTGGCGGGCGCACTGGCGCGGCTGCCGTACGCGGGCGCGCCGCAATGGCGCGTCAAGCTGAAGGGGCCGGCCAACGCCGGCACGGCGGATCAAGCGCCGGGCATGCCGGAAGTGCTCTCCGTCTCACCCGTCAATCCGCACTAGTTCAGGGCAACTTTCCCCAGGCCGCGCCGAGCGCGAAGGCGCTATGCTGGCTCCGGAATCTGGCGCAACGGTTGCGCGCAGACATCACGGGAGTCGCTCATGTTCGATCACATTGGATTGCGCGTGCAGGATCTCGCACGCAGCGTGCGTTTTTACGAGGCGCTGCTTGCGCCGCTAGGCGTCGTGGTGTGCATGCGCGACGACACCTACGCGGGGCTCGGCCAGCCGGGTGAGCCCAAACTCTGGCTGCACGCCGTCTCCGCCGACGCCGCGCTGGCGCCGCGCGGCGTACATGTGGCGTTCGCGGCGGCGAACCGCGCGGCCGTCGAAGGTTTCTATGAAGCGGGCCTGCGCGCAGGCGCGAAAGACAATGGCGAACCCGGCGTGCGGGCCGACTACAGTCCCGATTATTACGCAGCATTCCTGATCGATCCCGACGGCAACAACGTCGAGGCCGTCTGCTACGCGCGCGAAGCGTGAGCGGGTGTCAGGCGCCGGGCGTGGCATCCGGCGCCGCTTCGGGCACGCTCGCCGCCTCGTCCTGCGGCCAGCGGTTTTCGAACACGCATTCACCAAGCGGCTTGCGTTCGGCCCATTTCTCCATTTCGAGCATCGGCTGCGGGTAGAACGCGTCGACCTGACCCACGCAGAGTATCGCCACCGGCTTGGCGCCGGGCGGCATGGCGAGCAGGGCGCGCACCTCGTCGACGTCGAAGATCGACACCCAGCCCATGCCGAGCCCCTCGGCGCGCGCCGCGAGCCACATGTTCTGGATCGCGCACGCCACCGAGGCGAGATCCATCTCGGGCAGCGTGCGCCGGCCGAAGACGTGGGCTTCGCGGCGATCCATCAGCGCGACCACGAGCACCTCGGCGCAATCGCGCATGCCTTCCACCTTGAGCTTCATGAACTCGTCGCGGCGTTTGCCCAGCGCATCGGCGGTCGCGATGCGTTCGCGCTCGACTGCCGCGTGAAGTTGCTCGCGCAGCGAATGGTCCGTGATGCGCACGATCCGCCACGGCTGCATGAAGCCTACGCTCGGCGCGTGATGCGCGGCGTCGAGCAGGCGCACGAGCGTCGCGGGATCGATCGGGCCCGGTGCGAAGTGCCGCATGTCGCGGCGCTCGTAGATCGCGCGGTAGACCGCCGCGCGTTCGGCTTCGTCAAAGGGCTGTGCCATGAAAGAGTGCGGCCGCGAAAGCCGGGTTGGAGGGCCAGTAAGCGTGCATATAGGTGGCCGTGATCGAGCCGTGCCGGTACAGCGCCTCGCCGGGCGCGCCAGTTTGTGCGTGGTGTGCCGTGAGCGCGGGCGCCAGCGGCGTGGCCACGCGCGAGTAGTGAAACGTGTGGCCGCGCAGCGCGCCATGCGCGCCGTCGAGCTGCTGCATGCCGAGCGCCGCGAAGCGCTTTTGCATGACCGCAACGCCTGGCAGCAGGCCGAGCATCGGCGTGCGCGTGCCTTCTACGTCGGTCAGCGCATCGAGCAGATAGAGCATGCCGCCACATTCGGCGACGAGCGGTTTGCCCGCTGATACATGCGTGCGCAACGAATTCGCGCTCTGCGTATTGTGCGCGAGCGTCGAAGCATGTAGCTCGGGATAGCCGCCCGGCAGAAAGATCGCCTCTGCGCCGGCAGGCGCGGGCTCGTTCGCGAGAGGCGAGAAGTAACTCACGTTCGCGCCCAGCGATTCGAGCAACGCGATGTTCGCCGGATAGAGAAACGAGAACGCGGCGTCGCGGGCAACGGCGATATGACGGCCTTCGAGCTGGCGCGCAATCGCTTCGTCATGCGAAGGATCGGCGAATGTCACCGCAGGCGGCAATTCGGTAAGCGCGGTTTGCGCGAGCGCGTCGGCGGCGCGTTCGATGCGCGCGTCGAGGTCGTCGATCTCCGCCGCCTGATGCAGGCCGAGATGACGGTCGGGCAGCGCCATCGTCGCTTCGCTCGCGACGTGGCCGAGCCAGCGTACGTCGGCGGGCAACGCCTCCTGCAGCATCTGCGCGTGGCGCGGCGAGCCCACGCGGTTCGCCAGCACGCCATGAAACGGCACGTCCGGCCGAAAACGCGCGAGACCGAACGCGATCGCGCCGAAGGTTTGCGCCATCGACTTCGCGCTGACGATGGCGGCCACCGGCACGCCAAACGCGGTCGCGAGATCGGCGCTGCTCGGCGTGCCGTCGAACAGGCCCATCACGCCTTCGATGAGGATCAGGTCGGCTTCGCGCGCGGCCTGCGCGAGCAGGGTGCGGCACGCCTCTTTGCCCACCATCCACAGGTCGAGCGAGAGCACCGGCGCGCCGCTCGCGCGTGCAAGGATCATCGGGTCGAGAAAATCCGGCCCGGTCTTGAAGACACGCACGCGCCGGCCCGCGCGCCGGTGCAGGCGCGCGAGGCCAGCCGTGAGCGTGGTCTTGCCCTGGCCCGAGGCGGGCGCGCTGATGAAGAGCGCGGGGCAGGCAACCGTTGCGCTCATGCGCTTAAAACTCCACGCCCTTTTGCGCTTTCACGCCTTGCTCGCGATACGGATGCTTCACGAGGCGCATTTCCGTGACGAGGTCGGCGGCTTCGATCAGGGCGTCGGGGGCATGGCGGCCCGTCACGACCACGTGCACGTGCGGCGCGCGCGACGCGATTACACCGAGCACTTCGTCGAGCGGCAGGTACTCGTATTTGAGCACCGTGTTGAGTTCGTCGAGGATCACCATGGCGTATTCGCCGCTCTCGATCATGCGCTTCGCTTCGTCCCAGCCCTTGCGCGCGGTGGCGATGTCGCCGTCGCGATTCTGCGTGTTCCAGGTGTAGCCGTCGCCCATCGTCACGAAATCGCAGTGCGCAACGCTGCCGAGAAAATCGCGTTCGGCCGTGTGCAGCGCGCCCTTGATGAACTGCACGACGCCGAGCTTCATGCCGTGGCCGAGCATGCGCACCGCCATGCCGAACGCGGCCGTGCTCTTGCCCTTGCCGTTGCCGGTGTTGACGATCAACAGGCCCTTTTCGTGCGTCGCGGCGGCCTGCTTCTTCTCATGGCCTTCGCGGCGGCGTTGCGTCATGCGTTGGTGCGATTCGGGATCGGTTTTCATCATCGGGAGTGGGTTGGTTGCGGCGTTTTCGCGTCCGCGTTTGCGGGGTCTTGCAGAAAGCCTGCGATTGCGACCGTCACGCCGTCGAGCGCCAGCTTGCCGCGCACGAGCGGAGCGCCGCCCGCTGCAAGCCGCGCGCAGGGTTCGCACACGCCGTCCACGCCGAACTGCGCTTGCGCGGCTGCGGAGGGCGCCGACAGTGTGGGCGTCGCGGCGAGTTGCTCGCGCGTGTACGTTTGCAGCGGCAGCGCATGCGCCGCGCAAAACGCTTGCAAGGCGGGTTCGCCGGCTTTGGCGTCGAGCGTCGCCACGGCCGTTACGCTGTCGAGCGGCCACGAGCCGAGCGCGGCCTGCACCGCGGCTTCGACCTGCACGAGCGTCACGCCGCGCCGGCAGCCGATGCCGAGCGCGAGCGGCGGCACGCGCTGCGTGGGTTCCAGCGTGGCTTCGAATGAGGCTGCGCGCGAGGCGCGATTTTCGGCAGGATTCACGGCGAGAGCGTCGATCGAAGGCGTGACCGCAGAGGCAAAACGAGCAAAGGAGTCGCGTTCCGGCCGGCGCCGGATGCGCGCTACGATAGCACACGCGTTTGCGGCTTCCCACGCCTTCCTTGACGCGCAGGCCCCCCGCGCCTACACTCGCACGCACTCTGGTGCTCGCGTGCGCGACTCATAATGCGCGCGCAGTTAAACGGGAATCAGGGAGCCATCCCGCCTCGGGCATGGCCAACCTGAACTGCACCCGCAACGGTACAACGAGCGCGGCGTTCGCACGAATGCCGCAAACCGCTTCCATGCTTTACGCAGTCCACGCCACTGTGCAAGCCGGCCGCAAGGCCGCTCGCGCGGGAAGGCGAAGCGGTGTCTCGTCAGTCCGGATACCGGCCAGATACGTGGGATTCGCGCTGCGGGGATGCGGCGCCGGGTCCGTGATTTTCATGCGTCAGCCGGGCGTGGCCCGGGTGCGTTTCTGGTCGTTCGTCCCCTGCAGGTTGTTGAATCGTTACGCGTGACAGCGTCTCCACGGATACGCGCGTGAGCGCAACACGACACCCGCACGAACGGCAGGCGCGACGCATCATGCCCCTCGACACGGCCTGGCGCCGAAGGAGCACTTCATGCAAATGCGCAAGATTCCGGTCACGATCGTGACGGGCTTTCTCGGCAGCGGTAAAACCACGCTGCTGCGTCACATTCTTCAGCACGCGGGCGGCCTGCGCGTCGCGGTCATCGTCAACGAATTCGGCGAACTCGGCATCGACGGCGAAATTCTGCGTGGCTGCGGCATAGGCTGCGACGAGAACGGCAACGAAACGGAAGGCCAGCTCTACGAACTCGCGAACGGCTGCCTCTGCTGCACCGTGCAGGAAGAGTTCTTCCCCGTGATGGAGAAACTGCTCGAACGCCGCGGCGATGTCGATCACGTGCTGATCGAAACCTCGGGTCTCGCGCTGCCCAAGCCGCTCGTGCAGGCGTTCAACTGGCCGTCGATCCGCAACGCGTTCACCGTCGATGCGGTCGTCACCGTGGTGGACGGCCCCGCCGCCGCGAGCGGCCAGTTCGCCGAAAATCCCCAGGCCGTGGACGCGCAGCGCCGCGCCGACCCAAATCTCGATCACGAATCGCCGCTGCATGAGCTGTTCGAAGACCAGCTTTCGGCCGCCGACCTCGTCATTCTCAACAAGACCGATCTGCTCGACGAGGCGGGCCAGGACGCGCTCATCGCCGACCTGCGCGAAGAGCTGCCGCCGCAGGTGAAAATCGTGCGCGCGCAGCACGGCAAGCTCGATCTGCATACGCTGCTCGGGCTCGAGGCGGCCTCCGAGGAGAGCATTCATCTGCGGCACGACCATCACGGTTCGGCCGACGATCCCGATCATCACCATGACGAGTTCGATTCGGTCGTGGTGTCAGGCAATGCCGCTTCGCGCGAGACCGTGATCGAGGCGCTGCAACAACTCGTCGACGCGCACACGATCTATCGCGTGAAGGGCTTTGCCGCGTTGCCGGGCGCGCCCATGCGCCTCGTGATTCAAGGCGTGGGCCGCCGCTTCGACAGCTATTTCGACCGCCGCTGGAACGCGCAGGAAAGCGCGGCGCAGCCGCTGGCGAGCCGCTTCGTTCTGATCGGCGAGGACCTCGATGGCGCGACGCTGCAAGCGGCATTCGATACCGCTTTGGCGAACGTGCAGACCGCGGGCGCGAAGTGAACGCGCCGAGCTAGACGAGGCCGTCCCATGCATTTGCTGCGCACCACGCCAGGCGGTTTCGTCGACGACACGCAGGGCGTCATCCGTATCGACCAGCAGCCCGCCGAAATTGTCGTGCTCAGTTCGGCGGACACGACGCTCGCGCTGCTGGCGAGCGTCGTGCCGCGCCTGCCCGCAGGCTTTCCCAGCGTGCGGCTCGCGAACGTCACGTATCTGCGCCAGCCCGCGTCCGTGGACTTCTACGTCGAAGACGTCCTGCAGCACGCGCGCGTGGTGGTGGTCGATCATCTGGGCGGCGAAACGTACTGGCCTTATGGCATCGAGCAGGTCGTTTCGCTCGCCGACCGCCGCGGGCAACTGCTCGCGATGTTTTCCGGCGACTTGCAGGAAGATCCCAATCTCATCGCGAAGAGCCGCGCCGAGCCCGAGTTTTGCCGCTTGCTGTGGCGTTATCTGCGCGAAGGCGGCGCGGCCAACGCCGAATCGTTCCTGCGTGCGCTCGCGTGGCGGGCATTCGACTGGGGCAGCGAGCCTGCGCCGCCCGTCGCGCTGCCGGCCGCCGCGCTCTATTGCCCGCAGCGCGACGTCGCGACCATCGACGAATGGCGCGCGCGCTGGCAACCCGGCGCGCCGGTCGTCGCGCTGCTGTTTTACAAGGCGCATCTGCAGGCGGCGAACACCGCCGCGTTCGATGCCCTGATCGCCGCGCTGCTGGCGCGCGGCATGAACCCGCTGCCGCTTGCGATCACGTCGCTCAAGGACACCTTGAGCCGCGACGTACTCGATCAACTGGCGGCCGAGCACGACGTCTCGCTCGTGCTGAATACCACCGCATTCGCGGCTTCGTCGCTCGACGACCCCGAACCGATCGCGCTCGCCGGCGACGCGCCTGTGCTCCAGGTGATCCTGAGCGGCGGCAATCGCGAAGACTGGGTGAAGGACAATCACGGCCTGAATTCGCGCGACATCGCAATGCATATCGCGCTGCCCGAAGTGGACGGCCGCGTGATTACGCGTGCAATCAGCTTCAAGGGCCTCGCGTACCACTGCAAGGAGACGCAGGTCGATGTCGTGCGCTATCAGCCCGATGTCGAACGCGTGGCGTTCGTCGCCGAACTGGCGCGCCGGTGGTGCCGTTTGCGCAGCCTGTCGAATGCGGAGAAGAAACTCGCGCTCGTGCTCGCGAACTATCCGATGAGCGAAGGGCGCATTGGCAACGGCGTGGGGCTCGACACGCCGGCCTCGGTGGTCGGCATCCTGCGCATGCTGCGCGACGAAGGCTATCGCGTGGCCGATGTGCCCGCAGACGGCGACGCGCTCATGCGCATCCTCACGCAGGGCGTGACGAACGATCCCGACACGCGCGCGCTGCGTCCCGCATGGCAGAGTCTTTCTCTCGACGACTACCGCGCGCGCTTCTCGCAGTTGCCCGCCGAGGCGCAAAACGCGCTGATCGCGCGCTGGGGCGTACCGGAGGATGACCCCACGGTGCGCCGCGGCCGCTTCATGATTGCGGGCTGGCGCTGTGGCCAGGTGTTCGTGGGCATCCAGCCTTCGCGCTCGCGCGGCGACGACACCTACGCGAACTATCACGACGCCGAACTCGTGCCGCCGCACGCGTATCTCGCGTTCTACTTCTGGCTGCGCGAGACGTTCGGCATCGACGCCATCGCGCACGTGGGCAAGCACGGCAACCTGGAGTGGCTGCCGGGCAAGAGTGTGGCGCTCGCCGACACCTGTTGGCCCGACATGGCGCTCGGCCCGCTGCCGCATCTGTACCCGTTCATCGTCAACGATCCGGGCGAGGGGAGCCAGGCCAAGCGCCGCGCCCAGGCCGTGATCATCGATCACCTGATGCCGCCGCTCACGCGCGCCGAAAACTACGGGCCGCTGCAAGACCTGGAACGTCAGGTCGATGAGTATTACGAAGCATTGATGGTGGACCCGCGCCGCGCGAAGCTGCTGCGCAAGACCATACTCGCGACGATCATCGAGCACCGGCTGCACGAGGAATTGAGCGTTTCCGCGCCGCAGGATCAGGCCGGCGAAGACGAGTTGCTCACGCGCGCCGACGCTTACCTCTGCGAGTTGAAGGAAGCCCAGATTCGCGACGGCCTGCATACGTTCGGCGAATCGCCGCAAGGCCAGCAGCGGCGCGACACGCTGCTCGCGCTCGGGCGCTATGCATGCGGCGACGGGCAGGGCGCGAACGCGGGCCTCATCGACGCGCTCGCGCGAGACCTGCGCATCGATCACCTCGTCGATCCGGCCACGGTCGATTGGGCTGCGCCGTGGCAGGGCCCGCGTCCACCGCTGCTCGCCGGTGTGAGCGATATGCCATGGCGTCATGCGGGCGACACGCGCGAACGCCTGGAAATGCTCGCAGCCACGCTGATTGAAGACATTTGCTCAGGCCAACGAAGCAATGCGGAGCGCGCATCGCTGCCGCACGCGGCCCAGGTGCTCGCGCGCCTGCGCGACGACGTGCTGCCGCGCCTCGACGCCTGCGGCCCCGAAGAGTTGCGCCAGTTGCGCCGTGGCTTCGAAGGCCGCTTCGTGCCGCCGGGCCCAAGCGGTTCGCCTTCGCGCGGCCGCCCCGATGTGCTGCCCACGGGCCGCAACTTCTACTCCGTCGATACGCGCGCCATACCGACCCAGGCCGCGTGGGCGCTCGGCATGAAATCGGCGCAGCAGCTGATCGAGCGCCATCTCCAGGAGCACGGCGACTACCCGCGCGCCGTGGGGCTTTCGGTCTGGGGCACGGCGACGATGCGCACCGGCGGCGACGACATCGCCCAGGCGTTCGCGCTGATCGGCGTGCGGCCGAAGTGGGCCGCCGGCAGCCAGCGCGTGACCGACTTCGAGATCATGCCGGTCGAGGCGCTGGACCGGCCGCGCATCGACGTGACGCTGCGTGTATCGGGCTTCTTCCGCGACGCGTTTCCCAACGTGATGCATCTGTTCGACGCCGCCGTGCAAGCCGTGGCCGATCTCGACGAGCCGGAGCACCAGAACCCGCTGCGCGCACGCGTGCTGCGCGAGCGCGATGCGCTGGTTGCGAACGGCATGGCCGCCGACGAGGCGCGCCGCCGCGCGGGCTGGCGCGTGTTCAGCGCGCGTCCCGGCGCGTACGGCGCGGGCTTGCAGTCGATGATCGACCATCGCCAGTGGCAGACCGACGCCGATCTCGCGAACGCGTATCAGGCGTGGGGCGGCTACGCCTACGCGCAAAAGAGCGCGGGCGACGAGGCGAGGGATGCGTTCCGCGCGCGTCTCGCGACGCTCGATGTGGTCCTGCAGAACCAGGACAACCGCGAACACGACCTGCTCGACTCGAACGACTATTACCAGTTCCAGGGCGGCATGGCCGCGGCAGCGCGGCATTTTTCGCAGGCGCAGCCCGCGCTCTATCACGCGGACCACAGCAACCCCGCTGCGCCGCGCATTCGTCCGCTGCACGAAGAGATCGCGCGCGTGATCCGTTCGCGCGTGGTGAACCCGAAGTGGATCGACGGCGTGAAGCGTCACGGCTATAAGGGCGCGGCGGAAATGGCGGCGACCGTGGACTATCTGTTCGGCTATGACGCGACCGCGCGCGTGGTGGGCGATCATCAGTACGCGCTCGTCGCGAACGCCTACGTGCACGACGACGACACGCGCGAGTTCATGCAGCGCCACAATCCGCACGCGTTGCATGCCGTGTGCGAGCGCCTGCTCGAAGCGATCCAGCGCGGTCTCTGGCAGGAGCCGGGCGAGCATCGCGCACAACTCGAACACCGTCTGCTCGAAGCCGGGCAGCATCTGGAAGGATCAGGACCATGAGCGCTGCGGCCACGCGTCCCGCGTTTCCCTTTACCGCGCTGGTCGGCCAGGCGCCGTTGCAGCGCGCGCTGCTGCTCGCGGCCATCGACCCCGCGATCGGCGGCGTGCTGGTGAGCGGGCCGCGCGGCACCGCGAAATCCACGGCAGCGCGGGCGCTCGCGGCGCTCTTGCCGGAAGGTGCGTTCGTCACGCTGCCGCTCGGCGCGAGCGAGGACAAGCTGATCGGCACGCTCGACCTCGAAGCGGCGTTGCGCGAGAGCGCGGTGCGCTTCGCGCCGGGGCTGCTCGCGCGCGCGCATGGCGGCGTGCTCTACGTGGACGAAGTGAACCTGCTGCCCGATGCGCTCGTCGACGTGCTGCTCGACGCGGCTGCGAGCGGCGTGAACACCGTGGAGCGCGATGGCGTCTCGCACATGCACGACGCGCACTTCGTGCTGGTCGGCACGATGAATCCGGAAGAAGGCGAGTTGCGGCCGCAATTGCTCGATCGCTTCGGCTTGATGGTCGAACTCGGCACGCCTTATGACGTCGCAGAGCGGCAACGCATCGTCAAGGCGCGGCTTGCATTCGACGCCGATCCGCAGGCGTTTTGTGTGGCGCGCGAGACCGAACAGCGCGCGCTCGCGCAGCGTATTGCGGCGGCCCGCGACACGCTCGGCAAGCTCGACTGGAGCGATGCCGTCCACGAGCGCGCGGCGCAGCGTTGCATCGAGGCCGCCGTTGACGGCTTGCGCGCCGACCTCGTGATGCTGCGTGCGGCGCGTGCGCTGGCCGCGTTCGAAGGAGCGCAAGCGGTGAGCCCGGAGCACGTCGACGAGGTTGCCGATTGCGTGCTCGCGCATCGCCGGCACGCCATGCCGCAGCGTTCCGATGCGCCGTCTTCCCCCCAGCCGCTGCCGCCGCCGGCATCCGCGCCCGGGCGCGAAGACAAGCATACCGAAACAACATCGGATGCCGATTGGGGCGAGTTGCCGCCCGAGCCCGTCGCGGCGAAGGCCGTGAAGGGTGTCATCCCGCTGCCCGCAAAAAAACGCTGACCCGTCGGGCACAGGCCGCCGCCTCGGCACAGGGCGGCGCTCGACGGCGAGAAGGCCCGGGGCGCGGTCCCGCGCAAGTCGCGAAGCACGGCGAGCGCATCGCCTGGCCGCCCACGCTCGCGGCCAAGCGCGCCGGGTCATTGCAGGCGCAACATTTCCGCTTCGCCAGACGCAAGACGGGTTCCGGCGCGCTCCATTGCTTCGTGCTGGACTGCTCGGCCTCGATGCTGGCGCGCGGCCAACTCGCGCTCGCCAAGGGGTTGTTGATCGCGCTGTTCGATCGCGCCCGCGCCGAGCGTGTGGAAGTGGCGCTGATTGCTTTCGGCGGTGCCGGCGCCGAGCTGAGGTTCGGGCCCGCTGTGCCGCGCTGGTGGAACGAGCGCTGGATCGAGCCGATCAGCGGGGGCGGCGGCACGCCGCTCGAAGCGGGCATCGGCCGCGCGGCGCGAGTGCTCGAAACCGCCGCGCGCCGCGATCCGGCGCGCGCGCGCCATCTCTGGCTGTTCAGCGACGGCCGTACGACGCAGTGGCCCGCGCGGCCACGTCACGCCGACCACGTCACGGTGATCGATTGCGAACTTGGCACGCTGCGCGTGGGCCGCTGCGAGGCGCTCGCGCAGGCATGGGCCGGCGAGTGCCTGAACGCGCAGGCGCTGCTCGCCTGAACGCGCGTTAGCGGGTGCCGCCGGTCCAGTACAGCACGTCGTCCTGACGATCGAATACGTAGACTTTCATCGCCATCTGCTCGGCGGCCGTGAGGCGGTCGAATTCGAGGCCGAGCGTCGCGTGCGCGGGGGCGCCCGTTTCCGCCTGCACGTTGCGGATGATCGCGCTGGTTTCGATCGCCGTTGCATTGTCGCCCGAGCGCAGCTGGAAGGCCACGCGCAGCCGCTCGCCGACTTTGCCGAGCGCCCACGCGGCGCTCACCGAAAGCCCGAGCGCGCTGATCCCGCGTGCGAGCGCCACGCCGTCATAACCCGCGCCTTCCTCGCCGATGCCGTAGCGCACAGGAAATTGCGCGCGCACGCGAATCGAGCGGCGTTCGCGCAGGCGGCGGATATTGGCGGGCTTCGAAAGCACGAGATAGTCGAACGGCGTCTGGCTGAGCGCATGCGCGGTGCATACGAAGCGATAGACCGCCTGGCTCGCAATCGCGACGATCTCGACGTTTTCGCCCGGCGTAATGGCGATGGGGCGGCCATCGACGTAGGGCGTCGTCACGAAGAACGCCTCGTTGGGCGCGAAGCCGATCAGACGGCACGGGTGCATCGGCTCGCCGCTCGCGCCCATCTGCGGACGCAGGCCCATCAGCGCGCCGATGTTCAGGTGCATGTCGCGCGCGGTGGTGGCGGTATCGCCGGTGCTGGGCGCATTCGTGGCCGCCGCGCTCTCCGGTGCAACCTCGTGCCTTTCCATGTCGCCGCGATGCGGCGCGAAATGCTGGAACAGAAAGTCGCGTTCCGCTTCGCCCATCAGCACCGAGCCGGCGTCGAGCAGCAGGGCGCCGTCGCGATCGACGACAGGCCAGGCGAGCGGCTCGCCAACCGGCAGGGCTTCCGGCGTGAGCGGGGCGGCTTGCGTTGCGGCGTCGGTCGCTTCGGCTTGATCTTCGGTGGTCGGGTTGGTCATCGGCGCAGGGCTAGGCGGTGAGCGGTTCGCGTCGCGAATGCACTTCGCGGGTTCATCTGGTTTACGGCGCTGCGGCAGGGATATTGAGTGCGTGCCGCGATTCGAAGGCGGTTTCGCGAGCCGCAGTATGATGGCCCCTGAATGCAATCTGTAATCGGCCGGCACGCGGTGCAAGCGGTATCAACCAAACGCGCGGAGCAAGAGGAAACGCCTCATGACGCTCTGGACACGATGTTTGCGAATCCTCCGCCAATGGAACCGGGCGCTCATGCAGTGGGTGGGGGGCCATCCGTTCATTGTCGGCACGATG
This sequence comes from Paraburkholderia nodosa DSM 21604, assembly GCF_000519185.1. Lineage (GTDB taxonomy): Bacteria > Pseudomonadota > Gammaproteobacteria > Burkholderiales > Burkholderiaceae > Paraburkholderia > Paraburkholderia nodosa. The sequence continues at coordinate 66,188 of NZ_JAFA01000015.1, read as the reverse complement.
GGCTCGCTGGTCGGTGCGACCATCGTGGCCATCGTGCTGGTGGGGCTCATGCAGCAGCGCACCCAGGCCATCGCCAGCACACAGCACAATTCGGCCGCGCTCGTTGCGCTGATGTCGAACGACCTCGAGGCGAATTTCGGCATCTACGACCTCCTGCTGCTCGATGCCGCCGACAGCGCGCGCGACCCGCGCACGCCAGGCCTTCCGGCCGACATCCGCCGCAAGCTGCTGTTCGGCCGCGTGGCCACCGGCGCGTATCTCGACGACGCGTTCTACGCTGACGCGAGTGGCCGTATCGTCGAATCGCGGGACGGCCGCGCGTATCCCGGCGTCAATCTCGCGGACCGGGACTACTTCACGGCGCAGCACGAGCGCTCGGTCGGCATGTTTATTTCGGACCCGATTCGCTCGCGCACGCGCGAAGGCCAATACTCGATTGCGCTGTCACGCCGCGTGAGCGAGTACGACGGCTCGTTTGGCGGCGTCGTGCTGCTCACGCTGCGGCTCGCGTATTTTCAGCAACTGTTCGACCGCGTCGACGTCGACCCGAAGGGCAGCGAGTTCATCCTGCTGAGCGACGGGACCATGCTCGCGCACCGACCCTATTCGGACTACGAAGTGGGTGCGCAAATCGGCGAGCTGGATTACGTCCAGCCGATGCTGAAAACCAGTGCCGGTTCGTTCATCGCCGCGGGCGAGGGGGACGAGGTCGAGCGCATCTACTCGTTCAAGCGCGTTCCGCACACGTCGCTCATCGCGGTGGTCGCGCCTTCCGTGGACGGCGCGCTCGACGCATGGCACCACCGCCTGCGGATCTACGCGCCGATGGCGTTGATCTTCGGCGCGCTGATCGCGGCTTCGTCGTGGCTGCTCGCACTGTCGATGCGCACGCGGCTCGCCACGCAAAAGGAATTCGAACGTCTTGCGGTCACCGACGCGCTCACGGGTCTCTTCAACCGGCGCGCACTCGACTTGCGCATCGAAACCGAATGGCAGCACGCGAGACGCGCGGGCGAACCGCTCTCCGTGCTCTTCATCGATATCGACAAGTTCAAGCTCTTCAACGACTTCTACGGGCACGCCGAGGGCGATAAAGTGCTCGCCGCCGTGGCCCGTGCGATACGCGAGGCCTGCCGCCGCGCAACGGACATGGTGGCGCGCTACGGCGGCGAGGAGTTCGCCGCGGTCCTGCCGGCCACGCCGGCCGACGGCGCCGTGAAAATCGCGGAAGCGGTGCGCCAGCAGGTGGCGGCGCTGGGAATCGCGCACGAGCACAGCGAATACGGCACGCTGACCGTGAGCATTGGCTGCGCGACCTGCGTGCCGCGCGAGCGCGGCGGCGCCCAGGCGCTGCTGCGCGCCGCCGACGCGGAGCTTTACGCGGCGAAACAGGCGGGGCGCAATCAGGTGAAAGCGCGCGAGTTCGAGGGCGCGCCACCCGACCCGCGCGACACGCTACCCACGTTGAAGGCGTAAGTTTCTTTTAGGTATCCTCGCGATACCAGCGCGGCGTGTAAATCCACTCGCTGCCGTCGCCGCGAGCAAAGCCACGTGTGGCCGACGACCCGACGATTACCATCGTGCGCATATCGACATCCGCTGAACGCAGTTCGCCCAGGGTCATGGCGCCCAGCGTCTCGCCGGGGCGGCCCACGTCGCGGCCCAGCACCACGCGCGTGTGCGGCGCGCGCACGCTGCGCACGATTTCCAGTGCGCGCTCGAGCTGCCAGGGCCGCGCGCGCGAGATGGGGTTGTAGAACGCCATCACGAGATCGGCCTGCGCCGCGTGCAGCAGGCGCTTTTCGATCACCGTCCACGGCTTCAGGTTGTCGGAAAGCGACAGCATGCAGAAGTCGTGGCCCAGCGGCGCGCCGGCTTGTGCGGCCGTGGCGAGCGCCGCGGAAACGCCTGGCACGATTGCCAGTTCGACGGCATGCCAGCGTGCGTTGTCCGAGCCTTCGAGCGCTTCGAGCACGGCGGCCGCCATGGCGAACACACCGGGGTCGCCCGACGAGACCACGGCCACGCGCCGGCCCTCGCTCGCCATCTCGAACGCGTGGCGGGCGCGCTGCAGTTCTTCGCGGTTGTCGGTGGCGTGGCGCTGCTGGTCCGCGCGAAACGGGCCCGCCATCTCCACATAGGTGGCATAGCCGACGATATCGTTGGCGCTGTCGAGCGCGGCGCGCGCGGCGGGCGTGAGCAAGTCGGCGCGGCCGGGGCCGAGGCCCAGCACCGTGAGCTTGCCGCGTGCGCGGCCCAGCGCGAGCGGGTCGAGTGGCGCGGCCGCGCAGGCGAGGGCGACGCCGTTGTCGTTCGGCGCATAGCGTTCGACGTTTGCCACAAAGTCGAGGGCGGCGAGCGTGGCTTGCGCGGTGTTCTCCGCGCTATCGACGAAGCGCAGCGGTACGCCGAGTTCCGTTGCCGCCTGCGCGAGCGACGCATCGCACATGTGCGCAGCAGGGGCGACGAGCGCCGCGAGCGCGAGCGGCGCGAGGCCGTGTGCAACGAGTGCGCGGCGCACGCAATCGGCAAGCGCTTCGCGTGGCGCACCCACGGCCGCGACGATGCTGCGCGGATGAATCACGAGGTCGTCGGGACTGCCGTCCCAGCTGTGCGCGCTCACGCGTATCGCATGGCGCGCCGCGGCGTCGCGCGGCAGATCGACGTTTTCCAGCCATGGTGCCTGGCCGTCCACGCGTGTCGTTGCGCCCGCCAGCAGATCGGAGACGAAGCGCTTGCCTTGCGCGAGGCTCGCAAGCGCATAACCCGCGGGCGGATTGAGCAGGCAGGTGCCGAAGCGCAATTCGCCGCTCGTGGTGATGGCGGGCGCAACCGCGAGCGCCGCGCCAATTTCGCGCGCCATGACGTTCACGCCGGTGAGTCCACCGAGCAGCGGCACGACGGCGCTGCCGTCCTCGGCGAGCGCGAGCACCGGCGGTTCCGCGCCCTTGTTCGCAAGGAGCGGCGCGAGGCAGCGGATCACGATGCCCGCCGCGCACAACGCGACGATGGGCAGGCCGCGCGTATAGCATTCGCGCAAATGCGCGCCAAGCTCGCTGAACGCGACATCGCCTGCCACGCGGCCTTGCAGCGCATGGACCTGCGCGCCTGCGTAGAGCGCCTGCACGCGCCGCGCCGTGGGGAGTGCGCCGGGACCGAGAATGACGATGGCGGGCGGCGTCACGACTGCCATTTCACCCCCGGCACGACGAGCAGCGAGAAGTAGGGCGAAGCCATCGGATCGACGTCGTCGAGCGGGACGATACGCTGGTTCGCCATCGTTGCGCGCTCGACATATAGCGCGCGATGCGCGAGGCCCAGCTCGCCCAGCACGCGGCGCACCTTGTCGAAGTTGCGGCCCAGTTTCATGATCACGGCGGCGTCCGCGTCGGCCAGGCGCCGGCGCAATTCGTCCTCGGGCAGCACCCCTGAGAGTACGGCGAGGCTCTGGTTGCGGTAGACGAGCGGCACGCCGAGCACGGCCGCGCCGCCCAGCATCGAGCACACGCCCGGCACGACTTCGGCCTCGTAGCGCGCGGCGAGCCGGTCGTGCAGATACATGTACGAGCCGTAGAAGAACGGATCGCCTTCGCAGATCACGGCCACGTCGCGCCCGGCGTCGAGATGGCGCGAAAGCGTTTGCGCCGCGCCGTCGTAGAAGTCGGCGATGATCGCTTCGTACGAGAGCGGCGGTTCGAGCGCTTCGGTCGTGACGGGGTACACGAGCGGCAGGCGTTCCTGCTCCGCTTCGAGATGGCCCTCGACAATGCCGAACGCATTGCCTTTCTTGCCCTTCGCGACGAAATACGCGACTACGGGCGCGGCCTTGAGCAGGCGCAGCGCCTTGAGCGTGAGCAGTTCGGGGTCGCCGGGGCCGACGCCAATGCCGTGCAGACGTCCTTTGCGGATCATTTATTCGGTCTCCGAAGCGAGTGCGTTGACGGCGGCGGCGGCCATCGCGCTGCCGCCGCGGCGGCCATGCACGACAACGAAGGGCACGCCATGACTTTCGGCTGCGAGCTGCGCCTTGGACTCGGCCGCGCCGACGAAGCCCACGGGAAAGCCGAGGATCAGCGCGGGGCGCGGTGCGCCGGCGGCGATCATGTCGAGCAGATAAAAGAGCGCGGTAGGCGCATTGCCGATCGCAACGACGCTACCTGCAAGTTGCGGCCGCCACAGTTCGAGCGCGGCTGCCGAGCGGGTGTTGCCGATCTCGCGCGCGAGATCCGGTACGGCGGGATCGTCGAGCGTGCAGATCACGGCGTTATTCGCGGGCAGGCGCGCGCGCGTCACGCCATTGGCGACCATTTTCGCGTCACAGAGAATCGGCGCGCCGCCCGCGAGCGCGTTGCGGCCCGCCGTGCCCGCGCCTGTGGAAAACGCGAGGTCGGCGGCCACGTCGACCATGCCGCATGCGTGAATCACGCGCACGGCGAGTTTTTCGAGGTCGGCGGGAATGCGCGAGAGGTCGGCTTCGGCGCGGATCGTCGCGAACGACTCGCGATAGATCGCCTGGCCGTCGCGGATGTAATCAGGCATCTTGGGTACTCCGGGGCTGCTGCGCGAGTGCCAGCGCAGCGGCTTCGATCGTCAGGTTGCGCGCGACGAGCTGGCCGAAGCCGCTTTGCGTATCGTCGCGCTGGTACAGGTCGTAGTGGTCCGGGGCGCGGGCGAGCAACGTGAACGGCGCGCAATGCGCGGCCGCGCAGGAGCGCTCGCAGCCGCTCAGGTGGGCTTCGGTGCCGGGCGGCAGCAGGGCGGCGAGGCGCTGTGCGTCGGCTTTCGTGTCCGCGTGGCTTTTTGCGCATCCCGTCGAGCCCGTGCACGCGATCAGGCGTCCAAGCGGGTTGGCGCGCGAGACGATGAGGCCGAGCGCGTGCAGGCGTTCGAGCTTGCTGGCCATGGCGTGCGCGGGCACGTTGGGCAGCAGCACGCCTTGCCACGGCGTCACGCGCAGCGTCGTGTCGCCCGAGTCTTCCGCGAGCGCAGCGAGTGCGCGTAGCGTTGGCGCGTCGATACGGCCCAGCGCGGGCTGCGCGCCCACGTAGCCGCTGCCGTCGGCGTGCAGCGCGTGTGCGCCGAGGCGCAAGTCGGCGGGGCTCGCCGCGCGGCGCCACGCGTGCAGGGCGGCGGCGTCACGCATCAGCGCGCATTCGCCATGCTGTTGCGCGCGCTGCAGCAGCGCGTCGAGCGAGTGAGCGGCCAGCACGTCGCGCATGCGTGTTGCGTCCGCGCCCGCGAGATCGAGGAACGCATGCAGCAGCGCGCGCATCGATGCGCAAACGTCTTCGGCCGCGAGCGTGCCGATTGGCCGCGCCGTGGGGCAACCTGCGAGGCCCACCGCGAAGCGCACCGTTGCGCCATGCGGCAGCGCGGCGAGCCAGATGTCGTGCGGATGCTCGAGCATCGCCACACGTTCGCCGCCGTCCAGTTGCAGCGCGAACTTGGGCGAGAGCGCGGCGAAACGCGGCTCGCGCTGCATCATGTCGATGAGCGCGGCGGCGAGTGCCGTCGTGTCGCACAACGCATTCGGGTCGAGGCCCGCGAGCGGGCTCAGCATCACGTTGCGCAGTTCGTCGGCGGCGCACGCGCGCTCGACCGGACTCGCGGCGTCGACGCCGGCGGGGCCGAGGCCCGCGTCGATCAGCGTGGCGCTCAACGCCGCTTCCTCGCCGGCGCGCACGCCGCGAATCTGCACGTTCGCGCGATTGGTCAGTTCGAGCACGCCGCTCGCATGCGTCGACGCAGCGTCGGCGAGGGCGCGCGCCCGCGCGGCGCTCAGCACGCCGCCAGGCAAACGGATGCGGCACAGGCCGCCGTCGCGCGCTGCGACTATGCGCACGAGCCCCGGGCACGCCGAGGGGCGGAGGACGGCCAATGCAGCAGCGGGCGAGACGGGTTTCGTTTCGTGTTTCAAGGGAATACCGGGTAAGCATTGCGCGGCAGCGGCGCGCTGCCCGCACGCCAGGCGGGAAACGGCAGCGATATCGGTACACCCCGCCCGATATGGGTTCGCGCAAACATTCGGCCGGCAGGTCTCCTGGCTCGCAGGTCGTGGACCGCATCGGCCTTCCCGGTAAAACCAGTGGCTCGGGTGGATGCGGTCTCGCTGCTCACAGTCGCGGGGGCGGCCACAGCATGCTGTGTTCCCTGATTGCGATCCGGAGTTAGCGCTTCAGCGCGTACTCCGGTCCCATGCAAGGTTGCCTTAACGGCGCCGGCGGACACGGTATTATGCCCGTTTTCACGCGTGCTCCGCCCCACGATTGGGCTGCGGGCCCGTGGCGGTGTAGAGAAACAGGCAACCAAACAGGCAACGGCGGGAGAGCGAATGCAGGGCACGCAGGCATGGCTGACGGTGGTGGGCATCGGCGACGATGGCTACGCGGGGCTCGGGCGCGACGCGCGGCGCGCGCTGTTCGACGCGGCCATCGTGACGGGCGGCGAGCGCCATCTCGCGATGCTGCCCTTGCGCGTGCGTGCGCGGCGCGAAGCGTGGCCGCAGCCGTTCAGCGTCGAAGCGCTGCTTGCGTACCGCGAGTCGAATCAGTCCGTATGCGTGCTCGCAAGCGGCGACCCCATGCTGTTCGGCGTAGGCGCGACGCTCGCGCGCCGCGTGGCGCCCGGTGAAATGCGCGTGCTGCCCGCGCCGTCGTCGCTTTCGCTCGCGGCGGCGCGCAAGGGGTGGGCGCTGCAGGATACGGCGGTGATCTCGCTCGTCGGCCGTCCGCTCGATGCGCTGCGCCGCCATCTCTACGCGCGCTCGCGCGTGCTCGCGTTGAGCGCAGATGGGCGTACGCCCGCGGCGCTTGCCGCGTTGCTCGCCGAAGCGGGCTTCGGTGCCACGCGTCTTGCCGTATTCGAGCATCTGGGCGGCCCGCTCGAACGCCGTATCGAAGGCCGCGCCGATGCTTGGCACGTCGAAGAAGCCGCGGCGCTCAATCTGGTCGCCTTCGAATGCGAAAGCGATGGTACGCAAACGCCTGCGCGCGGCTGGACGCTCACGCCCGGCCTCCCCGACGACGCCTACCGCCACGACGGTCAGATCACGAAGCGCGACGTACGCGCGCTCACGCTCGCGCGTCTCGCGCCGACGCCTGGTGCGCTGCTTTGGGACGTGGGCGCCGGCAGCGGCTCGATCGGCATCGAGTGGATGCGCTCGCACGCCGCTTGCCGCGCGATCGCGATCGAGGCGCACGCCGAGCGTCAACGTTTTATCGAGCACAATCGCGCGGCGTTGGGCGTGCCGGGTTTGCAACTCGTTGCGGGCCGCGCGCCCGACGCGCTCGCAGGACTTGCCGCGCCCGACGCGGTCTTCATCGGCGGCGGCGTGACCGTACCCGGCGTGCTGGACGCGTGCTGGGCGGCGCTAGCGAGCGGCGGGCGGCTCGTCGCGAACGCGGTGACATTGCAGAGCGAAGCCGCACTCGTGGCATGGCGCGCGCAGCACGGCGGCACGCTCACGCGCATCGGCATCGGCGAGGCGCAGCCGCTGGGCGGCTTCGATACCTGGCGTCAGGCGTTGCCCGTCACGCTTTACGAGACCGTCAAGCCATGACGGCGCGCATCCTGCTGCTCGGCGGCACCGGCGATGCGCTGGCGATCGCGCGCACGCTCGGCCCGCAGCACGTGTACTCGCTCGCGGGCCTTGGCCGCGTGCCCGCCGATCTCGCGTGCGCGGTGCGGGTGGGCGGTTTTGGCGGGGCAGAAGGGCTCGCGCGCTTTCTCGCCGACGAAAACATCGCGCTCGTTTTCGACGCCACGCATCCCTATGCCGCGCAGATCAGCGCCAACGCGGCGCACGCGTGCGCTGCGGCACACGTGCCGTACTGGGCGCTGCGGCGTGCGCCGTGGCAGCCGCAGCCCGGCGACGACTGGCGCATGGTGAGCGGCTGGGCCGGCGTAGTCGAAGCGATCGTGCCGTTCGCGCGCCCGCTCTTCACGCTCGGGCGCGAGCCGCTTGCGCATCTGAACGAAGTGCCGCCGCAGCAGCACTGGACGATCCGTTGTCTCGAAGCGCATCCCGGTCACGCCCGCGCGCGCGTGATCGACGCGCGCGGGCCGTTCACAGCCGTTGGCGAGCGCGCGCTCTTTACCGAAGCGCGCATCGACGTCGTGGTCAGCAAGAACAGCGGCGGTGGCGCGACCGAAGCGAAGCTCGCCGTCGCGCGCGAAATGGGCTTGCCAGTGGTGATGATGCAGCGGCCGCCGCTGCCCGCAGCGCAACGTGAATTCACGTCGGCGCAAGCGGCAATCGACGCGCTCGCGAACCCTATTTAGCGGAGTTTCCACGCATGACCGTTTTCTTTATTGGCGCGGGTCCGGGCGATCCTGAACTGATCACCGTGAAGGGCCAGCGCCTCGTGCGCAGCTGCCCCGTCATTCTCTACGCGGGCTCGCTCGTGCCGCCCGCCGTGCTGGAAGGCCACCGCGCGCACAAGGTGGTGGACACGGCGCCGCTCACGCTCGACGAGATCGTCGCGCTGCTCGAGAGCGCGCATGCCCAGGGCTTCGACGTGGCGCGCGTGCATTCGGGCGACCCGTCCCTCTATGGCGCAATCGGCGAGCAGATCCGGCGGCTGCGTCTACTTGGTATTCCTTATGAAGTCGTGCCCGGCGTGACCGCGACCTCGGCGTGCGCGGCGGCGCTCGGCAGCGAACTCACGCTGCCCGGCATTTCGCAGACGCTCATCCTTACGCGCTACGCCACGAAAACGTCGATGCCTGAAGGCGAGCAGCTAGCCGACCTCGCGCGGCACAAAGCGACGCTCGCGATTCACCTGGGCGTGCGCCATATCGCGCGCATCGTCGAGGAATTGCGGCCGCACTATGGCGAGGATTGCCCGGTCGCAGTGATCTATCGCGCGAGCTGGCCCGACGAGGAACGCGTGACGGGCACGCTCGCGGATATCGCGCAGAAGGTGCTGGCCACGGATATCGAGCGTACGGCGCTGATTCTCGTGGGGCGCGTGCTCGCGGCTGAGGGATTTGCGGATTCGACGCTGTATGGGGCGCAGAAGCGCTAGGGCTACGAAAGCGCGCGCAAGTGCGCCCGCAGCTTGTCCACGTCGCCCTCGGCAAATTCCTTTTCGATCTCCTCATGCGTTTGCTGCCACAGCGGAAACGCCTCGTTGAGCAGCCGATGCCCCTCGTCGGTGAGGCTCAGCAAACGGCTGCGCTTGTCTTCCGGGTCCTGCTCGATCACGACGAGGCCGCGCCGCTCCAGCGGCTTGAGCGCGGCCGTGAGCGTGGTGCGGTCCATGGCCAGCAGCGACGCCACGTCTTTCATGCCGGGCGGATGCGGCCGGTTCAGCGACATCAGCAGCGAAAATTGCCCGTTCGTGAGATCGAGCGGACGCAGCACGTCGTCGAAAATGCGCGCGAGATTGCGTGCCGCCCGCTGCATATGCAGACACAGGCAGCAATCGCGCACCAATAGCGTGGTTTCGAAGGGAAGTTTCTTTGCACGTGCCATGTTGCAATTATGTTGATATCAACCTATGCTGTCAAGGCCGGATGGGCGACATGCCGTTGCTCCCGTTTTTCAGACCAGCAACCAGACCAGCAGTTGGAGGACACATGAGCGATCAGAAACTGTTTCTCGCTGTTTTTCTCGGTACCAAAGACAACGCACGCATGAAGGGTTGGGCGGCGCTTTCCGAAGCGGATCGACACGCAAAGGAGAAGGAGGGCATTGCGGCCTGGCACGCGTGGGTCGAAAAGCACAAGGCGTCGATCGTCGATATGGGCGGGCCGCTCGGCAAGACCAAGTCGATCGGCGAGCATGGCATCGCGGATACGTCTAACGCGCTGACGGGCTATACCGTGCTGCGTGCCGCATCGCACGAAGAGGCCGCGAAGCTGTTCGAAGGGCACCCGCATTTTTCGATTTTCCCGGGCGAGGGCGTCGAACTGATGCCGGTTCTGCCGATTCCCGGTGTCTGAACGGAGGCGCGTCATGAAACTCTACGGTTTTGCCGGCACCCGTTCGCAACGCGCGCTATGGGGCCTCAAGGAAGTCGACGCCGATTTCGAATTCATCTCGGTCAATCTGCTCGAAGGCGAGCACAGGCGGCCCGAATACCTGCGCATCAATCCCGCGGGCAAGGTGCCCGTGCTGATCGACGGCGACCGCGTGATTCCCGAGTCGGCTGCCATCGTGCTGTATCTCGCGGATAAATATCCGGAGAAAGCGCTATTGCCCGCGGATCTCGACGAGCGCGCGCAGGCGTATCGCTGGACCCTGTTCGCGGTCACCGAGCTGGAACAGCCGCTTTGGAGAATCACACGGCATTCGTTCCTTTATCCGCCGGAAAAGCGCAGTCCGGCCGATATCGAACTCGCGCGGGAGGACTTCAGGGCCATGGCCGCGGTGCTCGAGAAGCACCTCGAAGGACGCGAGTTCATCGTCGGCAACAAGCTTTCGGTCGCCGACTGCGTGACGGTTTATCTGATGGACTGGGCCAACGAAGTGCAACTGCTCGACGGCTTCCCGCGCTTGCAGGCGTATCTCGATCGCCTCTACGCGCGCCCCGAGGCGCCGCAGCGCATTGCCGAAGCGCGCAAGGCAGCATAAATAGAAAACGGCCCAACCGGAACCTGCCGATTGGGCCGCCTCGCTACCGCGTTACGCAATATCAATGCGCCCGCGCATGCTCATGATCCACATGCGTGCGCGGTTGCGTCACCGTGCTCACTACCGCAAGCACGATCACGTTCACGAACAGCGCAAGGAAGCCGATGTTGACGTCCTTGATGGCGTCCGGTGCGAACGGAAGCAGTTGCGCGACGCTCAGGTGCGTCATCGTCGTGACGATGACGACCAGCACGCCCGCCACGATGCCGCAAAACGCGCCTTGCTTCGTCACGCGGTTGCGCGCGGAAAGGCTGCACACCAGTGCCGGGAACAACTGCGTGACGAAGTTATAGCCCATCAGCAGCAGCGCGACGATGGTTTCGCCGCCCCGGAGCGTGAAGCCCACGGCCACGAGCGCGATCACCGGCACGAACAGGCGTGCGAGCTTCGCGACGCGCGCGTCGTCGGCGTTCTTCACGAGGCCGCCGCGGTAGACGTCATTGGCAAGCAGCGTGGATGCCGTCGTGAGGATCATCGAACCCGGCACGAGCGCGGTGAGCACGCCGGCCGCGCCGATCACGCCCACGAACCACGGATCGAACGTTTGCAGCGCGAGGCGAAAGAGCGAGAGGTCGATGTCGCCGCCCTTGAGTCCCGGCACCTTGAGCACCGCCGCGAAACCGCAGAAAAACACGAACAGCAAAATGAGCTGGTAGAGCGGCAGGATCATCGCGTTGCGGCGGAAAATACGTTCGTTCTTCGCGGTGTACACCGACATGAACGTGTGCGGCCACATGAAGAAGCCCAGCGCCGTGAGGAGCACGGTGGACTGGAACCACGTTACGCTCTGGCCGCGTGCCGGGAAGGTGAGGAAGCCGGGCTTGGCCGCGTCGATGGCGCGGAACATCTCGCTCAGGCTGCCATAGTGGTGAATCGGCAGGTAGATGCCGAGGAACACGGCGATGGCGAGAATCATCGTGTCTTTCACGACCGAGTTCCACGCGCAGCCGCGCACGCCCGAAGCGATCACGTAGACCGTCACCACGATCGCCCCGATCCAGATCGCCGCCGTCGACGAAACCGCGCCATACGAGGCCGTCGTCACGATGATGCCGAGGCCCTTCAGTTGCAGCACGAGATAGGGCACGAGCGCGAGCACGCCCACACACGCCACGAGCACGCCGAGCGCGGGGCTCTGATACTTGCGCGCGAAGAAGTGCGGCTGCGAGACGAGCCGGTGCTGCTTGGCGAAGCGCCATACGGGCGGCAGCATCCAGTACGAGAGGATGTATGCAAGTGTGCCGTAGGCAAGAATGTAGTAGACGGGCGCGCCCTTGCCGTAGGCGAAGCCGCTGCCGCCCAGAAACGTGAAGGTCGTGTAGATTTCGCCCGCCATCAGCAGGAACACGAACGCGGTGCCGAAGCTGCGTCCGCCCACCGACCACTGCTCGAGACTCATGTCGTGGCCCCGGCGGGCGCGCACGCCGAGGAAGAGCGCGACGAGGGTCATCGCCGCGATGATGATGAGGGCGCTCATGATCGCACCTCCGCATCCGCTTCGCCCGAAAGCCGGTTGACCGGGTCGAGCCGGTAGACGATCCCCATGATCACCGCGGCCAGCACGACCCACATGACGATCCACGCGAGCACGAGCGGCATGCCGAGCACGAGCGGCTCGGTGCGATTGACGAACGGCACCCCTAACAGGATGCCGATAAAGGGCAAGGCAGCGAGCAACCGCAGTGACATGGCAACTCCTCTTTCATATGAGAAGAAAAGAAACGTCGCGTCGGGGTGCGAGGCAACCCACTCTATGCTTGTGAACGCGCCCCGTAAAGCTGCCAAAAATACTGAAGGGCTTGCTGTAAAGATTGGTGCAGCGCGCCATTTTTCAGGGCATCGAGCGACGTCGATCAGGCACGCCAAACGCCGATCCGGCTACACTTCTCGCAGCCCGGCGCGCTTTTTGCGCATGCCCTTACCGGATCGACTCCATGATCGAGAGCCTGATTTCAGACATCCTGTTCGGTTTCACCGGACTCATCAGCATCATCAATCCCATTGGCGTTGCCTTTGTTTTTCTCGACCGCACGGCGAACCTCACCGACGAAGAGCGGCGCCTGCTCGCCAAGCGCGTGGCGATCAATGCGTTCTTCGTGCTGGTCGCGGCGTTTTTCGTGGGCACGCCCATCCTGCATTTCTTCGGCATTTCCATGGAAGCGTTGCGTATCGGCGGGGGCCTCGCGGTGGCCGTGAGCGGCTGGCAGATGCTCAACGCGCCCGAGCCCGAGCCGACGCCGGCCGATCACCCGGTCAAGCCCATGAGCGCGAGTTCGGCCTCCGGCAAGGCCTTTTTTCCGCTGACCATTCCGCTCACCACCGGCCCCGGCTCCATCGCCACGGCCATTGCGCTGAATGCCAATCGCACGCACAAGCTTTCGGCGTGGCTGCTCTCGAGCTTCGCGTCGATCGTCATCTCCACGCTCGTCATGCTCGTGATCTATTTCGTGTACAGCCGCGCTGCGCGGCTTTCGCAGTACCTGGGTGTGGAAGGCACGCGCGTGGCCATGCGCGTGTCGTCGTTTCTGCTCCTGTGCATCGGGGTGCAGATCATACTGACTGGCCTGACCGGCTTTCTCACGCCGATCGCCGACCTGCGCGCCGCAAAGTAGCGGCGCCTGCAAACGGGCCGGCGTACACAAGCGTCCTTACGCGAAGGAGACCATCATGTGCCGCTGGCTCGCTTATACCGGGAACCCCGTGCAGCTTGAAACCGTGCTGTTTCATGCCCGCCATTCGCTGATCGATCAAAGCCTGCACTCCACCAAAGGCGCGACCACCACGAATGGCGACGGCTTCGGGCTCGGCTGGTATCAGGACCCGCACGACATTCCCTATCGCTACCGCAGCGTGCATCCGGCCTGGAACGACCGCAACCTGCGCGAACTGGCGCGCGCAGTGCGTGCGCCGATGTTCGTCGCGCACATCCGCGCGGCCACGCATACGCCCGTGCAGGAAACGAACTGCCATCCGTTTCGCCACCGGCGCTGGATCTTCGCGCACAACGGGCTGATCCGCAGCTATCCGCTGATGCGGCGCGATCTGCTGGTCGCGATCGATCCGGGGCGCTTCAATGCGCTCGAAGGGTCGACGGATTCGGAAACGATGTTCTATCTCGCGATGACGTTCGGCCTCGAAGTCGATCCCGTTCTTGCGCTGGAACGCATGGCGGGTTTTGTCGAGGAAACCGCAAAAAAGCATGGCGTCGAGCCGGCGCTCAATATGACCGTCTGCGCATGCGACGGCGAGCAGATCGTCGCCGCGCGGTATTCGAGCGAGCGCAATTCTCGCTCGCTTTATCACACCACGGCATTCCGGCATCTGCGCGAACTGTATCCCGACGACCCGCGCATCGTGGCGGCCGGCGACGATGCCTATCTGCTCGTTTCCGAGCCGCTTGGCGATGCGCCCGATGTATGGGCCGAAGTGCCGGAATCGACGGCGATCGTCGTGCGCGGGCCCACGGTCGAATACCGGCCGTTCGCACCTATCTCGCCTTAAGGCGCCTCAAGTCGACGTTACGCGCGGCGGCTCCTTTGCCGTGCCGCCGCGAGTGCGAGCACTTCGTCGAATAGCGTGACGTCCACGGGCTTCACGAGATGTATCTCGAAGCCCGCTTCGCGGGTGAGTTCGATGTCGGCGGCCTGGCCGAAACCCGTCATCGCGGCGAACAGGGTGTGCCTGAGCGGCGGCAGCGCGCGCAGGGCGCGCAGCGTCGCATAGCCGTCGATCTCGGGCATGGCGATGTCGATGAGCGCGGCGTCGGGCGTGAAGCCGTCCACTTCCTCGCGCGCGTGGGCGGCGCTGTAGGCCACGTGCACGTCGTGCCCTTTGAGTTCGAGCAGCATGGCGAGGCTGTCGGCCGAATCGCGGTTGTCGTCGACGACGAGCACGCGCAGCGGCGGCACGCCGGCTTCGGCCAGCGCGGCAAGCCCGGCCGTGTCCGGCATGAGCGGCGGCGGCTGCACGGCATGCGCGGTCTCGCGCGCGAACGGCAGGCGGATCGTGAACGTGCTGCCTTTGCCGGGCCCGGCGCTCCTGGCCGAGATGGTGCCGCCATGCAGCTCGACGAGCGAGCGGCACAGCATGAGGCCGATGCCGAGCCCGTTTTCCGCGGGCCCGGGCGCCGAGCGGTCCTGGCTGAAGAGGCCGAAGATCGACTCGTGCGTGCCGGGCCGCAGGCCGCGGCCTTCGTCGTGCACCTGGATCTGTACGGCGCGCGCGGCGGAACGGACGTCCACGACGATGTGGCTGCCGTCGGGCGAGAACTTCGAGGCGTTGTGCAGCAGGTTCTGCAGCACCTGCACGAGCCGCGTGTGATCGCCCGTCATGGTGAGCGTCTCGTCGGGCATCTGCACGTCCACGTGCTGGCCGCGCGCCGAGGTGAAGGGCTGCGCCGCGTCGATGGCGTGCGCGACCACTTCGTGCAGGTCGAGCGGCGCCTCGCGCAACTCGATCTTGCCCGACGTGATGCGCCCGACGTCGAGCAGGTCGTCCACGAGCCGCGTGAGGTGCACGATCTGCCGGTCGATCATGTCGCGTGCGCGCTCGATGTCGGGGCTCGGCGCAGCCATGAGGCGCATCGTGGCCACGGCGTTGCGCACCGGCGCGAGCGGGTTGCGCAGTTCGTGCGCGAGCAAGGCGAGGAACTGCTTCATCTGCTCGCTCGAATGCTCGAGTTCGTCGGTGCGGCGGCTTTCGGTCATGTCGCGCGTGACCTTCGCGAAACCTGTGAGCCGGCCGTGGCCGTCGTGCACGGCTGTGATCGTGACGCTGGCCCAGAACATCGAGCCGTCCTTGCGCACGCGCCAGCCCTCGGTCACGACCCGGCCCAACTCCTTCGCGCGGCGCAGCTCGCGTTCGGGCTGGCCAGCGGCGACCTCGTCGGGCGGATAGAACACGGAAAAATGCTGGCCGACGATCTCGGCCGGGCGGTAGCCCTTCAGGTTGGTCGCGCCGGTGTTCCAGCTCACCACGTGGCCCTGCGGATCGAGCATGAACATCGCGTAGTCGCTCACGCTTTCCACGAGCAGGCGAAAGCGCTCTTCGGAAAGGCGCAGCGCCTCGACCTGGCGGCGTTCGGCGGTGAGGTCGCGGGTGACCTTGGCGAAGCCGGAGAGCGAGCCGTCGCGCTCGCGCAGCGCGGTGATGACGACGTTGGCCCAGAACATCGAGCCATCCTTGCGCACGCGCCAGCCTTCGTCGTTGAAGCGTCCGTGCAGCGCGGCCTGCTCCAGCTCGTGATCGGGCCAGCGGCGCGCATTCGCTTCGTCGGTGTAAAAGCGCGAGAAATGCTGGCCGATGATCTCGTGCGCTTCATAGCCCTTGATGCGGGCCGCGCCGCGATTCCAGCTCACGATGTAGCCGCGCGTATCGAGCAGGAAGATCGCGTAGTCCTCGATCGGCTCCACGAGCGCCTCGAAGCGGCGTTCGTGGTGGCTTTCGGGGGCGGCGTTGTGCGGGGCGATGCCGGAGTCGGGCGTCGTCATGGTCCTCGGGTCTGTCATAGGGCCTGTTCACAAGTTTGACAGGCTCTGGCCTCTTGAATGGACGGCCCGCGTGCAGCGGGCGCCGCAGCTTACCACGCGCGCTGCCCCGAGCGGTCGTACTTTTCGGCCATTGCCGGAATGCCTGCGCGCACGTGGCGTTCCGCGCGGCGGACCTGGCGGGTGAGCAGCACGACGTGCGGCGGCACCACGCGGCGTGCGCGCAACGTCCAGAACGCGCCGCGCAGCAGCGCCACGCCCGCCGGCCCGAGCGAGCGCTGGCGTGCGAACACGGCGAGCGCGCGGCCGGTCGCCGAGATCGCATCGCGCGCGGGCAGGCGCATCCATGCCACCCAGGCGGTGTTGCGCGCGAGCGCGCATTGCTGCGCGCGCGTGAACCAGCGGTAAAGCGGTTCGCGATGCGCGAGCGCCTGCTCGCAATAGACGATCTGATGGCCGGCCGACAGCATGTCGAGCGCGGCAAGCTCCTCGGCGCCGCCGTGTGACAGCCGCTCCTCGTAGCCGCCGAGCGCGCGGAACACGGCCGCGCGGAAAATGCATGCGCCCGCCATGAAGTTCGCGAGCGTCGGCCCGGCCTCGCCTTCCGCGCCCGGCGACGTGGCGGCAAGCATCAGGCAGGCGGGGTGAATTTCGCGCTCGTCGCCGCTCACCACGCGCGCGTTGAGCACGGCTACTTGTGCATGGGCGTCCAGCAGCTGCGCCGCGCGCGCGAGTGCGCCCGGCGCGAACCAGGTGCTGTCGTCGCAGCACGCGACGTAGTCGGTGCGCGCGAGCAGCACGGCGCGATTGAAACCGGCCATGCCGTGGTCGCCCAGCGACTGGATGATGCGCACTTGCGGAAAGAGCGACGCCAGCAGGGAGACGGTGGAATCGGTGGAGCCGTTGTCGGCCACGATGACGTCGGGGTGTTCGGGAAGGGCGGTGAGGCGCGCGACGGTATCGATGGTTTGACGTACGTGATTGCGCGTGAGGACGACCACCGTCACGCGCGGCGCGCTGGGAGTTCCGGGGGCAGGGGCGGAGTCGTTCATCGCAGCAGGCGGCGGGAGCCGGCCGGTGAGTTGTCGAATTGACCTATGTCAGCATACGCCGATGGCGCGCGACATGCAGTACATGACGTGCGCCAGAGGCGGGGCGGCGCAGCGGCGATGCTGCACCGCACATTCGAGAGCTGCGCAATTTTCGCGCCGCATGCGGGCGGCGCGCGCGATCAGCTCGATTAGCCGCGCGATCAGCCGCTCAGTCGCGCGCGCAGACTTCGTCGAGATGGCCGAGCAGGTCGGCGGGATCTTCGTACACGCGCAGCGCGCCCGCACGCTCCAGTTCCTCGGTGCCGTAGCCGCCCGACTGCAGGCCGATGCCGAGCGCGCGGCAGCGCTGGGCCGCGAGCATGTCCCAGACGCTGTCGCCCACCACGAGGCAGCGCTCGATCGGCACGTTCAGCCGCAGCGCCGCGGCGACGAAGAGATCCGGATCGGGCTTGGCGTGGCGCACTTCGTCGCGCGTGACCACGGTCGTGACGGACGGGTCCACGCCGAGCGCCTGCAAGTTCACGGACGCCGTGGCGAGCCGCCCGCTCGTGGCGATCGCCCACGGCACCTGCGCGGCGCTGAGGGCGTCGAGCAGCGCGCGAGCGCCGGGCAGCGGGCGCACCTGGTCGGCGTGGCGGCGATAGGCGTCGGCGTGTAGTTTTTGCAAGCGTGCGATACGTTCGGGCGCGATCGTCTCGTGGGCCTCGTGCGTCTCGCGCAGCAACTGGTTCATGAAGAGCCCGCCGCTCATGCCGATGCGCCGATGAATGCGCCACACCGAAAGCTCGATGCCGTCCGCGTCGAGCGCTTCCTTCCATGCGAGCACGTGCTGATACACGCTGTCGACGAGCGTGCCGTCGAGGTCGAACAAAAAGGCCGTTTCGTTGCGCATGGGTGGCTCCTGTTGCAACACGACGATTACGCAGTGGTAGCGCAAAAAGTGTACGCCGCGCGCCGCTGGCGTGCGCCGCGGCGGGCTCGCGGCGTCGCCTCAGGGCGCGCTGGCCGCAGCCGCGCCGGACGCCGCGGCTGCGCCTTGCGCAGCGCCGGTCTGCGGATACATCTGCAGCAGCACGCGCAGTACGCCATTGGTCCATCCAAAGCCGTCCTGCAGCGGATATTCGCCGCCGCCCGCCGACGAGGCCTTCGTGGCCGACGCGCTCACGTCGTACTTCTCGACGAGCTTGTGCGTGCGCGTGTAGTAGGCGAGATTCGTGGCGATCCAGCGCGTGGCGATTTCCTGCGCCAGGTCCTGCTCGCCGTAGCGGCGCAGCCCCATGACCGCGAGATACTGCAGCGGCGCCCAGCCGTTCGGCTCGTCCCATTGCTGGCCGGTCGCGACCTGGGTGGTGGCGAGCCCGCCGGGGCGCAGCAGTCCGGCGCGCACCGCGGCGGCGACTTCCTGTGCCTGGGCCTTCGTCGCGGCGCCTGCATAGAGCGGGTAGACGGTCGCCGCCGTGAGCCGGTGCGTGAGCGTGCGGTGCGCGAAGTCGTAGTCGCTGTATGCGTGCAATTGCGGATCCCAGAGCACGCGGTCGATGGCGTCGGCGCGTTGTTGCGCGCGCTTCGTCATCAGTTCGGCCTCGCGCGCGTCGCCCTTCAGGCCGTAGGCCTTCGCGAGCGTGCGTTCGAGGATCACCATCAGCGAGTTGAGGTCCACCGGCGCGAGCGAGGTCACGTCGATGGTCGAGAGCGTGTGGCCGTCGGCGAGCCAGCGCGAACTGTAGTCCCAGCCCGTTTCCGCGCCCGCGCGCAGGTTGCGCCAGAGGTCGGAGGCATCGCGCTGCGGCGTGGCGCGCGCGGTGAGGATGTCTTCGCGGTACGACTCGTCGCGCGGGCGGTTGCGCGCGTCCCAGTAGCGGTTGAGCAGCGTGCCGTCGGGCAGGCGCACGAGGTGGCGCGCGGCGTGGCCGGGCTTGACCGTCTGCGCGCCGGCCATCCAGTAGTCGTATTCCTTGCGCAGTTGCGGCAGGTAATGGAGGTACACGGCGTCGCCGTCTTTTTCCGCGACGAGGCTCACCATCTGCGCGAAAAACGGCGGCTGCGAGCGGCTCAGGTAGTACGTGCGATTGCCGTTCGCGATATGGCCGTAGCGGTCGATCAGCGCGGCGAAGTTGTTCAGCTCGTCGAGCGCGAGTTCGTGGCGGCCGCTGGCTTCCAGGCCGAGCATGATGAAGTACGAATCCCAGTAGTAGATTTCGTTGAAGCGCCCGCCCGGCACGACGTACGCGTACGGCAGCGGCAGCAGCGACGAATACGGATCCGGCTTCGCGTCGGGGCGGCGGCTCAGCACGTTCCAGAGTGTGTCGATGTGCCCGACGACATCCTGGTTCGGATCGGAAACGTAGTGGTCTTCAGTTTGCGCCGGGGCCGTGAAGTACTGGTTCACGAACTGCGTGAGCGCGGCCTTGCGCGCGGCGTTGTCGTGCAACCCCGCGTGCTGCTGGCGCCAGCGCTCGTAGGCCGCCGTGATCTGGCCCGGGCGCTCGTTGGGCAGCATATCGGCAAACGTCTTGCTGTCGGGGAAGATCTGCGCGAGCTGCACGTCGTGATAGAGGCGGCCGTAGAGGTCGGCGGGCGTGGCGGGCTGGCTCTCTTTTGCCGCGTCATGCTGCGCTGGCGAGCGAACCGGCTTTGCCGATCGCGCGGGCGTTTGTAATTCCTGCGCGTTGGCCGGCGCGCTCGCGGAGGCTGAGGCCTCGGCGGCATGGGCGGTTTGCGCGAGCGGCCAGGCGAGGCACAACGCAGCGGCGAGCGTGGCGGCAAACGGGATGGAGCGGGATTTCGTGGCGGATGCGGGCGTGTGGGAGCGGAACAGAAAAGACATGGCCTTGATGTTTTTGATGGGCGACGAGCGCGCCTGCGCGCGAAGCTGGGGCGCAGGCGAAGCGTGTCAATGAGCAATTTCCGTTCCGCACAACGGGCTGACGAGACGGCTGGCGCCTGTGGCGTTATTCGAAATCGGGATAGTCCATATTCTCCATATCGCGTTGCGCGATAACGGGCACAGCGGCGAAACTTGCGAAAAATCAATTCAAGCAACGCCGCATCAGGAGACATCTCATGCGCACTCAGGTTGGTATCATCGGCGCCGGGCCCGCGGGCCTGCTTCTTTCCCATCTTCTGCATTTGCGTGGCATCGACTCGGTCGTGCTCGAGCTGCGTGGCCGCGAGCAGATCGAATCGACCATTCGCGCCGGCGTGCTCGAGCAAGGCACGATGGACGTGCTCACCGAAGCGGGCGTCGGCGAGCGCATGAAGGCCGAAGGCGCGCTGCATCACGGCTTCGAACTCGCGTTCGAAGGCAAGCGCCGCCGCATCGATCTCACTGGCCTCACTGGCAAAGCCATCACCGTCTACGCGCAGCACGAAGTGCTCAAGGACCTCGTGGCCGCGCGCGTGGCTGCGGACGGCAAGCTTTTCTTCAACGTCTCGGACACGTCGATTCACGGCGTCGAAACCAGCACGCCGTCGATCCGCTTCACGCAAGACGGCGAGGAACACGAGCTGCACTGCGACTACGTGATCGGCTGCGACGGTTTCCACGGCGTGTCGCGCGCCTCGATTCCGGCAACGCTGCGCCAGGACTACGAGCGGGTGTTCCCGTTCGGCTGGTTCGGCATTCTCGTCGAGGCGCCGCCCACTTCCGACGAGCTGATCTACGCGCGGCACGATCGCGGCTTCGCGCTCGTCAGCACGCGCTCGCCGAACGTGCAGCGCATGTATTTCCAGTGCGATCCGAAGGACAACGTCGATCACTGGTCCGACGACCGCATCTGGGCCGAGTTGCACGCGCGCGTCGATTCGCGCGAAGGCCACCAGGTGGTGGAGGGCAAGATCTTCCAGAAGAACATCGTGGGCATGCGCAGCTTCGTCACGACCACGATGCAGCATGGCCGCCTCTTTCTCGCGGGCGACGCGGCGCACATCGTGCCGCCGACCGGTGCGAAGGGCCTCAATCTCGCGGTGGCGGACGTGCGCGTGCTGACCGCGGCGCTCGTGGCGTTCTACAAGGAAGGCCGCACCGATCTGCTCGACGGCTATAGCGAAACGGCGCTGCGCCGCATCTGGCGCGCCGAACACTTCTCGTACTGGATGACGCGCATGATGCACCGCCTCGACGATGCCACGCCGTTCGAGCAGCGCCTGCAGGTCGCCGAGCTGGAGCACGTCACCACGTCGCGCGCCGCCGCGACGGCGATGGCCGAGAACTACGTGGGCGCGGTTGCGGTGTGAGGTAGGCGCAACGAATGATATTGCCGCGCGAGTCCCGAAGGGCTCGCGCGGCTTTTTTTGCGTGTCCGGCGACGCGTTGGACCGTTTCAAGCCGGTTTCAAATCGCCGTGAGCGGCGCGATGCCCAGTTCGTTTGCGATATCGGCGAAGGGCTTTCTTACGGAGTCGGGCAGAACGATCGTCTGCATATGCCGTGCGCGATTCTCCGCCTCATATTGGCCCGGATACTGCACCGGCTGCGCCGGATCCTGCGGCGGACAGCTGAGCAGATAGTCGAGGAACGAGTCGACCTCCTGCGAGCGCCACGTCGTGTTGAAATCCACCTGCGGATCGAGCACCAGCGCGAACAGATTGTTGGTCGCGACGCCGTTGCGCGGGTTGTCCGGATGGATCGTGCCGCCGCCCGAGAGCACCCCCGCGAGCAGTTCCGCCACGAGCCCGAGCGCATAGCCCTTGTGCAGGCCGAACGGCAGTAGCGCGCCCGGCGGATCGGCGAACAGCACGTTCGGGTCGGTGCTCGGCTGGCCGTTCGCGTCGATCACCGAGCCGTCGGGCGCCGGCAGGCCGTTTTCGGCGAGCACGCGCGCCTTGTTCACGGCAATGGCGCTCGTGGCGATATCCACCACGAAGGGCGGCCGCCGGCCCGGCAGCGGGCCCGCGAAGCACAGCGGGTTGGTCGTGAGCCGAGGCTCGCGTCCGCCGAACGGCGCGACGATCGGCGCGCGGTTCACCACGTTGGTGAACGCGAGCAGCACGTAGCCCTGCGCCGCGACCATTTCGCCGTAGTGGCCCATGCGTCCCAGGTGATGGCTATGGCGCAGCGTCACGATGCACTGGCCATGCTCGTGCGCGCGAGCGATCGCGTCTTCCATCACGACCTTGCCAATGTGCTGGCCAAAGCCACTGTGGCCGTCATAGCCGATCAGGCTGCCGCGGTCGACTACGCGTTCCGCGCGACCATCGGCGCTGACGAAACCCGCGGCCAGCACGCGCTTGTAGTTGGGCAGGATCGACAAGCCGTGGCTCGCGTAGCCCACGCGGTCGGATTCGATCAGATGGTCGGCCACGTCGGCGGCGATGTCTTCAGGCACCGAGACGTGCGTGAGCACGGCCGTGGCGAAGCGGCGTGCGTCGTCGATCTTGACTTCCATGAGCGGCTCCTTGCTAACCGTGCAGCGTTCGGGTGCAGTGTTCAGATCCAGCCCAGCCAGCGCCACCACGTCGCGGCGAACAGCAGCAATAACACATAGCCGACGACGGTCAGCACGATGCCCACGCGCGCAAACTGCTTCGCCGTAAACGTTTCGGTGGCGAGGCACACCATGTTTTGCGGCGCGTTGATCGGCAGGATGAAGCCGAAGCTCACGACGTAGCCGAGCAGCATGGTGAGACCGAGCCGGTTGAAGTCGCCCTGCATGGACTGCAGCACCGACACGAGAATCGGCAGCATCGCGGAGGTGAGCGCCGTTGCGCTCGCAAAACCGAGGTGGATGAGGATGAGGAAGGCCGAGAGAATCGCGAAGGCCATGAACGGGGTGGCGGTGTCGAGCCCCGTGTGATGCGCGACGAGGTCGCCGAGCCATTGGCCCGCCTTCGTCGTGAGCAGCGCCGTGCCGAGGCTGATGCCCACGCCGAACACGATCACCGTGCCCCATGGAATGCGGCTTTGCACGGTCTTCCAGTCCATCACGCCAAAGCGCGGCAACAGCAGCAGCACGAGCCCCACGTAAGTGACCGAGGTGGTGTCGAACGGGTGCAGCTTGCCTTCGGTCGCCCAGAACAGCAGCAGGCCGATGGAAACCCCCAGCAGGCGTTTTTGCGGGCCCGTCATGGGGCCGAGTTCGCGCAGTGAGGCTTCGACAGCTTCCTTGCCGCCCGCGATCGCGTCGGCTTCGGGCGGCAGCATCTTCAGCACGATGAAGAGCAGCGCCGCCGACATCACGATCGCCCAGGGCGCACCCGCAATGAGCCAGTCGAGCCACGTGACGCGCGCGCCGAGCATCTTGTCCATGAAGCCCACGGTCAGCAGATTCTGCGCGGCGGCGGTCTGGATGCCGACGTTCCAGATGCTGGTGCCTTGCGCGACCACGATCATGATGCCCGCCGCGATGTTCGAGCGCTTGTCCACGCCGAACGCCGAGATCACGCCCACCATGATCGGCACGACGCAGGCGCTGCGCGCGGTGGCGCTCGGCACCACGAGCGAGAGCACGATGGTCACGGCGACCGCGCCGATCAGGATGCGCCGCGTGGTGGTGCCGATCAGCGAGAGCGTGACGAGCGCAATGCGCCGGTCGAGTCCGGTGACGGTCATCGCCGCGGAGATAAAGAGTGCGCCGGCCACGAGCGCGAGCGCGGAATTGGAGAAGCCCGCGAGCGCCATGCTGATGGCTTTGTTGGTGCCGTAATCGACAGCGGGGTTGTCGATGGTGGGTGCGGTGCCCACGAGAAACGCCATGAGCGAGGTGATGATGATGGCACTCGCTTCGTACGATACGGCTTCGGTGAGCCACACGACCACGGCGAACGCGAGGATGGCGAGCATGCGCTGGCCGGCGGGCGGGAGGCTATCGGGCAGGGGCAGCAGAAGCACGACGACGAGCGCGATCACGCCCGCGATCAGGCCCACAGGTATGCCCTTTTTCTGCGGCGCGGCGCTCGCGTTGGCGGCTGGCTGGGGTGCGTTCATGGCGATGACTCCATGTTGGGCATGCACGCGGCATGGCTCGCGTGTCGCTTCTGGCAGGGCGCATACAGCGTCGAAAAGCGGCGGTGTGGCGGCTTGCGAACGAGTCAGCGCATTCGCTTCGCGGATGGTACTGCCATTCGACTGATGAAGCGTTTAGTGTGTACGGCGGGAGCGGGCGAGCGCGAAGGCGGGGGAAGGGCAGCGTGGCAGCATGCTGCGGGTGATGCGGGCAAGTTGAGGGTGGAGGCGTTTTAACCGGCAAAACAGCCGGTTAAAACGGCCGCCAATGCGAATTACTGGCTGGCGCCAGCAGCAGCGTTAGCTTTCTTCTGTGCGTCCTGCAGGTTCTGCGGATAGTTCGGGTCGTTCAGTGCCGGCTTGTAGCCCGCGTCTTCCAGCTTCTTCAGCTCGGCGTTGTTCTTCGCGCGGGCTTGCTTGCGTTCGGCCTTGCGCTGCGCCTTGGCCTGAGCCTTTGCCTGCGCCTTCTGTTCCTTGGTGAGCGGTTGCGAGGCCGTGGCCGCGGCGGGTGCGCTGGCTTCCGTTTGCGCGAATGCCGGCGCGGCAACGCCGATCAGGAATGCGGCGGTAGCCGCGGCGAGAGTCAGCTTGCTGGTGGTGGAGCGCATTGATTCCCCTAATGATTGGTTTGAACGACTTACTCAGCGCTGGGACGACGGGCGCACATGGCTGCGGCGCGCCCGTTGCTCAATGTAATCGATCCCCACCAAAGACGGTAGCAAGCGCTGACCCTGGCTTGCTGGTAACCGCAGCGGCGACCCCGGCGGCCTCGCTGGGCACTCAGGCGCCGAGCTTCGCGGCCGCCGCTGCGACTACTCGCGCGCGCTCGGCGAGCGACGCAGCTGTCTGCGCGCGCAACCTTTCCACGATCACACGCGGCGCGCTGGCGGGGTCGCCCGCATCGAACGGCGGCGCGGGGGCGTACTCGAGTTCGAGCTGGAGCGCCTGGGCGGCCTCGTCGCCGATCAGCTCGGCGGCGAGCGTCAATGCGAAATCGATACCCGCAGTGATGCCGCCGCCGGTCAGCACGTTCCCGTCGCGCACCACGCGCGCTTTCACGGGCAGCGCGCCGAGCGGCTCCAGCAGTTCGTGGAAGGCCCAGTGCGTGGTCGCGCGGCGTCCGCGCAGCAGCCCGGCCGCGCCGAGCACGAGCGCGCCCGTGCAAACCGAGGTGACGTAGCGCGCCGTGCTCGCCTGGCGGCGCAGGAACGCGAGCGTCTCGTCGTCGGGAATCAGCTGGGAGACGCCGCTGCCGCCCGGCACGCAGATCACGTCGAGCGGCGGGCAGTCGTCGAAGGTCGTGTCGGGCGTGAGCATGAGACCGGTGCTCGAGCGCACCGGATCGCGCGTCTTCCAGATGAGCCGCGCCTGGCTGTCCGGCATCGACGCGAGCACGTCGTACGGGCCGGTCAGGTCGAGCTGCTGAACGTTGGGAAATGCGAGAAATCCGATTTGCAGTGCCATGTGGGGTTCCCGGTCGAGGTTGGACTGTCGCAAAGGTCGACAGTGTGCCGATGATTCGGAAATCACTGTAATCTCGCCCCGGTCCACAACCATGCCAAAAACCACGCAAAAACTGCCAGCGGCGCACGCGCGAGCCGCAATCGGAAAGCGTTCAGTGAACGAGACACGCGCCGCGTTCAGCCGCCGCTTAACTTGCGGCAACTGAAGCGGCGCGTTGGCTGCTTCAAACTCAGGCCGGCATCTTGCGGAACGTCACCGCGATGCGGTTCCAGCCGTTGATCGCGATGATCAGCAGCGTGAGGTCGGCGATCTCCTGATCGCTGAAATGCGGCTTCACGCGTTCCCAAACGTCGTCGGGCACGTGCGTTTGCGCGAGCAGCGTGACCGATTCGGTCCATTCGAGCGCCGCGCGCTCGCGCTCGGTGAAGAACGGCGTTTCGCGCCACACCGATACCGTGGCGAGCCGGCGATCGGTTTCGCCGCCCTTACGCGCATCAATGGTGTGCATGTCGACACAATAGGCGCAGCCATTGATCTGCGAAGCGCGCAGGCGCACCAGTTCCGCGAGCGGCTTTTCGATCGAGCTTTTGCTCGCGCGCTCTTCGAGCGCAATCATGGCCTTCGTGCCTTCCGGGTTGGCCTTGTAGAAATCCAGACGTGCTTGCATGAGCGTTCACCTATCGAGTTGAATTTTGTGGCGCTGTCGTCGACAGCGAGGTTGGACAACGATGCGTTGGACTTGCGAACTGCGTAATCACAGGTGCACTTTAGGCGTTGCGCTGGCGCGTTCACATAGCCATTCTGGCAATATTTCGGGTGACCACTTTCACTCCCGTCGAACGCTACCTGCAGCATCATCATGGAACTCCACGTCACCGTGTCGGGCCGTCGCGACCTCGCGGGCCAGATCTATCGCCAGCTGCGCGACAGCATCGTCGATGGCCGTCTGGCCGGCGGCACCCGCCTGCCGTCCACGCGCGATCTCGCCCTGCAGCTCGGCGTTTCGCGCAAGACCACGCTCGACGTATTCGAACGCCTGCTCGCCGAAGGCTATCTGAACTCGCGGCGCGGCTCGGGCACATTCGTGGCCGAAACCCTCGAACGCCTGCCCGCGCGCGAGCGCGGTCATCCGAATCCGCAGATACGCGCGGCCACCGCTGCCATCACTTCTGCGCATGCCGGGAAGGCGCCGCGCGTGGCGCAGGCCACGCCGTGGTGGCAGGCGCAAGCAGCGGCGCTGCACGCCTCGTTGCCGCGCCTCGACACGCGGCTCGCCTGCGACTTCGCGGGCGGCGTCACCGACAAGTCGCGCTTTCCCTTCGACATCTGGCGGCGCTGCATCAACGACGCGCTGCGCGTGCAGGTGCGCGGTTACGGCATGTATCGCGAGCCCGCGGGCGAGGAGAAGCTGCGCCTCGCGGTGTCGCGCTATCTCGCCTTCAACCGCGCGGTGCAGGGCAACTGGCAGGACGTGATCGTCACACAAGGCGCGCAGCAGGCGCTCGACCTGCTCGCGCGCGTGACACTCACACCGGGCGACGTCGTCGCCGTGGAGGACCCGGGCTATCCGCCCGCGCGCGATGTCTTTGCCGCATTGGGCGCGAAGGTCGTGCCGGTGCCGGTGGATCGCGACGGGCTCGTCGTCGCGCGGCTGCCGAAGGCGGCGCGGCTCGTGTACGTGACGCCATCGCACCAGTTTCCGCTCGGCATGCCGCTGAGTCTCGAACGGCGCGTCGCGCTGCTCGAATGGGCGCAGGCGTGCGGCGCGCTCGTAATCGAAGACGACTACGACTGCGAATACCGCTTCGAGGGCCGCTCGATGGAGCCGCTCAAAAGCCTCGACAACGCCGGCCTCGTGGCCTACGTCGGCACGTTTTCGAAGACCATGTTCCCCGAGCTGCGGGTGGGCTACATGGTGCCGCCTGCCGCGCTGGCCGCGCCGCTCGCCCGCGCGCGGCAGATTGGCGACGCCCACGGCTGCGTGCTCACGCAGACGGCGCTCGCCGACTTCATGCTCAATGGCCATTTCGCGCGCCATTTGCGGCGCATGCATCAGACGTATTCGCAGCGCCGCGACGTGCTGCTCGCGCATCTGAGCGGACCGCTTGCGCCGTGGCTCGAACCCGTCATGCCGAACACGGCGGGGTTGCACCTGGCGGCACGGCTCGTCGCGCCGCTCGACGCCGCCGCGCTCGCGCAGGCCGCGCGCCGCGCATCGATCGGCCTGCATCCGCTCGCGCCGTTTCATCTCGAAGCACCTGTGCAAAGCGGTTTTCTGTTCGGTTACGGCGGGGTCGACGCCGAGCGTATCGACACCGCGCTGACGTCGCTCGCCACGCTGCTGCGCACGCTTTGACTGCATCTCGCCGTCCCGGCGACACCGGCGTGGCAGCCGAAATCGTGCAAAAACGCCATACGTATGGCGCTTTCCTGATGAACGCGGCGTGCGCCGCGCCAGCCGAAGTGCGTCGTCCGTCAGTGATTCGGGCGCGTCAGGGGCACGTTTACCCCTGTAAACAGGCGTCAAAATGTGATCGAGAGTCAGCGCCGCGCAACAAAATCGTAACGACAATGCAAAAGCTTCACGCAAAACGCTTGCGCGTATGTAGAATCCGCCGTTGAAGCACGTGCATTCCGCAGTGCTTCTTCGATTCACTGACCAACACTGGTAGGAGAAACATGCCGACTTCCGCAAAGAAAGTGGCCGCAAAAAAGGCAGCTGCCCCGGCCAAGAAGGTTGCCGCAAAGAAAGCGCCCGCCACCAAGACGGCCGCAGCTAAGAAGGTCGCCGTGAAGGCGTCCGGCGCACCGACGCCGATCAAGGACACCTTCACGAAGGCCTCGCTGGCTACGCACGTCGCTGAACGTGCAGGCGTCGAGCCGAAGGCTGCCAAGGCCGTGCTCGCCGCGCTGGAAGACACGATCCTCGGTTCGGTCCACAAGAAGGGCGCTGGCGAATTCACGCTGTCGGGCCTTCTGAAGATCGTCGTCCAGGCCGTGCCGGCGAAGAAGAAGCGCTTCGGCAAGGATCCGTTCACGGGCGAAGAGCGCTGGTTCCCGGCGAAGCCCGCATCGGTCCGCATCAAGGCGCGCGCCCTGAAGAAGCTGAAGGACGCTGCAGCAGCCTGATGTGCTGATTGCGCTACAAGCCGCGGCCTTCGGGTAGCGGTTACCCGTCAGTACCAAAAAATCCCCGTTGGCGTCGAGCCCACGGGGATTTTTCATTTGGTGCGTGCAATGCGCACTGGCATTGCTTTGCCATGTCCTGATGTTATGGCTGATATTCAGTATGATATCTCTGTAATTGCGATATGGCCGTCGTCGATATCACATGAAAGTGATGCTTTCGGCAGAATAATTCAACTATCCATAACAAAGTGTTATGCAGACAGCCGACCTCAGTTTGCGCCAGGTGGAAGCGTTTCGCGCGTTGATGCAATGGCGCACCGTCACGCGCGCGGCACAGGCGCTCGGCATTTCTCAACCTGCGGTGAGCCGTTTGCTTGCCGACTTCGAAGCAAAGGTGGGGTTCGCGCTTTTCGAGCGGCGCCAGGGGCGTTTGCTGCCGACCGTCGAGGCCCATACGCTGCAAGACGAAGTCGAGCGCGCGTTCTTCGGTTTCGAGCGCGTGGCTCAGGCGGCCGCGCAGATTCGCGCGCAACGGCGCGGCGTCGTGCGCGTTGCCGCTTCAACGGATCTTTGCGCCGACTTCCTGCCGCGCGTGGCCGCCGCGTTTGCGAGCGAGCACGAAGGCGTCGATTTCGAATTGCTGACGGGCGAGGCCGCCGGGATTGCCGAGCGGGTGGCGGCGCAACGCTGCGATCTCGGTTTCGTCGCGCAAGCCGTCGCGCATCCTGGCGCTCGTCTCGAGTATCTGGGTGAATGGCCGCTGCGCTGCATCGTGCCGCGCGGGCACCGGCTCGCGCGCAAACGCGTGATTCATGCGCAAGACTGCGCGGGCGAACCCTTCATTTCGTTTGCCGCGGCGAGCGAGGCGCGCCTCTCGATCGACCGGCACTTTGCCGAATGCGGGGTGGCGCGCGAGTCCGGCGTCGAAGCGGCGCTCGCGCAATCCGTCGTGGCGATGGTGGAAGCGGGGATGGGCATCGCGCTCGTCGACGCGCTGACAGCCCAGCACGCGAGCGCGCGGGTGAGCGTGAAGCGCTTCACGCCCGCGCTGTCGAGCGCGCTCCATGTCGTGCGCGGCACGCAGCGCGCGGCGACGGTGCTGGGCGACGCGTTCGTGTGGCACGCCGCCGCCGCGCTGGCGCGGCTGCGCTGAGCTTCTCTCGCGTAAAAGGCGTGTAAACGGCGCAAGGCGTGGCCGTACGTGAAAACGCCCTGGAGGATTGCTCCTAGAACCCGGCGGGCATAAAAAAACCAGCCAGGGCTTGCGCCCGAGGCTGGTTTGTGCAGCGTGTCGTTTTTAGCTGCGCGGTCTCGCTCGCTGCGCCGGAATGGCTCGTCAGCCAGTTCCGGCGCCGGGCCGAAGCCCGGAGTGAAGCGTTGCTTAGAACTTGTGGCGGATGCCGACGCTGACCAGGGTCTGCGAGCTCGAATCCGAGTTGTAGCTGTACGAGCCGATTGCTGCGCCAGCGATCGACGTCGTGCCGTCCGCGTTGCGCTGCGTGCCGTTGGCGTGCTGGTAGGCAGCCACAGCGTAGAAGTCGGTGCGCTTCGACAGGTTGTAGTCCGCGCCCAGCGAAACCTGGTTGTACGTGTTCGACGTGTCGCCAGCGCCGTGCGACCAAATGTAGCCGAGGCCGAGCAACAGTGCCGGGTTCAGCTGATAACCGAGGAAGCCACCTGCGACGTTGTAGCGCTGGTTCGAAGCGAATGCCGAGGCCGAGTCCTGGCGCATCTGGACGTTGCTGTAACGGCCGCTCATCGTGAACGGACCAGCAACGTATTGAATTGCGACCGAAGCGATGCCGACCGACTTCGCCGTGTTGTAGCCAGCGGTGATCTGGTTGTCGCCGAAGATGCCGTCCGACGTTGCGGTCGACGACCAGCCCGTGCGTGCGACTGGCGACGATGCGTTGTCCATGCGGAAGTAGCCAGCAGCGACGTTCAGCGAGCCGATGCCGTACGTAGCTGCGCCGCCCCAGCTCTGACCCGAGCCGGTTGCGCCAGCGACGCCGCCAAATGCGTACATGCCTTCGAACTGGAAGCCTTGCAGAACCGGCGAGACGTACTTGACTGCGCTGTTCGTACGCGAGGTGTTGTCGTTGTTGTCGACGTCACCCGGCGTTGTGAACGTGCTGCCGAAGTAGTTGTCGGCGGTCAGCGGCTGAACCATGTCGACCAGCGGGTCGTACTGGCGGCCGAACGTGACCGTACCGAACTGGTCGTGCGACAGGCCGACGTATGCCTGACGGCCGAACATCTTGCTGCCTTGGCCGAGCTTGCCGGTGTTGATGTCAAAGCCGTTTTCCAATTGGAAAATCGCCTTCATGCCGCCGCCCAGATCTTCCGTACCCTTCAAGCCCCAGCGGTTGCCCGACAGGTTGCCGCCGGCGAGGCCGACGAGGTTGGCGTTCTTGCCGTTGGCGTCCATCGTGTTGTGGGCCCACTGGATCGATTCGTCGATCACACCATACAGGGTCACGCTGCTTTGAGCGTGCGCGGTGCCAGCTGCGGCCAAGAGGGCCAGCGAGAGGGTCGAGAGAGCGACTCGTTTCATTCTGTTTTCTCCACGCAGAAATTGTGTAGTTGTTGCGCGTTGGAGAATAACGCAGCAGGCCAGGCGACCTGAAATGAAAAAATAAAGATTGTCGCGAAAACCTGACACCGGCCAGAACCCCTTGTCAGACGGGGCCTCCGTCGATTATGCCGTTTTAAGAAATATTGGATTGTTGATCGAGCATTATTGTTCTTTTTGATAAAAGTTCCGTAAACAATCGTTATTTTTTCGCCTTGCTGCGACCTTTGGTAGTAGCCTCAAGTGGCGCGGCGGCATTGGGGTGGCGGCGGCTGACGGCGGCCGTCATGGCGAGCGCCGCGCTCGCGACAAACAGCACCGAACCCCACGGATGGCGCTTCACATAACGGTCGGCGGCGGCGACCGTGCGGCCCGCGTGGACCAGCGTGAGCGCGGCCGCGTAGGTGGCGCTGTCCTCCATGCGCACGACCGAACGGCGGATCTGCAGCCCCGATTTCAGCCTCCCGAACGCGCCGCCATGCGCGCTCGCGCGCCCAATCGCGCCGAGCGGAGTTTCCGATAGTGTCGATTTGTCTGCCGAAACGGCCGCCGCCAGAGCCGCAGGCATTGCCGTGGCGGCTGCGCCGCCGTTTCCGATCGGCACGGGCGATGGCGCCGACGCGCCGGCGGGACGGTCCGCGCGCTTCGTGTCGTGCCGCGCGACGATGGTGGAGGCGGCGAGCACCGAGGCCAGCTTGGCGCGGCTGCCCGGCGGCGTTTCCTCAAGGAAACCCCACGCGCCGCGCGGGTCGTGCAAGCGCCCGCGCGCGGCCGAGAATTCCGCGCCGAGCAGGAGCACGGCCGCTGAAAAATAGAGCCACATGAGCAGCACAGCGAGCGAGCCGGCGGCGCCGAACGCCGTTGCCATGCCCGCGTGCGCGAGATAGAGCGCGAACAGCTTCTTGCCCGCCGAGAACAGCACCGCCGCGACGATGCCGCCCACCATCGCGTCGCGCCAGCGCACGGTGGCGTCGGGCAGGAAGCGCAGCAGGGCGCCGAACGCGACGGCCAGCACCACGAGGCCGACGCCGAGCTGCATCAGGTTGCCGATGATCACATAAGGAGAATTGCCCCAGAGCCACTGACCGACGAAGGTAATGGCCGTGTCGAGCACGAGCGAGACGATCAGCAGGAACGCGACGCCCAGCACGAGGCTGAACGAAATGAGCCGCACGCGCACGAGCGCCATCACGCTGGAGGGGCGCTGCCCGTCCGGCGGCCAGACGATGTTCAGCGCGGAATTGAGCGAGGAGAAGGTTGCGGACGCGCCGACTACGAGCAAGGCGAGCGAGATGATCGCCGCGACGCCGCCCTTGCCGCCCGCCCGGTGCGCGTTCTGCACGATGGTGGTGATGCCCGCGGCCGCGTCGTCGCCGAGCACGTTGTGGACCTGGCGGAAGAGTTCGCCGCGCGCGGCATCGACGCCATAGAACCAGCCGGCCACGGCGATCACCATCACGAGCGTGGGCGCGAGCGAAAACGCCGAGTAGAACGCGATGCTCGCCGCGAGCGACGGGCAGCGATTGGCGATGAACTGGCGCAACGCGCCCACCACCCACGACGCTTCCTTGCGCGCGGCGGACTGCAGTCGTTCGGTGGAAAGCGTTGACATGGTGGTGCGCCCCGCGGTGGTTCTTCAGTGGTTCGTTTTCGTCACAAAGATGGCTCATTCGCCTTTCAATATTAGCAAGCGTGGTTCCCGGGCGATCTTGCGCTGCACGCGCGTCAAGCTCGCGGGCATCCAGCGCGATCCGTCTCCCAAAACGTCTTATACTGAAAAAACCCACAACCAGGCCGAGGACGAATCATGCTGCAGATGTCCCGGCGCCAGTTCCTCAAGGTCACGGCTACGTCGCTGGCGGGTTCCAGCCTCGCGTTGATGGGTTTCGCGCCCGACAACGCGCTTGCCGAGGTCCGACAATACAAACTGGCGCGCACCACTGAAACCCGCAATACCTGCCCGTACTGCTCGGTCGGTTGCGGGATCCTCATGTACGGTCTCGGCGATGGCGCGAAGAACGCGACCACGAGCATCATCCATATCGAGGGCGATCCCGATCACCCCGTCAATCGCGGCACGCTGTGCCCGAAGGGCGCGAGCCTGATCGATTTCATTCATAGCGAGAGCCGCCTCAAGTACCCCGAGTACCGGGCGGCCGGCTCGAACGAGTGGAAACGCATTTCGTGGGATGAGGCGCTCGACCGTATCGCGAAGCTGTTGAAGGAAGATCGCGACGCGAATTTCGTCGAGAAAACGGCCGACGGCAAGACCGTGAATCGCTGGTTGACCACGGGCATGCTGGCCGCATCGGCGGGCAGCAACGAAGTCGGCTATCTCACGCACAAAGTGGCCCGCAGCATGGGCCTGCTCGCATTCGACAACCAGGCGCGTGTCTGACACGGCCCGACGGTGGCAGGTCTTGCCCCGACGTTTGGCCGTGGAGCGATGACGAACCATTGGGTCGACATTCGCAATGCGGACGTGATTCTGGTGATGGGCGGCAATGCGGCCGAGGCGCACCCGTGCGGCTTCAAGTGGGTCACGGAGGCGAAGGCGCACCGCAAGGCGCGGCTCATCGTGGTGGACCCGCGCTTCACGCGCACGGCGTCGGTCGCGGACTTCTACGCGCCGATCCGCACGGGCACGGACGTCGCCTTCCTTGGCGCGGTGATCAACTATTTGCTCACCAACGACAAGATCCAGCACGAGTACGTGAAGAACTACACGGACTTCTCGTTCATCGTGCGCGAAGACTACGCGTTCAACGACGGCATTTTTTCGGGCTACGATCCGCAGAAGCATTCGTACCCGGACAAGTCGTCGTGGAACTACGAGCTCGGCGACGACGGCTTCGTGAAGACCGACGACACGCTGCAGAATCCGCGCTGCGTGTACCAGCTGCTCAAGCAGCATTACTCGCGCTACACGCCCGAGATGGTCGAGAAGGTGTGCGGAACGCCGAAGGACAAATTCCTCAAGGTGTGCGAAATGCTTGCGAGCACGGCCGTGCCGGGCCGCGCGGCCACGATCATGTATGCGCTCGGCTGGACCCATCACTCGATCGGCTCGCAGAATATCCGCACCGGCGCGATGGTGCAGCTCCTGCTCGGCAACATCGGCATTGCGGGCGGCGGCATGAACGCGCTGCGCGGCCACTCGAACATCCAGGGGCTGACCGACCTCGGGCTCATGTCGAACCTGCTTACGGGCTACATGACGCTGCCGTTCGAAGCGGAGCAGGACTACGACGACTACATCAAGAAGCGCGCGTCGCAGCCCATGCGGCCGAACCAGCTCAGCTACTGGCAGCATTACGGCGCGTTCTTCGTGAGCTTCATGAAGTCGTGGTGGGGCGATGCGGCCACGAAGGACAACAACTGGGGCTACGACTGGCTGCCCAAGCTCGACAAGCCGTACGACCTGCTGCAGACCATCGAACTGATGAATCAGGGCAAGGTCAACGGCTATATCTGCCAGGGCTTCAACGTCATGGCGTCGTCCCCGAACAAGGCCAAGACCGTCTCGGCGCTCAGCAAGCTCAAGTGGCTCGTGATCATGGACCCGCTCGCCATCGAGACTGCAGAGTTCTGGAAGAACTACGGCGACTATAACGATGTCGATCCGACATCGATTCAAACCGAAGTGTTCCGTTTGCCCACCACGTGCTTTGCGGAAGAAAACGGCTCGCTCGTGAGTTCGAGCCGCGTGCTGCAGTGGCACTGGAAGGGTGCGGAGCCGCCGGGCGAGGCGAAGAGCGACCTCGTGATCATGTCGGGCCTGTTCCTGCGCATCCGCGCCGCGTATCAGAAGGACGGCGGCAAACTGCCCGATCCGATCGTCAAGCTCGACTGGCCGTATTCGGATCCCGCGAGTCCCACGCCGGAAGAACTGGCGATGGAGTACAACGGCCGAGCGCTCGCCGACCAGACCGATGCGAAAGATCCCACCAAGGTGCTCGTGAAGAAGGGCGAGCAGCTCTCGGCCTTCGCGCAGTTGAAGGACGATGGCACGACCGCGAGCGGCTGC
Source organism: Paraburkholderia nodosa DSM 21604 (assembly GCF_000519185.1). Lineage (GTDB taxonomy): Bacteria > Pseudomonadota > Gammaproteobacteria > Burkholderiales > Burkholderiaceae > Paraburkholderia > Paraburkholderia nodosa. The sequence continues at coordinate 30,880 of NZ_JAFA01000015.1, read as the reverse complement.
TGGATCTTCTGCGGCGCGTGGACCCAGACGGGCAACCAGATGGGCCGGCGTGACAACGACGACCCCACGGGGATCGGCCAGACGCTCAACTGGGCCTGGGCGTGGCCGGCGAACCGGCGCGTGCTGTACAACCGCGCTTCGTGCGACGTGGCGGGCAAGCCCTTCGATCCGACCCGCAAGCTGATTGCCTGGAACGGCAGCGCATGGACGGGCGCGGACATACCCGACTACAAGGCTGACGAAGCGCCCGATCAGGGCATGGGGCCGTTCATCATGAACCCCGAGGGCGTGGCGCGTTTCTTCGCTCGCGACGGCATGAACGAAGGTCCTTTCCCTGAACATTACGAACCGTTCGAGAACCCGCTCGGCTATAACCCGTTCCACCCGAACAACCCGCTCGCCACGAGCAATCCGGCGGCGCGCGTGTTCCCTGACGACCGCAAGACGTTTGGAACCGCGCAGCAGTTCCCGCATGTGGCGACCACCTACCGGCTCACCGAGCACTTCCACTTCTGGACGAAACACGCCCGGCTGAACGCGATCATTCAGCCGCAGCAGTTCGTCGAGATCGGCGAGGCGCTCGCGAAGGAGGTGGGCGTGGTGGCGGGCGAGCGCGTGAAGGTGTCGAGCAATCGCGGCTATCTGATCGCGGTGGCGGTGGTCACCAAGCGCATCAAGCCGCTGACCATCGAGGGCAAGACCGTGCATCAGGTTGGCGTACCGCTGCACTGGGGCTTCAAGGGGCTCACGCACCCGGGTTATCTGACGAATACGCTCACGCCGCCCGTGGGCGACGGCAATTCGCAGACGCCCGAGTTCAAATCGTTCCTCGTGAAGGTCGAAAAGGCATAGGGGGCGCGAACCATGGCATTTCAATCACTCGACATCAAGCGCCTCTCGGCCACCACCACGCCGCCGCCGGGCGTGCGCGAGCCGGTCACGGGCACGGTCGCGAAGCTCATCGACGTGACCAAGTGCATTGGCTGCAAGGCGTGTCAAACGGCGTGCATGGAGTGGAACGATCTGCGCGACGAGATCGGTGTCAATACGGGCGTCTACGACAATCCACACGATCTCACCGAGCACTCGTGGACCGTCATGCGGTTCTCGGAATGGGAGAACCCGGACGGCAACCTCGAATGGCTGATCCGCAAGGACGGCTGCATGCATTGCGAGGACCCGGGCTGCCTGAAGGCGTGTCCGTCGCCGGGCGCGATCGTGCAATATACGAATGGCATCGTCGATTTTCACGAGGAAAACTGCATCGGCTGCGGGTTCTGTATTACGGGCTGCCCGTTCAATATTCCGCGTATGTCACGAAAGGAGCGCCGCGTTTATAAATGCACGCTGTGTTCGGATCGCGTGGCGGTGGGGCAGGAACCCGCCTGTGTGAAGACCTGCCCGACGGGCGCGATCGTGTTCGGCACCAAGGAAGACATGAAGCAGCATGCGGCCGAGCGCATCGTGGACCTCAAGGAGCGCGGCTTTCAGAACGCCGGGCTCTACGATCCGCCGGGCGTGGGCGGCACGCACGTGATGTACGTGCTACATCACGCGGACCAGCCCTCGCTCTATCACGGGCTGCCCGATCGCCCGCGCATCAGCCCGATGGTGCGGCTCTGGAAGGGCGCGGCCAAGCCGATCGCACTCGGCATCATGGCGCTCACGGCGCTGGCGGGTTTCTTCCACTACACGCGGGTTGGCCCGAACGAGGTGACGGAAGAAGACGAAGTTGCCGCGCGCGACGAGGCGCGGCGCATGCGTGGCGAACCACCCGAGGAGCGCAGCGATGAAAGACGATGAACCGCAACTGATTCAGCGCTACACGCCCAACGAGCGCAGCAATCACTGGATCACCGCGATCAGCTTCATCCTGCTCGCGCTCTCGGGCCTCGCGATGTTTCATCCGGCCATGTCCTGGCTTTATGCGGTGCTTGGCGGCGGCCAATGGACGCGTATTTTGCATCCGTTCATCGGCATCGTGATGTTCGTCTCGTTCCTGATCCTTGCGTTGCGCTTCTGGCATCACAACTATCTGGACAAAGACGACATCCAGTGGATGAAACAGATGGGCGACGTGCTCAACAACCGCGAAGACAGGCTGCCCGAGATCGGCCGCTACAATGCGGGCCAGAAGCTGTTATTCTTTGTAATGGTGGTTTGCCTCGTGCTGTTGCTCTTGAGCGGCATCGTGATCTGGCGGCGATATTTTTCGATCTACTTCTCGATCGACATTATCCGGCTCTCTTCGTTGGTGCATGCGGTAGCGGCGTTCGTGCTGATGTGCGGCATCATCGTCCATATTTATGCAGCGCTGTGGGTGAAGGGCTCGATCGGCGCGATGACGCGCGGTTACGTCACTTGGGGCTGGGCGAGAAAGCATCATCCGCGCTGGTTCCGCGAGAGTATCAAGTAACGCACAGGCTGCGCGCCGCCTGCCGCGCCGTTTGGCTAAGGCAGTGGCGGCGCGAGCGGCAAACCGCCGGCGCCCGCAAGGGCACGGCGGTTTTTTTCTTTGTGAAGCCGTTCTGGAGCAGACCCGTCGTGACGCAACGCATTCTCGACCCGCAGCAAATCGAATCGCTCGATCCTTCTGCCATTCCGCGCATCCGTCTGCCCGAGCGCTTCGCCTTTTTCAGCACGCGCGCCGTGCGCCTGCGCCATCTCGCGGACCATAATCCCATTGGCGGCTACGTGCGGCTCATGGCGGCGCTCGTCGATGCGCAGCAGGAGGCGCTCGAACATTGCAGCGCGTCCATGCCCTCGCGCGAAGACATTGCGAACGCGCAGCACCATTGCATGCCGATTTTGCCGGCGCTTTCGGGCGAGCGTGATCCGCAATGGCGTGCCGTGCTATTGCGTCTCGCCGATCGGGTCGAAGCGGTAGGAGCGGTCGCGCCTGCGCTCGCGAAAGTGCTAGGCGAGCTGCGCGCCATGAACGAAGGGCAACTCGACGCCCAGGCCGATGCGGTTCTCGCGCAGCGCTACACCGAAGTCGCACCCGCCACCGCGCCGTTCATCATGGCCGCGCTGCAGGTGGTGTGGACCGACCTTGCGAGCCGCATCGACGTGCGCGATGTTCCCTATGTCGACGCACCGGGCGTCTGTCCCGTGTGCGGATCGCCGCCCGTTGCCAGCATCGTGCGCATTGGCGGCGTGTATCAGGGCTACCGGTTTGCGCAATGCAGCCTGTGCGGCACCGAGGCGCACGTGGTGCGCGTCAAGTGCACGAACTGCGATTCGACCAAGGGCATTGCGTATCACGGCATCGAAGGGGGCAATGATGCACTCAAGGCCGAATCGTGCGACGAATGCCATACGTACCGCAAGATCGGCTATCAGGAGAAAGACCTCGATTTCGAGCCGCTTGCCGACGACCTGGCGAGCCTCACGCTCGATCTGCTGATGAGCGATGCGGGCTACCGTCGCGCGAGCCCGAATCCGTTGCTGTGGCCCGAAGTGCCTGGCGACCAGTAAGGAGCCGCGCGCGCCATGAGTGAAACCATGGGACAGGCAGCGGAGCACGACGCGCAAGCCCTTCATGCGCTGCTCGCGAAAATGCCGGCCGTCGAGCGCGTGATTGCCTCGGAGCAAGCGCAGCCGCTGATTGCGCAGTACGGACGCACCCAGGTGCTGGACGCGATACGCGCCACGCAGGACGGCTGGCGTCGCGATGTGCGAACTGGTGTGCCGGCGAATGGACACAAGGATGCCGAACCATTTTCGCTGGAGCGCGTGATCGCGGCGACCGCGCAACGGTTGGCCGAGCGCACGCAAAGCCGCCTGCGTGCGGTCTTCAATCTCACGGGCACAGTCCTGCACACGAATCTCGGCCGCGCGCTATTGCCCGACGAGGCTGTAAAAGCCGTGGTGCAGGCGCTCACGCAACCCGCAAACCTCGAGTTCGATCTCGCGAGCGGCAAGCGCGGCGACCGCGACGACCTGATCGACTCGCTGATCTGCGAGCTGACCGGCGCCGAAGCCGCGACCGTCGTGAACAACAACGCGGCGGCCGTGCTGTTGCTGTTGAGCGCACTCGCCAATCGCAAGGAGGTCGTCGTTTCGCGCGGCGAACTGGTCGAGATCGGCGGCGCGTTTCGCATTCCCGACATCATGAGCCGGGCGGGCGCACGCCTGCGTGAGATCGGCACGACGAACCGGACGCATCTCAAGGACTACGAAGCGGCGATCAATGCCCGCACGGCGCTCCTGATGAAAGTGCATTGCAGCAACTACGCGATCAGCGGCTTTACGAAGAGTGTCGAACTCGATGAACTCGCGCCGCTGGCGCGTCAGCACGGCCTGCCCGTAGCGGTCGATCTGGGCAGCGGGACGCTCGTCGATCTCGCGCAGTGGGGCTTGCCAGCGGAACCCACGGTGCGCGCGACTGTGGAAGCGGGTGCGGACCTCGTGACCTTCAGCGGCGACAAGCTGCTCGGCGGCCCGCAGGCGGGGCTGATTGTCGGGCGCAAGGCGCTCATTGCGAAGATCAAGAAGCACCCGCTCAAGCGCGCGTTGCGGGTCGGCAAGCTCACGCTCGCGGCGCTCGAACCGGTGTTGCGGTTGTATCAGGCGCCCGAATTCCTGCAGGAGCGGCTCACCACGCTGCGCCTGCTCACACGGCCCGCGTTGCAAATGCAAGAGGCCGCGCAGCGCGCGCTGCCCGCGTTTCAACGCGCCATTGGCGACGGGTATGCCGCGAGCGTCGAGCCGATGTTCAGCCAGATCGGCAGCGGTGCGCTGCCCGTGGACGTGCTGCCGAGCAGCGGGCTGGTCGTGCGCCATGCAGGTAAGGGCAGCAGTGGCCGCGCGCTGCTCAAGCTCGAACGCGCGTTGCGCGAGCTGCCGCGGCCCGTGATCGGTCGCATTGCCGACGACGCCCTGCGTCTGGACCTGCGCTGCCTCGAACCCGCGGACGAAGCGGTGTTCGCGGCGCAACTCGCGGAGCTGCGTCTGTGATCGTCGGCACGGCGGGGCACATCGACCACGGCAAGACCACGCTGGTCCGCGCGTTGACCGGCGTGGACACCGACCGCCTGAAAGAAGAGAAGGCGCGCGGCATTTCGATCGAACTGGGTTACGCGTACCTGCCGCTCGCCAACGGCGACGTGCTTGGCTTCATCGACGTGCCCGGCCACGAAAAGCTTGTCCATACGATGGCGGCAGGAGCGTGCGGCATCGACTTCGCGTTGCTCGTGATTGCGGCCGACGACGGTGTCATGCCGCAAACGCGCGAGCACCTCGCCATTCTGCAACTGCTTGGCGTGCAGCAAGGCGCCATTGCGCTGACCAAGTGCGACCGCGTGGACGCGGCGCGGCTCGCCGCCGTGCGTGCCGAAATTGCTGCGTGGCTTGCCAACACGATGCTTGCGGACGCAACTGTATTCGAGACCCATGCCACGCAGTCGCACGACGAAGGCGTGGCGCAACTCGACGCCTGGTTGCGCGAGCGCGCGAGTACATGGCGGGCGCGACGAGACGATGGGCTCTTTCGCCTCGCAGTGGATCGCGTATTTACGCTGACGGGCCAGGGGACGGTGGTGACGGGCACCGTATTCGCCGGGCGCGTACAGGCGGGCGACGCGCTCGTGCTCGCACCTGCCGGCACGCCTGTGCGCGTGCGCGGGCTGCATGCGCAGAATCGCGCAGTACAGGCCGGCGATGCGGGTCACGCGGGCCAGCGTTGCGCGCTCAATCTCGCGGGCATCGACAAGGCGCAGATTGCGCGCGGCGACTGGATCGTCGATGCGCGGCTGGCCGAGCTGGCCTTGCGTCTCGACGTCGAACTGCAGTTGCTCGACGACGCGGGCATCACGTTGCAGCACTGGTCGCCGCTGCATGTGCATCTCGGCACGACGCATCGCGTTGCGAACGTCGCGTTGCTCGAAGGCGAAACGCTCGCGCCGGGCGCGGCTGCCCGCGTGCAGCTCGTGTTCGAAGCGCCGATGCACGCGTTGCCGGGAGACCGCTTCATTGTTCGCAACGCGCAGGCGAACCATACCGTAGGTGGCGGGCGCGTGCTCGATCCGTTCGGCCCGTCGCGGCGGCGCCGGACGCCGGAACGGCGTGCATGGCTCGACGCGTTGCGCACGTGGCTCGACGAAGCGAACCTGGCACCGCTGATCGAAGAAGCGCCGCGCGGTATTGCGCGCGCGACGTTGGTGCAGTTGACCGGTTACGACGAAGCTGCGCTTGCTTTGCCGGCCGATGTGATTTCCATCGCAGCGCAAGGACGCGACGACGAAGGTGCGGTGATCGCACATGCGCACTGGACGAGGCTCACCGAGCGCATTGTCGAGGCGCTCGCCGAGTTTCATGCGCGCTCGCCCGACGAGCAGGGGCCGGACGTGGCACGGTTGCGCCGCATGGCGGCGCCGCTCGTGAGCGATGCGGTGTGGCGCGCCGCGATTGAAGCGCTCGAGCGCGAGGGGCGCGTGGCGCGCAGCGGGCCGTGGCTGCATCTCCCGTCGCACGCGGTGACGCTCGACGCCGATGACGAAGCGCTCGCGGCGCGCCTCATGCCGCTGCTCGCACAAGGGCGTTTCGATCCGCCGTGGGTGCGGGATCTCGCGCGCGAGACTCGTCAGCCGGAAGAGAAGGTGCGTGCGCTGCTGCGCAAGCTCGCGCGCCTGGGCATGGTGTATCAGGTCGTGCGCGATCTCTTTTACGATCGCGACGTGGTGCAAACGCTCGCGCGTGCCGTCGCGCAGATTGCCGAGGAGCAGGGCGGCGCGGTCAACGCCGCGGCCTTTCGCGACGCTACGGCATTGGGCCGCAAACGTGCGATCCAGATTCTGGAGTACTTCGACCGCGTTGGATATACTCGCTTTCAGCGCGATACGCATCTGCTACGGCACGATAGCCGGATGCGCGAATGGTTGTAGGCACATCGATTTCTGTTGGCGGTTGCAGGTGGTTTGGGTTTGACGAAGGAAGGCATTCGTATCCGGTGGTACGGCCGGGCTTCAAACCCGGTTGGGGGCGTCAGCCGCTCCCGGGTCAGTTCGACTCTGGCTGCCTTCCGCCAGTTTGTTTGCTCGTACACATTTCGGACAAGTTGTTGTTGTGGAGTTCACCAATTAATGTCGTTTACGACGAGAATTGGTTGTCTCTGAACTGGCCCGATTTTTCGCCAATGGGTCTTCTTGATCTTCGTCGGGCTTCCCGCTCGATAGGTTTACAAGTGCCAAAGCTTTCCTGTGGAACTTGCTAAGTTCAAAAACGTCTCCTCCCCCGATCTGTTGAGACATCTGCGCCTGAACTTTTTTCAGCGTTGGCCTTATGTCTTTCAGGAGGAGTTCTTGAAAGCACTTCCAGTATTCGCCGAAGCGCCTCTCCTCACGAGCCAGCATTTCCCTATGTCGAAGCTCCTGTCCTCGACGCACTAGTAGCACCGCAACATCTGGCGCCAATCTGCGTAAGCTCTGTTCACTCATGTCGAGAAGCCTGCAGGCTTGACTGAGGCTCTTAACCGATCCCAACTCCACACGCATCAACCAGCGTTCCGCCGTTCGGCTTTTCCGTCACGACACGCGGCTATGCAATTGTCTCCGAAGCAGGATCTGGTTCGGTTTCCTCCTATGAGGTCGAAGACGGCAAGCACCTCAATTCGATCAGTGCTGCGATTCACCTGGGCCAGTCTGCTCCTTGCTGGCTTGTCACAACCAGCGATGGGCGTTTTGCCTATACTGCCAACGGCGGTAGCGCACGATCAGCAGTCTGCGCATCGCCGCGGACGGTACGCTAAGCCTGCTCAATCCCGCCGCGGGTACACTTGGCGCTCCGCTCGACATGGCGCTCAGCGGTCGCTGCAAATTCCTCTATGTGCGCGAGGGAAACGGCGCCGTAACCGGGTTTCGCGTGATGCCTGACGGCACACTCGAGGCGATCGGTTCGGTTACCGGTGTGCCGCCAGGAGCCCAAGGGATCGCAGCGCGCTAGGCGCATCGCCGCGTCAGGCGCGCTTGCCATACCATGAATCCGGGCCAGTGAACGCGCGCCGACGCAGATCAATGCTTCGAATAGCGCTGCGCCAGCGCTTCGTAGAGCGGCGGCGCGAAGAGCTTCGAAACCTGGCTGGAAATGAGCGCGGTTGCCTTTAACCAACGCGTACACGTTGATCATTTCGATGACGATGACGAACGTAGTGATCGGGCTTTGCGTGACGGCGGCAAGATAGCCCACCATGCCGAGCGCGATCAGCAGGAAGATCATGCGTCACTGGTGTGCGGAACCGGGAGGGGGGCGGCCTGCGAGCGGGGCGCCATGCCGCGACGGTAGATGCCTGGTTGACCCGACTATAGCCGGAACGCTTCTAATCTCCAGGCGCGACCAGACCGTCGTCCTCAGATGTGGTTTGCTCCGCCATCGGAGCCGATCGGTCGTGCCCCGCGCCCGACGGTCCTGGACTGTGCCGGAGTTGTCAGGAGGCGCATGTGCGATACCATTGATGGCGAGCGATGTATGGATTTGAACGGCCGGGCCGTGCGCGATCCGCTGCGCGACAACAGTCTTCGACAGCACAACGTGCGCCGAGTCCCCGCATGAGGGTGGAACAAGTACTGGAAGGCCTGGCAGGGGAACGCCGTGGACGTCCGGGCAACCCAGAAGCCTATCCCGCCGCCTTGCTCAAATAATGCTGCGCCGCACGCATCACGTGACGCTCCGCCAGCAGGGCTGCGAGCGCCGCGTCGCCGGCCTGAACCGCTCGCAGAATGGCGGCGTGTTCGTCCCACGTCATGCGGATCTCGTCGTCATTCGAGTTAATGAAGAGCCGGCGCGTACGATCGCGCAGCGAACGCATCAAGTCGGCGAGGATCATATTGGCCCCGGCCGCATAGAGCAGATCGTGAAACTGGGCATTCAGGTCGAGCAGCCCGCCGGTTTGTCCGTTGCTCGCGCGCTTCTTGCCTTCCTCCAGCACCCGTTCGATCCTGGCCGAGAGTTCCGGCGTGCAGTGTTCGGCTGCGAGGCGAGCGTTCAGCCCTTCCAGGGTCGCGCGGATCTGCACCATTTCGCGCGCGGAAGACGGGTCGAGCGATGCGACGACTGCACCATGACGCGGGCGGACCTCTACCAGACCTTCGGCGGCGAGGGCGCGCAGCGCCTCCCGCACCGGCACGCGCGAAACGTTCAGTTCCTCGGCGATGCGACCTTCGACGAGGCGATCGCCCGGGGCATAGGCGCTCGTCGCGATTGACTCGCGGATGCGCGCAAGCACCAGCTCGGACAACTGCTTGTGCTGGATAGGGGCGGATCGCTCAGGTTGGCCGGCCGGGCCGGACGGATCCGGGAGGGTGCTCATCGAAACTCCACGCTCTATGCCGGCCACGCCGACAACGCCCCATTTTAACGCACGCCGAGAATTGTAGACAGTACACGTCATACCGTTTTTGCGTCACCCAGAACCCTACGTGGCGGTCCGCCTAGCTCTTCGGGCTGACGTCATCGATGAACGCAAGGATCTCGTTGCCGAGATAGTTCTCTCCTGAGTTGAAGTGCGCGACGATCGACGTGTGATTATGCCCGCGCATCTGCACGAAACGGGGCGGAACGCCTCGATGGCGCAGGGCATCAATGAATAGTTGGGCGCCGTACTCGTCGAGGTACGGATTCTCGTATTCGGCGATCGCGATCATCAGCGGAACCGCCGAACGGGCTACGTGGGTAAGCGGCGAGCGTTGCGCGTACAGCGTCTCGTCTTCGCCGAAGTACGCGCGCACGGGTAGCGCATTCGGGTTGCCTGGCCTCACGTCGGCAACGATTCGCGCGCTGATCAACACCAGGCCGGCCACGCTTTCCGTATTCACGCGGCCCGCGAGAGCGGGGTCGAATAGACACGCGGCGGCATGCGCGCCGCCCGCCGAGTGTCCGATGACGACGATGCGCCGGGCGTCGAAGCGAAGCCGGACGGCCAGTCCGCGAATGAACGCAAGTGCATCGGCGACGTCCTCGGCGCCGCCCGGATAAGGGGCGGCGTCGGCGAGCCGGTACTCGACGTTGAAGGCCACGAGTCCCTGGTTGGCGAACCAGTGGCACACGTTGTCGTAAATCTCGCCGTTCACGCTCTTGTTGCCGCGGACGAATGCCCCGCCGTGAATGAAGACCACGGCGTCCCGTAGTGTGTCGCCGTGCGGCAGCCCAAGCGGCTGAAATATGTCAAGCGTATGGCGGCTGTGTTCGCCGTAGCGCACATCCCGTTCGACGGTGGCGAGCTTGGGCGCCGTGGCCGCGATCGGCGTGTAGGTGTCGACCACCACCTTGCGATTGCCGACGATGTCGTCGGCCCAGCGCGGCCCCAACGCGTACATCGTGCGGCGGTCATCATCGGAGAGGGCGCTGAACGGCGCGAAAGGCGCGTCGGATTTCACCATGACACGCTCACATCGCCATTGACGAACGTCTGACACGCCATCCGGTAGCCGGCCGCGATCTCTTCCGGACTGAGGTGCCGCTTTTCCTTCGGTTTGACGGTATCGGTATTTTCGAGTCCGCGCTCCACCTTGCATTTGCAGGTGCCGCAGAGACCGCCGCCACATTTGAACGGAATTCCGCCCTGCTCGCGAAGTGAAACGCGCAGCAGATTGCTGTCGGGCGGCGCTGCCACCGTCTTGCCGCCGTTGCTGATGAAAGTAACCTGAATCATGGAATGGATACGCTCAAGAAACGACGACGGGTTCGGCGAGCACAACGAGCCGCGCATCGGCGTGGCTCGCNCNAACCAGGTGGGTTAGCGAATCAAGCGCCGCTTCGCGCGTGTCGAAATGCTCGAAGAACCGGGTCGGAACGAGGTTGATGCTGGCGGGCGCCGTCTCCTCGACGATCCTCACGCGCGTTTCCCGTTGAAGCTCCGCGATCGTGAAGGTTGCGATGTGCCGCCCTTCATAGAGGTACGCAAGCGCTTCGAGCGGGCGCAGACCGTCCGTCGCCTCGCTACGGTACTGGCCCGGTTTGTTGGTCAGGATGATATACATGGACAAGGCTGTACAAAAATCAGGATGTCAAAGCGTCGTGCTGGACGAGCTCGATATCGTGGTCGATCCACAACTGGCACGCGAGACGGAAGCCCTGGGCGAGCCGCTCCGCGAGCTGCTTGCGCTCCTTCCAGTTCGGCTCGGGCAGATGTTCGGCACCGCTGAGCACCTGGCAGGCGCATTGAGAACATTTCCCCATGCCGCATTCGTAGCGAAGATGCGGATACGGAAACTGACGAATACCGGCCCGCACCACCAGATTGGTGTTCTCCTTGACGGAGTCGCGATACGTCTCGCCGTTTTTGTGAAACACGACATTTGGCATTACTGTCTCCTCGCCGCAGCGATTGGCCGCGACGCAATACATGAAGCAACGGTCATCTCGCATGACCTGCATAACGCGTTAGCAACGACCGGCGCTCTTACGCCTGCACGGCCGAGGGCGCATGCTGGAACGTGAAGCCGTCTGCATAGAAATAGCGCGGGCTCACGCCGCGACTGGCGAATTCGCGTTTGGCCGCGGCGATCATGTCCGGCGAGCCGCACGCGTAGACGGCATGTTCCGTGAGGTCGGGGTAGCGCGCGGCAACGGCGTGCTGCACGTAGCCTCGCGCGCCGGTCCAGTCCGGAGCGGCGCGCGAGAGCACCGGCGTGTAGTCGAAGTCGTCGTGGTGCGCGGCGAGCGCGCTCAATACATCGTGCAGATACAGGTCCGACGGCGTGCGGCCTCCCCAGAACAGCGATACCGGCGGATGGTCGGGATCGGCGAGGATCTCACCGAGCATCGCATGCAGCGGCGCGATGCCCGTGCCCGTCGCGATCATCACGATCGGGCGATAGTCCTCTGCGTGATAGCCGAATCCGCCGAGTGGCAGCTCCACGTCGAGCGTGTCGCCGGGCGAGAGGGTCGAAAGCAGGGTGTCGGTGAAGAAGCCGCCTTCAATCCTGCGGATATGAAGTTCCACGGTCGCCGCGCCTGCCGCCGATGCCATCGAGAAGCTGCGTACGCCCGCCTCGCCGAGATGCACATGCAGGTATTGACCCGGCCGGAACGCGATCCGCTCGAGGCCGTGAATGGCGAGCGTCAACGCAACGATTCCAGCGTCATGCCGCTCGATCGCGTGCACGGACGCGCGCTGCCGCGCCGGCGGCACTGGCGCTGCCAGCGGCCGGTCCGTGCTGAGGACGAGGTCCGAGGTCGCGCGCGCCTGACAGGCCAGCGCGTAGCCTTGTTCGGTCTCGGCTTCCGAGAGGCCCGGCGGCGCTTCGTCGTAACGCACCGCGCCGCTCACCAGCCTGACGCGACACGTTCCGCAGGCCCCGAAACAACATTCGGAGGGCAGCATGACGCCCGCGCGCACGGCGGCGTCGAGTACGCTTTCATCGCTGGCGGCCTCGAACGTGCAACCTTCCTCGATCCACATGACCCGATGGTCCATGACGGCACCTTTCCTCGCGTTACAGCTTGATATCGGCCTGAACCAGCACTTCACGGCCGGACTCCCGCAGCAGCTCGCGCAGCGCCGCGAGGCCTGCGAGTGCTGCTTCGGTATCCTGAGCACCATTGCCGCCGCTTAGTCCGATGCCGCCTACCACCTGGTTGTCCACAACAATCGGAAAGCCGCCGACGAATGCGGCGAACTTGCCGTCGAAGCTCCACTGAATGCCGAAAGCCTCATTGCCGGGCAGCGCCGGGCCGTTCGGCGGCGTGCTGAAGAGATGCGTCGAGCGCTTGTGGCCCGCCGCGGTGAAGGCCTTGTTCCAGGCGATTTGCGGGCCTGTGATACGACCGCCGTCCATGCGTTCCAGCGCGAGGGGAAAGCCCCCTTCGTCGGTTACGCAGACGGATTCAAGCACGCCGATTTCATGTGAGCGGGTAATGGCTGCGGCGATCATGCGGCGCGCTTCGGCCAGTTCGAGTTTGAAGAATGATTTCATGTGCGAGGCTTCGATGGAGTGGGGCGGCATCAAACGCCGCGATATACGGTCTTGGTTTGCAGATAGAACTCGAGCCCGTCGCGGCCCGATTCGCGAAAAGTTGCCGTGCTCGAACGCTTGAGTCCGCCGAACGGCGCGTTGACGAGATTGCCCGTGGTCGTGCGGTTTATCTTCACGGTGCCGGCTTCGATGTCGTGCGCGAAGCGTTCCATCAACGCAGCGTCGCGCGTGACGAGCGCGGCGGAGAGGCCATATTCGGTGTCGTTGGCGACTGCGATCGCGTCGTCGTAATCGGCGACGTCGATCACCGCGATCACGGGGCCGAAGATTTCCTCCCGCGCGATTCGCGCCTCGCGCGGCACGTCGACGAAGACCGTGGGTTCGACGTAATAGCCGTGCGCGAAATCGCCGTGGGTGATCTGCTTGCCGCCCGTAGCGAGCGTCGCTTCGGCATTCCCGGCTTCGATATAGGACAACACGGTGCGCAATTGCCCGGCTGTCGCAAGCGGGCCGATGTCCATGCCCGGCATCATGCCGTTGCCGATCTTGAGCGCCTGCGTTTTTTCGACGAGTCGCGCGACGAAAGCCGCTTTCGCCTGCGGGGTGACGAGCACCCGGCTCGTCCCCGTGCATGCCTGGCCGGTGAGCGAGAAGCCGCCCTTGATGGTCAGATCGACCGCGAGCGGCACGTCGCTTTCTTCGAGCACGATAAGCGGGTTCTTGCCGCCGAGTTCCATCTGCGTGCGCGTGGACAGCGCCGCGGCGCGATGGATCTGTTCGCCTGCCGATGTCGAACCGGTGAACGAGATCGCACGGATTTCCGGCGCCTCGGTGATGCCGGGACCGACTTCGGCCGCTCTTCCGGTGATGAAATTCAGTACGCCGCGCGGCAGTCCCGCATCGACGAGCGCTTGCGCGAGGCGCAGCCCCGAGAGCGGCGCATCCGACGACGGCTTGAACACGACCGTGTTGCCGCACACGAGTGCTGGCGCGATCTTGCGTGCCGGTATCGACACCGGAAAATTCCACGGGCTGATGACGGTCACGACGCCGAGCGGCTCGCGCAGCGTGTAGACGCTCATCTTCGCGTCGTCGGTGGGGAAGGTTTCGCCGCCGAACGATTGTGCCTCCACGGCATAGAAGCGCAGCGTCTGCGCCGAACGGGCAAATTCGTCGCGGGCGAGGCCGCGCGGCTTACCCTCTTCGCGGCAGAGTTCGTCGCCGAATCGTTCGGCGTGTTGTTCGAGGTAGTCGGCGGCCTTCAGCAGATACTGCGCGCGCGCCGCGACCGACAGCTTCTTCCAGCCGGCGAAAGCCGCCGATGCGGCTTTCACGGCAGCCGCCGCGTCGGCCGCCGTCGAGGCCTGGAAGTGGCCGACCAGATCGCGCGTATCGGCGGGATTGCGATTTTCGAAGGTGGCGCCCGAGAGGCTCGCGCACCACTCGCCGTCGATATGGTTGAAAAAGATGGAATCGTTTGTCATCACTGAGTCGTCCGGTGACAGAGACCTGCGCATGGCCGTGCCTGCGCATTACACAAGAGCGACGTGCCGCTGCAGCCCGGCGGAGAGACTCATCCGCCGGATACCGGCAGCCGGAACGCACCGCAAACCAGCCGCACGCGTAGCGCGTACGGCCGGTATCGTTCGTCAGGCCGCGAGACCCAGTTCCGGCAGCGGGATCTCTTTCTCGACGTAGTCGTAGTAGAGCGCCGTTGTATAAAGCAGCCGCATCTGCGCGCCCACTTCGCAGATCTTGAGGCAGCGCTGTTGCAGTTCCGGCGTGTTGGCGTGTTCGAGCACGATCTGGTAACCGCGCTCGCCGTGGATCTCGTCGGAGACGATGTGCAGGTCGAAAAATTCGACCTCCTCGTCGGTGAACTTGTATTGCTCGCGCAGCGTCGGGGTTTGCTTGCGATAGATCGACGGCACCTGCGACTCGAGGCCGACCACCAACGCCGCCACGGCGACGATCGGGTCCTCGCGCATCGCGACGGCATAGCACCAGCCTTGCAGGCCGCGCGTAGTCGGCGACATGTTGTCGGGATTGGTGACGCGTTCGCGGGTCGTGCCGCAGGCTTCGGCGAAGCGGATCAGCAGATCCGTGTGACGGTCGCCGCCGATTTCCTCCTCGTACATGTTCGCGAGGATGAAGTCTTTCGCCTCGGTCATGTGCTCCGGCATGCGCGCATACAGGTAACCGAGGTAATCGGCGAACGGGCCGACGTAGTGGTAGTGATTCTCTGCCCAGCGTGCGAGGTGCGCACGCGTGAGCTTGCCGCTCGCCCACGCGATGCTGAACGGAGCCTGGTTAGCGCTCTTTCCTTTGATTGCTTCTTCCAGCGCGGCGCGGAAAGCGTCGCGCGACATCAGTTCGGCCATTCGAAACTCCTTGAGAAGTGTGACGTTACCGGCTGGCAAAGTGCATCGGTTACGTTTAGTAGACTGTATACAAAAAACTAGAAGATGCAAAGTGGAAAAGATTTGAAGCGCGCGTCGTGAGAAGTCGGGCACTGCCTTCACGCACTCTCTTTACGGTCTGGATGTATCAACAGGAAGCCCGACCAGCGGGCAGGAGGGCCTTTTTTTGCACGATGCTTCCCGGCGATACGCGATAGCGTGATGGGCCTGATTGGTCATCCGGACCAGGGTTAACGAGATTATTTTTTTCGTTGCAGGTCGATTTTTTGGTACATAGTATACCAACAAGCGCAAACCTTTCTAAAACCCGGCGCTTCTAACGAAGCGTTCCTGGAGAAATGATGGACTCCCATGTCGTGCTCACATCGGCTCACTGGACTTACCTCTGCGGCGTCGTCGCAATCATTGCCACCCTCGTCCTCAGAGCGAACGTCGTACTACCGGCGGTCATCGCGACCTTTGCCACCGTGCTCGTCTATTCCGGCCATCTCTCGAGTGCCTTCGAAGCGGTGTTCTTCGCCCCTCTCACAGCTGCGCGTGAACTCTTCAATATCTTCCTTGTGATCTCGCTGATGACCGCGCTGCTCAACGCGCTCAAGCAGATCAACGCGGACGTCAGAATGGTCCAGCCGTTTCGCAGCATCATGGTGAACGGACATGTCGGATTCTTCGTGCTCGGATTCGTCAGCTATGTGCTCTCGCTGTTCTTCTGGCCGACACCTGCCGTTCCGCTTATCGCGGGCATTCTGCTGCCCGCGGCGATCTACGCGGGCGTGCCACCGCTTGGCGCGGCGCTGTGTATCGGCATCGCCGGGCTCGGTACGGCGCTTTCGTCGGACTATGTCATCAAGGTCGCGCCCGGTATCAGCGCGAAGGCGGCGGCTGTTCCGATGCCTGCCGTCGCAGACAAGGCATTGCTGCTCTCGCTGATTACCGGTGGCGTGGCCTTCACGATTGCCTATCTGCGCATCCGCAGCCAGATCCAGAAACCGAACGTTGCGCACCTCGAACGCTGGGAAGCGACGCAGGTGACCGCGAACTCGGTTGTGTCGCATGCTCCGGCGCGTCACGCGCGTATCCGCCGCGGCAAGCCGCAACACGCGTCGGTGGGTGATGGCGGCCGTGCAGGTCATGCGGCGCCGGTGATCACTGCGCCGCGGGATCTGCTGACGCCTTCCCAGGAGCGCTGGTCGAAGTGCTTCGCCATTCTCGTGCCGCTCGCGTTCGCTGCCATCGTCGCGTTCATGGTGCTGCCGCACGTCGTGCCGGGTTTCAAGGGGGCGAGCGGCAACGCGGCGGCCGCGCTCGTCGGTGGCGTCTCTGCGTTGCTGATGGTGGCCGTCGCCACCGCGCGAGACTATCGTTCGGCATGCAAGAACGTTGCGGATCACGTGACGGAAGGGTTCCTGTTTTCCTTCCGTGCGATGAGTTCAGTATTGCCGATCGCCGGTTTCTTCTTCATCGGCGTGGCCGGGACGGCGGCCCCGATCCTGGGCCTCGCGCCGGGCGTGGCCGCGCCGGGTCTTCTCGCGGATCTGGTCAAGGCGGGCGAGCAATACATTCCCCACAACCAGTTCTTCGTGTCCTACGGCATCTTGTTCGCGGGCATGGTAACGGGGATCGACGGTTCCGGTTTTGCGGGCTTGCCGCTAACCGGGGCGCTCGCGGGCGCGCTCGGACGTGCGGTCGGGTTCGATGTGTCGACGCTCGCCGCAATTGGCCAGATGGGTTCTGTGTGGACCGGAAAAACGCTGACTGCGTGGTCCGCGCTTGCCGCCGTCGCGAGCTTTGCGCGCGTGCCGGTGCTTCAGGCAGTGCGGTATCTTCTGCTGCCGGTGGTCGCCGGTCTGGTGGTGTCCACCTTCATCGCGATCATCGTGTGGTGAGCCCCACGCGTTGACGCGCACGCTCGCAGACTGAATGCTTATTCTCGCGGCGCCCCGCACCGGAAGTGCGAGGGCGCTGTTTTTATTCTGATGCACGTGGGAATACGGGGAAACGAACCGGCGACGCGCCGCGTGCGTCGCCGTGAACCTGGGAAGGCGTCAGAACCGGTGACGCATACCGACAGCGATGGCCGCCTGCTCGCTCGTCGTCGAAGCTGAGAGGAACTGGCTAACCTGGGCGAACTTCGCCGAGCCGATCGCGTGCTGCCCCGTGCCCATCAGATAGACATCGGTGCGCTTCGAGAGGCTGTAGTCGAAGAAGAGATCGGCCTGCTCGTAACGTGGACGACTGTCGCTTGCGTCGACGCGTCCATCGGTATAGACGAACGCGACGCCGAGCAGTGCGGCGGGCGTGAACCGGTACGAGGCATTGACCTCGTAGTTCTGGAAGCGCACGTCCTGGCCGCCGAAGCCGCCCTTGAAGGTCGACTGCGTGAACGCGCCGCCCACCTTGGCCGAACCGAACTGATAGCTCGCGCCCACGCCGAACACCTGGTACGCGTGTGCCGCAATGGCATAGCTGCCGTTCACGCTGTTCGCGGTGGTCCAGAACGTGCCCGCGGCGAGCGCACCCGGATGGTCCACATGCGTGAATGCCGCCCCGGCGTACAGCCCGCCTGCTGAATAGTGGGCGCCGACGCTATAGACGCTGTTAGTGGCGATCGAGCCGGGCTGACCACCCGGTGCGTACAGTGCAGTGAACTGGGTGCCCGAAAACGTCGGACTCACGTATTTGATCGTGTTGTTCACGCGAAAACCGCGATTGGTATTGTCGTTGTCGCCGGGGTGTTCGAAGAGTACGCCCCACTGGTCCGTCGTGACAGGCGAGATCTGCTCGACCATCTCTTCGTATTGGCGACCGAGGGTGAGGGCACCCAGATGGTCGCTGGAAAGGCCGACATACGCCTGACGTCCGAACATGAGGCCACCCTGACCGAGCGTGCCATTGGCAAGCGAGAAGCCGTTCTCGAGGACGAAGACGGCGTGGAGGCCAGCGCCGAGATCCTCGTTCCCGCGCAGCCCCCAACGGCTCCCCTGCGTGATGCCGCTCATCTCCTGCCAGGTCTGTCCGCCTTTCTGATTGGTCGTATAAGCCAACCCTGCATCGATGATGCCGTACAGCGTCACGCTCGACTGCGCGTGAGCGGTGCCGGCTACGGCGAGCGCCGCACCAGCGGCGATGACTGATCGTTTTGTTACCGCCATGCCTTGAGTCTCCTGAAATGGGAATAGCGAATCTGGGATTGGAGTTCGCAGACGGTATACGATATTTTCAAAATCGCGCTGTCAAATGAGGGAATTCCGCGCCTTGCAGCCTTATTAACAGTATGTTGTATACAAAATGGACGATGCCTCGTATGATCTTGGCATTCACTCAAGGATTGACATGATTCATCTGACCGACAATGAGATCGACGGGCTGGTCGACTTCTCTTCTGCGATTCCCGTCCTCGAGCGCGCGTTCGTCCAGCTCGCTTCGGGAGAAGCCGCCGTGCAGCAGCGCATCCGCACCGAAGCGGATGGCGTCAAGCTCTCCACGTTGGGCGCCGTGCTTCCTCTGGAAGGCGTGGCCGGCGCGAAGGTCTATACGACGATCGCCGGCCGCTTCAACTTCATGATCGTGTTGTTCTCGACGCACGACGGCAGTCTGCTCGCCACGCTCGACGCGAATGCGCTGACACGCATCAGGACGGCCGCATCCACCGTGCTGGCAGTGCGCTCGCTGGCGCGTCGCGGCGCGCAAACAGCCGCAATCTTTGGCGCGGGCGTGCAGGGGCGCGCGCATGCCAGCGCGCTTGCGGCCCATACCGGGTTGAGATCGTTTCGTATCGTCGGTCTCGACGATGCCGCCGCGGCGGTGGCGAGCTTCAACGAAGAACACGGTTCGAGCGATGTCGAAGCATTCGCTTGCGACGCGGCCCGTGCCGTGCGCGATGCCGACGTGATCGTGACCGCCACGCGCGCGGACCAGCCGCTATTCGACGGCGCGCATGTGCAGCCGGGCACCCTCGTCGCGGCGATCGGATCAAGTCTGCCGACCACGCGCGAACTCGATGACGCGGTGCTTGCGCGTGCTGCGCGCGTCGTCGTCGAGCTGCGCGAACAGGCGCGCGTGGAGGCCGGCGATCTGCTGCTCGCGGGGCCCGGTCTTGTTCAATGGGACCACGTGCTCGAACTGGGAGACGTCCTCGGCGCACGCGTGGCCGGCCGGCAGAACGAAGACGACATCATCGTCTACAAAGCCGTCGGCATCGGTCTGCAGGACATCGCCCTCGCAGGCCTCGTATGGCGCAATTACCTCGCACGCGCGGGCAATCACGCTGCGGGCTGACGCCATGAGTCAGAACCTGCAGAACGTCTCGGGTGTCGAGACCCTGAATGCCGGCGGGCATGCCCAGGCGCGGACGTTCGCGCAGTCGCTATGCGCGATGCTCGGCCTGTCCAGCGTCGTCATGATGGTCGCCATCGATCAGACCGTCGTAGGGACGGCGTTGCCCACCATCGTCGCTGATCTGAAGGGCTTTGATCTCTATGCGTGGGTGGCGACGGCCTATCTGCTTACATCGGTAATCACCGTGCCGATTTTCGGCAGGCTGGGGGACTGGTTCGGGCGCAAGCCCCTGATCATTGCCGCGATCGTCCTCTTCACGGCTGCGTCGGCGCTATGCGGCGCGGCCGGCAGCATGGCTACGCTGATCGCATACCGCGCGTTGCAGGGGATTGGTGGCGGCATGCTGGTCGGGACCTGCTTCGCGTCGATTCCCGATCTCTTTCCGGACCCTCTCGTGCGGCTGAGGTGGCAGGTGCTCTTTTCGAGCGCATTCGGCGTCGCCAACGCAATCGGACCGTCGCTGGGCGGTTTTCTCAGCCAGCACTATGGATGGCGCTCGGCGTTTCTCGTGAACATCCCCGTCGGCCTCGTCAGCCTTTGCCTGACGAGCGGCTTTCTGCCGCGCATCCGACACGTGCACCCTGGGACGCTCAATCCCGACTGGCGCGGAGCCGTGTGGATTGCGCTCACCCTGGGCGCCTCGCAGCTTCTGGTCGAATCCGTAGGGCGGCACGGGATCAATCTGACCGCGTGTATCCAGGCGGCCGTATTCGTCGCGGGACTGGCGCTGCTGGTTCGTGAGGAGCGTCACGCGCCGCAAGCGATCCTGCCACCCGTGCTGCTGCGCGATCGCGCGATCGTCGTGCTGCTCGTGCTTTCGCTTCTGATGGGCGTCGCCATGTTTGCGCTGCTTTTTTACGTGCCTCTGCTTTTGCAAGGCGCGCTCGGGCTCGGCGCGGAACAGGCGGGCGTTGCCGTGACGCCGCTCGTCGTCTGCATCACAGTGGGCACGATCGCGAACACGCGCATCGTCACCCGGATCGCCAACCCGAATCTGCTGCTCTACGCCGGATTTGCCTTGCTGGCCGCTTCGTGCGCGGGGATAGCATGCGTTCCGGTGCGCGACGGCGGATTGGCATTGCCTGCCGCCATGCTCATCGGCGGCGTCGGCATCGGCTTCGTCATGCCAAACCTGACCGTGTTCGCCCAGCAGGTCGCGGGCAAGCAGCAACTCGGCATCGCCACCGCGATGATCCAGTCGGCGCGGATGGTGGGCGGCATACTCGGTACGGCCGTGGCCGGGGCAATTGTCCATACGCGGTATGTCTCCGGGCTCGAGAGCCGGCTTGCGGCGCGCGGCGCGTCACTCTCGGGGCCTTTCGCGGCGTTGCGTGATCCTGAGGTGCTGCTTCATGGAAGCGCGTCGCGGGTCGCCGTTGATTTTGCGGCCGTAGCGGCGCACGGTGGAGCGCCGTTTCTGGACAGCGCCCGTGCCGCTTTGCAATCCGGTGTGGATCAAGCGTTGCTCGTCGTTGCGTGCGCCATGATCGCAGCGTGTCTGCTCGTGCGGCTCGTTCCGCTCATCGAGGTGGTGGCGCTGAGTGTCGGGCAGCGATCGTCGGCGCCCGAGTCGGTGCCTGAGTAAGCGCCGAAGCGGAATTGGGGTGATATTTGACCTTGTATAGCTATTTAATCTAAAGGTGCGGCTGCGCCAGGGTTGCCCGCGTTCGCGTCTTGATGTCCAAGAGTTCGTAGCGTCTCGTTGTGCGAATCGAACGACTGCTTTCTGGATTGAAGGGACGTCTGAATGTCGTGGCTGCTGGCGTTCCCGAACGGCCGATAGTGGCCGAATACGGTCCGACGTGGCCGGTCGTAGCGGACCTGAGCGGACCAACGCACTGTTCGAACATCAATGGCCGCTCCTCCGGTGATCAGCGGCCATTTGAGCGGCAAGCCAGATTCGACGGGGCGCACGTTCTGCGGCAGATTCTCTAGTTATCCAAAATAGCTGATCCCCGAGACAATCAACAGCAGGTTCACGACCCGTGCGAAATGATTGTCGGACAGTCGTTTATAGAGCGTCATACCGATCGCGGTTCCGAGCAGCGACCCGGGTATGCAGAGCAGAATGGCTGGGGCGAAACCGGTCTTGCCGGCGGAGTGTCGCAAGAGGCTGATTGCAGCGAGCGCGGCGACCTGCGTGATCAGGATAAACGGCTGATACATGGCACGCTGGCGGTCCTTGTTCCACCCCTTGAACCCGCACCAGATGGTCACGAATGCTCCGGGAAAGCCGGCCGCGCCACCCGTGACGCCGCCGAGAAATCCCGCTAAGACATCGAGTGCCTTCGCCTGGCGCCGGATGACCAGCGGCCGCCGGGCGAGCATGTAGCACCCATAGAGAACCAGGAACACGCCAAGCACATGGGTGTAGACGTGACGATCCAGCGTGAGCAGTACGGTGATGCCCAGGGGCAGTCCGGCCACGCCGCCGATCAGGAAAACAGCCAGCGCCCGCCACTGGATATCCTGTTTGAGTGACCAGACCATTGCTGTCTGGTTCGCGATGCTGCAGACAATCATGATCTGGACGATCTGCACCGGGTCGGCGGAGAGATGGAACAGCATTGCGCCGCAGACTGCGGAAAAGGCGAAGCCCGCGATGCTGGATATGCCGGACGCCAGAAAAATGGCACCGATGACAAAGAGCTCGACGCCTTCGTGCACGGACAAGGCCAGGCAAAGTGCCGTGGCGAGCACGAGCACCGCCCACTGAAGTTTGACCTGCCAGGGGTGCCACCCCGGTGCCGGGGTCAATGACCGGGCTGATCCCGCGGGGCTCTCAGGCGCGGGCTGAGGTTCGCTATCCATTTGCCATGTCTCTCAGTTTTGGACACCACCGGAAAGGCCGGCTTTTCCCGCCCGTTGTGGCGGGAAGCGCGCGTTCAAGGATTGATTACACCGGTGCGGCGGGTGCGCTGGCTGGTCGGAAGAAAGGTTAAAGTGATAGGCTCGGCGACTTTCAGTTTGATGCACGAAGTGTGCGCTACCGCACATCTGGATAGGCTAATGCCACGTCCACCGCACGGTTCCTCGTGCTGACGGCCGATGCCATGAAACATGAAGCTCCTCACCCAACGGTCTGAACGCGGCTGTGAGCGGCGTATCAGTATCGAGCACCGTGATGCGCTTGGGCACTACCTGAAGAGGTGATACGCTCGTGCTCACCGAACATCGGCGATCCGCACATTTTTCTTGGGGACAACATGCTTCCATTCGCGGATTCCACCCATCCACTGGTCCACGACGACGTCTATGCACTCTGGGATCGGCTGGCCGAGTTCTCAGCAGGTGATGGCGATGTCGCACTGTCCCATCTGCTAACCACGCTCTGTGCCATGCTCAAGGCACAGAATGCGCTTTGGTCCACTGTTGTGCGATTGCCTTCGCTCGCGCCAAAAGATCCGTTGTTCGGCTGGCGTCCACGACTGGCTCGGCTCCTGCATCCGGTCCCGGCCATGGTCGCTTCCGTGCAGGAGCAGTACGACACACTCTTGTCCGGCCACGTCGACTCGTCACATGTCGTGGCCGCGTCAGGTAGTGAACCGTTCTGCGCCAACCTGCTCTTCGAGGCGATGCCCGCCGAATGGTTTGAAGGTGAGCACTATCGCCGCCACTACCTCGAAGTCGGCCACGGCGACAGCATTCAGATGCGGTGGTCGCTCAACGACGATGTGCGGATTCATCTCTTCGTGTTTCGCGATGTGCTGGCACCCCGCTTCTCTGCGCTGGATCTCGAGCTTCTGTGCTTCGTGATGCATGGGCTGAGATGGTTCAGCCGGCAGCAACTGCTCAGCTACGGCCTGCTCATCGCCGACGCGCCCCTGACGTCGGCCGAGCGAAAGGTGCTGCTGTGGCTGCTCGACGGTCTCACGGAAAAGCAGATCGCGCAGAAACTCGACCAAAGTCCGAACACGACGCATGTCCATATCAAGTCGATTTACGGCAAATTCAATGTTCGTAATCGCTCAGCGCTCACCGCGCTGTGGCTCGGCAAGTTGCGATAGCGGAGTGCAGGCGCTGGACCGTTGCAAGCAGCGACGTAAGGATCGCGTGAGATGCGGGAGCCCGCCGGTTCGGACCTGTCAATGACCAACAAGATGAGGGGCCCCAGGGCAGTCAGCCGGACGTAGCTCCCAATTCACATCTCGCCCTGACGACCTGGATCAACGATATCCAACGCCCAGGATTCGGGGAATTCCGGACCCATATCACCCGCCTGAGCCCGGCAGTGGCGCGCCGTTGGCTCCCGGCGCACCCTGAACTGGGCCCGTCAGGTACTACGCCGGTTAGTTCCGCGGTAGCAGGTGCCCAGCGGCGACTTCGCTGTCACCGACCGCGAAGTCCGCGAGCTCATCCCAGAGTGCGAATATCGCGTCCTCAGGCAGTCTGTCCGAAGTGGACGGGAGGGGCGCCGTCGGCACCCGCTGCGCTCACGCGATCACCTATTCAGGTTATGTTCGGGCGTCAGCGAATAATCTACGATCCCGTCAAAGATCCAGGCCGCTCTTGTATTGCAGGGTGACCATCACAAGCACAGATCCAGGGACCAGACCTTGTCTTCGAAGGAAGGGGATCACGTCATGATTTCTGTACTTAAAACGGGCCGTCAGGCAACGAAGCGTCATCCTGTGTATCTCACTGGACTCGTTGCAATTGCAGTCGTCGCTGTGGCCTATGGGCTGCAAACGCGGTCGATGGTGGGGAGCGCTGCGGGACGGGATAGCGGGAGTTACGAGAAGGCGTGGGCGGTGGTTGCGGCCTCGGGCGACGCAGGGAAGTTTGTCGCTTCGAACTATCGGACGTGCATCGAAGCCCACGACACAAGCTACACGATGACGGATTGGTGGGTCACCATCGTTCACTCGCGCTTGAACACGGCTGCGCAGTGCGGCCTGAAAACCGTCGCCCTCGCGTCAATGAAGGGTGGCGCGTTTCTCGCCCAGGTGAAGGGCGTGATCGGCAGCCTGCCCACGCAAATTGCCGTGCCTGACCAACCGGCTCGCACGCTCCGATGGTTCGTTATTGACGATCGCCCCACGTGATGCGCTGAGGGTGACGCGATATTCGACTGCTGCCTCGACGTGTACCGGTGGGTCGCAACATGCGAAATGACTGCGGAACGTTGTGACGGCGTCAGGGGCGGCATCCACGTGCACGATCTGAAGAGATTCAGAACTACCAGCAGTACGTCTACCTACACAGAAGAAGTGAACGACAATTCATCGATAAGGATTACTATCATGTATTGCACCTCCCGACTTCATGGCCGGGTTCTGATCGTCATACGCAACTTCCGCATTCGTGCAGACTGCATCATCCGATCCTGTCGTGCACGCCGAGGTCAACGCCGAAGGATACAGGTGGATATCGAGGGATTATGAACTGCGCGGCGTGAGTCACTATCCGAAAACCGTGATGGAGCGGACCGTTGATGTCTGGATTTCCGCAATCATCGGTTGGTCATGGGCTGCCGACGACCGCTTTGGGTTGTGCGTCCCCCATCAGTGACCATGACGATCAGTCAACCCGGTACCACCGACCAGATTCTGGACACACAGCGGCCTGTGCACCGTTCAACCGGACTTGGTCTTCATCCCGTTGCTGCGATGTCGAGGTGTCGATGCCGAATGCCGCGTTAAGTGCGTGCGGAACATGGGCGGCTTCGATGGGAACCTGCCGATCCGCTAGCAGGCGTGCAGAGGGCACGGGCACGTCGACCGTGAACGCTTATACGGAGCGTGTTGACGACCTCTTTAGGCGATGACCCTGCCTTCTTGTTCACCAAGTCAGGGTTAGTAGGCGCAATAACGGCGCCTTCAAAAGTCGCTCAGTTCCGGATGTTTTGCTCGCAAGCTTCCCAGTGCCGCAGCGGGTCGAGATGCTGTGGGTAGCGTAAGTTGAGCCACTCTGACAGCCTGGTCCAATCTGGATGGTTGGTACCGGGTTGAGCAGACCATCGACGACCTTTCAAGAATTTGACCGTTCCCGCGATCACGGACCAGCAAGCTGCCTAGTCCGCTTGAACTGTTCGTCTGTGACTCGACCAGATACCTTGGCAAAATCCTGAGCTCAGCGTCGTCGGCCCATCCGTATACGGCGCGGACCAATCCGGAGGGATCTCGCAGCTCTAACCAGTCCACAGCGCAAATGTCTGTCATGAGGCGCACAGCAGACATCGAGGGAGGCGTCATCGAACACGAGATTCCTTCAGTTCCCGTCGTAGCACCGTCAGCGGTTCACTTGCTCTCTCTGTCTGTCGCTGATGCCTGACTTTCACGACCTGATGGCGCCGATAGTGTCGTTTCTGTGGACTCTGGGGCGGCGGGTATCGCAATGTGGACACGATTGCGCCCCGCGCTCTTGGCCGCATATAGCGCGGCATCGGCACGCTCGTGCGCTGCCGCGATGTCATCTTCGCCATCGTGGTATGACGCGATGCCGATGCTTACGGTCTGCGAAATGGTCTGTCCTGCCTCCAGGGCGATAGGAGTGTTCTGGATGGAGGTGCGAATACGTTCGGCGACGGTCTGGGCCTGCTCTACTGTTGTGTCGGGCAGGATGGCGGCGAATTCTTCGCCGCCCAGGCGGGCGGCCAGATCCTCTGCGCGCAGCGCTCCTTCAAGCACGCATGCCACGACTGCCAGAACGCGATCCCCGGCTGCGTGACCGTACGTGTCATTGACAAGCTTGAAGTAGTCCAGATCCAGCGCCAGCAGCGATAGCGGCCGGTGTTGCCCGCGAGCATGCGCAACCGCCTGCGCGGCAGCCCTCGCGAAACTGCGGCGGTTCGGCAGTCCAGTGAGCGCGTCGATGTCGGCTTCGGTCCGTAGCTGCGTGAGTTGCTGGTGTTGATCACTGACGTCGACGAGTGTAACCAGCAGTGCGTCGGATGCTTCGGCTTGCACGCCGAGGGGGAGCCGGGTGCTGTACAGCAGCATATGCCGGGGGCCGTCGCGCGTGAGCATCGCGATCGTCTCGTCTTGACGGACCGACTGTGTGTCCGTCCATGCAGTGGGTTCCACGAACAGCCGGGCAAACGGTTGCCCCGCGCCAGCGACCGCACCGAATACAGCCAGCATAGATTCATTGGCAACAAGAACTTTACCTTCGCCGGGTTGTACCACGACAACCGGCGTGGGCATGTTCTTCACAATGGTCGAAATCAGGCTTGCAAACTGTTGCACCTGATCGAATAGGTGACGCTCACGGCGCACGAGCAGGATCGCGCTCGCCAGCATGACCAGGACCGTGGCAGCACCAGCGAGGTTGAGATACAAGCTTTGCCGTACACTCGCGCGGTATACATCGACCGAAAGGCCGACATCAAGTGTCCAGTAGCTTGCTGTGGATCCGAGCGGAATCCTGCGTGTGGCCACCAACTGTTGCGTACCGTCCAGTGGAAAGAGCAGATAACGGGTCGTCGTCGTGGGGCCAGTCGTCGCCGTGCCGTCGATCAGCTTCTGTCCCGGCGGCATCGCGAAGGCGGCCGGGTAGCGTGCGATGACGCGGTCCGCGCTGTCGCGCAACAGGACGGAAGTGCCCGCCGGCAAATTCATGGCTTCGAGCGGGCGCTGTTCGACGTTGACCACCTGGACGATGACCGCGTCGAGTTCACCTCCCCGGTTACGATGTCCCTTCGCGAAAATGACGACTGCCTCTTGTGCCCAGGTCGCAAGGTCTGTGACGAGGTCAGACGGATCATTCCGCACACGGGCAAGCGCCGATTCAAGGCCAGGCACCTGGTTGCCGACACCCGCACTCGATCCGGCAAGCAGCCGGCCGTCAGGCGCGAAGACCGCAATGAGCACTTCACCGAGCGCTGGACGCATGTCCATTGCCAGTTGCGTCAGCTCGGCATCGGCGAGCGTCTGGCTGTCCAGCATGTTCTCAATCTGTGCCGTCGACACACTTACGCGCTGCAAACGGTCCTCGATGCGTGCTGTGATAAGCGAGGCCTGGCCGTTCAGCCGCTGTGCTGCCAGGGTATCTGCGGCTCGGAAGTCGTGCCACGACTGCCATGAGTTAATCAGGATATTCAGAGTCACAAGCACGGCGAGTGCGAGCAGCGCCCGTCGCAGCCACGATTTGCGCGCAATGTAATCGAGCGACCAACGAACCGCGGTAGTGAGTGAGCGCGCCATGATGTCTGACTTCCGGTGCGGGCTTGTCTATCATCGTAGGCGATCGACGGCGTCACCGCATTTCAGGGCGGCATCAGCTCTGAGACACGTTCCCGAATCCTGCCCATCAGTTCGTTTTCGCCCACTCTCCAGGAGCATCTCGCCTTTCGGGTGGCTCACCAGCATCCGGTAAGGCTGTCCTGATGTGGCCAACTTCTGCTCGACACGTTCAGCGGTAACCAACCCCGACAGCGGTCCTTCAACCTATAGCGCAATCGGTGAGGGTGATCTGCCGGTATCGGTCATACATCTTGCCGGAGTCGTCTATCCCTTCTGGATCGCAAAGCCAGACTTGGCCATTCAGGGTTGCAAACGCTTCTTCAATACATGTCTCCGTCGTATGAGGACGTCCGACTATGCTTCTGCGAAATTTGAGGCATCAGCGCGCTGAACGGTTGGTGCCGGGTTCGGGCCGCCAAACGCGACAATTTTCTTTTGTCGTTTGGACGTTCCAGGCGGCTGATTGATGGGAGCAGTGCTTCGAGGTGACCCTCATGAGGCGCCAATGACCCAACTCAATGATCGAACCAGCGGTACTGGATCGCGACGGAGACGATCTGATAGTTGCCGCCCGCGCGCACGACAAAGCCTCGAGAGTAGGAAAGCTTGGCAGACCAGCCGCGACCGAGCGGCGCGGCAAGCGTGACGCCGCCGCGCGCGTTAGCCTGGCGGCCGCTGCTCGATCCACCATTGACTTCGGTGGCGCCACCGAGCGCATAGCCGAGATCGGCGGCGAGCCAGAGCCCCGGCCGAAAGCTGTATCCGCCATGGAGCTGGGCGATCGCGAGTGGAGCCTGGCTTTTTTCCCGTCCGTTGAAAAAGTTCGTGTTGTTCGTGAACATCCAGACACCGGCCGAGGCCTCGAAGAACCAGTTTCCCCATGGCTGTGATACCCCGACCTCTGGCTTGAATGCCCAACGGTTGTTACCGACGTTGACGAGGCGTGAGGGGACGTACTGGCCTGTGGGCGCCTGAATCGTCACGCTCGCGCCGAGCGAGGTAACGGGCGGCGCACGGGAAAACGCTTCGGGTGAAAGCGCGGGGTTGCCGATCAGATTTAGCGCGAAGCGAAACTGCACGTCACCGAGGCCTGCGCGATGCACCTCGGTTGGTGCACCAATGACGAGCCCATTCAGGTTGCCGCTCACGAATGGCACGGCAACGCCGATCGACGCCGTGCGGTCTGCCAGTGCGAACGTGCGCACGTAGCCGAGAACAAGGTTGTTCAGTTGTGTGCTTACACCCGTGATGGGGAGGGACGGGTCGGTGAGTACGTCGCCGCTTACGTGCGCGTAACCCAGGAGGAGAAAGTTGGTGCCAATCGGCGAGGGAGAATAGGTGCGCGGCTCCAGTTCCTGCGCACGCGGTGCGTTTGCCAGCCACGGCAGCACGGCGGCACAGTAACAGAGACGTAACCCCAGAGCGGGTCGCCTGCTCATGGCGGTTCAATCCGGTTTGCCGGCAGGAGGGGGCGAATGCGATGCGGCTGCATACGCCTCGCGAGTTCGGAACCCAGGATAGCAGCGACGTCCCCACCGGTGAATAGGACGATGGTCTGATTGTCGTGGGGAGGCGGCGCGTGAACGGGCTCGTCTGACCTGAAGGATGGAGCAATCACTGCCGTCGACCTGCCGTCCCCGGAGATCGCCGTGTAGGACCATAGGCCGATTTTCACAAGCCACCATAGTGGCAGTATCAGGATGTGCTGGTGCAGTGAGACCGTCGCCAGCGCGCAGAAGGTTAAGCGGGATTCATGACCGCACCGGATTCACGTTGCGGAGTCTCAGCTCGAAAGATGAGCATGGCGTGGCGATTGGTACACACACGGGCACTACCGGGGTTCGTTCCAGCCTCCGGTTTCGGAGCGGGTCTTAACGATGCGCGTCATACATGCGTTGATGTACATTGCGGCGTTCTGCGCAGGCATGTTCGCGGGTGTGGCGACGTGCTGCGCCGCGCAAGGTGCGGCATCGCAGCCTGCCGCTTCCGCGTCTACCCCGGCAGCTGCTACTGCCCCCGCGTCGGCTACCGGGGCGCGCCGTATCGATCTCGGCAACCAACCATGGAAAGGCGACTTCGACGCAATGCTCGACCGCCGTTTGATCCGCGTACTCGTTCCCTATAGTCGCACACTCTATTTTAACGACCAGGGTCACGAGCGCGGACTGACTGCCGGGCTTATGCGGGACTTTGAGCGCTACGTGAACAGGAAATACAAATCGACGCTTGGCAAGCGCCCGCTCACCCTGGTCATCATCCCGACAACGCGCGACCAGTTGATCCCGGGGCTGATCGCCGGCCGGGGCGACATCGCGGCCGGCAATCTGACGGCTACCGAGGCGCGTCTCAAACAGGTCGACTTCGTGGCGCCACGCGACCGAACGCCGGTACGGGAAGTCGTTGTTACCGGGCCGAAGTCGCCATCTCTTGCGAAGCTTGACGATCTCAGCGGAAAGACGGTCCATGTACGCGCCAGCAGCAGTTACTACGAGAGCCTGAACACGCTGAATGCGCGCTTTCGCAAGGAAGGCAAGGCTCCGGTAAAGCTTGCGCTGCTCCCCGATGCGCTTGAGGACGAGGACGCAATGGAGATGCTCAATGTTGGGCTCATCCAGATCCTCGTGGTGGATGACTGGAAAGCGAAGATATGGGCGCAGATACTGCCTGGGATCGCTGTGCGCGACGATATGGCGGTGCGCGACGCTGGCTATATCGGATGGGCGATCCGTTTGCAGAGCCCCAGGCTGAAGGCACCTCGTTACACACATCTCCGCGAAGCCCCGTCAGATAAGGCTTGAAGTTTGATCTGACGCAGGAATTCGGGGTTGTTAACTGAAGCGAATGCGCGTTTACTCTTGCAATTTGCGGCGACGACAAATGACGCGAGAGTCCGATGGCTGGGCATACAAGGAACTGGAAGGCGTGGATCTGGGTGACGTGAGGCGCAATAAACGCGCGAAGGCTGTGCTTACACGGCTCGCGGAGAAGCCGACGGCGAGCATCCCGGGCGCGTGCCGTGGCTGGAGCG
>NZ_JAFA01000014.1 GCF_000519185.1 Paraburkholderia nodosa DSM 21604 | reverse complement strand
CAATCAGCCGTTCTCTGGCTGGAATGACGTGTTCCCCGACCCCGGCATGACGGTTGCCGCCATCGACCGGCTCGTGCATCACTCGACGATCTTCGAGCTGAATGTTGAGAGCTATCGCCGCCGTAAGGCCAGCGACAAACAGAGCGCGCGCCGACGACAATTACCCAACGACAACTACGAAGAAGGAGCGACAACCATGGCCTCTTAACCAGCGACAACTACACCCGTCGACCGGCCAAGATGGTTGTCGCTGACCGGCCGTGCTGCTTGACGCCGTCTATGCGTGGCTGCCAGGACCGCGCGATGGACGTGGTCAATCTCAAGGTGAGTCGCGTAGGCGGTCTGACGAAGGCCAGGCAATTTCGGGATCTCGCCGTGACCATGGGAATTTCGCTGACAATCGAAGACTCGTGGGGCGGAGAAATTGCGACTGCCGCGCTTTGCCATCTCGCGCACTCGACGCCATCCGGTTTTCACTTCCAGTCGTCGGCGTTCCATGAGTACCACAGCATCACTGTCGC
This sequence comes from Paraburkholderia nodosa DSM 21604, assembly GCF_000519185.1. Classification (GTDB taxonomy): domain Bacteria; phylum Pseudomonadota; class Gammaproteobacteria; order Burkholderiales; family Burkholderiaceae; genus Paraburkholderia; species Paraburkholderia nodosa. The sequence goes on along the minus strand of NZ_JAFA01000014.1, from coordinate 208,222 downwards.
TTCGGGGGGACCCGAACTGAACGACGGCTACATGGCCGTCTCGGCTCAGCCGGGTCTTGGCGTCTCACCAAAAATGGACGTTCTCGGTGATCCTGTTGCCGTCATCGGTCAATCGGCTTAATACGGACCGCGCACGCAGTGAAGCGCTCGATTGTCTTCGCAATCGAGTGCTTACTCTCACCACCGCTGCACAGAAGTGGCCTCTCGACCATTGGTTCGAGAACCGGACTTTCGCAAAGACAGAGGAAGTGACCAGATGAGCGCAGTGATGTTGTCCGCGCGAGATATTCGTTCAGTCATGACGTGGGAGCGCGCTATTGAGGCACTTCGTGACGGTCACCGCGGGGCGCGGCCTCGCACTGAGGATCTGCTCCTTCAAAGCGGTCCGTTCAGCGTGTTTTCGCGAGGCGTCGTGCTTCCCGGCTACGGGGCAGGCGTCAAGGTCTGTTCCATCTTTCCTCCAAATGCACATAGAGAAACACCACTGCCGACCGAGGATGCCATCTTCGTGGTGATCGACGAGGAGAAAAAATCCATCTCGTGCATACTCGACGGCCCGGAAGTCACGCGCTGGAAGACCGCAGCAGACTCGGCGCTGGCATCGTCAATATTGTCCGCCAACGACAGCAAGAGCCTGCTCGTAATCGGAGCAGGACCTATCGCGCTCGCGTTGGTGCAGGCGCATGTCCATGTCAGGCCATCCATCGAGCGGATCATGCTATGGAACCGCACTCCGCAGAAGCTCGGTAGCGTCGCTCAATCATTGATGCCACTTGGCCGGACGATTGACGTGGTCACGGATGTCAACGACGCGGTATCACAGGCCGATATCATCTCCGCGGCTACCGGTACCGTCAGGCCCCTCATCAAGGGTCGGTTCTTGAAACCCGGCACACATGTCGATCTGGTCGGCGGATACCGGCCCGACATGCGCGAGGCTGATGACGACGTGATTGAACAATCTGACGTTTTCGTCGACTTCAGAGAGACAGCAGTCGAGTCTGGAGACATCATGCAAGCCATTGCCAACGGCTCGCTGGCTCTAAGCGATATCAAGGGCGATCTTTTCGAAATGGCTCAGGCTGCGCCAAAACGAAGCGGAAAGGCGACCGTGTTCAAGAACGCCGGGGGCGCGCACCTGGACCTTCTTATAGCGTTAGCGGCTGCCAAAGAACTGGGCGCCGGCGTATAAGGGCAGGTCCGAAGACCTGCTCCGTTCGCCAGAAGAAGTTCAACGAGACGAGGAACGTCTATCGGCTCTGTGTCGCGTCGGACGCTACAACTGTGCGGCACTATCGTGCTGGATTTGGCCACAGAAGGATTTAGACCATGCCGAAAATGCGGCCTTTCGCCGACCGGTTGCTCGCCCAGATGCCTTCGCTCAGAGCGCTGAGGTGCTTTGTGACGGCCGCGCGCTACGAGAGTTTCACACAGGCGGCTGAAGTTCTCTGTGTCACTCAGGCGGCGATAAGTCGTCAGATCAAGGAGCTGGAGGATTCGCTGGACATCGTTCTTTTCGAACGTTCAGGACGACATATCGCGCTCACGGAGGCCGGCAGGATTTTATACAACGCGTCCTACCTTTCCATCATGAACATCGCTGAGTCGGTCGAAGCGCTGCGCCGGCATGGAAGAAGTGTACTGATCATCTGCGTGTCTCATGCATTCTCCGCGTTATGGCTCGCNCCCCGCCTTGCGGCGTTCCGAAAACAGTTTCCACACGTGAGGCTTCATGTAGTGGTCACCGATCATTACAAGGAGTTCGACGGACTCATCGATGCGGACGTGATAATTACTAAAAACCCGCCGCGAGAAGCGGAATATTCGGTCGAAAGACTCTTCCACGACATCGTATATCCCGTTTGCAGCGAACAGTTTTTCGAAGAGAACTACCGCGGGAAAAACCTTTCGGCGCTTGATTTGTTCAAGCACCCGACGCTGAACCTCTCCCCCCTTGGCCGAACCCATCTCGGTGAGCACGTCGACTGGCGTGTGTGGCGAAACTGGTTCCAGCAAGGCGATGTCGGAGGGCGGGTCATGGAAGGCGAAAATTTCGAAAGCAACGACTATTGCCTACTTGTGTCTCAGGCGGAAGCCGGCGAAGGCACGTTACTGGGGTGGCACCATCTGGTTCACCGCCAAGTCGAAGACGGCCGTCTCGTAAGACCCGTTGAAGCATGTCTGGTCTTCCATGACAGGCACCACTACCTGGTCACGCACAGGAGCGCCCTGGAACGAGCGGAATACCAGCTTTTCCGAGTCTGGATCGCGACGGAGGTCGAGGAGATGCTGTCCAGTTGGCGCGAGCCGGAGGAAGCGCGCGAATAGTTGGTCCGAGTCTTTGATCTACACCCGTTGAACGTCCGGTCGCTCGCGCTGAGCCGTCGCCCTAATGTCCGATCGAAGCTGCGGGCGAATGACTCTTCCTGGCCGCCGCTTACGGTCCGACGCGTATGCGCGCAGGCGACCCTGACCTGCTGTTTAATGCCTCGTAGCCTGTATGCCTGCTTCCAAGGCAAAGCGGCCACACCAGCGCAACCCGCAAGAGGAGTCGTTAGTTCCTGTCCTCGCGGCTGTTAGCCGGCAAGCGACAGCATCACCGTCCAGGACCACCGAGAAACGCCGACCCCGAACTCTGTGTTTTGAAGAGAGTTGCGAATGCTGGCGCCGCCTGGTGGAAGCCTTGGAACTAGTCGAGATTGCTTCGTGCAGCAAATTGTGCCGAAGTGGTATATGATGAGCATCATGCAAAAATTATCATCCAGTCGAAAACCCGCTAGCCGCAAGGAAATCACGCACGAGCGCATCGTCGAAGTTGCCGCCCGCGCGATTCGGCGCAGTGGCTACGACGGGACGGGAGTGGCCGACATCATGAAGGAGGCTGGCCTGACACATGGCGGCTTCTACGCACACTTTCGATCGCGGGAGGTGCTGCTTGCCGAAGCGGCCGACCGCGCTGGTGCTCAGGCCGTGGCGTTGTCGGAGCAAATCGCCGCTTCCGTGCCGCAGGAGCAGGCATTGCCGTCGATGGTGCGCGCCTATCTGTCGAAGGAGCACCGTGACGCCGTAGAGACGGGCTGCCCGGTCTCTGCCCTTGGCTCGGAGATGCCGCGCCAGGCGCCAGTCGTGCGCCGCGCGGCCACCCGCCGCATCAAGGAAATGATCGATGTCGTCGCCCGGCAATTGCCCGATTGGGGGCAGCCGGGCGCACATGAGCAGGCACTTCTGACCGTTGCCACCATGGTCGGCACCATGGTGCTGGCGCGCGCCGTCGACGACCCCAAACTGTCGGACAGTCTTCTCGAAGCCGCACTGAATAAATTCGCACCCGCTGATGAGTAATCCGTTTGCCCGGCGGCCGTTTTCGTTGGATCAAAAATATGATGAACATCATATTATGGCGCTCATCTAACCATGTAAACACACTTCTCGCTACCGGAAAGACATGATGAAAAGCGAAATAGCCCTCGTTACGGGCGCCTCATCTGGCATCGGTGAAGCCACGGCAAACCGCCTTTCCGAGACCGGGTACAAGGTCTACGGCACCAGCCGACGTAGCGTACAAGCCGGCCAGCGGACATTCGAGATGCTGTGTCTGGACGTGACCAGCGATGCATCAGTCGAAGCAGCCGTCGAGGAAGTGCTGCGCCTGCACGGCCGCATCGACCTGCTGGTGAACAACGCTGGCTTCGGCGTCGCCCCAGCTGCTGCCGAAGAAAGTTCGCTTGACCAGGCGCGTACGATCTTCGACACGAACTTCTTCGGGATTATCCGCATGACGCGTACCGTGCTGCCCCATATGCGGCATCAAGGTCGCGGGCGCATCATCAACATCGGCTCTGTGCTGGGTTTCCTGCCCATGCCCTATATGGCGCTGTATACCGCCACCAAACACGCGGTAGCGGGTTATTCGGAGTCGCTCGACCACGAGTTGCGCACGATGGGCATTCGGGTGTCGGTGATCGAGCCTGCCTACATCAAGACGGCGTTCGACACGAACTTCATGCCGCCCGACGCCCCCCTCGACGCGTACCGCGAGGTATGCGTAGCCATGGATCAGCGAGTCAAGGAGGTAGTCGAAAGCGCTGACGGCCCTGAGGTTGTGGCCGAAACCGTATTGCAGGCCGCTCTCGCGGCTCGTCCGAAACTCCGCTATGCAGCGGGAGGACTCGCCGGCCGTCTCCGATTGCTACGCAGATTTGCCCCTGTGGGCCTGGTGGACGCCGGCATTCGCAAAGATCTGCGGCTCACAACGTAGATGGCATTACTTCACGCAACGAGAAACTGGCAAGGAACAACGAACCATGATGAAGGCATTCGTCGTCGATCGATATGGGCGCAAGAATGGCATACGAGCCGGCGATATGCCGGTTCCAGAACTGCGTGAGGACGACGTATTGATCCAGATTCACGCCGCCAGCGTGAACCCGCTCGATTCAAAGATCAGGGACGGACAGTTCAAGCTGATTTTGCCCTACCGTTTGCCGCTGATTCTGGGCAACGACCTGGCTGGGACCATTGTCCGCGTCGGGTCACGCGTGCGGCGATTGAAGCCGGGCGATGAGGTGTATGCGCGACCGCCCAAAGACCGGATCGGCACTTTCGCGGAATTCATCGCGATCAAGGAAGACGCCGTGGCGCTCAAGCCCAAGGTGCTCAGTATGGAAGAAGCGGCTTCAATCCCATTGGTGGGCCTGACGGCGTGGCAGGCGCTGGTCGAACGCGCACAACTGAAGAAAGGGCAGACGGTACTCGTCCACGCGGGCTCGGGTGGCGTCGGCACCTTTGCCATTCAACTGGCGAAGCACCTGGGTGCGACCGTCGCCACGACAGCGAGCGCCGCGAATGCGGGATTGATGAAGCAGCTCGGTGCGGACGTTGTCATCGATTACAAGAAGGACGACTTTGCCGCTGTATTGAAAGACTGCGATGTTGTGCTGGATACGCAGGGCGGAAAGACGCTCGAAAAATCACTGCAAGTGCTCAAGCCGGGTGGCAAGCTCATCGGAATCGCGGGTCCGCCCGATCCCGAATTTGCCAGACAGATGGGTGCCACCTGGTTCCTGAGAGCGGCGATGCGCCTTCTAAGCTATCGCATCCGAAAGGCGGCAAGACGTCGGAATGTAGGCTATTCATTCCTCTTTATGCGTGCCGACGGAGACCAGCTAACCGAGATCGCCAAGCTCGTCGACGCAGCTGCGATAAAGCCTGTGATCGACCGTATTTTCCCGTTCGAATCAACGCGAGAGGCATTGGCTTACGTCGAAACCGGACGTGCAAAGGGTAAGGTCGTTATCAATATCCGATAGAAGGGGGAACCTCTGTTCGCTTCCACGCGGAGGCAACGGCACTTGCTGGACGGTGAATATCTCCTCGGAACGTGGGAGGTCACTGTCCGCTGTCAGTTGTGAAGAGGCCCTTCAAACGTTCGCAGAATAACCAGGAGGAACGGCGGCTCATGGCCGGACCGGGAAATCCATCGGAAGGCCATACGCAGCGGATCGCCTTCACCTACAAACTTCCATAGTCGACCCGAAGCGGTCTTACCTGCTCACGTCGGAATGGCGGCCGTTTGCAGGGTGAAGCCGTCATTCGCGCCTCCGCCTCAGTTGGCAAATCCTCCCGTGGGACCGGTCACGCACGGCCACCGGCATACTCCAATAGTCGATAAGATTCACGACGCCCGTAACTCACGGATCCCCTTACCGATCCGCCGTCGCAGCAGCGTGCGCAGCGTCACGCCGTCCGCGTAGCCGACCTGCTCGGCGATGCGATCTACGCTGAGCTTGCTCGTCTTCAGCAGATGGACGGCCCGCTCGACCCGCAGATCCTGTATGTATTCGACGGGCGTTTTACCGAGCACCTCGTTTAGACGTCGCGTCAACGTTCGCTTGCTGGTCGCCAATACTTCGGCGGCGTTGTCGAGGGCGATGGCCGTGTCGAGGTGTTCACGCACCCAGCGGTCGAAACGCTCGACGAGCGGGTCCGAATGGGCCAGATGATCGGAGATCGCAAAGGCAGACTGCGACGGCCGCGAATCGAATACGAGGTACTTGCCCACGAGCGCCGCAAGCTCCGGGCTGTTGTTGCGGATCAACCAGAGCGCCAGGTCGAGATGGCTCAGAGCGGCCCCCGCCGTCACCGTGTCGCCGCTGGGAACGACGATGCGATGCACATCGAGGTGCACGTCGGGGTAACGCTGCCGGAACACCGGTGAGAGCCACCAGGTGGTGGTGGCTTCGCGCCCGTCGAGCAGGCCGCTTTCGGCCAGCACGAACGTGCCGGTGCAGGCGGCGCCCAGACGGGCGCCGGCACGGTGCCACAAGCGCAATGCGTCTAGCGCATCGACCACATCAGCCCGGCCGAGCGACGGCACGAGCAGGTCTGTCGTCGTCCTGTTGAGCGCCGGCACGACGACCCAGTCCGGGGCGGGGGCGTCTGTCATGTCGCGCACGGGCACCTGCAGGCCAAGCGCAGTGCGCACCTCTGGCCGCATCCCCACAACGGTGATTTCGAAGCCCGGTGTGGCCATCCCAGTCGCGCGCGCCAGTTCGTTGGCCGTCGTCAAGGCGTCGAGCACCGTGGTGAGGCCGGTGTCGAACACCCCCTCGAGTGCGAGGACAAAAATTCGCATGGCAGAATCGATACCAAAATTGTCGATCGAGACAGTATTCTCCCTGGCGCTCCGTTTGTAAAGTGTGGCTCACCGAGTGAATGGATCACGCGGAACTGGAGAGCAAAGATGATCAAGAAAGCACTATTCGTACGACTCGAAGCCAAGCCGGGCAAGGAGCAGGCGGTAGCAGACTTCCTCGACGCCGGCCTGGAACTGACGAATCGGGAGGCGACCACGCCGATCTGGTTCGCCCTCAGGCTGTCACCGACGACGTTCGGCGTCTTTGACGCCTTTGCGAGCGAAGAGGACCGCCAGGCACACCTGCACGGGAGTATGGCCGGCGCCCTGATGGCGCGGGCCGACGAGATGCTGGCCGGCCCTCCGTCTGTCGAACCGATCGACGTTCTGGCCATGAAGAACAGGCTACCCTGATTCACGGTTAGCTATCACCGATCAAGTCTCACCCGTCAAGCGCGATTGCACGAAACGACGGGAAACTGCTACCAATTTTGGAGTGCAAAATGTTCGTATTGCGAAACAAGCTGATGATTGCCGCCCTGATTGCGCTTGGCGCCACGATGGCTCACGCTGAGGCAAAGGCGGCTGCGAAAGATGTTGTCATTGTCCACGGCGCACTGGTGGATGGCTCCGGCTGGCGGGCCGTCCACGACCTCCTGGTCAAGGATGGTTACCACGTGACGATCGTACAAGAGCCGCTCACGGGCCTCGCCGAAGACGTCGATACCGCTAGGCGCGTTATCGATCAGCAGCAGGGCCCGGTGGTGCTGGTCGGCCACAGCTATGGCGGCTCCGTGATCACGGAGGCCGGTGCCGATCCGAAGGTCAGCTCGCTCGTCTATGTGGCCGCACTGCAACCCGACGTCGGCGAAGCCAGCGGTCAGCTGTTGCAGAAGTTCGCCGCGCCCAACGACGCCATGCGGGCGACGCCGGACAAGTTTTTCTTCCTCCCGCCTGCGAAATTTCGTGAGAACTTCGCAGCGGACGTCTCGCCCCTGGACGCTCAATTCCTGGCGGACTCGCAGGACCAACTCGCCGAGAAAGCGTTGGGAGCGCCGGTCTCTGTGGCGGCATGGCGAACCAAGCCCAGCTACGCGATTTTAACCACCCAGGATCATATGGTGAGCCCACAGCTTCAGCGCTGGATGTATCAACGCTCGGGTGCCAAGGTGACCGAGGTGAGCGCAAGCCACGCTGTCTTTATCTCTCAGCCGGCCGCGGTCGTGCGAGTGATCGAGGCCGCGGCGAAGTCGACGAACTGACCGGTAATCGTCTCGATGGGGGCGCCTGTCGGCTTGGCGCCGACGGCCGGCACTGTCGCGAGTCGGGCCGGCCCTTCGCGGATACCCACGCTGGCTGTCAAATCACGGCAATCGCGGGTGTACGCCACTCAGATCGGGACATAACCGCAAACCTTCACGGATGTTGCCGCCATGCTATTACTGCTTCTTGCCTACCTCGGCGGTGCACTGACCATCCTCAGTCCGTGCATCCTGCCGGTGCTGCCTTTCGTATTTTCGCGGGCAGACCGCCCGTTCGCGCGCAATGGACTGCCGATGCTGGTGGGCATGGCGCTAACCTTTGCCGTGGTCGCCACGCTGGCTGCCGTCGGCGGCGGCTGGGCCGTGCGCGCCAACCAGTATGGCCGCTTCGCCGCCCTGGCGGTGCTCGCCGTGCTTGGCCTGACCTTGCTCTCGGAGCGTGTCGCCGAACGGATCACCCGTCCGTTCGTAGTGCTTGGCAACAAGCTCACCGAACACGCCGGGCGCCAGGGCGATTCGGTACTCTCGGCGGCTGGGCTGGGTGTGGCCACGGGGCTGCTATGGGCGCCCTGTGCGGGCCCGATTCTGGGCTTGCTGCTCACGGGCGCGGCCCTCAAAGGCGCCAGCGTACGGACAACGTTGTTGCTGCTCGCCTACGCGACGGGCGCGGCGACCTCGCTCGCGCTGGCGCTGCTGATTGGCGGGCGCGTTTTCGCCGTGATGAAGCGCTCGCTGGGCGCTGGAGAATGGGTGCGTCGCGCCCTGGGCGTGCTGGTGCTGGCGGGTGTGGCCACCATCGCGCTGGGGCTGGATACCGGGCTGCTGACACGCGTGTCGCTGGCCAGCACGGGGGGCGTCGAACAGAAGCTGGTCGACGCGGTGCGTCCCGCGCCTCTCGTGCAGCTCGCCGTGAAGGCCGGCGATACGTTGCCGGTGGAAGGCGATTTGCCCGCGCTCGATGGCGCCACCCAATGGCTCAACAGCCCACCGCTCACGGCGCAGTCGCTGCGCGGCAAGGTGGTATTGGTCGACTTCTGGACCTACTCGTGCATCAACTGCATCCGTTCGCTGCCGTACGTGCGGGGCTGGGCTGACAAGTACAAGGATTACGGCCTGGTGGTGATCGGCGTGCACGCGCCCGAGTTCGCGTTCGAGAAGGATCCGGGCAACGTCGCCCACGCCGTGAAGGACCTTGGCGTAGGCTACCCGGTCGCAATCGACAACAGTTACACCATCTGGAAGGCCTTCAGCAACGAGTACTGGCCCGCGCATTACTTCGTCGACCCGCAGGGGCATATTCGTCACCACCACTTTGGCGAAGGCGACTACAAGCAAAGCGAGGACGTGATTCGCCGGCTGCTCGCCGAGGCCGGCCAGACGGACCTGCCTGGCGGCTACGTGCAACCGGTCGCGCAGGGCGCACAGGCCGCCGCCGGCTCCGGCGATGCCAATCGCTCGCCGGAAACCTACGTCGGCTACGCACGCGCACAGAACTTCGCCGGTGGCCCGGTGGCGCAGGACGAGACTGCCACGTATCACGCGCCCCAGACCCTGACGGCCAACCAGTGGGCGCTCGACGGCCGCTGGTTGGTGGGCGACGAAAGCGCCCGGCTTGACAGCCCTGACGGACGCATTGTTTATCGCTTCCATGGCCGCGACTTGCATCTGGTGCTGGGGCTCGGCCGCGACGGGCATCCGGTGCGCTTTCGCGTGCTGATCGACGGCAAGGCGCCGGGCGCCGACCGGGGCACGGACATCGATGCGGATGGTTACGGCACGATCACCGGACAGCGCCTTTACCAGCTCGTGCGGCAGGCAAACGGCAACAGCGAACGCACCTTCGAAATCACGTTCCTTGAACCTGGCGTGCTGGCTTACGCGTTTACGTTCGGCTGAGTCCCACCTTTGGCACGAGAAGGGCCTCATGTCCCACCTTCACACTGATTTCGACTGTCACGCAAGGAGTATGGAATGAACCGCATCGCACTGGCTTGCACCTGTGTCCTCGGTTTGCGTCTGTTCGTACCTGGACTCACCATCACGGTCGTTCGCCGTTTCCACTTTCTACGACGTCTACGCTATGAACCGACCTTCACGCTCATCCCGCCGTCTGCCATCACGACCGATCCAACCATGAAGCTGGCTCGCGCGGAGGCAAGAAACAGCACAACTTCTGCAATTTCCTTTGGATCGGCTGCGCGCCCGATAGGCGCGCTCTCCCCGTGAGCGGCCAGAGCGGCGACACCATTTCCATCCGCCGCCACGGTGTTGAGGATATTCGTGAGTACGTCGCCGGAGCCGACAGCGTTCACTCTGATTCCGTGCCCTATCGCCTCTAGCGCAAGGGTTCGGGTGAGCTGTGCAAGCGCACCTTTCGACGCGGTATAGGCCGCAATCGTTGGGAATGCAAAGTACGACGCATAGGAAGCCACATTGACGATAGCGCCTGAACGCCGGGGAATCATTGCCTTCATGGCTTCGCGTGAGTGCAGGAAGGCACCGGTTACATTGACGTCGATGATACGCTCCCAATCGGCGCGCGACATGTCCACCACGAGCTTGTTGATGATGATGCCCGCGTTGTTCACAAGCAGGTCTAGCTGCGAGAATCGTTCGATGGCGAGCGCAACGGCTTTCTCGGCACTGCCATCCGCGGAGATGTCCGCGACGAGCGGCACGACGTTGGGGCCCGCTAGCGACTCGACCGCGGGGTCGATATCCTCTGCCAACACTTTCGCACCACGCGCCACGAGCAGTTCCGTGATCGCGCGCCCAATGCCACTTGCCGCGCCAGTGACGATGGCGACCTTGCCTTCGACTTCTTCAGTACCGTACATGTCTCTTTCCTCAAAGTTGGATTGTTCGTCAAGCTGACGATCGGCTCGAAACCGCAGGAGGAAATGTACGTGCGCCGGACATGCGGAAACATAGCTACCGTTCTCGCACCCTTGCCTAAAAGTATCAAATGAAGGAGGCGAATGCGCGTATCGGTTATTGTGACTACCACTACGTAACGACAGCACAGGAAAAAGCATGCTTGCGCGGCAAAAACGAACAATCGGGTTGATCGAGCGGCTCGCGCCAAACGAGGGATTCACCGCTTCGATGCTGCCCGGAGTCAGCTTCATGCGCTCGAATCGCGCACTGGGTCGCACGCCCGTCCTGTACGAGCCGAGCATCGTTCTCGTCTGCCAGGGGCGCAAACGTGGTTTCCTTGGAGCCGATGTTTACCTTTACGATGCGAGCCACTATCTGGTGCTTTCCGTGCCGTTGCCATTCTCAACCGAGACGGAAGCTACGCCCGAAGAGCCACTGCTCGCGGTCGCACTACGTCTTGATCCGGGTATTACCACGGACTTGATGCTTACGGTCGAGGCAACGGAAATGAGACTGCCTGTGGCGCCGCGCGGCATGTATTCCACCCCGATCAACAATCGGCTTGCGGGCGCGCTGCTGCGTTTGCTGGAGGCGCTTGGCTCGCCGCTGGAAGCCAGGGTCATCGCGCCGCTCGTAGTGCGCGAAATATGCTTCCTCGTGCTGACTGGCGAGCAGGGAGACGCGATGCGCGCATCGCTTGCCACTACCGGGCACTTCTCGCAGATTGCGCGGGCGTTGCGCCGCATTCATGCAGACTACGCTCAGCGTATCAACGTCGATACGCTGGGCAATGAATGCGGGATGAGTGTCCCGACGTTTCACCGCCATTTCAAGGCAGTAACGAATACAACGCCGATTCAATACCTCAAGTCCACGCGGCTGCACCAGGCGCGTCTGCTGATGATTCGAAGCGGGGTGACGGCGGCCGCAGCCGCCGCAAGAGTCGGCTACGAGAGCCCCTCGCAATTCAGCCGCGAATTCAAGCGTTTGTTCGGACGCGCGCCGACGCAAGAAGTCGAGCAGATGAAGGCGTCGTTCGCATGGTCGGAGCCGATGCTCGACGAGATCGGACACATCTCAACCCGGTGAATATCGCCGCGGCGTTTCACCGTCTGCGCCTGACCGTATAGTCGCGCGCAGGTCTGTGCTTGTGGTCGCCATCGGGTCCGAAGCGGACACTCCCAGCGTGCGTATGCATGACTGCATCTGGCCGGCTATTGCCCGATCGGGTCGGCTGTAGCCGATCCGAAGCGGACGATCACCCTACCCAAGCTGTAGCGGCCGCTTTCAAGGTACAACAGACGCTAGTCCACTACAGGGCGCACCTGCTGTCTTGCTTACTGCTCGCCCTCAGGAAAGAAACACCCGCCCTTGCGGACCAACGACTTCATCTCTTCGCTCACCTCCAAGGGGCTTCGATTCAATCGAGCAACGAACTCCTTGTGTCGCCGCATATACGACTTCGAATCGTGCTTCGCGCTCCAAAGAACGATGTTGAGCAGGACGGGGATGAGATCCAGACCCTTCTCGGTCAGAGTATAGAAGTCCTTCCGTCTATCGTCGGGGTTAGGCGCCCTTGCGAGAATTCCTTGCTCTTCAAGGAAGGCAAGGCGGGAAGCCAGGACATTGGTCGCGATTCCTTCTTCCGATTTCAGGAATTCGCCGTACGTTTTCTTGCCAGTGAAAACGATGTCGCGGACGATCAGGAGCGACCACCTGTCGCCGAAGATCTCCACGCCGTAGTTCACTGCGCAATGGGACCGAACGTCTTCTTTGCACGTCGTTTTCATGACTGGATCTTAACATCGCTTGCAAGTTACAAGTGAATTTTCTTAGTTTACTTGTATTTTGCAAGTAAGATGGCTAGCATCACCTGTACGTTGAGTGCGGTTGTTGGATCGAGCCAGCACCCCACGAACAGTCAACCCCATGACAGCAAGGAATTTCGAAATGAAAATTGGTTTTATTGGCGCCGGCCCTGTCGCACAGACGATCTCCAAACACGCTCTATCGATTGGTCACCAGGTTGTACTTAGTAACTCGCGTGGGCCTGAGTCGCTCGCTGAGCTTGTGGCGGAATTGGGTTTCGGTGCCGCCGCCGGAACGGCGCAGGAGGCTGCCGAGCAGGACCTCGTCGTGCTTGCCACCAAATGGTGGAACGTGCAGGCAGCGTTGTTTTCAATCGGCAACTGGAAGGGCCGGATCCTGGTGGATACGACCAACCGCGTTGCCAGCATTCAGCCTTTGATGCTAGGCGACACCGCCGGTCGCACGTCGAGCGAGATCGTCGCCGATCTCGCGCCGGGAGCGAAGGTCGTCAAGGCGTTCAACACTGTTCCGATGTCCTGGATCTCGGACTTTTCGCCGTCGAAGCGCAAGACCGCGTTCTTCGTGTCCGGGGACGATGCGGACGCTAAAAAGCTAGTGAGCGACCTGATCGAGGGGATCGGTTTCTACAGCCTCGATCTCGGCTCCCTCGCGGTTGGCGGCAGGCTCCAGCAAACCGGGGGACCGCTCGTGGGCGTCAATCTTACGTTCAATGAACGGTTCGTCTTACCTACGATTGACTGACCGGTTGGGGCAACGACGTTGTCGGCGCTGCTCCGGGTGAATGTCGTGTATTGGCCGCCTGGCGCCCGACGACAGGGCGCAACGAACATCTCCGGGCGGGCACGCGATGCAACAGGCATAACATGACCCATACCCGACTCTCAGGTGCCGGCCTCGATGAGGCGGCTACAGATCGCTTTCCAGTCATTCACACCTTTGCACCAGCGAAGTCAACTTTCACCTCTAGCGGATGCGTACTTGCGACCCTCACGGGCCTTGCTCGGCCGTAAAAGCGCGGCGGCCGTTCAACCGGAGAGCGCCTCGGCAACATGAAGACGAAGAACCGTTCAGCGGGCTGCAAGCTAACCGAAACTTCGAATGCGATGCCGGATGAGTCGATATATCTCCGCACAATCTCTAGCAGCGCTGCCCGTCACCATCCAAAAAAAGATCGACCATTTCCTGCGAAAAGTTCACGGCGTGTACGTCCTGCTGTATCTCCGCCACGCCCCGGCCGTAACGTGCTTCGGCGCGGGAGCTGATCAGCGTGCCGGGTTTCTCGCGTGCTGCCTCGGGCACATCAACCTCCGCGATACATGGGATCGATGCTGTCGCCACCCGGGGCGCGCTTGCCGGACTGCGACCTGGCCGACGCGCTGCCGCTGACGCCGCGATGGTTCTTGTGAACCACGCTGCTGTAGGGCGACGGCGTCGCTTGACCGCTTTGCGTTGGTGGCGCTCCGCTGTCGGAGCGAGAGTCGGATGCAGGTACGTAGGCGCCTGCGAAAGCAGGCGCAGCCAGCGATGCTGAGCATGCGACCAAAAGGGCGACGAGAGTTTTCGCGTTCACGGGAACTCCAATGATTGAGTTGCGGACGTTGCGCGAGCAAGCCCCACCGGAGATGGCAGTCGTGCCCCTCAGGCGTTGGTGCCGCCGTCGACGGTGAGGCTTGCGCCGGTGATGTAGTCGGCCTCGGGGCCGGCGACGAACGCCGCCAACGCGGCGACGTCGTCGACGTGGCCGAACCGCTTCAGCGCGGTGTTCGCGATCTGCGGCGCGGCCCAGTCGCCGGCCGCGGGGTTGCGATCGGTGTCGATCGGCCCCGGCTGGATGTTGTTGACCGTGATGCCGCGGAGGGCGACCTCGCGAGACAGGCTCTGGGTGAACATCTTCACAGCGCCCTTGGTCGCGGCGTAGGTCGCGAGGGCTGGGATCATGTTCATGTTCCGCTCGCCGACGCAGGAGCCGATCGTGATGATGCGGCCGCCTGCCTTCAGGTGCTTGAGCGCGGCCTGGGTGGCGACGAACACGCCGCGCAGATTGATGCCGATCACGCGGTCCATCTCCTCCAGCGTGGTCTCCTCGAACGGCTTGGGGATGAGTGTGCCGGTGTTGTTCACCAGGATGTCGAGCCGGCCGAAGGTGGAGACGGTTTGTTCGACCGCGGCCGTGACGGCCTTCGCGTCGGCGGCGTCCGCCTGGATCGCGATCGCCTCGCCTCCGGCGCTTTCGATCTCCTTCACCACCCGGGCGGCGGCGTCCGCTCCGCTAATATAGGTAATCGCCACCCTGGCACCGTCGGCGGCGAGCCGCCTGGCGATCGCGGCGCCAATGCCGCGCGAACCGCCGGTGACGAGGGCGGTCATGTTGGTCAAACCGGCATTCATATTCGCGCTCCTAAAAAATATCGCTTCCGTGACTCTATGCACGTGTGCATCCTTGCCATGAGACCTCGTACATAGCGGGTCTCTAACGGAGAACAGTCAGATTGGACAATCTATTCCGGATTTGCCGCGATCAGGACGATGGTTACTGTCCCTGTCTATCTGGCACCGTATTGTGTTGAAGCTAGTCGAGTCTTTTTCTGGAATTCCATAAATGCTTCAGCGTTTCACGCTACGACCCGTAAAAATGAAGGAAATCATTTGGATTCCTGATCGCATCGGATTGACTCAAGGTAAAAGTCAAACGGGCCATTAGCGCGCTACCCTGCAGGATCGGAGATCGTCAGCTGGCGTCGACCCAAGCGCAAGCTGGAAACTTCCGTCCGCTGATGAATGACAGAAATAGAGTAATGGCTGCCTGCGGGAATGATATTCCCCAGATCCTTCATAAGGCTCATTCCCGAAGACAATCGATCGCTGGATAGAAGTGACCGAACTACACGTTGAGCTCGACGAATGGCCTACATGGCTGGGTCGGAGCTTCGACCGCCGAGCGGCGAATGAACGGCTGCGGATGTTTGCGCTAGAAGCTGACCACCCAGGCGATGTGCAAAACAGGGAGGCGGCCATGCTGTTCAACGCGTGCAAATTATGGTTCAGCCGGAAGTCGACGGCCGCTTCTCTTGATACGCCGAACTTTTTCTTCAGCAAGGCCTTCAATCCGTCGTTGCAATCGTCGTACGCTTTTTGGCGACAACGCCAGCCGCGCTGTTCGCCCCGCCTCAACTGCACCGATGGGCGCTTCGGTCACTTAGGGGTGGCGAAAAAGGAGCTAGCGAACATCGACGAGGAGTCGTGGTATCACCCTGGCAGGGCAACAGGAAACTAGCACTCCGCTGACCTCAATCGCCAATGATTCAAGGAGATTGATCCACGGGAACCAGCATCATCGCCTTACCGCCCAATTTCGGCGCAAGCTTCTGCTGGACTGCAACCACTGCTGGAAGCGGGCGCCATGCCACGGTCATGCTATCGACGAGGCCCGCATCGTTTAGATGCATGTGATCCATGCCGTCGATCACTTTGTCACCGAGTCTGATCGTGAAAACGGCAACAAAGTCAGCCCCGTCGCGCAGGAGAAGCTTCGGCTCGAAGGCGTCCACAACGCCAAGAAGCTGGGTGAGCACTTTCACCACACTTTCCCTCCCTTCGAAGGGAGCGGGAGCGATTGGGCTGCGCAGGACGACGCTATCTGCCAGATGGACCTTGGTCCCTTCGACGTCGCGTCTGCCCATGGCTTTGAGGTAAGCGTCGAGATGTTCAGTGGTGGCCATAAAGATTCTCTCCTGATAGAACCGGCGCGAAGCGCGTTCGGTTGCCGAAACTCTGGTGCCTGTGGCGTTCGCTTACTCCACACAGATGCGCCAGCATTTGAAAAAGCGCGGCCGATACCTCCTACGGGGGGCAAACCGCCTCTTGAATCCATAGTAATGCGATTGACTCAGCGTCACTAACGGGGGTAGCGTTCACATCAACCATGACAAAAATGTCACTAGTGCAACATCTGGGAGTCCATCGTGGAGAGTTTGAGTGCCCTGGGAGGGCTAGAGGTCTTTGTCCAGACCGCGCAGACCCGGAGCTTTGCCGCAGCGGGGCGAAGTCTCGGGGTCTCACCATCAGCCATCAGCAAAAGCATTTCCCGACTTGAAGAGCGCGTTGGCGTGCGGCTGTTTCAACGCAGCACGAGGAGCCTCCGCCTTACGACCGAAGGCGAGGTATTCCTGGAAAGGTGCAGACGAATCTTCGGGGAGGTTCAGGCTGCGGAAGATGAGCTCAGCGCAATGGCACAACACCCGCGAGGGAGGCTAAGGGTGGGACTGGCACTTTCGGCGGGGCTGCCACTGCCCGTGCTTTCAGCGTTCATGGAGCGCCATCCCGAGATTGAACTCGATCTTGATTTCACTGATCGACTGGTCGATGTAATCGATGAAGGGTTCGACGTAGTCATTCGTGGGAGCACGCTTCGAGATTCGCGCCTGGTGTCTCGCCCGCTGGGTCCCTGGCGCGCCTGTCTGGTGGCCGCACCAGCGTATCTGGAACGAATGGGGACTCCCACGAAGCCGGATGACCTTTTGAATCACGCATGTCTGCACTATCGCTGGACACCTACTGGAAAACTGTATCAATGGCCGCTGCGGCATTCAACATTCACGGCAGCAGGCTCGTCGCTGCCTTTGACGATGGTGTGCAACAGCCTGGACGTCATGCTTTATTTAGCTCTGGCGGGGCGCGGGATCGCATGCGTGCCTGACTTCTCTGTCAAGAATGCCGTCGCTGGTGGACGCCTGAAAACCGTGCTGGACACCTATGTGGCGGACTCCAACACTATTCACGTGGTGTGGCCCAGCAATCGGAAAATGACGCCAAAGGTGCGCGTTTTCGTGGATTTTGTGCGCGCCAATTTTGGCAAGCACCTGGTCACTGAAACGGATGACCGGAAGCGACAAAGGGTTAGGCCGCACACTTGAATACGTCTCGCTTCAGCGGAGCGGTGCTCGATGGTGCTTCGCCCGCGAGCGCTTCGCGCCGCCGACCGTTCGACTGAGATCACGCCATTTCGCTAACTCTCATCTGAGCGTAAACGTAAACCACAGCAATTCGTGCGAGGTTCGCTGCGGGCGAACGCACGCTCGCGCGAGACAGGCTGTTCTACGACCCGACTGTGCAGTCGACCGAACTGAGCGCGGGATACCCGCCGAATGCCATCCGGCTATGAGCCGCCGCATGAGGCACGGAATAAACCGGCTAGCGAACTGTTGTAATAAGCACCTGATACCCGGTCGCGACAGAGGCTTTGAGTCCGACAACTCGTGGAGACTTTCATGGCGGCAAAAATGTGGAGCTTGTTTCGCTGGATTCCCAAGCAGCACGCATCCACCGCGGTGGAGGAAAAGCTCATGTCGCATAACGGGTCAGCGCTGTGGGTGTTTGACCTTGAACAATCCTATCGGCCAGGGCAGGCAATTTCTGGTAATGCCTGGTTAGTGGCCTACGATCTCGACGGAACTGCCGAAACCAACATCAAAAATCGTCAGCATATCGATTTTGAGTCGGCAGACTTCCGTGGGGAGGCGGCTCATCCCGCGGACATCATCATCAAGGAAAACGAGAAGGGTGCCTATGGTATCGGGCGAATGCGCCAGAGCACCACGAAATTTCACGTTACCGCCCGGTTCGCCACGAAGAAGGAGGTCGCCCAGGCGCTCGGCCTGAACGTGAAGGAAGTTGCCGATGGTTATCGTCCAGGCAGGACCTGGCCGACGTGAGCTTTCAGGAGGCTGTCGAAGCCACCAAAGTGACGCGCTGTCACGCCGGCACGGTTGATCATGCAGGGGCTTTGCGGCGAGTGTCTGTGTTCAGGCCGATGACGGTTGGCGCGACGATCCGCAACGACATCGATATTGAGAGCAAGCGTGCAGTCAGTATGTCCGCCTACCGCGCTCAGGGAGGCATGCGACTCTACTCGCCCGAATCTCACTCGATACACTCGCCCCCAGCCGCGGCGAGATGCACGCCGCCACCGCGAGCAGCGCGAAAAGCAAAATCGAAGATGCCAGCACGGCTAACCCCGGGCCGCATGCTGCACTGATCAATGAGGCCACCAATGCGGAACTGCTGACCTGAAAGAACCTGACTAGCCCAGAAGCGGTCGCAGCATGTCCGTGCGTGCCCGTGACGGCACCCGATACGGCAAGTGAAAGCGACGAGCCATTTGCGAGGCTGACCAGGCACATCGGGAGGATCACTGCCGCGACGCTAGTGACGCCGCGCGTCGCGACGGTGGCGAACGCCAGTCCGCCCAGTACGAAACACGCGACGCCGGCGGTGACGATCCGGTCATATGTCCAGCGATCAAGCCATCGCCGGGCCAGCAAATTTGCCGCGATGATGCTTGCGGTCAGGGGCAGATACAGCCAGCCGCTCTGCGCCTCGCGCAAACCGAGGCCTGCGAATACGAAAGGCGACTGCGTCAGGTAGACGAACCAGGCGCAATAGATTGCGCAGACGATGACGGTATAGCGTCGAAAGGTACCGTCGCGGAGCACCTGCGCAAAGCCCGCGAGTGGCGCACGGTGCTTCCTGTCGTGCGGCGGGAGCGTCTCCGGCAGCAGCATGATCGCCGTCAGCAGCGCTATGAGTGCGAATCCCGCGACGAAGAGAAAGTCGGCGTACCAGCCGAACGCCGATGCCAGATAGCCGCTGACCGCCGGAGCCAGCGCCGGCGACAACGATACCAGCGGATAGACGACGGCGTAGACCTTGGCGGACGCCTGCTTGCTGCACGTGTCGGCGATGCACGCTCGACCGATAACGAGGCCCGCTGCGGCGCCGGCGGCACGCATCGCGCAGCTATGTCGCGCGGCGGGGCGAGCCTAAGCCTGGCGGCGAATTTGCAGGACACGACCTTGCGGTCTACCTGCCCGGCGTCACGAAGCGTCAGCAGGAAACGCTCGTCGGTGAGTCGAGAGCGCAGGGACGTGTCGTCGCGGAGCTGGATTCCAGCCTGATGCTCGGGGCGTTCGTGCGGGCCGGTCTCCCACTGGGTGAGTTGCCCACATATATGGCGCAGCGATATGCGGAGCTTGTACGGATCTGGCCGACCCGGCGAAGGCACTCGCCGTATAGGCGTGGATGGTATTGCACGCGGACCTCGCGCGCACGGCGCGGGTCCGTGTCGTAGTCGACGCGCTCGCCGGGCAATTCAACCTTTGATTAGAGCGCGTATCAAGTCAATCGAGGCTTCGGCGACTGGAGCGATCGCTTCCGCGAAATGCGGTCGGCTGAAGTCGATCCGGAGCCGTCGTTGTCGCCATGCGCACGTAGACGCGCAGCACCTCGTCGTTGTCGCCCGGACGGCTGCCTTCCCAGTACAGTCGCCAGCCTCCGGCGGGCACCTGTGCCTGCGTAGGTCGACCCTGTTCGATAAGCCAGGTGCAGGAGGTGGCCTGAGTGTCCGTGGTGGGCACGTGCATGACACCCGCGAAGTAGTAGAGCATGGGCGCCTCGGATTCGCCCAGCCCGCTGCTCGCCATGCAGTCGCCGGCTTTCCAGGTGCTGTTCAGTTTGGCACGCAGATCCTCGAACGGTGCGCGATAGCTCTTCGCGACGTCGAGCCAGGGGAGCAGCAGCGTGCCGACGAGCCCCCATGCGACGATGGCGCCCAGGCACCAGCTGAATGCGCCGCGCCAATTGCCCGCTGACCTGAGCAGGGGCAGCAGCAATACCCACCCGAGCGTGAGGGCGAGCGCCGCGATGATCAGCTTCGGCTGAATTGGCATCACCCATTCGAGCGGTAGCCAACGGCCAAGCAAATGCAGGACACCATGGGTGTCGGGGGAGGCCGTCATCGTCCACCATACCGCCCATGCAAGCACCACGAACGAGCCGAACACGATACGGCTCGTCATGTCCCACGCGAGGTGCACCCGCTGCGGCAGATAGCGGACTCCCTGCATGGCCAGCAGGGAGAGCGGGGCGATGAACGGCAAGATGTAGAGTTCTCGCACTGTCGCCGATGCCTGCAGTACCGCGAAGCCGATCCCGGAAAACAGCACAGGCAGCGCAACTTCCGGCTCGCGTAGACGTCGCCATGCGCCGCCCGCAAGCGCCACGAGGGCGAGCGGGACGACCGGAAAGCCGACTGTCAACGCCGTGCGCAGCACAAACAGGTGCCCGACGTTTTCCGAGCCAAGTTCCGCTACCGAAAAGCCGAAGAAGCGGCCGATGTTGTTGTCCCACAGCCAGATCCTGAACAGCGTTTCGGAGCGCAGATAAAGGCAAAGCGGCCAGATCAGCGCGAACGGAGCGAAGTACAGCGCCGAGCGTGCCAGTGAGCGCGCAAAACGGGCGCTACGGCACGCAGGGTAAAGCAGCATCGCGGCGCAGGTGGTCGCACCGAACACCAGCGGCACGAACAGGCCCTTTGCCAGAAAGGCGATGCCGACGCCAACGCCGAACAGTGCCGCGGCATGCCGGGCAGCGGGGCCTTGCATGCGGGTGTCCTGGCAATCACTGGTCGCTTGCTGTGAAGCTGTGGAATCTGGCCATTCGGGTGCAGCGTTGCAGTCTCCATCAGGATAACGATGCAATCCGCCGCCCATCAGCAAGTGAGCGCAGACAAGATCGTAAAGCGCGCAGAATGCCAGCGCAGCGCCGGCCATCAGCGCGACGTCCGTCATCATGTCGTGGATATGCTTGACGACCACCAGCGTGCTGGCGAAGAGCGCGAGCATTCCGGGCACGCGCAGGTCGGTCCAGCGGACGGCGCCGGTAGCGCGCCGGGCGAGACGTGCCGTGCAGGCAAGCGTGAGCGCTGCGAATACGACGCTCGCGAGACGGGCCGCGTCGTGCAGCGGGAGAAACCGGCCGAACATCCAGGCGAGTGAGGCTGCCACCCAATCGTAGATGGGCGGCTTTTCCATGAAGGGCTGACCGGCGTTGGTCGGGACGACCAGATCGCCCGTGTCGAGCATGTGTTCAATGATGCCGAAGGTGTAGGTTTCGTCCTGCTTCCACGGATCGTGGCCAAGCGTGCCGGGCAAGAGCCACGCGCAAACGAGCGCGAGCGCAAGCAACCCGAGGAATAATCGTGAAGTCGCCAATGCCCGCAAGCCTTTGCGGGTACCCGGTAATTCCGGGGGCAACGGAATGACGGGCGCCGCCGGCTGGCTGCCCGTGGTCAGATCCCAAAGGTGCGGCACGTCGAACTGCGCCACGCCATCGGAGACGGAAACCTGTTCGATGCCAACTTCCGCGACGCCGGCTTCATCCTTGCTCTCCTGCATGTAACCTCTGCTCCCGGCGCGCGACTATCTGGTCAGCACCTTTCGTTATGGCCGTCGACGGGACAGCTGTCACGGACACGATTGTATGCGCGGATTATTACCAAACATTACAGATGGATGTAGCGTACTTGAAAGGTGCGTTTCCTGGCGTGAGCGGCGGGAAGTGGCGCGGGGAGAGCAGGCATTTACGGGGAAGCGGGCTATGCAACAGGATAACGGAGCAAGCGGTTCTGTATATCTTGTTTATTTGCATTCCTAATAATAAATTTGGCAGTGACGCCGTGCAGCCAACCTCGCGAGATTCCTGGCACCGTTTAGCCAGTCAGGCGACGCATTACCGGCGCAATGAGGCGATTCGGGGCACGACCGCTCCGTGGTTTCCGAAATCAGTTGCTGGCATTTTGTCAGTGGGAACGGCCGATGCGCCGAAATAGCCAACTGTATGGGAAATAGCGATGAGCCGCGTGCTGCTGGCTGACGACGATACAGCCTTTCGTGATGCGCTTCAGACGTTGCTGGACGACGCCGGGCACGAAGTCTCGACCGCCGGGAATGGCCTGGAAGCGGTTTCGGCGGCCCTTGCTGCCACGCCGGAGGTGATTGTCTCAGACGTGCACATGCCCATTCTCGAAGGGCCAGACGCAATTTCCATGTTGCGAGCTATCCCACGGTTTTGCGATGTCTCAGTCATCCTCATGTCCGGAGACGACACAGGTGCAGGTATTGCTGTCGAAGGTTTTCTCCATAAACCGTTTGACCCAGGTGTGCTTCTCGACACCCTTGCGAGCCTTCCACGGCGCAAGAAGTGGGGAAGTGCAAGCGCGCTTCCACTGGCGCATAACGCCGTGTGCCGGGTGGGCGCGACGTCGGCAATAGCGAATCGGCAGCATCAGCGCGTTGTGCACGCCGTCGAACTGGTGGCTGACCAGGAGCGCCGGATATCCGGGCTTGAACGGCGCGGTGTCGAGACCGCGCTGGCAATCGACTTGTACGAGATCATGGTCTGTAGCGTTGCGACGCTGAGGCGCTTTGAGCAGATCACGGTGGACCCGGATCCTTCCGCCCCATGCTGATCTTGCGCTTGGGCCGTGGCAATCAGCGTACTATGTTACGCGCCTATAGCGGACGTACCGGCCTTCGCGCAGTTCGGGGGATACGACAGCGATTTAAGCGCTCGATTCATTGCCAGGTCTTTATCGCCGCTGCGGCCATTGCGACGGATATGGGCATGCGAATTGCGCCTCGCGCCGATACGGCGGCGAGGACGCCGCCCGCCAATTGCGGAGGGGAAAGTCATGAGGCCAACCGTGTTAGGCGTGTACGACAGCTACACGAATGCGTGTTCGGCGCAGCGCGCACTGGGCGAGGCTGCGATAGCGCAAGCGGATATTGCCATCTACTCGATATCGGTTGATGCTCCCCGCGAAAAGGGGCCACGTGTCTATTTACAGGGCGCTATCGATACGCACCACCACAAGAAAGTCTTCGATCGACTGGAGCAGTTGTTCGCGCGCATCTTCACGAAAGGAGCGTATCCAGCGGATGCGGAGGATTACAGGGAATTCATCCGTCGCGGTGGCACGGTAATCAGCGCCGATGTTTCTGAATCGCAAGTCGATCAGGCGATTGACACGATGCTCCGCATGGGCGCTGCCGACATCGAGGAGCGCGCCAACGCGTGGCGTACTGGTTCTGCGAAGGTGCAAGGTCAGGAACCTGCGGCGCATCCGGGCAGCGCCATGACCGGCGAACGCGCCAGGCCGCACGAAGCCACACACGGATGGCAAGGCGACACGCGGGCCGCATCGGCGGCGCGGCCGACGCCTTCCACGGGCACCCCTGCAGGGCGCGGTGCGACCGCTGGCGTGGAAAAGCAGCCGCACGCAGCGGGTGCGTCGGAAGCCGGGTTCGCGCGCACGAATCCTGATGCCGGCGTCAAGGCGCACACCGCGCAAGCGCACGACGGCAACGCCGCTGCATCAAACGCCCAGCGTCCATCGGGGACGGGCTTCATGGGCGACCCGGGACTCGGCAGCCAGCACGACGACCAACAGCCGTACGACAATGAATTTAGAAAGGACTACGACGCACATTATGCGAATACGGGTGCGTCATACGACGAGTATCGACGTGCCTACTCACACGGCGCCACGCTCGGACGCGACGAGCGGTTTCGCGGGGCCGACTGGCAGGGCGTGGAAGCGAGTGCGCGCGCGAACTGGGAGTCGCGATATCCGGAAAGCGGATGGGAGCGCTTCAAGACGGCTGTGAGGCACGGTTGGGAACGTGTCAGGGGCGGCGGCTAGGCTAGAACTCGAATACTTGTCACGAGGTCAACGGCGCGCCTGGATCTGAAAGCATCCACAGATTCGATGCGCGCTGATGGCAGGGCCACATTAGTTAAGACTCCTACCATTTACACGGACAAATCGACGTCGAGTTCTGGGGTCATGGCGCGCGAGGTCTGTAGATATCAATCAGCCTGTTCCGGGCACAGCAAGTTGTGCAATTCACGTTTGCTGGATCGGGCGTCGTGGGACCAGAAGCCTTTTATCTGCCTGGACTGGAAATGCAGGTTGCCAGTCCTGCCCTGTTTCAAGCCCGCCAACGCAGGCAATGCTTGCGAATTGAAAGGTGGGTATCCGCACTTACCCCAAGGAAAAGACGCTGGTATTTCTCTGCCGGGCGTACTACGATTGCGCCAAATGTTACCGGTTACAGTAAACGGTAACATTGCTGTGAGCAAAACCGCGCTCCAGCCCGGCGCGGCCGGAAGCGACCATTATTAATAGAACAGGAGACACGAGATGAATCTGGCCACCAACGTGCGAAGCCGCTCCAGGATTCGCTGGTGGGTTGCCGGCCTCATGTGGGCGGCGATCGCGATCAACTACATCGACCGCACGGTGTTGTCGGCGGCGGCGCCGCGCATCCAGTCGCAATTCCATCTGAGCGCGGTCGAAATGGGTGTCGTCATGTCGGCGTTCTTCTGGTCGTACGCGCTGCTGCAATTGCCCGCGGGTTTACTCGCCGATCGTTTGGGCCAGAAGAAAGTACTGGGTTTCGCCGTGCTTTGGTGGTCGCTGGCGACGGCGGCCACGGGCGTCGCGAACGGTTTCAAGTCGCTCGTCGCGTTGCGCGTGGCGCTTGGCGTAGGCGAGGCGGGCGCGTATCCGAGCAACGCAGGCATTGCGTCGAAGTGGTTTCCGCGCAGCGAGCGCGCGACGGTCGCGGGTATTTTCGACAGCGGTTCGAAGCTCGGTGGCGCGATCGCGCTGCCGCTCATCGCCGCGATGCTCACGGCGTTCGACTGGAAGATCACGTTCGCGCTCACCGGTTTGCTCGGTCTGATCTGGTACGTTGTGTGGCAGTTCACGTTCAGTGATTCGCCGCGCGATCACAAGCGGGTCAATCCCGAGGAACTCGCGCACATCGAGAGCGATTCACTGGCCGAGCGCAGCGACAGGGAGGCGAGGCCACCGCTG
Organism: Paraburkholderia nodosa DSM 21604; assembly: GCF_000519185.1. GTDB lineage: Bacteria > Pseudomonadota > Gammaproteobacteria > Burkholderiales > Burkholderiaceae > Paraburkholderia > Paraburkholderia nodosa. The sequence continues at coordinate 182,904 of NZ_JAFA01000014.1, read as the reverse complement.
CGCAAGCTGCTCGCGCATCGCAACATCTGGGCGATGTGTATCGGCTTCTTCATGATCAACTACAACTCGTACTTCTTCATCACCTGGCTGCCCACGTATCTCGTGAAGGCGCGTGGCATGACGATGATGGAAATGGGCTGGATGGCGTCGTTGCCGCTGCTCGTCTCGATTGTGGTCGAGATTTTCGCGGGCTGGGCGTCGGATCGCGTGTTCGCCTCGGGCAAGCTTTCGCTCACCGCCACGCGCAAGCTCTTTCTCGTGATCGGCTTGCTGATGGCATCGAGCATTGGCTTCGCCGCGTTCGCCGATTCGGCCGCCGTTGCGGTGCTGCTCCTGTGCATCGCGAAGTCGGGCACGACCGTGGCGGCTTCGCAGGTCTGGGCGCTGCCGGCCGACGTCGCGCCGCGCAACGCCGTGTCGATGGTGGCGGGCGTGCAGAACACGGTATCGAACATCGGCGGCGTGGTTGGCCCGATCGTTACGGGCGCGATCGTCGGCGCGACGGGTTCGTTCGTGCCCGCGCTCGTAGTGTCGTCGGCGCTGATCGGCGTGGCGATCGTCAACTATCTGTTCCTGCTGGGCAAGGTCGAGCCGATTCGTCTCGACGGTGCTTCGACGCAGCCGCAGGCGCGCGAGTACAGCAACGCCCCGTAATTCCACCGAATCGACCTTCGTTGTGTCGATGGAAGCATTCCCGCTGATCCCCTCAAGCCGGAATCCGTAGTACTCCTGTAAATATTAAAACCAGACAGGTCACCTGTATGAAAAAAGCACTTTTCGCAGCGGCCGGGCTTTTGTCCGTCGCACCCGTCGTGGCGCAGGCCCAGAGCTCCGTCACGTTGTATGGTCTCGTCGACGCCGGTATCGGCTACGTCAACAACATCAAGGGCGGCTCGGCGTTCCAGCTGACGAGCGGCCGCTTGAGCGGCAGCCGTTGGGGCCTGAAAGGCAACGAGGATCTCGGCGGCGGCCTGAGCGCGGTGTTCACGCTCGAAGGCGGTTTCAAGCCCAGCGACGGCACGGCGGCGCAAGGCGGGCGTCTGTTCGGCCGCAGCGCGTTCGTGGGCATTGCGAAGAGCGGCATCGGCACGTTCACGCTCGGCCGCCAGTATGAACCGCTGGCGGATCTGGTCGCGCAATACGCGGGTCCGGGCACGTGGTCGCCGTCCACGCACGTGGGCGACAACGACAACCTGAACCAGACCTTCCGCATCAACAACGCGGTGAAGTTCCGCAGCGAAACCATCGCGGGCTTCACCGTCGACGGCATGTACGCGTTCAGCAACCAGGCGAGCGGCTCGGCCGGGCAAGGTTTCGGCAACAACCGCGCATGGGGCATCGCCGCGAACTACGTAAACGGGCCGCTCTCGATCGGCGGCGGCTACGTGCTGCTCGATCATCCGAACACGACAGCCAACACGAGCGGCGCGATCGGCGGCGCATCGAGCACGAGTGGCGACGACTACAGCGGCGGGTTCTTCTACAACCTCGACGGCGGCGTGGCCCGTCAGCAGATCGCGGTGGCCGGCGCAAACTACAAGATCGGCAGTGCGATTGCGGGCTTCGCGTTCAGCCACACGGAACTCAACTACAACGACGGTTCCACGCGCAAGTTCAACAACTACGACGCGAACCTGCGCTACCTGCTCACGCCGGCCACGACGCTGATCGGCGTGTACACGTTCACGGACGGCCGCGCGAACGGCCTGCCGGGCACGGGCGGCGCGACGCTCAAGCCGAAGTGGCATCAGTTCACGCTGGGCGTGGACTACGCGCTCTCGAAGCGTACGGATGTCTATCTCTCGGGCACGTATCAGCTCGCGGCCGGCGACGCATCGACGCGCGTGGGTTCGTCTTACAGCCGGATCGCGGCGATCGCGTATGCGGGCGGCGCGTCGTCCACGAATCGTCAGGTCGACGTGTTCACGGGCATCCGCACGAAGTTCTGAGCGCGCTCTCACGCGCTAAAAGCAAAAGGCCTCGCGAGGTTTGCGAGGCCTTTTTGCGTGGTCATCGCGACGCGATGAATCTCAGGCCGAGCCGCGCTCGATCAGCGTGAAACCGACGTCGACTTTCGCGCGCTTGCTCGTGCCGGTCTCGATTTTCTCGATCAGCATGGACGCTGCCAGCTTGCCGATCTTCGTGCCGTCGATGCGAATGGTCGTGAGCGCCGGGTCCGTGTCGGCCGCGAAATTCTGGTCGCCGTAGCCAATCACCTTGAGGCGCCCCGGCACGTCGAGCCTGCGCGCATGGGCTTCCATGAGCACGCCGAGCGCCATGATGTCGGCGCCGCAGAAGATCGCGTCGATCTGCGGATGTTCGTCGAGCAGCTGCGCGAGCGCGCGCCGGCCGTCGCCGAGATGCGCGGGCGAGGGCACGGCAGCCACGGGAATCTCGCGCTCGCTGCCGAAGGCTTCGATGAAGGCGTCGGCACGCAGCTTCGCCCGGCGATCGCCCGGCGTGACGATGGCCGGATGCCGCGCGCCGCGCTCGCGCAGGTAGCGCGCCGCCGCTTCGCCCACGCGCGTGTGCGAGAAGCCGATCAGCATGTCGAGCGGCGAGCGCGTGATGTCCCACGTTTCGACCACGGGAATGCCGGCCGCGCGCAGTTTCTGCCGCGATGCCTCCGAGTGGATCACGCCGGTGAGCACGATGCCTGCCGGACGGCGGCCGATGATGGCGTCGAGCAGCGCCTCTTCGCGCGATTCGTCGTAGCCGCTCTGGCCGAGCAGCAACTGATAGCCGGCCGTTTCCAGCTCCGCGGTCAGGGCGGCGACGGTTTCCTGGAACACGCTGCCCGCCATCGCCGGGATCAGCGCGACGACGAGGTGGCTGCGATTCGAGGCGAGCGAGCCCGCGATCAGGTCGGGCGTGTAGCCCGTTTGCCGCACGGCTTCGCGCACGCGTTCCAGCGTTTCGACCGAAACGAGTTCGGGATTGTTGAGGGCGCGTGAAACCGTGACCTTCGTGACCCCGGTCAGTCTGGCCAGATCGCTGAGCGTGACCCGGCCGGTGTTCCTGCGGGCACGCCGTGACGCGGTGCCGGCGGCGGGCGGGGCGAATTCTGTCGAGGTCTTGGTCACGGGCGCGGGCGCTCCTGCTGCAAAAAGGTGTTGGCAATTATCCCAAATCTGTACTACGATGACACCTATGTTACCGGTTACATTAACCGGTAACTTTGTTCCAGAACGAAAGGCGGCGCGTTCCCCGGCGCGGCCAGCAACCATCTCGCATGGGACCGGAGCAGGTGCCGCTGCGCACCCTCTGGATCGTCAGCGGAGACAGGCGAATGCTCCAGTCCAACAAGTCCTATCACGGGCCGTTGATCCGGCTCAACCCGAACGACAACGTCCTGATCGCGCGCGAGCCGCTGACGATCGGGCATCAAGTCCCGATCGAAGGTCAGGCGATTCGCCTGCGCGCGCAGGTCGCGGCGGGCCACAAGGTGGCGGCGCGGCGCATTGCGTCGGGCGAGCCCATCCGCAAGTACGATACCGTGATCGGCGTGGCCGCGCGCGACATCGAGCCCGGCGACCACGTCCACACGCACAACATCACGCTCGTCGATTTCGACCGCGATCCGGGCTTCGGTCTCGACGTGAGGGCCGTCGACTACGTCGCGCCGGAACAGCGCGCGACGTTCAGCGGCATCGTGCGGCCCGACGGCCGCGTCGCCACGCGCAACTTCGTCGGCATCATCGCGTCGGTCAACTGCTCGGCCACGGTCATTCGCCATATCGCCGACTACTTCACACCCGAGCGCCTGCGCGATTATCCCAATGTCGACGGCGTGGTCGCGTTCGCGCAAACCAGCGGCTGCGGCATGTCCTCGCCGAGCGAGCACTTCGACGTGCTCCGCCGCACCATCGCGGGCTACGCGCGTCATCCTAACCTGGGCGGCGTGCTTATCGTCGGGCTGGGTTGCGAGCGCAACCAGGTCGGCGATCTGCTCGACTCGCAAGGACTGAAGACCGGCAAGGCCGTGCACGCGCTGGTGATGCAGGATACGGGCGGCACGCGCGCGACGATCGAAGCCGGCATCCAGGCCGTGCAGGCAATGCTGCCCGCCGCGAACGACATCGTGCGCACGCCGGTGCCTGTCAGCCATCTGAAGATCGGTCTCGAATGCGGCGGCTCGGACGGGTTCTCTGGCATCACCGCGAATCCCGCGCTGGGCGCGGCGATGGACCTGCTCGTGCGGCACGGCGGCACCGCGATCCTCTCCGAAACGCCCGAGATTCATGGCGTCGAATACATGCTCACACGCCGCGCCGTGTCGCCCGAAGTCGGCCAGAAGCTGCTCGACCGGCTCGCGTGGTGGGAACGCTATACGCGCGGCCAGAATGGCCAGTTCAACGGCGTGGTCGGGCCGGGCAACCAGCAGGGCGGTCTCGCCAACATCTTCGAAAAGTCGCTCGGTTCCGCGATGAAGGGCGGCACGACGCCGCTGCAAGCTGTGTACGAATATGCGGAGCCGATCGATCGCGCGGGCTTCGTGTTCATGGATTCGCCCGGCTACGATCCCGTCGCGGTGACAGGCCAGATCGCGAGCGGCGCGAACCTGATCTGTTTCACCACGGGCCGCGGCTCCATGTTCGGCTCGAAGCCCGCGCCGACGCTCAAGCTCGCGAGCAACACGCCCATGTTCACGCGGCTCGAAGAGGACATGGACATCAACTGCGGTCTCGTGATCGACGGCGAACGCACGATCGAGGAAATGGGGCAGGACATTTTCGATCTGATCGTTCGCGCGGCTTCGGGCGAGCGCACGAAGAGCGAGCTGCTCGGACTCGGCGATAACGAGTTCGTGCCCTGGCACATGGGCATCGTGAGCTGAAGGCGCGTAATGCGCGTCTTGAATCGACATCAATAGAACAGGTAGGGAGACAGCAGATGCTCAAATCTGCGCAACGGCATGGCCGCTCGAAGATGCGCTGGTGGGTCGCGGGCCTCATGTGGGCCGCGATCGCGATCAACTATATCGATCGCACGGTGCTATCGGCGGCGGCCCCGAAAGTTCAGTCGGAGTTTCATCTCGACGCGATGCAGATGGGCATCGTCATGTCGGCGTTCTTCTGGTCGTATGCGCTGCTGCAATTGCCCGCAGGCCTGCTCGCCGATCGCCTGGGCCAGAAGAAAGTGCTGGGTTTTGCGGTGCTCTGGTGGTCGCTCGCGACCGCGATGACGGGCCTCGCGAGCGGTTTCCGCTCGCTGGTCGGTTTGCGCGTGGCGCTGGGCGTGGGCGAGGCGGGTGCGTACCCGAGCAACGCCGGTATCGCCACGCGCTGGTTTCCGCGCAAGGAACGCGCGACCGTCGCGGGCATTTTCGACAGCGGCTCGAAGCTGGGCGGCGCGATCGCCTTGCCGCTAATCGCGTGGATGCTGGCCGCGTTCGACTGGAAGATGACCTTCGTGCTCACGGGCCTGCTCGGCATCGTGTGGTTCGTCGCGTGGCTGGTGAGCTTCACCGATTCCCCCGCCGATCATCCGCGCGTGAATGCGGCGGAACTCGCGTACATTGAAAGCGATAAAGGCGTGCAAAGCGCGCAGCCGCCCGTGCGTCCGCCGTGGCGCAAGCTGCTTGCGCACCGCAACGTGTGGGCGATGTGCATCGGCTTTTTCATGATCAATTACAACTCGTACTTCTTCATCACGTGGCTGCCCACGTATCTGATGAAGGAGCGCGGCATGAGCGTGCTGCAAATGGGCTGGATGGCCTCGTTGCCGCTGCTCGTGTCGATCGTCGTCGAGATTTTCGCGGGCTGGGCCTCGGATCGCGTGTTCGCGAGCGGCAGACTGTCGCTCACGGCAACGCGCAAGCTGTTTCTCGTGATCGGGCTCGTGATGGCGTCGAGCATCGGCTTCGCGGCGTTCGCGCATTCGGCGCTCGTGGCGGTGCTGCTGCTGTGCATCGCGAAGTCCGGCACAACGGTCGCGGCCTCGCAGGTGTGGGCGCTGCCCGGCGACGTCGCGCCGCCCAATGCGGTTTCGATGATCGCGGGCCTGCAAAACACGGTATCGAATCTCGGCGGTGTGGTCGGCCCGATCGTCACGGGCGCGATCGTCGGCGCGACCGGCTCGTTCGTTGCCGCGCTGCTGTTCTCGGCGGCGCTGATCGGCATTGCGATCGTCAACTATCTGTTCCTCCTCGGGAAGGTGGAACCCATTCAATTCGGCGACCCCTCACAGGAGACACGCATTCATGAACCCGCAGACTTCAGGGCTTAATCCTTTCAAGGCGGCGCTCGCCGCGCGCAGGAAGCAGGTCGGCTTCTGGCTTTCCATGGCCGATCCGTATCTCGCCGAAGTGAGCGCGACGGCGGGCTTCGACTGGCTCCTCATCGACAGCGAGCACGCACCCAACGAGTTGCGCACGATCCTCGCACAATTGCAGGCCGTGGCGGCGTACCCGGGCGAGCCGGTCGTGCGCCCCGTGAACGGCGACCCGGCGCTGCTCAAGCGTCTGCTCGATATCGGCGCGCGCAACCTGCTCGTGCCGATGGTCGATACCGCCGACGAAGCGCGCGCGCTCGTCGCTGCCGTGCGCTATCCGCCGTTTGGCATTCGCGGCGTGGGCAGCGCCGTGGGCCGCGCGTCGCGCTGGAGCCTGCGTACCGATTACCTCGATATTTCGGATGACGAAGTGTGCCTGCTCGTGCAAGCCGAAACGGCGACGGCGCTGGGCAACCTCGAATCGATCTGCGCGGTGGACGGCGTGGATGGCGTGTTCATCGGGCCGGCCGATCTCGCGGCTTCGATGGGCCATCGCGGCAAGGCCACGCATCCCGAAGTGCAGCAGGCGATCGACGGCGCGATCCGCACGATCGTCGCGTCGGGCAAGGCGGCAGGCACACTCACGTCCGACCCGGCGCTCGCGCGTCATTACCTGGAGCTCGGCTGCACGTTCGTCGCGACGGGCGTGGACATCCTGATGTTCGCGAACGCGGCGCGCAAGCTCGCGCGCGATTTCGCGGACGTACGCACAGCGGACTAAGGCCCCGCGCGGTCGGTTCGCCGGTCACGCCGGTCGCGACGGTCTAGCGGTTCACGATATCCCCTGTAGAAAGGAGCACGCAGTGAGTTTGGAGTTGACGCGAGGCGAACTGCTTCGACAAGATAATTTCATCGACGGCCAGTGGATCGCCGCCGCCGGAGGCAACCGTCATGCCGTGATGAATCCGGCGACGCAGGACACGCTCGCGCAGGTGGCCAACAGCAGCGCCGCCGACGCCCGCGCCGCGACGGACGCGGCGAGCCGCGCCTTGCCCGCCTGGCGCGACAAGCTGCCCCGCGAGCGGGCGCACGTGCTCAACCGTTGGCACGCGCTCATCATCGAGAACACCGAGGATCTGGCGCGCCTCATGTCGATGGAGCAGGGCAAGCCGCTCGCGGAGGCGCGCGGCGAGGTTGCATACGGCGCGTCGTACGTCGCGTGGTTCGCCGAAGAGGCGACGAAGGTCTACGGCGACATCATTCCGCAGACGCAGCGCGGCAAGCGCATGAGCGCGATCAAGGAGCCGATTGGCGTGGTCGCCGCGATCACGCCGTGGAATTTCCCGCTCGCGATGATCGCGCGCAAGATCGCCCCGGCGCTCGCGGCAGGCTGCACGGTCGTGGCGAAGCCCGCCGAGGACACGCCGCTTACGGCGCTCGCGCTGGCCGCGCTCGCGCAGGAAGCGGGCTTGCCCGACGGCGTGCTCAACATGATCTCGGCTGCGCGGGACGAAGGCATTGCCGCTGTGGCCGACTGGCTCGCCGACGATCGCGTGCGCAAGATCACCTTCACGGGCTCGACGGCAGTGGGCAAGCATCTGGCGCGCGAATCGGCAGGCACGCTCAAGAAGCTCTCGCTGGAACTGGGCGGCAACGCGCCGTTTATCGTGTTCGAGGACGCCGACCTCGACGCGGCCGTCAACGGCCTGATGGCGGCCAAGTTCCGCAACGGCGGGCAGACCTGCGTGTGCCCCAATCGCATCTACGTGCATGAATCGGTGTACGAACGATTCGGAGATCTGCTGGCGCAACGCGTCGCTGCGCTTCACGTGGGACCGGCAACGGACCCGAAGGCGCAGATCGGCCCGATGATCAACGAGCGTGCGATCGACAAGATCGCAAAGCACGTCGAAGACGCCGTGGCGAATGGTGCACGCGTACTCACGGGTGGCAAACGGCTCGCCGAACTGGGGCCGAACTATTACGCGCCCACCGTGCTCGCCGATGCGACCGACGCGATGGTGCTGTGCTGCGAAGAAACGTTCGGTCCTGTCGCGCCACTGTTCCGCTTCGCGGATGAGAATGACGTCATCAGGATCGCAAACGACACGCCTTTCGGTCTCGCGGCTTACTTCTACACAAACGACGTACGCCGAATCGATCGCGTGGCGCGAAAACTGGAAGTCGGTATCGTCGGCATCAATGAAGGCGCCGTGGCCAGCGAAGCGGCGCCCTTCGGCGGCGTGAAGGAGTCTGGCTATGGGCGCGAAGGCTCGAAGTATGGCCTCGACGACTATCTCAGCATCAAGTATCTGTGCCAGGGCGGGCTCGACTGAAGTTGACGGCGCGCGGTCCGGTATGCGGAGACCGGCCGCGCGGCCGAATGGCTCGATGACCTGACCGCGGTGCTACTTGCGACGAAGCGCCTTGCCATTCGCCGACGTCGGTTTGCGGATGTTGTCCGCCCAGGCGACGGACAACCGCCTCCCCCGTTAAAAGCTTGACGGACTGACTCAGGGCGTGAAGCGGCCGGTCGTGCGCCTCGTGCACGCTCATGGACTGTTGCACGGTTACGTGGGCAAAAGGCCCGCTTTTCGATAGCTTTCGATGAGTGCGTCATAGAGAGAGATATCGGAGCGGCTCCTCGCGATGAGCTGAGCGCCGGCGATGGCAGCGAAGATAGCGCGAGCCCGCTGTTTGCTCTCCCGGGAACCGACCACGGCCGCTGCGGAGAGAACCTTGCTCAGCCACGCCACATTTACGTCAGCAAAGGTCCGGACTTCTTTCATCACGACTTCCGGCAGGTCGTCAGTTTCGGCGGCCATGAAGCTGCATAGGCATATGCGATTGCCGGTCTCGAGCGCCTTGCGGAAGGTGTCTGGATAGTGCCGAAGGCAGCGCAGCGGGTCCTGCGATCTGGCCAGCATGTCATCCAGAGCCGCCGCCGAGTCCTCCCAGTAACGCCTCGCTACCGCTGCGCCGAGATCGGCCTTGCTTTCGAAATGGTGGTAGATGCTCGCGGCCTTGATGCCAACCTCGTCTGCGAGATCGCGATAATTCAAACCGCCGTAGCCGTGCGCCTGCGCGAGCCTCGTGGCGGCCGCCAGGATTCTTTCCCTCGAGTTTGAACTCGCGTCGTTGCTCACTGCTTCAGCCTCCGTAAACGGGAAAAAGGTGTTGACACCGCGTATTGTACATTTTATGGTTAACCTAACAAACGATAGGTAGGTTCGTGGGCGATGTGTCTTCACGCCGCCCGATCCGATGCAGCCGACTATGGAGCGCCCCGGCAATGACTTCCCGTACTGTCAATTTCGACGCAACCCAGGTACCCGTGATGAAGATCTACGACTTCCCGACAGGGCCGTATCCGACACGCGTGCGCGTCGTCCTGGCTGAAAAGAGGCTGCAATCGCGCGTCCAGTTCGTGATGGTCGATCTTTACAAGGGGGAGCACAAAAAGCCCGAGTTCATCGCCGGCAAGAACTATTCGGGTACGCTGCCGGTGCTCGAACTCGATGACGGAACCTGTATTGCCGAGTGCACCGCCATTACCGAATACCTCGACGCGCTCGATGGCGCGCCCACGCTCACCGGTAGCACACCGCGCGAAAAGGGTGTGATCCACATGATGAGCAAGCGCGCCGAGTTGGAGCTGCTCGACGCCGTCAGTGTCTATTTCCATCATGGCACGCCGGGGCTGGGCCCCAACGTCGAGACGTATCAAAACCCGGAGTGGGGGTTCCGTCAACGCGACAAGGCGCTGAAGGGTATGCGCTACTTTGATGCCGTTCTGCAAAGCCAACCCTATGTCGCCGGCGAGACTTTCTCGATGGCCGACATCACCGTCATCGGCGGTTTGATCTTTGCGGCGCTTGTGAAGCTACCGGTGCCTGCGGAGTGCGAGGCACTTCAAGCCTGGTACGCAAGAATGCTGGAGCGCGAGAGCGTAAGGAGCCAGCCGGTGTTTGCTGCCCTGGCCCGGGCGTCACGACTGACCGGGACGGATCAGTGATGCAACGAAAGCGGCGACCGGTTAGAACGGCCATTCGTTACACGCATGTGCCAGGGCGGGCTCGACTGAACGTCGACCGTCTCACCACCTGAGGCAAACGACGGACCGGTCACGCGCGAAGTGCGCGTGGGCTGAAGCGGCCCTGCTGGCCTGCGCGGCGTGCAGCATCGATCAAAGCTGCACAGGCCGGCGAGTCGGTCCGAGGAAACGCGTAAAAACGGGCAACTGGCAATGCGGGCAGTCCTTCCTTGCGACCCAACAAGCGCAAGCCTTCGACTCGCTGACTATCGGCGATGACCGTCACTGCGAAACCCGAACTCGCCGCCGACAGGCAACCTGCCATGCTACTGCTCTCGAACACCAGGCGCCACGCTCGACCGGCCTTGTTGAGTGCGGTGATTGCGGACTCGCGATAAATGCAGGGATCGGGGAAAACGGCCAGCGGCAGCGGCTGGTCGAGATCCAGATCGGCGTCTTCCGCGTAGGCCCAGACTAGCGGCTCTTCCCACAGCAGCGTGCCGCCTTTGCCGACACGGCTGCATTGCTTGCCGAACACGAGATCGAGACGACCGCGCTCCTGCTGGCGCAACAGATCGGCCGTGATGCCGACTCTCAGGTCGATTGTCGCTTCGGGATGCCGCTGGCGAAAACGCTGCAGGACCTTGGGCAGCCAGGCGCCCGCAAAATCTTCCGATGCACCGACTCGCAGCAGCCCGCGCAGCGGCGTGCCGCGTAGTTTCGCGCGGACCTCGCGTTCCAGATCCAGGATATTGCGGCCGTAGGCGTACAAGGTGTCGCCGGCCTGCGTCAATTCCATGTGGCGAGTCGTGCGGGTCAGCAGGCCAACACCGACGATCTGTTCCAGGCGCTTGATATGTCCGCTCACGGCCGAAGGGGTCAGCGACAGACGCTCAGCGGCCGTGGCAAAGCTGCCGCTGTCCACGACTTCAAAGAAGGTTCGCAGCAACACGGTATCGAGCGGAGCACCGTCGGCAGTGGGCAGAATGTCCATGAGATTATTCAACACGAAAAATCACCAATGATTCGTGATTATTCACCAATCGGCACGAGGCGTCGAGCTATCGTGGGACTTCCCTGTTTGCACGAGGAATACGATGAACACCTACCGCCACGCCGCCACCGGGCGGCTCGATATCGCCTGGCTCGAATGGAACCCGCAGGGAGCGCGCACCGCGGTGCTGCTGCACGGCTGGCCGGACAGCCCCCAGTGCTGGAAGAACGTCGCGCCCATTCTGGCCGATGCGGGTTACCGCGTGCTCGCGCCGGCGCTGCGGGGCTTCGCGCCCACCCGGTTCCGCGATACGGCCACGCCTCGCAGCGGCCAGTTGTCCGCGCTGGGCCGCGATCTTCTGGATTTCCTCGACGTGCTGGGCGTTGAGCAGCCAGTATTGGTCGGCCACGATTGGGGCGCACGCGCGGTCGCTAATGCGTGCGGCCTGCGAGACGGCGTGGCTTCTCATCTGGTGATGCTATCGGTGGGATACGGCACCAATGATCCGAACCAGCTACTGACCCTGCAGCAGGTGCGCAATTACTGGTACCACTGGTTGATGGCGACGCCGCGAGGCGCACGCGTGGTGCGGGACGAACGTGAGGCTTTCGCCCGGCAGATGTGGGATACCTGGGCGCCGGCCGGCTGGTATGCGCCGGCCGACTTCGACGAAGCGGCACAGGCATTCGAGGGCGACGATTGGGCAGAGGTCGTGCTTCATAGCTACCGGCACCGTTGGGGCTTTGTCGACGGCGACCCTGCCTATGCCGGAGATGAGGCGCGTCTGAATCCCGCGCCGAGGCTGTCGGTTGCAACGTTGGTGCTGCACGGCGGCGCGGACACCTGCAACCATCCCGAGAGTTCCCGCGGGCGGGAGTCTTTTTTCCTTGGGCGGTATGAGCGGAAGGTACTCGATGGCGTAGGCCACTTCCCGCAGCGCGAAGCGCCAAAGGAGGTTGCCGATGCGATTCTGCGGTTCTGTCGATAGGAGTTGAGCGGAGCGTGTGAGCGTTTGGCGGTTGGGGCTGATCGACCCGTTTGAGTCACTCAGTCAACATGAGCGCTAGTCCGCTGTCTTATCGGAGAGTCAGAGGCTTCGCTACGTTTTCGGGGCAGCCGCGAGTCCACCAACTTTGCATGCGGCCGCCAGTCAACGCCGAGGTGCGTGAGTCATCCGTTTTAATGAGTGGCGTTTTTTGAGGGTTATACGACCTTTGAGCCATTTCATTCAGGCTCCATAATTTGCGCAGGCATCAGGCCGGAACATGAGCACAAACGCAATTGCGTCTTGTACTTCCGGTTTTGATCAATTTCGAGCAAAGAAAGGAACCGAAGATGAGGCTTAAAAACAAGTCAGCTTTGATTACGGGCGGTACTAGCGGCATCGGTCTCGCGACCGCCAGGCTTTTCATTGCAGAAGGCGCTCGGGTAGCGGTTACTGGTCGCGATGTTGCCGCATTAGAGCGTGTGAAGGCCGAGCTTGGCGAGAATGCGTTAGTTCTCAAGGGCGATGTACGTTCGATCGAGGACATGCGGGCGATTGCCGCTGAGGTAAAAGCAAAGTTCGGCGGCCTGGATGTCGTGTTCGCCAACGCTGGTTGGGCTTTCCCGTCCGCACTCAATGACATCGACGATGACCTCTACAACGAGATCATGGACATCAACATCAAGGGCGTGGTTTACACGCTTCAAGCGGTGCTGCCGGACTTGCGAGAGGGCTCCTCAGTCATTCTCAATACATCGTTCGTCGCCCAGACCGGCAAGCATGGCATATCGTTGACTGCGGCGGCGAAGGCCGCCGTGCGATCACTTGCCCGCAGTTGGTCCTACGAGTTTCTCGATCGCAAGATCCGGTTCAACGCGATCGCGCCTGGCGGCACGGACACGCCCCTGCTCAGCAAGTGGGGTATGTCGGACGAGGACGTCCGCAACTTCAAGAGCGAGTTCGCGAAGTCCATCCCGGTTGGCCACATGGGCAAGGCAGAGGACATTGCCTACGCTGCGCTCTATCTCGCCAGCGACGAATCTTCCTACGTTGTCGGCAGCGAACTGATTGTCGATGGCGGTGCCTCGCAGCTTTAAGCCTGCGCTATCCGACTCAAGAGCCCTGGACGTCCTTTCGGCTCATCCACACCTTGATCACACGTCCACCACGCTTTCTTGTCGTGGTGGTTTTCAATCCGGCCCAACCTGGTTGCGAACGCGGAGGGGCCGAAGCGCAAGGAGAAATGATCTTGACCGACAGTAGCGAAAACAATGCCTCCGGAAAGCCACTCACCGGAGCAGGTCGTTCGCGCCGCGACGTTCTCAAGTTCGGAAGCATCGCCACGCTGGGCGCCGTGCTGGGTGGCGGAGCCCTGCTTGGCCACACCACGCCTGCTCTTGCGCAGGCAGGCAGCAAGGGCGAACTTGCCCCGGATGACCCGCTCAACATTTTGATTGTCAATTACGACGGCGGAACGCTTCTCGACTTCGCTGGCCCCAGCGAGATTTTCCATCGGTTACCGAATACGAACGTTCGCTATGCGAGCCTCAATGGGGGCAACGTGACCCTCGAATTCGGGGTGGTGTATGGGAAGACTGAACGACTGGCCGATATTGAAAAGACAGACCTGATTCTGGTGCCCGGCGGGTCCGATTTGACGGCGCCGATGCGACCCGAGTATCAAGCGCAGATCCGGCGTTTGGCGGAAAGCGCCAAACATGTGACGTCGGTTTGCAACGGATCGCTGGTGCTCGCTGCGACGGGTATTCTCAAGGGTAAGCGAAGCGCCTGCCATTGGGCCTTCGTCAACAAGCTGTCCGAATATGGCGCGATTCCCGTGCCGGATCGATTCGTGGAAGACGACAACGGCCGCTTCATGAGCGGCGGCGGCGTGACGGCGGGCATCGATTTCGCACTTCGCGTTGCAGCGAAGCTGCGCGGTCAACAGGCCGCCGAATTCACGCAACTCGTGATCGAATACGATCCCGCTCCGCCGTTCCATTCCGGCCATCCCAGAGACGCACGGCCGGAAGTCATCGCGATGGTCGACAAAGAACTGCCCGGCGCATCCCGGGGGCTCGCACGAATCCCAGGCGTTCGCTGACATGCCCGCAGGCAATGTCTGTGAGGACTTGCACGGGTTTCGATGCAGCCGCAGCCGACATTGCTTGCCTCACCTGCCCACTCTGGCGCAGTCCCTTCGATTTAAACCCTGATCGGAAATCGTTAAATGCAACAGATTCGTCTTTTTGCTGCTGCCGTTGCAGCCTGCTTTTCCTTTTTCGCGTTTGCCGTGCCAGCAATTGCTGGCGGCCTGCAGCCTCAAACCGAAGCGGCCATCAAAGCCGAGAACGCGCGATGGGCGGATGCCTTTGCGCGAGGGGACTATGAGGCGATAGGCAGCCTCTATACCAACGATGGCGCACTCCTGCCGCCCGGCGGCGACAGGGTGACGGGTGGCAGCGCGATTGCGGCGCACTTCGCCAAGGGGTATGCCGGCGCAAAACCCGACACCGTATCGTTCAGCAATTACGAGTTCTACGGTAACGACCGGATCGTGACGGAGGTCTCGGATGCGGAAATCCGTGACCATGTTGGAAACCTTAAATACCGCGGTAAGCAGATCCTCCTCTTTCTGAAGGAGGGCGGCGCGTGGAAATTGCATCGCGACATCTGGAATGACTACGCTGCCCAGAAATCCGATGGCCGCTGAGCGCCTGGCGATGTAGGTAGTCACGTACCGCGAGCGCCACCAGGCCGGCGCTCGATCAGCGCGCACTGTTCAATCTGCTCTCGCGCCGGATCGCTTGCGGTGGGTGCCCATGCAGTTTGATGAAGGCCCTCCGCATCCGTTCCGGATCAGTGAATCCCACGGCCAGAGCAATCTGTTCGATCGGTTCGCTGCCATCCTGCAGGCGCAGCCTCGCAGCTTCAACCCGCAAGCGTTCGACCGCCTTCGCAGGTGTTTCACCCGTTTCCCGGCGAAATGCTCGTCCGAACTGTCGCAGACTTAAACTCGCGGCATCGGCGAGTCGTTCCACAGGTAGCGCTTCAGCCAGATGTTCCCTGGCAAAGTTCAGGGCGATGCGGATACGATCCGATTCCGGCTCCATTTGCGACATGGCGGAGAATTGGGACTGCCCTCCTGGTCGACGATACGGAACAACCAGAAGCCTGGAAACAGCGCGCGCAGTTTCCGCACCCATATCTCTTTCAATCATGCCGAGCGCCAGGTCTATTCCGGAGGCGATGCCCGCCGACGTCCAAATGCGGCCGTCCACGATATAGATACTATTGCCCTCGACCCTGGTGTGGGGGAAGCGAGACTGCAATAGAGCAGCATATCGCCAGTGCGTCGTTGCGCGCAATCCATCCAGCAAGCCGGTTTCCGCAAGCAGAAACGCTCCCGTACACACGCTCGCCACCCGCGACGCCCTGGCGCCCAGTTTCCTGGCAGCGGCGATGTTTTCCGGTGTCTGCATCGGATCGATATCACCGCCCACGAAAATGACGGTATCAAACGTGCGCTTTCCGATCGGCTTTGTCTCGATCGAAAGGCCCGTATTGCCAGGAACCGGGCCTCCGGACTGCGAGATTACATGAAGATCATATGGAGTACGGCCAGCGGCTGTCGCCACCTGATTGAAAGCCGCAAGTGGCCCACCAAGATCAAGAGCATCGTGGCCACGGCAAACGAAGAATCCAATTCGATGCATGACGAAGTAGTAAGCCGAAGACCATGGAAAGGCCTATTTTACCGAAAACCCTCGAATAGCGCCATACATCCTGTCAGGCGCGAGGTGTAGATGCACTATGTGCTGCAACGCTCGAGCGACTGCCGAGTCGCAGGAAGTTTGAAAACCGGCTACTTCTCACAAACAACGGCGGAGATGACAAGCGGCATGACGACCTTCACCGTCGCGGTGCTGCCGATTTGACAAAGGCGCTCCCTCACCGCGTCTTCCCCTGCCACTACGGCAACACCATAGATTTGACGCGGCGCTCCGTCACCATCGGCTGTCTGCTGGAACGTCCCATCGTCCGGGACGGAGCCAAATACAGCCTGGACTTTAAATCCGAGCGCAGTCAGGCTCTGCTTCTGCCTGGGACAATACGCATTGACTGAATTGGCCGACACTTTCATTGGTCGTGGATCTATTTCCTTTTTGGCAAGCAGCTGTTGAATGAATTCGTGCGGCCCAGCATGGCAATCCGGGCTTGCTCCAATCTCATGCGCGTAGATTGCGTTCGAGGCGAAGGCCGTAACAACAACGGCGTGCCGAATCAGATGAGGGAGTCTCACGGCAACCATATCCTTTAGCGCTTCATCAGCGCGGAACTCGCACCCTAGCGCGAAATTGCTCGCCCTTTGCCGGGCGTCGGCTAGCGGATTCCGACGCCGGCTCGACGTGGCCGACCGTATGGAAGCTCAATTCAGCGCTTCTGCGGGGCCGAAGAACTCGTATCGGCTTCTATCCTCGGGTACCCCCAGTTCGCGCAGTGACCGCTTGATGAAAGCCATGAACGGTCTTGGACCCAGGAAGTAGGCGTCGACGTCGTCGGCCGGCGGAAGCCACTTTCGCAATTGCTCCAGGGTCGGCCGACCCACTCCGTCGGGAACATGCCCGTCGGGGAGCCGCCCGTCGGAAATCTGCGTCCCCCGTGCTTCAGTCTCTTCATAGACGACGTAAGACTTCAGCCGTGGGAAACGGCCATGCCACGCCTTGAATACATCTGCGAAGGCATGCACCAGCGCATTGCGCGCGTAGTGGATGAAGATGACGTCCCGCTTGTTGCCGTCCAAAGCCGCTTGCGCCATGGCTAGCGTGGGCGTGATACCGACGCCCCCACTGATCAGTACTAGGGGCCTGTCACTATCGCGGAGGGTGAATTCGCCAGCAGGCGGAAAGAGCTTTAACACGCTTCCTTCGCGAACTTCGTCGTGCAGGAAGTTCGAAGCGACGCCGTTGGGCTCGCGCTTGACGCTGATCCGGTATCTCAGCCGTTGAGCGTATATTCACGCAACCGCCGCAATACGATGGCCATCGTTTAGTCCCCGTATCTCCCTCTCGCTGTCACATACCCCATGCCAGATGGTGATGAGCGGCGCTCTGGAATTCGCGCTCCCCGCCCTCGTTGCCCCGTCGGACGCGCTGGGAAGCATCCCTATGCACCAGGGAAGCGCCGTCTGTGTCGTTTCGGTGCTTCTGATAAAAAATAGGTTGGATATACGAATTAATATGCAATGGCCGATACATGCAGAACAACGGACAGTCGCGGAGCGGGATGAGACAGAGCAACCCGCCGCAACGACTCACCTCTTCATATACTTGCGAATTGCCTCCGGGCTGACCGGCGTAAAGAAGTTGACCAGATTGCCGTCCGGATCCCGAAAAAGCAGTGAGCGATTGCCCCATGGCTGGGTGGTAGGTGCCTGTACAACGTCTTTGAGCCGCCCGCCGAGCCGGCTGTAAACCTCATCGACATCGGGCACATGGAATTCGAGAATGAGCGAGTGATTGCTTGCCGGTATCGCGGCCCCCGACCCGAACAGGTTCATGGTGCGCTTGCTGCCAATTGCGAGCGTGCAGGTAGCTGTCGACAGTTCTGCGAATTCCTCCGTGTACCAGATAGCCTTCAGCCCGATGTCCTCGTAGAATCGGACCAGCCGTTTGATGTCATCGGTGATAATGCGAGCGGAGACGAAGTCCATTTTCTTGTCCTTTATTAGGCAAACCAGTATCCGGACCAGCGTTGGCAAGCTCGAGGTCCGGCGATAAAGTCGCCGCTAACGCGGTAGACGACTTTCCAGCATCCTACAAAAGGCCTGCTGCCACCATTCTGTCAGCAGCGAAATTCCGTCATGCGGCGTGCAGACCGACTCTTCCAGATCATCCAGATTCTTCGACGCGCAAAGCGTCCGGTGACCGCGCGCGTTCTGTCCGATGAGCTGGAAATCTCCGTGCGGACTGTTTATCGTGACATCGCCGATCTGATGGGACAGCGTGTGCCCATTTCTGGCGAAGCAGGCATTGGTTATGTGCTCGACCGTCACTACGACATGCCGCCCCTCATGCTGACACCAGATGAGCTGGAAGCCGCCGTGCTCGGCGCACAATGGGTCGCCCAACGAAGCGATCCGGTGCTGGCAAGAGCCGCTCAGGATCTGATCGCCAAGATCACGGCGGCGGTGCCGGACCAGTTGAGGCCATTCATCGCGGAGCCGACAGTCAGCACGCCGCCGCCACAATCGTCGCCGGCCGATATGCTGAACATCGCGCAGGTTCGCGAGTGGATTCGCGTGGGTCGCAAGCTTCGAATCCGTTACCGCGACGAACGCGGACGCGCGAGCGAACGCACAATATGGCCGCTGCTCATTGGGTACGCGGATGCTGTCCGACTACTTGTTGCGTGGTGCGAACTACGTCAGGAGTTTCGTCACTTCAGGGCGGATCGGATTGTCGGCGCCACGTTTCTTGACGAGCCGCATGATGTGCGGAGAAGAACACTGATGGCACGGTGGAAACAGCATATGAAGCAATCGCGCGGGATCGATCTGCCGGAATAAATTGTGTTCTCCGTGCTCGCGACTGCGCTGTCCGCTGTCATGAAGGCAAAGCCCATCCTGACTGCGAAAGCAGTCAACCCGACGTTGGGGAACGAATGCCGGCTCGTCGCCGCCTGCCGTCCGAAGCGTGCGGCGGCAGGCGACGTTCAGGCGTTGATCCAGGCTCGCGCCTGCTCCAGTTCGTTAGTGTGGAACGCCTTGATTTCAGCCTTGGTAAAGAATCGGGCCAAATGCATCGAGGCGCGAATCCAGGCCGCGTCGGCCACCACCGCGGCGCGTGTGACCTTGCGGGCGAGGGAGACGCCGAGCGTCATGTCGGTCCACAGCGCCTTCGGCTCGATACCGCTGAAGTGCTCGATGCGTTCGAGCACACGGGTCTTCCCGTTCAGTTCAAGATCGCCACGCATGCGCTCGATGGCTTCGCGCAGATCGTGGTCGGTGATTTTGCCTTCGACGGTGATTTCGACGACCGGCGAATCGGGAGTGGAGTGATACTGGATCATGGCGGGCCCCCTGGGTACGGAGACGTTACACGCTCAGGCGCGGATCAGCCTGGCGTTCGATAGCTTTCTCATGGTACCCCTTTCCTCGCGCCCGGTCGGCTTGCGAGATGCGAGCGGCGCGTTCTGCCCGCTCGCCGCTCATCCCCGCGCGATATCGCCACGGCGCTTGCACTGTCGTCCTGTTTCCGTATATGATACATATACGAATCATATACGGATGGAGTGGCACATGGGTATCGTGAATATCGACGACGAGCTGCACGATCAGATACGAAAGGCAAGCGCAGTTTCGTGCCGGTCAATCAATGCGCAAGCGGCCTTCTGGATCAAGATCGGTATGTTGTGCGAAATGAATCCGACGATGGGGTTCAATGAGATCGTTGCCCGCGAACTCAGAGCCGCTGGCGTTGTAGCGCAATCCGTCAACGTGGCTACACCATGACCAAACGGCTGGAAGAAATCGAATTGCTGGCGGAGTCGGGCAAGTTGCTGGCGGACGTATTTGGCTATCTGGATACATTGAGCTTGATCGGCATGTCGACGATGCAAGTGAATGACATGGTCGATAGCCTCATCGTCGATGAGTTCAAGGCACGCCCGGCAAGCAAAGGCCAGTACGGCTACGCCTACGCGCTCAACGCTTCCCGCAATAACGTGGTTTGCCACGGCGTTCCTTCCACGACAGACGTTTTGCGGAGCGGGGACATCGTCAATTTCGACATCACGTTGGAGAAGAATGGATATATCGCTGATTCCAGCAAAACATATTTGGTTGGTGAGGTGTCGCCACTGGCCAAACGGCTCGTGCAAGTGACCTACGAAGCGATGTGGAAAGGAATCAGGGCCGTTCGTCCCGGTGCCAGACTTGGCGATGTGGGTCATGCCATTGAGCGGCACGCCCGCAGAAATGGCTATTCGGTCGTAAGGGAATACTGCGGGCATGGCATTGGGCGGGAAATGCACGAGGATCCTCAGGTGCTGCATTGGGGAAAGCCGAAAACAGGTTTGATGTTGCGCGAAGGAATGGTGTTCACCATCGAACCGATGTTTAACCAGGGGAGGTCTGCCGTTTGGACCGAAGAGGATGGCTGGACGGTCGTTACACGCGACGGGCAACTGTCCGCTCAGTTCGAGCACACCGTAGCCGTGACCCGAAACGGCGTACGGGTCTTGACGCTGCGCCCCGGGGAAACGATGCTCAACTGACGGCTCGGGGAGCGGTGCGCCGAACCCGGAGCGAGGTTTTCACTTACTGGCAGGTCTGCCATTGCGGCGGCGTATCAGCGCTGGATGTTCGATGTCAGCTCGCCCTGCCACGAATGCCGCGGCGGTGCGAACCTCGATTGGCCGTTCGCGGCCGCAAGGCAAGGCGGCCTCAAATGTTTGCAGTGCATAAAAAAAAGCCGCATACAGGGACGCGGCCGAGGGGTGCACCTAACGGGGGCTATTCCGTGTTCAGGCGCATCGCCAGATTACGCAAGGCGTGTGACATTCTTCTAGCCGACAAAAATAGCGGCGGGTCGTGTCGGCACAGCACAACAATAAAATTAGGGAATCTTGCGGCGCACTGCAGTCTGGGCTAGATCGCGCGCGTCGCCTTTGGCGAAGATGCTTCAGCGGCCCCTGGCTCACCACGGAATCGTCTGATTTTCCCAGCGGGTGAATGTCCCCGACGGGCCGTCCGGTCCCAGCAAAATGACGCGCACCGCTTCGCGGGCCCCTTCCTCGACGGTCTCCGTGCCCGTATAGCCGTTGAGGTTCGTGCGGGTGTAGCCCGGCGAGACGGCGTTGACCCTGATTCCCTCCGGCTCCAGCTCGATCGCCATCGCAACGGTCAATGCGTTGAGCGCCGTCTTGGAGGCGGGGTATACCGGACCGAAGATCGAGCGCCATGGGAACGCAGGGTCCGAGTTCGTCGTGAGCGACCCAACGCCACTCGACACGTTGAGGATGCAGGCGGCCGTCGATTTGCGCAGGAGCGGCAGCATCGCCTGATAAACGGCCAGCACGCCGAACACGTTGGTGTCCCACACCGCGCGCATTTCGTCGAGGGAGACATTGCTCGGGCGGGTGGTCTTCGCGAAGTCCTCGACCGACTGGCCGGGTTGCCGGTTCGTGCTCGAAATCGCGGCGTTGTTGACGAGCACGTCGAGGCGGCCATGCTCGTCGCGAATGCGCTGCGCGGCCGCTGCGATCGAAGCGTGATCCGTCACGTCGAGCTGGAGCGCACGCGCGTTCGGCCCAACCTCCCTGGCCGCGGCCTCACCGCGTTCGAGATTGCGCGACCCGACGAGCACCGTGAGGCCGTGTGACGCGAGATCCTTCGCGATCTGAAGACCGATTCCCTGATTGGCCCCGGTGACGAGGGCGATGACATTGTCCTGCATGGAAACCTCCTGGTATTGATTAGCTCACCTCAGCTGCCCATGCTTCGGCATCGGCGCCGGCGGGAATACGCATCGGAGTCGAGGGGTCCGTCGCCGCGCGCCACACGGCCTCGGCGACGTCCTGTGCCTGGGTGAGGGGGGACGCCGTGTCCTCCAGACGCGCGAGGACTTCTTTGACGAGACCGGCGTAGGCTTCATTGTCGAAGCCATGGATGTGGGCCCGCGCGTTCTCTCCAAAGCGTGTCTCCAGCGAACGGCCCGGCAGCACGAGGCGCACCCGCACGCCGAACGGTTCGAGTTCCAGCGCCATCGATTCGGTGAACGCGTTCACTGCCGCCTTGCTGGCGCGGTACGCGCCGATCAGCGGCAGCGCCTTCAACGTCACACTCGACGTGACGTTCGCGATGACGCCCGCCTTGCGCTCGCGGAACTGGGGCAGCACGGCTTGCGTCACCGCGATCGTGCCGAACGTGTTGGTCTCGAAGACCTCGCGGACGGCCTCGATTGGAACCAGTTCAGCCGGGGAAGCCGCGCCGAAGCCCGCATTGTTGACGAGGACGTCGATCGGGCCCGCGGCCATGACGGCCTCGCGTATGCTCTCCGGCTTCGTGACGTCGAGCGCCAGCACGCGCAGGTGCTCTGAACGCGGCAGCACGTCGTCGCGCGGCGTACGCATCGTGGCGACGACCCGCCAGTCACGGGCCAGGAAGTAGCGGGCGATCTCGAGCCCGAATCCGGACGAGCAGCCGGTGATCAGCACGGTTTGCATGGAATCTCCTTTGGCATGGTTTGCGTGTGTCCATACGATAGATCGCGCAGTCCGTACTTGCTACAATCAAAGGTCCGAATTTCGTTTGCAGGAGTCCGGCCATGATCGATCCGTTGGCTGAAGTCGTGACGCTGCTGCAGCCGAGTGCGCGCTACTCCAAACTCGTCCTCGGCACCGGCCCCTGGCGCATCAGTCGTTCGGGTGCGGGCGAGCCTTTCTATTGCGTCATCCTCGATGGCGGGTGTTGCATCACGATCGACGATCATGCGCCGCTCGAGCTCGTGGCCGGTGACTTCGTCCTGATTCCTGCGTCCTATGGCATCGGGATTAGCAGCCTCGAGCCTCCGCCGCCGGACGTCGAGCCAGTGACGCCCGTCGCGCTGGGCAACAATGAATTCAGAATCGGCGCTGCGGACCAGGCGGTCGACTCGCGCATGGTGGCGGGCCACTGCAGCTTCGGGTCGCCGGATTCATCGCTGCTGGTTTCGCTACTGCCGCAACTCGTGCATGTCCGCGGCCAGGAACGGCTGGCCACGCTCGTAAAACTCGTGCGCGAGGAATCGAGAGAGCAGCGGCCTGCGCGCGAAGTCGTGCTCTCCCGCCTGCTGGAAGTGCTGCTCATCGAAGCACTACGATCCACGGCGGGAACGTATGCGCCACCGGGTCTCGTGCGCGGACTCTCCGATAGCCGTCTCGCGGCAGCGATCCGGGAGATGCACGAGCACCCGACGAAGCCGTGGACAGTTGCCGCGCTCGCGAAGGAGGCCGCGCTCTCACGCTCGACCTTTTTCGAGCGCTTCAGCCGTGCAGTCGGCGTCGCGCCGATGGAATACCTGCTGACCTGGCGCATGGCGCTCGCGAAGGATCTGTTGCGCCGCAATCACGGCCGTATCGCCGAGATTGCACAACTTGTCGGCTACAGTTCGGCCAGCACGTTCAGCGTTGCCTTCACGCGGCACGTCGGCCGGCCGCCGACGCAGTACGCGCGCGAGGAGCAGATGACCCCGGATGGCGCATAAGCAGGCGCAAGCGGGTTGGCGGCAGGCCGGCGCGCGCGCTTCAGCTGGCGGCGCGCCGAGCGCGGCAAGCGACCGGTTTGTGCACTGCGAACATCAATCCGGCTGCCTGTCGGAAGCCGGGCCGGTAATGAGTCGCGTGCTGCGTCGGTAGGTGGCATAGGCCCAGAGCCAATCCAGCATGACTTTCACCCTGTTCGGCCCGCCGGTGAGGAACGCGATGTGTGCGGCGCCCCAGAACCACCACGCTGGCGCACCCCACATGCGGATGGGGCCGATTTCCGCCACCGCGGCCTGACGCCCGATCGTTGCCAGGCTGCCGAAATGTCTGTATCGAAACGGCGGCGGACGACGGCGACCCGCAAGCTGTGCGTTGATCACCCGCGCGGCATATCTTCCCTGCTGTTTGGCGGCTGGCGCCAACCCCGGCACCGCTACTCCGTTCCAGCCCAGACTCGAAGCGGCATCGCCAATTGCATAGATGCCTTCAGCTGCCGGAACAGAGAGGTCGTCGTTCACCTTGATTCGTCCAGACGCGTCCTCTGGCTGCTTTAGCCATCGGGCGACCGGAGACGCCGCCACCCCGGCAGCCCACAGGATGGTGCGGGATGCAATTCGATCCTTGCCGAGATCGGCGCCCTCCTGATCGACGCCCAGCACCCTGGTATCGAGGTAGATCGTGACACCCAGCTTGCGAAGGGAACGTTCCGCGGCGGCAGACAGGGACGGCGGGAATGTCGGCAGAACGCGGGGTCCGGCATGAACCAGAATGACGCGCGATGTCGACGGATCGATTGCGCGATATTCCTGATCCATCCCATGGTGCGCGAGTTCGGCGATGGCGCCGGCCAGCTCGATACCCGTTGGTCCTCCGCCGACGATGATGAACGTCAGCCATGCGGCGCGGGCTGCTGCGTCGGCGGCCGTTTCCGCCTCTTCAAATGCCCGCAGCAGACGGCTCCTGATCGAGGTCGCGTCCTCTATGCTCTTTAGCCCGGGCGCGTACGGCGCCCAGTGATCGTTGCCGAAATAGCTGTGACGTGCGCCGGTCGCGAGAACGAGATAGTCGAATTTCAGGCTGGCTTTGCCGATCAGCACTTCGCGGGTGGCAGTGTCGATGCCTGTGACGGTTCCCAGACGGACCTGGACGTTTCGCTGTCCACGAAAGAGGCTTCGGATCGGCGTTGCGATTTCTCCAGGCGACAACGCCGCTGTCGCGATCTGGTAGAGCAGCGGCTGAAACAGATGATGATTCCGCTGGTCGATGAGGGTGATCCGGCAGTGCGAATTGCGTAGGCCGCGAACGGTCTCGAGCCCGCCAAAGCCACCGCCTACCACCACGACATGTGGATACGCATTCAACGTGCCTTTTTCTCTGTCCGGGCTGTCGAGCACCCAGCGGGCGAGCCAATGATCCACCGAGATGACGCCGGGCCCCGTGGCGACAAACATAAGCAGCAAGAGAAGAATGGCCAGCCGGTCGTCCATGGCCATGGCGATGCCAGCGAGTGGAACCATGGCGGCATAGATGAACATCGCCGGCCGCGTCATGCAGCCGAAGGCGATGCAGAATGCGAGCAGCGCAGCGATCCATGAGGGGTAGGCGAACAGTGTCGTCAGACCTTGATGGGCAGCCTGCCCGAAAAGGGAAGGCGTCAATGCCGAAGCGAGACTGAGCGACGCCGCTATGCCCGCGCGCGAGAAGAGCAGGAGCACAGGGGACACAAATCGTTCTAGCAGCTCGTAGCCTTTCCTGATCTGTCGGGCCGGGCCAAGTGGAGCCCACGCCAGGCCTCGCGCCAACATCGCGTCGAGGGAGAACGTTCCCGGACCCAGCACGACCAGCCACGCGAGCAAAACAAGCGTTGCGCCGCCCGGACCGAGGGCGATCGATCCGTAGCCGCCAACCAGCAACACAAGCGCTATGGGTCGGGTCAAGAGGCCAGCGGTGAGCAGGAGCGGCACGATACCGTGCAGCGCTGCCTCCACGCTGGACGGAGCATGCAATCCGGCGCCGGTTAAGCCGCCCTGATTGCCTTGCGCCATGGCCATGATCTGATGCACGAGCACGACCTGCCCGAACCAGACGCGTGTGGCAAGAAGCAGCCACGGCATGCAAAGCGCGCGTACTTTGGGCGCGACGCGGACCAGGGGTTTGAAGGCGTTCCAGAACATACGGCACCCTTTCGAGCGAACCATCACGGCGCATGCGGCGTCGACGCGAATCTCACCAGCGCAGACAATGCGGCGCGACAGCCGAGCCGGCCGCGGTCGTGATGACGATTGCGAGCACGTACCAGACACCCCAGAACGGGACCGCCATTTCCGAGCAATAGAGCGAGTAGACGAGCAATCCCTGCGCGCCGGCCAGAAGACCCGCGCCCGCGCCGGCCAGGGCGAGCCGCGTCGGCGCGAGTTGCTTCATCGCGCGCAATATTGCAGCGAGCGAGGGGAGCGAAAGCAGTACGACGTTCGCCGTCGTCGTGCGCCATGTGGTGCCGAGCATCAACTCGAGCCGGTAGCCCGGCGGCGTCGCCAGCAGGATGCTGCCCGCGGCGAGCAGCATGGAGGCCACCGGCAGCGCCGCCGCGAGCCCGGCGAGCCTGAGGCGTGCGCCGGGGCGGCCCAGCCGCCCGGCGAGCTCCATGGCCGCGGCGATGATCGCGAGCGGGAACGCGAGGCGAATCCAGAACATCGTCGTTAGGATCAGCTCGGGCATGTCGCTGCGTACGCCGTACAGCGCAACCAGCAGGGCCGCGCTGCCGGCGAGGCCGTACAGCAGCGCGCGCGTGAGCAGCCTCGGGACGGCGTTGCGCTCGACGGGCGACACGTCGCTCGCGAGCCGGGTGACCAGCTCTCGCGTTTTCATGACCGGTACGCGCGGTCTCCGAGCAGGTAGTCGATCGATATCACGCCGGGGCCCCAGGCGGCGATGCCGAGCGCCATGGCGGCCCACGTGATGTGGATCGGCCAGCCGTCCGGCACCGTCAGCTCGATGATGCAGGTCATCAGCAGCAATCCGGCGGCCGCGAAGCGCGTGCCGAACCCGAGCACGAGCAGCACCGGGAAGCCGACCTCGCCGCACGCGGAGAGGAACGCGAAGAGGGCCGGCGCCGGAAACGGATACGGGCCGCCGGGCAGGTGGAGCTTGAATTCGTCGGTGAAGAGATCGATGGCCGTGTCGTTGAGCTGCAGGAAACCGTGCCACTTGAGAATGCCCGATTTCCAGAAAGGCACGGCCAGCGCAAGGCGCAGCACGAGCTGCACGAACGACGGTTGTGCGAGCCGCTCGATGAAGCGCCGGGCGCAGCCGATCGCGCGAGCGACGTTGCCCGCGAAAGACGGTCTGGAGTCCTGTTGAGTTTGCATGATGGTTACGCTCCTGGTTGAATGGCGGCAAACACGCCAGCCGAAATCATCGCGGCCAGGCTGGCCGGCAGGTCAAAGGTGTCGCTCTCCTCGAAGGCTGCCTGCGCGGCGGTGCCGAGCGGCATGCCCTCGATGAGTGCGAGCAGAAACGCCGCGCCGCCTGCAGGCAGGCGCGAGACAATCACGTCGTATTCGGGCCGCGTGACGAGCGCGTCTTCTGCATCGTTCGAATGCAGCGGGGTGACGGGGCCGGGCGCCCGGTTCATCGCGAAGATCGCGACGGCCGGGTAGCGCGAGCGCACGATGCGAGCGGCCGGATGCGGGACAAAGCGCACCTGCGCGAGCGAATCCGCGTCGATGCCCGCGAATGCGTCGGCCGCAAGCGGTGCGGCGTCCCCGGCGTGCCAGGCGTCGAGCCACGCGCGCTCGATGCGTGCCGTATCCGCAAGCCATGGCATGTCACGTGCGTACTCCCAGGTTTCGATGAACGACGGAAAATCGCGTCCGTACTCGAACAGTAGCGGCGATGCCGGCGGCGTGGCGCGTACGTGAAAGCGTGCCATCGCGCGGAAGAACTCGACGCCCGTGATGCGCTGCACGGCGGGATAGATTGCGGCCAGCGCGTCGATGAGGCTAACGGTGACGTTGTTGCGATAGACGTTGTAGCGCTTGACGACGCCCTTGCCGTGCGCAGCCACGACACCGTTCGGCGCTGCGAGTTCGGGGTTCGTCAGTCCCGGCGCGAAGGCCGTCGCGTAGTCGCTCGTGAATTGCTCAGGCTTCATGGGCGGCACGCTCCGGGTGATATATATCGGACTCCGATGCATTGTTGCTGGAAAGTTCGGCGACAATGCGCCGGGCCGCCAATGCTTGTGCGCGCAGTTCGGGCCACGCAGGCAACTGGCTGTCCCACTCGATCAGCGTCGGTATCGGCCCGGTTCGCGCGATCACTTCGCGGTAGAGCGCCCATACCGGATCGGCGACGGCGCGGTCGTGGCTGTCGATGAGCAGCGGCGCGTGCTCGTCGTCGTGCTGCTCGCTGTGGCCGGCCAGGTGAATCTCGCCGACGTGTTCGAGAGGAAAATCCGCGAGATAAGCGCGTGCCGGATAACCGTGATTGGTCGCCGAAACGAACACATTGTTGACGTCGAGCAGCAGCCCGCAGCCAGTGCGCTGCGCGACCGCGCGGATGAATTCCGTTTCGCTCATCGTCGACGCCGCGAAGGCCACGTACGTCGACGGATTCTCGAGCAGCATCGGACGTCCAATGGCTTCCTGCATCTGATCGATGTGTTCGCAGACCTTATCGAGCGTCGCCTTCGTGTAAGGCAGTGGCAGCAGATCGTTAAAGAACGTGCCGCCGTGCGAGGACCACGCGAGGTGTTCGGAAACGAGTGCGGGTTCATAGCGCGCGACCAGCGCGCTAAAGCGCGCGAGGTGGCGGGCGTCGAGCCTGTCCGGTCCACCGATCGACATGCACACACCGTGCAGCGAGACTGGATAGCGCTCGCGGATCGCACTCAACGCGCGGTGCGGCGGCCCGCCTGCGCCCATATAGTTCTCGGCGTGCACCTCGAAAAATCCGTCCTGCAGTCCGTGTTCGAGGATCGCCGCGAGATGCTCATGCTTGAAGCTCGTGCCCGCGAGCGCGGCCCCGCCGTGCGCCGTGCGAAGGGGACGGCCAGACCTTGCCGCTGATTGGATGGAAGCGTTCATGATCGTCCCCTCTCTTTCGTCGTTCTCGCGATCAGGACTTGATCGGCGTGAGCGAGCCGTGTCCACCGCCCGGCACGACGATGCTCGCGCAGGTGCCACCCTGAACGAACTTCCACGAGTTGCCCTGGAAGTCCATCGTCGACGTACCCTGACAGGTCGTGCCGGGACCGGCGGCGCAGTCGTTTTGCCCCTTCAGCGCGACCCCGAAGCACTTTTCCTTGTGAGCGGCGACGGCGGCACTCACTTCTTCCTTCGTGAGCGGCGCGGCATGAGCGACTGAAGCCAGCAGGCTGGCAACGGCACCTGCGAGCAGAGCGGAACTAACAGTGGTCTTGGCGGACATGGACGTTCTCCAGTAATTGAGATGAGAGGTACCCATTGCGGATACACCAGCTAATTCGCGCGAGGCTGGACGCCGGTTACACCGATCGATTTTTTTTGCGTGGCATTTCGAAGGGAGAGGGGGCAGGACGCTCGCAAGCGCTGCAAAGCGCTTTCCCGAGCAAAAAAAGCACTTCCGGCTGTAACCGGAATGCCCAATCGAACGAACTAGCGCCCGATGTCGTTCGCGGCGGCAAAACTTCTACGCGGGACCGCTACGACTACTGTCCAAGTATGGAGAGCGCCTCATGCACGGGCGCGAGGGAGACGGCGACGATTCCGCCGAGCGGCGTATTCATTTCCAGGATCAGAAAAATGGCGATGGAGGTGGATATCGCGCCCATAAAGAACGTGATGACGACCGTCGTGTTGGGTGAGGTGAACAGCCCAAACGAGCCGAAGATGATGCACAGCCACAACACGAGCGTTAGCAGTAGCGGCATCGGGGTCGAGCCTGCCGCCTGCAGCAGCGCAAGCTCGCGCATCGCCAGCACTTCGCCCGCGATCTGGATGGCGCGCGCCTGCAGCCGGCGTTGCGTTTCGCTGTTCGGCGACAGTTCCGCCAGCCGGCGTTGAATATATTCCCCGCGTTTAAGTTCCTCGGGGCTACGCATGCTTGCCAGCTGACCCGGATCGCCGGAGCTGATCTTCTGGAGGCCTGTGGCGACGCTCTGCTTCAGCAAGGCCCGGATCTCCTGCGTGTCTGGACCATATTGGGCCAGTGTGCGATCGAGCAGAATGATCTCGGTGGCGTCGCGTACGACCGCGGCGTTCGCGGCATCGAATGAGTTTTTCGCCGACGAGATCAGCAGCCCGAGCACCAATGCGGCCATGGTGGCTATCAATCCAATCGTCAGCTTAATGACGCTGACCGATTCGTCGCTGAGATGGTGCGCCGGCAGCATGGTGTGCAGATACAGGCCGAGCAAGGCGCTACTCAACACGCATGCAAACACAATGACCGCAATGCCGAGATGGTGCATTATTCGATTCTCCGTTTTTGCGTGCAGGCGCGGTTGTCTTCGCCGGATGCTGAACGACTCTTTTCTATTACACGCCATGTAATTGGCGAGGCTGCGGCGCATCACTACGCTTTGCTTGTCGTGTCATCGCCTCTTGATGCATGCGCCCAACTCCCAAGGAAATATCATGGCTAACTTCCCCGTATATACACTCGAAACGGCACCGGAAGGTTCGAAACCGGCCTTTCGAGGTCTTGCTGAAGCGTTCGGTATGGTTCCCAACATTGCAGGCGCAATTGCCGGTTCGCCGAAGCTGATCAACGGCCTGACCGGCGTGTTTCAGCAGGTCCACGGCGGCAATTTTACGGAGGCACAGGTTCAGACCCTGTTGCTCACGAATGCCGTCACCAATGGCAGCACCTGGGCCGTCGCCTTCCACACCTTCCTCGGACTCAAGGAAGGGCTCAGCGAAGCCGATGTGAATGCCATTCGCGCCGGCCGTCTGCCGGCCGACGAGAAGCTCGCGGCGCTTTCGCATCTCGCACGCACGTTGATCGACAAGCGTGGCGGTCTCGACGATCAGGACGTCGCGTCCTTCACGGCCGCCGGTTTCGCCCCGGCTCTGGTGCTGGACGTCATCCTGGTTGTCGCTGCGTCGACGATGACGAACTATACCGGCAGCGTCGCCAACCCGCCGCTCGAGGAGATGTTCCAGCAATACGCCTGGCAGGCCTAAGCACGCACTATGTGCTGATGTACCCAGTGAGGGGGCGGCAGTCGACGGTCCGCCTCCTCGCTGGTCACCCTTGACGTTCTGCGTTTTCTAAGGAGACGGCTATGACTGTTCCTCTGCACGTTCACCTGAAGATCGGCGGGATTATTTTCCCGGACATGGACCAGTGCGACTTCACCGGACCTTTCGAAGCGCTGGCGCGAGTGCCCAATTCGTCGTTCATCACGCTCTGGAAGGACAAGAACCCGGTTCGCGATCTGGCTGGCATGCAGCTGCTCGCCGACACCACGTTCGAAGAGGCGCCGCAGCTCGATGTCCTCCTCGTGCCGGGCGGACACGGCCAGGCGGCGTTGATGCACGACGAAATCGTTCTGTCGTTCATCCGCAATCAGGCAGCGGGCGCGCGCTACGTCTATTCGGTTTGTACCGGCGCGCTGCTCTGCGGTGCGGCTGGCCTGCTGCATGGCAAGCATGCCACGACGCACTGGACGGCAATGGACGTCCTCCCGCTCTATGGCGCGATTCCCAGTGGCGAGCGTGTGGTGATCGACGGGCAACTGATCAGCGCGGGTGGCGTGACGTCGGGAATCGATGGCTCCTTGATCGTGGTCTCGCTGCTGCGGGGAGAGACGGTCGCCCAGGAACTGCAACTGTATATGGCCTATGACCCGAAGCCACCATTCCAGTCCGGTTCCCCGGAAACGGCACCGGCGCACATCCTGGCAACGGTGACCGAACGGGCGCAAGCCATTACCGAAAGGCGGATATCTACAGGACGCGCCTACCAGGACGATGCAGGAAAGCGCACAGCGTCTGGAATCTGAGGCAGGCGCGGAATAGTCTTCGTCCGCAAGGTGTTCTATTGACGCAAAGTAGATTCGCGTAGCAAAGCAAACCATCGAAAACCTTGGTATCTCTGCGAAAGGAAACGAGACAATGGAAACGCAATCGAGCACCTTGACGTCTGAAAGCGGGAATGCATCCGCCGCTTCTCCGCAAAAGCTGCTTCAGTTGGCCATGGGTTTCTGGGCCTCGAAGGCGCTGCTATCCGCGGTCGAGCTCGACCTGTTCACCGTTCTGGGCAGAGGCCCGCGCACAGCAACACAACTGATGGAGCAACTGCAGTTGCATCCGCGATCGGCATACGACTTTCTCGATGCTCTGGTTGCGCTGGGGGTCCTGGATCGAGACGACGGCCTATACCGCAATACCGCTGAGGCCGGCGCATTTCTCGACAGAACCAAGCCGGGTTGTATCGCCGGATTGCTGGGCATGGCTAACAACCGCCTATACCCCTTCTGGGGTTCGCTGACCGAAGCACTGCGCACGGGGCTGCCGCAGAACGAAGCAAAACAGGGCGGTGACCCGTTCGAGGCAATCTATCGTGACGAACGGGGGCTCCGTGAGTTTCTGGGCGCAATGACGGGTGTCAGCCTGGAACTGGCAAAGGAGATTGCGCAAAAATTTCCCTGGCAGAACTATCGCTCGGTCGTCGACGTCGGCACCGCGCAGGGTGCTCTGGTGGCGGAGATCGCACGTGCACACGAGCATCTTGCGGGAATTGGGTTCGATCTGCCCGCGGTCGCTCCCGTATTCAACGACTACATCGCGGCGAACGCGCTGCAGGAGCGAATCCACTTTCATCCGGGCGACTTCTTCAAGGACGCCATGCCTTCAGCCGACGTCATGGTGATGGGACACATTCTCCACGACTGGAATCTCGAACAGAAGCGCGAACTGCTCGCGAGGAGTTATCAGGCGTTGCCCGCCGGCGGATGTCTGATCGTCTACGACGCGATGATCGACGACGGGCGCAGGCACAATGCGTTTGGCTTGCTGATGAGTCTGAACATGCTGATCGAGACGCCCGGCGGTTTCGACTATACCGCCGGGCAGTGCCGTGAATGGATGACCGAGGCGGGCTTTCGGGAGATTAGAGCCGAACCGCTGGGCGGGCAAAACTCGATGCTTATTGGCGTCCGCTAGCGGTCAAGATGCGACAGCATGGGCGGCAGGTAACGTGTGCCCGCGGTCTGGTGCTCAGCCAGGAAACCGCGGATGCGATCCAGATCCGCTGGCGTCAGACGAACTGAAGCTGCGTTCACGTTTTCCTCGAGGTATTGGCGCCGTTTGGTGCCGGGGATCGGCACCAGATCGTCACCTTGCTTGAGCAGCCAGGCAAGCGCGAGCTGGCCCGGTGTCACGGACTTCTCGTCGGCAAGGGTCCTGACGAAATCTGCGAGCTTGACGTTCGTATCGAAGTTGCTGCCCTGTAGGCGCGGATCATTGGCTGCCCGCCAGTCGTCGGCGGGAAGCTCCTCCGCCCGCCTGGCGTTGCCGGTCAGGAAGCCCCGGCCAAGCGGACTGTAGGGTACAAAGCCGATACCCAGTTCGCGCAGGGCCGGCAACACCTTGTCTTCGACGCCGCGCTCGAACAGCGAATACTCGCTTTGCACGGCCGAGACGGGTTGCACGGCATGGGCGCGCCGGATGGTATCGACGCTCGCTTCCGACAAGCCGAAATAGCGAACCTTGCCTGCGGCGATCGCGTCCTTGACCGCGCCTGCCACGTCCTCGATCGGTACGGCGGGATCCACGCGGTGCTGATAGAGCAGATCGATGTGATCGGTCTGCAACCGGACCAGCGACGCGTCGATCACCTCCTTGATATGCTCGGGGCGGCTGTCGAGACCGCGTACCCCGTTGTCGAACCTGAAGCCGAATTTCGTTGCGATCGTCACCGCGTGACGACGTCCTTTTAGCGCGCGTCCGAGCAGTTCTTCATTGGCGAAAGGACCATAGATCTCTGCGGTATCGAGGAATGTGCAACCCAGTTCGACCGCCCGATGAATCGTGGCGATCGACTCTGCGTCATCGGGCGTGCCGTACGCGTAGGACATCCCCATGCACCCGAGCCCAATCTCCGAAACGACGAGTCCTTCACGTCCAAGCTTGCGCGTGTTCAGCATATTGCCCTCCTGTGATGGCTAGCTACCTAGAATGGCACACGCGTCGAAGACGTGTTAGCACAATACTCTCGATTGCTTGCACGATTCTTCGACGCCTGTTCAACCTGAACCAGATGCTGGTCCTGCGGGCGATGGTGGACCATCGAGGTAACGTCATGGGGCAAGTGAAAAAGCACTCAATTCGGAAGTACGGGTCAGCAGCGCATGGTGATCGAGATACAACACGTAATCCGACTTGATGACCTTTTTAACGCTTGGCGCATACCAGTAAGTTTCGGTGAACGGCGCATCGTACAAGCGATCAAGCTGCCTGGCGTTCACCCCATGGCTGACGATCTTGTAGGCGTCAAATGAACCAGCGGGTACCTGTACCCGCTCGAATGCAACGATCTCATCGTGGCCACTGACGTCAATGGTTCCGAACGTGAAACGCCGGACATGATGAAAGTCCCAGTTTTTTCCCACAGTCATTGGGAAACTCAGGGTTCCGTTGCTAGGTTCATACGTTGTTCCGTTGCCGTCCCGCGTCAGGTTGCCCTGATTGTCGTAGTGGATTTCCTTTGGGGGGCCGCCGTTCCACGAGGACGACATCGTCGTCTGCGTCTCTGTTACCGCGACTACCGTCATAACAAGAGGGGTCCCGGGCCTGGAGTCGGTTCGCCCCCATATAAAGGTCCACGTATCACCGACCTTGTAGCTCGGCGCGTCAGCCGTGGGTGTGCCGGGCTTACTTGCTGGCTCCTGCGCTGCGGACGGATTTGTCAGGCAGCCGAGCAATAATGCGGCATAGGACGAGTGTCTCGCAAGCAATGACAGGTATGGTGTCGCGCTTTGGACTTTCATGAGCAAGCTCCCGACTGCGATGTCACACGAAGACCTGACGTCGTGAGTTCGAAATTCTTTTCAATATTGTTCTATGCTGCCAGCGTGGACGAAGTGTTGCTAGCGACCAGCCACGCTGCTGCATGGCCAGCTAGTAATCGCCCATCTATTACGACGCCGGGCGCGCTCAGCGTTTTCTCGACATTGCCTGGCGCGAGCGCAGGTTTCAGTTTCTCTTTTGCCGCTGACGTGCGCAGAAGCACGAAGCGGGCGGGTGAACAGTTCACAGAGGTTGGCCCCCATTTCAGATGCTCGTAACGCGCGCGCAACTGTTCGTCGCTGACGGGACGGTCGAGCCAACCGTTCTGGCTGCGTGCCTGCGTAAAAACGAGGTTCGTGATGGGAGAGTGGGGCATTTGAATTTTTCCGGTTGCCGATACATTTTCGAGCGAGTACTTGTTCAGCCGACAGTTGCCTGCCGCAGCACGAAGTCATATTCGAGTGCGAAGAAATCCGTTTCGCAGATGTCCGCACGATGAAACGGACCGAGCACCGTCTGTTCCGATTCGCCGTTGTGGCCACGGTGGTTCATCTGTGTAACGAGTGTCGAAAGCAGTGAAGGCCAACGTGTTGGCCTCGGACCATCCCCAATTTTTTTCGCAGTTTGTTAAGTATATCTAACGGAGATAGAGAGTCGTGGACATGTGCGTCAATGTTCGACAGGTTTTCCTGCTTCAGAAAAAATGAGAGGCAACGATGCTATGCAATACGTCTATACGTTCCTTCGTTGACTTCCGCCAGGAGAAACTGGTTTCTTACTTAATCGCTTTTAGCTCGTTTGCCCCGACTAACCTGATAGGTTAGCGAGTTTGGCCCGTTGCTCCATCGGCATCGGTATTTCTGGGGCGCGTATTCCCTGGCAAGGGTTGGGGGGCGTTGACCGCCGCTGTCCGCATTGTCGAGCGGAAGGGCCGTCTAAACGTCTGCCCGGCGATGTGTACAAATGTCTTTGCTGCGGATTCAACCCGCTGATGCATCGGCAGGGCTGGACAGGGGTGCGCGAGTGTCGACCAGGCTAGATGAGGCGACGCGACGGGGGCGGGCAAACCATCGTGGCGGCCCCGGGTTGGAGTCAGGCGACGACAGCTCGTCTTCCCTTCGATAAGCGGCGTTGTCGCAGCAATCCCATGCTTAAATTGCAGCCGCTGATCTGCGCGATTCCCACGCAGGCGTCCGGACTTCCTATGTTGTCTTTGAGAAATGAAGGGGGGCGACATTACACCGCACTTTCAGTTTTTCATGTCTGTTTTCCGCGCTCCACGCCGGTTCTTCGGGGTTTTTTGCTGACTTTTCAATCTCTTTTGTTCCGCACCTTTCAGCTTCCCAGCGGCATTTCTCAGCCAGTCCATATAAGATGCATTGAAAATGAATGTATTGGCGAGAGCAATCATGACCGTCTTTCGAATCGAAGAACCCACCCCCACCGCTCGCGGTGGTTTCGCGCTGTGGGCGCTCGGCTTCCGGCCCTTCTACCTTGGCGGTGCGCTCTTTGGCGGCGCGGCGCTGCTGGCCTGGATGGCCGCGTATGCCGGCCATCCGTTGCCGGGTCTCAGTTCGTACCTGCCGGGCATGTTCTGGCACGCGCACGAGATGATATTCGGCTTCGGCGCAGCGGTCGTGGCGGGTTTCTTGCTGACCGCCGTGCGCGCGTGGACGTCGGTCACGCCGGCGCAGGGCAAGTCGCTGGCTGCGCTATGGCTCCTGTGGCTCGCGGGGCGCATCACCGTTGCCTACGCACCGTCTGGCGTCGCCGCCGTGGTCGACAGCCTCTTTCTCCCCGCATGCGCGCTCGTGCTGCTGCGCGTGCTCATCGGCGCAAAGAACAGCCACAACATCTTCTTGCCGGTCGCGCTCGGCATGCTCGCCGCGCTGAACGTGGCGTTCCATCTTTCGATGCTGGCCGGCCGCGCGGACTGGGCGCTGCACAGCGCGTATCTCGCCGTGGGCATGCTGGTGCTGTTCATCACGATCATCGGCGGACGCGTCATCCCGTCGTTCACGGCCAACGCCGTGCCTGGCTACACGGCGCAGCGCTGGAATGCGGTCGAGCGCGCGGTGATGCCGCTCAGCGCACTGGCGTTCGTGCTCGATGCCGCACTCGGCTCCGGTGTGCTCGTCGCGATCGCCGCGCTCGCGGCGGCGTGCGCACAAGGCGCACGGATCTGGGGTTGGCGTTCGTGGCGAGTCGGCATCCGGCCGATCCTGACCATCCTGCACATCGCCTATGCCTGGATACCCGTCGGCTTCGTGCTGCTCGCGTTGGCCGCATTGGGGCTCGTCGCGCATACGCTCGCCATTCACGCGTTCACGGTGGGCGCTATCGGTTGCGCGATCATGGCGATGATCACACGCACGGCGCGCGGACATACGGGCCGCAAGCTGGTGGCGGGCGGCTTCGATATCGCCTGTTATGTGTTGCTCGTGGTCGCCGCGCTGATTCGCGTGGTGGGACCCTGGCTCGCGCCGCAGTGGCTCACGTTCTGGATCGAAGCGTCAGGCGCGTGCTGGGTCGTTGCGTTCGCGGCCTACTGCTATCGCTACGCCGGATGGCTCATTGCACCGCGTGTCGATGGTAAGGAGGGCTGACCCATCGGCCTTGCACACGGCGGATCGCGCGAGTATGTTGACTGGCGAGGGCTGGACGCGCGAGACGCCTTGGGCCCGCCGATGAAGGAGGGTGTGCAATGCATCACTCTGTTCAGATCGCAGGCGTGGCCTGTCTCGTCTTTGTAACCTCCGTGCAGGCTCAAACGTCAGCTTCCACGCCGCCAGCGGCTGCTGTGCCCGAGCGCATGCCTTACGACATTCCTTACGGTTCGCCTATCGGGCTCGATGCGGCGAAGCATCTGCTTGCGCTTGCTGAAGCCGAGGCGCGCAGGCACGACTGGAAAATGAACATCGCCGTGGTCGATCCGCATGGCGATCTCGTTGCCTTCGAGCGCATGGATGGCGCGCAGTACGCCTCTGTCGAGGTCTCGCAGAACAAGGCGCGCACGTCCGCGCGCTTTCGCCGCGAGACCCGCGTTTTCTATAACCAGTTCGAGAGCGGTCATGCCTACGTTGCCACGCTCGTGCCGGGCCTCGTCGCTTCACCCGGCGGCTTTCCGCTGGTCGAGGACGGCAAGGTGATCGGTGCGATCGGCTGCAGCGGCGGCACGGGCGATCAGGATGCCGTAACGTGCAAGGCTGCGGCTTCCACCGTGAAGTGAACGCGGGAGGCGCCGTAGCTTCCTCAGTCAATGCGGCGAGCCGTATCCCTGCACCTTCAGCAGATGCTCGCGCATGCAACGCGCGGCGGTTTCGCCGTCGCGGGCGAGAATCGCGTCGACGATGAACTGGTGCTGCTGCGCGAAATGATGGCGCGTGGCTTGATCCGTGGTCTTTTCACGCTGGGTTGGCTTGACCCGCATGCCGTTGATCACTTCCATGAGGGCAATGATCGCGGGATTGCGCGAGGCCTGGGCGATCAGAAGGTGAAAGCGCTGGTCCCATAGTTGCCACTCCTCATCGGTTTTCGCCGTCGCGTTTCTTTTTGCGCACTTCTCCAGTTCGTTCAGATCCTCGGGCGTGGCCTTGGCGGCGGCAAGCCCGGCTAACGCCGGCTCGAACATGAGGCGCATCTCCGCAATGTCGGCCGGGCTCGTACGCGAGCGCAGGCCGCGCAGCGTGGGCGCGAACTGCAGGGGCCGCGCGCCCAGATAAGTGCCACGCCCCACGCCGCGCCAGATCCGGCCCGACGCCTCCAGCGAGGCAAGCGCCGCGCGCAGTTCGCGGCGGCTCACGCCGAGGTCCTCGGCGAGCTTGCGTTCGGGAGGCA
This sequence comes from Paraburkholderia nodosa DSM 21604, assembly GCF_000519185.1. Lineage (GTDB taxonomy): Bacteria > Pseudomonadota > Gammaproteobacteria > Burkholderiales > Burkholderiaceae > Paraburkholderia > Paraburkholderia nodosa. The sequence continues at coordinate 144,607 of NZ_JAFA01000014.1, read as the reverse complement.
GCGCGTCGCCGTCTTTCAAGCGGTGTTGTGCGATGTAGGCAAGCAGGTGGTCGAGCGCGGATCTTTCCATGGTGTCGTGTGAACCAATATGAATTGGTTCGATTCTAGCAGCCGGGCGGTGACGCGCAACCGCACGGTCTCCAGAATGGACAAAACCGTAGGATTTGGTCGAGATTTCAGGGTTAACACCGGGTGCGGCCAAAAATCTTCCTTCGTAAGCTGATCGTGAAAGGTTTTGGAACCAATCATGAATGGTTCGTCCACCAGTCGAACCTTTCGCACAGGGAGTGGAAGATGTCGTTTACAACGCGTCCGGAGCTGATCGGGACCTTCGGGATGGTGGCGTCCACGCATTGGCTCGCCAGCGCGTCGGCGATGGCGGTGCTCGAGAAGGGTGGCAACGCGTTCGACGCGGCGGCAGCGGCCGGTTTCGTGCTGCAGATCGTCGAGCCGCATCTCAACGGTCCCGGCGGCGAGTTGCCCGTCGTGTTCTACAGCGCGCGGGAAGACCGCGTGCGCGTGCTGTGCGGCCAGGGGGTGACGCCGGCGGCCATGACGATCGAACGCATGCGCGCGCTCGGGCTCGAAGTTGTGCCGGGCACCGGCCTGCTGCCCGCCGTGGTGCCCGGCGCATTCGGCGCCTGGATGACGATGCTGCGCGACTACGGGCAACTGCCGCTCGAAGACGTGCTGAGCTACGCGATCGGCTATGCAGAGAATGGCTATCCGGTGCTGCCGCGCATGTGCGCGTCGATTCTCGCGATCAAGGACTTCTTCCTCAGCGAATGGACGACCTCCGCCGGGCAATGGCTGCGCAACGGCGACGCCCCCGCCCCGAACGCGCTGTTCGCCAATCCCGCCATTGCCGCCACGTACCGCCGCATCCTGCTGGAGGCGAGCGCGAAAAGCGACCGCGCCGAGCAGTGCGAACTCGCGCGCACGGCGTTCTACCGCGGCTTTGTGGCCGACGCGATCGACCAGTATTTCCGCTCGACCGACGTGCTCGACACCTCGGGGCTTCGCAATCGCGGCCTGCTCAACGCGGACGATCTCGCGCGCTGGGAGCCCACCTACGAGGAAGCGCTCTCATACGACTACGCGGGCCTGCGGGTGCACAAGACAGGACCGTGGGGCCAGGGGCCGATGTTCCTGCAACAGCTCGCGCTGCTCAAGGGCTTCGATCTGGGTGCGATGGATCCGTTCGGTGCGGATTTCGTGCACACCGTCATCGAAACGTCGAAGCTCGCGTTCGCCGACCGCGACGTGTTTTATGGCGACCCGCGCTTTGCCGACGTGCCGATGGATACGCTGCTGAGCGACGCGTACAACGACGCGCGCCGCCGTCTTGTCGATCCGCACAAGGCCTCGTTCGAATTCCGTCCCGGTCCGCTGCTCGACAGCGAAGCGCGCGCGGCGCGCATCCTCGCCAACGCGGGGCGCCAGCAGCCGGGCGGCTTCGGGCAGGGCGAACCGACGTTCGCGCCGCTGCCCGAATTGCGCGGCGATACCGTTCATCTCGACGTGGTCGATCGCTGGGGCAACATGGTGTCGGCCACGCCATCGGGCGGCTGGCTGCAGGCGTCGCCCGCGGTGCCCGGCCTCGGCTTCAACGTCACCACGCGCGCGCAGATGTTCTGGATGGAAGAGGGCTTGCCTTCGTCGCTCGGGCCGGGCCGGCGTCCACGCACGACACTCTCGCCTACGCTCGTCACGCGCGAGGGCAAGCCCTATGCGGCGTTCGGCACGCCGGGCGGCGACCAGCAGGATCAATGGTCGATGCAGCTGTTCCTGCGGCACGTGCATGCGGGCATGAACCTGCAGGCCGCCGTGGACGCACCCTCGTTCCAGACCGCGCATTTCCCCGGCTCGTTTTATCCGCGCTCGATGCAGCTCGGCAAGATGTCGGCCGAGTCGCGCTTTCCCGAAGCCACGTTCGCCGAATTGCGCTCGCGCGGCCACGATCTCACTGTGGCCGAGCCGTGGGGGCTCGGGCGGGTGTGCGCGGTGGGCATGCGCAACGGGCTCATGCGCGGCGCGGCCACGCCGCGCCAGATGCAGGCCTATGCGATCGGCCGCTGAACACGCGCCACGCTCAACCGGAACCGACCCACCATGTCCACCGTCGCCGCCCGACTCGAAAGACTGCCGCTCGCGGGCTTCCATCGCAAACTGCTGCTGATCGGCGGTCTCGGCTATATGTTCGACGGGCTGGACTCGTCGTCGCTCGCCTTTTTGCTGCCGGTCGTGAGCAAGCTATGGCATTTGACGAGCGCCGAAACGGGACTCGTCGCCAGCAGCACGTATATCGGCTACTTTTTCGGCGCATTTCTCTCGGGCGTGCTGGCCGACGTGATTGGTCGCCGGCGCATCATGATGAGCGCGCTGGCCATCTATTGCGCGGCGTCCATGGCGAGCGCCACGGCGCACGACTGGCACACGTTTTTCGCGCTGCGCATGCTCGCGGGCTTCGGTTCGGGCGCGGAAACGGTCGTCATCGCGCCGTTCCTCGCGGAATTCGTGCCGCGGCGCTATCGCGGCATGTTCTGCGGCGCGCTCGTCGGCTTCATGTCGTTCGGATATCTAAGTTCATCGATTCTTGGCTATACCGTCGTGCGCAATTTCCCGGACGGCTGGCGCTATCTCGCGGTGCTGACTTCGCTGCCGGTGGTGATGCTGCTCTGGTGGCGCAGGACGCTGCCCGAGTCGCCGCGCTGGCTCGAAAGCCGCGGACGCTCTGCCGAAGCCGACAGCATCGTGCGGGCGATCGAGTCGCGCTACGAGCAGGAGGGCATTGCGCTGGCGCCGCTGGGCTCGGTGGGCGCGATTCCCGCCGCGGCGCAGGGCAGCGGCAGTGCGCTGCAGAACGTGCTGACGCTGTTTTCACGCCGGCTCGTGGGCACGACGGCGGTGAGCTGGCTTATGTGGTTCTCCGTGGCCTTCGCGTACTACTCGTTCTTCTCGTGGATTCCGAGCCTGCTCGTCAAGGAAGGCCTGACGCTCACGAAGAGCTTCGGCTATTCGATTGCCATCTACGGTGCGCAGATTCCCGGCTATTTCTCGGCGGCGTGGCTCAATGAGCGGATCGGCCGCAAGGGCGTCGTGGCCTCTTACATGACGCTTGGCGGGCTCGCCGCGATTGCGCTGGCTTTCTCGCATACGGGCGTGCAGATCACGGTGGCGGGCGTGTGCCTCTCGTTCTTCATGAATGGCGCGTTTGCGGGCGTCTATGCCTATACGCCGGAGGTCTTCCCGACAGCGGTACGCACGACCGGTACGGGATCTTCGTCTTCGTTCGGTCGCATCGGTTCGGTGAGCGCGCCTATTCTGGTCGGTCTCGTGTATCCCGCGTTCGGCTTTCTCGGCGTGTTCGCCATGACGACCGCCGTGCTGCTCGCGGGCGCTTGCGTCGTGTTCTTCCTCGGCATCGAAACCCGCAATCGCTCGCTCGAAGACATCGAGGCGAGCGGCGCGCAGGCGGACTTCGATGCGCACAAGCCGCTCGCGCGCGACGGGCTGCGCGGCTGAGCACACGCCATTCTCACTCTCGAGTACGTCCCATGCAAACGCCCCTTTCCCTCGCGAGCGAACCCTACGCGCTGCAACGCGAACTTGCCACGCTCGCGCGTCTTGCGCGCGTCATTCGCCAGCCCGGGCAACCGGACGCGATTTTCCGCGAAGTGTGTGCCGTCGCCGCCGAAGCCATCGGCTTTCGCCTCTTCACGATCATGGCCTATGACGCCGGGAACCAGGAGGTGGAGCGCATGTTCACGAATATGCCCGACGTCTACCCGCCGGGCGGGCGCAAGCGAAAAAGCGGCACGCCCTGGGCACAGCGAATTCTTTCGGATCTCGAACCGTTTCGCGCCACGACGCCAGACGGCCTGCGCGAAGCCTTCGACGATCACGCGGTAATGACGGCGATGGGGCTCGGCTCGATTCTGAACATACCGGTTGCCTACAACGGCCGTTGTGTCGGGACGATGAACCTTACGCACGTGGAGGGCTGGTACACCGCGCAACACGAGGCAACGGGCCTGCTGCTCGGCGCGTTTCTCGCGCCTGCGCTCGTCGCGCACGGCATGTCTTGCGCAGCCCATTCGAGCCCCTGATCGCAGGACCCATGTTGATGAAGACAACGACATCCGCAGGAAACGCCAATCGCTGGCTGCTCGTCTTCGCGCTCGGCTATCTCGCGCTGCTGGTCGACGGTGCGGACGTCATGATGTACGGCCTCACACTCTCGCGAATCAAGAGCGAATTCGGCTTGACCAATGTCGAGGCGGGCGCGCTCGGCAGCTTGACGCTGCTCGGCATGGCGATTGGCGGAATTCTCGGCGGCTGGGCGAGCGACTCGTTCGGGCGCGTGCGTGTGGTGGTCTGGGCGATGATGCTGTTCTCGGTGGGCGCGGGGCTGCTCGGTTTCACGCACAGCTTCCTGGAATTCGCGGTCGTGCGCTTCGTCAGCTCGATGGGCATTGGCTGCATGGTGCTGGTGAGCACGCTCGTGGCCGAATACGTGCCCATGGCGCGGCGCTCGCTGATACTCGGCATGCTGCAAACGGCGATTTCCGCAGGCTATATCACCGTGATCGCGCTCAGCACCTGGATCCTGCCGTACTACGGCTGGCGTATGCTGTTTTATGTGGCGGCGGCGCCCGTACTGCTCGCAGTGGCGATTCACTTCTTCGTGGCCGAGCCGCCGAGCTGGCGCATGAGCGAGGCCGCGGCTCGCCCGAGCGGCCGCCGCTGGCACGGCAACCGCTACGCATTGATTTTCGCGGACCGCGAAGCGCGCAGGATGTTCATCTTCTGGTCGCTCGCTTCCGTGTTTGCGCTTTCGGGGTTCTATGGGTTGAACAACTGGTTACCCACGTATCTGGAAAGCGAACTGCATATCAAATTCGGCTCGATGACGGGGTACATGACCGCGACATGGGTCGTGGCGTTCATCGGCAAGATCGTGGCGGGCTGGCTGGGCGACCGCTGGAGCCGGCGCGGCGTGTATGTGGTGGGCTGTATCGGTGCGGCCGTCTTTCTTCCCATGATCGTGCTGTTCCACACCCGCGAGAACATTGCGTGGCTGATGCTCGTGTTCGGCTTTCTCTATGGCGTGCCGCTGGGCACGATCGGCACGTTCATGTCGGAGAGCTTCGAAACGCGCATTCGCGGCACGGCGGTGGGCGGTTCGTATAACGTGGGGCGCTTTTGTTCTGGCGCGGCGCCCGTCGTGATCGGCTATATCGCGACGCAGTTTTCGATCGGCATGGGCTTTCTTTTGGTCGGCGCGGTGTTTTTCCTGAGCGGCGTGATGGCGCTGTTCATTCCGGACCGCCTGCACGATACGAGCGAAGTCGATCCGGCGCAGGCGAGCGGGGAGGCGCGGCAGGGGGCTTTGGCGGCGGCGACTGGCAGGGGGTAACGCGTAGCGGGGCGACGCCTCCTGAACAGCATCTCGCCGCAGTCACTGCGGAACGCTTTCGTAAGCTGCTTTGCGAGGTGCCTGAAAACGAGGCCGGCGTTTTCGGCTAACCGAATCGCCTCTGCGGGCCATGCGGTTGATGTGCCCTATTCCAGCACCGGCCTGAAAAAACTCCGTTCGTAACTCACGATACAACGCGTATCGGCGGCATAGCGGAATGCGGTCTGGCATTCGGCGTCTTTCATCGAATCGGCGCGGTAGGTTTCATAGGCCGCGAGGCTCGGAAACGAAAAGAGCGCGAGCGCGATATTGTTGGCGCCCTCGGAAGGCAGGAAGTAGCCGTGATGCTTGCCGCCAAACTTTTCCACGAGCGGAATCCACATTTTGGCGTACGTTTCGAATTCTACGAGCTGGTATGGATCGATGACGTAACGCAGATAGCAGGTAATCATGGGGTCTTTCTTTTGGTTGTTGAAGTAAGGGCTTGGGCCGTGCTTCAAAGGGCAGCTTACGCCTGCGCCATCTCCAGAAGCTTCGCCACGGTATTCATGTTGCGCGCGGTTCCGGCCTTCGCCGCAGCGATCTTGAGCTTCGAGCGCCCGATACCGTCCTTGTAGAACACAAAGATCTCGCGCTCGCCCAGGCGGAATTCTTCCGCCTGCTGGCCGCTCACGTTGTCGAACGCGTCCGCGGGCGGCGGCGAGTCGAGAAAGATCGCGACAGTGCGATCCGGTGCGGCAGCGGGAAACGGGTTGCCCTCCAGCACCGCGCCCAATTCGGCGGCCGTACGTACCACCACGCCAACGGGTTTGCCCGCATAAGCCTCCAGGCTCTGCTCGAGCTTCTTTTTCACCGATGCTTCGGCCAGCCGGCTCTCGAACACCACGTTGCCACTCGCGATATAGGTGCGCACTTGCGTGAACCCGAGCGCTTCGCACATGCCGCGAAGTTCGGGCATGGGGAGCTTGCCGGTTCCGCCGACATTCACGGCACGTAGCAGGGCGATATAGACGGGCATGGGATCGATCGGGAAGCCAGGAGCTAGTCAGGGCGCCGCAAAGCGGTTGCGGCGAGGCCTTCGTTTGCCACGATGGCAGGGCGCCTGCGCGCGTTGATCGTCACGAAGGCCGCCATCAGCACCATGAAGGCGGCGAGCAGCAAGGCGCTGTTGACGAGCACGTGTGCATAGCCGAGTTGAGCGACGTCGATGAACGGATAGGGGTAGAAGTCCGTCTCGCTGCCGCGCCAGAAGGTGATGGCAAGGTAGCCAAGCGGGTAGAGGAGCCAGGCGAAGCGGTCGCGAGCAGTAAGGCTGAAGCGTGGCACGAACAGCAGCCAATACGCCGCGCATAGCAGCGGGATCAGGCTGTGCAGGCTCTCGTTGAGCAGCGCGCGGTAACCGTGCGGCGTCCAGAGATGCCGCAGCAACAGATTGTAAGCAATGCCAACGAACACGATATACACCGTGACTGCGCTCACTGCGCCCGGAGCGCGGAGCAGGCGTGCCGGCCACGTGCGCACGCGCAGCGCGATGCAGGTGAAGGTGAGCGCGACGAGCAGCACCGTGAGATTGGTCAGGTAGGCCGACAGCCTGCCGATGGCCTCGAACGTGTCGAAGCCGCGCAGCACCATGCGCTCGATCGTCATGTCGGTTTGCGCGGCGAGCGCTCCCCACGCGAGCAGCGCGATGACACCCGCCAACGCGGTGGCGTAGGGACTCGGCGGCTGCGCCGCGGCGGTAGGCGGCGCGGCAGCCGCGTGTGCGGATAGCGGTTGTTCGGGCATGCAGCGATGGTAGCGCACAAAGATCATGCGCGCCTGAAGCGGCTTTTTCCCGGCGCCAGGCTATTTGCCGTCGGCGCGTTCCGCAGCGAAAACTAGATACAGACGCACGAGATCGCGCAGCTCGGCCATCAGCACGGCGCGCGCCGATGGCTCTTCGTCGGCGATGCTGGCGACGCCCTTGAGCATGTGAATCAGCACGATCGCCATGACTTTTGCCCTGGGCGGCCTGAGATGCGCGATCGCGCGGCTCAGGATGTCGGCAACGCCGCCGCGCATCGCTTCGCGAAAGTGCTTGCGGTGGTCGTCGCTGCCGCTGCGGGCGTCGACGAGTGCAACGGCAAAGCTGCGCTGCGATTGCAACAGCAGCACGAAATCGACGAGCGCGTCGGCAACGGCCTCGAGTGTCATCTCCGGAACCTGTCGCTCCAGCTCGGCGAGTCCGTTCTTTGCCTGCTGGGCGTAACGCAGCAACAGCGCTTCGGCCAGCGCCTCCTTGGTCGGAAAGAAGCGGTACAGCGAGCCGATTGCCGTCGATGAGCGCGCCGCAATTTCGGTCATGGTGGCGGCGTCGTAACCCTTCTCCGTGAACACGGCGACGGCGGCGTCCATGATCGCGGCCACGCGCTGGCGGCCCCTTTCGCGTTTGGGCTCGGTAGGGCGCGCGGTTTCCGCAGCAGGCGTGGTGGACGTCATGGCGATATCTTCAAATGCGAGGATATGAGAGGAATACCTCGCATATTAGCATGCGGGACGCCTTTCACGGCGAGGCGCCAGAACGCACGGAAACAAATGGATGCGCGCCAGCTGCTTGCCGATGAATTGACTTATGCGAGGATACTCTCTACCATGATTTGCGAGGTTATCCTCGCATTTCGGCGCGGCGATCGCCGCCGCTGCCGCCATCACGCTTACCTTTCCCGTTTGAACGTTCGAGGTTACGACATGCCGTACGTGTGGCTCTTTTTCGCTGGCGCGTTCTTTTGCAACGCGATCCCGCATCTGGCTTCCGGCCTGCAGGGGCTGCCTTTTCCTACGCCCTTCGCCCGTCCGCGAGGGCGGGGCGACTCGTCGCCCATCGTGAACGTGGTTTGGGGCTTCGTGAATATCGCGATCGCAATCGCGCTGGGCACTGGGCGTCTTCAGCAGCCTGCAACGCGCGAGGACGTCGTGGCGCTGCTGGCGGGCGGGCTCATCATGGGGCTTTTTCTTGCGTTCCATTTCGGCGCGGTTCAGCGGGAAAAGCGCGCCGATTGAGGTCGAAGCAGGCCGCGGCAAGATCGCGCAAAAAAACAGTTGCACAGCTTAGGGGAAAACCCTATACTTAACCCGTCTCCTCCATGTCTCCTCTTGATATGGATTCAGCCCGCTCTCTCAGCGGGCTTTTTCTTTTCTGGCGCCGGTTTGCTCAGGCCGCCAGCCATCCTCGCCAGTCATTCCTTTACGAACACAAAGTCGCATTTGCGTGTGGTCGTGCGCGAGCCGCTGCCTGAGGTCGCGTCGAACTGCGCGCTGACTTCATACGAATAGGGCGCTCGATTGTCGGCGTGGGGCGATGTGGCAGTCAGACCCTGGGCGACGAGCGTGGCAGACCCGTCGGGTTCGAGCTTGCCGTCCAGCGTGAGCCAGCCACTGGCGTCCCGTTCGCCGTGTTCTCCGTGCAGGACGTTTTGCTGGATTTCGGCGGGGAATTGATACCGGTAGCCCGGTGTGTCGCCGGCGCCCTTGGGGCACGTGAGCGTCACGTTCCAGTCGCCATCGAAGGTGCCTGCGGCGTGCGCCGTGGGTGTTCCAGCAAGGGTCGCGCAGACAGCGATGCAGTGCACGGCCAACGTTAATTTACCTACCCGCATTGCGGCTCCCGGTGTCGAGTCATCTGACACTATTGTGGCCGCAATTGGCGTGCCGGTATGGACGCCGTCGCACAGTGCGTTTCGCGGCAGCACGGCGCCTGGCTCGTGCCTTTTGTCAGCCTGGCTGCGACATGGTTGTGCAACTAACTGTCAAGCCCGACCACGGCAGTCGAATTTGGCCAGCGCGACCGCAAAGGAGTCCAGCCATCGACGCGAATAAAACCGGTCTCCAGGGCATGCGGCGCAGATGCCCGAGCGCACGCGCCGGGTCTGTTTCAGGCCACTACTGCCCCGCGGCCACCCTTATCGCCGCGCGAGATTGCGCTTGAGCGCTGCGCAGCCCGCATCCGTGAGCGGCTCGACCATCTGGATCCGCTCATCGGGCTTGAAGTCGCTGATCCAGACCACGCGGCAACGTTGGGGCGAATCGGGTGAATCCGGCATCACCTGAAGCGTCGCGTGATGATGCTCGAAGCGTCCGCCGCACACGGTGTAGGCGAGGCGCATGTGGGCGTCGTCGACGCCGATCACGCGTTCCTCGATCACGGTGCCGTCGGCGAACGTCACCCATCGCACGTCGTTTTCCATGCGCGCGTCGGTCAACACGCCGGCGAACACACGGTCGACGTTGGCGGGGTCGCGCAGCGCGGCCCAGACGTCTTGCGCCGAGGCTTCAACGGGGATGTCCCGGTAGACGGTAGCCATCGCACTTGTCTCCTTCGTTTTGTGTGACGAGTGCATCGTGCGCGCGCAACGCACGGCGGTCCTGGGAAATCTTGACGTCGTTTGCGAGGGCAGCGGCTGCGACTCGTGCCGCCTCAATGCGCGTGCCGATGGTGCACGTCGGGGTAGTGCGCGTGGCTATGCGTGATCGGCGCGTGACGGTGCGCATGCGCGTGCGGCTCCGAGCCGTCCCACGCGAAATCGTGCTCGTGCTGATGGTGTTCGTCGTGCCGGTGCGCGTGGGTGTGCTCGAGCGGCTCGTGCGTGTGCGTGTGGTCGTGACGTTCGCGCACGTGCAGCCACACGCCAAACGCCATCAATGCGAGCGCGAGCCAGAAAGCGAGCGCCGGGCGCTCCGGCCACAGCAGCAGTGAAAGCGCCACGCCGAACAGCGGCGCCACGGAGAAGTAGGCGCCGGTGCGCGCCGTGCCGAGATGGCGCAGCGAGACGACGAAGAGCACGAGGCTCACGCCATAGCCCGCGAAACCCACGGCCATGGCGCCGCCGACCGCCGGCCACGCAGGCCAGTGCGCGCCCGCCGCGAGCGCAATGGCGATATTCACCGGCCCGGCCACGAGCCCCTTGGTGCACGCCACGACCATCGCGTCATTGGTCGAGACCTTGCGCGTGAGGTTGTTGTCGATGGCCCAGCACAGGCACGCGAGCGCGACGAGCAGCGCGCCGGGCGCGATGCCGGACACGGCGCCGGCATGCGCGCCGGGCCACGAGAGCAGCACGCCGCCCGCCACGATCGCCAGCATGCCTAGCGCGATCTGCGCATCGAAGTTTTCCCGAAAGCAGACCCATGCGATGAGCGCCGTCAGCACGCCTTCAAGGTTCAGCAGCAGCGCGCTCGTGGCGGCGGGCGTAGTGTTCAGGCCGAGCATGAGCAGGGCGGGCGCCGCCACGCCGCCCGCGGCGATCGCACCGGCAAGCCACGGCAATTCGGCCATGCGCAGCGGGTCGTGCGTGGGCTGTTGCGCGGCGGCCGAGTCGCGGCGCGCCGGGAGGCGGCGCAACAGCAGCACGGCCGCGAGCCCCGAGCCGCTGCCGAGATAGAAGAGCCCCGCGAGCATGAACGGCGAGACGCTGCCGAGCAACGCCTTGGCGAGCGGTGTGGTGATGCCGAACAGCGCGGCCGCAAGCAGCGCCGTGAAGATGGTATGCCGATGGGACTTCATAGCAGGCTGGAAGCGGAAAGAGGACTAAAAAAGCGGAGCAGAAGCACGATGGGCGCGCGAGCGGGCTGCGTGCCGGTTTGGTCTGGGAACTATAAATCTTTAACTTGGGCAGGGGGGCAGATTCGGCCAGATTCTGAGTCTTCTCGCGCACCGGGTGAAGCGCGCTGGCCGTGCCCCGTCCCCATCTCTCCGGATGAGAGAAAACCCTGGATCTAAAAACATAGCGGAACGCGCGTCTACTGGTATGATGACATCATGACGGCATAAGTGATGAGTATTGCAAAGCAGTCGAGACCGTCAGCTGGTTGTAGTCAGACAAAGGCGTTTAACCAGACAGGAGACAGCATCATGAAGGCACCCAGGCGTTGGCTTGCGTCGACGTTGATGTCATTTGCGGTTCTCGGCACGGCGGGGGCCGCGCAAGCGGCCAGTCTCATCGCCATCATCACCCCCTCTCACGACAATCCCTTCTTCAAGGCGGAAGCCGACACGGCGAACGCGCGCGCCAGGGCGCTTGGCTACGACACCATCGTGCTGGTGCACGACGACGACGCCAACAAGCAATCGCAGCTCATCGACACCGCCATCGCCCGCGGGGCGAAGGCGATCATTCTCGACAACGCCGGTTCGGAGGCGTCCATCGCCGCAGTCCAGAAGGCCAAGGACGCGAAAATTCCCGCGTTTCTGATCGACCGGGAAATCAACGCGACCGGTATCGCCATTTCGCAAATCGTTTCGAACAACTACCAGGGTGCGCAGCTCGGCGCGCGCGCCTTCGTCAAGGCGATGGGCGAGAAAGGCAACTACGTGGAACTCGTCGGCCGCGAGGCGGATATCAACGCGGGCATCCGCTCGAAGGGCTATCACGATGTGATCGACCAGTTTTCGAACATGAAGATGGTCGAGCACCAGTCGGCGAACTGGAGTCAGACTGAAGCCTATACGGTGATGGAATCGATCCTGCAGAGCCACCCCGACATCAAGGGCGTGATAGCCGGCAACGACACCATGGCCATGGGCGCGTCAGCCGCGCTGAAGGCTGCGAAACGCAACGACATCATCGTGGTGGGTTTCGATGGCAGCAACGACGTGCGCGACGCGATCAAGCGCGGCGACATCCGCGCGACGGTGCTGCAGCCCGCGGCAGAGGCGGCCACGGACGCCGTCGATCAGGCCGACAAGTATCTGAAGACCGGCGCGACGGGCAAGCCCGAAAAGCAGCTCATCAACTGCTCGCTCATCACGAAGACGAACGCCAGCAAGCTCGACATGTTCGCGTTGCGTTAAGGCGCGCATCGGCAGCACAAGCATTGCACGAGCGGAGCGCGGCGCGCTCCGCAACGACATCCGTAACCACATGGGGTTATGCATGGGAGTGCTTCGGTACGCGGTCATTGCCGTTGTGGCGAGCGGCGCGCTGCACGGCTGCAAGCTCGTGAAAAACAGCGACCTGCAGGGCTCGGGTGGATCGCACGACAACTATGCGTCGGCGGGCTACGACCCGAACGCCATGGTGGCGTCGATGTGGAGTACGAAGATCGTGCCCGACATCGAGAAGCGCGCAGTGGACTATCGCACGCTGCGCGACGCGATCAAGGCGGACCCCGACGCCGCCGGCCACAAGTACGGCTACCGCGGCAAGGACGATGGCGCGCCGTGGAATTTTCCGACCACGCTGCACGGCACCATCGTGGACGTGGACACGCAGTCGAGCCAGGGCACCGTGGGCGTGGACGTCGACGGCAGCGGGCAGGCGAGCGTGATCGTCGACATCGGGCCGACGGTGCTCGGCACCACGCTGCGCGATTCGCTCGATTTCATTTCATTCAGCAATTTCCGCAACCAGATCGAGTATGCGCAGTTTGGCACGGCGCTCAATGCGTACGCGGCGAATCACGTCATGAAGCCGCTGCCGCGCAACGATCTGAAAGGCAAGCCGATTACCGTAACGGGGTCGTTCTCGTACGACTCGTCGAGCGACCAGCCGGAGATCGTGCCGCTCGCGGTCACGGTCGGGGGCAAGTCATGACCGATGCCTGCAATGCGGACGTGATCCTCCAGGTCGAGGACGTCACCAAGGTCTATCCCGGCACGGTTGCACTGAAGGGCGTGAACTTCTCGGTGCGGCGTGGCGCAGTCAATGTCCTTGTGGGCGAGAACGGCGCGGGAAAATCCACGCTCATGAAAATCATCGCGGGCGCGGAGCAGCCGACCAGCGGGAGTCTGGTTCTGGACGGCAAGCCTGTCGCACCGGGCAGCAGTGCAGAGGCACTGCGCCACGGCATCGGCATCGTCTTTCAGGAACTCAACCTCTTTCCGAACCTCACGATCGCCGAGAACATCTTCATCGCGCACGAAATCACGCGCGTCGGCATCGATATCGACGCCGACGCGCAGCGCGAGAAAGTGCGCGAGTTGCTCGCGCGGCTCGAACTCGATTTGAGCCCTGACACGCTGGTCGAGGATCTGCGCATCGGGCAGCAGCAGCTCGTGGAGATCGCGAAGGCACTCGCCCACGATGCGCGCGTGCTGATTCTCGACGAACCCACCTCGGCGCTCAGCGCGGCGGAAGTGGCCGTGCTGTTTCGCGTGATTGCGGAGCTGAAAGCGCAGGGCGTGTCGATCGTCTACATCTCGCACCGGCTCGAAGAACTGGTCAGGATCGGCGATTACATCACGGTGCTGCGCGACGGCCTCATCACGGGCCATCAACCGATGGCGCAGATCGACGTGCCGTGGATCGTGCGGCAAATGGTGGGCCGCGAAACGAAGGACTTTTCGCGCCCCGTCGGCCACTCTCGCGGTGCCGAAGTGCTGACGCTGCGGGACGTCACGCTGCCGCGCAAGGGCAGTGGCCTGCTCGTGGATCACGTCTCGCTGTCGCTGCACGCGGGCGAGATCGTCGGCATCTACGGACTGATGGGGGCGGGGCGCTCCGAGCTGTTCGAATGCATTCTGGGCGTGCATCCTCACGCAACCGGCAGCGTAGTGCTGAACGGCAAGGCGCTCGACGGCAAGCCGATCGCGGGGCGCGTCGCGCAGGGGCTCGCGCTCATTCCCGAGGACCGCAAGGCCGACGCGCTGCTGCCCATCATGTCGATTGGCGAGAACATGACGCTCTCGAGTCTCGCGGCCCATGCGCGAGGTTTTCACATCGATCCGCGGCGCGAGCAGCGCTCGGTGCTCGACTACATTCGCGACCTCGCGATCAAGGTCGCCGACTGGCGGCTGCCGGTCAGCTCGCTCTCCGGCGGCAACCAGCAGAAAGTCGTGATCGCCCGTGCGCTGATGACCACGCCGAAAGTCCTGCTGATGGACGAGCCCAGCCGCGGCATCGACGTGGGCGCGAAGGCGGACATTTTCAAGGTCATGCGCGACCTGGCCGGCCGGGGACTGGGCGTGCTGTTCGTGACGTCCGATCTGGAAGAGGTGATGGCCTTGTCCGACCGCATTCTCGTGATGTCGAACGGCCGTGTCACCGCTGAATTCGATGCCGCCGACGCTACGCAGGACGCGCTCGTCGCCGCCTCCGCAGTCGGGCACAGGACGGCGCATGCCGCCCATGCGGCGCACGAACAGGCGGCTTGAGCAAGCGCGTTCAACGGTTGTCACGGTTCCAACATTTAGCCTGTATTCATCTGGAGAGCATTCATGTCGCTGGCCATCAAGAGCACGGCACCCGGAGCGAGCTTCGGCGAGGCGCCGCTGCTCCTGCTGCTGAAGCTGCGCACGTTCATCGCATTGTTCGCGGTCGTGGTCTTCTTTTCGTTCGCCGCCCACAACTTTCTGAGCATCGAGAACCTGCTCATTATGTCGCGGCACGTCGCGCTCAATGCCTTCCTCGCGATCGGCATGACGTTTGTGATCGTGGCGGGCGGCATCGACCTTTCGGTGGGCTCGGTCGTGGGCCTGACGGGCATGGTGGCAGGCGGGCTCATCCTCAAGGGCATTCCCATCGGCAGCGAGTACACATTGTTCCTGAGCGTGCCTGCCGTGATCGTCGTGGCGCTCATCACGGGAATACTCGTGGGCGCGATCAACGGCCTGCTCATCACGCGGCTGAACGTGGCGCCTTTCATCGCGACGCTCGGTACGCTTTATATCGCGCGCGGCGCCGCGTTGCTGTCCTCGGGCGGCGAGACCTTCCCGAACCTCACGGGCAATCCCGCCTACGGCACGGGTGGCTTTCCCGTTCTCGGCAGCGCGACGATACTCGGCATCCCGCTCACGGTATGGCTGCTGGTCGTGGTGGGCGTGATCGCCGCGTACATCGCCGCGCGCACGCCACTCGGCCGGCAGATCTACGCGGTCGGCGCCAACGAGCGCGCCGCCCAGCTCTCGGGTGTGCGCGTGAACCGCGTGAAGATGTTCGTCTATATGTTTTCCGGCTTCTGCGCGGCGATCGTCGGGTTGATCATTGCGTCCGAACTGGTCGCTTCGCACCCCATGAGCGGCGAGACATTCGAACTCAACGCGATCGCGGCGGCCGTGCTGGGCGGCACGTCGATGTCGGGCGGACGCGGCAAGATCGGGGGCACCATCGTCGGTGCGTTCGTGATCGGCATGCTTTCGGATGGCCTCGTGATGATGGGCGTGAGTTCGTTCTGGCAAACGGTGATCAAGGGCGTCGTCATCGTGGCGGCGGTGGTCGTGGACCAGATCCAGCGGCGCGCGCAGCAACGCTTTGCGCTGCAAAAACAGGCTGCAACGGGGGCGTGACCGATGAGTGCAACACCGGCGCAATTGAAGGGCGCGTTGATCGGCTGCGGATTCTTCTCGCTCAATCATCTGCATGCATGGCAGGACATCGACGGCGCACGGATCGTCGCGCTGTGCGACGCCAACCGCGCGCGTCTCGACGAGGTCGGCGAGCGCTTTCGGATCGAGCGGCGCTACACGGACGCGGCGACGATGCTGCGCGAAGAGCGGCTCGATTTCATCGATATCGCGACCACTGTGCCGAGTCACCGCGCGCTCGTGGAGCTTGCGGCGGCGGCCGGCGTGGCCACGATCTGCCAGAAGCCGTTCGCCTCCACGCTCAACGATGCGCGCGCGATGGTTCAAACGTGCCACGAGGCCGGCGTGCCGCTGATGGTTCATGAAAACTTTCGCTGGCAGAGCGCGATCCAGGCCGTCGGAAGGGCGCTGCGCGAGGGAGCGATCGGGCAGCCGTTCTGGGGCCGCGTGTCGTTTCGTTCTGCCTATGATGTGTTTAGCGGCCAACCCTATCTGGCGCAGGGCGAGCGCTTTATCGTCGAAGATCTCGGCATACACATTCTCGATATCGCGCGCTTCCTGTTCGGCGACGTGGCGCGTGTGAGCGCAACGACCGCGCGCGTGAACCCTTCGATTCGCGGCGAAGACGTCGCGACGATCCTGCTCGCGCATGAAAACGGCGTGAGCAGCGTGGTGGATTGCAGCTACGCGACGCAGTTGCCGCGCGAGCTTTTTCCACAGACGCTCATCGAAATCGACGGCGCCGAGGGTTCGTTGCGGCTCTTCGCCGACTACCAGTTGCAGATCCATACGCGTACAGGTACGGAGCTGCGCAACGTCGCACCGCGTGCGCTCTCGTGGACGAGCGAGCCCTGGGTGGCGATCCAGGGCAGCGTGTCCAGCATTCAGGCGCACTGGGTGGATTGCCTGCGGCGCGGCGTCGAGCCTGCCACGAGCGGTCGCGACAATCTGCGTACGCTGGAACTTGTGGAGGCCACGTATCTTTCGGCGCGCGAGGGGCGCAGCGTCGTGCCGGGAGAGGCGGCGTCATGAGCGCGGGTATCAACAGCGCGGTCTACTACGGCACGGAGCAGCCGGTGACACCGGCGCGCCGCCTCGAAGCGGGACCGTGGTCGGCGTGGCTGATCGACGGCGCATTGCATGACATCCGCTATCAAGGCACCGAAGTCATACGCGCCGTGTCGTTTCTCGTGCGGGACAAGGACTGGGGCACGTGCCGCCCCGACATCGAACGCATCGACGTCGAAGAGACGGCGGGCGGCTTTCACGTCGCGTATGACGCGCGCTGCGCGAATCCGGACGGAGCTGCGCTCCGCTTTGCACTTGCCATCGATGGCTCTGGCCATGGCGCGCTCTCGTTTCGCAGCGCCGTCACCGTGTATTCCGAGTTTCTCGCGGCGCGTTGCGGGTTTTGCGTGCTGCATCCCATCGACAGCGTAGCAGGCGCACCTGCGCGTGTGGAGCACGGCGATGGCAGTCGCGAAAGCGCGGCCTTCCCGGCGTTGATCGATCCGTGGCAGCCCTTCAAGGACATCGCGGCAATCGAACACGATCTGCCGAACGGATTGACGGTGCGTTGCGCCTTCACGGGCGACGTGTTCGAGATGGAAGACCAGCGCAACTGGTCCGATGCGTCGTTCAAGACCTACTCACGCCCGCTCGAACTACCCTGGCCCTATACGCTGGAAAAGGGCGCGACGTTCGCGCAGACGGTGACGCTGAGCGTGAGCGCGGCGGACGATGTGGCGAAGGCGGCGCAAAAGCCGCGCGAGCCTGGCGCACTCACGATCGAAATCGGGGGCGCTGACTCCGCGCTGCCCGAAACCATGCCGGCGATCGGCGTAGCGATCGCCGCACACGATGCCGCGGCGGCGCTCGCGAATCTCTCGTTGCTTGCCGAACTCGGGCCGCAGCAATTGACGCTGGGCTTCGACCCGCTTGCGGGCGATGGCGTGGCCGAGCTTGGGCGCTTTGCGCAGTTGCAGCGCGAAAGCGGCGTGGCAGCCGTGCTGGAGTTTGCATTGCCCGGCGTCGAGGCGCCGCCTGTGGAACTCTCGCGCCTCGCTGCCCAGATCGACCAGGCGGGCCTCGCCTTGACGGGCATCGTCGTGAGCCCGGCTGTGCATCGGCAGTCGAACCCGCCGGGCAGCGTGAGCCCGCCGTGCCCCGCGCTCGACGAGGTCTATCGCGAGGCGCGCCGTGCGTTCCCCAAGCTGCGCCTTGGCGGCGGCATGCTGAGCTATTTCACGGAACTGAACCGCAAGCGGCCGCCGCTCGACATGGTCGACTGGGTTACCCACGCGACGTGCCCCATCGTGCACGCCGCCGACGACCGCAGTGTGATGCAGACGCTCGAAGCCATTCCCCACATCACGCGCTCGTGCCGCGCGCTGATCGGCGGGCAGCCCTACGCGATCGGGCCGGTCTCGATCGGCATGCGGCAGAACCCGTACGGTTCGCGCGTGATGCCGAATCCCGCAGGCGAACGCGTCGCCATGGCCGCCAACGATCCGCGCCAGCGCGCGTTATTCGGCGCGGCCTGGCTCGCCGGGTACGCGGCTGCGCTCGAAGGCGCGGGAATCGAAGCACTCACGCTCGGCGCCTTGACGGGGCCGCGCGGGCTTGCCGATGTGGAAGGCGACACGCCCGCACGCTATGCGGTTCTCGATGTCGCGAAGGCATTGGCTCGCGTGGCGGGAGCGGCGCGCTTGCGCGTCACGGGAAGCGGCACTGCCGCCCGTATCGCGTGTCTCGCAGCACGCCACGCAGACGGCGCGATCGAACTCGTGCTGGCCAATCTGACGAGCGAGCCACGCGAGGTTCGGCTCGAATTCAACGAGGCAATCCCCACGTCACTGCAAGCGACGAGCCTCGACGAATGCACGTTGAGCGGACGACCCGGCGCGCCCACGCCGTGGACGCTGTCGCCCGGTGTTCCGGTAACGCTGCGTCCGTTTGCCTGTGTGTTCGCGTCTTCGCGCGTGGTGTAGGCGCAGCGTTCGCGGCTCATAAGCGCTGGGGCGTGCAGGCACGTCGGTGGAAATACCAGGTGTTGTCGTTCCGTCATAGTGGTCTACTCATCACACCAGCACATATGATCTGTTGCGGATCATCTCGCGGGAGCCAATGCATGCAAGCCGTTTCACGAAAAGCCGAATCCGCTTTCGAACGTCCGACGATCCGCAAGGTCTCGCTGCGCCTCGTGCCGTTCGTCGCCTTGATGTTCTTCATCAACTTCCTCGACCGCACCGCGATCTCGTTTGCCGGCCCGAACGGCATGGCGCACGACCTCGGTCTCGACGCGGCGCAGTTCGGTTTCGCGGCGGGCGTGTTCTTTATCGGCTACATCTTTCTCGAAGTGCCGAGCAACCTGGCGCTGCATCGCTACGGCGCGCGCCGCTGGCTCGCGCGCATCATGGTGACGTGGGGCGTGGTCGCGCTCCTGCTCGCGTGGGTCGACAGCGCGACCTCGCTCTATGTGCTGCGTTTCCTGCTGGGCGTAGCGGAGGCGGGCTTTTTCCCCGGCGCGATCCTTTTCCTCAGCAACTGGGTGCCGCAGCGCCATCGCAGCCATATCCTCGCGCTGTTTTATCTGGCGCAGCCGCTCACCATCGTGATCGGCGCGCCGTTCGCCGCGCTGCTCATCGGGGCGCATGGGTGGTTCGGGCTGGCGGGGTGGCGCGTGATGTTCATCGGCGTGGCCTTGCCGGCCATCGTGGTGGGCGTGATCGCGTGGTTCTATCTGAGCGACCGTCCCTCCCAGGCGCGCTGGCTCACACGCGACGAACAGGCATGGCTCACCGCGGAAATCGAAGCCGAGGCGCGCGCAAAAGAGCAGGGCGCCGCGAGCCACGGCGCGCATGCGGGCGCGGCCCTGCTGAGCCCGCGGGTGTGGATGTTCTCGCTGATCTATTTTGGGCTCGTCTACGGCCTCTATGCGCTCGCGTTCTTCCTGCCGACCATCATCGGCGGATTCGAAGGGCAGTTCGGCACGCACTTCAACGTGTTCCAGAAGGGGCTCATTACGGCCATTCCGTATCTGCCGGCCGCCATCGCACTCTTCGTCTGGAGCCGCGACGCCACGCGCCGCGGCGTGCGCGGCTGGCACGTCGGGATTCCCGCGCTGCTCGGCGCTCTGAGCATTCCGCTCGCGCTCTACATGAAGTCGCCGGCCGCCAGCATTGCCGTCATCACGGTGACGGCCTGCGCCGTGTTCGCCGCGCTGCCGTGCTTCTGGACGCTGCCGGCCCGCTCGCTCTCGGGCGCGGGCGCCGCCGCGGGCATCGCGCTCATCAACACGGTCGGCAACGTGGCGGGCTTCGTCGCGCCTTACGTGACGGGCGCCATGCACGATGCAACCGGCTCTTACCACGCGCCGATGTTCGTCGTCGGCGCACTGATGCTGCTGAGCGCGGTGCTCGCGCTGGCCTTTGCCCGCGAACCGCGCGCATCAGGCGAGGGCGCGCGCACGCTCGCCGCGAACTGATCGAACCTGGACTCACGGACCTTGCAAGGAGGATGAGCATGAAAGAGAAAATTGCGCTCTTTGGCGCGGGCGGAAAGATGGGCTTTCGCCTTTCGGGCAACCTGCAGAAGTCGGACTACCGCGTGGCGCACGTCGAAGTCGGCGAGGCGGGCCGCAAGCGACTCAAGGACGAGTTGAACATTGACTGCGTGTCGGTCGAAGCGGCGCTCGATAGCGCCGACGTCGTCATCCTCGCCGTGCCCGATACGCTGATCGGCAAGCTGAGCCACGAGATCTCGCCCATGCTGAAGGCCGGCACGATGGTGATGACGCTCGACGCCGCCGCGCCGTTCGCGGGCCATCTGCCGGAGCGGCCCGATCTCACGTACTTCGTGGCGCATCCGTGCCATCCGATCATCTTTAACTACGATGTCGATGAAAAGTCACTTCACGATCATTTCGGTGGCGCATACGCAAAGCAGTCGATCACGAGCGCGCTGATGCAGGGCCCGGACGAGGCGTTCGATCTCGGCGAAGACGTGGCGAAAACCATCTACGCGCCGATCCTGCGCTCGTATCGCCTGAGTGTGGACCAGATGGCCATGCTCGAGCCGGGCCTCTCCGAAACGGTCTGCGCGACGCTCCTGTATGTGATGCGCGAAGCGATGGACGAGACCATCCAGCGCGGTGTGCCCAAGGAAGCCGCGCGCGACTTCCTGCTCGGCCACATGAACATCCTGAGCGCGGTGATCTTCAACGAGATACCCGGCGCGTTCTCCGACGCCTGCAACAAGGCGATCGAATTCGGCAAGCCGCGCCTTATGCGCGACGACTGGAAGGGCGTGTTCGACCGCGCCGAGATCGCCGAGAGCATTCGCCGTATCACCTGACCCGAAACAGGAAGCACACCGTGACCGAACGTATTCACGCGACTTACTGGCTGGAAACCGGCGATGATCCGCGGCGTGCCGCCGACGTCATCGCCGGAGAGCAGTCGAGCGGCACTTTCGTCGCACTGCCAAACGAAACACCCGAGCTGAAGGCGCGCTCGGGCGCGCGTGTCGAGCGCCTCGACGTGCTCGAAACCGCGGATGCGCCGAGCCTGCCCGGCGGCATGCGCTCAGACACCTACACGCGCTGCACGCTCGAACTCTCGTGGCCGATCGAGAATTTCGGCGCGTCGCTGCCGAATCTGATGTCGACCGTTGCAGGCAACCTGTTCGAGCTGCACCAGGTGTCGGGCTTGAGGCTCACCGGGCTGCGACTGCCAGAGTCGTTCGCGGCGGCCTATCCGGGGCCGGCGTTCGGCATCGAAGGCACGCGGCAACTCACGGGCGTGGCGCACGGTCCGCTGATCGGCACGATCATCAAGCCGAGCGTGGGGCTCTCGCCCGAGCAAACCGCGCAGCAGGTGCGCGAGCTCGTGCAG
This sequence comes from Paraburkholderia nodosa DSM 21604, assembly GCF_000519185.1. Lineage (GTDB taxonomy): Bacteria > Pseudomonadota > Gammaproteobacteria > Burkholderiales > Burkholderiaceae > Paraburkholderia > Paraburkholderia nodosa. Next base: position 123,018 of record NZ_JAFA01000014.1, on the reverse strand, counting down.
GGCGGCATCGACTTTATCAAGGATGACGAACTACAGGCCGACGGCTCCCATTGTCCCTTCGACGAACGTGTGAAGGCGGTGATGCGCGTGGTCAACGACCATGCCGAGCGCACCGGCAAGAAGGCGATGGTGGCGTTCAATCTCACGGGCGACCTCGACCAGATGCGCCGCCGCCACGATCTCGTGCTCGCGCATGGCGGAACGTGCGTAATGGCCGTGCTCAATTCGGTGGGTATCGTGGGCCTGCATGAATTGCGGCGGCATTCGCAGTTGCCCATCCACGCGCATCGGGCGGGGTGGGGCTACCTCTCGCGCAGTCCGGCGCTCGGTTGGGACTACGCGCCGTGGCAGATGATCTGGCGTCTCGCCGGAGCGGACCACATGCACGTGAACGGCCTGCGCAACAAGTTCAGCGAACCCGACGACAGCGTGATCGGCGCGGCGCGCGCCGTGCTCGCGCCCGTGATGGCAAGCGCCCCAATGCCGGCCATGCCTGTTTTCAGCTCGGGGCAGACCGGCCTGCAGGCCGCCGATACCTACGCCGCACTCGGCTGCGCGGATCTCATCCACACGGCGGGCGGCGGCATCTTCGGACACCCGCAGGGCGTGGCCGCGGGCGTCGATGCATTGCGCGAAGCCTGGTGCGCCGCCATCGAAGGGGTACCGCTGGAGCAGCACGCGCAAAGGCATCCGTCCTTGCGCGCGGCGCTCGGCTTCTGGAAGTGAGCCGCGGTATGGCTGAAGCAAACAACGCGTCCCTGCCCGAGGGCCTGCTGCTCGCGTATTACGGCGACGACTTCACGGGGTCGACCGATGCGATGGAGGCCATGACGGCCGCGGGCATCCCCACCGTCCTTTTTCTCGACACGCCAACACCCGAGGCGCTCGCGCGTTTTCCCGAGGCGCGTTGTGTGGGCATTGCGGGATCGTCGCGCGGCCGCAGCACGGCGTGGATGCGCGAAACGCTGCCACATGCGTTTTCGAGCCTCGCCGCGCTCGGCGCACCGGTGCTGCAGTACAAGGTGTGCTCCACGTTCGATTCGTCGCCTGAGGTCGGTTCGATTGGCGCCGCGATCGACATCGGCGCGCAGCACATACCGGGGCGCTGGTCGCCCATGGTGATCGGCGCACCGCGCCTGAAACGCTACCAGGTGTTCGGCAATCTCTTCGCAGCCGTCGACGGCGTCGGCTATCGCCTCGACCGTCATCCGACGATGGCGCGCCACCCCGTGACGCCGATGGACGAAGCGGATCTGCGCCGCCATCTCGCGCGGCAGACGGCGCGCCGCATCGAACTCGTCGACATGCTTCAGTTGCGCGCCGGGGAGGGCGCCGCACGCGTCGGCATGCTATGCGCGGACGATACCCCCGTCGTGCTGATCGATGTGCTCGACGACGAAACGTTGGCAGAAGCGGGCCGCCTCGTTTGGGAAGCGCGCGGCGAAGGGGTGTTCACGGCCTCGTCATCGGGCCTCCAGTATGCGCTTGCCGCGTACTGGCACTCGCGCGGCTGGCTGCCTGCTACGCCGTCGTTGCCCGCGGCGAGCCCGGTCGAGGCAATTGGCGTGGTGAGCGGCAGTTGTTCACCTGTCACCGCGGCACAGATTGGCTGGGCACGCCAGCACGGTTTTCACGTGGATCGGCTCGACCTCACGCGTGCTCTCGATCCGCAGGCCGGACCCGCTGAAATCGAACGGGCGGCCGGTGCGGCTACGCAAGCCATCGTCAGCGGAAGCAGCGCCTTGGTCCACAGCGCGGAAGGCCCGGACGACCCGGTCGTGCGCGGCTTCGACGAGATTGCGCGGCGCTCCGGACGCACGCGCCAGGACGCTGCCCGCGAGGTGGGCCGTGCGCTCGCTGAGGTGATGCGGCACATGCTCGATCGCACCGGCGTCTCGCGTGTGGTCGTTGCAGGCGGTGACAGTTCGGGCGAGGTCGCCAGCGCGCTCGGCATTGACGCGCTGAGTGTGGCGGCGGGCGTGGCGCCCGGTGCGCCGCTGTGCCGGGCGTGGTCGAGCGCTGCCGGGCGCGATGGTCTCGAAATTGTGCTCAAGGGCGGACAGATCGGCCAGGCCGACTTCTTTGGCGCCGTACGCGAAGGGCAGGCGAAGTGAGCCGGCTGTGACGTGGTGGCCGGCGGCGCGGTGTGGTATTGTCATTACACCAGACGTTTACAGTACCACTGCAATGGGCGAGATCATTCCACGTCGCAAGCTATACCAGGAAGTCGTCGACCGGCTCATGGAACGCATTCGTGCGGGCGAGATCGCGCCCGGCGCGCAGTTGCCGTCCGAGCGCGAGTTGATGGAGATATACGGCGTCGGGCGCCCGGCGGTGCGCGAAGCGCTGCAGGCGCTGGAGCGTTCCGGCATCGTCGAGATCGTGCATGGTGAGCGCGCCCGCGTGGTCGTGCCAACCGCAGACCGCCTGATCGCCCAGATCGCCGGTGGCGCGCTGCATCTGCTGCGCACCCAGCCCGACATGCTCGAGCACCTCAAGCATGCGCGGCTCTTCCTGGAAACCGGCACTGCGCGCATGGCAGCCGAGCGGGCTACTGAAGAGGACGTCGCACGGCTTCAGTTAAGCGTGGCGCAGCATCGCGCGTCCATGGTCAATCTCGCGGAATTCATCGAGAGGGACATGGCGTTCCACCGCGAAATTGCGAAGATCAGCGGCAACCCGATTTTTCCCTCGATCGTGGAGTCGCTGTTCCGGTGGGCGGGCGAATACTACCAGCCGCTCGTGCGCGCGCCAGGCGTTGAGGAACTGACGCTCACTGAGCATCAACGCATCGTCGATGCGATCGCCGCCCGTGACGGTGATGCCGCCGAGGAGGCGATGCGCGCCCATCTTACGCGCGCCAACGAACTCTACCGTCTGCAAGGTCGCAATTAGCCATACGGTGGCTGGCCGTCCAGCTGCATGAACGCGCTGGACTTCATCCGGATGCTGGCGGTGTTCGACTGGCGGCGTACGGTAGCTATGCAAGCGGCAGGTGATGCCTCGGCTGCGTCAGCATCGTTGGCTTGAGAATGTCCTCGAGTTGCGCCCGCGTGAGCAATCCTCTCTCAATGACAATATCGGCGACGCTCCTTCCCGAGACGAGCGCTTCCTGGGCTACCTGCGTCGCATTCGTATAGCCGATGTACGGATTCAGCGCGGTCACGATGCCGATCGAATTTTCGACGAGCGAGCGAAGCCGCTCGCGATTGGCCGTGATCCCGTCGACACACCTCGACGCCAGGGTAAGACATCCCGCACGCAGGTGCGCCACGCTCTTGAACAGGCTGTGCGCAATGATCGGCTCGAACGCATTCAACTGCAATTGACCGGCCTCCGCAGCAAAGCTTACCGTCACGTCATTGCCAATGACTTCGAAAGCGATCTGGTTCACCACCTCAGGAATGACCGGGTTGACCTTGCCCGGCATGATGCTGGAGCCCGCCTGAACCGGCGGCAGATTGATCTCGCCAAGGCCTGCGCGCGGGCCGCTCGATAGCAGGCGAAGGTCATTGCAGGTCTTTGAAAGCTTGACCGCCACGCGCTTGAGCACGCCCGACAGTTGCACGAACGAGCCGACGTCCTGGGTTGCCTCCACGAGATTGGGCGACGTCGTCACCGGGATACCCGTGACGCTGGCCAAATGGCGGCAGACGAGCGGCGCATAGTCGGGCGACGTGTTGATGCCCGTGCCGATCGCCGTGGCGCCGAGGTTGATTTCGCAAATCAGTTTTGACGCTTCCCGCAGACGTTCCTGGTCTTCTTCGAGCATGACTGCAAAGGTGCTGAACTCCTGTCCCAGGGTCATGGGGACCGCGTCCTGCAACTGGGTTCGCCCCATCTTCAGATCGTCGCGAAACTCCGCCGCCTTCCGTTCGAACGATTCGCGCAAGACGCCCATCGCATCGACCAGTTGCGCGATGCCCATATACGTGGCGATTTTCAGCGCAGTCGGATACACGTCGTTGGTGCTTTGCCCAAGATTCACATCTTCGTTTGGGTGCAGCACCGCGTAGTCCCCTCGTTCGTGGCCAAGATGTTCGAGCGCGAGATTGGCAATCACCTCGTTCGCGTTCATGTTGGTCGACGTGCCGGCCCCGCCCTGAATCACGTCGACGACGAACTGGTCGTGGACAACCCCCTCACGGATCTGCTGGCACGCATGAACGATGGCCTTCATCTTGTGCTCGGGAAGCAGGCGCAACTCGTAGTTCGCTATCGCCGCGGCCTCTTTCACATACGCCAGGGCGTTGACCAGATTCGGATAAGTCGAGATCGGAATGCCGGTAATCGGAAAATTGGCGAGCGCACGAAGCGTATGGACTCCGTAATAGGCTTCGTTGGGCACGGCGAGGTCGCCAAGAAGATCGTGTTCGATGCGTTCAGAACGATTGGACATCTCTTTGCTCCGTTGGAGAGTGTTCGGGTCAACCGAGGGTCGCGTCTGCCGACAATGCGTACGCGATGCACCGTCGAGCGAGAACGTCGGTGGGATCAATCAGCCTGACGCGCGCGCCGCCGCTGCCCACGAATTCACTCCCGGTCAAAAGGAGCGGGAGTTCGGTGCACCCAAGGACGACGACTTCAACGCCTTCGGCAATCAGTCCTTCCATGGCGGCAGCGATGTCTTCCTGACACTGCCCCGTCGTCAATCCCGCCTTGACGCCATGTTTGCCGTAGATGGCTTCCATTACGCGCTCCTGTAGCGCCGGGGAGGGCAGGACTTGACGAAGATCCTGCGATTCGAGCGCCTTTCGATAGACCCCGCTCTCGATCGTGCCCGATGTCGCGAGCACGCCGACATCACGAAGCGCCGGATAAGTCTCGCGCAAATAGCCGACCGTGACCGTCAACATGTTCACAATCGGGATGTTGAGGTACGGCTGGATGCGCTCGACGAATGCATGCGCAGTGTTGCACGGAATGGCGATGATGTCCGCGCCGCCGTCCTCGAGCCGCTTGCACGTCGCGTACAGCGAGACCGTTGGGTCCGCGCCGTCGCCGATCAGATTCTCGGTGCGGTCCGGAATCTGCGGGTTCTGTTCGACCAGCAGCTTGATGTGATCCTGGTCGCGCGTGGCGGGCGTATTGCGGACAATCTTCTGTAGAAAATCGACCGTCGCCGCGGGCCCCACACCGCCCACGACCCCAACCTTGAAGGCGTGAGACGGCGAACCGTAGCCGCCAGAGACGACGTACTGCGCATACGCGAGGTTGGCATCGACGAGCGGCACGCCCAGCGGGCCGATTTCATCCGCGACCAGGGCGATTTCCGTCATGCCGGGCACGATCACCTGGGCACCTTGCTCGACCAGGTCGCGGCAAGCTTCGCGCAATAGCTCGACCGGACGCCCGCCCAGGTTCCCGCTCTTGATGCCATCCGATCCATATACCGCTTCCGTAACCGGATCGAAGCGTTCATCGCATCGGGGGTGGATGACTTCGAACTCGAGGGGCGCAAAGTACCGTTCAAACAGGCGCTTTTCCCGCGTGTAGTCGGAGGCAAGTATGCCGATGCGGCTCGCACCCGGGAACTTGCGCCGAATATGGCTGCGAACCGCCTCGATCATGTCCACGATCTGCAAGCGCGTGTTCGCGCGCAGTTCGTCGATGAAGGTGTGACTGAGAAAGCACGGCAGCACGACCGTGGTCACGCCGCGCTTCTCGAAGTCCCGGATCATCTCGAAGATATACAGCTTGCGTTCCGTCGTCGCGGTGCTTCCGGAGCCCGAGTTGGGAAATGGCGACTGCTGAAAGATTGCGTCGAAGTGCTCGGCATCGGTCGATGCGGGCGTCGCCTTCACCAGTTTGAAGAAAACATCGGCGCTTGCCAGCGGCCCCAGGCCGCCGACAATACCGAACTTGCGCTTGTGGCCGGCGACATCGGAAGTCATTTGGCTCCACCATGCGCCGGGCCGAAAATCTGTTCGTCGTCCTCGATGAAGTCGGCGGCGTTGCTCGCTCGCGCGCCTTCCCACTTCGCGATCACCGCGGTAGCTACGCTGTTGCCGATCACATTGGTCATCGTGCGGCCCATGTCGAGAATCTGGTCGATCGCAAGCACCATGGCCACGCCTTCGACCGGCAAATGGAACATCGGCGCCACTGCCGCGACTACCACCACCGAGCCGCGCGGGACGCTGGCCATGCCCTTGCTGCTCAGCATCAGCACGAGCAGCATGAAGAACTGCTGCGAGATCGGCATGTTGACCCCGAACGCCTGGGCAATGAAGATGGCCGCGAACGCCTGGTACATCATCGAGCCGTCCAGATTGAACGCATAGCCCAGCGGAAGCGTGAAGCCGACGACTTTCTTGTCGACGCCAAAGCGCTCCAGCTGCTCAGTCAGCCGCGGATAGGCCGCCTCGCTGCTCGCCGTCGCAAACGCGATCATGGCGGGTTCGCGCACCGCCTTGAGCAAGGTGCCGACGCGACGGCCGAGGAACAGATAGCCGACCAAAACCAGGATCGCCCACAGCACGACCAGCCCCAGATAGAAGGAGCCAATCAACTTGCCATACGTGTAGATGACGTCGAGGCCGCGCAGTGTCACCGCCGAGGCGATCGCACCGAACACGCCGAAGGGCGCCGCCCGCATGACGTAGTTCGTCACCCGCAGCATGACGGGCACCATGCCATCAATCATCTCGATCACGACCTTGACGCGCGCGTCGCGCTTCGTTGCGCTCAGTCCAAGGCCGAGGAAGACGGAGAAGACCAGGATCTGCAGGATGTCGTTACGCGCCATGGCGTCGAGCAGGCTGGTCGGAAAGGCGTGGGTCAGGACGTCCCTGAAGTTCAGTGCCGAGGTATTCAGGCCGGTATCGACCTCACCGGCACCGGCCACCATGTGCAGGCCAGCCCCCGGCTGCAGAAGATTGGCGAAGACGAGGCCCACCGTGAGCGAAATCAGCGACGCGCAAACGAACCAGCCCACCGAACGCAAACCGATGCGGCCGACGTCCTGGCCGCTGTCCATGCCGGCGAGGCCCGACACCAGCGTGACGAACACCAGTGGCGCGATGATCATCTTGATGAGACGCAGGAAGATGTCCGTGATGATCGAGAAGTATCCTGCAATGGCTTTGAGTGTCGCCGGGTCGGATGTGCTGGCGTGACATGCGTAGCCCGCAATGACGCCCAGTATCATGCCTACGGCAATAAAAACGGTGAGGCGATTTTTCATTTCCGTCTGTCCTTGAGTGACGCAAGGCGGTCAAGACATGACCGGTGTACGTTGAGAGACGCCTGGAGCGAGATCGACTGCGACCTCGGTCAAGCGTTGGGAGGCATATTAGGGGTGCCAAAAGAAGCGATGATGCCGTTGTTGCATGCGCGTATGCGAATTTTGCATAACGCGGGAATACCCTAGACGCCAGGCTGTACAACCGCGCGAAGATGCTGCCAGAGCGTATCGAGAAACTCACTGCGATTCGATGCGTCGCGGTAGACCCGAAGCTCGATATCCAGATTCCAGGGCGTCGGCCCTGCAGGGACCAGTTCACCCGCATCCAGTTCCGCGGCTATCGCGCTCTTCGGCAGCCACGCCATCCCTTCGCCTTCCATGACCATTTTTTTGAGCACCTCGGCCATGTCCGATTCATAGTGGAGCAATAAGGACGGTGCAGAGGGGGCTCGACCGAGCAGCACTGCAAGGCAACGGCCGAAATAACTGGTCTCGGTGTATGAAATGTGAGGCAGCGGCTGTTTAGCCGTTCCTGGCAGTCGATACATCGGCGCGGAGCGCAGGTTTGGCCGGCTGGCGGGCATGAGCGTGTCGATACCGACCGTGAGATGCTCATACTTCGCGGGATCGAGATGCAAGGGCAGTTCAGGGTGGTGGTAGGCGAACATCAATTCGCAGTTGCCGTTCACGAGCGTCAAGATCGAGTCGTGCACATTGGCCGGCACCACGCGCGCGCGCACGTCCCCGAAGTGGGCGGAAAGCGCCTTGAGCCACGCAGGCAAAAAATTCAGCGCAATCGTGTGGCCAGCGGCAATCTGGAGGCTCTTGCCTGCGATCCGTTTTTCAGTCCGGATGATGGCGCGTGTATCGAAGAGCTTATTCAGGATGTCTTCCGCGACTTCGCGGAAGAGTTGACCTGCGGGCGTCAACACCGGAGGGAAGCTGCTGCGATCGATCAATTCCGCGCCGACCCATTGCTCCAGCGATTGAATGCGCCGGCTGAACCCGGACTGCGTGACATTGCGGAACTCCGCTGCGCGCGAAAAGCTCTGGTATTGAGCAAGGGCGATGAAGTCCTCGACCCACTTGATTTCCATACGTATGGCCCGCCTTCCGAGACGCGAAATACCGTTTTCAGGAAGCTCCGATCTTACGCTGGTGCCGTTGCACCAGGTCGCGCTCGCTATCGCGACTGACCCACTGAAAGTCGGTGATCGCAACCACGCGAATTGCACCCGCGCTGACTCATTGCGGGCGCAATCCACTCCGGCTTCGGTCAGTAAGTCGCAGAAAACGCGGCCTGGACCTGCGCGGGCGACGTGATCCCATTGGCGATCAGCAGTTGGGTCAGCAAACGGGCCTTCTCAGGATTGAGATCGAGCGACGCGACAAATCCGCTCTTGTCATCGTCGACTTCGACGTTGCGGTTCACGAAACCCGATCCAACCCGCGAGGACCGAACGACAACGACGCCCATTTTTGCAGCGCGCTGCATGGCCAGCATGGCGGCGTTGGAAACGTCGCCGTCGCCGACCCCGGCGATCACAATCCCCTTCGCCTTGTCTGCGATCGCATGGTCGATTTGTGTCGCGTCCATGTTGCTGTGCGCGAAGACAATCTCGACCCGGGGCAATTGTCCGTCAGCGGGCAGCGTGTACGAGGACTTGCGAGCCGCGAGGACGGGCGCAACGAAGCGGATCGACGCCGGATCCACGTAGCCGATTGGCCCGGCGTTGGGAGACAGAAACGTCTGAAGGGAAGTGGTATTCGTTTTGGTGATCCAACGCGGATCATGAATCGTATCGTTCATGACCACCATCACACCACGCCCCTGCGACTGCGGGCTGGCGGCAACTTCAACGGCTTCGAGGAGGTTATTGGGGCCGTCAGCACTGGTGACACCGCCCGGTCGCATCGATCCCACGAGCACGACAGGCTTGGTGGAATGGATAACGTTCTTCAGAAAGAACGCGGTTTCCTCCATGGTGTCCGTGCCATGCGTGATCACGACACCGTCTGCCTCGCCGCGATCAAAAACCTCATTGATGCGTTTGGCGAGCTGGAACCAGACCTTGTCGTTCATGTCTTGCGAACCGATATTCGAAATCTGCTCCGCCGAGATCGTGGCGAATTTCTCGATGCCAGGGACATCCTTGATCAACTGCTGCCCGGTGCGCTCGCCCGAGTTGTAGCCGATTGCGGAACGGGCATCCGCCGTTCCGGAGATCGTGCCTCCGGTTGCAAGCACGATGACGCGTGGAAGCTGTTTTGTCTGGCCGGGGGCATTCGTTTGTTGTTCGGCGTCCGCGGCCGCGGCGGGCGCGGAATAGAGCGGAAGGGCAAGGAATATGGCCAATGCGGCGGCAATGGTCGTACGAAAATGAGCCGATACGGGGTGCGCGAATTTATTCATGATCGTGTGCAAATGGAAGAGACCTTAGACGGAAGGAACGGCGAACTCGCCGGCTCGTTGATGAACTGAACAAAGCGGGCGATCCCACGACTCAGAATTCGATTGGTAGCGGGATGGATCACGCCTCACACCTCACACCAGAGTCAGACCGGATGGTAGAAGCGGTCAAAAAAAGGACGATGCGGGGGTGGCATGTCCCTATGCGAGACTCGCATAACATGGGAAAACCCTGGCCTCGCCGACGTGCGATGCCAGTCTCTTCGGTCTGGAGCAGGGTAGCCACAGATACGATATATCCGTAGCAGTCCAGACTAATTTGCGCATGGGTGGAAGCGTTTCTCATCTCCACAGATCAGACCGGCGACTACCGGCCGGCCGACCTGGCGCGTGCGTCCGGGAAAGCGAAATGGAATCTATCGGTAAGGCGTTACGCACCGATATGTTGCGATTCCGGCCCAGGCAGGCGCTTGGGCTGCAAACAGGGAAGCAGTTAGCTCTGAAGTTAGAGTCTTATGGTTCCCGTGTCACGGCCATCGCGCCGCCCGGCAAGCCTTACTGCCGAATCAAAGCCATCATCGCGCCAAACCCGACGAACACCCCGCCCGTCACGCGGTTGAACGCTTTTGCCACGCGGCGGCTCTTGAGCGTCGCGCCGATGCGCGTGCCGAAACCCGCGTAGACGAGATACCAGCTCACTTCGCACACGGCGAAGGTCGCAACGAGCACTCCGAACTGCGGCAGCACCGGTCGGGTCGCGTCGATGAACTGCGGCAGGAGCGCCGCCGCGAAAAGGATCGCCTTCGGGTTGCTGCCACCGACGAAGAAGCCGTTGCGATAGAGCGCGAGCGGCGAGCGCACGGGGCGCGCGGCCATACGTTCGGCAACGTCCGCGGCAGCCTCGGGCACGGGTGCGCCCCACGCCTTGATGCCCAGGTACACGAGGTACGCAGCGCCAATGAAGCGCAGCGCGTTGAACATGGTCGGCCACGCTTGCAGGAACACGCCGAGCCCGGCTGCCGAAACGGCCAGCATCAGAACCAGCGCGGAAAGGCAGCCGGCCATGGTCGCGCTCGTGCGGCGCAGTCCGTACTGCGCGCCGTGCGACATGATGAGCAGCATGTTGGGACCGGGGATGGCGCAGACGACAAAGACGGTGACGAGGAATAGCCACCAGGTATGCAGATTCATTGCAAAAGTGAGATCAAAGAGGGCTGGAAGACGGCGAAGGGACGATTATGCCAGCGGACGGCGCGAGCCAGGCCGCGGCCCGCAGGCAAGCGTTGAGCCAGCGCCCGGTGAAAACGCGAGGCAGCAAAAAGAAAAGCCCGCAGCGGATGCGGGCTTGAACCATGCCAAGGGAGACATGGAGGAGACAACCTCACTATAGTTAAACAATTGACGCGTCGCAATATACGTTCGTATATAACATCGTTAATCATTGTCAGATTAATGAGTTAGTGATTGATGCGGCCATCGAGCAGGCACACAATGAAGCGGCGCGCTCGCTGGATGGAAGGTGCGGCGCACGGGGGGCGAGACATCGCCTCGTCAGCCCGGAGCGGGTTTCAACTGGAGGGGTGAAATGGGCATTCTGGACAAGGTGGGTGAAATTGCCGGTGCGGTCGCTGCTGTGGAAGGCGCCGAGAAGCTCGATCCGAACGCAGGCTTCCTGACCAAGGCAGCCGCCGCGGTTGCCGGTTTCGAGGGCGCCAAGGAAGTCGAGCAGCTAGTCGAGAAGAAGGAAGACGAAAAGCCCGCCGACGACAACACCGCGCAGCCCGCGGATGGGTCGGATCAGCAGACGTGAGCGCATCGCCGCGCGCATGACGGGCTGACCGGGGAGTCGGGCGCGCTTCGCTTCGTAGTGTTCGATACGCGAGTGGCAGTACAAATACAGGAAAGCCGCGGCTGGATCAGCCGCGGCTTTTTCATTGGTTCGCCGGGCGGGGCGCTAGCGGCCAGAAGCCGGCGACGCGCGATAAACGAAGCCGAGCGCGATGACCGCAACCGTGAAGCCGAGGGCGACGAGGCACACGCCGTTCCAGCGCGCGGTGGCCCACGCCGCGCCCGCCATGAGCGCGCCGGCCGCGCCGCCGATGAAGAACATCCCCACGAAAATCGCGTTGAGCCGGCCGCGCGCGGCGGGGTTGAGCAGGTTGATCGCGCGCCGTCCGAGCGTCTGGTCGGCGATGACGCCCGCATCGAGCGCAGCCGCGCCCACGACGAGCATGCCGAGCGCTAGCGCGGGATGCGCGGCGGGCGAAAAGCCGCCCCAGCCCGCGCCCGCCACGCCCAGCAGCATGACCGCGCCGAGCATCGTCGCGTGCGCGGCGTATTGCACCGCGCGCCCCGCGCCATGATCGCCCAGCCGGCCCGCGAGCGGCGTGACGATCGCGCCGCTCGCGCCCGCCAGCGCGAACGCGGCAATGCCGTTCATGCCTAGCGAAAACGGCGGCTGCGAAAGCAGCAAGGCGACCGCGGTCCAGAACGCCGAGAAGGCGCCCAGTGCAAGCGCCGCAAGGAAGGCGCTGCGCCGCAGAACGCGCTCGGTGCGCAGCAACGTCCAGAGCGAATAGAGCAGACCGGCGTAGCGCGCAGTCACGCTCGGCATGCGGTGCGGCGTGCGCAGAAAGAGGACCACCGCGAGCAGGGCATCCGCCACCGCTTCGATACCGTAGAACGCGCGCCAGCCCAGCGTTCCCGCAATCAGGCTCGCGAGCGGCCGCGACAGCAGAATGCCCAGCATCAGGCCGCTCATCACGTTGCCCACGGCCCGCCCGCGCTGGCTTTCGGGCGCCATCGAGGCGGCCATCGGCACGAGCATCTGGATCACGCTGGAGGTCGCACCCGCGAGGAACGCCGCGGCGAGAAAGAGCGGGCCCGAGCGCGCCAGCGCCGCGAGGGCCAGAAAGACAGAACACGCCAGCAGCGTGCGGAAAATCAGGCGGCGGTTTTCGAGCAGATCGCAGAGCGGCACGAGCAGCAACAGGCCGGCTGCGTAGCCGAGCTGCGGCAGCATGGCGACCGCGCCGACGAATTCCGGGCGCAACTGCAGTGAATGGCTCACGAGCCCGGCGAGCGGCTGGGCCGCAGACAGATTGACGACGATCACGCCGACTGCGGCGGCGAAGAACAGCGTCATCGGCAGCGTGAGAGTGGCGTGACTAGCGTGGCTCGCGGGGGTGGCTTCGCGCGCCATCACGCGCGTACAGGTTTCAGCAGGGTGCTCCATCGATTGGCTCCGCAACGTGGCAAGTTCACGTATCGTAGGGAGCGGCACGTTATGCGACAATTGAATTATCGCGATAATCTTTATGCGGAGTTATTGTGAACACCCGAGATCTGGAAGCCTTCGTGGCGGTGGTGGAAAGCGGCTCGCTCGTGCGGGCGTCGGAGCGGCTGTTCCTGACGCAGCCGGGCCTCACGCGCCGCGTGCAGAACCTGGAGACGACGCTCGGCATCGAGCTTCTGGACCGCCAGAGCAAGCCCCTCAAGCCCACGGCCGCGGGCAACGAGGTGTATGGCCTCGCGCGCTCGGTCCTGCGCGCCGTCGACGACTTGATGTCGGTCGCCTCGCCGGAGAGCGAGCCGGTCGGCGAACTCAAGCTCGGCGTGCCGCCGTTTCTCTCGGAACTGGCGCTCGAACAGCCCGTGGATCAATTGCGCGGTGAGTTTCCCAAGCTGACGCTGCGCGTGAGGGCGGGCTGGTCGCCAGGCCTCCTCGACGAGGTCGAGCGCGCACGACTCGATGCGGCCGTGATCCTGCTGCCCGCCGCGGTGTCGCCGCCGGAGGGCGTGGTCGCGACCCAGCTCGGCTACACGCCGACCCTCGTGGTCGCGGCGCGCTCGTTTGGTTTGCCCGACGAGCCCACCACGCTCGCCGCGCTCGCGCACCATCCGTGGGTGCTGAACCAGGACGGCTGCGGGATGCGCTCGGCGTTGAGCCGTGCCATGGGCATGGCGGGTCTGCCGTTCAACGTCGCGGTCGAGGCCTTCGGCTCGGAACTGCAGCTTTCGCTGGTCGCGCGCGGCATGGGCGTCGGGCTCGCCGCGCCGCAGGCGCTCGCACGCAGCCCGCTGCGCGACCAGCTGCAGATCATCGACGCGACCGACTTCCGCTCGGGCCTGAATGTGTGGCTCGTACACGGGGCGCTGCCTGGGCGCCTCGTGCGGCCGGTCGCGCTGATCCGCGACGCGCTGGCGAACAAGCTGGAGATGGCCGAAGTGGCATGACGGCGCGGTGCCTCGCGCTCAGGCGTGGGCGCCGCCGCCGTTGCCGTTGCTGCCGATGGCGTCAAGTCCAGCGAGCACGTCGTCTTCCAGTTCGAGCTGTGCGGCCGCCACGTTCTCGCGCAGATGCGAAAGCGTGGACGTGCCCGGAATCAGCAGGATGTTGGGCGAGCGCCGCAGGAGCCACGCCAGCGCGAGCGCCATCGGCGTGACTTCGAGGCGTGCGGCAACCGACGAAAGCGCCGACGACTGAATCGGCGTAAAGCCGCCGAGCGGAAAGAACGGCACGTAGGCAATGCCTTGCGCGGCCAGGGCGTCGATCAGGGCGTCGTCGTCGCGGTGCACGAGGTTGTAGTGGTTCTGCACGCACGCGATCGGCACGAGGCGCTGCGCCGCCGCGATTTGCGCGGCCGTGGCGTTGGACATGCCGACGTTGCGCACGAGGCCGCGCTCGCGCAGACGGGCAAGCGCCTCGACCTGTTTTTCCACGGGGCCTTCGGACGGCTTGTGGACGTCGCCCATGATGCGCAGGTTGACCACATCGAGCGCGTCGAGACCCAGGTTGCGCAGGTTGTCGTGCACGGCGCGCTCGATGTCGGCGGGTTCCAGTGCCGGCAGCCAGGCGCCCTTGTCGTCGCGCACGGCGCCCACCTTGGTGACGATCGTGAGGTTCGGCGCATACGGATGCAGCGCCTCGCGGATGATCTGGTTCGTCACGTGCGGGCCGTAGAAGTCGCTCGTGTCGATGTGATCGATGCCCAGCTCCAGCGCCTCGCGCAAAACCGCGACGGCCTGCGCGCGGTCCTTCGGGGGCCCGAACACGCCGGGACCTGCCAGTTGCATGGCGCCGTAGCCCATGCGGCTTACCTGGCGGCCGGCCAGTTCATAGGTGCTTGTGGGTTTGCGGTTCGGCATTGCGTACTCCTCGGTTGACGAATGTCCGCAGTATGGACGCCTTCGAATTGTCCGATAATCCCATCTGATCAGTACAGGCTGTGCGGAAAATCGAACAATGTGGGGTGAACCATGCCGATGGAAATGAACGATCTGGCCGCTTTCGTTTCGGTGGCGCGCGCGGGCGGCTTTCGCGATGCGGCGCGCGTGGGCGGCGTTTCGGCGTCGAGCCTGAGTGCCGCGGTGCGCAGACTGGAGGCGAAGCTCGGGCTGCGACTGTTGAACCGCACCACGCGCAGCGTCGCGCCGACCGAGGCGGGGCAGCGTCTGCTCGAATCGATCACACCGCTTTTCAGCGAGATGGAAGCGGCGCTCGACGTGCTCAACGGCTACCGCGAAAAGCCGGCGGGCACGCTCAAGCTCAACGTGCCCGCGAGCGCGGCGCGCACCATCCTGCCTCGCGTGCTCGCGCCGTTTCATCGCGCGTATCCCGAGATCCGCGTCGAGGTGGTGGTGGAGGACGGCTTCGTCGACGTGCTGCAGATCGGCTGCGACGCCGGAATCCGCTACGACGAGCGGCTGGAGCAGGACATGATCGCGATTCCCATCGGTCCGCGCGTCGAGCGCTTCGCGACGGTCGCTTCGCCCGCGTATCTCGCGGCGCGCGGGCGGCCTGACCACCCACGCGAGCTGCTCGACCACGCGTGCCTGCGCGTGCAGTTCGCGGGCGGGGCGATGCCGCTCTGGCATTTCGAACGCGACGGCGAGGTGCTGCGCCTCGACCCGCCCACGCCGCTCGTCGTGCGTCCCGGCGCGGCGCTCGACCTGCTGATCAACATGGCGCTCGATGGCGTCGGCATCGTGTATCTGTTCGAAGAGATGTTGCTGCCGCATATCCGCAGCGGCGCGCTCATGCGCCTGCTCGACGACTGGGACGTGTCGTTTCCGGGGCCGTTTCTCTACTACCCTGGGCGGCGGCACCTGCCGGCGCCGCTGCGCGCGTTCGTCGACTTCGTCAAGGCGAATGCGTCAGACGATTCGGCATCCTGAGTAGGTGTCGAGCGATTTACGTCGCCCACTCGGCATGATGCGGAGTTTCTCCTTCGTCGGTGAGCCACGGCACGTCGTGCGCCTGACAACGCTTAGCGACGCTTCATGCCGTACTCGACGAACGTGCGGCACAGCAATTCCATGCCTTTCGCGTCCTCTTCGTCGAAGCGCGCGAGATGCGGGCTGTCCACGTCCCATACGCCGATCAGCTCGCCGTCCGGCGTGACGAGGGGCACGACGATTTCCGACTGCGAAGCCGAATCGCATGCAATGTGGCCCGCGAACGCGTGCACATCGGGCACCAGCTGCGTTTGCCGCGTGGCCGCCGCCGTGCCGCATACGCCCTTGCCCAGGGGAATGCGCACGCACGCCGGTTTGCCCTGGAACGGACCGACCACGAGCTCGGTGCCGTCGAACGAATAAAAGCCCGCCCAGTTCAGGCCTTCGAGCGAATGAAACACGAGTGAAGCGAAGTTCGCCGCGTTCGCGATGACGTCGGTTTCGCCTTCGATCAGCGAGCGCGCCTGCGCGGCCAGCGATTCGTAGAGGGCGGGTTTGTCGGAGGGAAGGGTGTCGGAAAGCGAGAACATAAGTCGGTCGATCAGGATATACGCCGTTTCAGCGAAAGGCGCGGTGGAGCCAACCGAGAGTGTAGGCGAGATCGGGCATCGGCAGGAAATCACCGGGTGCTGAATATGGCGCATCCATGGACCGTAGCGCGCCCTCGTGCGATTATTCACGTTTCGTGTTGAATCTATCCACGCCTGCGGGGCTGGTCGCCGGCGGGTTTTCAGGCATGCTGGCGCATCAGGACAGATTCAGCACAGAAACGGAGAACGCAACATGAGCAAGACATTAAAAATCGCCGCCATTGCCGGCGACGGTATCGGCCAGGAAGTGATGCCCGAGGGCGTGCGCGTCGTCGAGGCGGCGGCCGCGAAGTTCGGCCTGAACCTCGAAATCACGCATTTCGACTGGGCAAGCTGCGACTACTACCTGCAGCACGGCAAGATGATGCCCGACGACTGGTTCGCCACGCTCAAGGGTTTCGACGCAATCTATTTCGGCGCGGTCGGCTGGCCCGACAAGGTGCCCGATCACATTTCGCTGTGGGGCTCGCTCCTGAAGTTCCGCCGCGAGTTCGACCAGTACGTGAACCTGCGTCCGGTGCGTCTGCTGCCCGGCGTCCCGTGTCCGCTCGCCAACCGCAAGCCCGGTGACATCGACTTTCTCGTGGTGCGCGAGAACACCGAGGGCGAGTACAGCTCGGTGGGCGGCAAGATGTTCGAAGGCACCGAGCGCGAGTTCGTGTTGCAGGAATCGGTGTTCACGCGCCACGGCGTCGACCGCATTCTCAAGTACGCGTTCGAACTCGCGAACCAGCGCGGCCGCAAGACACTCACGGCGGCCACGAAGTCCAACGGCATTTCGATCAGCATGCCGTACTGGGACGAGCGCGTGGCCGCGATGGCCGAGGCGTATCCCGGCGTGAAGTGGGACAAGCAGCACATCGATATTCTGTGCGCGCGTTTCGTGCTGCAGCCGGACCGCTTCGATGTGGTCGTCGCGTCGAACCTGTTCGGCGACATTCTTTCGGACCTCGGCCCCGCATGCACGGGCACGATCGGTCTGGCGGCTTCGGCGAACCTGAATCCCGAGCGCAAGTTTCCGTCGCTGTTCGAGCCGGTGCACGGCTCCGCGCCCGACATCTTCGGCAAGAAGATCGCCAACCCTATCGCGATGATCTGGTCGGGCGCGATGATGCTGAACTTCCTCGGCAACGGCGACACGCAATACAAGGCCGCGCACGACGCGATCATGCAGGCCATCGAGAAGGTGCTGGTGGAAGGCCCGCGCACGCCCGACATGGGCGGCACGGCGAACACGACCGAGCTGGGCGAAGCGGTAGCCGCCGCGCTGTGACGCCGCTGTGACGCATATGCCGGACGCACCGAAAGCGCCGAAATCCGTCGCGTCGCCGGAGCTCGACGACTTGCGCGTGTTCTGCATGGTCGCGCGCAAGGCGAGCTTCACCGCGGCGGCCGAAGCGCTTGCGGCGTCGCCGGCCTATGTCAGCAAGCGCGTGGGCGTGCTCGAGGCGCGCCTCGGCACGCGCCTGTTGCACCGCTCGACGCGGCGCGTCGCGATGACGGAGGCGGGCGAGCGCGTCTATGCGTCGGCGGGCAAGATCCTCGACGACGTCGAGCGGCTCGTGGACGACGTCTCCACCACGCGGCGCATTCCGCGCGGCACGCTGCGCGTGTCGAGCAGCTTCGGCTTTGGCCGCAACTTCGTCGCGCCCGCGCTCGCCGGGCTTTCCGAGCGTTATCCGCAACTGAGCGTGCGCCTCGAACTGTTCGACCGGCTCGTCGATGTGGCGGGCGAGGGCTTCGACCTCGACGTGCGTATCGGCGACGAGATCGCCGGCCATCTGATCGCGCGGCGTCTCGCCGCGAACTATCGCGTACTCTGCGCCGCGCCCGCGTATCTCGCTCGGCGCGGCGCGCCACAGGAGATCGCCGATCTCGCCGAACACGCGTGTCTCGCGATCAAGGAGCGCGACCATCCGTTCGGCGTATGGCGCCTGGACGCGCATGGCGAAACGGTTTCGGTGAAAGTGGCGGGGCCGCTCTCGACCAATCATGGCGAGGTGGCCGTGCAGTGGGCGCTGGCGGGCCGTGGCATCGTGCTGCGCTCGATGTGGGATGTCGCGCCATTGCTGGAGAGCGGGCGCCTGCAGCGTGTGCTGCCCGGCGTGACGCAGCCGGCCAATGTCTGGGCCGTGTACCCGGCGCGCCTCGCGCAGTCCGCGAAAGTGCGCGTGTGCGTGAATCATCTGGAGGAAACGTTCGCGCGCATCGGCATTGCCGCGCCTGCGAACGAGGACGAGAGCGGGCGCTGACCGGGTTCGGCGGGTCCCTTACTCGCTTTCGGGGAGATCGAGCGCCTTGCGCTCGCGTCGTTCCTCGTTGCCGCGCCGCGCACGCTGGCGCTGGCGCGAAAGCACGGTGATGATCTGGCCGGTGGTGGCGTCGGCGGGGATTTCGTTGCGGATCACGTTCGCGACCATCGGCAGCCCCTTGCGCTGGCGGTGCAGCGCCTGCGCGATCGCCTGGCGGCACGCTGCCCCGTGGCAATCCCATTCGTCGCGCAGTTTTCCGCAATAACGGCAGGTGTCCATGCGTTCCAGTTTACCCAAAATCGATTGACGGTTTAGGGGCGCGATCGGCGCGCACCGCGCTTGTGCCACTCGTGCGCCGCCTGGCGCGGGCCGGCGGTATGATCGGCTGCGGACGTGGCGGGGCCGCGGTGGGATCGCAGTGGATTATTTCGTGGCGGGAGCGGCAGATGGCGGCGATCGGCGTAGTCCTGTTCGACATGGAAGGCGTGCTGTCCCACTACGATCGCGACGCGCGCGTGATGAGCCTTGCGGCCGCCACCGGCGCGCCGCCCGCAACGGTGCGTCACGCGATCTGGGGCTCGGGTCTCGAAGCGCGCGCCGACGCGGGCGAGCTCGATCCCGACGCTTATCTGCGCGCACTCGGCGCGATGCTCGGATGCGAGGTGGGTCGCGATATGTGGCTGGCGGCGCGGCGCGCGTCGATCACGCCGAACGAGGCGGCCCTCGCGCTGGCGCAGCGCGTGGCCGCGCGATGCCGCATCGCCGTGCTGACCAACAACTGCTCGCTCGTCACGCATCACCTCGACTATCTGAATCCGCCCGTAGCGCGGCTTTTCGGTTCGCAGGTCTATGCGTCGGCGACGT
This sequence comes from Paraburkholderia nodosa DSM 21604, assembly GCF_000519185.1. Lineage (GTDB taxonomy): Bacteria > Pseudomonadota > Gammaproteobacteria > Burkholderiales > Burkholderiaceae > Paraburkholderia > Paraburkholderia nodosa. The sequence goes on along the minus strand of NZ_JAFA01000014.1, from coordinate 103,479 downwards.
TCGGCGCGGTCAAGCCGGCCGCGCAGACCTACCTTGGCTGCGTTGCCCAGCTCGGCGCGCAGCCCCAGGAAACGCTCTTCATCGACGACAGCGAAGCGAACGTCACGGGCGCGCTCGACGCGGGGTTGCAGGCGTGCCACTTCGTCGAAGCCGATGCGCTCGCGAGCGACCTGGCGCGGCTCGGGCTGATCGACGGTTGATAGCCGTGCCGCACATGCGGCCACGGCATGAATGAACGGAAGGTGAACTTAGGGGAGCGTGGATGAAAATGCAATGGAACTGGAAGCGGGTCGCGACACTCTGCCTGTGCGCGTTCGCGTCGCTCGCCGCGGCTCAACAGCCGGGCGCGCCGCTCGTCTACGTGACGGACTTCGAACTCGACGCGGCCAACGTCAAGCAGGATTCGAATCCTGTGGAGAGTGCGCGCGAGCACATGGGCGGCTTGCTGCCACGACCGCTGTTGCGCCACCGTGACCCGCAGCAGCAGGCCGATCAGGTCGTCACGAAAATGGCCGATGCGCTGGTCAACGACCTGCGCGAGAAAGGCCTCGACGCGCGCCGCCTGCCCAGCGGCACGCCGCTACCTGCGCAGGGCTGGCTGGTGCGCGGCGTATTCCTGAGCGTGGACGAAGGCAACAGCATGCGGCGCGCGGTGGTGGGTTTCGGCTCGGGCGCGAGCCAGATCGAGCTGGCGGTGGCCGTGGACAACCTGGCCACCCAGGCGCCGCAGCCGCTTTATCAGGTGATCGACAGCCAGTCGAGCCACGCGAAGCCGGGCGCCGGCGCGGCCATCGCGCTCAATCCGTATGTGGCGGCGGCCAAATTCGTGCTTGCGCGCGCCGACGACCGCAAGAACGTGGACCGCGCGGCGGCCGAAGTGGCCGACTCGGTCGCGGCGCGCGTGAAAGCGGCGCCGCAATGACGCGCCGGGAGCCTTAGCCGCGCGGCGGAATGTTGAGCCCGCGTGCGACCGCCGGCCGAGCGACGAAGGCTTCGAGCACGCGCGCGACGTTCTTGAAATCGGCGTAACCCACGAGGTCGCCGGCCTCGTAGAAGCCAACAAGGTTGCGCACCCAACCAAACGTGGCGATGTCGGCGATGGTGTATTCGTCGCCCATGATCCACTTGCGTCCCTCGAGGCGCTGGTCGAGCACGGCGAGCAGGCGCCGCGACTCGGCGACGTAGCGGTCGCGCGGACGCTTGTCCTCGTACTCCTTGCCTGCGAACTTGTGGAAGAAGCCCACCTGGCCGAACATCGGTCCAATGCCGCCCATCTGGAACATGACCCACTGGATCGTCTCGTAGCGCGCCGCGCCTTCACGGGCGAGGAAGCGGCCGCTCTTGTCGGCGAGATAGATGAGGATCGCGCCCGATTCGAACAGCGCGAGCGGCTCGCCGCCCGGGCCGTTCGGATCGAGGATCGCGGGAATCTTGTTGTTGGGGTTCAGCGAGAGGAATTCCGGCGACATCTGGTCGTTCGCGTCGAAGCGCACCAGATGCGGCTCATACGGCAGGCCGCTTTCCTCCAGCATGATCGAGACCTTGACGCCATTGGGCGTGGGCAGCGAATAGAGCTGGATGCGCTCGGGGTGAAGCGCTGGCCACTTGCGGGTGATGGGAAAGGCGGAAAGGTCGTTCATGCGGGGTCCTTGAAGTCCTTCAACGGCGGGGCGCGGGCCGTGCCTGGCGCGCCGCGGTCTGATCGAAAGGCGGTAGTGGAGTCAGGCCGCCAAGTTTAGTGGAAATGGCGCGCGCCGTCTTTTCGCCGCGAAGCGCGGATTACACGCTGCTACACGCTGCCTTCGCGCTCGACCACGAGAATGCGCGCCTCGCCGCGCGGGTGCGCGACATGCTCGCAGCCCACGCCCGCGAAGAACACGTCGCCGGCTTCGAGCACCGCGACCTGCTCCGCGCCGTCTTCGCGGTAATGCATGTCGACCACGCCGTCGAGCACGGCGAACACCTCCTCGCCGTCGTTGACGTGCCATTGGTATGGCTGGTCGGTCCAGTGCAGGCGCACGGTGGTGCCGTTCATGTTGGCGATGTCGAGCGCGCCCCAGGGACGGGCGGCGGTGAAGGTTTTCGAACGGATGACTTTCATGGCTGTACGGGCTTGGGTGTGATCGCGCGGCATCGCGGGACGGGGCTCAGGGATTGGCAGGCATGGATTGCGCAAGGCTCATCAGATTGAGCGGCGCGACGCGAATGAGGCCGCCGCGCGGGCTGTCGATATCGGCGATGAGCGTGAGCGAAAGCGTCACCGTAATGGGCAGGACGAGCAGCAGCACGCGCCGGCCGACCTGGCCTTGCGCGCCATAGCCCTGCATCAGGTTGCTGAAGATGGCGATGACGAACATCAGCGCCCACGCGGCGACGGGAATGCGGTTGATCCACGCGGCCTGGGTGTAGCCCTGGGTGTTGATGACGTCGTTCATGCCGGCGACCACGAGCGCCATCACCGGATTCGGCTGCGCCTTCGCGGCGTCGCGCACGCTCGCCCAGAGCTGTGTCTGGAGCTCGCCAGTATCGCGGTTGATCTGCTCGAGCGCGCTGGCGTCTCGCGCGACGTAGAAATGGATGCGCGCCTGAAGGTAGCGCGCGAGCAGCGCCTGGGTCTGGGCCGCCACTTCGCCGCCAAGAAGCTCGGCGCGCAGATACTCCGTGCCGATCGCGTTGGCTTCCTCTTCCTCGAGGTTCTTGCGCTGGTCGTACCGGCTCACGGCCATCGAGAGCGTGAAGCCGATCAACAGCGCGAGCAGCGTGAGCGTCGCGCCCTGCACGATCTTGTAGTTCTCGCGCGCCTCCTCGGCGAGCGGAAAGTATTTATGCAGCACGTTTGCGCCGAGCGCGGCGGCAAGCGGCAGCGCCACGATCAGCACGATGAACAGAAGCGCGGGGCGCTGGAGGATGAGCGGCGTCATGGAGTCTCCGCGAAAAGCGTGAGAGGGACGAAGGCGCTGCAATGCAAATCGGCGTCGCCCGTGCGAGACGGGGCGACGCCGATTCTACGACAGATCCGCGCGGTGGCGCGGGCCGCTGCCAGCGCTTCAGCGCGCCGAGCGTTGCGGCCACATCGTACGGCCCCAGAACGTCAGCGAGCGGTCCCACGCGAGCTGCGCCCAGACCGGGTCGTACTGCGTGATGGGGATGCGGGTCGGGCCCACGGCGGTCTCGTTCGCAAACGCGTGGTGGGCCAGATAGCGATGGAACTCGACGTCGACGCTGGCGCCCTTGAGCTTCGTTTCGAGTTCCGCCACGGTCTCGATGCTGAACGCCTGGTCCTGGGTCGCGAAGTGGCCGAGGATGGGCGCGGTGATCTTGCTCGCGTCGATGTATTCGAGCGGCGGGAAGCCGTACCACACCACGGCGCTCGAAAGGCCCGGCACCATGGTGGCCGCGAGCAGCGTGAGCGCGCCGCCCATGCAGTAGCCCGTCACGCCCACGCGGTCCGTGAGCGTCTTCAGGTAGTTGACCGCGCCGTACACGTCCTGCGAGGCCGCGTCCGCGAAGTCGAGGCCCGTCATCAGATGGTGGGCCTCTTCCTGTTCGACGGTGCTCTTGCCGCGATAGAGATCGGGCACGAGCGCGAGGTAGCCCGCCTGCGCGAGCCGGTCGGCCACGCCGCGGATCTGGTCGTTCAAGCCCCACCATTCCTGGATCACGACGATGGCGGGCGCGCCTTCGGTCTTTTCCGGTTTGGCGAGATAACCCTGGAGCGACTGGCCGTCAGGGCGGGTGAAGGAAATCATGGATCCGGCGGACTGTTTCATTTGGGGCAACCCTCGGTGAGTCGGTTGAACGAAAGACGCAAGCATAGCGCTTGCGTACGGGATTTGCGTGTGTGCGCCCGATCTGCTCATTCGCCGATCAGATGCAGCACGATATCGCGCGTGTGCGCCGCGCGCCGATGTTCGAACACGTAGATGCCCTGCCACGTACCCAGCACGGGAGTGCCGTGCTCGACCGGGATGCAGAGCTGCGTGTGCGTGAGCGCCGTGCGCAAATGCGCGGGCATGTCGTCGGGGCCTTCGGTGTCGTGCTCGTAGCGCTGCGGATCTTCGGGCGCGAGCTGCTCGAAGTAACGTTCGAGATCGCGGCGCACCGAAGGATCGGCGTTTTCCTGGATGACGAGAGACGCCGACGTGTGGCGGCAAAAGAGGGTGAGCAAGCCGGTGGCGATGCGCTGTTCGCGCACGAACGCGCGCACCTCATGGCTGATTTCGACGAGCCCGCGCGTGCGCGTGCTCACCGGCAGATGATGGATGGCCTGGCGCATGATCAGTCTCCTTGCGGGCGGCGGCGCGTGGCTGCTGAGCCGTCGCGGCGATGGCAGCCTTCAAGCATAGCGCAGGCGCGCTGGGCGCGCAGACCGCCCCGCGGCCGGCGCACGATGCTGGTACGATGTCGGCCTTGCCGGGGCTTGCCTCGGCCGACCGCATATGAAGGAGAAAACCGCTTGAACCTCACCCGCTTCGCGAAAGCCCGCCACGCCACCAAGGCGTTCGATCCCGCCCGCAAGATTCCCGCGGCCGTCATCGACGAACTCAAGGAGCTGATCCGCTTCAGCCCTTCCTCGGTGAACTCGCAGCCGTGGCATTTCGTGCTGGCCGAAAGCGACGCCGCGCGTGCGCGTATCGCCAGGGGCATGGAAGGTTTCGCGTACAACGAACCGAAGGTCACGCGCGCCTCGCACGTGGTGGTGCTGTGCGTGCGCACCGAGATGGACGAAGCGCACCTCGCCGAAGTGCTCGCGCAGGAAGAAGCGGACGGCCGTTTCGCCAACGCCGAGGCGAAGGCGGTTCAGGAAAAGACGCGCTCGTTCTATGTGAACCTGCATCGCGAGCGCAACGACCTGCCGGCGTGGTTGGAGAAGCAGGCGTATCTCGCGCTCGGCACGCTGCTGATCGGCGCGTCGACGCTCGAAATCGACGCGTGCCCGATGGAAGGCTTCGACGCGAAAGCGCTCGACGAGGAACTGGGCCTGCGCGAGCAGGGCCTCACCGCGCTCGTAGTGGTCGGTCTCGGCTACCGCAGCGCCGACGACTTCAACGCGAAGCTGCCGAAGTCGCGCTTGTCCGCGGCTTCGGTATTCACCGATCTCGGTTGATTCGCGCAGGGTTTCGCCGCGCTCGCAGCAAGCGCGGCGATTGACACGGCCCGAAGCCACGCGGGAACCGCATCAGGAGCATTCGTCCATGCAGGGTATCAAACGCCGGATCGTGTACGTCACGCTGTTCGAAGGCATCGCGATCCTGATTACCGGCACGAGCTTCGCCTCGCTCTCGGGCAGCGGCGTGGACCGCGCGGGCGCGGCGGCGGTGTTTTCATCGCTGATCGCAGTGGGCTGGAACTTCGTCTACAACCTGCTGTTCGAGCGCTGGGAAGCGCGCCAGACGAAACGCGGCCGCAGTGTCGCGCGCCGTATTGCGCATGCGGTCGGCTTCGAGGGCGGCCTCGTGGTGTTCCTCGTGCCGATGATCGCGCTCACGCTGCAAGTGACGTTGATCGAGGCGTTCGCGATGGATATCGGCCTCTCGGTGTTCTTTCTCGTCTACAACTACGTCTACAACCTGATCTTCGACGCCGTGTTCGGCCTGCCGGCCTCCGCCATGCCGGTGACGAGCGCTTCGGAAACGCGGCCGCGCGCGTAGCGCGGGTTCTCTCGATCAGGGGCTCGCAGCGGCGCCCTGCGTCCCGCTCGCTTCCACGTTCGCCGGACTGCTCGCGCTCGCGCCCGCGCCCGCCGCCGCGGCGTCGGAAGCCGGCGTCACCGCACGCGCCGGATGCTGCGCATCGTGCAGCTGCCCGGACCAGCCGCCGCCCAGGTCGCCGATCAGCGAAGCCGTATCGAGCAGCCGCTGCTGATGCACATTGAGCGCGCTCTGCTGATTGGTCACCTGCGTGGCCAGCGCCGTGGCGACCGTCGTGTAGTCCACGGTGCCTGCCTCATATTCGTTTTGCGCGATCTGCGCGCCACGGATGGCGTCGCGCACGGCGGTGTCGAGCACGTCGGCCTGCTGCGCGAGGATGCGCAGCCCCGAGAGATCGTTCTCCACCCCCTGGAACGCCGTCAGCACCGTGCCGCGATAGTTCGCCACCGCCGCGTCATAGCTCGCGCGCGCGGCGGCCACCTGGCCGCTGCGCAGGCCGCCGTCGAAGATCGTCTGGGTCGCGCTTGCGCCGAGCGACCACACATAGTTGCTCATGTGCAGCAGGCCCGAAAGCGGCGACTGCGTGAAGCCGTCGAGCGCGGTGAGCGAGATCGACGGATAGTACGCGGCCACCGCCACGCCGATCGCCGCATTGGCCGACGCCATCTGCCGTTCGGCGGTCGCAATGTCGGGCCGCCGCTGCAGCAGCGTGGAGGGCACGCCGGCGGGAATCGCGGGCATCGCGGGAAGCTGCGCGCTGTGCGGGATATCGACATCTTCGGGGTTGCGGCCCACTAGCACCGCAATGGCGTGCTCGTTTTGCGCGCGCGCCACGCCCAGGGCGATCAGGCTCGCGCGCGCGGACTCGAGCTGCGTGCGCGCGGATATCAGGTCGGACGGCGGCACGGTGCCGGCCTGGTCCTGGTTGGCCACCACGCGCAGGAAGTCCGTGTACGCCTGCACGGTATGCGTGAGCAGGTCGATATCGGCATCGGTGATGCGCAGATCGATCACGGCGTTCGCCAGTGCGATTTGTTCGGATAACGTAGCGTTCGCCAGCGTCGCCTCGCTCGCCTGCGCCGTGGCCGACTGCTCCTCGATCTGGCGGCGCACCTGGCCCCAGAGGTCGATGTCCCAGCTCGCGTTCCCTTCGAGCGTGCCGCCGTTGACGATGCGCGCGCCGCTCGGCGTGGACGTGATGCTGCTCACGCTGCTGAGCGTGCCGGTGGAGGAGCGCTCGCGCGCGAGCGAACCGGTGATGCCGATGGTCGGGAACAGGCTCGCACGCGCCACGCGCACTTCGGCGAGCGCTTGCTGGTAGTTCGCGTAGCTCTGCCGCACGGTCTGGTTCGAGACCTGGACGAGCGGTTCCAGTTCGTCGAGCAGCGGGTCCTGGAAGGCGGTCCACCATTCGCCCTTCGGGCCCTGAGCGGCTTCCGGCTCGGCCTGGGTCCACCCGGGCAGTTCTTTCCACGTGGCGGGCACGGCGACCTGCGGCCGGTGGTAGTCCGGTCCGACCATGCAGCCCGCGAGCAGCAGCGCGGCGGTGAGGGGCGCGAGCGGCAGCGCGCGCGTGGCGGCGCTTGCGGGGACGGAGATCAGCATTCGCATGAGCGTTGGATTAAGGCGAGTCTTCATCATGATGCGCTCTCATCGGCCTGGCGATTCCACGGCAGGCGCGCGGCCCAGCGCGCGAGGCGTGCCCGCAGGCGGTCGAGGAACAGGTAAATCACCGGCGTGGTGTACAGGGTAAAGACCTGGCTCAGGAGCAGGCCGCCCATCACCGTCACGCCGAGCGGCTGGCGCAGCGAAGCGCCCTGGCCAATGCCGATGGCGAGCGGCAGCGCGCCGAGCACGGCCGCGAAGGTCGTCATCATGATCGGGCGCAGGCGCACCACGGCGGCTTCGTGAATCGCGCGGCGCGCCTCCATGCCCTCGTTGCGCTGCAACTGGATGGCGACGTCGACCATCATGATGCCGTTCTTCTTCACGATACCGATGAGCAGGATGATGCCGATCATCGCGATCACCGAGAACGGCGTGCCGAAGATCAGCATGGCGAGAATCGCGCCGATGCCGGCCGAAGGCAGCGTGGAGAGAATCGTGAGCGGGTGGATGGTGTTTTCGTACAGCACGCCCAGCACGATATAGACCACGGCGAGCGCGGCGAGAATGAGCAGCGGCACGACGCCCATGGACTGCGCGTAGGCCTGCGCCGCGCCCGCGAACGCGCCGTGGATGGAGGCGGGCATGCCGATGTCGCGCTCGGCCTGCTCGATGATCGTGCCGGCTTCGGAAAGCGAGCCGCCCTTGGGCAGATTGAACGAAATCGTGCCCGCCACTTCCGTGCCCTGGTGATTGACCTGGGTGGCCGTATGGCGCGTCTTCCAGTCCATGAGCGCCATGAGCGGCACCATGGTTTCGGCGGCCGTGCTGTCCGCGCTGCCGCTGGAGCTGCCGCCCTTGCTGTTGGCGATCGCGTTGTTCTGCTGGTTGGCCACCGCGTTGGCGTTGCGCTCGTTGGTGTTGCCGCCCGCCGTGGTGGTCGTGGTCACGGCCGTGAAGGGCGTGACGCCCGAGATGACGCTCGACGGCATCTGCGTTTGCGCGGCGCCGCTCGCGTTGCCGGCCGCCGTGCTCAGCCAGATGTCCTGGAACGACTGCGGAAACTGCCAGTACTGCGGCGCCACTTCCATCACGACGAAGTACTGGTTGATCGCGTTGTAGATGGTCGAAACGGTACGCTGGCCGAAGGCGTCGTAGAGCACGTTGTCCACCTGGTTCGGGTCGAACCCGTAGCGCTTGGCGGTCGTGCGCTGCACCGTCATGTAGGCCTCCAGACCATTTTGCTGCAGGTCCGAGTTCACATCCGACATCTGGCCGCGGTGCTTGTTCAGCTCGTCCACGAGGCGCGGCACCCAGGTGAAGAGGGCGTCGGCGTCGTCGCTCGTGAGCGTGTACTGATACTCGGCCGCCGACTGCCGCCCGCCGATCTGCAGGTCCTGCTGGGCCTGCATGAAAAGGCGCGCGCCCGACACGGCATTGAGCTTGGGACGCAGGCGGTTCACGACCTCGGTGGCCGAAAGACGGCGTTCGTTGAGCGGTTTCAATTCGACGAACACGGTGGCCGAATTGAGCGCGCGCCCGCCCGTGAAGCCCGCCACCGACTGCACGGCCGGATCGGCCTTCACGATGGCCTGCAACTGCGCGAGCTTCTTCTCCATCGCCGTGAACGAAATGCTCTGGTCCGCGATGATCTGGCCGATCAGAATGCCGGTGTCCTGCTCGGGGAAGAAGGTGCCGGAAAGCAGCCGCGCGAGAAACACATTGCCGACCAGCAGCGCGAACAGGATGAAGATCGTGAGCCGCGCGTGATTGAGTGCGACGTCGAGCGTGCGCGAGTAGAACTGCTTGAAGCGCTCGAACTGCGCGTCGATCCACACGGCCGCGCGCGAGGGCTTGTGGTGCAGCGCTTCGCGCTTGAGCACGTAGGCGCACATGGTGGGCGTGACGGTGAGCGAGATCACGAGCGAGATGAGGATCGCGATGGAGAGCGTCATCGCGAACTCGTGAAAGAGCAGGCCCACGATGCCGGGCATAAGCAGAATGGGCAGGAACACGGCGATGAGCGAAAGGCTCATGGAAAGCACCGTGAAGCCCACTTCGCCCGCGCCCTTGAGCGCCGCTTCCTTCGGCTCCATGCCGGCCTCGATGTGGCGCACGATGTTCTCCAGCACCACCACGGCGTCGTCCACCACGAAGCCCGTGCCGATGGTGAGCGCCATGAGCGAGAGATTGTCGATGCTGTAGCCGAGCAGGTACATGGGTCCGAACGTGCCCACGATGGAAAGCGGCAGCGCCACGGCGGGGATCAGCGTGGCGCGCGGCGAGAGCAGGAACACGAACACCACGCCGATCACGAGCAGCACGGCGATGAAGAGCGTGCGCTCGGTGTCGGCCACGGAGGCGCGCACGGACTCGGAGCGGTCGATCGCCACGTCCACCTTGATCGTGGCGGGCAGCGCGGCCTCGATGGAGGGCAGGCGCGCGCGGATCTGCTGCACCGTCTTCACGACATTGCTGCCGGGCATCGGGTAGACGATCACGAGCACGGACGACTTGCCGTTGTAGAGGCCCGCGTTGCGGATGTTTTCGTTGGAGTCGATGACGGAAGCCACGTCGCGCAGGAACACGGGCGAGCCGTTGCGATAGGCGATCACCACGTCGCGAAACGGCGCGGCCTTGCTGATCTGGTCATTCGACGTCACCGTGTAGCGCTGGTTGCCCTGGTCGATATGGCCTTTCGCGCTGTTCGCGTTGGCCGCCCCTATCGACGCGCGCACGTCTTCGAGGCCGATCCCGTAGCTGTTCAGCTTGCCCGGCTCCAGCTCCACGCGCACCGAGGGCAGCGCGCCGCCGCCCAGCGTGATCTGGCCCACGCCGTCCACCTGTGAGAGCTGCTGCTGGATGACCGAATCGGCGGAATCGTAGAGCTGCGCCTTGGTGAGCGTGTCCGAGGTGAGCGCGAGCACCATGATCGGCGCGCTCGCGGGGTTGTACTGTCGATAGGTCGGGTTGCTGCGCAGCGTGGTGGGCAAGTCGGCGCGCGCGGCCTGAATGGCCGCTTCCACGTCGCGCGCCGCGCCGTTGATGTCGCGGTTCAGGCCGAACACCACCACGATGAGCGCCGTGCCCGTGTTGCTGATCGAGGTGAGCTGGCTGACATCGGCGATGGTGCCGAGGCGGCGCTCCAGCGGCTCGGCCACGGTGGACGCCATGATGTCCGGGCTCGCGCCCGCCATGTTGGCCTGCACCACGATCACCGGGTAGGCGATGTTGGGCAGCGGCGCGACCGGCAGCCGGAAAAAGGCGAGCGTCCCCGAAATGAGGATCGCGATCGCGAGGAGTGACGTCGCGACCGGCCGCCGGATGAAGAGCGCCGAGAGGTTCACGGCGTGCCCTCGGGCGCCGGCGGCGCGCCGTTGCCGGAACCGCCGTCCGCGTCGCCGCCCGCATGGCTTTCAGGCTTGCGCTTGCGGCCGAAGCGTTCGGCCAGCCGGTCGAAGAACAGATAGATCACGGGCGTCGTGAAGAGCGTGAGCATCTGCGAAAGCGTGAGCCCGCCGATGATCGCAAGACCCAGCGGGCGGCGCAGCTCCGAGCCCGTGCCGCTGCCGAGCAGCATGGGCAGCGCGCCGAGCATGGCCGCGAGCGTGGTCATGAGAATCGGCCGGAAACGCAGCAGCGACGCTTCGAAAATCGCCTCGCGCGGCGGCTTGCCGTGCACGCGTTCGGCTTCGAGCGCGAAGTCCACCATCATGATGGCGTTCTTCTTGACGATGCCGATCAGCAGCACGATACCGATAATGCCGATCACGTCCAGGTCCTTGCCCGCGATCATCAGCGCGAGCAGCGCGCCAATGCCAGCCGAAGGCAGCGTCGAAAGAATCGTGACCGGGTGCACGTAGCTCTCGTACAGCACGCCCAGCACGATATACACGGCCACGAGCGCCGCGACCAACAGATATACCTCGCTGGAAAGCGAATCCTCGAACGCCTGCGCCGCGCCCTGGAACGACGAGGTGATCGAGGGCGGCAGGCTCACGGCGGCCTCGGCCTTACGCACGTCGCGCACGGCGGCGGAGAGCGACGCGCCATCGGCGAGATTGAACGAGATCGTGACCGAAGGGAACTGCGCGAGGTGGCTGATCATGAGCGGCGAGCGCGTGATGCTGATCTTCGCAATGCCCTTGAGCGGCACCTGGCCTTCGCTGCTCGTCTGGCTCGGCAGATAGAGGTCGCCGAGCGATTCGACCGTGGGCAGCGCCTCGGGTTTCGCCACCAGAATCACGCGGTACTGGTCCGACTGCTGGAAGATGGTCGAAACGATGCGCTGGCCCAGCGCATCGTAGAGCGCGTTGTCGATGGTCGCGGCCGTGATGCCGTAGCGCGCCGCGAGCTGGCGGTTCACTTCGACGTTCACGGAAAGGCCATCCGTGTTGAGGTCGCTCGTGACGTCGCGGATCGACGAGATCTGCTTCATGCGCGCGATGAGCGCGGGCACGTACTGGTCGAACGCCTCCTGGCTCGGCCCGCGCAGCACGAAGTTGTACTGGTTGCGCGAGACCGTGGTGTCGAGCGTGAGGTCCTGCTCGGGCTGAATGTAAAGGCGCACGCCCGCCACCTTCGCCACCGACTGCTGAATGCGCCGCCCGATTTCGTCGGCGGTTTCGGAGCGGTCGTCGTGCGGTTTCAGGTTGATGAGGAAGCGCCCGTTGTTGAGCGTGTTGTTGATGCCGTCGATGCCCACGTACGAGGTGAGCGAAACGACATCGGGGTCCTTGAGAATTTCCTCGGCCAGAGCGGACTGGCGCCGCACCATCGCCTGGTAGGAGATGGAGTTGTCGGCCACGCTGATGCCTTGCAGCACGCCCACGTCCTGCACCGGGAACAGGCCCTTCGGAATCACGACGTACAGCAGCCCGGTGAGCACCACCGTCACCACGAACACGACGAGCGTGAGCGTCTGGTGGTCGAGCACCCAGCGCAGGCCGCGCTCGTAGGCGTTGAGCGTCTTGTTGAAAAGCCCTTCGCTGATGCGCTCGAAGCGGCTGGGGTGGCGCTCGGCCTGGGCGCGCAGGATGCGCGCGCACATCATCGGCACGACGGTGAGCGAGACCACGGCCGACAGCACGATGGTCACCGCGAGCGTGACGGCGAATTCGCTGAAGAGGCGTCCGATCACGCCGCCCATGAAGAGCAGCGGAATCAGCACGGCGATGAGCGAGATCGTCAGCGAAAGAATCGTGAAACCGATCTGGCCTGCGCCTTTTAACGCCGCCTGCAAGGGTTTGTCGCCTTCCTCGAGGTAGCGCACGATGTTTTCGATCATCACGATCGAGTCGTCCACCACGAAGCCCGTGGCGATGATGAGCGCCATCAGCGAGAGGTTGTCGATCGAGTAGCCCAGCTCGTACATGATCGCGAGTGTGCCGATCAGCGAGACCGGCACCGAGATGCTCGGAATGATGGTCGCGGGCAGATTGCGCAGGAACACGAAGATCACGGCCACCACGAGCGCCACGGCGAGCACGAGTTCGAAGGCCGCGTCGCTCACCGAAGCGCGGATCACGCCCACGCTGTTCGACACCACGGTGACCTGCATACCGGCGGGCAGCGCCGCTTCGAGCTGCGGCAACTCCCGCATGATCTGGTTGACGGTGGCGATCACGTTCGCACCCGGCTGACGCTGCACGTTCAGCACGATGGCGGGCGCCTTGTTGTACCAGGCGCCGCGCTCCACGTCCTGCGCGGCCGTGGACACGCGCGCCACGTCGCGCATGAACACCGGCGAGCCGTTCTGATAGGCGATGACGGTGTCCTCGTAGTCCCTCGGGTCCGAGATCTGGTCGTTCGAATTGATCGTGTAGTTCAGCTCGGGGCCGTCGAAGTTGCCCTTCGGGTTGCTCACGTTGACGTTGGCGAGCAGCGTGCGCAGGTCGTCGAGATTCAGGCCGTAGGCGGCGAGCTTCTGCGGGTCGGCCTCCACGCGCACGGCGGGCACGTTGCCGCCCGCCGTGGTGACGAGGCCCACGCCCGGCACTTCGGAAATCTTCGTGGCGAGACGGTTGTTGGCCGCGTCCTGCAACTGCGTGAGCGACATCGACTTCGACGTGACCGCGAGCGTGAGGATAGGCTGGTCGGCCGGGTTCACCTTGGCATAGGTCGGCGGCGCGGGCAGGCCGCTTGGCAGGAAGCTGTTGGCCGCGTTGATGGCCTGCTGCACGTTCTGCTCGGCCACGTCGAGGCTCAGCGAGAGGTCGAACTGCAGCGTGATGACCGAGGCGCCCTCGGAGCTGTACGAGATCATCTGCTGCAGGCCCGGGATTTCGCCGAGCTGCACCTCGAGCGGCGCCGTGACGGTGGTCGCCATCACGTTCGGGCTCGCGCCCGGATAGAAGGTCTGCACCTGGATGGTGGGATAGTCCACCGCGGGCAGCGAGGAAACTGGCAGGAACTTCATCGCGACGAGGCCGATCAGCACCATCGCGATCATCAGGAGTGAAGTCGCGACCGGCCGCAGGATGAAGAGACGCGAAATATTCATCGGCGCTGGGTCCGGGGCTTAACCCGCTTGCGAGGCCGCAGCGCTCGCGTCGGAGGCGTTCGGCGCCGTGGCGCCGGGTTCGCTGGCCGCGCTGGCCGCGCCGCTCGCGTGGCCGGGATGCGGTGCGCTTGCGCCGCCCGCACCACTGGCCGCGCCCGCGTGCGTGGCGGGCCTCGGCCCCGCGGGCTGGATCTTCGCGCCGTCGTTGAGGCGGTCGAGGCCGTCGGTCACGACATGCTGACCCTGCTGCAAGCCCGCGGAGATCACCGTGTAGCGGCCATCGCTCGGGCCGAGCGTGACCTTGTGAACCGACACGGTGTTGTCGGCGTTCACGAGGTACACGTAGTCGCCGGGCGCGCCGGTCTGCACGGCGGGCGTCGGCACGAGTACGGCGCTCTGCAGCGTGTCGACGAGCAGCCTCACGTTGACGAACTCGTTGGGAAAGAGCGCCTCGTTGTCGTTGGGCACGCTCGCGCGCAGCGTGACCGTGCCGGTGGCCGTGGCCATCTGGTTGCTGAGCGCGAACAGCGTGCCGGTGGCAATCTGGCGGGTGTTGTCGCTGCTGAAGACGGTGATCGGCAGTTTCGCGCCGGCGTTGACGCGCTCGAGCACGCTGCCGAGCGAGGTTTGCGGGATGGCGAACTGCACGGTGGTGGGCTTGATCGTCGTGATGACGGCAATGCCCGTGGAGCTGGACGAAGTCACGTAGTTGCCCGGATCGACGAGCCGCAGGCCCACGCGCCCCGACACCGGCGCCGTGATGCGGCAATAGATCAGATCGAGCTCGAACAGCCTGACGTTGGCCTTGTCGGCCTGCACCGCGGCTTCATACTGCTTGACGAGGAACTGCTGGTCGCTGTAGGTCTGCGCCGCGATCGACTGCTTTGCGTTCAACTGCGTATAGCGCGCGAGGTCGGCGCGCGCCTGCGCCAGCAGGGCCTGGTCCTTGGCGAGCTGCGCGAGCGCCTGCTCCTTGCTGATCTCGTACTGGCGCGGGTCGATCTGGGCGAGGAACTGCCCCTTCACGACATCCTGGCCTTCCTTGTAGCCCACCTCGGTGAGGTAGCCGCTGATTTGCGGCAGAACCGTGACAGTGGCGACCGGCGTGACGGTGCCGAGCGCGTTGAGCGTCACGGGCATGGGCCCGAGCGTGGCGGCGGCCACGGTCACGACCTGCGGCGCCGCGCCGTGCTCCGTCTTCTTGTTGCGCATGATGTGCACGATCACGAGCACGATCAGCACGATCACGACAATGGCGAGAATGAGCGGGCCGAGCCGGCGGCGCTTCGGCGCCTGCGGGGGCGGTGCGGGCGGCGGCGGTGGCGGTGGGGGCGGGGGCGCGGGTTGCGTCTGCGGGACGTCGCTCATGCCTGCCTCCAGGAGGTCGGACCGCCGCGCGAGGCGGTGCGGAGAAACGAAGTCGGCGCGCGCAACGGCTTGGCCGCTGCGAATTGCTGCCGGTGACTGTCGAGTTGCTGCATACGCATTCTCATGATTGTTATGCCGTCGAAGCCGTGCCCCGCCGTGCAGCGAAGGCCGAGACTCGCAGTCTAACCAACTCGTGCGCCAATTTCGAAACGTTAGTTATTTGTAAGGTTTTCGGGCGTTTACAGCGTGCGGGCCGGATGAACGATGAGCATCGGCCAGGGTGTGCAATGCAACGCAGAAATGCTTGTTTGCGTGCGCGCCTCCGACTGTCTAGATTGGAAGGGATCAACGCCTTGCAAGGAGTCCGCAATGTCGAAGCTGTCGATGCTGTCCGTGCCGGCGTGGTTCGCGCGGCGCGGCCGGGCGAACCGGCCGCCGCCCACGCCGCAAGCCGAAGAGCCCGAACTGCGCGACGCGTCGCGCGCAACCGAGCAGCTCGAACGAATCGCCACCTATGCACGGGCCGGTTACTTCAATATGGGCTACACGCCCGACATGTTTCCGCTAGTGGGCGATCTGCCGCCGCATTGAACCGCGCCACGCGTCTACGCGCGCATTACTGCGCCGCGCTTTCTTCCGAGAAACCCGCTGTGCCGCCAAGTGTGCCGGCGGGCCGGAACTCGCTGGGAGCAACGCCCAGTTCGCGGCGGAACATGTCGCTGAAGCTGCTGGGGAGATAGCCCAGCATGCGCGCCACGGCACTCACGGGCTCGCCTTCCGCGAGGCGCGACACCGCGAGTGCGAGCTGCACCTGGCGGCGCCATTCCGCAAACCCCATGCCAAGCTCGCGCGTGAAGAGCCGCGAGAGCGTGCGCACGCTCGCGCCCACCCGTGCCGCGTGCTGTTCGAAGCCGATATCGGCCGACGGGTTGTCGATCACCGCGCGGCACAGCGTGGCGAGGCGGCGGTCAGACGCATCGGGCAGCGGAATGCGCAGCGTGGAGCGCGGCGCATGGGCGAGTTCGATCGACGCGAGGCGATAGGCTGCGTCGAGCCAGCCTTCGTCTTCGCGCGCGCGTTCCGCGAGGCGCGTGATGAGTTCGCGCAGCAGGCCGTTGATCTCGAACACTTCGCACCGCTCGCTCAGGTGCCGGCTGTCGCGCTCGTGCAGATAGAGGTTGCGCATTTCGACGGCGCTCAGCATGTGGATGGCGTGCTGCGTGCCGGGAGGCAGCCACACGGCGCGCTGCGGCGGCACGACGAGCGCCTCGCGCTCCACCTCGACCCACATCACCCCGGAGACGGCGTAGAGCACCTGCGCCCACGTATGCGTGTGCGGCTCGATCTGGAGGCCGCGCGGGTAGTGGCGTGCGAGCGAACGGCCGCGCCCGGGCTCGTCGTCGAGTTCGGGCGGCGCGGCTTGGGGCATGGGGGGCTCCGGATGACAGGTGAGGAGTGCTTGCCTCGTATGGCGATCATCACGCTAGCATGGTTGGACGTGTGCCGGAAGCACGGCCGTGGTGCTGCCGCACGGCCCCGCTGCGATACGCACCCGTAATATGAGACGATTGGCGGAACGCGCGCTCGCACTCTGCAATTCCCACCCATGAACGCATCCGATCCCGCACTACAAGACGAAGCTCCGCTTGGCCTCTACACCCGCGGCGCCGGCCAGGCGCGCGAATGGTGGCGCGTCACGCCTTCCGAACGCGCGCACATGTATCGCATCGAGCACGGCCAGGGCGACGACGGTGAAGTCGACATCGACACCGAAATCGATCTGGACAATCTCGAAGCGAAGCTGCTCAAGTGGCGTCGCGAGGGCTTCGTTTCCGAAGCGCAGCGCGCCGATGAGGCGCGAGCCACACAAGCGGGCAGCACATTTTCCGCAGCCTTACAGCGGGCCGTCGAAATGGCGCGAGAGGCCAAAGCGGCTCAAGCCAGGCCGAAAACCCACACGCCCACCGTCCGCATCGGCCCTATAGACCTGCCGCGCGGCGAGCCGAACGCGCTGGTGCCGCGCGTGAATGCGGCCTACCTCTTCACCGGACGCGGCGACGACATCGTTCAGGACATCGTAGAAAATCGCCGCGTCATGCTGATCGGCCATACGGGCTCCGGCAAGACGAGCTTCATCGAGCAGGTGGCGGCGCGCGCGGACTATGGCGTGCTGCGCGCGAACATGAACGGCCAGACCACCATTGGCGACTTCGTGGGTTTCTGGACCGTGAAGGGCGGCGAGACGATCTGGGTGGACGGCGTGCTGCCCGTGGCGATGCGCGAGGGCCACTGGCTCGTCATCGACGAACTCGACTTTGCCGAGCCGTCCATTCTCGCCGTCCTCACCGCCGTGCTGGAACCGAACGGCCGCCTGCTGCTCAAGGAGCGCGGCAACGAAATCGTCGAGCCGCATCCGTCGTTCCGCCTCTTCGCCACCGCGAACGCCGCGGGCGCGATGAGCGCGTACCGCCATCTGTACCAGGGCGCGAACCTGCTCAACGAGGCGTTTCTCGATCGCTGGCGCGTCTACCTGTTCGACTATCTCTCACTTGAAGAGGAAACCGAAGTATTGCTGCGCACGCTGCCGGCGCTCACGCGGCCGCTCGCGCACACGCTCGCTGCCATCGCCGCCGACTGCCGGGCCGCGTTCGCCCGCGAGGACCTCGCGAGCACGTTCTCCACGCGGCGCCTGATCGACTGGGCCGAACTCATGCTGCGCACCGGCGATGTCGAACGCGCGGCGGGGCCGGCGATCTACGCGAAGGTGAGCGCGGACGATGCGGCGCTCATCCGCAGCGTCATCCGGCATCACGTGATCTTCGACGCGTGAGTGCGGAGGCGCCTGTGTCCAGCTTGCAGGACGACACACAGAGTTTGACGGCGAGCGCCGATCCCGCGGGCGCGCTCGGCCGCCTGGCGCGGGTGCTGACCGGCGACTCGCGCGTGAACGTGACGTTCGGCGCGGGCGAGCCGCGCGTGGAAGGCGAGCGCTTCGTGCTGCCGGCGCGCCTCGCGAGTGAAGGCGCGAATGAAGCCGCACTGCTCGGCGCGCTCGATTTGCTTGCGGCGCGCCATCGCTACAGCGAAGTGGCGCGTCTCGACACGCCGCAAGCCGGCGTGACGGGGCGCATTGCGCAGGCGATCGAGGACCGTCGCGTGCTCGCGCAGCTCGCGCGGGCGTTTCCTGGTGCGCAACGCTACGCCCACAGCTGGCGTACGCAGCGCGGCGAGGCCGTCGCGCGGCACTGGTCGAAACTGGCGTGGCGCGAGCGCCTTGCCTGGGCAATCGAACGTACGCTGTGGGACGAAGCGCCGGGCGTGCTGGAGCGCGATGCCGCGGCGCTTGCCGCCGCGCTGCGCGCGATCGACGCTCCGCTCGGCGCGGCCCGCGCAAGCCAGTCGACGCGCGCCAGCCTGAGCGCCGCCGCGGCGATCGTGGCGGGCGTGCGCTCGCTCGCGTCGCGCGGCGCGAACAACATGATGCAGACGGCGGGGCCGTCCGAAGGGCTCGACGACGAATCGGCGCGGCTCGCGCGTGCGATGGACGCATTCGGCGAGGAAGACGAGGTCGAACCGCCGGGCGGCGCCGCGCAGCCCGATGACGTCCGCCAGGGTGACGACGGCGCTTCGGCACGCGCGAGCGCCGAGTCCGATTCCGCCTCCGGCGCAGCGCTTTCCGAAGCGGATGCGCCTCACGCCGCCATGAATCGCAGCCCCGCGCCAGGGCGGTCACGTTTGTCGCTCCCGCTGACCACGGCCTACGACGCCGTCACCGATCTCACGGGCCGCGGCGACGACGCCGCCTGGCGCAAGCTGCGCGCCTTGGCGCGCGCGGAGACCGGCGCGCTCAAGGCCCAGCTCGAGCGCGTGCTCAAGGCCGACGAACTCACGCACTGGAAGCGCGAGCAGGAGCGCGGCGAGATCGACCGCGCGGCGCTCGCGCGTCTCGCCGCCTCGCGCGGCTACCGCACGCCGTTTCGCGTGGCGCGTCATGCGAGCGGGCGCGACACGGTCGTCACGCTGCTGCTCGACCTGAGCGGCTCGATGGCGGGTCGCAAGATCGAGCTGGCGCGCCTGTGCGCGGCGGCGCTCGCCGACGCGCTCACGCAACTCGCCTTCGATTCGGAAGTGCTCGGCTACAGCTCGATCGAAGCGCCGGAAATGCGCGCGCGCTACGAGCACGAACGCGCCGCCGGCGCCGATCTGCGGGCCTATAACCGCTTTGTCGAGCGGCTGGATCTGCGCGTGTTCAAGCGCTTCGACTCGCGCGACCTGAGCGGACTCGCGGCCATCGAGTGCGGCCACGAGAACCCCGATGGCGAAGCGCTCGCCTGGGCGGCGTCCCGGCTCGCGCAGCGCAAGGCGCGCCGGCGGCTGCTGTTCGTCCTCTCGGACGGCTATCCTTCGACGAGCGACGGCGACCCGACTGTGTTGCGCAGCGACCTGCTCGCACGCGTGCAGGCGGTCAAGGAGCAGGGCATCGAGCTGGTCGGCATCGGCATACTGGACGACGCAGTCGAGGCGTTCTATCCGCATGCCGTGGTCGTGCGCAAGCTGCACGAGCTGCCGGCCACCGCGTTCGCGACGTTGAGCCGCCTGCTCGCGGGGCGGCCGTACTGAAACCGGGAGGGCAATGGCAGCGGCGCTTTCCTTGCCGGACTGGGCGCATTGCGCTAACTTGAGCAGGGCAGGCGTTGCGCCGCCTGCCAACCCATCCACTGACGAATAGATACAGGTCATGCCAGGCCGCGATTACCGACCCGTGGATTACGACCGCCTCTACTACCGGCTCGATCTGGAGCCGGGGGCGAGCGAGGCGGACATCAAGCATCACTATCGCCATCTCGCGCAGATCCTGCATCCCGACAAATGGCGGCACCCCACGGCCGCCTCGATGCGCTGGGCCGACGACCAGTTCAAACGCGTCAAGGAAGCGCGCGAGCTGCTCGAGGCGTACTGGTCCGTGCATCATGCGCCGCCGGTGAGCCGCTCCGCGCTGAGCGTGGCGCAGGCCGACGAACTGCACGCGCAGATGCAGGCGCTGCTGGCGCAGCGTGAACGCGTGCGCGCCGAGCTGGACGGGCTGCGCGCCGAGCGCACGCGTACCCTCGACGAGATCCAGCGCATGCGGACCGAGCGCGACTCGTTGCACGGCGAACTCACGGGGCTGCGCGACGAAGCGGATGGCGCGCAGCCAGGCGAGCCGCAAGGCGCAACCGCGCCCGAAACCGATGACGTGCACGCGCGTTCAGGCGGCGTGCGCGATTTCCTGTTTGCGAAATTCGACGACCCGTCGCGGGGCTGGCTGCTCACACTCTCCGCGAGCGTGTTCGCGTGCATCGTGATCTTCGTTGCCGCGCACTGGATCGCGGGCTTGCTGCTCGCGCCCATTGCGCGCTTCGAGGTTGGCCGCTGGCTTACGCATATTCTGCAGTGGGCGCTCGTGGCGGGCGGCGTGGTGCTCACGTTCGGCTGGGGCTGGTCGCAGCGCACGCTGTTTCGCGCCGGGCGCGCCGGGCGCGAGCACCCCGTGGCCTTGCCCGCCGATGAAACGCGCCGGCGCGTGAGCGCGGCGTTGCGTCACGAGGCGCACTACGGAGCGGAGTGGAGTATCGAATCGTACGAGGCCGCACCCGACGATACGCAATTCGCGCTGCGTGCGGTCATGCGCTTCTCGCCTGGTTCGCAAACCGCCACGCGACGCCACATGGTGGCGTTCCGCTGCCGGGCGCACACGACCGGCGCCGCGCAGACGGCGCTCGCGTACGACTTCTCCGTGGCGGCGCCCACGTGGTGGCTCGTTCCGGCCGCGCGCGTGGTGCGCGACCTGCGCAAGCGGCTCGACGCCGATCTCGGCGCGCCGCGCTGAAGCGGCATCGCTTTCAATCGACGACGAAAAGCTTCGCACCCGTGCGCGTGTACGACTGGTGCGCCTCGGCGTTATCGCCCACCTGATAGCTCATGCCGGGCGTGAGGACGAACTTGCGCCCGTCGTCGAGCGTAGTTTCGAGTTCGCCTTCGAGGCAGAACAGAATGTGCCCCTTCTTGCACCAGTGATCCGCGAGGTAGCCGGGCGAATACTCGACCATGCGCACGCGGATCGGGTTGGCTTCGTCGCCGAAGAAACGCGTGCGCCAGGTGGCCATGCCCGTTTCCCCGTTGTGTTGGGTGGGTTCGACGCTGGACCAGTCGGTGGTGCCGAAGCGAAATGCGTCCATCTTCATGCGGTTTTCTCCTTGTGCGTTACGTCACAGTGTAGCGGAGCAGGCTCACGCATCGTCGTCGTCCGCCACGCGTTCCCGTTCGTCCACGCGCTTCATGTTATCGAGCAGCTTCAGCAGATAGTGCAGCGTGTGCGTCATGTCGTCCGACGAAAAATTGTCCAGCACGGCTTCGTAGTACGCCTCGATTTTCGGCGTGGCCTGCGCAACCCATAGCTTGCGGCCCGGCCCGGTCATGCAAACGAGGCGCGAGCGGCGATCGCGCGCATCCGCCTGGGTACTCACGTGGCCGTCGCGTTCCATCCGGCTGATCAGACCCGAGAGATTCTGGCGGCTCACCATCAGATAGCGCGCGAGATCGCCCACGCTCATCCCCGGCTGGGCTTCCGGGCGCGAGAGCGCGCCGAGCACCGCCCATTGCTGCGTGGTCAAACCCTCGGCTTCCACGGCGCGCGTGCCGGTTTTATGCAACATGTTTGCGCATTGATAGAGCCGGAAGAAGAGCCGGTTGGCGAGATCGAAGCGGCTTGAATCCTGAATTTTTGGTGTTTTAGGCAAGGGTTTCTCCTGGTGATTCCGCGCTTGTCTTCGACTTGGGTGTTACCTAGTATACGTCAACATATTGACGTAATTCGCGACGGGCCAAAAGGCGGGCCCGGCGTCGAAGGCGTCTATGGTACTGCTCAACCGAATGGAGGATCGCGGTGCGAAAACTCGAAGGCAAGACGGTCGTGGTGACGGGCGGTGGCGGCGGCATCGGCGGGGCGACCTGCCGGCGCTTCGCGGCCGAGGGCGCGCGTGTAGCGGTGCTGGATCTGTCGCTCGAAGCGGCGCTGAAGGTGGCAGGGGAGATTCACGAAAAGGGCGGCCAGGCGCTGGCGCTGCGTTGCGACATCACGAACCGCGCGGAGGTGGAAACGGCGCTCGAGCAAGCGCAAGCACAGCTCGGTCCCGTGGATGTGCTCGTGAACAATGCGGGCTGGGACGTATTCCGCCCGTTCACGAAGACCGAACCGGCGCAGTGGGACAAGCTCATCGCCATCAATCTCACGGGCGCGCTGCACATGCATCACGCGGTCCTGCCCGGCATGGTCGAGCGCAAGCGCGGACGCATCATCAACATCGCCTCGGACGCCGCGCGCGTGGGCTCGTCGGGCGAAGCGGTCTATGCGGCGTGCAAGGGCGGCCTCGTGGCGTTTTCGAAGACCATCGCGCGTGAGCATGCGCGCCACGGCATCACCGTGAACGTGGTGTGCCCGGGCCCGACCGACACTGCGCTCTTCGCCGAATACAAGGAAGGCGCGGGCAACCCCGAAAAGCTTCTCGAAGCGTTCCAGCGCTCCATTCCGCTCGGCCGCATCGGGCAGCCCGACGATCTGCCCGGCGCGATCGTGTTCTTCGCGAGCGACGACGCGAACTACATCACGGGCCAGGTGCTGAGCGTATCGGGCGGCCTGACCATGGCGGGCTAACGCCGACGAACGCGCGCTCTATCGACTACGAAACATCAAAGGCATCGATCATGAACTACGAAGACATTCTCTACGAAGTGCGCAACGGCGCGGCATGGATCACCATCAACCGGCCCGACAAGATGAACGCGTTTCGCGGGCGCACCTGCGATGAACTCATTCACGCGATCAACAAGGCGGGCTACGACCGCGAGATCGGCGTGATCGTCCTTGCGGGTGCGGGCGACAAGGCGTTCTGCACGGGCGGCGACCAGTCCGCGCACGCGGGACAGTACGACGGGCGCGGCACGATCGGCCTGCCGATGGAAGAGCTGCACACGGCGATTCGCGACGTGCCCAAACCCGTGATCGCACGTGTGCAGGGCTATGCGGTAGGCGGCGGCAACGTGCTGTGCACGATCTGCGATTTCACCATCGCTTCGGAAAAGGCCGTGTTCGCGCAGGCGGGCCCGAAGGTCGGCTCGGTCGATCCGGGTTACGGCACGGCGTTTCTCGCGCGCGTGGTGGGCGAAAAGAAGGCGCGTGAAATCTGGTATCTGTGCAGACGCTATCCGGCCGCCGAGGCGCTGGCCATGGGCCTCGTGAACGCCGTCGTGCCGCACGATCAACTCGACGCGGAAGTGCAGAAGTGGTGCGACGAGATCATGGAAAAGAGCCCCACGGCCATTGCGATCGCCAAGCGCTCGTTCAATATGGACACCGCGCATCAGGCCGGCATTGCTGGCATGGGCATGTATGCGCTCAAGCTCTACTACGACACGGAAGAATCGCGCGAGGGCGTGCGCGCTTTCCAGGAAAAGCGCAAACCCGAGTTCCGCAAGTACGCCAAATAAAGGCGTCTCCATGACGATCAGGATGACGAATGAATAGAGCGGGCCGCTTCAAGGAGACACCATGAATCCGTATATCGACGACGACCTCGCCGCGCTCGGCGAGCACGCGCGGCGCTTCGCACAAGGGCGCGTCGCGCCTGGCTTTATCGAGCGCGACACCACACGCGTGCTCGATCGCGGCCTCATGCTCGAAATGGGCGAGATGGGCTTCATCGCGCCGGAATTGCCTGAGCAGTATGGCGGCCAGGGCCTGGGCTGCCTCGCCGCGGGGGTGATCCACGAGGAGATTGCGCGCGCGGACCTGAGCCTCTCGTACATCAACCTGCTTGCCTCGCTCAACGGACAGATCCTCGCCAAGCACGCCGCGCCCGAGATTGCGCGCCCGTGGCTCGAGCGCCTCACGCAGGGCCGCGCGCTGCTCGCCATCGCGCTCACGGAGCCGCGCGGCGGCTCGGATGCCGCGAACCTGCGCCTGAAAATGGAGCGCGTAGGTGATCACTACGTCCTCAACGGCGAGAAGACCTCGATTTCGGCCGCCGATCAGGCCGACGCCGCGGTGGTGTTCGCACGCACCGGCAGCGTGGCAGACGGCGCGCGCGGCGTCTCGGCCATTCTCGTGCCGATGGATCTGCCGGGCGTCACGCGCAACCGCTTCGACTGCCACGGGCAGCGCGCGATCGGACGCGGTTCGATCTTCTTCGAGAATGTGCGCGTGCCGGTGGACCACCTGCTGGGCGACGAGGGCAAGGGCTTCGTTCAGGTGATGCAGGGCTTCGACTTTTCGCGCGCGCTGATCGGCCTGCAGGTGCTCGCCGTGGCGAGCGTGAGCCTCGAAGAAACGTGGGAGTACGTCGCCCAGCGCGAAGCCTTTGGCAAGCCGCTTGCGGCGTTCCAGGGCGTGTCGCATCCGCTCGCCGAATACGCAACCCAGGTGGAGGCGGCGCGCCTGCTGTGCCTGCAAACGCTCTGGCTCAAGGACCGTGGACTGCCGCATACGGCCGAAGCGGCCATGTGCAAGTGGTGGGGGCCGAAGCTCGCCTACGACGTGGTGCATCAATGCCTGCTTTCGTTCGGGCACGGCGGCTACGATCGCGGGCCGCTCGAACAGCGCCTGCGCGACGTGCTCGGCTTCCAGATCGGCGACGGCACGGCTCAGATCATGAAGACCATCATCGCGCGCTCGAACGCGGGCCGCGACGCGGTGCCGGCATGATGCGCGCCGCCTGCGACGTTTCCTGCAACGCCACGGGAGGCTGCATATGGAGTTCGACGCGGTACTGATCGGGCCGCGCCGCGCGCGGGAGGAGGCACGGCGCTGGTGGCCCGGGCGCACCATCAACGACGAACTGGACGCCTGCGTGGCCGAATGTCCGGCGAAGATCGCGCTCACGGCGGTACGAATCGAAGAAGGAGAGAACACGCGCTTCACCTACGCGCAGATGGCGCGCATGGCGGACCGCATTGCCGTGGGCCTGGCCAGGCTCGGTGTCGCGAAGGGCGACGTGGTCTCGATGCAGCTGCCGAACTGCTGGCAGTTCACGCTGCTTTATCTCGCGTGCTCGCGCATCGGTGCGGTGCTCAATCCACTCATGCCGATCTTTCGCGAGCGCGAGTTGTCGTTCATGCTCAACCATGGCGGCAGCAAGGTGATGATCGTGCCGCAGCGCTATCGAGGCTTCGACTACGAGGCCATGATGAGCGCGCTGCGGCCTGAGCTACCCGCCTTGCAGCACGTGGTGGTCGTGGGCGCAACCGACGAAGGCGAGCCGGCGCGCAACAGTTTCGAAGCGCTCCTGAGCGGTCCGCGCTGGGAAGAGGCGAGTGACGCCGAAGCCATCCTCATGCGCAATCGCCCAGGCCCCGACGACGTGACGCAACTGCTCTACACCTCCGGCACGACGGGCGAACCCAAGGGCGTGATGCACACGGCGAACACGCTGTTTTCGAACATCCTCCCTTATGCGCAGGCCATGCGTCTCGGCCGTGACGACGTCGTGCTGATGGCTTCGCCCATGGCGCATCAAACCGGCTTCATGTATGGCCTCATGATGCCGATCGCGCTGCGGGCGAGCGCTGTTCTGCAGGACGTATGGCAGCCCGAGACAGCGCTCGCGCTCGTCGCACAGGAGCGTGCGACGTTCACGATGGCGTCCACGGCGTTTCTCGGCGATCTCGCCCACGCGGCCATCGAGACGGGCACGCGCGTGCCGACGCTGCGGACGTTCTTGTGCGCGGGCGCGCCGATTCCCGGCGCACTGGTCGAACGCGCACGCACGGCGCTGGGGGCGAAGATCGTCTCCGCGTGGGGCATGACGGAGCTGGGCGCGGTGACGCTCACGCGTCTGGACGACGATGACGAACGCGCGTCCACGACCGATGGCGCGCCGCTGCCGGGCGTGGAAGTGAAGGTGGTGGACGAGAACGATCACGCGTTGCCGCCGAACGTAGCGGGCCGGCTTTTCGTGCGCGCATGCTCGGGTTTCGGCGGCTATCTCAAGCGCGCGCACCTCAACGCGACAGATGCGCAAGGCTGGTTCGACACCGGCGATCTCGCGATTGTCGACGAGCGCGGCTACATCCGCATCAGCGGCCGCAGCAAGGACGTGATCATTCGCGGCGGCGAGAATATTCCCGTGGTCGAGATCGAGTCGCTGCTCTATCGTCATCCCGCGGTTGCGCAGGTGGCGATCGTCTCGTACGCGGACGAGCGGCTGGGCGAGCGCGCCTGCGCCGTGGTGGTGGCCAGGCCCGGCGCAGTTGTCGATCTGCCTTCGCTCGTTGGCTTTCTCAAGTCGCACAAGGTGGCCGCGCAGTACTTGCCCGAACGGCTATGGCTGCTCGACGCCATGCCGACCACGCCCGCAGGCAAGGTGCAGAAATTCCGTTTGCGCGACATGCTGCGTGAAGCCGATGTCAGAAAACCTGCCGGAACATCCAGTAAAGACCAGCAGCCAGCGCAATCGAAGCAGGCAACGTGAGCACCCACGCGAGCACGAGGTTGCGCACGGTCCCCCACTGCAGGCCCGAGCCGTTCGCGGCCATCGTGCCCGCCACGCCCGAAGCGAGCACGTGCGTGGTCGACACCGGCAAGCCGTAGACATCGGCCATGCCGATCGTGATCATGGCCACCGCTTCGGCCGAAGCGCCCTGACCATAGGTGAGATGTTGCTTGCCGATCTTTTCGCCTACCGTCACGACGATGCGCTTCCAGCCCACCATCGTGCCGAGACCGAGCGCGAGAGCCACGGCCACCTTCACCCAGGTCGGAATGAACTTGGTCGAGTGGTCCATCTGCTTGCGGAAGGTGTCGAGCACTTTGGCGTCCCCGGGTGACATCTCGGGCGCCTTCGCCTTTTGCATCAGGCGGATCGCTTCGCTCGCCACGTACATGTTGTTGCGCACGTTGTCGACGATCGCGTCGGGCACGGTCGCCATCGAGCCGGAAAGGGCGACCTGGTCGGCGATGGTATCGGTGAGCTGGCGCAGCGCGGGCAGCGTGGCGGGCGTGAGCTGGCGTGTGCGCACGAACGCCTCGACCTCGGCGCGCGCGTTGTCGGGCGGCGCGCCGTGCGCGTATCGGCCTAGCGTTGCGGACGCCTCGCGCGCCACGACCACGAACGCCGCGGTTTGCTCGGGCGTGACGGCCTTGTTGAGCGCGTAGGCGGTCGGCACGACGCCGATCAGGATCAGCATGATGAGGCCCATGCCTTTCTGGCCGTCGTTCGAGCCGTGGGCGAACGAAACGCCGGTGCAGGTGAGGATGAGCAGCGTGCGGATCCAGAGCGGCGGCGCCTGGTTGGCTTTGGGTTCGGCATAGAGCGCGGGCACGCGCACGAGCAGCTTGAGCACGAGCAGCAGCAGCCCGGCCATCACGAAGCCGACCACGGGCGAGAACAGCAGCGCCTTGCCCACGCCCGCCGCCTGGTCCCAGTCCACGCCGCTCGTGCCCGAAGGCCCGCTGATGAACTGGTTCATGATCCCCACGCCGATGATCGAGCCCACGAGCGTATGCGAACTGGATGAAGGCAGCCCGAAATACCAGGTGCCGAGGTTCCAGACGATGGCGGCGATCAGGAGTGCGAACACCATGGCGAAGCCTGCACCGCTGCCGACCTGAAGGATGAGTTCCACCGGCAGCAGTTGCAGGATGCCGAACGCGACCGCGCCGCTGGAGACGAGCACGCCGATGAAATTCCACGCGCCCGACCATGCCACCGCGAGATGCGGATCGAGTGAGTTCGTGTAGATGACGGTAGCGACGGCGTTGGCGGTGTCGTGAAAGCCGTTCACGAACTCGAAGCCGAGCGCGATGAGGAGCGCAAGCCCGAGCAGGATGAAGGCCAGCGCCGAGCTTTCGCGCACGGCGCGCAAATCAACGACGAGATGATCGATGACGTAAATCGCCCCGGCCGCAATGACCGCGAGAAATAGGGCGATGCCAATACCGCGGCGGCGTGCGCTCGGCGCGCGGTAGGGGGACAAGGGTATGTCCGGCATGAAAGCGTGGTGGCTCTGGTCAATCCGCTTGGGGAAACGCCTCGGCGCAGCGTATGCGGGTTAGCAAACGTGCGTGGCGCGGTGCCGCGTCGGCACGCTGGAAAAGCGCTGCGGACGAGACGACGCAGTGTCGCACAATTGACAAAAATCAGACACGGACGTGACGTCGCAATGGGTCTGCGCACGGGCGCGCTTTTGTGACTTTTCACAATCACCTTATCCGCTTTCCCAGTTCTCCCGGCGCGGCCAAGCCCGTAGCATGGGCGTGAAACGCGGCACCTCGCATACAAGCCGCGAATTGAATTCATGGAGACGAACGTGTCGAAAGCCCCCTGGCTCGCCAGCTATGGCGAGATTCCCGCTACCATCAATCCCGATCGGCATCCGTCGCTCGCGCATATGTTCATTGAGGCGATGCGCGAACATGCGCACCGGCCGGCATTGCGCGCGGGCGACGCCACGCCGGGCGACGCTTCGCTCAGCTACGCCGATGTCGATCGTCTCTCGCGCGACTTCGCGGCGTATCTGCAGCACGTCGGCGTGAAGAAGGGCGACCGCGTCGCCGTGATGTTGCCGAACCTGCTCGCGTTTCCCATCGCGTTGATCGGCATCGTGCGCGCAGGGGCGGTGCAGGTGAACGTGAATCCGCTCTATACGCCGCGCGAGCTTCAGCACCAGCTGGTGGATTCCGGCGCACAAACGCTCGTGGTGTTCGAGGGTGCGCTGCCCACTTTCGATGCGATCAAGGCGCATACGGCCGTGAAGACCGTGCTGAGCGTTGCTGCAAGCGATTGCGCAAGCGCGGGCGGCGAGCGCGATGCGCAGCCCGGCTCGTTTGCGGCGGCCCTCGCACAGGGCGCCGGCTTGCCGTTCGAAGCCCCCGCGTTGTGCGGCGACGATCCGCTCTTCCTGCAATACACGGGCGGCACGACCGGGCTTTCCAAGGGCGCGCTGCTCACGCACCGCAACCTCGTTGCCAACGTCGAGCAGTTCAAGACCTTCATGCCGGGCTTCATGAACCCGGGCGAGGAAGTCGTCGTCACCGCGCTGCCGCTCTATCACATCTTCGCGCTGACGGTGAATCTGATCACCTACTTCTCGATCGGCGCCGACAACTGGCTCGTTGCGAATGCGCGCGATCTGGGCGGCATGATCGACGTGTTCAAGGCCGCGCGGCCCACGAGCTTCATGGGCGTGAATACGCTCTATGCGGGTCTCGTTGCGCATCCGCGCATCGGCGAGGTCGATTTTTCGCGGCTGCGGCTCGCGGGCGGCGGCGGCGCGGCGATCATCCCCACGGTGTCCGAGCGCTGGCAGGCCATTACGGGCGGCTTCATCCGCGAAGGCTACGGGCTTTCGGAGACGAGCCCGGTGCTGTCGTTCAATCCGGGGAGCGTCGATCGCTTCACCGGCACGACGGGGCTGCCGGTGCCCTCCACCGACGTCAAGCTGATGAACGACGGCGTCGAGGCCGCGCCAGGCGAGCCGGGCGAGATCTGCGCGAAGGGCCCGCAGGTGATGCAGGGCTACTGGAACCAGCCCGAGGCCACGCGCGCCGCGTTTACCGACGATGGTTACTTTCGCACCGGCGACGTGGGCGTGTTCGACGCGCGCGGCTTCCTGCGCATTGTCGATCGCTCGAAGGACATGATCCTCGTTTCGGGCTTCAACGTGTATCCGAATGAAATCGAGGCGGTCGTGACCGCGCTGCCGGGCGTGGCCGAATGCGCGTGCGTGGGCGTGGCCGACGAACGAAGCGGCGAGGCCGTGCGCGTGTTCGTGGTGCCCGCGCGTGAGGCGGCGCTGAGCGAGGAAGCCGTGATCGCACATTGCCGGGCGCAACTCGCGGCGTACAAGGTGCCGCGCGTGGTGAGCTTCGTCGAGGCGCTGCCGAAGTCGACGGTGGGCAAGATCTTGCGGCGTGAATTGCGCGACGCGGGGTGAAGCGCGGGAGGGGGCGCGCACCGCGGCATTCAGCGCGGCGACGCGCTCTTCGCCTTCTTCACCCCGAGGCGTCCCTTCTTCTCCATCTTCTTGCCATCGCTCTGGGCACCCTGCGTCGCCCCACGCAGCTTGAGCGCGATATCGAGCCGCGCGATCCAGTGCGCGTCGGTGAGCTTCGCGCCCAGCAGCGTCTCGATGCGCTCGAGCCGGTAGTCGAGCGTATTCGGATGCACCCCTAACGTTTCAGCCGTCTGGCGCCGGCGCTGCCCACTGGCGAACCACGCTTCGAGCGTGGCGAGCAGGTCCGCCTCTGTCGCCAGTTGCTCGGCGAGCGAGACGAGATAGCGCAGCACGTTGGCGCTGCTGCGTACACTCTCCTCGATGGCGATCGATGAAAAGCGGTGCACGCGCCCGGCGTTGCTGTTCTCTTCACCTTCATCCGCGCGGCTGCCACGCGGCGCAAAGTCCACCGCCTTGAGCGCCTCTTCCACCGAGGCCGCCCAGCCGCGCGCCCCTTCGTTCATGAGCCCGATGCCGATGCTGCGCACACGCGGCTCGGCGCGCGCGAGCGCGGCCGCATGCTCGGCCACGCGCTGATCGTTGCGCGTCATCGAATCGCCCCGCACGCACGGCAGCCAGAACACCAGCCGCTCGCGGTGCCACGCACGCACGAGCGCGTCGGGCTTCAGTTCGAAGTGCCGCGCGGCGCTGAGTGCGAATCGGTCGAGCGCGTCCTCGCGCACCGAAGGCGCGTGGTCGCGCAAGTCCAGATCGACGGCGAGCGCAATGCGCGGCAGCGTGGCGTCGAGGCCGAGCGCCTCGACGGTCTCGCGAAAACGTGCGGCGTCGTCGGGGGCATGGAACACGAGGTCGTAGAGCTGCTGCAGCAGCGAGCCGCGCCAGCGCGCCTGCTGGTGCTGCTCGTCGAGATAGGCCTCTGCGATGTGCTCGGCCATCGCATCGAAGTAATCGAGCAGATAAGGCGAAATATCGAATAGCAGTTCGTGCGCGAGCGCCGGGTCGGCCTCGGCAAGCTCCGTGCAGGTGCGCCACAACTCGCGCGCGCCGAGGCGAAAGGCGCGCAACAGCGAGCGCAGCGGCACGTTCTGGTGCACGCGGCGGCGCGCGAACGCCGCGGTCTGGTCCATGACTTCGGCGGTAGGCGGCGTGCCGTCGAGCAGGCACTGGAACCACAGGTTCGCGGAAAACGCGATCGACGAGAAGATGTCCTTGCGCGCCGCCGCCGAGAGCGCGCTATAGCCTTCGAGCGAGAGCAGCGTGTCGTAGGTGCGCTGGACCGCCTTGGGCTGGGTCTTGGCGAGCGTGCGAAGCCTGCTGCGCAGGCGTGGGCTGATGGCGGGAACGGGGGGCGGCACGGTGAGTTCGCGGAGTCGCGCGGGTTCGTTTAGGCGATACCCGCGAGTGTACTCAGCGCCGTGCCGCTGCGTCGAGGGGCTGCAGGCGAAACCGGGGGCCGTGCAGGCGACCCCCGGCGGTGCATCGGCACAACGATCAGAACAACAGCGCGATACCGGCCATGCCGACGAACTGCGAGCGCGTGGACGAGGGCGTCGAGTTCTGCGAGTCGCCCACGGCCGGGCTCGCGTTGACGATGTTGCCCGCGCCGTTCGCGCCGAGCGTCTGGCCGCCCGCGTGCTGGTAGGCCTGCAGCGCATAAAGCGTGGTGCGCTTCGAGAGGTGGTACGACTCCTTGAGCGAGTACTGCTGATAACGCGCTGCGCTCGTGATGCCGTTGGCCTTCGAGGCCAGCGTATAGGCGAAGCCGCCGCCCACGTCGAAGGCCGGCGTGAAGCGGTACACGGCGAGCGCCGCCCAGGTGTTGAAGATGGCCGTGTCGTGGAAGATCGACTTGCCGCCCGCAATGTACTGAACGTTCGAATACGACGCGCCGAGGACCAGGTTGCCGATCGTGTAGTTGCCGCCAGCCGCGATGTGCTGGACCGCGTTCGCCGAGACATAGCCCGTGTTCAGCGAGGACTTGCCGAAGCTGCCGGTGGAGGAGCTGTCGAATCCGCTCGTCAACTGCGCGTTGTCCATGCGCAGGATGGCCGCGGCGAGGCTCACCGGGCCGGCGGAATAGCGCAGCGCGGCGCTCCACGTCTGGCCCTTGCCGGTGCTGCCCGCAATGCCGCCGAGCGCGTACATGGCGCTGGCCTGCACGCCGTAAAAGATCGGCGAGGTGTAGGTGGCTGAATTGTTGATGCGTACGGTCGTGTCGAGACCGTCGATATCGCCGGGGTGCGCGCCGGTTGCGCCCGTGAGCCACGAGCTTCCCGTGAGCGGCCCGACGAACAGGTAATACGGCGTGTACTGGCGGCCCGCCGTGAACGTGCCCAGGTTCTGGTTCTGCAGGCCCACGTAGGCCTGGCGATTGAAGATCAGTCCGCTCGACGACAGCGCGCCCGAGTTGAGGTCGAAGCCGTTCTGCAGGTCGAAGATCGCGAACGTGCCGCCGCCGAGATCTTCCTTGCCCTGCAAGCCGAACTTGGACGCATACAGGTTGCCCTGGCGCAGATAGACGTTCGAGTGGCCGTTCTGGTTGTTGACGTAGGTAATGGCGTCGTCGACGGCGCCGTAAAGCGTGACGCTGCTTTGCGCGAACGCGGGGCTGGCCACGAGGGCCGCGCTGGTGGCGAGGAACGTGCCAAAACCAAGGCCTGCTTTCTTCATCGTTGTGTGTCTCCGGGTGAGATTTGGACTGCTTATATTTTTCTTTGCTACGCCGCCTGATTTTCAGGTCGATGCGGCGTGCGTACTGCTGCGCGAAGTGACTACGGTGACTGCGTTTGAATCAATCCTGCGGGTTGCGCGCGTCTTGTGTGGCAAGTGCGCGCTGGCGCGCCTGGGCCGCGAGGCGCACGGCGGCGTTGGGCGCGCCGTAGCCGTCGTAGCCGCCGCGCCGCTCCACGATCTCCAGGAAGAAGCGCTGGTCGAGCGTCTCCGTGTAGGCGTGCAGGAACTCGCCGCCGCGCTCGTCGCGGTCGTAGAGCAGGTTGTGGTTGCGCAGCGCGTCGAGAAACTCGGGGTCGAGGGCATGGCGCGCGTCGAGATCGTCGTAATAGTTCACGGGTACGCGCAGGAGCGGCACGCCCGCCGCCTCGAATTCGGTCACGGCGCGGAAGATGTCACCGGTGTTGAACGCCACGTGGTTCAGGCCCGTGCCGTGGTAGGCGCGCACGGTCTCTGCCGCGGCCGTGTGCTGGTCCACCGAGGCGTTGAGCACGACGCGCAACCCCCGGTCGCGGCTCATGAGCGCGCGGCTGCGCACGAGGCCGTACGGGTCGGGCAGCAGCACGGCGGGCGTCGCTTCGAGCCCGAACGCCGACTTCAGGAACAGCACCCACGAATCGAACGAGCCGGCGGGCAGTGAAAGGCTCACGTGATCGATGCCCGCGATCGGTCCCACTTCGACCGGGCCGTCGATATCCGTGAGCGCGAAATCGGCTTCGAAGAGGGTGGGCTGGCCCGGCTCCTCGTTAACGAAATAGTTAAGACTGCCGTCCGGCCCCTGGACGGCGGGTACCACGCGCTCGTTTGGACCCACGCGGCCCGAGAACGGCTGGTAGCCAAAGCCCGCCGCGCGTTCGAGTGCAAGGCGCGCATCGTCCACGCGAAACGCCGAGGCGCAGAGCGAGAGCCCATGGCGCTGGAAAAACGCGCCGGCGAACGAGTCGGGCTCGGCGTTGAGCACGATGGCGGCCGAGCCGTGCTGATAGAGCGTGACGTCCTTCGAACGATGCTGGCCCGCGCGGCGGAAATGCAGCTTTTCGAGCCAGTTCGCCACATGCGCGCGCGCGGTGTCGTCCACGGCGAACTCGAGGAATTGCCACTGCGCGTTCGCGGGCGCGGCGCTCGGGTGGTAGAGCGCGCTCGCATCGACATGCTCCGCCTGCAGGGTTTCGCGCGTGAGCGATTCCAGCAGCAAGAGCGAGCGGTGGCCGTCGGCGGCGGTGGCGGCGGGCGGCGCGCCGCGAAAGCCGTCGTTGAAGATTTCGAGCGAGAGCGGGCCCGTGTAGCCGCTTTTCACCACCTGCGCCGTGAAATCCGCGAGCGCGAAGTCGCCCTGGCCCGGGAAGCAACGATAGTGCCGGCTCCATTCGAGCACGTCCATCTGCATTCTCGGTGCATCCGCGATCTGTACGAAACCGATGCGCGCACCCGGAATCGCGGCAATGCCGTCGGGCGTGTCGTCGAGCGAGAGCGTGTGGAAGCTGTCCAGCGCGAGCGTCAGGTTCGCGTGATCGACGGTGTTGACGAGCCGCCACGCGTGGCCGTAGGTGCGTACGTGGCGCCCCCATGCAAGCGCCTCATAACAGATCGTCACGCCCGCTTCTCCGGCGGCTTGCGCGAGCGCGCCAAGCTGTTCGGCGGCGAGGCCGTCGTCGCAGATCGTGTCGGGCGAGACATTGCTGCACACCAGCAAACGGTCCGTGCCCAGTTGATGCATCACGTCGAACTTGCGCTTCACGCGTTCGATGTTGCGCGCGAGGCGCTCGGGCGCGACGCCCTCGAAATCGCGGAACGGCTGGTACAGCACGATATCGAGGCCGAGATCGCCAGCCATGCGGCGCACGTCGGCGGGCGAGCCTTCGAAATAGAGCAGATCGTTCTCGAAGATCTCGACGGCGTCGAAGCCCGCGGCGCGGATCGCGGCGAGCTTTTCGGCGAGCGTGCCGCTGATCGACACCGTGGCGATCGAGCGGCGCAGCGCGCGAGAGGGGGTGTGGAGCGGCTTGGACATGGGCATGGCGAGCGTGCAGACGGCGACTTCGGTGTTGAACAAGGGTCCGGTGCGGCGGCATGGGGCGGGCGTTTAACTAACTGGCGCACCGCAGACACACTTGCCGCTGGAGTGTCCGAAGGATACGCCAAACTAACTAGTTAGTACAAATTCTGGCAAACCCCAGGTGACCGGTGCACCGCTTCGCGGCACACTGGCGGTCATGCGGTGAACATGCAACGATTCTTGAGCATGCGCCGTGCCGGTCGTCAAGCTGTTCTGGAGTGTGTGTAATGGGAATGCCTTCGGTGCTGGTCCTGAACGGGCCGAACCTGAATCTGCTGGGAACGCGGGAGCCCGCGATCTACGGCGCTGAAACGTTAGATGACGTTGCCAACCTGTGCCGCGAAGCGGCGGGGCGTCTTGGGCTCGAGATCGATTTTCGCCAGTCGAACGCCGAGCATCAGCTGATCGACTGGCTGCATGAGGCGCGTACGCGCGTGGACGGCGTCGTCATCAATCCGGCTGCGTATACCCATACGTCGGTGGCGATCGCCGATGCGCTTTCCGCCATCGCGAAGCCCGTGATCGAGGTCCATATCTCGAACGTGCACAAGCGCGAGGCGTTCCGGCACCATTCCTTCGTTTCGCCCATTGCAGAGGCCATCATCGTCGGCTGCGGCACGCAAGGGTATGTGCTCGCGCTGGAGCGCATGGCCACGCTGCTCGCCAGGAAGGTGACGAAATGAGCGGTCAGACCAACGCCAAAACGAATGCGCTGGGCGCGCGCGCAACCGCCAACTCGTTTCTCTGCGGCCTGATCGGCTCGGGCATCGGCGGCTCGCTCACGCCCGCGATGCAGGAGCAGGAAGGCCGCGAACTCGGCTTCAATTATGTGTACCGGCGCATCGACCTCGAAGCGCTGAAGCTCACGCCCGCCGCGCTGCCCGATCTGTTGCTGGCAGCCGAGCGCATGGGTTTCGACGGTTTGAACATCACCTATCCGTGCAAGCAGGCCGTGATCGAACTGCTCGACGAACTGTCCGACGACGCTCGCGCGCTCGGCGCCGTGAACACGGTGTTGTTCCGCGACGGCAAGCGCATCGGCCACAACACCGACTGGTCGGGTTTCGCGCGCGCGTTCCAGCGCGGCCTGCCCGACGTCTCGCTCCAAGCGGTGGTGCAGCTGGGCGCGGGCGGCGCGGGCGCGGCGGTCGCACACGCGGCGCTGCAGATGGGCGCCCAGGCGCTCACGCTGTTCGACGTGGACGCCTCACGCGCCGAGTCGCTCGCCGGCGAATTGCAGGCGCGGTTCCCGGCGGCGCGCGTGAGCGCGGGCGGCGATCTGCGCGACGTGCTCCAGCACGCCACCGGCCTCATCCACGCCACGCCCACCGGCATGGCGAAGTTGCCCGGCATGCCGCTCCCTGCGGAGTATCTGCACGAGCGGCTGTGGGTGGCGGACATCGTGTATTTCCCGATCCGTACCGCGCTGCTCGAAGCGGCCGAGGCGCGCGGCTGCCGCACGCTGAGCGGCGGCGGCATGGCGGTGTACCAGGCAGTGGATGCGTTCCGGCTGTTCACGGGTGTCGAGCCCGACGCGGAACGCATGTATGCGCATCTGCAATCCATGCTGGCGGCGAATGTTGCCAGCGCCGGCGAATAACAACGACAGCGCGCGGCGGGAGTAAGCGCTGAAGCGCCAACTCCCGTCGACAAATCGGAGACGAAGACATGGCACCACCCGTATCCACGGGGCGCGGCGACGCGCCGAACCTTTCCGCAGCCGCGCCCGCCGAGGGCGCGATGCGCCGCTCGAAAGCGCGCTATCGCATCCTCGGCCTGCTGGCCGTCGGCACGATGATCAATTACCTCGATCGCACCGTGCTCGGCATCGCAGCGCCGCAGCTCACCAAGGAACTGGGCATCAACGCGGCGCTCATGGGCCTCGTGTTCTCGGCGTTCTCGTGGAGCTACGTCGTCGCGCAGATTCCGGGCGGCGTGTTCCTCGACCGCTTCGGCAGCAAGTTCACCTACTGGCTTTCGATGACGCTCTGGTCGATGTGTACGCTCGCACAGGGCTTCATCAGCGGCGTGGGCGCGCTGTTCGCTTGCCGCCTGGGTCTGGGCGCCGCGGAGTCGCCTTGCTTCCCGACCAATAGCCGCGTGGTCGCCACGTGGTTCCCGCAAAGCGAGCGCGCGTTCGCCACGGGCACCTATACGGTGGGCGAGTACATCGGCCTCGCGTTCTTCAGCCCGTTCCTCTTCGCGCTGATGGGCGCCTACGGCTGGCGCTCGCTGTTCTACGTGGTGGGCGGCGTGGGCATCGTGTTCGGCCTCGTGTGGTGGTTCCTGTATCGCGAGCCGCACGAGCACCCCGCGGCCAACCGCGCCGAACTCGACTACATCGAGGCAGGCGGTGGTCTGGCGCGCCACGAGCGCAAGGCCGACACGCAAGCCGCTGCCGGGCAACCGAAAAAACAGGGCTTCGACTGGCGCATGGCCGGCAAGCTGGTGCGCCGCCGTCAGCTCGCGGGCATCTGCCTCGGGCAGTTTGCTGGCAACTCCACGCTCGTGTTCTTCCTCACATGGTTCCCGACCTACCTCGCCACCGAGCGCCACATGGGCTGGCTCAAGATCGGCTTCTTCGCGATCATGCCGTTCATTGCTGCGTCGATCGGCGTGATGTTCGGCGGTACGTTCTCCGACTGGATGCTGCGCCGCGGCATCTCGGCCAACGTGGCGCGCAAGCTGCCGATCATCGCCGGTCTGCTGCTCGCCTCGACGATCATTCTCGCGAACTTCGTAGATAGCAACGTGGCCGTGATCGCGATCCTTTCGGTGGCGTTCTTCGCGCAAGGGATGGCCGCGCTCGGCTGGACGCTCGTGTCGGATATCGCGCCGGCCGGCATGCTCGGTCTCACGGGCGGCATCTTCAACCTGGCGGCCAATCTCGCGGGCATCATCACGCCGCTGGTCGTGGGGTTGATCGTCGGGGCAACGGGGTCGTTCGTCTGGGCGCTCGTGTTCATCGGCGTGATCGCGCTGATCGGCGCGGCGTCGTACATCTTCATCGTGGGTGATATCAAGCGCATCGAGCTTTGAGTCGCTGGTTCCGGGTCTTTGGCGGTTCCTTGTTTTCGCGGCGGTATGCAGGCGTTGCCCCTGTGCGGGGCGGCACCTACTTTTCTTTGCCAGCGGCAAAGAAAAGTAGGCAAAAGAAAGCCGCTTAAACCGCTAGCGCCTGCCACGGTTCACATCGCGCCGTTGATGGTGAATGGCTCCGGAGCGTCTGTCACCTCTCGCCCACAAACGGAGTGACAAGGCGCTCATACTTCCGGCGGCGCTCCGCGCACCGAAGGGCATAACCAAAAACCGGCGGGGCACATGAGTTCTCGCGAATGCTCAGGCATGCCACCCGGTTTCCCCTGAAGACCCAACCGCAGCGCGCGTAGCGAGCAGCGGGATGAATGAGCGCCTTGTCACTAACGTTGAAGGTGCGAGGTGACAGACGCTCCGGAGCCACTGGCAGGGACGGCCAGAGGTGAACCGTGGCAGGCGCTAGCGGTTTGAGCGGCTTTCTTTTGCCTACTTTTCTTTGCCGCTGGCAAAGAAAAGTAGGTGCCGCCCCGCACAGGGGCAACGCCCGCGTACCGACGCGAACACAAGGAAAGGCCAAAGCAAACCCAAAGGAAAGGCCAAAGCAACCCCAAGCCCCGGCGCTTTAGCGCCCCATCCCCCATGCTAGAATCCCCCGCATCCCATCCCTGCTGCGGGCCACAAAAAACATGGCAAGACCGGCGGCTTCGGCCGAACGCAACGATGCTCAATCCGAAAGCCGGCGCAAGTACGATCCCGAGCAGACCAAGCGCAATATCCTCGAAGTGGCGACGGCCGAATTCTCGGCCATGGGTCTCGCAGGCGCGCGTGTAGACGCGATCGCCGAGCGTACGAACACCACCAAGCGCATGCTGTATTACTACTTCGGCAGCAAGGAAGGGCTGTACGAAGCGGTGCTCGACAAGGTCTACGGCGACATCCGCGCGCTCGAACTGGACCTGCACATCGGCGAACTGGATCCCACCGAAGGCCTGCGGCGGCTCGTCGAATTCACCTTCGACTATCACGACCGCCACCGCGACTTCGTGCGCCTCGTGACGATCGAGAACATTCACGGCGCGAAGTACATCGAGCGCCTGAAAACCTTCCGCAGCCGCAACGCCAGCGCGATCCGCACGATCGAAGACCTGCTCGCGCGCGGCGTGGCAAGCGGCGCGTTCCGCGACGACATCGATCCCATCGACCTGCACCTGCTCATCAGCTCGATGTGCTTTCACCGCGTGGGCAACCGGCACACCTTCGGCGCCGCGTTCGGGCGCGACCCCTCGCATCCGCGCCTGCGCGCGCGCCATCGCGAGATGGTCGTCGACGCCACGCTGCGCTTCGTCAAGAAGTAAGGCGGCCCCGGCACCGCGGCCGCCCCGGGTTTTTCCAGGGCGCCCGCCGATGCGGGACGCATTGGCCGCGGCGGGCTCGCCTCCCCGCACGGCGCCGCGCAGGGCTGCCAAAAGGCCCCGGCGAACTCCGCAGATTTATCTCCAAAAGTCCGGTGAGCCCCGTCCTGCGTGGCTGTCAGCTAGCATCGCTTGTCCCATAAAAGTGCGCAAACGCATTACACTACGGCGGTCAAGGCCGCCGCGCGCGGCCTCGCCCTGCGCAGCCGCGCCCCGCCTCGCCGGCAGGGCGGGCGCGCCGGTCCACGCCACCGGAGAGTCTTTAGCGCAATGAGCACCGCCATGCCCCGTTCCGGCCAAGCCGGCCTGCCTCGACAGACTCAGGGTCGCTATACCCTCGGCACACGCATCGTCCTCAGCTTTGGCTTGCTTTTCGTACTGATGCTCGCGATGGCTGCGGTCTCGTGGGACCGCCTGCGCGCGATCGACAGCGAGGCGATGAGCCTCACGAGCGATTCGGTGCCGGGCCTGTTCTACGCGACGTCGCTGCGCGCGGCGGCCAACCAGACCTATAGCCTCGTCGAGCGCGCGGCCTTCGTCGATGCCGATGCGGACAGCGCGGCCCGCGACCTGTCGGGCCTGCCCGCGGCCGTGGCGCAGGTCGAGGAGACCACACGGCAGTACGAACGCACGCTTTTCCGCAGCGACGACCGCGAGCGCTTCCAGCGCTTTCGCGACGCCTACGCGCGCTATCTGCCGCTGGCCAAGGTGGTAGCGAGCCAGTTGCCCGCCTCGCGCCCGGCCGCGCAGGCCGCGTTCGCGCAGATCGGCCCGGCCTGG
Source organism: Paraburkholderia nodosa DSM 21604 (assembly GCF_000519185.1). Lineage (GTDB taxonomy): Bacteria > Pseudomonadota > Gammaproteobacteria > Burkholderiales > Burkholderiaceae > Paraburkholderia > Paraburkholderia nodosa. The sequence continues at coordinate 63,351 of NZ_JAFA01000014.1, read as the reverse complement.
CAGGAGGTGCTCGCCACGGCCAACGCGCTCGTCGACGAAAACCGTCAGCAGGCCGACGAGTCCGCGCAGACCATCCGCAACTCGGTCACGGGCACGGAGATCACGCTCGCCACGGCGCTGGGCGTCGTGCTGCTCGCCGCGCTCGCCACGGGTTACGCGCTCTATCGCGCGATCACGGTGCCGATGGCGCGCCTCGTGGAGGTGCACGACTCCATGCGCACCGGTAACCTGTCGCAGCGCCTCGCGCTGAACCGCAGCGACGAATTCGGTGTGCTCGAAGACGGCTTCAACCGCATGAGCGACGAACTGGCCAGCCTCGTCGCCCAGGCGCAGAAGTCGTCGCTGCAGGTCACGACCTCGGTGGCCGAAGTGGCCGCGACGTCGAAGGAGCAGCAGGCCACCGCGAGCGAGACGGCGGCCACCACGACCGAGATCGGCGCGACCTCGCGCGAGATTTTCGCCACGGCGCGCGACCTCGTGCGCACCATGAGCGAGGTGGCGACGGTGGCCGAGCAGTCGGCCGGGCTCGCCAGCACGAGCCAGAGCGGCCTCACGCACATGGAAGACACGATGCGCAGCGTGATGGAAGCGGCGGGTTCGGTGAACGCCAAGCTCGCCATCCTCAACGAGAAGGCCGTGAGCATCAATCAGGTCGTGGCGACGATCACGAAGGTGGCCGACCAGACCAATCTGCTTTCGCTGAACGCGGCGATCGAAGCGGAGAAGGCGGGCGAGTACGGGCGCGGCTTCTCCGTGGTCGCGACCGAAATCCGCCGCCTCGCCGACCAGACGGCCGTGGCGACCTACGACATCGAGCAGACCGTGAAAGAGATCCAGTCGGCGGTGTCAGCCGGCGTGATGGGCATGGACAAGTTCGCGGAAGAAGTGCGGCGCGGCATGCACGACGTGCAGGCAGTGGGCGCGCAGCTTTCGCAGATCATCGGCGCGGTGCAGACGCTCGCGCCGCGCTTCCAGGTCGTGAACGACGGCATGCAGGCGCAGGCCACCAGCGCCGAGCAGATCACCCAGGCGCTCACGCAGCTTTCCGAGGCCGCCCAGCAGACGGCGGAGTCGCTGCGCCAGTCGTCGCAGGCCATCGACAATCTCACGCTCGTCGCCAACGAACTGCGCACCGGCGTGTCGCGGTTCAGGATCGAGGCGTGACGCGGGAACGGCGATGCTCTTCCTGGTGTTCGAACTGGACGGCGAGCGTTACGCGCTTGATGCCCGCGAGATCGCGCACGTGCTGCCGCTCGCGCCCGTGCGCGCGTTTCCGGGCACGCCCGCGTATATCGCCGGCGTGATCGACTACGAGGGCGCGCCCGTGCCCGTGGTCGATCTGCCGATGCTCGCGCTAGGGCGGCCCGCACGCACGCTCATGTCCACGCGGCTCGTGCTCGTGTATGACCGTGACGATGACGCCGGCGCGGTTGCCGCTCATGCGAAGCCGCGCCGCCTCGCGCTGCTGCTCGAAAGCGCGACGCGCACGCAGTCGATTGCCCCCGAGCGCTTTGCCGAAGGCGGCATCGCCACGCCCGAGGCACGCTGGCTCGGCCCCGTCGCGCGCGACGAGCGCGGTTTCGTGCAGTGGGTGAAAGTCGCCCAGCTGCTCGACGCGCGCGTGCGCGCGCGGCTCTTTCCCGATCCGCCTTCGTGGCAAGGCGCGCCATGAGACAGGCCGACCCGCGCTTCGCCGCCTGGCTGGTCGACGAAACCGGCATCGACGCCGAATCGCTGGGCGCCAACGCGCTCGCTCGCGCGGTGGGCGCACGGGCCGCGGTGACGCTCGAGGTCCACGCCGATCTGCATCCGGCCGTCACGCGCAAGGCGTGGATGAGCGGCGCCGCGCTGCCCGAATGGGCGCGCGAAGCCTACTGGCAGCGTCTCACGACCACGGCTGCCGAGCGCCAGGCGCTGATCGACGCGCTCGTCGTGCCCGAGACCTGGTTCTTTCGCGAGCGCGAGGCCTTCGCCGCGCTCGCGCGCCTCGGCGCGAAGCGGCTGGCCGCGCAGCCGGGCGACGTGCTGCGCGTGCTGAGCGCGCCGTGCTCGAGCGGCGAGGAGCCGTACTCGGCGGCCATGGCGCTGCTCGACGCGGGCCTCGCGCACGGGCAGTTCGCCATCGACGCGATCGACATCAGCGGCCAGTCGATTGCGGCGGCCGCGCGCGGCGTGTACGGCCGCAATGCGTTTCGCGGCGACGGCCTCGCGTTTCGCGAGCGCTATTTCGAGGCGGCGCCGGACGGATGGCGTATCGCCGCGACGGTGCGCCGCGCCGTGACCTTCGAGCGCGCGAACCTGTTCGAATGGCTCGCACCGCACCCGGTGCGCTACGACTTCATTTTCTGCCGCAACGTGCTGATCTATTTCGACCGCGCCTCGCAGGACCGCGCCATCGACTTGCTGCGTGCGCGCCTCACGGCGGGCGGCATGATCTTCGTCGGACCGGCGGAAACCGGGCTGATGATGCGTCATGAGATGGTGTCCGCCTATATTCCGCTCGCGTTCGGTTTTCGCGCGCCGGAACCCGGGGCGACGGCGGATCATCAACATCCGGCGAGCCCGGCGGCCGCCGTGCCGCCTGCGCTCACGCCGCTACCGGTGATGGCCGCCACGGCAGCGGCGCCCGCATTCGGCAGCGCGCCGGTGTTCGCGCCGCTGGACGCGCCCGTGGCCGCGGCGGCACGCGGGCCAGCGCCGCCGCGGCTCTCGCTGCGGCCCTTGCACGGCGCGCCGGCTCCGCGCGCGGCCGCCGTGGTGAGCGCCCGTGCGGCGCACGGGCAGCCCACCGGTGCCACGCCCGAAGCCGCGCTCGCCGACGCGCGGCGCCTCGCCGACGCCGGCGCGCTCGACGAGGCCGAACGCCTCGCCGCGCAAGCGGCGCAGGCGTTGGCGCAGAACGCGGGGACCTGGTACCTGCTAGGCCTGATCGCCGATGCGCAGGGCCGCGCCGTCGAGGCACTCGCGCACTATCGCAAGGCCATCTATCTGGAGCCCACGCACTACGAAGCGCTCACGCATCTGGCGGCCCTGCTCGAAGTGCAGGGCGATGCCGAAGGCGCGCGCCGGCTGATGCGCCGTGCGCAGCGCGCAGCGCAGCGCGGCGAACCGGACGCAGGAGGCCCGCATGCCTGAGCGCGAACTTGAGCAAGACCGTGCGCAGGACCTCGCGCCGGCGGCGCCGCTGCCCGAGCACTGCTGGAAAGTCATCGGCACGCTGGGTGACAACTCGTGCCCGCGCCTCGAAACGTGCGTGCGCTGCCTCAATTGCCCGGTGTTCGAAGAAGCGGCGGCGCGCATGCTCGACCGTCCCGCGCCGCTTGCGCCAGCTGCGCTTGCGCTCGAACGCGCGCCTGAGTCTGCGGGCACGCAGACGCGCCACGAAGGCTCGCTCGTGTTTCGCGTAGGCGGCGAGTGGCTCGCGCTGCCCGCTACCGCGCTGCGCCAGGTGCACGAGGCGCGCGCCATCCACACGCTGCCGCACCGGCGCAGCGTCGCCGTGCTGGGCGTCGTGAACGTGCGCGGCGTGCTCACGCTCGCGGTATCGCTGGCCGCGCTGCTGCGCATCGATGCCGCGGCGCTCGGCGCACCGTCGCGCGCCGCCACGCCGCGCCTGCTCGTGACCGAATGGGCAGGCGCGACGACGGCGTTTCCCGTCGATGCCGTGGAGGGCGTGGCGAGCTTCGGCGCCGACGCGCTCCTGCCTGCGCCCGCCACGCTCGCGCAGTCGGCCGGGCGGCACGTGCGCGGCGTGACGCACTGGCGCGGGCGTTCGGTGGGCGTGCTCGACGCCGAGGTGCTATTCGATGCGCTTGCAAGGAGTTTGCGATGAGCGACGACGAACTGAGCCGCCGCTCGCTGCTCGACCTCTTCCATGAGGAGGCGGCGGCGCAGACGCGCACGCTTTCCGCGGGCCTGCTCGCGCTGGAGTCCGCGCCCGCGGATGCCGCCACGCTCGAAGCCTGCATGCGCGCGACGCACTCGCTCAAGGGCGCGGCGCGTATCGTCGGACTGCCGGAGGCGGTCGAGGTGGCGAGCGCGATGGAGGACTGCTTCGTGGCCGCGCAGCGCGGCGAGCTGCGCATCGACGCGGCGCGCATCGATGCACTGCTCGTCGGCATCGACTTGCTGAGCGCGGCAGGCGATGCCGCGGCGGCGCCGCTTGCGCACGAGGCGGTCGAGGCGTTCGTGGCGCGCCTGCAGGGCGGAGCGCCGCCCGGCGCGGACAACGCCGCCGCGAGCGCGCCCGGGACCACACCCGAAACCGACGACCTCGCCGCGCTGGCGGCGTCATTGCGTCTGCCCGAGCCGGAGCGCGAGGCGGCGGCGACCGACGACGTCGAACCCGCGCCGCTGGCGCAACCCTCGCCATCCCGTTCAGCCGACGCCGGGCGCATGCTGCGCGTGCGCGCCGGCACGCTCGACCGCCTGCTCGGCTTCGCGGGCGAATCGCTGGTGGAGTCGCGCCGCATGCGGCCGTTCGCGGAGGGGCTCTTGCGCACGCGCCGCGCGCAGGGCAACGTGCTCGCGGCGCTGGGCCAGTTCCAGGAACGCCACGGAGCTGCACTCGACGTCGACGCTCGCGCCGCGCTCGCCGATATCCGCAATGCGGTTGCGTCGCTCGATCGTCAGCTATCCGAACGATTCGACGACGTCGATCGCATCGACCGGCGCGGCACGCAACTCGCGCAGCGCCTCTACGAGGAGGCCCTGCAATGCCGCATGCGGCCATTCGGCGACACGGCGCACACTTATCCGCGCGTGGTGCGCGACCTTGCGCGCTCGCTCGGCAAGCGCGTGCGCTTCGCGATTGCCGGCGAGTCGACGCAAGTGGACCGCGACATCCTCGAAATGCTCGACGCGCCGCTCGGCCACCTGCTGCGCAACGCGCTCGACCACGGTATCGAGGACCCCGAAACAAGACGGCGCGCGGGCAAGGCGGAAGAGGCAAGCCTCACGCTCGAAGCGCGTCATAGCGCCGGCAAACTGCTCATCGCCGTGGCCGACGACGGCGCGGGCATCGATCTGGACGCACTGCGCGCGAACATCGTCGCGCGCTCGCTCGCGCAGCCCCAGGCCGTTGCCGCGATGTCCGACGCCGAGCTGTTCGACTTCCTGCTGCTGCCGGGCTTCTCGCTGCGCGATACTGTCACCGACGTGTCGGGCCGCGGCGTCGGCCTCGACGCCGTGCAGAACTTCGCGAAGGCCGTGCGCGGCACGGTGCGCATCGAGAGCGCGACGGGGCAGGGCACGCGCTTCGTGCTGCAGTTGCCGCTCACGCTCTCGGTGGTGCGCAGCCTGATCGTCGAGGTCGCGGGCGAAGCCTATGCGTTCCCGCTCGCGCACGTGCGCCGCGCGCTCAGCGTGCCGCGCAGCACGATCGAGATGCTCGAAGGCCAGCAGCACATTGCCTTCGAAGGGCGGCCCGTGGGGCTCGTGACGGCGCGCCAACTGCTCGGCGCCGGTGCCGAAGCCGCGACCACGGAAGATCTGAACGTCGTGCTGGTGGGCAGCGAGGCGGGCCTCTATGGCGTGGCCGTGGACCGCTTCGCGGGCGAGCGCACGCTCGCCGTGCAGCCGCTCGACGCGCGTCTGGGCAAGGTGCGCAACGTTTCCGCGGCGGCGCTGCTCGACGACGGCGAGGTCGCGCTGATCGTCGACGTGGAGGACATCGTGACGTCGGTTGCGCGTCTCGTGCGCGACGGGCAGCTCGCGGGCGTGGCGCGCGGCGGCGCGCACGATGGGGCGCGCGCACGCAAGCGCATTCTCGTTGTCGAGGACTCCTTGACGGTGCGGGAGCTGGAGCGCAAGCTGCTCGAAAAACGCGGCTACGACGTCACGGTGGCGGTGGACGGCATGGACGGCTGGAGCACCTTGCGCAACGCGCACTTCGACCTCGTCATCACCGACGTCGACATGCCGCGCATGGACGGCATCGAACTCGTCACGATGATCAAGGGCGACGCGATGCATCGCAACGTGCCGGTGATGATCGTCTCGTACAAGGATCGCGAAGATGACCGGCGGCGCGGCCTCGACGCGGGCGCCGACTACTATCTGACCAAGGGCAGCTTCCACGACGAAGCGCTGCTTGACGCGGTGAACGACCTGATCGGAGAGGCGGCGGGATGAAAATCGGTATCGCCAACGACATGCCGCTAGCAGTCGAGGCGCTGCGTCAGGCCATTGCGACGCGGCCCGGCCATCGCGTGGTGTGGGTCGCCGCGAACGGCGAGGATGCGGTGCAGTTCTGCGCGGCGCAGGTGCCCGACGTGATCCTCATGGATCTCGTGATGCCGAAGGTCGACGGCGTGGAGGCCACGCGGCAGATCATGGCGCGCTCGCCGTGCCCGATCCTGATCGTCACGAGCAGCGTGGGCGCGAACGCCTGGCGCGTGTACGAGGCGATGGGCGCGGGCGCGCTCGATGCCGTCGATACGCCCACGCTCGCGGGGCCCGATACGCGCCGCACCATGGACCTGTTGCTCGCGAAGATCGAGCAGATCGGGCGCGTTTCGGGCGCGCTCGATCTCGCCGCGCGCGCGCCGGCGTTCACCGCTTCCGGCATGGCGAAAGCGCCGCTCATCGCGATCGGCGCCTCGGCGGGCGGACCCAGCGCGCTTGCCACCGTGCTCGGTGCGCTGCCCGCCGGTTTCGGCGCGGGCATCGTGATCGTGCAGCACGTGGACCAGTCGTTCGCCGCGGGCATGGCCGCCTGGCTCGACGGCCAGACGCCGCTCACGGTGCGCATCGCGCTCGAAGGCGAGCAGCCCGAGCCGGGCTGCGTGCTGCTCGCCGCGACCAACGATCATCTGCGCATGACAGCGGGCGGCAAGCTGGCTTACACTCGCGAGCCGGCCGACACACCCTACCGTCCCTCCGTCGATACGTTCTTTCACAGCCTCGTCGAGCGCTGGACGGGCGAGGCGATCGGCGTGCTGCTCACGGGCATGGGGCGCGACGGCGCCATCGGCCTGAAGGCGATGCGCGCCAAGGGCTGGCACACCATCGCCCAGGACGAGGCGACTAGCGCCGTATACGGCATGCCCAAGGCGGCGGCGGCGCTCTTCGCCGCGCGCACGATCCTGCCGCTTGGCGCCATCGCCCCCGAGCTTGCGAGCCGGGTGAAACTACCGCATCAACCTGGCGGCTAGACGCCAGCCATCACGAGACGCGACCGATATCATGACCGAGAAGTCCACTCTTCCAACCAGCGCAAACGTTGCCGACGGCATCGGGCCAGACGTCGGCCTCGACGCGGGTCTCGACCCCACCAGCGCCGACGATGCTTCGCTCGACGTCGCGCTGGAGGCCGTGCGCAGCGCGCTGGAGCAAACGCTGCCCGCCGCCGACATGCCGATGATGGTGCTACTGGTGGACGACCAGGCGATCGTGGCGGAGGCCGTGCGCCGGGCGCTCGCGAGCGAGCGCGAGATCGACTTCCACTATTGCGCGCATCCCGACCAGGCCGTGCGCACGGCCGAGGAAGTGCGCCCGACCGTGATCCTGCAGGACCTCGTGATGCCGGGCACCGACGGCCTCACGCTCGTGCGCGCCTACCGCGCGAGCGAAGCGACGCGCGACGTGCCGATCATCGTGCTCTCCACCAAGGAAGAGCCCGCTATCAAGAGCGCGGCGTTCGCCTCGGGGGCCAACGATTACCTCGTCAAGCTGCCGGACAGCGTCGAGCTGATCGCGCGCGTGAAATATCATTCGCGATCCTACGTAAACATGCTTCAGCGCGACGAGGCCTATCGCGCGCTGCGCCGCTCGCAGCAGGAACTGCTCCGCGCGAACCTCGAACTGCGCCGCCTCACGCATTCGGACGGCCTGACCGGCCTCTCGAACCGGCGCTATCTGGACGAGTTCCTGAACGCCGAGTGGAAGCGGGCGGAGCGCGAGCGCACCGAAGTGTCGCTGCTGATGATCGACGTGGACTACTTCAAGCCCTACAACGACACCTACGGCCACGTGGCAGGCGACAACGTGCTGCGCTCGGTGGCGACGACGATCCGCCGCGAGATACGTCAGCCGCGCGACCTCGTGGCGCGCTTCGGCGGCGAAGAGTTCGCCGTCGTGCTGCCGGGCACGGGCAGCGCGGGCGCGCGGCTGCTCGCCGAGAAAATGCGCCGCGACGTGGTGGGGCTCGCGTTGCCGCACGTGGGCTCCGCCGTGAGCGAGCACCTCACGATCAGCATTGGTGTGGCGACGCTCACGCCCGCGCCGGGGCTCGCGGAAACGGCGCTGATCGAGGAAGCCGACGCCGCGCTCTACCGCGCGAAGCGCGACGGCCGCAATCGCGTGGCGTTTTCCACGCACGTGTCGGGGCGGTCGTAAAGGCGCGAAGCGCCTCAGCCCGGCGTCCAGTCGTACATCAGGATCTTGGCGCGCGCGTCGTCCTCCACGAGCACCACGTAGTCGCCGTTATCGCGCTGCGCGGCGCTCATGCCCATATAGATGTCCACCCAACCGCTCGTATTGCCCACGTCCGCACCGGGTGTCATCGAACCGACGATCTGGCCGCTGCGCGCGTCGTACACGTCGATCTTCTGCGTGTATAGCTCCGCGATGAACACATAGTTGCCGGCCACGGCGATCCCCACTGTCGTCACCTGCGGGCTGCTGCCCGTGTTCCAGGGCAACGACGCCTGCCACGTGAGCGTGGGCGAACCGCTCGACCAGTTGTCGTAACGCGCGAGCACGGGCCCGGCTTCCTTCCAGTGCGACGCATCCCACGGAATGTTCGCGGTGAAGCCGGTGATGTACATCGTGTCGGTTTCGGCCACGTAGACGATCCGCGCGATGCGGTTGAACGGCGCCGGCATCGGGAACATCTTCGACGATGCATAGGTGTACTGCGGATTGCCCTGCGCGTCGAGCCCTTGCATCGGCATCTCGCGAATCCCCGAAAGGGGCGTGGCGAGCCACACGTTGCCGGGCGTGTCCACCCACCAGTAGCCGTTGCCGACGGTCGCGCCCGTCGAGGGGTTCGAGGCGATCTCGCTCGCGTCCACGTGGCCGTCGCCGTTCGCGTCGCGCCACATCCACTCGCCGTAGGTCGGCTGGCCGGCGGGCCAGGTGCCCGGCATCGGATTCTGGGCGAGCAGGCCCGAGGGAATCGCGACTTCGCCATCCGTTGCGGGTGAGAAGCGGTAGATGTTCAGGTAGTGCGCGTACTGGTCGAGCGTATAGAGGAATAGCTGGCCATTGAAGCGGCGCACCATGGGCGAGCCGCGCACGCCGCGCGTGGAGTGCAGCGCGGGATCGTCGGGATAGGCGAAGCGGTTGAGCGTGAAGCCCGCATAGGTCCATTGCTTGCCGGGCGCCTGGCGGTAGTCGAGCGTGAAGCGCTTCGAGCCGGTGAAGACGTTGGCGGTGTTGGCGGGGTCGAAGGCGGCGGCATCGACGAAGGTCAGGCCATCGAGGCGCCAGCCCAGCGTGCGCGTGCCCATCGCGTAGCTTTCGAGCACCGCTCCCTGGCCTACTAGCGCGGTGCCGTACGGCCGCGGCCCCTGGCCGTTCTGCGCGACGTACAGGTTGCCCGCCTGGTCGTAGCCGATGCTGGTGATGCCGTTGAAGCGCCAGTCGCCGGGCGTGCCCTCCACGACGTGGAAGATGCCCTGGCGCGTGCCCAGTGTGCCTGCCGCCGCCATCTGGCCGCTCGACGTGCGGGCGTAGAGCAGAATCTGCTGCGAGGGGCCGTTGTCGGCAATCGAGAGCTGGCCCGAAGGCGCGAAGGCGAGGTCGGTGGGCACGGTGCCCGCGGGCAGCACGGGCGCATCGTTGAGCGCGGTGCCGTCCTTGCGGTAGTGACCGATGCTCGGGCCGTTCGCGTCCTGCGTGCCCTGGATCACCCAGAGCGTACTGTCAGTGGCTAGCGCAATGCGGCCCGGCGTGGGCACGGTGAAAGAACGCAGTTGACGCATGGTTTGTGCGTCGTAGACCACGATACGATTGTCCGCGGTATCGGCAACGTACAACTCGGCTTCGGTGGCGGCGAGGCCGCGCACGGCGCCGTCGCTGCTGCCCGGCGCGGCGAGCACGCGCAGGAAGCTGTTTTTCGTCGCGTTCGCGCTGTTGCCGATGCCGCTCGCGAACGGCGCGCCCTGCGCCACGTTCGAGCGCAGCCGGCGCGTCACGCCGAACCAGGTCTGGTTGGCGGGCGGATAGTCCGCGCCCACGAGCCCGTTGCTCTGGTTGCCAATCGACATCGCGGCGTACACGTAGGTGCTGTTCGCCGCGATGGCGTCGCCGCCCGCGTTGCCCCAGCCGTGCGTGTTGCCGGCCACGGCGAGCTTGTCGCCGCCGCGGTAGACGCCGATCTCGCTGCCGCTTTCGTCCCAGGGCGCGTTCGCGTAGACGGTGCCGTCGGGCGCGACGGCGATGGCCTGTACGTCTTGCTGCATCCACTTGCCGTCGCCGAAACCGAAGCTGTTGCCGATCCAGGACGTGGTGTAGTTGAGCGTGCTTTGCGCGACGCAGGGTTGAATGGCGAGACCTTGCAGCGCTACCGACAAGGCAATGAGGCGAGCAGCATTTTTCACTTGAATTCCCATCAATCACGAACCTGCAGCAGGGTGCGCGGCAGTTGGGCGTGATGCTCGCATGCGCTTTTAAGGAAATAATTCAAATATTATTCAGTGCGGGTAATGTGGCGTTTTTTTATGCGGATGCGATGAATTGGCCGCCCGCATGGCGCAAAATCGCTCGAGCGCCGCGCAAAAGGGGAATTTCGCCGCCAGGCGGAATAATCCGCGCCCGCGGCGTGTTAGCCCCCGCATCGCCACCCAATCAGCATCGATCCACAATCATGAAGTTTCGCGGGCCGCTCGACGAGCCGCCGATTTCCGAAGCCGATATCCAGGCCTACAGCGACGGCACGCTCGCCGGCGCGCGGGCGGCGCACGTGCGGCACTACCTCGCGGGCAAGCCCGGCGAATGGCATCGCATCCTGTTCTACCGGCGCCTGAACGCCCAGATCCGCGACGCTTACCCGGCGCCGGCCACGCAGACGGCGCACTCGCGCACCGCTCCAGCCCGAAGCGGCCGGGTGGTGCGCTACGCTATCGCTCTCGCGGCTGCGGTGGCGATGGCGGGCGCCGCAGTGGCGTGGGTCGGCGTGACCGAGCCGTCGCAGCAAGTGCTGAACAACGCCGCGGTGATGGCGCTGATGGAAGCCGAAAACGCGCAGCCGGAGGCGCTGGAAGCGGGCGCGGCGCGTGCGCCGTTCGATTTCGGCGCGGCGGGCCTGCATTTTCTCGGCGGCGGCGAGGTGCGGGTTGGCCCGTTCGCGAGCGCGCAGCGCTATGTCTACGAAAACAACCAGGGCGAGCGCGTGGTGCTGCTCGCGAGCCGCGCCTGGCTCGCCGGCGCGGCGCCGCAGTGGAGCGCACACCGCGCGGGTCCGCTGCGGCTCCTGATGTGGCGCGAGAGCGGCACGCGCTGGGTGCTCGCGGGCAACGCCCAAACGCGCGGCTTGATGCGCGCGGCGGACCTCGCGACGCTCGCCACGCAGCCGGCGCGCGAAGGCGAAGGATCGTGAACCCGCCCGACGAGGCAAACCGCGCAATGACCCTTGCGGCAATTCAGGATGAAACATGGACATCCGTGACGAGCTGATAGAACACGTGCCGCGCCTGCGACGCTACGCGCGCGCGCTGATCAACAACCGCGAGCTCGCCGACGACCTCGTGCAGGACACGCTCGAGCGCGCCATCGCGCGCACGGAGTTGTTTCGTTCGGGCACCGACCTGCGCGCCTGGCTTTTCACGATCATGCACAACCTGTTCGTGAACCAGGTGCGCAAGTCGGCGGCACGTGGCGCGCACGTTTCCGTCGACGACGACAGCGTGCCCGAGACCGACTACGCCGTGCCCGCCACGCAGACGGGCGCGCTCGAAGTACGCGATCTGGACTTTGCGCTGCAGCGCCTGCCCGTGGAGCAGCGCGAGGTGGTGCTTCTGGTAGGACTGGAGGAGATGAGTTACGCCGATGTCGCATTGGCGCTCGACATACCGATCGGCACGGTCATGTCGCGTCTGTCGAGGGGGCGTGAGCGCTTGCGGGCGCTCATGGCCGGTTCCGTCCCGCGTGCGAATCTCAAGGTGGTGCGATGAGCGAACAACAAAATCCAGTCACGCAAGACGAGATTCACGCCTACGTGGACGGCACGCTTTCCGAGGCGCGCCGCGCCGATGTGGAGCGGGAGCTCGAGCGCAACCCCGAGCTTGCCGCGCGCGCGAGCGACTTCTTCTCGCTCAACAACCTGCTGCACGAACGTTACGACCGCGTGCTCAACGAGCCGCTGCCCGCGCGCCTGCGCGTGGCCGCCCGTGACCCCGAGGCGCAAGCTGTGCGGAACACGCGCCCGGCGGCGAACTGGCCGCGCTTCGCGGGTCTCGCGGCGGCGCTGGTGCTGGGCGTGGGAATCGGGTGGGGCATGCACTACGGCATGGGCGGCACGGGTGCGCCCGCAGGTGTGGCCGGCGGCGGCGAGCTGCGTGCGGTGAGCGTGGACAGCACCATGCGCTTCGCGCAGCAAGCGGCGCTCGCGCATGTGGTCTACATGCCGACGGTGGGGCGGCCCGACACGATGGACGACAGCCAGGAGCAGGACTTCGTGAAGTGGCTCGCCAACCGGCTCGGCACCAACGTGCGCGCGCCGATGCTCTCGAAGAGTGGGTTCGAGCTTTCGGGTGGGCGGTTGTTGCCGGCCGACGACGGCGGCGAAGTCGCGCAGTTCATGTATCACAACGCGCGCGGCGAGCGCGTGACGCTGTGTATCTCGCACCGCAAGACGAGCGCCAACACTACCGCGTTCAAGCTTTATCAGGATGGGCCTGTGAATGTGTTTTACTGGGTGGATGGCGACTTTGGGTATGCGCTTTCGGGTGGGATCGATCGCAAGGCGCTGCTGCAGCTTGCGCATGATGTTTATGCGCAGCTGACGCCGCGGTGAGGGGTTGGGTTTTTTCGTTGTTCCTGGCCGGTTTGGGCTTTCCTTGTGTTCGCGTCGGTACGCGGGCGTTGCCCCTGTGCGGGGCGGCACCTCCTTTCTTTGCCGCGGCAAAGAAAGGAGGCAAAGAAAGCCGCTCAAACCGCTAGCGCCTGCCACGGTTCACATCGCGCCGCTAACGGTGAATGGCTCCGGAGCGTCTGTCACCCCGCACCTTCAAAGTTAGTGACAAGGCAGTCATCCTTCCGGCGGCGCTCCGCCCGCCGAAGGGCATAGCCAAAAACCGGCGGGCACATGAGATCTCGCGGATGCTCAGGCGTGCCGCCTGGTTTCCCTTGCAGCCCCAACCGCAGCGCGCGAAGCGAGCAGCGGGATGAATGAGCGCCTTGTCACTAACTATGGTGGTGCGAGGTGACAGACGCTCCGGAGCCATTCACCATCAACGGCGCGATGTGGACCGTGGCAGGCGCTAGCGGTTTGAGCGGCTTTCTTTGCCTCCTTTCTTTGCCGCGGCAAAGAAAGGGGGTGCCGCCCCGCACAGGGGCAACGCCCGCGTACCGACGCGAAAACAAGAAAAAGCCAAAGCACCAGGAACCGCGCGCAGCGCCCATCACCTGATCTTCACCGCAACAAAGCTCCGCGCACTATTCCGCTGAATCAGCAGCGACATACTCTTCGTCGCCTTCGCTTCTAGCGCGACGGCTTCCTCCTGCGATTCGACCAGCGTGTCGTCGAGCGACAGCACGACATCGCCAGCCCGCACGCCCGCGCTCGCAGCGGGTCCCGTCGAGGCTTCCACCATCAAACCAAGCGGCAACCCGGTCGAGCGCTTTTCCTCGGCGCTCAGCGCATGTGCGATCAGACCGAGGCGGTCGGCGGCATGGCGCGGGCCCTGTGCTGCCGCGGCGGCGGGCTGCGCGTTCGGGTCCGTCATCACCGTTTTGACGGCGTGCACGTCAGACGGTGGCGCCTTGCCCACCGCATCCGCTACGGCGGGCGCGACTGGCGCGTCGGTCTTCTCCGCCGCCTGCGCGGCTTCGGTTGCCTGTGCCGCAGTCGCCCCTGCGGCGCCTGCCGCTCCCGTCGCCGCCGCAGGCGCATCCGCCGCCTTCGCCTCGAACGCCGTGTTCGAGAAGCCGGCCACCGCGGGCTGGCGATTGCGGATCACCTTCAGCGACGCGGGCGTGGCCGGCGGCACGGCCGCGAGCGCGGCGGCGAGCGTCGCGGCCCGGTCGACGGGTTTGGTGCCGACCTGCACGATCACGTCGCCGGTCCGGATGCCCGCTTTGCCGATGGGCGAGCCAGGATCGACGGCGTCCACGAGCGCGCCGCCCGCATGCGGCAAGCCGAGCGCCGCCGCAAGCCCGGGGCTCACGTCCTCGACCTGCATGCCGAACGTGCGGATCGTGCCGCCACTGCCCGCGCTTGCTGCATTCGCCGCATTGGCGCTGCCGGCGGGCGCCGTCTTGCGCGCCTGCAACTGGGCGCGGAACTGGTTGGCGGCGTCGATCGGAATCGCGAAGGTCAGGCCCTGGTAGCGGCCGCCGTCCGCGTAAATCTGCACGCCGATGCCGATCACCTCGCCCGCGCGATTGAAGATCGGGCCACCGGAGTTGTCGGGGTTGACCGCGACGTCGGTCTGCAGGAACGGGAACGGCTTGCCGTCGGGCAGCATGCGCGACGTCGCGCTGAGGATGCCCGTCGTCACGGTGTTCTGGTAGCTGTCCGGCGACCCGATCGACAGCACAGGTTCGCCGGCCTGCACCTTCGCCGTGTCGGCGAGCTTCACGAACGGCAGATCGTGGCCGTCGATCTGCAGCACGGCAACGTCGCTTTGCGGATCGACAGCGACGACCTCCGCCTTGAACTCTCGCTTGTCCGTGAGCCGCACGGTCACCTGCTCGGCGTTGTCGACGATATGCGCCGTGGTGAGCACGACGCCATCGGGACTGACGATGAAGCCGGAGCCCGCGCCCGTCATCACGCGCGGCCCGCTGGCTTCGGCGTCGGACGCCGGCTTCGGCGCGCGGCGGAAGAATGCGAAGAAAGGATCGGCGTCGTCGATGGCCTCCTGCTCGGGCGGCGCGGACGGGTCGTCGGCGCTGCGCGCGATCACGTGCACGACGGCTGGGCCGTAGCGCTCGGCGAGCGAGAAGAAGTCGGGTGTGGCCACGGCCGCCGGCGCGGTTGCTTCGGCGGTGGCCTTCGGCGCGGCGGCTTTGTCGCCAGCCGCCTTGTCGCTAGCGGCCTTGTCGACGGCGGCTTTGTTGGCGGCGCTTTTGTTGGCGGGCGGCTTGGTGGAGGCCGGAGGCGGCGTTGCGGCGTTCGCCTCGTAACAGAAAGCGCTGGCAAGCGCGAGGGCAAGCGCCGCCGCAGGGCGCGAAGTGCGGGCGAAGATCAGGCGGAGCACAGCACACCTCCCAGTGGTCATCGTGCTGGCGGGCGGCATGCGAACGCGGATAGCAAACGAGTGCCGACGACCATAGTGTAGTCACGCCACAAGACAATTGGGGGGCAGGGTTTGTCCTGTAGCGCACGCAATTCCGCACGCAGGCGTCACGGTGAATGCGCGGCGCATCGAAGATGACGCATGGCTGACTTTGCGGCTGGCCAGGACGCTCACGGAAGGAAGGGGCGGCGCCGACAAGGCGCGCGAGATGCCCCGCTCGTCGCGAGCGGGGCGTTCGGCGGTGGCGAGGGTGGCTAGCGGGATCCGGCGATCGCTTTCAGCTACCCGAATACAGGTTGCAGAAGCTCACCGGCCCGACACACGTCGTGTGCGGCGCGCCGGCGTCGCTCGTGCCCTGCATGGGCGCGCCCATGCCGCTGGGTTCCTGCTGTTGATGCTGTGCCTTCGCACGCGCGACCTGCTGCGCGGAGATGGGGCTCACGTCGGGATACGAGCTATCGGTCACGAATTGCGAACCGTTGGCCTGCGCTTCGATCAACTGTTCGCGCACCTGGGCACGCGTGAGTCCCTGCGCGGACGCGGTGGATACGGCGCCGATGCAAGCCGTCACGACGAGCAAGGCGAAAAGCGGGCGGCGGATGATCATTTCGAACTCCTGATTAAATAGCATGGTTCGGCGACCGGCTGGAGCACGGTCGAATCAACGGAGACTGCAATGGGTATACCGCCGCGGGTGGGCTGTTATTCCCGTGGAGTTGTCGCCGCGGGGAGTTTTTTGTACGAGAGCTGCACCTGGAGCCAATGCGGCAGGCCCGTGCCGATCAGGCTGACGCCAAAGAGCGCGAGCGCGCCGGCCAGCAGAAGAGCGAGCGGACTGACCCGCGTTCTGAGCAGCACGCAAAGCGACACGACGGCAATGGCCTTCGCGGGCAGGCCGCCATTGAGCGACTTGAGCAGCACCCAGCCCGCCGCGAGCATCATGCCGGCCGCGATGGGGCGCAGGCCGCGCTCGAGCGCCAACTGCCACGCCGCGCCCTGATAGCGGCCCCAGATATGCGTGATGCCATAGATGAGGATAGCGGTTGGCAGCAAGAGCGCGGCGGTCGCCACGAGTGCGCCCCAGAACCCGGCAACCTGCCAGCCGATCAACGTGACGAGCAGCGAACCCGGGCCCGGCGCCATGCGCGAAATCGCGAAGTCGGCGGCGAATTGCGAATGCGTCATCCACGGATGCACTTCCACGACCTGGCGCTGAATCTCGGCGACGATCGCCTGGCCGCCGCCGATCGTCACGAGTGAAAGTGGCGCGAAAATGGCGGCTAGCTGACCGAGCAGGCGTGCATTCATCGTGCACCCCGGCGGATCGCCACGTATTCGTAGAGCACGCTCACGGCGCCGCCTGTCACAACGACCCACACCAGCGACAAACGCAGAATGCCGATCGCAAGAAAGGTCGCCGCCATGAGCAGCAGCGGCAGCACTTGCCGCCGCACGCGCCGTGCGGTGACGACGCCCATCGACAGCGACAATCCCGTGGCCGCCGCGGCGGCGCCGGCGATCAGAATCTGCGTGAGCGGATGGAAGAGGAGCGCGCCAACGACGCTGCCAATCACGACGATCAGGCACGCGGGCGGCACGACGATGCCCGTTACGGCCACGGCGGCGCCACGCCAGCCCAGCAGCCGGTGCCCGATCCAGATCGCCATGTTCTTCACGTTGATGCCGGGCAGCGCCTGCGAGATGGCGAGTCCGTTGAGAAAGTCCTCTTCGCTGATCCAGTTGCGATCCTGGACGAATTCGCGCAACAGCCAGCCGCTCAAACCGCCGCCGAAGCTCGTCATGCCGATGCGGCTGAAGATCAGAAAGAGTCCGAACAGCGTGGGGCGCGGTGAGGCGTTTGGCGTGGAAGCGGTCACGGGGATGACGGAAAGCGGGTAATGCCGAACAGTTCGGCTATCGTCTCGTGCGGCCTTTCTTTCCGGTTTCAGCGCGATTGAGTCGATCTTTTACCGGTGTTCGAATGGTTACCGCGGCAACGGTCGCCGAAATTATAGCGCCGCAACCCGTGTGACGCGGAGGGCGTGCGGTCACGCAAAATTCAGCGCGAGGTCAGGACCGTTATGATGGTCGAACTCGCAGCGGCTCGATCGTTGTGATCGCTGTATTCGCGCTGTCCGCCGTGTGCCGCCTGGCGTGACGTGAACAAAACGCCTTGTTGCCATTGCTCATGCCCAGGAAAAAGACCAGCGTCTGGCTCAAAGGTCTCGAACTGCTCACCCGCATGAGCGCACCGCGACCGAAGAAAAAGGCCGCCGCACGCAAAACGGCGCCCGCCAAGGCCACGCAGGTCGCGAGGCCGGTAGCCAAACCGGCGAGGCGCGCCGCGAAGGCGCACGTAGGGCGTGCGCAGCCGGCGGGCACGGCCGGCAGGTGGGTCCGCTCCTATCATTCCGCGCCTCCCAGGGCCGGGCATCTCGTCAACCATCTCGCGTATGCGCTCTATTTGCCCACCGGCGCGGCCATGGCCACGGGCCTGCCGCTCGTGGTCATGCTGCACGGCTGCAAGCAGACGGCGGAGTCGTTCGCCGCGGGCACGCGGGTTTGCCGGCTGGCGGATCGCGCAGGCTTCGCCGTGCTGCTTCCCGAGCAGGCGAAAACGGCGCACGCACAGCGATGCTGGCACTGGCACGGCGATCATGCGCAGTCGGAGGCGCCAGCGGTCACCTCGCTCGTCGATGCCATCGTGCGCGAGCACGGATTCGATCGCGAGCGCGTGTACCTCGCGGGCATCTCGGCGGGAGCGGGTCTCGCGTCCGTGCTCGCGATGCGCCATCCGTGGCGCTTCGCGGCCGTGGGCCTGCACTCCGGGCCGGTTTTCGGTGCGGCCAGTTCGACGATGAGCGCGATGAGCGTCATGCGCCACGGCAGCCGCGAAGACCCGGTGCATCTGGTCGATGCCGCTCTCGACGTCGCCGCCCATCCCGGTGTGCCGGCCTTCATCGTGCAAGGCGAGATCGACGCGGTCGTGGCGCAGCGCAACGGCGTGCAGCTCGGCATGCAGTTCGCGCGCGTCAACCGGCTGCTCGACGCGCAGGGCGAATTGCGCGTCGGCGAGATCCGGACCTATAGCCGCGACGCGGTGGCGTACACCGACTATGTCAAGTCGGGCAGACTCGTCGTGCGGGTGTGTGTCGTTCGCGGGATCGGGCATGCATGGAGCGGCGGCGATCCGCGCGAAGCGTTTCATTCGGACCGGGGCCCCGACGCGATGGCGATGATGTGGCAGTTCTTCCGGCGGCAGCGCCGAAGCGCGGCAGATGACATGGTGTGAGCGGGGCGTCAGCGCTCGTTTGCGCGGCGCACTCTCGCCGGGAGCAGCATGGCCGCCGCGAAGCACAGGAGATGCAGCCCGCAGAGCGCCGCGAACGCCAGCAGGAATTGCCGCGGTTCGGCAGCGGAAGAACTCGGCACTGCCAGGGAAACGGCGATGGAGATGAGCGTGGTTGCGACCGGGCCGCCAATTCGCTGCGCGATATTCAACGCGGTGTTCGCCACCGGAAGCCGTGCCTTCGGCATGCGGGCATACGCGGCGGAAATCGAAGGAATGCTAATGGTTCCCTGACCCACGCCCGCGATAAAGAGGCTGGCCAACGCGAGGCCCGTGGAGAACGCATGGCCGGTCATCCACAGGAACGGCAGCGTGGAGACGAGCGCCAGCAACGCGCCGCCTGCCGCGAGCGCGCGGCAGCCCAGCCGCTCGGTGAGAAAGCCCATGCAGGCGAACGAAGCCATCATGCCCGCGCCCGTCGCCGCGAGCAGCCAGCCCGCGTGCGCGGCGCTCAGGCCGCAGCCCGCTATTAGGTAGAGCGGAACGGCCAGCTGCCGTCCGTACATGATGCCGTTGGCGAAGAATTGCGTGACGGCGGGAACCGCGAACATCCGGTCCGCAAAGAGGCGCACGTCGATCAGCGCTGTCGTTGGCCGGCGCACCGAATGCCACACGAATCCCGCGAGCAGCGCGGCGCCGGCGAGCAGAAACTCCGCGCCTTCGGCGTGCATGGCACTCTGGAATCCGAAGACGAGCGCGGCGAGCCCGGGTGAGATCAAGGCGAAGCCCGCGAAATCGAAGCGGCGCTTTTGCGGTTGGGCGGCGTCGGGCGCGAGCAGGAGCGCGGCGAGCGTGACGCCGAGAATGCCGACCGGCACGTTGATCAAGAAGAGCCAGGGCCACGCCGCCCGCGCCAGCACGGCGCCGGCAAGCACCGGGCCGAGGATCGGCCCGAGCAGGATGGGCAGCGTGGCGTAGCCCATCACGCGCTCCATGTTCTTGCCGGCGACGCGCCCGATCATCATCTGCGCCATGGGCGCGAGCAGCCCGGCCACCAGGCCCTGAACAATGCGCGCGCCGATCAGTTCCTCCATGGTTTGCGCCGCGCCGCACAGCACGGAGGCGAGCGTGAAGGTCGAGAAGGCGAAGAGATAGAGCCGCTTCGCACCGACGCGATCCACCAGCCAGCCGTTGAGCGGAAGCATGAGTGCCATGGCCAGCAGGTAGCCGCTCATGATCCACTGCGTCGTGGCAACGGGCGAGCGGAGCGCATGGCCGATGGCGGAGAGGGAAACGTTCACGAGCGTCGAGTCCATCTGCGCCATGAACGAGCCGATGGAGACGACCACGGCGACCTTCCAGACGGACCGGGGAATCCGGTTGTCGGGAGCGCTGCGTTCACGCGTGCCGCTCATCGTTCAGCCAGCCTTCTCATGATGTCGCCCGCCTTGAAAAGCGTGGCGCGCTCGTCTTCGTCGAGCTCCGCGATGGCCTGCGAGAGCCACAGTTGTTTCGCGTCGCGGGTCTGCTTGCGCAGTTGCCTGCCCTTTTGCGTCAGTTCGATGAGCAACTGACGGCCGTCGGTCGCATGCGGCGTACGCGTGACGAGGGCCATTTGCTCGAGCGCCGCGACGGTGGCGCCCATCGACTGGGGCCGCATGCCTTCGGCGCGCGCGAGCGCGGCAATCGTGGCGGGGCCGTCGTTGGCGAGCCGCGACATGACGACGGACTCGGTCATCGAGAGGGCGCCCGCATCAGACTCGTTGCGCGTGCGCCGCACGAGCATGCCGATCGCCTGCATGAGGTCGATGACGGCGGGTTCAGGGGTTTTGGCAGACATGGCGATCCACGCGGATTCGGCTGGGGTACGTCATCGCATCATGAAGATAAACAGCTAAACTTGCAAGTTTACCTGTTGAAAATTTGAAGGCCCGAGGAGAGAGATGCCAAACGGCTAACGCCAGACGAGCACCATTGAGGCGTATGCTTGCCATCAAACGACGGCATTCAACCCCGATGGAGACACGCATGGCGGCACTTCAAATCGACGATGTCCCGGCCGCGATCCGGCAGGCCAAGCGCATGTTGCGCGCGCAACTGCCGAACTATCGCGAAGTGTTCGAGGAGGTCGCGCAGGCCATTGGCGAAGAAGCGCGGCACATCGCCCGGCTGCGCGAGGCGGGCGAGGCCGTGATTCCGGAGATCGCGTTCGCCGACATTCAGGCGCAGCGCGTGAGCCCCGAGGCGATCGCACTCGTGAAAGCGCGCGGCGCCTGCGTGATCCGCCGCGTGTTCGAGCCGGAGCAGGCCGCGCGCTGGGACGCCGAAATTGCCGATTACGTGGCGCGCAACGATCTCGACGCGCGTGCCGCCCAACGCGCGGCGCAGCGCAATGCCCTCCCGCCGCAGGCGAGCCGCCCGTTGATCTATGGCCTCTACTGGTCCCGCCCGCAGGTGCAGGCGCGCGAGTCCGCCGAACTGACGGCGGCGCGGGTCTTCCTCAACCGCCTGTGGCGCCACGAAAGCGAGGGGCGCGTGCATTTCGATCCTGATGTCGTACCCGTCTACGCCGACCGTCTGCGGCGCCGGCCGCCGGGAACGGCCGCGCCCGGCCTCGCCGCGCATTGCGACGGCGGCGCGGTCGAGCGCTGGGTCGACGAGAATTTCCGCCAGGTCTATCGCCACGTGTTCTCGGGCGACTGGCGGCGCTACGACCCGTTCGACGGCGCGTACCGCACGCACGCGAGCGAGATTCCCTCGCGCATCGCCTCTTCGATGTTCCGCACCTTCCAGGGCTGGACCGCGCTTACGCCGCAGGGCCCCGGCGACGGCACGCTGCAGATCGTGCCCATCGCCAACGCCATGGCGTACGTCCTCTTGCGCGCGCTGCAGGACGACGTGGCCGAGGACGACCTGTGCGGCGCCCAGCCGGGCCGCGGGCTGCCGATCAGTGCCGAGTGGCATGCGCCGCTGATCGATGCGTTGATATCGATTCCTCAGATGCAAGCCGGCGACACCGTATTCTGGCACTGCGACGTGATTCACTCCGTGGAAGACGAGCACCGCGGCAGCGGCTACAGCAACGTGATGTACATCCCGGCCACGCCGGGTTGCGCGAAGAACGACGCCTATTTGCAGCGCCAGCTGCCGAGCTTTCTCGAAGGCCGCAGTCCTCCCGACTTTCCCGCCGAGCATATCGAAGCCGATCTGGCGGACCGGGCCGGTGTGGCCGATCTCACGCCGCTCGGCCGCACCCAGCTCGGCTTGCCCGGCGTTGCCTAACATGGGCACATGACCCGCGCGTGTCGGCGCATCGATTCGCGTGCTTGCCTGTAAAAGCACGCGTATGGCATGCTGTGCGCCGATCAACCGGCCATGACGACCATGGATTTCGCTTCGTCCGTCGCAACGTATGGCGCCGACCTGTCGGGCCTCATTTGCGGTTTTCGCTTCACGCCCGGCCAGCCTGGGCAGCCCGTCACGTGCGACGACGTCCTCGAGGCGCTGCGCCGTACGCACGAGAGCGGCGAGCCGCAGGCCGCGCGCGACGACACGTTTTACTGGCTGCACTTCAATCTCGCCCACGCCGCGGCGCAACCGTGGATGCGCGCGCATCTCGACGTGCCCGACGCCTTCTTCGAAATGCTCGTGGAAGGCTCGCACTCCACGCGTATCGAACACGTGGACAACGGCCTGTTCGCCGTGGTCAACGACGTGATGTTCGATTTCGAACTCACGCCCTCGCAGATCGCGACACTCTGGTCGTACACGCACGAGCGCATTCTCGTCACGGCGCGCCTGAAGCCGCTGCGCTCGATCGACCGTCTGCGCGGCTACGTGCGCAACGGCGAGACGTTCCGCTCGCCGGCCGAGCTGCTCATCCACTTGATGCGCGACCAGGCCGACCTGATGGTGGAGATCGTGCGCCGCACGAGCGTCGACGTCGATCGCGCCGAGGACCAGTTTCTCGCCTCGCGCCGCAATGCGAGCCGCCATGAACTCGCGGCCATGCGGCGCATCCTGGTGCGCCTGCAACGCATGCTCGCGCCGGAGCCGGGCTCGATTTTCCGTCTGCTCGCGCGGCCGCCGCGCTGGCTCCAGACACCCGACATGCAGGACCTGCGCGAGGCGACCGAAGAGTTCTCGCTCGTGCTGGGCGACATGGCCGGACTCGTCGAGCGCATCAAGCTCCTGCAGGAAGAAATTGCCGCGCGGCTCGAAGAGCAGAACAACCGCACGCTCTTCACGCTCACGCTCGTCACCGTGCTCGCGCTGCCGATCAACATCGTCGCGGGCTTCTTCGGCATGAACGTGGGCGGCATTCCGCTCGCGGAAAACCACCACGGCTTCTGGCTCATGGTGGTGCTGGTCGCGACCTTCACGGCGCTGCTGGGCTGGTGGGTGTTCCGCCGGCGCGGCGACACCTGAGGCTTGCGGGGCAGCCGCCGGACTGCCCGGCGCGCGCTATATACTAGGCGCTTGAAATTCCTGTTTGAGCGCATGCCATGACCGTCCCCTCGTCGATGCCCGAGGCCGTGCCGCCCGCCACCGAAGCCGGGTGCGCCGGGGTGCGGGAGCCGGGCGGACCGTTGCGCTCGCACGATCATGCGTTTTCGCTCGCCGCCGGGCACGCCACGGCGGCGCCGTTGCTCGACGGCCTGTTGCGGCTCGTCGCGGCGCATTTCGGCGTGGCGGCGGCCTGCGTGGTGCCCGGCGAGGCGCCCGCCGAGCGCGGGCTGGGTGCCGGCGTGGACGAAACGCTCCACGAGGCGCTGCGCGCGCTGGCGCATGGTTGCGGCGCCGGCGCGGCGCGTGAGCCGCTCATCGTGCCCGATATCTCTGCAGATCCCGCCTGGCGTAACGTGCTTGCACACGCAAGCAAGCCGCTTCGTTTCGTGGCTGCGTGGCCCTTGTACGGCGCGCAGGGCGAGCACGTGGGCAGCCTCTGCCTGATCGACCCCTCGCCGCGCGAGCTGGATGCCGCCGGGCGCGCGAGCCTCGGCGACTTTGCGCGGGTGGTGGCGGCGCTGGCCACGCACCGCGACCGCGCGGTTTCCACCGCTGACGAACCCACGCTGCATGCCGAACTCGAAGCGCTGCGCGAGCGCGAACGCCTGCTCGCGCACGCGATCGCGGGCAGCGGCACGGGCATCTGGGACCGCGACGTAGCGACAGGCGAGATCCGCTATTCGGTGGGCTGGAAGGCGATACTCGGCTACGCGGATCACGAGCTGACGAGCCGCATCGAAGACAGCTACCTGCGGTTGCATCCTGAGGACCGCGACTACGTGAAGGCCGCGATGCAGGCGCATTTCGAAGGCCGCACGCCCACCTACGAGGTCGAGCATCGCATTCGCTGCAAGGACGGCCGCTACAAGTGGATCTGCAGCCGCGGCAAGGTCATGAGCCGCGACGCGCACGGGCGCGCGCTGCGCATGATCGGCACGACCACGGACATCTCCTCGATGCGCGAGATGGCCGAGCGTTTGCGCGAGAGCGCGGCGCTCATCACGAACCTCACGAACGAGGTGCCGGGCCTCGTGTTCCAGCGCCGCCAGTTGGCGGGCGGGCGCGCGTTTTTCTCCTATGCGAGCGCGGGCATTGCGGAAATCTACGAACTCACGCCCGAGCAGGCCGCGCACGACACGGCGTGCATCGACGCGCTGATTCATCCCGACGATCTCGACGCGTGGCGCGCCTCGTTCGAGCACTCCGCCGCGAATCTCACGCCGTGGCATCTGGAGTTTCGCGTGCAGTTGCCGCAGCAGGGCCTGCGCTGGCGCCAGGGCGATGCGAGGCCGCAGCGGCTCGCCGACGGCACGACGGTCTGGCATGGCTTCATCACGGACGTCACCGAGCGCAAGCGCATCGAAGCGGAGCTGCAGGAATTCGCGAGCACCGACGGCCTCACGCGCCTGGCCAACCGCCGTCATTTCATGGCGCGTGTCGAGGCGCAACTCGCGCATGTGCGCCATGGCGGCACCGGCGCGGCCGTTATGATGTGCGACCTCGACCACTTCAAGTCGATCAACGACCGCTGGGGCCACGCGATCGGCGACGAGGTGCTGCGCCATTTCGCCGAGATCCTGCGCACGCAGCTGCGCGCGGGCGACATGGCCGGGCGCATCGGCGGCGAGGAGTTTGCGATTCTGCTGGCAGCCGCCGACCTCGAAGGCGCGCAAAGCGTCGCGCAGCGCATTCAGGAGCGCTTCGCGGCGCATCCGCTCGGCGTGGAGGGCGATGTGGTGGCGCTGACCGTGAGTATCGGCATCACGCTCATGAGTGCCGCCGACGTGAGCGCCGAAGCCGCGCTCACGCGCAGCGACTTCGCGCTCTACCGCGCGAAAAAGGGCGGCCGCAACCGCATCGAATGCGCATGATGGGCGCGTACGTTAGCTGACGTTTTCGTGCGCCGGGCACCGCGCGCGCCCGCTGCTGGCGCGTTGGTGTATGTTGGCGTCATACCGTAGCCGCCCTCCCTGACGGCCCTGGTGCGGAGGACGCCTTGCTCGAAGTCTCGCCCATCCCCGGCGCGGTCCGCTCGCGAGCCTCGCGTTTGCTCGTGCTGCTGGTCGTGGCGCTGATTCCGATCCTGCTGTGTTTGGTGCTCGGGCGTTACGAGGCCGAGCGCATCGCGCAGCGCGAGGCGAGCCTCGCTTCCGCGTTCATCGTCGGGCAGGTCGTTTCGATCGTCGAGACGGCGCAGAGCGCGGCGCGCTCGTTCGCGCCGCGTGCGAACGAAGCGTGCGAGACGCTCTCGCCGTCTCTCACGCGCAAGGCCGCCACCGTGCCCTATGTGCGTACGCTCAACATCCTCTACGACGGCCGCATCGACTGTTCGTCCGCGTACCGGCAACAGGCGGTTCCCAATGGCGGCTGGCTCAAAGGTAGCGTGCCGGCCTCGGAGAACGAATGGCTCCTGATCGTCAACGACACGCCGATGGTGCGCAACCGTCCCTCGCTGCTGGTTGGCGTCGCGGGCGAAGCGGGGCGCGCGGTCGTGGCCGTGGTGGACGTGCAGTATCTGCTGGACCTGCTGCATGGCGCGGCGCCGCTCACGGTGTTTCGCCAGGCCGAGCTGAGGGTGGGCGAGGGCACCGTATTGCGCGAAGCCATGGCGCTCGTGAACGTGCGCGGCGCGCCGTTGCTGGTCGATGTGCAAAAGCGCATGTCGGGCGCCACGATCGATCTGAAGATCTACGGGCGGCCCGAGCACATTCTGGAAACCTGGCGTGGCCTGCTGCTGCGCTATATGCCGTGGGCGGTGGCCTTCTCCGCGTGGCTCGTCTGGCTCGTGCGCCGCTTGCAGCAAAGCGGGCAGTCGCGCCGCGAACAACTGCTGCGGGCCATCCGCGCGAACGAATTCCATGTCGAATACCAGCCGCTCTACGGCGTCGAGACGGGGCGCTGCGAAGGCGTGGAGGCGTTGCTGCGCTGGGTGCGGCCAGGCACCGGCGCGATCCGTCCGGACGAGTTCATTCAGGTGGCCGAAGAAGAGCACGTGATCGTGCCGCTCACGCAGCACCTGCTGAAGCTCATCGAGCGCGACGTCGCCACGTGGGACGTCGCACCGGGCTTTCACCTCGGCGTCAACTTCGCGCCCGAGCATCTGTCGGGCGTACAGCTCGTGAGCGACGTGCAGGCGCTGCGCGCGGCCGTGGCGCCGCACGGCGCGACGATCGCGCTGGAGATCACCGAGCGCACGCTGGTGCGCAATACCGAGCAGGCGCGCAGCAATCTGGTGACCTTGCGGCGCGAGGGCGTGAAGGTCGCCATCGACGACTTTGGCATGGGATATTGCTCGCTCTCGTATCTCGAGAAATTTCCGTTCGATATCCTGAAGATCGATCGCGGCTTCGTGCTGACCATCGACGCGCAAGGCAGCAAGGCGGCCGTGCTCGACGCCATTATCGATCTCGCGCATAGCCTTGGCGCGCGGCTCGTGGCGGAGGGGGTGGAAACGCAGGTGCAGCGCGACTATCTGTGCGCGCGCGGCGTCACCTATATCCAGGGCTTTTTCTACGCGAGGCCCATGCCGTCGGAGGCATTCGTGCGCTGGTATCGCGTGAACGGGGCGCGTATGTCGCCCAATCCGCACATGACGGCAGGCACATAGGGCACACGCGAAGCCCGCCCGCTTATTCCTGCCGGCGTGATTTGCTTAGCGCGAAACATCGGTTCTGCGAACGCGTGCGGCCCGGTAGCATCAACGCTTCGATGGCTGCGCCGTGTGGGTGCAGCCCCATGCCAACACGGAAGCGCTGAAGATGACTCGCCCCACGCCGCCCCGGCCCTATATCCGCCGCCACTTCCTCGCCACGCTGGGCGCGACGCTCGCCGGCGCGGCGCTGCCCGCCACCGCGTTCGCGAAGTATCAACCCGACCAGTTCCGCATCGGCTATCAGAAGGCCGCGAGTACGCTCGTGCTTCTCAAGGCCAACGGCACGCTCGAAACGCGCCTCGCGCCGCTCGGCATCAAGGTGTCGTGGACCGAGTTCCCGGCCGGCCCGCAATTGCTCGAAGGCCTGAACGTGGGCGCGATCGACTTCGGCTATGTGGGCGAGGCGCCGCCCGTGTTTGCCCAGGCCGCGGGCGCCGATTTCGTCTATACGGCGTATGAGTTGCCCACGCCGCACGCGGAAGGCGTGGTAGTGGCGAAAACCTCGCCGATCCATGACGTGGCAGGACTGAAGGGCAAGAAGATCGGCCTGAATCGCGGCTCGGACGTGCACTGGTTTCTGGTCGCGCTACTGCAAAAGCAGGGCCTTTCGATCGGCGACGTGCAGCCGGTGTATCTGGCGCCCGCCGACGCGCGCGCGGCGCTGCAAAGCGGCGCCATCGACGCGTGGGCGATCTGGGACCCGTTCCTGGCGGCCGTCGAATCGCAGGACGGCGCACGCCTGCTTGCCGACGCCAGCGGCGTGGCGAGCCATCATCAGTTCTTCCTGAGCCAGCGCGAATTCGCGCAAAACCGCAAGGACGCGTTGGCGATCGC
This sequence comes from Paraburkholderia nodosa DSM 21604, assembly GCF_000519185.1. Classification (GTDB taxonomy): domain Bacteria; phylum Pseudomonadota; class Gammaproteobacteria; order Burkholderiales; family Burkholderiaceae; genus Paraburkholderia; species Paraburkholderia nodosa. The sequence goes on along the minus strand of NZ_JAFA01000014.1, from coordinate 35,663 downwards.
GCTGGACGAACTCGGCAAGACGGGGCAATGGGTGCGCGCCAACACGGCGGCCGCGGCCGCGAAACTCTCACCGATCCAGGGCCTCGACGCGGCGACGATCCAGACCGGCCTCACGCACTACGCGCATGAATACCGGCCTATCGACGCCGCCGTGATCGCGCAGCAGCAGAAGATCGCGGACACGTTCTACGACCTGAAAATCATTCCGCGCCGCGTGGTGACGAAGGACGCCGTGCTCGCATAATTGCGCGAGCAGGGACGCCCCATGCTCATGCAACGCCAGACGCTCAGTGCTGCGACGACCAGCCCTTGTAGCTGGCCACGTTGTCGCGCGTGACGAGTTGCGGCGTCATTTCGATCATCGGGTTGGCGGGCTTCTTGCCGTTCATGATCTCGTAGCCCACCTGCACGGCCGTTTGCGCCATCTTCCACGGGTCCTGGCTTGCCGAGGCCTGCACCAGCGTATCGCTCTTGAGCGCCGTTTCGATATCGGGCGCGCCGTCCACCGACGTAATCACGATGTTGCTGCGATGCAGCTGCTTCGCGGCAAGGTCGCTGCCGATGGCCTGCGGATCGTTGATGGCGAACACGCCGGCAATCTTCGGGAAGCGCGTGAGGTAGCCCTGCATCACGTTCATGCCGCCTTCGCGCGAGCCCTTGGCGTCCTGATCGTCGGAGAGGATCTTGATGCCGGGCGTCTTGGCGAGCACCTGCTTGCAGCCGTTCACGCGGTCGATCACGGCCGAGACCTGCGGCCCGTTCTGGATGATCACGTTGCCGGTGTTGTTGATCTTCTTCGCGAGGTACTCGCACGAAATCGCGCCGGCTTTCACGTTGTCGGTCTGCACGGTGGCGTCGGCGCCCGCGGCGGCCACGTCCACGGCCATCACCACGATACCGGCCGCCTGCGCCTTCTTCACCGCCGGCAAGATCGCCTTCGGATCGGTCGCGTTCAGGAGGATCATGTCCACGTGCGCCGAAATGAAGTTGTCGATCTGCGTGAACTGCTTGTTGAGGTCGTAGTCGGCGGAAACGGCCGTGACCTTCGCGTTCGGGTTGATTTGTTTGGCCTTCGCTTCCGCACCCTGCACGATCGTCACGAAGTACGGATTGCCGAGCGAACCCACGGTAATGCCGATCGACTTGAGCTGCTTGTCGGCGGCATGCGCGCCTTGCAGTGCGAAGCCGAACGTGAGGGCGGCAGCGGCGAGAACGGCTTTCTTCTTGAACATGAGGTTGTCTCCTGAGGGGTCCTGATTGGGTGCTTTCCGGGCGAGCGCAGCAGGACCGCCTGCGCTCGCGCCTGTTTCTGGCTGATGCTGTATCCGGTGCCGCTTACGTGCGGGCCGAGCCGCGCTGGCGGTAGCGGTCGAGCGCCACGGCGCCGACGATCACGAGGCCCTTGATGATGTACTGCCAGATGTCCGAGACGCCGAGCAGCACGAGGCCATTGGTCAGGACGGCGATGATGAGCGCACCGATCAGCGTGCCGATGATCGAGCCCACGCCGCCCACGAAGCTCGTGCCGCCCAGAATCACCGCGGCGATCGCGTCGAGTTCGTAGGACTGGCCTAGCTGCAGGCCGTTGGCTGCGTAGAGACGGGCCGCCGACATCACCGCGCCGAGACCCGCGAGCAGGCCCGACACGGCATAGACGAACATCTCGATGCCCCACACCTTGATGCCCGAGAGGCGCGCCGCTTCCGGGTTGCCGCCCACCGAGTAGATGCGCAGGCCGAGCACGGTACGGCGCAGCACGAACCACGAGCCGGCCACCACCACGAGCGCGATGATCACGAGCCAGGGCACGCCGAGCACCGTGCCGTTGCCGATGAACGCAAACGACAGCTGCGGGTTGAAGATCGTCGTGTCGTGGCCCATGAGGCGCGCAATGCCGCGCACCGCCGTGAGCGAGCCGAGCGTGACGATGAACGGCGGCAGGCGCAGGAGCGCGATGAGCGCGCCGTTGATGAGGCCGAAGCCGAGGCCCACCGCGAGCGCCATGGGCACGCCGAGCCAGCCCCAGCCCACGATGTTCGAGCCGATCATGGCGGCCATGGCGGCGGCGGCCAGCACCGAGCCCACCGAGAGGTCGATGCCGCCCGTGAGAATCACGAAGGTCATCCCGGCGGCGAGCACGATGTTGATCGACGCCTGCTGCGTGACGATCGAAAGATTCTCCAGCGTGAAGAAGCCATCGGTGAGCAGACCGAAGCCGATACACAGCAGCACCAGCACCGGCAGCATGCCGGCAGTGCGCACGAGCGACTTCATGCGCTGGCGATGACCGTCGACCGCGACGCTGCGTGCGGGTTGAGCGCCTTGCGCGGGCTGTGTGGGCGAGGCCGCGACACCGTGCCGGGGAAGAATGCTTTTCATGTCGTACTCCTGAGGGACGTTTCTTGCGTATGCGGTGAAGGTCAAGCGGCTTCGTCGAGCGGTTGCTGCGAGCCGGTGGCGAGTTCGATGATCGCCTCCTGGCCGATGGGTTTGGCCGTATAGCCGCCAAGCTCGCCGGCGAACATGCCTTCGCGCATGACGAGCACGCGGTCGGCCACGCCGATGATCTCGGGCAACTCGCTCGAAATCACGATGATGCCCACGCCGGTTTTGGCGAGGTCGTTGATGATGCGGTAGATCTCCGACTTCGCGCCGATATCGACGCCGCGCGTGGGCTCGTCGAGAATCAGCACGCGCGGCTTCGTTTCGAGCAGACGCGAGAGCAGCACCTTCTGCTGATTGCCGCCCGAGAGCGCGCCCACGTTCACGCGCGCGTTCGGCACGCGAATGGAGAGCGAGCGGATGGCTTCCTTCGCACGCTCGCCGCCGCGCGCGAGGTCGAGCACGCCCATGCGCGCGTCGCGCCCGGCCACGGCGACGTTGATGTTGTCGCGCACGCTCATGTCGAGAAAGAGGCCCTGATGCTTGCGGTCTTCGGTCAGGTAGACGAGGCCCGCGTTGATCGCGTCGCGCGGCGTGTGCACGTTGAGCGTCTTGCCGTCGATGGCGATCTCGCCGCGCACGCGCGGCTCCGCGCCGAAGATGAGGCGCGCAAGCTCGGTGCGGCCCGCGCCCACGAGGCCGGCAATGCCGAGCACTTCGCCCGCGTGCAGGTCGAGGCTGCAGCCGCGTACGCGCTTGTCGTCAGCCACATCGCGCACGGTGAGCACGACCTTGCCCGGATCGTACGGTGCGTGCGCCTTTTTGTAGAAGCCCGAAATGTCGCGGCCCACCATCATGCTCACGAGGCTTTCCGCGTTGAGCGCGTCGCGCATGAGCGTGCCCACGTAGCTGCCGTCGCGCAGCACGGACACGCGGTCCGAAAGCTCGTACACCTCGGCCATGCGGTGGCTGATGTAGATGATCGCAAGCCCTTCGTCGCGCAGCTGGTTGATGAGCTTGAAAAGACGCTCCGTTTCGCGCGACGAGAGCGGCGTGGTCGGTTCGTCCATCACGATGATGCGCGCGTCGCTATGCACGGCGCGTGCGATTTCCACGAGCTGGCGCTCGGCGATGGAAAGCGAGCCGACCAGCGTAGTGGGCCCGAAGCTTGCGCCGAGGCGCTTGAGCACGTCTTCGCAGCCGCGCTCCATGGCGCGGCGGTCGACCGTGCCGAAGCGGCGGCCGCCCTTGCGCAGTTCGCGGCCCGCATGAATGTTCTCCGCAACGGAGAGATTGGGCGCGAGGCTCAGTTCCTGATAGATCACGGCCACGCCCAGCTCGCGCGACGCATGTGGCCCGTCGATCACGACCGGCTTGCCCTCGATGAGAATCTCGCCGCCGGGGTCGGCCTGGTAGGCGCCCGAGAGAATCTTCATCAGCGTGGACTTGCCCGCGCCGTTCTCGCCCATGAGCGAGTGGACCTCGCCGGGGTAGACGGTGAGGCGCACGTTGTCGAGTGCGCGCACGCCGGGGAAGGTCTTGGTGATGCCCCGCATTTCCAGCAGCGGCGGCGTGGACTCAGAGGGCGACATGGCTCTCCTCCTGCGCTTGAGCGTAAGTTTGTGCGCCAGCACCCATGAGGATGCCCGCGCGTGGCGAAAAGTTGAAGAACATGGGGAGCGTGGCCGCGCCGAGCGCCCCCGCATCGGGACCGAAGGTGCCGCGCACCAGGGCGGGCGTGCCGCGCGCCTCGGGCGCGGTGGCTGCAACCGCGAGGCGCAGGCGCTGCATGAGCGTGTCGATGAGGCCGGCGTCCACGTCGGCGTCGAGCACCACGGCGGGCACATCGAGCACGCAGAACGCCGAGCGCAGCGCGGGGGCGAGCGCATCGATGCAGTCGTCGAGCCATTCCTGCACGCCGGGGTGGCCGCGCGCGATGCACGCTTCCAGATCGGCGCGGCTGTCGATCGTCTCGCCGCAATACTGCAGATGGCGGCGCAGCGCGATGAGCGACGCGCGCGACAGCAGGATGTCCCACTGGCCGGGCGGCTTGTGCGCCGAGGGCAGGCGGCTGGGCGGCACGGGCATCACCGCGAAATCGCCCGCGTTGCCGGTGAGGCCGCGCACGCAGTCGCCGTCGATGGCGATGCCGCCGCCGATCGCCGGGCCGAGAAACAGGTAGAGGAAGTCGTCGCGCTGGCGCCCGCAGCCGTAGAAGATCTCGGCGATGGCGGCGGCATTGCCGTCGTTCTCGCTGAACACAGGCAGCGCCGTGGCGCGCGCGAGTTCGCCCGCGAAATCCACGTCGTTCCACACGCGGAAGGTGTCGGCCGGCAGGCCCAGTTCGCGCAGCCAGCTGCCGAGGTTGTACGGCTGCGCCACGCCGATGCCGGCGAGGCGGCTGCGTTCCTCGGTCGTGAGGAGGCCTAATAGCTCGGCGATGTCGCGCTGCACGATCTCCTGCGCGACCGAGGGTTGCGGCAGCAGCATGTCGCGCGAGCGGCGCCCGATCATCTGGCCCGCGAAATCCACGAGCACGGTTTCGATGTTGGTCCGGTCGAGCCGCACGCCGATGGCGAACGCGCCGCGCGGCGAGAGGCGCAGGAGCGAGGCGGGCTGGCCGCGCTGGCCGTCGCGCCGCCCGCTCACCTCGATCAGGCCATTGGCCGTGAGCGAGGTGATGATGGTGCCCACCGCGGTGCTCGTGAGATTCGCGAGACGCGCGAGATCGGCCTTCGACGCCTCGCCCGCGCGACGCAGCGCCTGCAGCAGCAGGCGTTCGTTGAAGCGGCGGACGTTGGCGGAATTGCTGCCCTGACCGACATGCGGACTTCTCACGTGTCTCCTCCGGTCCATTGCAAAACTGAAGAGGTCGGCGCGGGATGAACTGCGTGGCCGACTAAATAAATCAAGTTGATTTATTTAATGCCAGAAATCGGAGGCTGTCAGCCTGGGGAAATCCCGTTAAGGGTAATGGGGCGCGACGAAGGATCCCGGCACGATGCGGGCCCTGATGCAAAAGCTTAGGAGACTTTTACCGCGAAGGGGAAGAAGCGGGGAGCGAGCAGTTGGCGTGCCCGCGCGCGCTGATGTGGCGCGCGGGGCGTAGAGGGAGACGGCGTGGGACTGGGTATTACGACTGCGCTTCGCTCGCATCGCGGCAAGCGAACCATCGGCGCGCCGCGCGTGGCCGCCTGGTGCTTTCCGCGCTTTCCGCTACCTCGCGCCACCAGCGCTCCCCGCGATGCGGCTCGACCAGATCGAGCCGCTCGCCCATGCGCGGCGTGGCGAGCGTCACGCCGCGTGCGAGCGCGAGGCCGGTCACGCGCTCGAACGGGTCCTGCCAGCGATGCATCGCGAGATCGAACGTGCCGTTGTGAATCGGCACGAGCCACTCGCCGCGCAAATCCACGTGCGCCTGCACCGTTTCCTCGGGCTGCATGTGGACGTAGGGCCATTGCGGGTCGTAAGCGCCGGTCTCGATGAAAGTCGCGTCGAACGGGCCAAGCCGCTCGCCGATCGTGCGAAAGCCGTCGAAGTAGCCGGTGTCGCCGCTGAAGAACACGCGCAGGTCGGCGTCGGCGATCACCCACGAAGCCCACAGCGTGCTGTTGCCGTCGAACAGGCTGCGCCCCGAGAAATGCTGCGCGGGGGTGGCGGTGAACTCGACGCCCTCGACGTTCGCGCCTTGCCACCAGTCGAACTGGCGCACCTTCGCACCGTCGATGCCCCATTCGATCAAGCGGTCGCCCACGCCAAGCGGCGTGAGGAACACACCTGTCGTGGCGGCGAGCGCGAGCACGGTTTCGCGGTCGAGGTGGTCGTAATGGTCGTGCGAGAGGATCACGCCGCGCAACGGCGGCAGATCGGCAAGCGCGATGGGCGGCGCGTGAAAGCGCCTCGGCCCGAGGTTCTGGAACGGCGAAGCGCGCTCGGCGAACACCGGGTCGGTGAGCCAGAACTGGCCGCGCAGCTTGAAGAGCAGCGTGGAATGGCCGAGCCGGTACACGCTGCGGTCGGGCGCGGCCTCGAGCTGTTCGCGCGTGAGCGCCTGAACGGGCAGCGCGCCCGCGGGTATGGTGCCGCCCGGCTTGTGGAAGATCATGTTCCACATGATCTTCAGCGTCTTGCCGAGGCCCTCGGCCGGGCGCGAACGCACGTTGCGAAAGCGCTCGCCGTCGTGTTGCGGCGAGGTATGCGATAGCTCGCGGCCGCGTTGTGCGGCGCTCAGGCCCAAGGTACGGCTCAGCGATGCGAAAGGCGAGGTCATGTCGGCGGCTGCCTTTGGAAACAGGAAGTAGACTGCACAGTGTAGTTTATTCTGGCGAAAAGTAAACTGTCTGGTGTAAGATTCTGAAATGGATTGCACCCCAGCCACCCCTCAGCGCCTGACCGACCGCAAGCGCGCCGCCATCGTCGCGGCGGCCATCGACGAATTTCTGGCTTCCGGCTTCGACGCCACGAGCATGGACCGTATTGCGGCGCGCGCGAGCGTCTCGAAGCGCACGGTCTACAACCATTTCCCGAGCAAGGAGGCGCTGTTCGCGTCGATCCTGTGCCAGCTCTGGGACGCGAGCGCGACCGCCGACGCGCCGTCCTACCGCGCCGGCGAGCCGCTGCGCGCGCAACTCGTCGAGCTGCTAATGCGCAAGTTGCGGCTCCTGAGCGACGAAGCGTTTTTCAAGCTCGCGCGCGTGGCGATCTCGGCGGGCATCCACTCGCCCGAACGCGCGCGCGACATGGTGGCCCGCATCGGCGAGCGCGAAGAGGACGTCACAGTCTGGGTGCGCGCCGCCGCCGCCGATGGCCGTCTGAAAACGACCGACCCGGCATTTGCCTCGCAGCAACTGCACGGCATCGTGAAGGCGTTCGCCTTCTGGCCGCAGGTCGCGATGGGCCAGTCCCCGCTCGACGACGCGCAGCAGCGCCAGGTCGCCGAGTCGTCCGCCGATCTCTTCCTCGCGCGCTACGCCTGAGCGCCCGCAAGCGCGCGCGGCCCCGACGCGCCACGGTTTTTCTGGAATAGACTCTTGCCTTTCAGGATCGCAGGCTGACTGAGAGGACACGCTCATGCCATTCATGCTGCTCATCGCCGAGCCGCGCGGCCAGCGCGACACGCGCGCGCCATCCGAAGGCGAGGCGCTCTACGCGCGCATGGTCGAGTTCGCCGACGAACTCGCCGCCGAGGGCAAGCTGATCGACGCGCACGCGCTCACCGCCGACACCAGCGGCGCACGCGTGCAGGTGCGCGAAGGGCGCACGAGCATCGTCGACGGCCCGTTCGCCGAGGCGAAGGAGATGATCGGCGGCTTTTTCCTCGTCGATTGCGCTACGCGCGACGAAGCGCTCGCCATCGCGCAGCGCTGTCCCGCGGCGCAATGGGCGAGCGTCGAAGTGCGCGAAACCGGTCCGTGTTTCCGTTGAGGCGGCGCCTCTCCAGGTAGTTTCCCCAGGCCCGTAAAAAATATCGCTGGCCGTTGTCGATTTCCGTGCGCCCCGCGCGTCGTGTTCATGAGCGCACCCACGGGTGCCGCTTGCTTCGAACACCCGAACGTCACATTCAGGAGAAGACAATGCGATTCATGATCATGGTGCGCGCCAACGCGTTGACCGAAGCGGGCGAGCCGCCCGACGACGTGGAAATATTCGCCGAGATGGCCCGCTATCACGAGGAACTGGCGAAGGCCGGCGTGCTGCTCGACGCCTCGGGCCTGCAGCCCAGCTCGCGCGGCTTTCGCGTGCACTACACCAACGGCAAGCCCACGATCGTCGACGGCCCGTTCGCCGAAACGAAGGAGCTGATTGCCGGCTATACGCTGATCCAGGTCCGCTCGCGCGACGAAGCGCTCGAATGGGCGCGCCGGTTCCCATCGCCGTTCGGCAAGCACGCCGAAGGCGAGGTCGAAGTGCGGCAGCTCTATGAACTCGACGAACTTCCGCAGTGCGAGGGCGTCGAGAGTTTTCGACAGCTCCAGGAAGAGCGTAAGGCATCCTGAACATTTACCCGATCACAGTGAGGCTCCAATCATGCATAAGCACATCTTCGTCAATCTGGGCGTGCGCGATCTCAAGGGCTCGATGGACTTCTTCGGCCAGCTCGGCTTCAAGTTCGACCCGAAATTCACCAATGACAAGGCCGCCTGCATGGTGCTGGGCGAGAACATGTACGCCATGCTGCTCACCACGGATTTCATGCGCGGCTTCACCGACAAGGCGCTCGTGGACGCCCGCGAAAGCACCGAGGTGCTGACCTGCCTCTCGTGCGTGTCGCGCGAGGAAGTCGACGGGCTCGTCGAAAAGGCGCTCGCGGCGGGCGGCACCTCGAAGCGCCCGCCGATGGAGTGCGGCACCGAGATGTACGGACGCAGCTTCGAAGACCCCGACGGCCACATCTGGGAGCTGATGTACATGTCGCCGGCGGCGGTCGAAAAGGGCGCGCACGGTTCGTGACGCAAGCGCGCGACCCTCACGACCCATTCACGGCGACGCGCCGCGCGGTCGAGGCCGTGTGGCGCATCGAGTCGGCGAAGGTGATCGCCCACGCCGCGCGCATCGTGCGCGACGTGGGCGTGGCCGAGGAAATCGCGCAGGACGCGTTCGTCGCCGCGCTGGAAAGCTGGCCCGCGAGCGGCATTCCCGAGAACCCCGGAGCGTGGCTCATGACCGCCGCGAAACATCGCGCGCTCGACCGGCTGCGTCGCGCGGCCTCGCATGCCCGCGCGCACGAGGCGATGGGCGCCGACCTCGAAGCGCTCGAGGCGCACTTCGCGCCCGACTTCGTGGAGGCGCTCGACGCCGCGCGCGAGGACGAGATCGGCGACGATTTGCTGCGGCTCGTGTTCGTGGCGTGCCACCCCGTGCTGCCGAAGGAAGGACGCGCCGCGCTCACGCTGCGTCTGCTCGGCGGCCTCACCACGGCGGAGATCGCGCGCGCGTTTCTCGTGCCCGAGGCAACCGTCGCGCAGCGCATCGTGCGGGCCAAGCGCACGCTCGCGGCCGCGAAGGTCCCGTTCGAAGTGCCGCGCCTGGCCGACCTCGAGCCGCGACTTGCTTCGGTGTTCGAAGTGATTTATCTGATCTTCAACGAGGGCTATGCAGCCACGGCGGGCCCGGACTGGACACGGCCCGCGCTGTGCGAAGAAGCGCTGCGGCTTGGCCGCATGCTGGCGGAACTCGTTCCGCTCGAGGGCGAGGCGCACGGCCTCGTTGCGTTGATGGAACTGCAGGCTTCGCGCCTGCCCGCGCGCGTGGACCGGGCCGGGCGCGCCGTGCTGCTCGCCGACCAGGACCGTAGCCGCTGGGACGCGCTCCTGATTCGGCGCGGGCTTGCCGCGATCGCGCGCGGCGCGGCCTGCGCCGGTGCGCCAGGGCCGTACGCGTTGCAGGCGGCGCTGGCGGCTTGCCATGCGCGCGCACCGAGCGCGGTGGCGACCGACTGGGCGCAGATCGTCTCGATCTATGACGCGCTGCTCAAACTCGACGACTCGCCCGTCGTGCGCCTGAATCGTGCCGTGGCGGTGGGCATGGCGCAGGGGCCGCAAGCGGCGCTCGATCTCGTCGATGCGCTGTGCGCGGAACCCTCGCTGCGCCACTATCCGTGGCTGCCGGCCGCGCGCGGCGATCTGCTGGAAAAGCTGGCGCGCCATGCCGAAGCGCGCGCGGAATTCGAGCGCGCGGCCGCGCTCACGCAAAACGCGCGCGACCGCGAAGTGCTGCTGGCGCGGGCGCAATCGTGCGTGCCGCGCAGTTGAGGGTGTCATCGCCGGAAGGGTCACGCTTGCGCTTCTGAAATATCGGGGCACAACGCTTGCTACCTGTGCGCGCGGACCCACTCTCTTTGCGCGGCCCGGCGCGCAGGCTTCCGATGATTTCAAAAGCGACGATTCTGGCGGTTTCATGCTCGGCCTTGCTGGGCACGGCGTGTGTGCATCTCGGCCCGACGCGCTTGCGCGCCGATCAGGTCGATTACGCAAGAGCGCTCGGCGATGCAAAAAAGCGCGGAATACTCGCGGCGGTGATCGGGTTGCGTTACGGCGACGCGCCCGCCTTTCTCTCGGTGAGTTCGATCATCGCCGCGTATCAATTCGATTCGACGGCGGGCGCGACCGGCAATGTCGGTTCGGGCTCGCAGCCGAACTATGCGCTCGCGACCGGCAGCGTATCCTGGTCGAATCGCCCGACCTTCACGTTCTCGCCGACCACGGGCGAAGCCTTCGCCTCCGCGTACATCCGTCCGCTCGCGCCGGAACTCATGATGCCGCTCGCCGAAGGCGGCATGCCGGTCGATCTGCTGCTGCGTATCGGCGCGCAATCGATCGGCGGGCTGCAGAACGGCAGCGCGCTGGGCGGAGAGGGCAGCGCGGGCTCGGCGGGTTTCTTCCAGTTGTTGCAGGCGCTGCGGCGCCTGCAACTGGCCGGCGAGCTGAACGTGGAGTCGCGCAGCGAGAACGGCAAGAACACGGTGTATCTCGCGCTCGGCGCGACGAACAGCGCGCAGTCGCCGCAAGTTTCGGCGGACCTGGCGCGCGTGCGCGAACTGCTCCATCTCGCGGCGGACACGCGTACTTACGAGATCGTCTACGGGCCCTCGGCTCAGGGCGGCAATCGTATTCCCATGGTGACGCGCTCGGTGCTCGGCATCCTCACGAATATCGGCGCGCAGGTGCAGGTGCCGGACGCCCAGGTGCAGAGCGGCGCGACGAAACCGACCGTCGGGCTGATTGGGGGCGAAACGCGGCCGATCATCATCGTGCACCAGGGGCCGAAAGCGCCGGCGGACGCCTATGTCGCGATCGACTACGAAGGCACGGCGTATTGGGTCGAACGCGCCGACTTCGACTCGAAATACGCGTTCACGGTCCTGCAAAACCTCATGGCGCTCGCGGAGGCCGATACGAGCAGCAAGGCGCCGGTCGTGACGATTCCCGCGAACTAGGCTTAAGCCGTCGCGTCATGCAAAACGCTTGCGCGCGAACATCGCGAGGTCGATACGGCTTTCGCCCTGGGTGATCCGCTCGGCCAGTGCCTCGCCGATCGCGCTGGCGAACTTGAAACCATGCCCGGAAAAGCCGGTCGCGATGTGCACATTCGGGCAGGTGGGCACGCGGTCGATGATGAAATGCTCGTCCGGCGTCATGTCGTATTCGCAGGCGCGGCCCACGCGCAGCTTGCCCGCGCCCGGCAAGTAGCGTTCCAGGAAGGCTTGCAGATCGCCGAGATCGCTCGGCTCGGCGCCGAATGGCGCCAGTGGTGCGTCCGCCGCGAGGGGCTCGCCGGTGTCGTGGCGGCCCAGCTTCAGGCCGCTGCCGTCGAGATCGGGAAACCCGTAATAGCCGCCCACTTCCGAGGCGACGAAAAAGCCCGGGAAGCGCTCCGGCGCAAAGAGGCCGGGCTCGCCCACGAACCACGCGAAACTCTTGCGCACGCGCGTGACCGGAATCTCGAGGCCCAGCGGCGCGAGCAGATCGCGAGTCGATTTACCGGCGCACACGATCAGGTCGCGCGCGGTGAACTTTTCGTTCCTGTCGGTCCAGACGTTGACGCTCTCCCGCCCATGGCACTCGATGCGCGTGACGCGCGTATTCGTGCCCAGCGTTGCGCCGAGCGCGGTCGCGAACTGGCGGTAGGTGCTGATCGCTCGCTCGCAATAGAGCACGCCCGCGCCGGGTTCGAAGTTTGCGATTTGCTCCGGCCGCAGCCGCCACGCGGGCCAGCGCTTGCCGGCAGTGGCGGCATCGAGCGTTTCCAGTGGGATGCCGTGGCTGGCGGCGCTCGCCTGCACCTCGCGCATGTAGGCGTCGTCGGGCGAGCCGATATTGACGACGCCCGTGCGCACGAAAAGGGCAGTCTGCGTTTGCTGCTCGAGGTCTTCCCAAAGCTGCCGGGCGCGCAAGGCGAGCGGCACGTAGGCGGCGCCTTCGCCATAGGCGTGGCGAATGAGGCGGGTCGCGCCGTGATGCGCACCCTGATCGTGAGGCGGATCGCCGGCGTCGAGCAGCAGCACCTTGTTGCCGAGGCGGCTCAGATAGTAGCCGGCCGCCATGCCCATCGAACCGGCACCGACGATGAGCGTGTCGAAATGTCGATGGCTTGCGTTTGTGTCCTGCATGTAGTGCCCCGTGCGCGCCGCGGCGCGCGAACGTGTGCGCGCCCGGTCCCGCCGATCGGGACGGGGCGCCGTAAAGGGCATTCATTGTCGGCGCTTCGCCCGCACCTGTCGAGCGAGGCCCGGCGCGCGCAGGGTCAGGCCCGAGCGCGCCGCTTGCGCGGCCCCGTGGACATGCGTGTGACGAGCTCGGGCGGCGGCCCGAGCACCATGGGCGGCTGCTGGTCCGGTTCGTCGATCAGCCGGATCAGGCTGCGGATCGATAGCTCGGCCACGGCCTCGGTCTGGATCGCGACCGTGGTGAGGGCGGGGCGCATCTGATGGGCGAGCTGAATGTCGGTGATGCCGATCACGGATACATCGCCGGGCACGGCGCGGCCCATGCTGACCAGCGCCTGGATCGCGCCGATCGCGAGCAGGTCGTTGGTCGCGAAGATCGCGCTCACGCGCGGGTGTTGCGCGAGCAATTGCTGGCAGGCCGCGTAGCCGGAGTCGATCGAGTCGCGCACCTGCATCTGCGCCACGTTCGCCGGGTCCACGCCGCCTTCGCGCAAGGCCGTTCGGAATCCTTCCGAACGGGCATCCTGGAGGCCGCCGCAGCCGTCGCCGATCAGCATGGCGATATTTCGGTGTCCCAATTCAAGCAGATGCTGCGCCGCGAGCGCGCCCGCACGCGCGAAGTCCACGGCCACGCATGGCAGCACGGGCGGATTCTCGGGGTGCTCCCACATCGCCAGCAGAATCGGGCCGTTGTGCATGGCCGAGATGCACAGTTCGTTCATGGCGATGTCGGTGTTCATCACGAGCACGCCGTCCGCGAAGGTGCCCGCGATCTGGTTCAGGTAGGCGCGGCCGATTTGCGCGTCGTCGTCGGTGTTGCAGACCATGAGGAAGTGGCCCGCCTTGCGCGCGGCACGCTCGGCCGCGAGCACGAACTCGGGATAGAACGGGTTGGAGATGTTCGAGAGCATGAGCGCGAGCGTGGACGAGCGCCCCTGCGCGAGCGCGCGCGCATTGAGGTTGGGCCGGTAGCCCAGCTCGGCGATGGCCTGCAGCACGCGCTCGGCCGTCTCGGGGCGAACCTTCTCGCGGTTGCGCAGCACGTTCGAAACGGTAGCCGCCGTGACGCGTGCACGCCGCGCGACTTCTGACAAGGTGACCATGTCGGACCTTTCCCACATTCAGGGAAGATGATTCAGATGTTGCAATGCTGCGGCCGGGTTTGCTACTTTTCTCCCACAACATCAACGGAGACAACGAATGCGCGATTATGCCGGATTCGAATTTAAGCGGTTAAATGCACGCTGCGCAAGGGCTGCGGGAAGTTTTCTGCGTAAAAATTTAAGCGCTTAAATTTCGAGGCGAGAACATGGCGACGATACAGCTCTCGGGCGTCGGCAAACGCTACGGCGATCACCCGCCGGTGGTGCGGCGCGTCGATCTCGACATCGGGCATCACGAGTTTTGCGTGTTCCTCGGGCCTTCCGGCTGCGGCAAGTCCACGCTGCTGCGCATGATCGCGGGCCTCGAGGAGTTAAGCGAAGGCGAACTGCGCATCGGTTCGCGCGTGGTGACGGACGTGCCCGCCGCCGAGCGCGGCGTGGCGATGGTGTTCCAGAGCTACGCGCTCTTTCCGCACATGACGGTGTTCGACAACATCGCGTTCGGCCTGAAGATCGCGAAGGTGCCGAAAGCCGAGATCGAGCGGCGCGTGCGCGACGCGGCGGGCAGCCTGCAACTGGAGGCGCTGCTCGACCGGCATCCCAAGGCGTTGTCGGGCGGGCAGCGGCAGCGCGTCGCCATCGGCCGCGCCATCGTGCGCGAGCCCGGCGTGTTCCTGTTCGACGAGCCGCTGTCCAATCTCGACGCCGCGTTGCGCAGCCATACGCGCATCGAGATCGCGCGCCTGCACCAGCGTTTCACGGATGCCAGCGTCGTGTATGTCACGCACGACCAGGTCGAGGCGATGACGCTCGCCGACCGCATCGTGCTGCTGCACGCAGGCGCCGACATGGAGCGTTACGGCAGCGTGGCGCAAAGCGGCGCGCCGCTCGATCTCTATCACCACCCGAAGTCGCGCTTCGTGGCCGGGTTCATCGGCTCGCCGCGCATGAACTTCATCGACGCGACTGTCAACTCGGTGGATGAAGAGGGCGTGCGCGTCACGCTCGAAGGCGGGCAGACGCTGCTTGCCTGTGTGAACGGCAGTGGCTTGCAACGGGGTCAACCGGTTACGTTGGGCGTGCGGCCCGAGCATTTGCGTCTCGACGGCGACGATCAGTCGATTGCGTGCGCAACGGTACTGGCCGAACGTCTGGGCGAGCATAGTTATCTGCACGCGGATCACGCGGCGGGCACGCTCGTCGCGAAAGCGCCCGCCGATTCGCCCATTGGCGTGGGCGAGCGCATACGCTTGCATGTGCCGCCGCAGGCCTGTCACCTGTTCGACGCCGAAGGTGTCGCGTTGCAGCGGCTTGCGGTGGCGCGTGCGCCGGCGCTGGCCTGATTTCGTTATACCCCGCCGGTAGAGCGGGTCACCGGGCCTGGCGGCGGGAGCGTCGTCAGCTTACAAAGGCAAAGCAGGAGACAACAGATGTTCGCTTATCGTTCAACGGTATTCGGTACGCTGGCTCGCGCATCGGCGGCCATCGCAGTCGTTGCGGCTACAACGTTTGCAAGCGCGGCCGCCGACGCCGGCACACTCAACGTCAACGTTTCGGCGCGCGCCAACCAGCGCTCGACCTGGCAGGACGCGTTCGACAAGTTCAAGAAGGCGAATCCCGACGTGGACCTGAAGGTCTCCTATATCGATGAGGAAGCCTATAAGGTGCAGATCGGCGGCTGGCTCGCGACGGATCCGCCCGATGTGGTCTCGTGGCACGACGGCGAGCGCATGGCCTACTACGCGCAGCGCGGCCTGCTCGAAGACCTCTCGGCGGACTGGGCGAAGGACGGCTGGAACGACCAGTACGCTTCGGTCAAGGGCGCGTCGACGTGGAACGGCAAGCAGTATGCCGCGCCGCTCGGCTATGACGCCTATGGTTTCTTCTACCGCAAGGACCTGTTCGAGAAGGCGGGCATCAAGTCCGAACCGAAGACGCTGGACGACCTGGTCGCCGCCTGCAAGAAGCTCAATGCCATCGGCGTGCAGCCCATTGCGGTTGCCGCGCGCGACAGCTGGACGCTGGCCGCCTGGTTCGACTATCTGGACCTGCGCATCAACGGCAACGAGTTCCACCAGCAGCTGATGGCCGGCAAGGTTCCCTATACGGACCCGCGTGTGAAGAAGGTGTTCACGACGTGGAAGTCGTTGATGGACAACCACTGCTTCATGGAAAACGCGCTGTCCTACGACGTGGATTCGATCGCGCCGGTGCTCGTGAGCGGCAAGGCGGCGATGATGCTGATGGGCACGTTCTTCTCGGCCAGCTTCCCGGCGAACATGAAGCAAAACGTGGGATTTTTCCGCTTCCCGGTGATCGACGCGAACGTGCCTATGGCGGAAGATGGCCCCGTCAACGTCTTGCTGATTCCGGCGAAGGCGAAGAACAAGGCCGACGCACGCCGCCTGCTGGCCTTCATGGAAACGCCGGAGATCAATGCCCAACTGGCGCGCGGCTGGGGCCAGCTGCCGTCGAACAACAAGGCGGCCGAGCCTGACGATCCCATCTCCAAGGTGGGCTTTCAGACGCTCGCGAACACGAGTGGCGGCATCGCACAGTTCTACGACCGCGACATGCAGAAGGAAATGGCCGACGAAGGCATGAAGGCCATGCAGCAGTTCTACAGCGATCCGTCGCAGATCGACATGCTGCTCGCGCGCCTCGAAACGACGCGTCAACGCATCTACAAGAAGTAACGCCGCCGCGTGGCCGGCGCGCTTCGCGCTGCCGGCCGCGCATTCCTCGAACCCCGACGAGGCTTCACCATGTCCGATACCCTGGCGCGCCCCATTGGGGCCGCGCGGCAGCGTCGCGTCTCTACCGTGCGGCGGCAGCAGAATCGCGCCGCGTTGTATTTCCTGCTGCCGGGCTGCGTGCTCTTCACGCTCTGCGTGATTTACCCGATTATCAGCAGTATCACGCTCAGTTTTTACGACTGGGACGGCATGAGCGCGAAGACGTTCGTCGGTCTCGCCAACTATGTCGAGCTGTTCCATTCCGACACGTTCTATACCGCGCTCAAGAACAATCTGCTGTGGCTCGTGCTGTTCCTGCTGGCGCCGCCGGTCGGCCTCCTGTTCGCGCTGTATCTGAACCAGCACGTGCGCGGCATACGTGCCGTAAAGTCGCTGTTCTTCGCGCCGTTCGTGCTCTCTGGCGTGGTGGTCGGTCTCGTGTTCTCGTGGTTCTACGATCCGACCTTCGGGCTGCTCAAGATGATCGTCGGGCATGGCATACCCGTGCTGGGCGACCCGAAGCTCGTGACGTTCGGCATCATCTTCGCCGCGCTCTGGCCGCAAACGCCGTTCTGCATGATCCTGTATCTCACGGGCCTCACGGGCATCAACCCGGAGATCGTGGAAGCCGCGCGCATGGAAGGTGCGAAGGGCTGGCGGCTGTTCTGGCACGTGGTGCTCCCGCAGCTTCGCCCGGCCACGTTCATGGCCATCGTGCTCACGGTGATCGGCGCGCTGCGCAGCTTCGACCTGATCGCCGTGATGAGCGGCGGCGGCCCGTTCGACAGCTCCACCGTGCTCGCGTACTTCATGTACGACCAGGCGATCAAGTATTACCGCGAAGGCTATTCGGCGGCGATCGCCGTCGTGCTGTTCGCCATCATGCTCGTCTATATCGTGTTCCACTTGCGCCGCATGCTGCGCGAAGAACGCTGAATTACCTGTCGATTTTTCGTCGATGCCCTCGGAGTCGCTGCCCATGTATCCGGTTCCCGTCGATCGCTGGAAACCCGCGAATCGCGCGCTCTACAAGATCTCGTTGCCCATTGCGCTCGTCATCTGGCTGCTGCCCATGCTCGCCGTGCTCGTCACGTCGATCCGGTCTACCGAGGAATTGCAGCAGGGCGACTACTGGGGCTGGCCGAAGCACTTCGCCCTGCTGGAAAACTACGGCGCGGCGCTCACGCAAACGCCCATGCTCCATTACTTCGCGAACAGCGTGCTGATCACGGTGCCTTCGGTGATCGGCGCTATCGCGCTGGCTTCGATGGCGGGCTTCGCGCTCTCTACGTATCGGTTTCGCGGCAACACGGCGGTGTTGTTCGCCTTCGTCGCAGGCAACTTCGTGCCGATCCAGATCCTCATGATCCCGGTGCGCGACATGGCGCTGCGCGTGGGGCTCTACAACACCGTGTGGGCGCTCATCATCTTTCACGTGTCGTTCCAGACCGGATTCTGCACGCTGTTCCTGCGCAATTTCATCAAGCAACTGCCGTTCGAGCTGATCGAGGCCGCGCGCGTGGAAGGCGCGAGCGAATGGGCCGTTTACTGGCGCATCGTCATGCCGCTCGTGCGGCCGGCGCTCGCCGCGCTCGGCATTCTCGTGTTCACGTTCGTCTGGAACGACTACTTCTGGGCGCTGTGTCTCACCCAGGGCGACGACGCCGCGCCGATCACGGTGGGCGTGGCCGCGCTCAAGGGGCAGTGGACCACGGCGTGGAACCTCGTGGCGGCGGGCTCGGTGCTTGCGGCGCTGCCTTCGGTGCTGATGTTCTTCGCCATGCAGAAACACTTTGTCGCGGGGCTTACCTTCGGCGCGAGCAAGGGCTGATCGAGCCCGGCCGCAGCCGAAGGCCCTTTTTTATCTCATTCGTATTACTGACGTTATTCCGAGGCGGATTGTCACTCATGCAAATCGGTGTCTGCTACTACCCCGAACAATGGCCGCCCGCGATGTGGGCCGACGACGCGCGCCGCATGGCCGAACTCGGCATTACGCACGTGCGCATTGGCGAATTCGCCTGGAGCCGCATGGAGCCGCGCGCGGGCGTTTATGAGTGGGCATGGCTCGACGACGCGATCGAAACGCTCGCGGCCCGCGGCCTGAAGATCGTGCTCGGCACGCCCACGGCCTCGCCGCCGAAGTGGCTCGTCGACGCGACGCCCGATATGCTGCCCGTGCGCGCCGACGGCACGCCCTGGAACTACGGCTCGCGCCGCCACTACGACATTGCGAGCGAGGCCTATCGCGCGCATTGCGTACGCATCACGGAGGCGATGGCGCAGCGCTACGGCGCGCATCCAGCCGTGGTCGCCTGGCAGACCGACAACGAGCTGGGCTGCCACGACACCGTGCCGAGCTGGTCGAGCGCCGCGCAGCGCCGCTTCCAGGCGTGGCTCGCGAAGCGCTACGACACGATCGAAGCGCTCAACGAGGCCTGGGGCAACGTGTTCTGGAGCATGGAGTACCCGTCGTTCGAAGCGGTGGGGCTGCCCGTGCGCACGCCGACCGACGCCAACCCGGCACATCATCTGGACTTTCGCCGCTACATGTCGGACGAAGTCGCGAGCTTTCACCGCGAGCAGGCGGACGTGCTGCGCCGCCATGCGCCGAACGCCGACGTGTTGCACAACTTCATGGGCTTTTTCACGACCTTCGACCACTACCGGTTCGCAGCGGACAAGGCCATCGACGTGGCGACGTGGGACAGCTATCCGATCGCGCGCACCGAAGTGATCGGGTTGCCGGAAGCGCAAAAGGCTCGCTACGCACGCACCGCGCACCCCGACGTCTCGTCGTTCGACCACGACCGTTACCGCACGATCGGCGGCGGACGCTTCTGGGTGATGGAGCAGCAGGCGGGGCCGGTGAACTGGGCGCCGTGGAACCCGGTGCCCGCGCCGGGCATGGTGCGCCTGTGGGCCTACGAAGCGTTCGCGCACGGCGCCGAACTCGTTTCGTACTTCCGCTGGCGGCAGTGCCCGTATGCGCAGGAGCAGATGCATTCGGGCCTCAATCTGCCGAATAACGAGCTGTCTCCGGGCGGCCGCGAGGTGGAGCAGGCCGCGCGCGAGATCGCGGCGAGCGACGTGTTGCGCACGCTCGCGCCGGCGGGGCGTGCCCAGGTGGCGCTCGTGTTCGATTACGAAACGCAGTGGATGTTTGAGATCCAGCGCCACGGCGCGAGCTTCGACTATCAAACGCTCGCGTTCGACTACTACAGCGCGCTGCGCGAACTCGGCCTCGATGTCGAAATCGTTTCGCGGCACGCGGATCTTTCGGCGTACCGGCTCGTAGTGGTGCCGTCGCTGGCCGTGATCGACGACGCCTTCGTCGCTCAGATCGAGCGCAGCGACGGCCTGTGGGTGTTCGGGCCGCGCAGCGGCTCGAAGACCGCGCACTTCGCCATTCCCGGCGATCTGCCGCCCGACGCGTTGCAGCGCGTGCTGCCCCTGCAGGTGCTCGAGGCCGAATCGCTGCGGCCCACGCTCGCGCCAGCGGTCACGATAGCCGGCGTACAGGGCGAGGCATTGCATTGGCGCGATCACGTGCGCGCCAACGGCGCCACGTGCGTTCAGGCGCAATTCGAAGACGGCTGGCCTGCATTGCTCTCACATGGCCGCGTGCGCTACGCCGCTGCGTGGTTCACGCGCGAGCTGCATCTCGCCATGCTCGACGAAGCCGCGCGCGGCGCGGGCCTCGCAACACAGCGCTTGCCGGAAGGCTTGCGCGTGAGCCGACGTGGTGGACTGTGCTTTGCCTTCAACTTTGGCGAGCAACGTGCGCAGGCGCCGGCCCCCGAAGGGGCGCAGTTCGTGCTGGGCGTGCGCGAGCTTGCGCGAGGCGACGTGTGCGCATGGCGCGAAACTCGCTGAGCCGCAGCTAGCCCGAGCGCGTGTTCCGCGTCGCGTTATGCGAGCGCCGCGGAACACCTGCGCGTATCAGAACAGATGCCGGATGCCGACGCTCGCGCCTACCGTCGAGCCGGAGACTTCGAAGAGCGCGTTGTTGATCGACAAGCCCGTGTCCATGCGCCCATGGTTGTTCACGTAGCCGACCTGGCCATAGAGCGTCGTGCGCTTGGAGAGGAAAAACTGCAAACCGCTCGACGCCAGCAGCGAGTGGTTGCTGCCGTCGTTGCCGTCGCGCGTGTACCAGACGCCCGCGTCGACGTCGAGGTAGGGCGTGATCATATAGCTGAGTCCGCCGGAGTAGACGCTGTTGTTGAACGACTGCGAAACCTTGTACAGCGCATAGGAAGCGGAGATCGTGAGCGAGTTCGGGAAGCGATAGCTCGCGCCGATCGTGCGGCCCACGAACTCCACGGTGCTCGGCACCGGCGTGGCGGCAGCGCTGCCTCCGGCGTTGCCGCTATACAGCGCGCCTGTGAGCGTGAAGCCTGCGATGTGGTAGCGCAGGCTCGCCGAATACTGGCGTCCCGCCTGGAAGTTGCCCGCTGCGCCGCCCATGGCGAACATACCCATCGCCTGGATGCCGGCGATTTCCGGCGACGTATACGTAAGCGCGTTGCTGTTGAAGAGGCCGGTCACGTACACGTTGTTCACGTAGCTCACGAGGCCGCTGCCGAAATACGACATGCCGCGCGGGTCCGTCTGGTAGAGCGAGAGGAAAAACGGTGAGTACTGCAGACCGGCCTTGACCGTGCCGTAGGGGCTTTCCATGCCGACCCACGCCTGACGCCCGAAGAAGTTGCCGTTGGAATTGCCGAACTGGCCGTTCGCGATGCTAATGCCGCTTTCGAGTGCGAATACGGCGCGCATCCCGCCGCCCAGGTCCTCGGCGCCGCGCATGCCGAAGTTCGAGCCGGACATGCCGCTGTCCGTGAAGGAGAACTGGTGACCGGCGTTCTGGCCCGTCTGCGTATTCATCGTATGGCTCGTGTAGAGAATCGACCCGTCGACGATGCCATACAGGGTGACGCTGCTCTGTGCGCTCGCGACACCCGCTGTGCCCATCAAACCGGCCGCCGCGAGGCAGCGGACCAGCCATTTCATGCCGAGGTTGTCGCGTTGTAACATTTCGTCATCCTTAGTGTTATTTATGGATTGAGATCGATGTGACAGGGTATTGCACACGCTTCAGGCAATGCTCCAGGCAAAGCCGCAGAAAAAGCTTCGGGCAAAAGGGGGCCGGGGTTCCTCGCGGAACCGCACGAAACGGAATGCTGGGAGTACTGCTCGGAGTCCTACGCGGAGTACTGTGTGTAGTCCTGCGGTCTGGCGCGGCGGCCGGGGTCCTCTCGCGTGCGCAGGAGCAGCGTGGACGAGCGCGTGGTCATCGTGGGCCTGCGGCAAGGCATGAGCCGGATTGAATGCGCGTTCACCGATCGCTTCTCCCCTGACGAGAGGTGTGCAACGTTGACGGAATGCTACGTTCGATGGAGGCTATTTTTGTACGACCGTGCGGAATTTGTCACCCTGGGAGAAACGATCACATTTGCGCATCAGTTTGTTGCATCCGGTGCATAAGTCACCCCGCCGGATTCTCCTCATCCTGCGCCGGCGGCGCACTCCCCGCGGGCGCGCCCAGAATGCTGACCTGGAACACCTGCGTGCCTGCGAGCGATTCGAGGTTCGGGTCTTCGGGGTAGGCGAGCAGCAAGGGGAAGACGACCGAGCCGCCGATCACGGCGCGGCGGCTGTTGTCGGCGGGCCGCAGGCCCCACACGTCCTGATAGACGAGCGGCACCGTCTTGCCGTCGCGCTCCGTGTTGCCGAGGTAGAGCATCACATGG
Source organism: Paraburkholderia nodosa DSM 21604 (assembly GCF_000519185.1). Classification (GTDB taxonomy): domain Bacteria; phylum Pseudomonadota; class Gammaproteobacteria; order Burkholderiales; family Burkholderiaceae; genus Paraburkholderia; species Paraburkholderia nodosa. The sequence continues at coordinate 13,522 of NZ_JAFA01000014.1, read as the reverse complement.
CCGCCTATATAGATGAGCGTGCGCATGGGCGCGCCGTGCTGCACGAGCCAGTCGAGGCGTTGCGCGGGCGTGGACGCCGAAAGATCGGTCATCGCCCCGGCGTTCATTTGGGTGGACGAATGGCGCGGCAGCCACACGCCGAACGCCGCGAAAATGCTCTGCAGTTCGGCCGAGCAGTCGTTGTCGAAGTTCGTGTTGCCCCAGCCGTAGGGGCGCCCGATCAGCGCCTTCATCAACTGCGCGAGATGGCGCGGCGTGGCCGCGAGCGGCGCGGGCACGATGGCGTTCGCATCGAGCGCCGCCGAGCGGATCGCCGCGCGGCCGTCTACGTCGCGGGCGGGCACGAGCACTACGCCCGGGTTGGCGCCCGAAGCGGGCCGAAGCGGCAGCAGCGTGCCGGCGGGCGCGTCGAAGCGGAACACGCCGCCGCTGTCGCGCAGCGCCGCGGAGGCCACGACCACGACGCCGAGCGACTGGTGCGCCGCCGCGCGCCACGTCGAAACGAAGGTGTCGTCGACGCTCGCCACGCCGTCGCTGCGCACCCAGCCCTGCACGTCCGGCGTCTGCACGTAGCGCCAGGCGCCGTCGGCACTCGTGCCGAGCACGTAAAGCGGCGTGCCGGGCCGCACGGCGCTCACCTGCAGGTTGTCGAAGGGATAGCCTTCGCCCGCGATGCGATGTGAATAGAACGACGGATCGATGGTGGGCAGTTCGCGCACGTACAGCGCCGTTGTGGCGATGGCGCGACGCGTGGCGTCGAAGCCGCTGGCCTGTTCGAACTGGTTGACGTTGGCGTTGCGCTCGATGGCGTCGATCCACGCCTTCGTGTGCGGCCGGAAATTCATGCCGTAGCCAACGCGGCGCGGCGCCTTGCCGGTGTTGTCGAAGTCGGCGAGGCGGCGCGTCTGCAGCGCGGCAATGTCGCTGCCGCCATCGCGATACACGCGCTGCTCGACAAACGCGCGATTCCACGGCGAGGGATCGTTCGGACCCGCACCGAAATAGCGCGCGATGAGCGCATCGAATTGCGCGCGCTGGACGTCGGGCGAGAGGAAGGGCTTGTCGTAATCGGCGCTGGCCGGATCGATCCAATGGTCGACGTTCTGGTCGTAGTGCCCGATCGGGAAGAGCGTGACCGTATCGGGCGGGAGCGCTTGCGCGGCCTGACTTTGCGAGGCCGGCCCGGTTGCACATCCCGGCAGCACGCACACGGCGGCTAGCGCCAGGGCGAGGAAGCGGGCGCGCGGCGCCCGGGCGAAAACGGCAAGGCGAAACGAAGAATCGAGGGTGGAGCGCATGGGCGAGCGGGCGGTTCGACAACCCGTGGATGATACAGGACGCGCCGCGCCCGCCGCCCTCGCTGTTGCCCGCCGGGGCCTGTTTTCGGCGTGAACAGGCCCGTGTCAAACCATCACTGCTCGATCTGCCGGTTCCAGCGCGAATCCCACTGCGCACGGTGCTCGTTGATCACGTCCCAGTCCACCACTGTCACCTTCTTCACGAGCTGGTCGAGATTGCCCAGGCTCTTTTGCATGTCGGGCGGCATGGTGGCGTTCTGGTTGGTCGGAATCTGCTTGCCGGCGGCGGCCGCCTTGCTTTGCGCAGGCGCCGAAAGCAGGAACTGCGCGAGCTTTTGCGCGAGTTGCGGGTCGGGATTGTTCTTCACCACGCACAGGTCCACGAGCAGCAGCACCGCGCCTTCCTTCGGGTTGGCGTACGCCACGGGCAAGCCCTTGTCCTTCAGGTCGCCCACTGCGGTGGGCGTGAGCGGGAAGATGCCGGCCTCGCCGGTCTGGATCATCTCCGAGAGCTTGGCCGAATTCGGAATATATTCGACGACGTTCGGCCCCACCGTGCTCGCCCATTTCGTGAAGCCCGGCTCGACATTGTTCTCGCTGCCGCCCATCAGGCGGTTGATGGCGAGAAAGCCATGCAGACCGAAGGTGCTGCTCGAAGCCGACTGGAACACCACCTTGCCCTTGTATTTCGGATTGGCGAAATCGAGCCACGAAGTGGGCGGCGCCCAGCCTTTATCCGCGAACACCTTCGTGTTGTAGCCGATGCCCGTCATGCCGAGCTGGACGCCCGCGCCGACGTCGCCTTTCATGCGCGCGAACGGATACAGTTCCTTGAGCACCGGCGCATCGTCGAGCTTCTCGCACACGCCCATGCTCACGGCGCGCGCCATCACGCCGTCGTCGAGAAAGGCGACATGCATCTGCGGGCTGTTGCGGTTGGCGAGGAGCTTCGCGAGCACGTCGGAGGACGTGCCCGGTACGACCACCACCTTCACGTTGTTGGCCTTCTCGAAGTCGGGCAGGACCTGGCTCGTGTAGGCCTTCTCCATCGGGCCGCCGTTCATGCCGATGTAGATCGTCTTCGTTTGCGACCAGGCGCCAGGCGAGATGCCGAAGGCGACGAGTGCGGCTAGCGAGGCCAGGGTGCGTGTGAGTTTCATCGTGGGGACTCCTTATTTGATTGGGAGAGCGGCATGAACGGAAGACTGCGTGAAGCGGCCGATAGCAAACGCTTCGATGGGCGTGCTCGTCGCGCCTTCTGTGACGAGTTCGGCGAGGACTTCGCCCACGCCCGGCGCCAGCAAGAAGCCGCCGCCGGAAAAGCCGAACGCATGGAGCAGGCGCGGCGTGGTATTGCTGAAACCGATGATCGGGTTGCTGTCCGGCGTTTCGCCTTCCACGCCGCTCCACGTGCGGATGAGCAGTGCGTCGCGCAGGCCGGGCACCAGCGCGCAGGCGTCGCGCATGACGGCGCGCGTGGTGGCGGTGGAAGGCTGCGCGTATTCGCCGTCGCCGTGCCCGCGTCCGCCGCCGATCACGCAGTTGCCGCGCTCGACCTGGCGCGCGTAGACGCCGCCGCCATACACGCCCAGGTTGTGCTGGATAAAGCGCGGCAGCGGCTCGGTCACCCACATGTTCGGGTAGATCGGCTTCATCGGCACGGTTTCGCCGAACGCGCCCGCCACCGTATTGGCCCAGGCGCCCGACGAGTTGATGAGCCAGTCGGCGCTGATGCGCTCGTTGCCCGCGCGCATCTGGAAACGCCGGCCGTCGAAGCTCAGGTCGCCGAGCGCGGTCTGCTCCTGCACGTGCGCGCCCGCGCGCCGCGCCGCCGCCGCGAAACCGGGCGAGACGAGACGCGGATTCGCCTGGCCGTCGCTCGCGCAGAGCGCCCCGCCAATCGCGGCCTTGCCGAGCCACGGGTAGCGGCGGCGAAACGCTTCGCCGCTCATGACCAGCGACTCCACGCCGAAATCGCGCGCCATGGCGGACCATGCGTGGAGCGCCTCGAGATCGCTGTCGCGGCGCGCGAGGCGCAAGTGCCCCGACACGACGAATTCGCCGTCGCTGCCGATCAGCTCGGGCAAGCGGTTCCACACGCGCCGGGCGCGCACCGCAAGCGGCAGTTGCTCGGCGCTGCGGCCGTGGGTGCGCACGCCGCCGTAGTTCACGCCGCTTGCCTGCGCGCCGCAAAAGCGCCGCTCGAACAAGCCGACGCTCACGCCCTTGCGCGCGAGCGCGAGCGCCGCCGATGCGCCGACGAGCCCGCCGCCCGCTATCACGACCTGGAAATGGCGCGTGTCACTCATCGTGGGCTTCCTCTTCGATGACCTCCACGCCGTCGTCGAACAGCATCGGTGAAATGGGTATCGGCTTGATGGGCGCCTGGCTACGCAAGCGGCCCACCTCGTGCAGCGGCTTGCCGGTCTCCGCGCTCAGCAGCGCCATCGCGGATTCGCCGCACATGCGCCCCTGGCAGCGCCCCATGCCGATACGCGTGAGCGCCTTCAGGCGGTTGACCTCGGTGGCGAAACCGTTGCGAATGCAGCTACGCAGCGTGCCCGCGTCGACTTCCTCGCAGCGGCAGATGGTCAGGTCGTCGGGCCAGCTGGCGGCGCAGTTGGCAGGCGGTGCGAACGCCTGCTCGATGCCCACGCGAAAGCGCGTAATGCGCGCGAGACGCTTCTCGATCGTTGCCGCATCAGGCAAATGGGCATCGTGCTGTGGCGCGTCGATGCCCACGTCTTCGAGCACCGCGAGTGCGGCGCGGCGACCCGCGAGTTCGGCGGCATCGGCGCCCGCGATACCCGCGCCGTCGCCGGCCAGATAGACGCCCCGCGCGGAGCTGCGGCCCGCCGCATCGCGTTCGGGCAGCCAGCAGCGGTTGAGGGCGTCGAAGGCGAAGCGGCAGCCCGCGAGATCGGCGAGCTGGGTTTCGGGCCGCAAGCCGTAGCCGAGGCCGACCGCATCGCAGGCAATGGCGTGCTCCTTAGCGTCGGCCGCGCGCCAGCGGACGTATTGCACCCCCGCGTCGCCTTCGATGGCTTCGAGCGAGACGCCATGCACCATGCGCACGCCATGCGCCTTGAGCCACGCGACGTAATACACGCCCTTGGCGAAGGTGGCCGGCTGGTTGAGCAGTTTCGGCGCGGCGGCGGCCTGGCGCGCAAACGGGCTCGTATCGAGCACGGCGGCCACTTGCGCGCCCGCTTTTGCATACTGGTAAGCGACGAGATAGAGCAGCGGCCCGGTGCCGGCGAACACGGTGCGCCGGCCAATTGCGCAGCCCTGCGCCTTCAGCGCGACCTGCGCGCCGCCGAGTGTATAAGCGCCTGGCAGCGTCCAGCCGGGCAGCGGCACGATGCGGTCGGTCGCACCGCTCGCGATGATCAGATGCGACCAGGGCACGCTCGCTTCGCGGCCCTCGCGCAAGGTGTCGAGGCGGCCCGGCTCGCACGACCAGGCCAGCGTGTCGGGTCGATAGTCGATCTTCGGGAGCAGTTCGGCCATGGCGCGATGGATCGCATCGGCTTTCTTCGCCTCGAAGCCGTAGAGCGCGGTTTTCGTGCGCGAGAAGCCCGAACCGTCAGCAGGCTGGCGATAGATCTGGCCGCCCCAGCGCGCGTTTTCGTCGATCACAGTGGGGCGCAGTCCGGCGGCCACGAGTGTTTGCGCGGCGCGCACGCCGGCCGGTCCCGCGCCGACGATGACGATGCGATCAGGCCTGGCCGCGCTCATCGCGCATCTCCGTCATAAGATTCGGTATCCGAAGCGATTCGCGTCAGCACACGCATGCCTTCGCGCAGCGGCGTGGAGCAGGCGCGCAGGCGCGTGCCGTCTTCGCTGCGCACCCAGCAGTCCTGGCAAGCGCCGATCAGGCAGAAGCCCGCGCGCGGTTCCGTGCTGAACTCGCTGCGGCGCACGTGCCGCTGGTGCGTGAGGATCGCGGTGAGCAGCGTATCGCCCGCGAGCGCCTTGACTTCGACGCCGTCTAAAACGAAGGAAACGCTCGCGCGCGCGGTCTCGGCAACGCGGACGAACTGGGCAAGGGGAAGCGGCGTGACGGTGCTCATGGAAGGTCGGTGGCGCGGCAGCAGGAATCGAAAGAGGCGGGCGGCGTTCAGTGCTGCCCGATCAGAATGCGGTTGAGCCCGTACACGCGGTCGAGCAGGAGCATCGCGCCCGCCGTGATGAAAATGACGAGTGCGGAAACGGAAGCCATCATCGGGTCGATCGACTCGGTCGCGTACATGTACATGCGCACGGGCAGCGTGACGGTTTGCGGCGAGGTCACGAAGATCGACATCGTCAGTTCATCGAAGCTGTTGATGAACGCGAGCAGCCAGCCGCCCGTGATGCCGGGCACGATCATTGGCAGCGTGATGCGGCGAAAGGTGGTCCACGCGTTCGCGCCGAGCGACGCGGCGGCATGCTCGATGCTGCGGTCGAGGCCGCTCACTGAGGCGAGCACGAGCCGCATGACGAACGGCGTGATGATGATCATGTGTGCGAGGATCAGCCACGCGAACGAGCCGGTCGCGCCGATCAGCGCGAAGAAGCGCAGCAGCGCGATGCCCAGCACGAGCCCCGGGATCACGAGCGGCGAAAGCAGCAGCGCGTTGAGAAAGCCGCGGCCCGGAAAACGCGCACGGCCGATAGCGAGTCCCGCGGGCAACGCGATGACGAGCGAGAGCGTGGCCGAGGCGAACGCGAGCTTGAGGCTGTTGAAGAACGCGGTGATGAAGTCCGGGTAGTCGAGAATGGCGCGGAACCAGCGCAGCGAGAGGCCGTGCGTGGGGAGCGTCAAGGTTTCGTCGGGCGTGAAGGCCACGAGGATGACGATGACGAGCGGCGCCAGCACGAACAGAATGACGAAGCTATGGAACGTGAGGGCGAGCGGTCCGTTTTTGCGCATGATGTTGTGTCCTTAGCCCATGCTGCGCGCGTAGCGCCGTTCGAGCACGCGGTAGTAGGTGAGCATCACCACGAGATTGGCGACCAGCAGCAGCACGGCGATGGTCGCGCCGAGCGGCCAGTTCATCGAGCTGAGGAACTGGTCGTACACGGCGGTGGCCGCCACCTTCAGGCGCCGGCCGCCCAGCAGGCCCGGAATCGCGAAGGCGCTCGCCGACAGGCCGAACACCATGAGGCTGCCCGAGAGAATGCCCGGCACGAGCTGCGGCAGCACGATACGGCGCAGGGTGGTGAACGGCGACGCCATGAGCGACAGCGCCGCGTTCTCGGTTTGCGGATCGAGCCTTTGCAGCGCGGTCCACACCGGAATCACCATGAACGGCAGCATCACATGCACGAGCGCGATGACGATCGCGAAGGTCGTGTATTCGAGCTTGAAGGGCCCCGCGCCGAACAGGCCGAAGAACTGGTTCACGAGACCGTTCATGTTGAGCAGCATGCTCCAGCCGAACGCGCGCACTACCACGGAAACCAGCAGCGGCGCGAGGATCGCGAGCAGGAAGAGCGAGCGCCACGGGTCGCGCATGCGCGAGAGGATGTAAGCCTCGGGCGTGCCGATCACGACGCACAGCAGCGTGGTGAGCGCGGCAATGCCGAAGGTGCGCAGGAAGATCGTGTGAAAGTACGACGAGCCCAGCACTTCTACGTAGTTGTGCAGATCGAATGCGGCGATGGGGCCGCTCATCGGATCGAAGCGGTAGAACGTGAGCGCGAAGGTCATGGCGAGCGGCACGAGCACGAGCGCGGCGAACAGCAGCAGCGCGGGCGCGCTCATGAACCAGAGCGGCACGTAAGCCTGCCAGCCGGCGCGCACCGTGGCGCGCGGGGCAGGCTGCGAAGCGCGGAGCGTGCTAGACACGGGCGCCCTCCTGGTGGATGAAGCGGATCGCGTCGCTATGCCAGTCGATGCCCACCTGGTCGCCTTCGGCAAGCGGCTCATTGCCCTCGTTCTGGCAGCACACGAGCATTTCGCCCGCGCGGCTGTCGAGCCGGTAGAGCCACTGGCTGCCGAGGAAGAAGCGGCTCGTCACGCGCCCGGCAAGCCGGCCCGAGCCGCTCGCGCACAGCTTGAGCTTTTCGGGGCGGATGCATAGCGTGATCGCGTCGCCCACCCCCACCGCGCGGCCGCGTTCGGGCAGTTGTGCCGTCGAGCCCGTTTCCGCGAGATCGTGGCCGAGATCCACGCGGATCGTGTCGCCCTCGCGCGCGACGATGCGGCCAGCGAGCATGTTGGCCTTGCCGATGAACTTCGAGACGAAGTCGTTCTCGGGCCGCTCATACGCGCGATAAGGCGTGTCGACCTGGGTGATGCGGCCGCTTTCCATCACGACCACGCGGTCGCTGATCGACAGCGCTTCGGACTGGTCGTGCGTGACCATCAGCGTGGTCGTGCCGATCTTGCGCTGAATGGCGCGCAGTTCGAACTGCATGTCTTCGCGCAGCTTGGCGTCGAGATTGGACATCGGCTCGTCGAGCAGCAGCACGGGCGGCGCGATCACAATGGCGCGCGCAATCGCCACGCGCTGGCGCTGGCCGCCCGACAGCTCGCGCGGAAAGCGCTGCGTGTAGGCGTCGAGGCGCACGAGCGCGAGCGCCTCGCGAATGCGATCGCGGCGCTCGGCTTTGTCCACGCCGCGCATCTCGAGGCCGAAGCTTACGTTCTGCTCCACGCTCATGTGCGGAAAGAGCGCATAGCTCTGGAACACGATGCCGAGGCCGCGCTTGTTCGGCGCCATGTGCGTGATGTCGCGCCCGTCGAGCGTGATGCGTCCGCGCGTGGTTTCCACGAAGCCGGCGATCATCTGCAGCGTCGTGGTTTTCCCGCAGCCCGAGGGGCCGAGCAGTGAGACGAACTCGCCTTTTTCCACCGACAAATTGACGCCAGCGACCGCCTGCAGGTCGCCAAACGATTTCGATACATCGGTCAGGGTGAGGAACGACATGGTGTGGCCTTCCAGTGCTTGGGTTGCGTCGGCACCCGTTGAGCGAATTGCGGTGCAGGGCGTTGAGTCGACTGTAGCTAGCCAAATTTTTGGTCGTCAATTTAAAATTCCATCAAACGATAGAAATATGATTTATATTCCATTTAATGGAATACGTGAGCGGCCCAGTGCAGGGGATATTTCATCCCGTGAACTGCGGGAAATCCCTGAATGAGCCGGCAACAGGCACGGCGACGTGTGGCGGTCGAACCTTTCGGGCAGCACGCCAATTCGTACGAGTTTTCGGCAACTATTCCGCTGAATGGAATAAATCGAGGTCGATATGACGGCAGGGGAAGAGAAAAGTGGAACGCCGGCCGACGATGCCCGCGGCGCGGGCGTATTGCAGCGCGCATTCGCGGTGATCCGCGCACTGGGGGCAAGTCAGGCGGAAGGCAGCCGCGTGACCGCGCTCGCCAAGGCCGTGGGCCTGACCCAGGCCACTGTGCATCGGCTGCTGCAGGGGCTGATCGCCGAAGGCGTGGTCGAGCAGGACGAAGGCACGAAGCGCTATCGGCTAAGCGTCGATTTTTTTGCGCTCGCGGCGCAGGCGGGCAATCCGAGCGGCATGCGCACGCTATGCCGGCCCGCGTTGCTGCGCCTGTGCGCAAGCCTTGGCGATACTATTTTCCTGCTCGTGAAGAGCAGCTTCGACGCGGTTTGTCTCGACATGTGCGAAGGTCCGTTTCCGATCCGCTCGTTCACGGGAGATATCGGCGGGCGCGTCGCGCTGGGCGTGGGTCAGGGCAGTCTTGCCATCCTCGCGTTCCAGCCCGAGGCCGAGCGTGAGGAAATCATTCGTTTCAACGTGCCGCGTTTGCGCAGCTACGGCGTGCTGGACGAGGTGTATTTGCGCACGGAGATCGAGCGCGTGCGCAAGCTCGGCTACGCGGGGCGCAATACCGGCGTGCTCGAAGGCATGGCGGGCGTGGCCGTGCCGATTCTGGACCAGAACGGTTGTGCCGTGGGCGCATTGAGCGTGGGCACGCTGGCTGCGCGTCTCACGGAGGACCGGTTGCCGACGATAGTGGAACTGCTCAAGCGGCAGGCCGAGACCATCGGGCCGCAAACGAACCCGTTCGACGTGGCGGTGCGCCGTCCCATGCATGGGCTCACGCGAGCGATGACGACACAACCATTGGCTTGAGCGATGAAGGGCAGGATTGATCCGGTCGAATGCATTCCTAACTAAATTACCTGATCGCGAATCGTTCTCATTAGGTGATCGGTGTGCAAACGTTCAGCAGGTGTGTGCATTGCTGCATTGCGAAATCGAGCAGTATGAGCGGACGAAAATCGACCAGGGAGATAACCTATCCGCATGCGTCTTGGTTTTGGCGTAAACGGGCAGTTGGCTATTCGTAGACTGAAGGCGATGTACGAAATGGCAGTTCGCCGCCATGGGGCTTTGCAAGCCATCGCGGCGCGAGCAGGTGACCCCGGAAACGAAAACAGAAGCGCCCGAAGCGCCGTCTTGCGCGTAGTCTTGCAAGACCCAGGAGGGACAAAACGACCCGCCGCGTGCACTGTCATATTGAGTACATGCCGTTGCCATATCGACGAGAAGTCATTGAGGAGCATGAGTGCTGGGGGAGGTGGAGCGCATGTGTGATCCCGCGGCGCTTGCAGTCAGAATATACCGGTGATCGATGACGACCATAAACGACCGGACGTTGCCCGTTCTCGAGGCACCGGCTGCTTCTGCTACGCCGGTGCCGGTACGCGCGGCGCCTTCGATCTTTCATGAACGCTGGTGGCTCGACATCGCCACGCAAGGCGACTGGAAGCTTGCGGTGGTGACGCAGAACGACGAGGTCATCGGCGAGATGCCGTACGCGATGCAGCGTACGCGGCTGTGGCGTGTCTCGCACCTGCCGCCGCTCACGCGCACGCTCGGGCCGGTCATCAAGTCCGTGACGGGCAGCGAGGCCCGCCAACTGCATCATGAACTCGACGTCACCGGCAAGCTGATCGAACAGTTGCCCGACTGCGACAGCTTTTTTCAGGTACTCGACCCGCGCATCGACGACGCCCTGGCGTTCGCACTGCACGGCTTTACGGTGTCGGCGCGCTATACGTTCCGCATCGACCGGAATACTACGGCCGATGAAGCGTGGAAGTGTCTGAACAGCAAGACGCGCAACGTGATCCGCAGCGCCTCCCGTGAACTGACCGTCGTGCCGGACATCGCGCCCGACGAGTTCATCGCGTTCTACGACTCGAATCTCGCGGCGCGTTCGCGTACCAACGCTTACGGGGATGCGGTCATGCGCGACCTCGTCAACGCGTTCGTCGAGCGCAAGGCCGGCATGCTGCTCGGCGCCTATGGGCAAGGCGGGAAGCTCGTGGCGGCGGTCGGCCTCGTCTGGGACCATCAGGCAATGTATTACCTGCTTTCGTCGCGCGCGCAGGACGCGCACAGCGGCTCGATCAGCCTGCTGCTGTGGACCGGCATTGGCCGCTCGCTCGAGCGCAAGCTCACCTTCGACTTCGACGGCTTTTCGAGCCCGTCGACATTCAGCTTCCTCAACGGATTCGGCGCGACGCTCACGCAGCGGCTGGGCGTCGAGCGCCACGGCACGGTCTATTTGCTGATGCGTACGCTCAAGCGGAAGGTCGCGCCCGGGCGTGTGTTCGCCCCCCATCTCTGAGCGGCGGGGCGTCGCGTAGCGAGCTATATGGCGCGCTAAACGAGTTCGTGCCGCGCGGGGTCGCTTGCGCGGCGGGTCGTGACCTCGGCAAGCTCCAGCGCGCTCGAGGCGAAGAGCAAGGGCGTCCAGCGCCGGATCGTGCTTTGCGCGCCGGCGGCGAAGCGTTCGCGCAGCGCGGGCTCGCCGCCCAGCTCGCCGATACGCTGCGCGAGGGTCGAGACGTCGCGCGGTTCGACCACGAAACCGTTCACGCCGTCGATCACCACTTCGCCAGCCACGCCGCAGGTGCGCGTGACGATGGCAGGACACCCGGCCGCGAACGCTTCGTTCACGCACAGGCCCCATTGATCGAATTCACTCGCGAGTACGACGAATTCCGCGAGCGCATAGAGATTCGGCATTTCCTGGTTGGCGAGCGAGTTGAGTATCGTCACGTGCGGCGTGAGGCCGAGCGACGCGATGCGCGCGCGCAATTGCGCTTCGAGCGGACCCTGACCTACCAGAACGAGGCCGATATTTTCGTTGTACACGCCGGATTTACGGTAGGCGTCGATCAGCACGTCGACGTTCTTGCGCGCGACGAAGCGGCTCACGCACAACACGTAGCGCTGCGGCAGGCCGAAGCGGGATCGCACGGCCTCGGGGTTATCGCTCGCGGCCTGCGCGAGATCCGAGAAATAGTCGACGTCGATCACATCGAAACCGATGCGGGATCTCTCCTTCGGTATGCCAAGCGATTGCGCGTAACGGCGATGCTTCTCGCCCGCGACGAGCGCGCCGTCGAAGCGGCTCACGATGAAACGCTTGAGCCGCTCCTTGGTGCGCTGGCGCAGTCCGTCGTCGGCCTTCGAGTCCGACATGTAGATGAGCTTGAAGCGCCGCGTGAGATGTCTGAGGAAACAGAGCACCGCCGAATAGCCGGTGTTATAGCCGAGCGTGATGACCACGTCGGGCTCGAAGTTGCGCACCTTCGCAATCAGGCGCGCGGTGTCGCGCGCGCCGAGGCCGTCGCTGTCGGCGCCGTTCTCGACCAGCGTTTCCGCCATGCGCGGCCGGTTCGCGAAGAATGCCGCGCGGCGTTCCTGAGGGAAGCCGTAGACGCCCGAGCGCGCGAAGACCTCGAGCAGCGCCACCTGATGGCCGCGACCGGAGGCCGCGCTGACGAGAGCCTCATAGCGAGGGACGTGATAGTCGCCCAGGTTGCCGATGACGAAGAGGATGCGCATGGACAATGACGGCTCACGGTGGCGCTTGGTTGGGCAGGCAGCGCACCACGGGTGCCTGGCCTGCATGAAATCCCGGCCAGTCGTCCTGACCTGCCGGGCAGCGTTGGCCGCGCCACACCGCTCGCACATTCGCGGCGGGGACCCGCAGTCACGCCGTTTGCTGCATCGTAACCCGATTGTGAGACGTTTTTACGCGATGTCGGCGATCAGCGAAAACTTGTCCGATATGGCGGAGACGATGCAAAGCAGATGAAAACCTGCCGGTCAGTTCTTCCGGGGAATACGCAAGGCGCACGCACGTAGTGGCACATGACTTGCATCGCTTGGGTCGATTGACGCGATTTCTGGGTGCCGGAGGGCGGGTTGTGCCTCGCTTGTAACCGATTGTCATCACAACGGACATCAATTGGCGCGGTGCGATGAAAACTGTCATATCAATTCGTCACACTGGAGGTTTGGCATGTTTCAATACGTCGGAAGAAGGGAAAGCGCTTAAGGTCAGCATCAGATTTTCGGCTTAATATCTCAGGGTTCACCCGTGGCGCTTATGCCTTCAATTCGATAACAAACATGCGAACCGGAATGCCGATCGAATGTTTTTCGTAATGCGTTTCGAAGGAATTGCGCGGCGTTGGACGCCGACCGTGCAAGCCACGAGGCGCACACGATCGCTAACCGGGTTTCACCACACTGCGCGGACAATCGAGGAATATGAAAACGCTGTTTCTGCAGGCCCCGTCGTATGACGGCTTCGACGGTGGCGCGGGCTCGCGCTACCAGGCAAAGCGCGAGATCCGCTCGTTCTGGTATCCCACCTGGCTCGCGCAGCCCGCGGCCCTCGTGCCCGACAGCCGCGTGCTCGACGCGCCGGCCGACGGCCTCTCCGTCGAAGAGACGCTGAAGATTGCAGCCGCATACGACCTCGTCATCATCCACACGAGCACGCCGTCGTTCCCGACCGACGCGCTGTTCTGCGAAGACCTCAAGAAGCGCAAGCCGTCGATCGTCATCGGTCTGGTGGGCGCGAAGGTGCAGGTCGATCCGCATAATTCGCTCACGGCCACCGAGGCGGTCGATTTCGTCTGCCGCGAGGAATTCGACTTCACCTGCAAGGAAATCGCCGAAGGCATGCCGCTGGCCGAGGTCAAGGGCATTTCGTGGCGCGCGAAGGACGGCTCGATCGAGCACAACCCAGGCCGTCCGGTGCTCGAGGACATGGACTCGCTGCCGTTCGTCGCGCCGATCTACAAGCGCGACCTGAAGATCGAGAATTACTTCATCGGCTACCTGAACTACCCGTACGTGTCGATCTACACGGGCCGGGGCTGCAAGTCGCGCTGCACGTTCTGCCTGTGGCCGCAGACCGTGAGCGGCCACGTCTACCGCACGCG
>NZ_JAFA01000013.1 GCF_000519185.1 Paraburkholderia nodosa DSM 21604 | reverse complement strand
GGCCAATCAGCCGTTCTCTGGCTGGAATGACGTGTTCCCCGACCCCGGCATGACGGTTGCCGCCATCGACCGGCTCGTGCATCACTCGACGATCTTCGAGCTGAATGTTGAGAGCTATCGCCGCCGTAAGGCCAGCGACAAACAGAGCGCGCGCCGACGACAATTACCCAACGACAACTACGAAGAAGGAGCGACAACCATGGCCTCTTAACCAGCGACAACTACACCCGTCGACCGGCCAAGATGGTTGTCGCTGACCGGCCGTGCTGCTTGACGCCGTCTAGATATCTCAATCCGTCAAAAGCGCGGCGTCGAAATTGATCCAGTGTTATTGCTGTAACCTTATTTTTTCTTGCAACCTCTATATGCTGAGCGTCCAGCTGCTTCTCAGTTATAAGCCATTTTGAAATGGATATTGCTGTCTTGATTTCGTGCGCCTCAGCGGCATTCAGCTTTTTAACGTCTGCCCGCACCTTCTCCAGCCGAGTGCTCGTGGTCGCCATGATCAGGTGGGTAACATCTCGCAGACGGGCAATCCCATCGAGCTCTTGGATCACCATGTCCCCTTCGTAGTGCGACGGCTGGCAATCGCCTGGAGAGAGGCCCCAGACGGCCTCAGCCACTTGCCGTACATTCGCTTCAAATTGCATGTTGTATTTGTATTCGGCTTCACTCATTGTTTCCCCCGGTTGGCCTTATTCAAATCGCATCGACTCCGATGATTTTTGTGTGTTCGCGATCCCCAGCACGCAACAAACGTCGTTGCCAATCTTGTTAGCCCCGTATCGTATCCTTTTTCTCGCCCAACCTTTGGCGACTGCGTGACTCCCAACGCGAAAAATCGGCGGGTAGTGGCTCAACCAATACCGACACCTGTATGTCCGCAAACGTCGCAAGCCCACGCGTGGTAATTCCGCTCGAGTGACCGGTTACCGAGCCAAACCACTGCCCGAGTGAGCTGCCTCTGGGATGACGGCCGCCGCCTCCTAGCCGAACTCGGCCTGACGAATTTGGCCGAGTCCGGCGCCACGATGGCCAGCCAGCATCCGAGTGCTTGCTAACCGAGGCGAGCTAGTAGGCTTTCCGGCTTCAGATGCGTATACCGCTTCAGCATCTGCATGCTGCGATGGCCTGTGATCGATGCCACTTCCATTGGATGCAGCCCTTTCTCAAACAGGCGAGATGCGGCTTCGTGCCTAAGGTCATGCCAGCGAAGCGTCTTGATTTCCGGGTCTTCGCGGCTAGCCTGTTGAAGCACGCGCTTCCAGACGCATAAGACCGCGTTCGTCGTCGTGCCGAAAACTCGGCCCGTCAGCTGTTTTGGTCTTACGTCACAGGGACCGCGCTCCGACCGAAGCAGTCGCGACTCTAAGCCTTCTGCAATGGCCGTCAGATGTCGGAAAACGGCAACGGCACGGCGAGAGAGCGGCAAGAGAGCCGGCACGCCTTTATTTTCGGCACCACGTGCATCGGGCGGGAATCGAAGCATCCGACTATCGAGGTCCATCCATTCCCATTGCACGCCGAACAGCGCCCCTTGGCGCAAGCTGGTTTCGACGGCCAGTTCGAAGGCCAGCGAAGCCCAAGGATTCCCGGTGGCCGACAGCAGCCCGTGCAATATCTCAAACTCACCGGGGCGGAGGCGGCGGTCGCGCGCCTTGCTGCCGGACGGCTTGTAGTGGATTCATCAGCGCTTCCATGCCTCATTCCTTGCGGGCGATTTCGAAGAGGTGGCTGACGACCTGGAGTTCGAGTCGGATGGTGTTTTCGGCTCGGCCAGCCGCGCGCCTCTGATCACGGTATTTGGCGAAGTCCACGCCGCGCAAGCTGGCGAGGGCGCGATAGGAGAGATCGTTATCGAGCCAGCGCTTGATGCGTTGGCGTTCCTGTTGTGGGTAACGTTTCTCGGGGACGATTTCGCGCTGGTAGCGTTCCAGCGCCTCGCGGAGGGTTGTGCGCTCAGACTCGGTTCGGTCGATGAATCAACCAGCGTCCATTTCGGACTCTGTACGCCGCGCCCATTGCTGCGCGTCCTGCTTGGTATCGAATGTACGATAGACGGGCTTGTACCCGCGTCGGCGGACTTCTGCTCGCCAGAAGGCTCCGCGTTGACTGATGTAGGCCATTCCAGACTCCATGCGAAAGATTGAATTCGCTTGGTCTGGAGTTTCCCGTTCCGGCAGATTTCCGGCAAAGGCCAGTTTTTGCCGCCCGGGCGCCGTTCCTACGGGCGAAAAAAAAGCACTCCGATTACTCGAAAGTGCTTAATTTTCCTCTTTAGCCTGCCCGTAAGGGTAGGTGGTAGGCCGTACGGGATTCGAACCTGTGACCAACGGATTAAAAGTCCGCTGCTCTACCAGCTGAGCTAACGACCCAAAAGAGAAGCGGGATTATAGCGGCGCATGGCCAACGCGTCAACCTTTGCCGTCATAAAACCGATGGAAACGCCCGGGGCACGCCGTGCCCCGGGCCTTCCCTGTATGCGAGAGGCGCATTTCGCGGCATTGGCATTACACCAGCACCACGTCACGCCAAAACCAGCCAGCAGCGCTTATTTGAGCTGTGAAAGCTTGCTCTGCGCCGTCTGTGCGACATCCGAGTTGCCGTATTGCGAAACGACCTGTTCGAGCGTGCGCTTGGCCGCAGCCTTTTGCCCCTGCTCGATCTGATTGTTCGCAATGGCCAGCAGCGCCTCGGGGGCGCGCGGATGCTGCGGGTATTTGTTGACGACGTTCTGCCACGTCGCGGTCGACCCCTTGTAGTCCTTCAGCGCATAGAGCGCGTTGCCGAGCCAGTACTGCGCGGTCGGCTGGTAAGGACTCTGCGGGAACTTCGCGATGAAGCTACGGAACGATGCCGCCGCGTTCTTGAAGTCGCCGTTGCGGAACTGCTGCGAAGCGGCGTTGAACGCATCCATCTCACCCGGCTGAACCGTGCCTTGCATGCCGTCTACGGTCTCCTGCTGCGGCTCGAACTTCTTGAGTCGCGTGTCGAGATCCGTGTAGTAGTCCTTCTGTTGCTTCTGCAGGGTCGCCAACTGGTTCGCCATATCCTCGTTCTGTCCGCGCAACGTCGCGACCTGCTGGTTGAGCTGGTCGAGGTGGTTGGACTGGTCGAGGATCGTGCGTTGAGCGGCGGACAGCTGGCTGGACAGGCTGTCCGTTTTCGTGCGCAGGTCGAGAATCGCCTGGCGCGCCTGATCGTCATCGAAGATGCCCGCGTGGGCCGGCAGCGCCGCAAAGGCGACGCCAGCCACGCAGGCGGCTGCGGCTGCGCGCAGCGGGGAGAAACGGTGCGACATACGCCCCTTCATCCAATGCTCAATTACTGTTGATACACGAGGTCAGCACGGCGGTTCTGTGCCCACGATGCTTCGTCGTGGCCCGTTGCGACCGGCTTTTCCTTACCGAGGCTGACGGCTTCCATTTGCGAATCGGGCACGCCCATCAGCGAGAGGGCGCGACGGACCGCTTCAGCACGCTTTTGACCCAGCGCCAGGTTGTATTCGCTCGTGCCGCGCTCGTCGGTGTTGCCCTGGATCAGGACGTGACGTTCCGGGTGCGTCTTGAGGTACTGTGCGTGAGCTTGCAGCAGCGACTGGTAGTCGTCCTTGACGGCGTAGCTGTCGAAATCGAAGTACACGCTGCGCTTGGCAAGCGGGCTGTTCGGGTTGTTCAGCTCATCGACGTTCACCTGGGCGACCGCGTTCGGGTTCGGTTGGGTGTTCATCGCGCCGGCGTTCGGGTTCGTTTCCTTGACACCCGACTTGCACGCTGCCAGCGCACCGATCATCAAAACGGCCAAGGCCAGGCGTACTTTCTTCGAAATCATTTTTACTCTCCTGAAGTGTTATTGCATGAAAGGACCCCAGGACGGCTCGCGTACACTGCCGCCCTGAACGGACAGGATTTGCCGCGTACGACCGTCGGTCGATACAGCAGCCAGCACGCCACGGCCGTTCACCTGTGTGGCGTAAAGAATGTACTGACCGTTCGCCGCGAAGCTGGGCGATTCGTCATGTGTCGTGTCAGTGAGCGCCGTGGCGACACCGGACTGCAGATCTTGAATGTACAGCTTAAATCCGCCGCCCGTGCGTGAGATGTACGCCAGCTGCTTGCCGTCCGGACTGACCTTCGGGCTCGTATTGTAGTTGCCGGTGAACGTCACACGCTGTGCCGCTCCGGCGCTTTCGCCCTGGGCCGACATCTTGTAAATCTGAGGCTGGCCGCCGCGGTCGCTCGTGAAATAAATCGTGCGTCCGTCAGGAGAGTAGTTGGGTTCGGTGTCGATCGTCGTGCCTTGCGTGAGGCGATGCAGGCCGGAGCCGTCGGCATTGACGGCGAAGATCTGCGTGTTGCCCGTGCGCGACAGTGCTACCGCGAGCGTGCGGCCATCGGGAGACCAGGCCGGCGCCGAATTGTTGCCCTTCTGGTCCGAAATGACCACGCGGCGACCCGTAGGCAGGTCATGCACGTAGACGATCGGCTTCTTCTTTTCGAAAGATACGTAAGCGACCTTGGTGCCGTCGGGCGACCAGGCCGGCGAGATGATCGGCTCGGGGCTCGACAGCGCGATGTGCGCGTCTTGTCCATCGGAGTCCGAAACCTGCAGCTGGAAGCGGCCGCCCGTCTTGATCACGTACGAAAGACGCGTGGCGAACACGCCGCGATCGCCGAGCAGCTTCTGATAGATGTAATCCGCAACCTTGTGCGCGCTCATGCGCAGGCCGCTTGCCGGGCTCGTGAGCACGAGGCCGCCGAGGCTTTCGCCCTTCACGGTGTCGTAGAGCTTGAAGCGCACTTCGTACTGGCCGTTGGCGAGCTTGTTCACGCTGCCCGCAACGAACGCATTGGCGCCCTTGGCCTTCCAGCTGCCGAGGTCGACGGAGTCGTTTTCCGAGATCGGTGCGCTGCCGGCGTCGATATTGGTGAATTTCCCGCTGCGTTGCAGGTCGGCGCGCACGATGGCCGCGACCTGCTCGGGCGAATTCGCTTCACCGGCAAAGTTAGCCGTGGCGATGGGGAACTGGGTGGAGCCCACGCCGGTGACGAGGACGTTGAGTTGTGCGTTCGCCGCTCCGCCCGCCGTGATCAGGCAGGACGCGACGAGGGTTCGCAGGCCAAGCTTCGTCATCAATGTCATGCTGTGATATTTCCTGAAAAAAGCAATTTTGTCATAACGCGCAACAGCAGACTGACCCGAAAACGTTCGAATCGTTCCTTTTTTAGCCACTGTTGCGCGGCGGCTTTCCTCAACCTTTCTGCGCCTTGCGCTCGCCATTAACCTGCCGGGCGCAAGGTGATCTTGAAGCTCGAAGGCGTCTTGCCATCTGTGTCTTGCGGCATCGGATCCGAGCGCTGGACCGCCCGCAACGCGGCGTCGTCCCACGACGAGTTGCCGCTGCTGCGCGTGATCGCCGCCGAAAGCAGCGTGCCGGTCGGCGAGCAACGCACCGCGATCTCCGTTTCGAGACCCGACGTTTCGCCCGACCACACGATGTTCGGACGCACGCGGCGGCGCACCTTGTCGGCGTAGCCCGGCGACGTCGCGTTGCCGCCCGAGCCGCTACCCGTGCCGCTCTTTGCAAGACCGTTGCCGCTCGTGCCTTCGCCGCCGCCCATCGAGCCTTGCATCTGCGCGATGCGGGCGCGGCGTTCCGCGTCGAGCTTCTTCGTCTGGGCGTCAGCCTGCGCCTTCGCCTTGGCGGCCTTCTCAGCGTCGGCCTTCTTCTGCGCGTCGAGCTTCGCCTGCTTCTGCTGCTCTTCGTCCTGCTGCTGCTTCTTGAGCGCGTCCTGCTGCTGTTGCTGCTGCTTTTGCTTCTCTGCCGCGGCTTGCTGCTGTTCCTGCTGCTGCTTGAGCTTTTCCGCCTTCTGCTGAGCCGCGAGCTGTGCAGCCTGCTGGGCCGCGAGCTGCTGACGCTTCGCTTCGGCTTCCTGCTGGGCTTTCAGACGCTGCTGCTCGGCCAGTTGCGCCTCGCGCTGCGCTTCCTGCTGCTTACGCTTTTGCTGTTGCAGCGCAATGTCGGCTTCCTCGGTTTGCGGCGGCGGCGGGGCAGGGGCGACCGGCGCGGGCGGCGGCAGCGGCTTCGGTGTCGACAGGTCCGGCACCTCGGTCCACAGTTCCGCTTCTTCACCCGCCGGCGTGCTGTTCTGCCAGTGGATGCCGTGATAAAGGAACAGACCGAGCAGCACATGCATCAGCACCGCGAGGGCGATAGCACGTCCCGTGCCACGCTCTCGCGGAGGCTGCAGCGGATACGAATCGTTCTTCCGGATCATTGCGATTTGACGAGCAGTCCGACACGTTTGACGCCATGCGACTTCAGGTCGGACATCACGTTCATCACCGTCTCGTATTTGACGGACTTGTCGGCGGCGATCACGACGGGCTGGTCGGGATGGCTCTGCTCGCGATCGGCGACGAAGCCGTTGAGATCGGCGCGCGTCATGGTCTGCTGCTGCGTGGCGCCGGAGTCATCCTTGTAGCGTACGCTCAGATTGCCGTCGGGGCGAATATTGACCACGACGGGCGGCACCTGCTGCTGCTGCGACGCGCCGCCGACGGTCGGTAGATTGACAATGGACGGCGCCACGAGCGGCGCGGTCACCATGAAGATCACGAGCAACACCAGCATCACGTCGATGTACGGCACGACGTTGATGTCGGCCATCGCACGGCGCGAGCGGCTGCCTCGCATGCTCGAACGGACTGAGCCTCCCATCTTCGACTCCTTGCTTCGTGAAGATTAGTGGGCCTGGCGCTGCAGGATGTTCGAAAACTCTTCGATGAAGGTTTCGAAGCGGATCGCCAGACGGTCGATGTCGTGCGCGTAGCTGTTGTACGCGACCACCGCCGGAATGGCGGCGAACAGACCGATCGCGGTCGCCGTCAGCGCTTCGGCGATGCCGGGCGCGACGTTCGCGAGCGTGGCCTGCTGCACGTTCGCGAGACCGCGGAACGCGTTCATGATCCCCCAGACCGTGCCGAAAAGACCGATGTACGGGCTCACCGAGCCGACCGAAGCGAGGAACGAGAGGTTCGCCTCGAGCGCATCCATTTCGCGCTGGAAGGCGGCGCGCATTGCGCGGCGGGCGCCGTCGAGCACGAGGCTCGGATCGTTCAGGCGCTTCTCTTTCGCCTTCAGGAATTCGCGCATGCCCGACTCAAAGATACGCTCGAGCGCGCCGATCGTGTGACGGTTGTTGGCTGCGCTCTGGTAGAGCGCCTGCAGGTCGCCGCCTGACCAGAAGTCGCGTTCGAAGCGCTCTGTCTGGGACCGCGCCCGGCGGATCGCAAACCACTTGCGGAAGATAAAAGTCCAGGAAATCAGCGACATGAGCAGAAGAAGCCCCATCACCGCCTGTGCCAGTATGCTCGCATTAAGAACGAGAGAAATGATCGACAGATCTTGTGTAGTGTTCATATAGGTTCGTTGTGACGTCCCGAAAGGGGCGAGCGGCTGCAAGACAACGCGAGGCTTCCTGTAGGCGGTTGGGAAGCTTTCGCGCCGTCGCGGCCGAACCCTGCTTGGTCCTGCATTGACCGGCGCGAGTTCACTGGCGTCGTATCAACGGTAATTACTGCACTGCCGTTGACACGGCGTACAGGTCTTTCTGTGGTCCACGTTGCAAGGCTTCATGAACGGGGGCCGGAATCGGTGCGGGGCGCATGGCCGTGCTGTCGACACAGGCGACACGAATGGTGCCCGTGGCGAGCAGCGTGTTCTCGCGCCACGCTTCCTGCATGAAGTCGACCGAGGCGCGGCCCAGCTTCTCGACGCGGCTCACGGTAGTGACGACGTCGTCGAGGCGCGCGGGCGAACGGTAGTCGAGCGCAGTGCTGCGCACGACGAAGAGCACGCCCGTTTCCTCGGCGAGCCGACGCTGATCGACGCCGCACGCGCGCAACCATTCGGTGCGCGCGCGTTCGAAGAACTTCAGGTAATTCGCGTAAAACACGATGCCACCGGCGTCGGTGTCCTCGTAGTAGACGCGCACCGGCCACGTAAAGCCGCGCCCGGCCGGTGACGACACCGCGTCCGGCTTGCTGGTGGAATTTTCCATGCCGCGCATTCTACCGGAACGCGAGGCCCCTACGTCTTTCGTACGACTGACGTAAGTATTAAATTTGTAAGGTATTTTTAGCCGCGGTGGACGCTGGTGCCGGCGAAAGTCTGGGCGACGGGCATCAGTTCGATCGTGTTGATGTTGACGTGCGCGGGGCGCGTGGCAATCCAGTAGATCGAGTCGGCGATGTCCTCGGCCGTGAGCGGCTGCACGTCCTTGTAGACATTGGCCGCCTTGCTGTCGTCGCCGCGAAAGCGCACGTTCGAGAACTCGGTGCCGCCGCACAGACCGGGCTCGATGTCGGTCACGCGCAGTGCCGTGCCTGCGAGGTCGGCACGAAGGTTCAGGCTGAACTGGCGCACGAACGCCTTGGTCGCGCCGTAGACGTTGCCGCCCGCGTACGGCCAGCGGCCTGCCACCGAACCGAGATTGAAAATGTGGCCGCGGTTGCGCTCGACCATGCCGGGCAAAAACGCGTGAGTCACCTGCACGAGGCCCGTGCAGTTGGTGTCGATCATGGTTTCCCATTCGTCGAGGTCCGCCCGCTGTGCTGGCTCCACGCCGAGCGCGAGGCCGGCGTTGTTGACCAGCACATCGATGCCGGCGAACCCGGGCGGCAGCGCGCCGGGCGCGGCTTCGACCGCCGCGCGGTCGCGCACGTCGAGCTCGAAGGGCAGGAGGGCATCGCCGAGTTCGGCGGCGAGGGCGTCGAGGCGGTCCTTGCGGCGAGCCGTGGCGACGACGCGATGGCCGCCCTTCACGAAGGCGCGGGCGATGGCGGCGCCGAATCCTGCGGACGCGCCGGTGACGAAAACGATCATGGTGGCTCTCTGGTCGGTAGAAGGCGAGAAAAGGGGAGAGCCTACTTGCAATGCCGCATTGCGGCAAGAAAGGGACAGTACGCGCGCGGGCCGCATGGCCGGGGGCGCCGCCCGGCGCGCCACAGGCCGCGGGGCGCCCGAGCGCACTGGGGGCGGGCGGTTGCCTATTCCCTGCCGTTCCAATACACTAACGCGCTCAATCCCTGCGTGACTGGCGATAGGGTTCCGGATTGGCGGCATTGGCGGTAGCAATGCGTCCGTTATTGGGGACTCAAGGTGGAACGACCCACCGTGAAGCGCAGGGTGCCGTTTTGCCGTTCGCCTGGGCAGCCTGATTTCGCGCGCTTTCGTTAGCGCTGCGGGGGCTGTCCTGCCTCGCGTGTGCGGCACCTCCTTCCGCCACGTCAAGGCTGGCCTCTTCGCCAGCAGCGCTGCGTACCCGCTACGCGTTCCGCGCGAGACCCGGTCAACCTGAACACACTTAACGGAATCCGTATGTTTGACAGAGCCGAAAGCACCATCGCCAACGTCGATCCCGAACTCTTCAAGGCGATCGAACTCGAGAACCGCCGCCAGGAAGAGCACATCGAGCTCATCGCGTCGGAAAACTACACGTCTCCCGCGGTCATGGCCGCGCAGGGTTCGCAGCTCACCAACAAGTACGCCGAAGGCTACCCCGGTAAGCGCTATTACGGCGGCTGCGAAAACGTGGATATCGTCGAGCAGCTCGCGATCGACCGCGTGAAGCAGCTGTTCGGCGCCGAAGCCGCGAACGTTCAGCCGAACTCGGGCTCGCAGGCCAACCAGGGCGTGTTCTTCGCCGTGCTCAAGCCGGGCGACACCATCATGGGCATGAGCCTCGCCGAAGGCGGTCACCTCACGCACGGCATGGCGCTGAACATGAGCGGCAAGTGGTTCAACGTCGTGAGCTACGGCCTCGACGCCAAGGAAGACATCGACTACGAAGCGCTCGAAAAGCGCGCGCACGAGACCAAGCCGAAGCTGATCATCGCCGGTGCGTCGGCATTCGCGCTGCGTATCGACTTCGAGCGCATCGCCAAGGTTGCCAAGGCGGTCGGCGCGTACTTCATGGTCGACATGGCGCACTACGCGGGCCTCATCGCCGCGGGCGTCTACCCGAACCCGGTGCCGCACGCCGACTTCGTCACCACGACCACGCACAAGAGCCTGCGCGGCCCGCGCGGCGGCGTGATCCTGATGAAGGCGGAGTTCGAGAAGCAGATCAACTCGGCCATCTTCCCGGGCATCCAGGGCGGACCGCTCATGCACGTCATTGCCGGCAAGGCCGTGGCGTTCAAGGAAGCGCTCTCGCCGGAATTCAAGACCTACCAGCAGCAGGTGGTCGACAACGCGCGCGTGCTGGCGGAGACGCTGGTCAAGCGCGGTCTGCGCATCGTTTCGGGCCGCACGGAAAGCCACGTGATGCTGGTGGACCTGCGCGCCAAGAACATCACTGGCAAGGCGGCGGAAGCCGTGCTCGGCACCGCGCACATCACGGTCAACAAGAACGCGATCCCGAACGATCCGGAAAAGCCGTTCGTGACGAGCGGTATCCGTCTCGGTTCGCCGGCCATGACGACGCGCGGCTTTGGCGTGAAGGAAGCCGAGCAGGTGGGCAACCTGATTGCCGACGTGCTCGACAATCCGGAAGACGCCGCGACGATCGAGCGCGTGAAGGCGCAGGTCGCCGAGCTGACGAAGCGTTTCCCGGTTTACCGCTAAGCCACGCGATAACCCATGCGCTGCCCTTTTTGCCGGCACGAAGACACGCAGGTCGTCGACTCGCGTGTGTCCGAAGACGGCGCCGCGATCCGGCGCCGCCGCCGCTGCCCAGCCTGCGACAAGCGTTTCACGACGTACGAGCGGGTCGAGCTGGCGATGCCTTCGATCGTCAAGAAGGATGGCAGCCGCACGGAATTCGACCGCCGCAAGATCATGGCGAGTATGCAACTGGCGCTGCGCAAGCGCCCGGTTGCGGCCGATGCGATCGACGCGGCGGTTGCCCGTATCGAGGATCAACTGCTCGGCAGCGGCGAGCGCGAAGTGCGCAGCGAGCGCCTTGGCGAGCTCGTCATGGGCGAATTGCGCGAACTCGACAAGGTCGCGTTCGTACGGTTTGCTTCGGTGTACCGACGCTTCGAGGATGTCTCCGAATTCGAAGACGTGATCGAGGAATTCCGCCGCGCGGGTGCTGCCAACAACCCCGCGAAAAAGCGCTGAGCGCATTCGCATTTTTCTTCCCCCCTGCCAGGCCGCTGTCGTAACGCTTGCATTCTCGCGAGCCGACGTTGCGCGCACCAGCTAGCCGTTCGGCTAATTGTTTCGTTTCGCTTTCGTCCGTAGATTGTTGGCAATCCGCTCGAACTAAGGATTGCTCATGAAGTCCGGATTCACGCTCATTGAGACGATGGTCGTCATCGTCCTGCTGGCGATCTGCGCAACGGTTTCCACGCCCGTTTTCACCGCATGGCGCGTGCGTGATCAAGTCGACGCGCGCGCCAACGCCATGCTCGGCACGCTCGCCTACGCACGCAACGAGGCCATACGGCGCAAGTCGCGCGTTACCGTTTGCCGCGTCGACGCCGCTCGCCATTGCCTCGAGGCCGCCAAAGCGTGTCCGTCCGGTATTGCCGACTGGTCCTGCGGCTGGGCCGTCATGATCGAGCGCGCCGGAGCCTCTATCCCGTTGCGCATCCAGCCGGCGCTCGACGCGATTTCCGTGGCGTCGGGGCTCACTGCCATCACGTTTTCGCCGCCGGCGGGGCAGACCATCGGCAGCTTGCGCAACTTCGAGATTGCCCCGCGGGCCACGTCGGCGGCACAACGCGGCGCGGGCTGGCGTCGCTGCATACGGATCGCGCAGGGGGGCCGGGCACGCATCAGCGACGGCGCATGCACGGGGGCGTCATGAGCCGGGTGAGCGTGCGCGGCGTGCGCGGGTCGACGCTGCTGGAAGTCGCCATTGCGCTGGGCGTCATGGCGATGTGCGGGCTCGGCCTGATGAGCACCCAGCTCGGGCTGGTCCGGCACGCGCAACTGGCAGCGGCGCGCGAGCGCGCGGCGTTTGCCGCTGACGCCATGGCCGAAGCGGCGCGCGCGGCAGGTGCAACGCCCGCTGCGACCAATCGATGGCAGGCGCTGACGGCGAGCATCGTGCCCGAAGGGCGGCTGACCATGTCGAGCGTGGGCGGCGACGCATCGGTCGCGTCCGTGAGTTGGACGGCGACACCACTCGGCGCAGCGTCGGGATCGACGGCTGTTTCGTGGGTTGCGCCGTGTCTCGATGCGACGGCGCGCGCCGGGCGCGCCTGCGTCGCCCTCGCGTTTCTGCGATGAACATTCGTTTCGCCCACGTGCGCCAGCAGGCCGGCCACACGCTGCTCGAACTAACGATTGCCGTGGCGTTGGGCCTCGTGGTGACGCTTGGCGCGCTCTCGGCGTATCGCACGCAGCGCTAGGCCTATGCGCACGCGAACGACGCCGCGCGCATCCACGAGGCCGGCATGAATGCGTTGATGCTGATCGGCGAGCAGATCCAGATGGCCGGCTTTGTTGCCGCGGACGCACGCTCGACGCTTGCCGGCCCGGCGATCTTCGGCTGCGCGGCGGGGCGCCCGATCGATACTGATGCGGTCCTTACGTGCAGGCCGCTGCCGAGCCGCTCCGATGGGTTGGCCGTGCGCTATCAAGGCGACAGTGTATCGACGTGGCCCACCGCAAACGGCCAGGTAACCGACTGCCTCGGGCAGGGGGGTGGCGTGGCAGGCGTGGAAATCGTGAACCGCTATTACGCCGAGGTGGCGAGCCAGACGACTCGCGAGAGCGAGCTTTACTGCGCGGGCTTCGGCAAGCCGCAGCCGCTCGTCGAGGGCGTCGAGCGTTTGCGCCTGCGCTACTGGACGGCGGGCGCGGCACTGGCGGTCGAGGCTTCGGCGCTCGCGCGCGATCAGTGGGCGTCGGTCGTGGCGGTCGATCTGTGCGTGCTGGTGCGCGGGGCGGCCTTTGCGCGGCGCATGCGCTACGTCGATTGCGATGGTGTGCAGGCCTTCGGCGCGGATGGGCGAGCGCGGCAGGCGTTCTGGCGGCACATCGTGCTACGTAACGTTCTGCCGGCAGCGTCATGAGAACGAGCCCGTGCGGGAAGCGTCGCACACGCGCCGCGCGTCACGGCGTGGCGCTCCCGGTCGTGCTGCTTGTCGTCGCGATGATGCTCGTGACCTCGGCGGCGTGGTTCGAGGCAGCGCTGCTCGCGCGGCGCAACGCCGATGCCGTCGCCGACCATCTGCAGTCCTTCCATGCCGCCGACGCCGCGCTCGTGTTGTGCTCGCGTGCGCTGACGAATGGCTCGCTGGCCGCGCCTGTGGCGGCCACGCAGCCCGGCGAGCCGCAAGCCTGGCGGCGGCAGGACAGCTTCGAGCGGCAGGCGGTCGCGCCCGTTGCCGCGTGGCCGGGGTCCGTGCGCTTGCCGCAATGCATCGTCGAGGCCTGGCGCATCGAGAGCCGTCCGCTGGCTCGCGCGTATCTCGTTACGGCGCGAGGGTTCGGCGCCTCGGAAAACACGCAAAGCTGGCTGCAGGACCAGGTGGTCATCGAGGCCGAGGGTGACGCGACGCGCGTCGAGCATCACTGGCGTCGCGTCGTCGCGAGGCCCTTTTGACGAGGCAAACGGGAGGAAAGGTGAAGAGCAACCGGTACCGCGCGTTCACACTGCTCGAACTGGTCATTGCGCTGGCGGTGGCCGCTATCGTCGCGGCCTTCGTATTGCCGGGGTGGAGCGCGCAGATCGCGCGGGGACATCGCATCGACGCCGTGGCCGCGCTCTATCGCGCAGCGCAACTTGTCGATACGCAGAGCGCGTCGATGGCGTTTTTGCCCACTGGGTTCGACCAGGCTCCGCCGACGGGAACGGCGATCTACCGCTTGCGCCTCATGCCCGCCGACGATTCCAACGGCGGCTACGCCCTCGTAGCCGATCCGGTGGAAGCGGGACCGATGCGTGGCGATGCGTGCGGCGCCTTCGTACTCGACGCAACCGGCGCGCGCAGCAATCACGCGGCAGGCGGTGGCGCTGTCGCGGCGGCTATGCAGATGTGCTGGAGGGACCGGTGAACGCCCTGGAGAAGTGCCGCGGGCGCGATCAGCCGGTGAGGTCGTCTTCGTCGGACCTGTCGCGGGCAGGCGTGTTTGCAGAGGCGCCGCGCTGGCGCCGCACCTGCTGCCACACGCGATACGCTTCCCAGGCCGTAAAGGCGAGGCCGCCCCACTTGATGACGGGGCGCGCGGCCGAAACGAGGCTCGTACGCAGCGGCTTCGCCACGATGAGCGAGATGAGCGAACTGACCAGCGGATATTCCTTGAGCAGGCTGCCGAGGCCGGAAGCCACGCCGCCGGCGCCAGAGCGGCCGAATCCGGGCACCACGAAGCGCAGCCAGCTGAAGTTCGTGACCGTCGCGCGGATGTCCACGATCGCTTCGGCCATTTCGGCGCGCTCGACGCTCGCTCGCACGAGCAGCAGTTCCTTGCGCAGCGCGCGCAACTGCGGCGTCGAGAGGTCGTGTGCACGACCGCGGCGGGGGCGAAAGGCGGTGTCCGGTCGGGGTTGGTTCATGGCGTCGGCTCGCGGCTAGGGGTTGCGCAGGGCATCTCGGTCTTTCTCGAATTCCTCGAGCGTCGCCTGGAATACGAGTGGCGCGGTGTGCAGCCCGCGCCGCGCCTTCAGGCCGCAGAAAATCGCCGCGATCGCATAGACGATCGTGAGACCGGCGAGCGCTTCCCAGCGGTACGTGTCCCAGAAGGCGATGGCAACGAGCGCCGTGAGCGCGATCAGGGCAAGCATCGCGAACATCATCCCCGCGAGGCCAAGGAAGAGCACGCCGATGAGGCGGTCCTTTTCCTCGGCGAGTTCGATGCCGATCAGTTCTAGCCGCGTCTGTAGCATCGCGGACGCGGAGCCGAGCAGTCGGCGCAACGGCCCGTGTTCGTGTCGCTGCGAGTGAGTGTCTGTCGTCATGGCGATGGCAGGTGGCGCAGGCGGATGCCCGAGCAATGCGCAAGAAAAAAACGCAAGAAAAGACAGCGGGCTCGATCGCCCCGCGAGACCAGGCGGTGCCGCGGGGCGCGCCAGCGGAAAGCCGTCAGGCAAGCGCCGTCAGCTGGTCGAGCGCGCCGCGCGAGCGGCCCTGAGACCGCCCGCGTGGTGCGGCGAGCCGCTTTATTTGCGGTTGATCAGCAAACCGACCAGCACGCCCACGCCGGCGGCGATCCCGATCGACGCCCACGGATGCTCGTGGACATAGTCGTCGGTGGCGCGCGCCGCTTTCTTGCCTTTCTCGACCACGACCACCTGGACGTCGGCGGCCTTCTCTTTTGCCTGCTTCAGACGCGAGAGTGCCGTTTCACGCAACTCTGAAGCGCGCTCGCCCGTAGCGCTCGCAGCCTGCTTGAGCAGGTCCTCTGCATCCGCGAGGACGGTTTTGATATCGGACATCAGCCTCTCCTTGTTGACCTCTGACATTGACTGGCTCCCATCGTGTCACATCACGCGTGAATCGTAACAAAGATACGGGCACTGGCAAGCGTGACGCGCCGCCACGACCTGCGAATTCGCACGATCCGTTCCCGCGAGCGTGCGTGGACGGGGCTCTGGATCCCGCTCACAAAAAATCGCGAGGTGAGAGTCATTGATTTGATCCGGCACCTAAAGTTTCCTCCAACCGGTTCAAAATTACAAAAACTCATACCGGTGTGAGGCGATGTTCGTTCGCGGGGCGCAACCAGGGCCTGTATGCTTGAGCGTTGTAAACGTCCACTGGATCAACGGGCCGCGCGCGCCGTTTCGATCAAACCCGTTCACCTCGTTCAAAGGAACCGCACCATGAGTCTACGTCTTGGCGATATCGCACCCGACTTCGAGCAGGATTCGAGCATTGGCCGCATCAAGTTTCACGAGTGGCTCGGCAATAGCTGGGGCGTGCTGTTTTCGCACCCGGCCGACTTCACGCCGGTCTGCACGACCGAGCTTGGCCTGACCGCCAAACTCAAGGACGAATTCGAGAAGCGTAACGTGAAGACGATTGCGCTTTCGGTGGATAGCGCCCAGTCGCACAACGAGTGGATCAAGGACATCAACGAGACGCAGGCCGCGAACGTCGGCTTCCCGATTCTCGCGGACGGCGACCGCAAGGTGTCCACGCTGTACGACATGATCCATCCGAACGCTAACGAGACGCTCACCGTGCGCTCGCTCTTCGTGATCGACCCGAACAAGAAGGTGCGCCTCATCATCACCTATCCGGCGAGTACGGGCCGCAACTTCGACGAAGTGCTGCGCGTGATCGACTCGCTGCAGCTCACCGACAACTACCAGGTTGCGACGCCCGGCAACTGGAAGCAGGGCGACGACGTCGTGATCGTGCCGTCGCTGAAGGACGAAGAAGTCCTCAAGCAGAAGTTCCCGAAGGGCTACAAGGCCCTGCGTCCGTATCTGCGCATGACGCCGCAGCCGAACAAGTAAGCCGTTCGGCCAGCGTCCGCCCCACAGGCGCCAAAACAGAAACGCCGCACGAGACAAGTCGTGCGGCGTTTTTTCATGCGTCGGCGAGGCCGGCCAAGGCGGCGTTCAGAAGAACGCCTGAATGCCCGTTTGTGCGCGGCCGAGGATCAGCGCGTGGATGTCGTGCGTGCCCTCGTAAGTGTTCACCACTTCGAGGTTCACAAGGTGACGCGCCACGCCGAATTCGTCGGAAATGCCGTTGCCACCGAGCATGTCGCGGGCGAGACGCGCGATGTCGAGCGACTTGCCGCACGAGTTGCGCTTCATGATCGACGTGATCTCGACGGCCGCCGTGCCTTCGTCCTTCATGCGGCCCAGACGCAGGCAACCCTGCAGGCCGAGCGTGATTTCCGTTTGCATGTCGGCGAGCTTCTTCTGGATCAGCTGGTTCGCGGCAAGCGGGCGGCCGAACTGCTTGCGGTCGAGCACATACTGGCGCGCGGTGTGCCAGCACGATTCCGCGGCGCCGAGCGCGCCCCAGGCAATGCCATAGCGCGCCGAATTCAGGCAGGTGAACGGACCGCGCAGGCCCTTCACGCCCGGCATGAGGTTCTCTTCCGGCACGAACACTTCGTCGAGCACGATTTCGCCGGTGATCGAGGCGCGCAGCCCCACCTTGCCGTGGATGGCCGGTGCCGAGAGACCCTTCCAGCCCTTCTCCAGGATGAAGCCGCGGATGTCGTCCGTGCCGTCTTCCTCGAGCTTCGCCCAGACGACGAACACGTCGGCGATCGGCGAGTTCGTGATCCACATCTTCGCGCCCGAGAGCGAGTAGCCGCCGTTCACCTTCTTCGCACGCGTGACCATGCTGCCCGGGTCCGAGCCGTGGTTCGGCTCCGTGAGGCCGAAGCAGCCGATCCATTCGCCGCTCGCGAGCTTGGGCAGGTACTTCTGCTTTTGCGCTTCCGAGCCGAATTCGAAGATCGGCACCATCACGAGCGACGACTGCACCGACATCATCGAGCGATAACCGGAGTCGACGCGCTCCACTTCGCGCGCGATCAGGCCGTACGCCACGTAATTGAGGCCGGGGCCGCCGTATTGCTCGGGAATCGTCGGGCCGAGCAGGCCGACTTCGCCCATCTCGCGGAAGATCGAGGCGTCCGTCTTCTCGTGGCGGAACGCTTCCAGCACGCGCGGCGCGAGCTTGTCCTGGGCATACGCGGCGGCCGCGTCGCGCACCATGCGCTCCTCTTCGGTGAGCTGCTGGTCGAGCAGAAGCGGGTCTTCCCAATGGAACTGGGCGTGTGCGGCCATGGTGTCTCTCCTTTCCTCAAATCCTTGAAATGGGCAAATTTGCGCTTGACGTGAGTTCCGCTATGCGGAACAATGTTTTGCAAATTGACTTTAGTGTAGCACCAGGGCGCCCATGTCTGCATCCGGAATGACTACGACTTCATCTTTTTCTTCTTCGCTGGCCGAGGGGCCGATCGACGAGCGCAAGTTCGTCGTGGCGCTCGCCCGCGGGCTCGACCTGCTGCGGGCGTTCCGTCCCGGCGAGACGCTGCTCGGCAACCGCGATTTCGTGGAGCGCACGGGCTTGCCCAAGGCGACCGTGAACCGGCTCGCGTACACGCTCACCGTGCTCGGCTATCTGCGCTTTGACGAATCGCTCGGCAAATATGCGCTCGACGCCGGGGTGCTGTCACTCGGCTTTGCGCTGCTCTCGGGCACCGACACGCTCGAACTCGCACGCCCGCATATGCGCGCGTTCGCGCGCGAGGTGGGCGCCGCGGTGTCGCTGGGGTGCCGTGACGGCCTCGACGTGATCTATCTGGAGACGATCCGCAGCGAGACGGCGCTCACGCTCGGCCTCGCGTCGGGCTCGCGGCTCTCGATGCTGACAAGCTCGATGGGCCGCGCGTATCTGGCCGTGCAGCCCATCGATGTGCAGATGGCGTTGTTCGCGGAACTGGAGAAGATAGCGGGCGCCGAAGGGCCGGCGTTGGTTGCGGCCGCGAAACGCGAGATCGAGGTGTTCGGCAAGGAGGGGTGCTGCTATTCGTTTCGCGACTGGCACGAAGACGTCAACGCCGCCGCGGTGCCGTTTCGCGAGCCGCGCGAGCGTCGCTGGCTCGTGCTCAGCTGCAGCGGGCCGGCTTCGTCGATGGGGCCCGAGGTGTTTCGCGAGCGCGTGGCGCCGCTCCTGAAGTCGCTGGCGCGTCGGCTTGGCGAAACGGTCTGACGCGCGAGCCACGCGCCGCAGCGGGCACAAAAAAGCCGACCTTCGGGTCGGCTTTCTTCATGATGGCGTACGCCAGGCTCAGTGGTTCAGGCGGCCGAGCAGCAGGAACTCCATGAGCGCCTTCTGCACGTGCAAGCGGTTTTCCGCCTCGTCCCAGACCACGCTCTGCGGGCCGTCGATCACCTCGGCGCTGACTTCCTCGCCGCGGTGCGCGGGCAGGCAGTGCATGAAAAGCACATCGGCGTTGGCGCGGGCCATCATCGGCGCGTCCACGCACCAGTCGGCGAAGGCCTGCTTGCGCGCTTCGTTTTCGGCCTCGAAGCCCATGCTGGTCCAGACGTCGGTCGTGACGAGGTCGGCGCCGTCGCAGGCGTCGTGCGGGTCCTCGAAGACTTCGTAGAACGGCTTGCTTTCCGCCGCGACCAGCGCGGGATCGAGCGGATAACCCGGCGGCGTGGAGATGCGCAGCTTGAAGCCGAGGATCTGCGCGGCTTCGATCCACGTGTAGAGCATGTTGTTGGCGTCGCCGACCCACGCCACGGTCTTGCCGCGGATCGGACCGCGGTGCTCGTAGTACGTGAAGATGTCGGCCAGCACCTGGCAGGGGTGGTACTCGTTCGTGAGACCGTTGATGACCGGCACGCGCGAGCTTTCGGCGAAGCGCTGCAGGATGTCCTGGCCGAACGTGCGGATCATGATGATGTCGACCATGCGCGAGATGACCTGCGCCGAATCTTCGATCGGCTCGCCGCGCCCGAGCTGCGTGTCGCGCGTGTTCATGAACACGGCGTGGCCGCCTAGCTGGAAGATACCCGCTTCGAACGAGAGGCGCGTGCGGGTGGAGCTCTTCTCGAAGATCATCGCCAGCGTGCGGTCGTGCAGCGGGTGATAGGTCTCGTAGTTCTTGAACTTGCGCTTCAGGATGCGCGCGCGCTCCAGCACATATTCATATTCGTCAAGGGAGAAATCCTTGAACTGCAGGTAATGGCGTATGGTACGGGAGGTCATGAAACGAAAACGGCGCCAGATCCGGCCTCGAACTGCAGGATTGGGCCGGCGACGCCGCTGCGGTTGGTGGTAAGTCAAAGCAGCATAAAGGATTTTGCGCATTTTGACGAGTTGCCCAAAATTTAGGCAGGGTGCCCAGGCGCACGGTGGGCGGCGCTTTCGCGACGGCTTTCGGGACTGTTTCGCGGGCATTGCGCGGGCCCGGATCCAGCCTTTCAAGTGCCTTGTGTGCACTGCGTCAAAACGGTCAGTGCGCTATAATCCCAGAGATTTCTTAGGCACGACAAACGGGCCCTGAACGTGTGTGACGGCAAGGTGGCAACACCTCGCGGCCGCGCCAGGCAAGCCCGCGGGAGCGGCCTGTGCGCTGACTGGCAGTGCGCCGCGAAATCGTCCTGTCGATCCCGTTGCGAGACCTGCTTGTGACACGCGTCGGCGGCGAATTTCGAGACTTCACGCCAGGCGGGGTGCGCGGCAGCCGTTCCCTATCCATCGGACTGTCCATGCGTGTGGCGGCGGGCGATCCCCGCGGCCGGCGTTCCGCGGTACCCGCGCGGGCGCAGCGCTCGTGCCGCCGTTACACGCTGCAAACGCACCCAGCAGCTACACACACAGGTACTCCTGCATGGCCGACGAAGCTCCAACCGAATACTTCATTCAAGGCATCACCAGCGCGGGGAAGAAGTTTCGTCCGAGCGACTGGTCGGAGCGCCTCGCCGGGGTGATGTCGAGCTTTGGTCCGAAAGCGTCGGCCAACGCGCGCGGCCCGAACGCCTATTTGCGCTACTCGCTCTACGTGCGCCCGACGATGATCGGCGACCTCAAGGTCGTCGTGCTGGATTCGCGCCTGAAGGACGTCGAACCGATGGCCTTCAATTTTGTGATGAACTTCGCGAAGGACAACGACCTCCTCGTGACCGAAGCGTGCGAACTGCCTCACGATCACGCCACGCAGCAAGCCAACGTGCGCTGACGGCGCGGCGACGGCAACGAACGGACCCGCTTCGGCGGGTTTTTTTGCGCCCGGCAGAAACAAAAAAACCCGCCGAAGCGGGTTTTTTGTGGTGCAGCGAAAAGAGGGCGGGCTGCCAGTTGTAGCCGGCAAGCCGAATCTCTTTACTGCGCGGCTTGCATTGCCTTGACGGCAGCAGCCAGGCGGCTCTTATGACGAGCGGCCTTGTTCTTGTGAACGATTTTCTTGTCGGCGATGATGTCGAGCGTCTTGCCCGATGCCTTCAGAACTTCAGCAGCCTTTGCCTGGTCGCCGGCGTCAATTGCCTTGCGAACAGCCTTGATGGCGGTGCGGAACTTCGAGCGCAGTGCCGAGTTGTGCGAGTTTGCCTTCGTGGCCTGACGGGCGCGCTTGCGTGCTTGTGCGGAGTTTGCCATTGCGATTCCTTGTGATTGCGGAGCGTGGTGCGACCAGCGCTCTTTGCCTGGATTTGAACGACCGGCAGCGTTGCCTGAGACGTTCAAAACGGTATTTGCCGGCTGCGTTTTTGCTCAACCAGCCGCGCCTTTTGTGCCAGAGCGGGTTTCTACCTCTTTCCTGCCCCCTTTCCAAGACGCGTTTCGAGCCCCCTGAGAGAACTCGAATCGAAGATTATAGCAACAGAACCATGCGGGTGGCAATCACGACGCATTAGCGAAGACAAGCGCTGCCGGAGGTGAACGCCTTTCACGCCACACGGTCACAATCAGCGCGCTTTGTCTTTGCCTCCCGTTCGCCGGCGCCGTCGCGCAGGGTTTTGCGCCGATCTTTGCGCTCCGTATCCGCGATGGAGCGGACGACGCCCGTATAATTACCGCCCCATGAATCTATTCCGAGCCCTGCTGACAGTCAGCGGCTTCACGCTGCTGTCGCGCGTGACCGGTCTGGCCCGAGAAACGCTGATTGCGCGCGCCTTTGGTGCGAGCCAGTACACCGACGCTTTCTACGTCGCGTTTCGTATTCCCAACCTGCTGCGCCGCATCTCGGCGGAAGGCGCCTTTTCGCAGGCGTTCGTGCCGATTCTCGCGGAGTTCAAGAACCAGAAGGGCCACGACGCCACGCGCGCGCTCGTCGACGCTACGTCGACCGTGCTCGCCTGGGTGCTCGCGATCCTCTCGCTGCTTGGCATTTTCGGCGCGTCGTTCGTCGTGATCGTGGTCGCTTCGGGCTTGAAGAGCGACGGGCAAGCGTTTCCGCTCGCCGTCACGATGACGCGCATCATGTTCCCCTATATCGTGTTCATCTCGCTGACGTCGCTCGCGTCCGGCGTGCTCAACACGTACAAGCAGTTCTCGCTGCCCGCGTTCGCGCCGGTGCTGCTCAATGTCTCGTTCATCACGGCGGCCGTGGCCTTCGCGCCGCACATGAAGCAGCCCGTCTACGCGCTCGCGTGGGCCGTGATCGTGGGCGGCGTGCTGCAGTTCATCGTGCAGTTGCCGGGCTTGAAGCGCATCGACATGATGCCGCGCATCGGCCTGAACCCGCTCAAGGCGCTCGCGCACCGGGGCGTGAAGCGTGTGCTCGCGAAGATGGTGCCCGCCATGTTCGCCGTCTCGGTCGCGCAGATCAGCCTCATCATCAACACCAATATCGCCTCGCGTCTCGGGCCCGGAGCGGTGTCGTGGATCAACTACGCCGACCGCCTGATGGAGTTCCCGACGGCGCTGCTCGGCGTAGCGCTCGGCACGATTCTGCTGCCCAGTCTCTCGAAGGCGCACGTCGATGCCGATCCGCACGAGTACTCGGCGTTGCTCGACTGGGGCCTGCGCGTGACGTTCCTGCTTGCCGCGCCTTCGGCCGTCGCGCTCTTTTTCTTCGCCGAGCCGCTCACGGCCACGCTCTTTCACTACGGCAAGTTCGACGCCACGTCCGTCATCATGACGGCCCGCGCGCTGGCGGCCTACGGCGTGGGGCTCGTCGGCCTCATCCTCATCAAGATCCTCGCGCCCGGCTTCTACGCGCGCCAGGACATCAAAACGCCGGTCAAGATCGGTGTGGGCGTGCTCATCGCCACGCAGATCAGCAACTACATCTTCGTGCCGATCTTCTCGCACGCGGGCTTGACGCTCTCGGTCGGCCTCGGCGCCTGCATGAACGCGCTACTGCTGTTCATCGGGCTGCGCCGCCGCGGCATCTATATGCCGTCCTCCGGCTGGACGACGTTCTTCGTGCAGTTGCTCGGGGCATGTCTCGTGCTGGCCGGGGCGATGCACTGGTGCGCCACCAGCTACGACTGGATCGCGCTGCGTCATGAACCGCTCGCGCGCATCGCCTTGCTCGGTGCGTGCCTCGTCCTGTTCGCGGCGCTATATTTCGGTATGCTTTGGTTGATGGGCTTCAAATACGCGTACTTCAAGAGGCGGGCGAAGTGACCACGATGACTACGCGGGTTCTGGACTATTTCAGCGCGCTCGTTGCCGACGACGAGAGCCTGCCGCTCACCGAGGCGGCGCTGGCGATCGCGCAGGACGCCTATCCCGATCTCGATCTGCAAGGCACGCTGGCCGAGATCGACGAACTCGCGCTGCGTGTGCGCCGCCGCATGCCCGAAGGGGCGGACGTGCGCCAGCAGGTTGCTGTGCTCAACCGCTGCTTTTTTCGTGAGATGGGCTTCGCGGCCAACCTCAACGACTTTCTCGACCCCGAAAACAGCCACCTGAACGCCGTGCTCAAACGCCGGCGCGGTATCCCCATTTCGCTCGCGGTGCTCTATCTGGAAATGGCGACCCAGCTCGGCCTGCCGGTGAAAGGCGTGTCGTTTCCGGGGCATTTTCTGCTGCGCGTGGCGCTGCCCGAAGGCGACGAGATGCTCGATCCCACCACGGGCCGCACGCTCACCGAGTCCGACATGGTGGAGATGCTCGAACCGTTCGTGGCCAACGCCGGCGATTCCGTGGCGCGCGCGCTGCGCATGCTGCTCGAGCCGGCCACACGGCGCGAGATCGTCGCGCGCATGCTGCGCAACCTGAAGTCGGTCTATCTGCAGACCGAGCGCTGGCAGCGCCTGCTGGCCATCCAGCAGCGGCTCGTGATCCTGCTGCCGGAGAACATCGAGGAAGTGCGCGACCGCGGCTTCGCTTATGCGCGGCTCGACTATCTGCGTCCGGCGCTCGAAGACCTCGAACACTATCTCGACGAGCGCCCCGACGCGGAAGACGCGACCGTCGTCGAGTCGCAGCTGCATGAGCTGCGCCAGCGCACGCTCGATAACGACTGAAGCCCGCGGCCAAGCCGCAGAAAAAAGCCCGCGATTTTCGTCGCGGGCTTTTTTTCGCGCGGGGGAGGGCGCGCCGTTACTTCGGCTGCATGCGGATCGCGCCGTCCAGACGGATCACCTCGCCGTTGAGCATCGGATTCTCGACGATCTGCTTGACGAGCATCGCATACTCATCCGGCTTGCCGAGGCGCGGCGGGAACGGGACCATCGCACCGAGCGCGTCCTGCACCTCTTTGGGCATGCCGAGCAGCATCGGCGTTTCGAAGATGCCGGGCGCGATCGTCATCACGCGAATGCCGCTGCGCGAAAGGTCGCGCGCGATCGGCAGCGTCATCGCGACGACGCCGCCCTTCGAGGCGGCGTAGGCCGCCTGACCGATCTGGCCGTCGTAAGCGGCCACCGACGCCGTGTTGACGATCACGCCACGCTCGCCGCCCTCGCCAGCTGGGGTCTGGGCGATGGCGGCCGCCGCGAGGCGGATCATGTTGAAGGTGCCGATCAGATTGACCGAAATGGTCTTCGAGAACGTGTCGAGCGGATGCGGGCCGTCCTTACCTACGGTCTTCACGGCAGGCGCGACGCCAGCGCAATTCACGAGGCCGCGCAGCGTGCCGAGCGCGGTTGCCGCGGCCACGGCGCGCGCGCCGTCGTCCTCGCTCGCCACGTTGCAGGTCACGAACGCGCCGCCCAGTTCCTTCGCGAGCGCATTACCGGCGTCCTCGTTGAGGTCGGCGATGACGACCTTGCCGCCTTCGGCCGCGATCAGACGCGCGCTGGCCGCGCCGAGCCCCGACGCGCCGCCGGTGATGAGAAATACGTTGCCGCGGATCTGCATCTTTCGTCTCCTGTCGTTGTGGCCATGCTGTCTCGCGCGGAGGGCAAATGCGCGCGAGACTCACCAAAAACAAAACGGGCCGGCTGGCGTCGCGTCCCGAAACCCCTCGGGAGTGCGGCGCCAGCCGGCCCGCAGGCAAACCAGCCAGTGTGCCGAAACCGGCTTCGAGTCTGACTTTGACTCGCGGACTTTGACCCGCTTACTTGAGCGCTTCGAATGCGCGTTCGCGAATTTCGTCGACGCTGCCGAGGCCCGAGATGGCGCGATACTGCGGCGGCTTCAGGCCGTTTTCCTCACCGCGCTTCGCCCAGTCGCTGTAGTAGGCGATGAGCGGCTTGGTCTGGGCGACGTACACGTCGAGACGCTTGCGCACCGTTTCTTCCTTGTCGTCGTCGCGCTGGACGAGCGGTTCGCCCGTCACGTCGTCCGTCATATCCACTTTCGGCGGATTGAACTTGACGTGATACGTGCGGCCCGAAGCCGGGTGCATGCGGCGGCCGCTCATGCGCGTGATGATCTCGTCGAACGGCACGTCGATCTCGAGCACGTAATCGATCGCGACGCCCGCCTGCTTCATCGCTTCGGCTTGCGGCAGCGTGCGCGGGAAGCCGTCGAACAGGTAGCCGTTCTGGCAGTCGGGCTCCTGAAGGCGCTCCTTCACGAGATTGATGATGAGCTCGTCGGTCACGAGCTCGCCGGCGTCCATGAATCGCTTCGCTTCGAGGCCAAGCGGCGTACCGGCCTTGACGGCCGCGCGCAGCATGTCGCCCGTCGAGATTTGCGGAATGCCGAACTTTTCCTTGATGAAGCTTGCCTGGGTTCCCTTGCCCGCGCCCGGGGCGCCCAACAGGATCAAACGCATGTGAACAATCTCCGATCTGTGTGAATTCTTGCGGCGCGGCGGCTGCCCCGCACGCGCGGTGGGGCGGCATCGTCAGCGTCGTGCGTCTCCTCGCCCGTTCGCTCACGGCTATCGAGGCAGTGCTGGCGGGGGCAACGGCACGTCCGGCGCGGCTTTCGCCCGGTGTTCATGACTTGCACTGGACACGGGGCGGCGCTGCAAGACGGTGCCGAAAAGCGGGGAAACCCCGACGCACAAAGGCTTTAGACGGCTCGCGCAAACAATTGATTATGCCATGGGATTTTTGCCCCACGGACGGAATTAAGGCCGGTATAACGCCTGCACACGGGCGAGGTCGGCGGGGGTATCGACGCCCGGCGCGGGTGCCTGCGCCGTGACCAGCACCGCGATGCGCTCGCCGTGCCACATCGCGCGAAGCTGCTCCAGCGCCTCGACCTGCTCGATCGGCGAATGCGCGAGCGAGGGGTAGCTGCGCAGGAATTTCGCGCGGTACGCGTACAGGCCGATGTGGCGATAAACGATCGCGGGAGCCGGCGGGGCGGGCATTGCGCCGAGATCGAGGCGCGCCGGCGACCAGTGCGGCTGCCAGGCGTCGCGGGCCCAGGGAATCGGCGCGCGCGAGAAGTAGAGCGCAACGCCGCGTGCGTCCAGCACGACCTTCACGACGTTCGGGCTGAAGATTTCCTCGGGCGCCGTGATCGGATGCGCGGCCGTGGCGATCGCGCATTCGGGGTGCGCGGCGAGGTGCGACGCAACGTCGCACACGAGCGCGGGGTCGATCAGCGGCTCGTCGCCCTGCACGTTGACCACGATCGTCTCGTCGCTCCAGCCATAGTGCTCGGCGACCTCGGCGAGGCGGTCGGTGCCCGACGGGTGATCGGCGCGCGTGAGCACGGCCTCGAAACCGTTGGCGCGGGCGGCGTCGAGCACGCTCTGGGCGTCCGAGGCGATCAGCACCTTCTGCGCGCCCGAATCGCGCGCGCGCTCGGCCACGCGCACCACCATGGGCTTGCCGCCGATGTCGGCGAGCGGTTTGTTGGGCAGCCGCGTGGACGCGAGACGCGCCGGGACGACGGCGATGAAGGGTTGCACGGGAGCGGTCATGGCCAGT
Source organism: Paraburkholderia nodosa DSM 21604 (assembly GCF_000519185.1). GTDB lineage: Bacteria > Pseudomonadota > Gammaproteobacteria > Burkholderiales > Burkholderiaceae > Paraburkholderia > Paraburkholderia nodosa. The sequence continues at coordinate 193,464 of NZ_JAFA01000013.1, read as the reverse complement.
TGGAGCACAGGAAACGGGATTGGGGAAACCGGTTCGGGAAACCGCTTTGGGAGACGGCAGCGCGCCGGGGGCGGCGCGCGTAACCCGGCTTCGAGCCGGCAAGGCGAGGCAAGCAGGGCGAGCGGCGCAAGCGGGGGCGATCGGCGCGCGCTGCGTCGCCCGTGCGCCTTACGCGGCGCCCGGCCCGTGCGGATCGACCGGCGTGCCTTCCACGGTTTGACGCGCTTCGTCGACGAGCATGACCGGAATGCCGTCGCGGATCGGGTAGGCGAGCTTGTCGGCGTTGCAGATCAGCTCCTGCGCGGCGCGGTCATAGCTAAGCGGGCCCTTGCAGATCGGGCAGACCAGGATTTCAAGCAGACGAGCGTCCACGGAGTTTCTCCACAACCAGGGTAATGAGGCGATGATCGAGCGCGGCTTCGACGGGGACGACCCAGATGCGCGCGTCGTTCCAGGCCCCCAATTTTACTGCATCCTTTTCGGTGACCAGGATCGCGTCGGCGGTGACGTCGGCGAACGGGTTGGTTGCGTAGGCGTAGTGGTCGGGCAGCGGCAGGGTTTGCGGCGCGAGGCCGGCCGCGCGCAGCGTCGCGAAAAAGCGCTCCGGCGAACCGATGCCGGCCGCCGCCACGATGCGCAGCGCGCCCTGCGATCCCTGCGTGAGCGCGCCTTGTCCAGGTGCGGCCGCGCCCGCGGCAAACTGCGCGAGCGGACGGCGCAGCGCCGGATTGGCGAGATGCCAGGCGTCGCCGGGTTCGAGCTTGAGCGCGAAGGTATTGGGCCAGGCCGGCAGCGTGCGCTCGAACGGATTGTTCACAAGCGTGGCGTCGCGCCGGCGCGAGAGCGGCTCGCGCAGCGGGCCCGCCGGCAGCAGAAAGCCATTGCCGCCCAGGCGATGGTCGAACACCACGATCTCGACGTCGCGCACGAGGCGGTAGTGCTGCAGGCCGTCGTCGCTCACGATCACGTCGACGTCGCTGTGGGCGCCGCACAGCGCCGTGGCCGCCGCCACGCGATCGGGCGAGACCCAGACGGGCACGCCCGTGCGGCGGGCGATCAGCAAGGGTTCGTCGCCGCAAAGGCGCGCGGGCGTATCCGCCGTGACGGGTGTGGGGCGGGCGATTTTCGCGCCGTATCCGCGCGAGACCACGCCCGGCGAGAAGCCCGCGGCGCGCAGCGCCTCGACGAGCGCGATCACCGTGGGCGTCTTGCCCGTGCCGCCCACGGTCACGTTGCCGACCACCACCACGGGCACGCCCACGCGCACGCTCTTGAGCCAGCCCGCCGCAAAGGCGGCGCGGCGCGCACCGCTCACGGCGGCAAACACGGCGGCGAACGGCGTGAGCGCCCAGGCGAGCGCGCCGCGGCGTTGCCAGGCGTGCGCAAACTGCCCTTCGAGGCGTTCCTTGAAACTGGAGACGGGGCCGCTCATCGGCAATTTGCGCGCGAAGCGCCGCACGTTGCATGCGGGAAGCAGACAGGCAGGGCGGGCATCGGGTCGGTTCTCCGGTTCTAGGTGAGCTGAGCGACAAACAGGACGGCAGACGAATGACCTGCGTAGGCGAGCAACCGGCGCTTCGCGTGATGCGCCGCAGGCGCTCGTGAACCCGGCACTCTAGCGCGGGTAGGCGTGACGCGGCAAGTTGCCGGGCCGTAAGCAACTGTCGGTTGCCTGCAAGCCGCGCGAAACGACCAAAATATCGACGCCTGTGGATAACTTTGTGGAGAAGTAGGCCGCGGGAAGGCGCAAAGGCCCATTCTTCGGCCTCTCCATCGGTCTGTAAGGATGTTATATCGATAAAAAACGTATAAAAATCAACGGGATGAGCTAATTTTCAGCGTTTGCGGGCCGGCTGCGGTCATCTTGCCGCATGACAGCGCCGATGTGGACACTTCGCAGGGGCTTGCGAGCCGGGTCTCATTCGTGCTGGACTATCGCCCCCCGAACGGTCTATCGTCTGTCCGGCCAAGGTTTCTCCACACCCTTTCGCATGCTATCCGACCGTTTTTCCGCTTCCTCCGCGCCTTCGGGCGACGTCGTCGTGCCGGTCTCGGCGCTCAACCGGGCGATCGCCTCGATGCTCGAGCGCACGTTCCCGCTTGCATGGATTTCCGGCGAAGTGTCCAACTTTACGCGCGCCGCAAGTGGCCACTGGTACTTTTCGATCAAGGACGCCCAGGCGCAGATTCGCTGCGTGATGTTCCGCGGGCGCGCCCAGTACGCTGAATTCACGCCGCGCGAGGGCGACCGCATCGAAGTGCGCGCGCTCGTCACGATGTACGAGCCGCGCGGCGAACTCCAGCTGAACGTCGAGGCCGTGCGGCGCACCGGCCAGGGCCGGCTCTACGAAGCCTTCCTGCGCCTGAAGGCGCAACTCGAGGCCGAAGGGCTCTTCGACCCCGAGCGCAAACGCACGCTGCCCTCGCATCCGCGCGCGATCGGCGTGATTACGTCGATGCAGGCCGCCGCGCTGCGCGACGTGCTCACCACGTTGTGCCGCCGGGCGCCGCACGTGCCGGTGATCGTCTACCCCGCGCCGGTGCAGGGCGCGGGCTCGGCAGAAAAGCTCACGACGATGCTGGAAACCGCGAACGCGCGCAACGAAGTGGACGTGCTTGTCGTGTGCCGCGGCGGGGGCTCGATCGAGGACCTGTGGTCGTTCAACGACGAGGTGCTTGCGCGCGCGATCGCGGCCAGCGGCATTCCGGTGGTGAGCGGCGTGGGGCACGAAACCGATTTCACGATCGCCGATTTCGCCGCCGACGTGCGCGCGCCAACGCCCACTGGCGCGGCTGAACTCGTCAGTCCGCAGCGCACGCTGCTGCTGCGCGATCTCGACCAGCGCCATGCCGCGCTCGCACGCGATTTCGGCCGTCTGCTCGAGCGGCGCGCGCAGCAGCTCGACTGGCTGGCGCGCCGGCTCGTTTCGCCCGTCGAGCGGCTTGCGCAGCAGCGCACGCACTTGCGCCAGTTGACGATACGGCTCGCCTCGGCGGGCTCGCGCGCCAGCGCCGAGGCGCGTGCGCGCCTGAACGTCATGCAGATGCGCTGGCAGCGCGCGCGGCCCGACGCCGCCGCGCAGCGCGCCCAGCTGGAGTCGCTTGGTCGGCGTCTGGACGGCGCCTTCGCGCGTCAGCGCGAGCGCGAGGCAGCACGCGTTTCGGAACTCACGGCACGGCTCGAAGTGCTGAGCCCGCAGCGCACGTTCGAGCGCGGCTATGCAGCGCTGCTCGACGCGCAAAGCGGCGCGGCGATACGCTCGCCCGCCGCGCTCAAGCCGGGCAAGCGGCTTACGGTGCACCTCGCGCAGGGCAGCGCCGACGTCGCGCTCGCCGATGTCCAGCCGCGCCTCGCCGACGGTTTCTGAATCAGGCCCGCAGTCAGCCTGTCAGGTCCGATGTTTGCTGCACAAGGAAGAACCGGCGCATTCGCACGATCGCTAGCCGCCACGACGAAACATCGTGGCGGCGAACGATTGTTGCAGTCTCGTTGCAGGAAGTTTGCACGCCGGTTGCGTGGAGATTGCAAAGCGATTGCAGCCGTCTTGCCCGCGTGCGAAGCGGGCATGGAAAGCGCGGCATGGAAAGCGTTGTTCGAGCGTCGTTGTATCGACGAAAAACCGCGCCGCAGTTCATCCGCGAAAGCCCCGCGCAAACGATATCCGGCATAAAGGCCGCTCGTTTGCGGGGTTATTCCAACTCGCCTACAATCGAGTGCTCCATGCCGGTTATCACGCAGAACTCCCCATAACACGACGAAGGAACCGCATCATGTCATTTACGCTCCCGCCGCTGCCGTTCGCGAAGAACGCCCTCGCTCCGCACATGTCGGAAGAGACGCTCGAGTTCCACTACGGCAAGCACCACCAGGCTTACGTCACGAATCTGAACAACCTGATTCCGGGCACCGAGTTCGAAAAGCTCTCGCTCGAAGAGATCGTCAAGAAGTCGTCGGGTGGCGTGTTCAACAACTCGGCGCAGATCTGGAATCACACGTTCTTCTGGAACAGCCTCTCGCCGCAAGGCGGCGGCGCACCGTCGGGCGCGCTCGGCGACGCGATCAACGCGAAGTGGGGCTCCTACGACGCGTTCAAGGAAGCCTTCACGAAGGCTGCCGTGGGCAACTTCGGTTCGGGCTGGACGTGGCTCGTGAAGAAGGCTGACGGCTCGCTCGACATCGTGTCGACCAGCAACGCCGCCACGCCGCTCACGACCGACGCCCGTGCGCTCCTCACGATCGACGTGTGGGAACACGCTTACTACATCGACTACCGCAACGCGCGTCCGAAGTTCGTCGAAGCATTCTGGAACATCGTGAACTGGAACTTCGCAGCACAGAACTTCGCGTAATACGAAGCCCTGTTCTGTGCGCCGCACTGGCTGCGGCACATGCAAAAAGCCCTCGATGCGAATCGAGGGCTTTTTTGTTTTGCGCGAAGTGTTTTACACAAACGTGGCGATGGTTTCCTGCGTCGAGCGCACGTGGCCCATGTGGCGGAACAGCTTCTCGAACGAGAAGTGATGCATCTCTTCGTTCAGACCGGACGTGGCGTCTTCGACGAACACCAGCTTGAAGCCGAGATCGAACGCCGCGCGCGCGGTGGATTCGACGCCGAAGTTCGTGGCGATGCCGCCGATGACGATGGTGTCGATGCCGCGGCGGCGCAACTGCTGCTCGAGGTTGGTGCCGTAGAACGCGCCCCATTGGCGCTTCGCGACGATCACGTCCTCGGGTTGCGCGCCGATCTCGGGCACGAGTTCGGAGGCCTCGGCCGGTGCGGGCGGCGTGTCGGGCGTGCGGCCGGGCGCGTCGGCGGGCAGCGCGAGCAGTTCGTTCAGGAGCACGTGCACCCAGACGACGGTGCCGCCCTTGGCGCGCAGTGCGTCGGCGAGCGGTTTGGCGTTGGCCACCACCTGCGCGCCGCTATAGGGCGCGACCTGGCGGCCTACGATGCCGTGCTGAAGGTCGATCATCACGAGCGCCGTGGTGCGCGCGTTCAGTGAAAGTGCTTGCGTCATGGTTCACCTATATGTGAGGATGGCTTCACATAATCATACACGAATGTGAAGGAGGCTTCAGATATGGCGGCAGATCCGCTCGCCCGCAAGGAGGCGCAAAAGGAAGCGGCACGCGAAAACGCCCGGCGCGTGCCGCGCCAGGAACGCGCGGCGCGCACGGTCGACGCGCTGCTCGAAGCCGCCGGCGAAGCCTTCGCCGAGCGCGGCTTCGAAGTGGCAACGATGACGCAGATCGCCCAGCAGGCGGGCGTTTCGGTGGGCGCTGCGTACCAGTACTTTCCGAACAAGGAGGCACTGGCCCTCGCGCTGCGTAAGCGCTACGGCGACGAAATGGACGCGCGCTGGAGCGCGCTCATCGCCGCGCACGACGATGCAGGCAAGCTGCCGCTCGCGCAGCTGGTCGAGCGTCTGTTCGACCTGATGGTCGATCTGATGCACGACTATCCCGCGTATTTGCCCCTGCTTTCCGTGCCGCTCGGCTTCAAGCGCGATGCGGCCGTGCGCAATCTGCTGCGCCAGCGTTTCACGGCGCTCTTCCTGCGTTATCAGCCGGCGCTTGCGTCCGATGAGGCCTATCGCGTGGCCGAAGTCATGCTGCAGGTCATCAAGAGCCTCAACCCACTATACGCCGCGGCGAAGCCGAAAGAGCGCAAGCTGCTGGTCGCCGAGTACAAGGGCGTGCTGGCGGCGTGGCTCGCCGTGCGGCTCGCGTGAGCCCGCGCGCCGCAAACACCGCGCCTTAGCGCAGTAACGGGTCGTCGCGTGACTCGAGCACGCGGTCGATCAAGCCGTATTCGGCGGCCGCCTGGGCCGACATGAAGTTGTCGCGGTCGCTGTCGTGCGCGATCTGCTCGATGCTGCGTCCGGTACGCGCGGCGAGCATCGCGTTCAGGCGCTCGCGCAGGTACAGGATCTCGCGCGCCTGCAGCTCGACATCGGCGGCGGTGCCCTGGCCGCCACCCGAAGGCTGATGGATCATGATGCGCGCGTTTGGTAGTGCGAAGCGTTTTCCATGCGCGCCCGCGGCGAGCAAAAACGACCCCATGCTGGCGGCGAAACCCGTGCACAGTGTCGAGACATCGGGCTTGATGAATTGCATCGTGTCGTAAATGGCGAGTCCGTCGTAGACCGATCCGCCCGGCGAGTTGATATAGAAGCTGATGTCCTTGTCCGCGTTTTCCGCTTCGAGAAAGAGCAGTTGCGCGACCACGAGGCTCGCGCTTTGCTCGGTCACCGGCCCGACGAGGAACACGATGCGCTCGCGCAAGAGGCGCGAGTAGATGTCGTAGGCGCGCTCGCCGCGCCCCGAGGTTTCGATCACGGTCGGGACGAGATTGAGCGCGCTCGGCGGCAATGCTGCATGATTCAGTGCAAAGGATGGCATGACTGGCCTCGTGTTTTTTCCGTTGACGGCGGTTGGCGTTGGCGGCGCGATTGCGCCGCTGCTGCCATGACGCCCGCCGCGGCCCGCGCGTGACGAGAATATTTTTGCGTGCGGCTGTCACGCCGGCCGTGCGCCGGACGTCATGAGGGAAACGGGCGGGAGCGAGCACGCATGGCGAAGGAGCGAAGCGAATGACGCAGGCGATCGACACAATCGAAGCAACGAGTCTGGAGGGCGCTGGGCGCAATGAGGCTGCGACCCCAGTGAGCGACGAAGCCGGGCCAGAGGCAGCAGCGTGGACCGACGCGCGCCGCGCCGCCGCCTTCGGCGAGGCGCGCGCTCGGCTCATTGCGCTGGCCGCACGCGTGCTGGGCAGCCGCGCGGAGGCCGAGGACGTCGTGCAGGACGCGTGGTTCCGCTGGCGCGACGCCGACGCACCGGCCCTGCGCGCACCGCAGGCGTGGCTCGCCACGGTCACCGTGCGCCTCGCGATCGACCGGCTGCGGCGCTTGCGTCGTGAGCATGCCGGCGAACACGAGGCCGCGTGGCTCGACGACGCGGCGCCCTCTGCGGAAGAGGCGGGCTTGCGCGCGCGGCGCTTCTCGGACGCGCTGCGGCTCCTGCTCGAGAGGCTGGGACCCCTCGAGCAGGCGGTGTTCGTGCTGCGCGAGGCCTTCGACTGCGACTACGCGCAGATCGGCGCGCTCACCGGCTGTACGAACGAGCATTGCCGGCAGATCGTGCGGCGTGCCCGCGTTCGGCTCGCCCGCGAGGCCGCGCCGCGGGCGGCGCCAGCCGACAAAGTGCAGCACGCGCGCACGGTCGAGCGTTTGCGCGACGTGCTGCATGCACAGGATCGCGTGGGATTGATGGATTTGCTCGGGGTGACGGCAAACGCGCTGGTCGCGGCGAGCGTGGCCGAAGTGGCTCACGGCCAGGCCTCGCAGGAAGCGCACGCCGCGCACGTCCTGCGCGCCGAAGCGCTGGCGCTGGACGGCGAGCCGGGCGTGGCGCTCGTCGCGCAGGACGGCGCGCTCGCCGCCTGGCTGCATGTGCGCGACGACCGCGACGGGCTGCCCGAGCCGGTTGTTTGCGTGGCGGCGATGGAAGAGGGGAGCGCGGGGCCGGCCAACCGGCTCCAGGCGGCGAACCGGGCTTTCGGCGGCGAGGCGGTGCGCAAGATGCTGGCCCGGCTTGCCTCGAGCGACGGCGCGGCGTGCGTGTCCACGCTCAGCGTCAGCGCTCGCGCGACCACCACACACGGCTGCGCCACGCTGCTCACGCAGCCGCTCGTCCTCGCGTGAGCCTGGCCTCGGCCTGGACGGACGCTAGCCGCGCAGGGCGGCGTCCCAGTTGATATCGACACAAAGCACCTGCACGCCGTGCTCCGTTTGCACGGCGACCGAGGCCGTGACGCACAGGTGCGCCTCGTTGATCGAAAGATAGGGCGGTGTGAACTGCACGCGGCCCGGCGCCTTCATGGCGCCGATGAAGTAAGGCCGCCGTTCCCAGCTTGCGCCCTCGGAATGCAGCAGTGGCCGGAAGCGCTTGGCGCGCTGCGACGTGCGGCCGTCGGGCAGCACGTTGTCGCCGATCTGGCGGCCCGACGCGTCGAGCAGGAAGCAGCGCGCCGTGTCGTCGAGGCCGAGCAGCGGCAGCGTGGCGTCGCTCATGTTCACGCCCTCGGCGAGCTGCTTCGCCGCCGCTTCGATGGCGCTCACGTACGGCGCGAGACGCGCCGACTGCGAACGCTCGCGCGCGGCCACGCGCTCGCGCAGGCGCGCCGAAAGATCGTCCATGAGCTGCGCGGCCTTGGCCGGCGGCACCGGCTCGACGTCGGGCCGCGCGAAATACGCGCCCTGTACGAAGTCGGCGTTGCTCTCCAGCGCGATCAGCGCGTCGCGCTCGGTCGCGAGGCCGCCCACGAGCACGAGCTGACCCGACTCGTGCAGCATCGAGACGAGCCCCGGCAGCACGCGCTCGATATGCGCGTGGCGGCTCGCCTGGGCGAGCAGGCTGCGGTCGAGCGTGACAATGTCGGGCCGCAACTGCCACACGCGGTCGATGTTCGAATGCTTGGCGCCAAAGCCATCCAGCGCGATCACGAAGCCCGCCTTGCGCAATCCGTCGATGATTTCCGCGAAGCGTGGATTCTCGCCGCCCGCCTGTTCCGACACCTCCAGCACCACGCGCTGCGGCTGCAGCCCGAGCGCCTTGAGGCCGGCGAGCAGGGCGTCGCCGTAGCTCGTGTCCATGAGCGCGGCCGGGTGCAGGCTCAGAAAGAGCCATTCGTCATGCGAATCGAACGCGTTGAAATTGCCCAGATGCAGCGATTCCGCGAGACGCCCCAGTTCGAGCAGGTCGCCGCGGCGCGCCGCCTGCGTGAACACCTCCTGCGACGGCGCCTGCTGGCCCTGCTCGTCGTGCGCGCGCAGCGACGCGTGATAGCCGATCGCGCGCCGGTGCGCAACCGAAAACACGGGCTGGAACACGCTGAAGACGGTGTAGCCGCCGTACAGCACGGTGCGGCGGGCGCCTTCTTCGCCGGCGATGGGGCGAGACTGGAAGCCGGGGGGATCGAGGTCGATCATGCTGGTCATTTTCGTGTCGAGGGCGCGCGGGACGGACGTGACGGGCGGGACGCGTGAACGTCAAGTTTACAGGATAGGACAGCAAAAAGTGTGCGAGTCCCAGGTCCCGTGGCCATTGGCCCGTGCGATGGCGCGCGCGCTATCTCGGGATGATGTGCGGGTTGGTGCCCAAACCCGGCGCGAACCTGAGCGGCGCACGGCCACGAGGCGCGCCGCACCTTTGCGGTGCGCGCGCCGGCGGCGAGGATGCAACCGCAACGACCGCCGCAGCGCCTGCGGCTCCGGCTTGACAGGTCCGCTGTCAGGTCCGCTCGGACGGATCGGTCTTCTTCGCGGTGCGGCGCAGGTCCGACGCGAGCTGCGCGAAGATCCACGACGAACCCGCCGTGATGATGCCCACGCAGATGAAGGTCGCGTGGAACGCCGGAATCACGTTCTCGCCCGTCTTGTGGCCCATGATGCCCGTGAAGGTGGTGAGCAGCGCGCCCGCGACGGTCACGCCAAGGCTCATCGAGAGCATTTGCACGAGCGAGAAGAGGCTGTTGCCGCTGCTCGCGCCGCCCGTGCCGAGATCCTTGAGCGTGAGGGTGTTCATCGCCGTGAACTGCATCGAGTTCACGGCGCCGAAGATCGCCAGTTGTGCGATGCGCATCCACAGCGGCTCATTGGGCGTGGAAAGCGCGAAGCTCGCCATCATGAGGCCGACGAGCACCGTGTTCGAGACCAGCACGCTGCGGTAGCCGTAGCGCATGATGAGATACGTCACGAGGCGCTTGGAGAACATGCCCGCGGCGGCCGTGGGCAGCATCATGAGGCCGGCCTCGAAGGCCGTGTAGCCGAGTGCCACCTGAAGCAGCAGCGGAATCAGATACGGCATCGCGCCGCTGCCGATGCGCGCAAACAGATTGCCGAGCAGGCCCACGCTGAAGGTGTGGATCTTGAAGAGGTCGAGCGAAAAGATCGGCTGCGGTGTGCGCACCGCGTGCAGACCGTAGGCCACGAACGCGGCGAGCGAAAGGATGAAGAGCACGAGCACCGTGGCGTGCTGGATGCCGAACTCGCTGCGCCCGTCGAGCGCGAACGAAATCGCGAGCATGCCGATGACGAGCAGCAGGTAGCCCGGCAGGTCGAAGCGCGGCGTGTCGGGGTTGCGGCTGTCGGGCATGAAGATGAAGGTGGCGACGCAGCCCACCACGCCCACCGGCACGTTGATGAGAAAGATCCAGTGCCACGAGGCGATCTGCACGAGCCAGCCGCCGAGCGTCGGGCCGATGAGCGGGCCGATCAGCCCCGGAATCGCCACGAACGAGAGCGCGGGCAGATAGCGTTCGGCGGGAAACGTGCGCAGCACGGCAAGCCGGCCGACCGGCAGCAGCATCGCGCCGCCCACACCCTGCGCGATGCGCGAGACCACCAACTGGTTCAGCGTATGCGAGCTCGCGCACAGGAGCGAGCCGACCGTGAACACGAAGATCGCGCCGAGGAACACGCGCCGCGTGCCGAGCTTGTCCGCGAGCCAGCCGGATACGGGGATCATCACCGCCATCGTGAGCGAATACGCGATCACGACTGATTGCATGCGCAACGGGAGTTCGCCAAGACTCTTCGCCATCGCCGGCAACGCCGTGTTGACGATGGTCGAATCGAGGGTCTGCATGAAGAAGCCAGTGGCGACGAGCCACAGCATCACGGACAGCGAGCGGGGCGACGGAGTGGTGCTGGACGCAGCAGTGGATTCGGACATGGGCGAGGAGAGGGGCGCGCAGGCAAGCGCCATTGTAGGGAAAACGGCGTGCCAACGCAGACAGCCGGGCCCGCTGCCGCAAATGTGGCGTAGGCGGCGTGAGCGCCGGGGCGTGCGGCGCCTGCGCGGTTATCCGCCGAGGCGCGCCGCCGCCGCGAAGAAGGCCTGGGCGCGCGGGTCGAGCGTGAGCGCCACGTTGATGCGGATCCACGGGCTCGGCTCGCCTTGCGGGCGGAAGTGGCTGCCCGGCGAGACCGCCACGCCGAGCGGCTCGCCGCAGACTGCGAGGCGGGTGGAATCCTCCACGTGCGGTACGCGCGCCCAGACGAACTTGCCGCCCGTTTGTGCATAGCCGCGCGCCGCCGTGGTCGACGACGCCGACGCAGCGCCGCCGAACAGCTCCCACCCATGCGCTTCGAGTGTGCGCGTGGCCGACCCTTGCGCCTCGGCGATGCGTCGGCGCAGCCGTTCGAGGTATTTGCGGTACGCGCCGCGCTCGAGCAGCGTGGCGGCCACGGCCTGCGTGAAGCGCGAGCCGCTGATGGTGGTGAGCGCCTTGATGGCCGCGAGATCGCGCACGATCGCCGGGTTGGCCACCACGTAGCCCACGCGCAGCGCCGAGGAGAGCGTCTTCGAGAGGCCGCCCACGTACACGACGTGCTCGAACTGGTCGAGCGCCGCGAGGCGGTCGGTGGGATCGGCCTGGAAGTCGGCGTAGATGTCGTCCTCGACGATCGTGAAGCGGTGCTCGCGCGCGAGCTGCAGCAAGCGGAACGCGACCGGCGGCGAGATCGTCGAGCCGGTCGGGTTGTGGAACACGGTGTTGACGAAGAACGCGCGCGGATGGTGCTCGGCGAGCATCGCGTGCAAATGGTCGAGATCGGGCCCGCTCGCCGTGCGGCGGATGCCCACGAGGCGCACGCCGTGCAGTTTGAGCAAACCGTACAGGTTGTAGTAGCCGGGGTCCTCGACGAATACCGTGTCGCCGGGCTTGAGCATGTAGCGCATGAGCAGGTCGAGGCCTTCGCTCGCGCCTTCGGTAACGAGGATCTGCTGGGTCTCGGCGACGATGCCGAGCGGCGCGAGCCGGTTGCGCAGATGCTCGCGCAGCGTGGCGTCGCCCGTTGGCGTGCCGTAGTCGACGAGGCTCGCGGGGTCGCTGCGCGACACATGGCGGATCGCCTGGCCGAGCGCGTCGATGTCGCGCCACGCCTGCGGGATCGAACCGCTGTCGAGCTGCAGCAGCTCGCCCGCGCGTTCGAGCTGGCTGAGCAGGTGGCCCGATTCGTCGGCGGCGTTCGAAAGGTCGCAGGTGCCCATGCCGGAGAGTCCCGCGCGCGCGTGCTCGCTCACGTAGAAGCCCGAGCCGTGGCGCGAGTCGAGATAGCCGAGCGAGACGAGCCGGTCATAGGCTTCGATCACGGGAAAGCGGCTGATGGCGTAGTCGGCGGCGAACTGGCGGATGGACGGCAGTCGGGAGCCCGGGTGCGCAGCGCGCGAGCGGATCCACGTCTGCACGCCGGTGACGATCTGGTCGGTGAGCGGCACATCGCTCGCGCGGTCGAGTTCGAGTTTCATCTGGGTCTCGCTGGGTATGCCGCTTGAGGCTGCGGTTTGAAGCGGCAGTGACTGTTCGGTTTTTTGCCTGCACAGTTCCAGATGAACTGTTCGGAACTGTACATGGGATCGTGCGTCACTGATCGCAATAATGCTCCTACCGGGAAGGCGCTTCAAGTCCTTATCAGCCAACCTTCCGGTGGCCGTCCGAGGGTGATCGGCGGCCAGTCTGCAAGGAGCACGGCAATGCGCGAAATCCGAATCTTCGAACTGGAACACGGCGAGCCCGTTGAAACCTGGCGGCTCGCGCAGGCAATGCAATTGCATGTGAGCGAAGGCGAACTGTGGCTCACGATCGCGGGCGACGCCGGCGACTACTGGCTGCGCGCCGGCGAGTCGATCGGGCTCACAGCGGGCGTGCGCGTGCACGTGAGCGCGGGCCGCGAAGGTGCGCGTTTCGTGCTGGCGCTGGGCGGCGCAAGCGCCGCTGCGCCAGCGTGGACGGTGGCGCCAGTCGACGTGGAACGCGTACGCGCGGCGGGTGCGAGTGGTGTCGCGGCGCGCATCGGCGAGGCGTTGCGCGGCTGGGTGCAGCGCGGGCAGTGGGGTGTCCGGGCGGCGGGTTGAGCTGGGTTGACCTCGTTGCTCGTGCTACGCGATGTGCCGGGCGGTATGCGGCGTATCGCCTGCCATTTCCCCCACGTAGCGTGCGCGCGGACGGATCAGCCGGCCGTCGGCGGTTTGTTCGAGCGCATGCGCGATCCAGCCCGTCACGCGGCCCGCGGCGAACAGCGTGAACGCCGCGCCGCGCGGCAGCCCCAGCACGCGCTCGATGGCCGCGAGCGCGTAGTCGAGCGTCGGCCGCGCGCCGCTCGTCTCGGCCACGGCGTGGGCGAGCGCGTCGACTTCGTCCATCGGCGAGCGCGCCGGCGCGCGTTGTGCGAGCAGGTCCAGCAACAGGCGCGCGCGCGGGTCGCCATCGGGATAGAGCGGGTGGCCGAAGCCGGAGAGCGGCACGGCCGCGCCGAGTTCGTCGGGCGCGAGACGGTCGGCCAGATAGCGATGCAGGTCGTCGGCGCGCGCGGCTTCCTCGAAGAGCGCAGCCACGCGCGTGGTCTCGCCGCCGTGGCGCGGCCCGGCCAGCGCGGCGAGGCCGCCTGTCGCCGCGCCGAACAGATGTGTGCCGGTGGAGGTGATGCAGCGCACCGTGAACGTCGAGGCGTTCAGTTCGTGGTCCGCGCACAGCACGAGCGCGGCGCGCAGCAGGTCGGTTTGCGCGCGCGAGCGCACGCCCCACGCCTCGCCTGGCTGACGGTGCAGCGGCTCGTTCGACGGCGCGGTGGAAACGAGCGCCGCCGCGAGCAGGCGCATGAGCATCGCACCGGTGTCGATTTGCGCGTCGCGGCCCTGCGCCCAGATGCGCGGCATTTGCGCGGCGGCGGCGGGCAACAGCACGAGCGCACGTTCGAGCGGCGTGTGCCCGCTCCAGATCTTCAGCCATGCCGACCACTGCGCGGCCGCGATGGGCGCCTCGGGCGCCTGCAGCACGCGGCGCGGCGCGCATTGCCAGAGCAGCGCGGCGACCTCTTCGAGCGTAGCCTGACGCGCAAGCGCGATGGCGTCCTCGCCGCGATAAAAGAGCTTGCCGTCGGCGATCAGCGTGATCGACGATTCGAGCACGGGCACGCCCCAGTCGAGCACTTTCTGCGCGACCTTGCCCGCGCGCTTGCCGTCGGCCTTGCGGCGCGCGAGGCGGCGCACTTCGGCGGCGTCGTAGCGGTTGTGGCGGCCATGGGGCGAGGGCGCCGAGGCGATGAGTCCGCGGCTTACATAGGCGTAGAGCGTGGCGCGGCTGATGCCGAGTTCGGCGGCGGCTTGATCCGCGGTCATATAGCTGGACATGGTGGCTCGCCTCCTGGAACCGGAGAAATCAATCTATGTTGATCATGATAATCAAGATTGATCCAGGATTCGAGCGGCGCGACGATGCGTGACATCACTTCGGCTCGTTTTTTTTCGCTTCCCTCGCAAAAGGACTGCACGCCATGACGCCACGCGACGCGCTCGACCACCTCTGGATGCTGGCGGGCTGCGAGCCGTCCGCGCTCGACTGGCTCGACATGGCAGGCGTCGATCCGGGCCTGCCCTCGATCTTTCGCGTGGGCACGCTCGCGGCGGCGAGCATTGGCGCGGCGGGGCTCGCCGCCGCGCAACTGCACGCGCTGCGCACGGGCCGGATGCAGCGCGTGGCGATCGACGTGCGCCGCGCGCTCGCCGCGTTTCGCAGCGAGCGCTATTTGAGCGTGGACGGCAAGCCGCCCACGGAGCTGCGTCATCCGGTAACGGGTCACTTCCCGACCGGCGACGGCCGCTGGGTCCAGCTCCACGCGAACTTCCCGCATCACCTCGCGGGCATCCTGCGCGTGCTCCAATGCGCGGACGACCGCGACGCCGTGGCGCGCGCGATCCTTGGCTGGGAAGGCGCGGCGCTCGACGACGCGTTCGCGCACGCGGGCTTGTGCGCCGCGCTCGTGCGCGCGCCGCGCGAATGGGCCGCGCATGAGCAGGCGAAGGCGGTGGCGAGCCTGCCGCTCTTCGAGATCGAGCGCATTGGCGACGCGCCCGCCGAGGCGCCGCGAGCGGGCGCCGGGGCGCGTCCATTGGAAGGCGTGCGCGTGCTCGACCTCACGCGCATCATCGCGGGGCCGGTGGCGGGGCGCACGCTCGGACAGCATGGCGCGGACGTGCTGCTCATCAACGGCCCGCATCTGCCGAACATCGCGCCGCTCGTGATCGACAACGGCCGCAGCAAGCGCTCGGCCACGCTCGACCTGCGTGACGCAGCCGCGTGCGACCAGTTGCGTGCACTCGCGCGCGATGCCGATGTGTTCGTGCAAGGCTACCGGCCAGGCGCGCTTGCCGCACACGGGTTCGCGCCCGAAGCGCTCGCGCAGGTGCGGCCCGGTATCGTGTGCGTGTCGATCAGCGCGTATGGGCACCGTGGGCCGTGGCGCGAGCGGCGCGGCTTCGACAGCCTCGTGCAGTCGGCGAGCGGCATCGTGTGGGCCGAGAGCGTCGCCGCAGCAAGACATGGCAACGGCGCAGCAGGCGCGCAGCCGTTCACCACGGTCCGCCCGCTGCCGTGCCAGGCGCTCGATCACGCGACGGGCTATCTCGCCGCGTTCGGCGCGATGGTGGCGCTCGCGCGGCGCATGCGCGAAGGCGGCAGCTGGCACGTGCGCCTTTCGCTCGCGCAAACTGGCCGCTGGCTGCAGACGATGGGCACGCTCGAAGACGGCCAGCAGGCGCCCGAGGTGGGCGCCGCCGATCTCGCCGATTGCCTGGAGGAAATGGCTTCGCCGTTCGGACGCCTGCGCGCCGTCGCGCCCGCCGAGCGGCTCGAACTCACGCCTGCGTTTCATGCGCGGCCGCCGATGCCGATCGGCAGCGATGCGCCGGCATGGAACGACTAGGCCCCGCCGCGTTTTCGCGCGCTACTTGCGCAGTTCCGCGACGAAATCGTAATAATCATTGCGACAGTAGGTGTCGGTGAGTTCGATGGCGCGCTGATCGGCGGTATAGCCCACACGCGTGATGAGCAGCAGCGCCTCGTTGGGCGCGATGCTCATTTGCCGCGCGATCTCGTCGCTCGCGTTCACCGCACGAAAGTGTTGCAGTGCGCGCACGATCGAAAGCCCGCGCTGTTCGAGAAAGCTATAGAGCGAGTCGCCGATCGCGCTGGGGTCGGGAATCAGCGCGGCGGGGAACGTGGAGTTCTCGACGGCCATGACGATGCCGTCGGCCAGACGCAGGCGCTTCAGGCGCGTGACGGCCGCCGCCGGCGAGAGCCCGAGCTGGATCACTTCGTCGCGGCTCGCGGGCTGGATTTCGCGCGAGAGCCAGCGCGAGCTTGGCGTGAAGCCGCGCTGGCGCAGCATCTCGCTGAAGCTCGTGAGGCGCGAGAGCGGGTCTTCGATGCGCGGCGTGATGAAGCTACCCGCGCCTTGCGTGCGGCGAATCAGGCCCTGCTCGACGAGCAGCGCGATCGCCTTGCGCGCCGTGATGCGCGAAACGCCGAGCGACTCCGCGAGGACGCGCTCCGAAGGCAGGGCTTCGCCCGCGTTCCAGCGATTGTCGTGAATGGCAAGGCTCAGCTTGCGCGCGAGCTGCAAATAGAGCGGCGTGTCGTTGTCCGGGTCCGGGCGCAGGTCGCGCCAGCGGTCTTCCGTGGGTGCGTTCATGGGAGGCAGGCATGAAAGGCGAACGGCAATTTTATGTCATCGGTGTCCAATCGCGGAAATGAACGGCTTGCGAGAGTGCGTATGACCGCATTGCGCGCGAGGCGATACACTGGCCGTTCGTTGCCAGTCAGCGCCGTTGCAGCGCGCAAAGGGAGATCATGACGACCGATATCGCAAGCGTCGCATTGGCGGACGGCGAACGCATTCCGAAGCTCGGGCAGGGCACATGGGAAATGGGCGAGCGCAGCGCGCATCGCGCGGCGGAAATCGCCGCGCTGCGCGAAGGCGTGGCGCTCGGCATGACGCTCATCGACACCGCCGAGATGTACGGCGACGGCGCGACCGAGCGCCTCGTCGGCGAGGCCTTGCAGGGCTTGCGCGACGAGGTGTTTCTCGTGAGCAAGGTGTATCCGCACAACGCGAGCCGCAGCGGCGTCGCGCGCGCGTGCGAGGCGAGCCTGAAACGCCTCGGCACCGACCGGCTCGATCTCTATCTGCTGCATTGGCGCGGCGGGGTGCCGCTCGAAGAGACGGTCGAGGGGTTCGAAGCGCTCGTGCGCGCGGGCAAGATCCGTCACTGGGGCGTGAGCAACTTCGATGCCGACGACATGGAGGAGCTGTTCGCCACGCCCGGCGGCGACACGTGCGCGATCAACCAGATTCTCTACAACATCGCGCGGCGCGGCGCGGAATTCGACCTGCTGCCGTGGAGCGCCGCGCATCGCATGCCGGTGATGGCGTATAGCCCCGTCGATCACGCGCGCTTGCCGAGGCGCTCGCCGCTCGACGACATCGCTCACGCACACGGGGTCTCGGTCTATCGCGTGGCGATGGCGTGGGTGCTGGGTCAAAGCGGGGTCTGCGCGATTCCGAAGGCCGCTCGCGTGGAGCACGTGCGCGACAACCGCGCGGCGCTCGATCTCGTGCTCGGCGCTGAAGAGCACGCGGCGCTCGACGCGTATTTCAGGCCGCCGCGCGCCAAGCGTCCGCTGGAGATGCTGTAGGGCGCGAGTGGGGTACGCGCCTGACGCATGCGGTCATGGTCTGCGTCGGCGTATGGCGAGCAGACAGCCGATGTGGCCGCCTGGGAGCGCCACGCGCATCGCGTATCCTGCGACCGGCCCACGGCGGCGGTGCCCGGCCGGGGGACCGGGACGCCGCCGCCGACGCCAGGACTGGCGCGCCTGGCCGTCGCGCCAGATCGGAGTGGCTGCAGCGGTCTGCCTGCACCGCCGTACAGGTTCAATGACCGCTGCCATGGCCGCCACCGTGTCCGCCGCCGTACCCGCCGCCCGGGCCGCCCGACGGTCCACCTTTGCCGAATCCACCGCCGAATCCGCCAAAACCCCCGCCAAAACCGCCGCCGAATCCGCCTGCGGGGCCGCCCGAAGGGCCGCTTGCCGATCCGCCGTGACTGCCGCAGCCACAGCCGCCTGAACTGCCGCCTGAACTGCCGCCGCCGTTGTTGCCACCGCCGCTGTTGCCACCGCCGTTGTTGCCACCGCCGCTGTTACCACCGCCGTTGTTACCACCACCGCTGTTACCACCGCCGTTGTTACCACCACCGCTGTTGCTACCACCGCTGTTGCTACCACCGCTGCCTTTCCCACTGCCGCCTTTTCCGCCGCCGGAGTTGCTGGAACCGCCTCCCGAACCGCTCGATCCCGTCCCTCCTACGCCAGAACTGCCGCTGCGGCCAAGCCCTCCCGTGCTGGCCGTCGCGGCGCCGGCACCGCCGCCGCTGCTGCCGCTCGATGAACCCGAGCCGCCATGGCCGCCGCCGTTGCCCCGGAAACACGCGCTACCCGTACGGCTAATGCAATCGTTCGGTGCGAACACCGTAGAAACGTCGCTCGCCAGCGTAGCCGAATCGGACTCCGAATCAGTTTTCGACGCGGTGCCGGCGGCAGGCGAATCCGCAGCAACCGGCGCGCCGAAAGCCCCGAAGCCTTCGGCTCCGCTCGCCGGCAAAGGTGCATCGGCGAGCAGGATCACCGGATTGATGATGTCGCCTGCGGCGTGCGCAGAGATCGCGGGAAACCAAATGCCCGCGCCCACTGCGCACATGCCTGCTCCCCGTCTTATCCAATCGCAGTACTGATGAATGTTAGTCTTTTTCATCTTGTTCTCCCCGCAAGGCGGCAGCGTGATGCGCTGTCGTCTCCCAAGCCCCCGTGCAGGCTGCACGCCTTGTGCGCGTGCGCCGACTCCATCAGGCTCGCAACCCCGCTTCGCGCCGGCGTATTGGGTTCGATCCGGCTGGAGCGGTACTCGCCAAACACAAGGCACCCGGTCAGGCCGCGCGCTGGATGACCGGTTTGCGCAGGACTACTTGTGGATTGCCGCAACCCATGGCGTGGGACGGCAGATTACAAGCGCGTCGAGCGGCCGGTCATCCGTGTGCCCGGTGCGACGCCCCGCGCGTGTCGGGGCGGATTGCACTGGATTTGCAGCGGCCGGATGCCTGGTGCCGATGTAGCCAGTTTTGTGCCATCGGCCGGGGAAAGGCGTGCGGGGTGGACTTAACAATTGATGTTTCGCCCGCGCGGCGGAAAAACGCAGAAAACGTTACGGCGATGAAACGCGCGCGCTCAATGGCGCGATTCGCGTTGCGAAAGCGGACAGCGCAACGAAGCCGGATGCGATATGAGCGCTATCGCACCGTCAGGTCGCCGCTTGTGTGGCCGTGGTGGCGTTCTGTTGTGCGCGCAATTCGTCTACGGGAATGTGGCAGAGAATGCGATGGCCGCCGCCCGCGTCGGTAAGCGGTGGGGGCGCTTCCTCGCAAATGGCGCCGAGCTTGCGCGGGCAGTGCGCGCTGAAAATGCAGCCGCGCCCCGCGGCCGTCGCACCGTTGGCCGTTGCCGCGCCGAGCGCACGCGCGGCCAGCAGCGTTTCCGTATACGGATGCCAGGGGCCGTCGAACACCGCGCCGGCCGGTCCGCTTTCCACGACGCGGCCCGCGTAGAGCACGACGATGCGATCGGCGAGATAGCGCACGACGTCGAGGTCGTGCGAAATGAACAGGTAGCTCACGCCGCGTTCGCGCTGCAGGCGTGCGAGCAGGTTGAGAATCGCTGCCTGCACGGAGACGTCGAGCGCCGAGGTGGGTTCGTCGCAGATCACGATGCGCGGCTCGCCCGCGAACGCCTGGGCGATCGCCACGCGCTGCTTGAGGCCGCCCGAAAGTTGCCGCGCGCGCGCCACGAGATAACGCGCCGGCACGCGCACGGCTTCGAGCAGACCCGCGATACGCGATTCGTCTGAGGCTTGGTGAGTCGTCGACGCGTCGTCGCGCGCCCGGGAAAGCGCGCGCTCGATCAGGCGTTTCACGGGCAGCGCGCGATTGAGCGAGGCGTCCGGATGCTGGAACACGACGCGCAGCGCCGCGCGCTCGCCGGCTCGGCGCCGCGCGACGTGGGCGTGCAGGCGCTTGCCGTCGAGCTCGACGGCGCCGCCCGCGTCGGGCGCGTGCAGGCCGAGCAGCATGCGCGCGAGTGTCGTCTTGCCGCTGCCCGATTCGCCCACAAGGCCGAGCGTCTCGCCCGCATGCAGCTCGATCGATACGCCGTCGAGTGCGCGCACGGCTTGCGCGCCGTGTCCGAAGGTGCGCGAGACGTCGAGCGCGCGCAATACGACGCGCGGTTCGGCTTCGCCATTCGAAGGGCCATCGCTCGAGGTCTGCGAACCGTCGCCGCCTCCGATCAGATTCCCGAACGGCAATTCCATCGCGCGTTCGTGATAGTGGCAGCGCGACATCTGCTCGCCGTGCGGCGACGTCATGCGATGCGGCGGTGGCGCTTCCACGCGGCAACGTGCGTCGGCCAGGCGACAGCGCGGTGCGTAGATGCAGCCGGGCGCACTGACGCCAGGCGCCGGCAACTCGCCCGGTATCGTGTCGAGCGCGCCCGCATGCTTGTTGCGCCCCTGCGCCGGCAGGCAGCGCAGCAGGCCGACCGTGTACGGATGCCGTGCCCGCTCGAACACGTCGCGCGTGGCGCCTTCCTCCACGAGCCGTCCCGCGTAGAGCACGCCCACGCGCTCGCACATGCGCCCGATCACCGCGAGGTCGTGGCTGATGAGCAGCACCGCCATGCCCAGCTCCGCACGCAGCTTCGCGATGAGGTCGAGCACCTCGGCCTCGACGGTGGCGTCGAGGCCCGTGGTCGGTTCGTCGAGGATCAGGAGCGCGGGGTTCGACGCGAGCGCCATCGCGATCACGACGCGCTGCTGCATGCCGCCCGAGAGCTGATGCGGATAGCTCGCCAGCACGCGGCCCGGATCGGCAATGCGCACGCGTTCGAGCATCGCGTGCGAGCGCGAGCGGGCCACGCTCGCGTCGGCGCCCGCAGCTTCGAACGCTTCGTTCAGCTGGCGGGCAATCGTGAGCGTGGGGTTGAGCGCGCTGGCGGGGTCCTGATAGACCATCGAAACGGCGTTGGCGCGCAGCGTGCGCAGGGCATCGGCGTCGAGCGCGAGCACGTCGTCGCCCGCAATCGCGATGCGCCCGGCCTTCGCGCGGCCGTTGCGCGGGAGATAGCGCAGTGCGGCGAGCGCGACCGTCGACTTGCCGCAGCCCGATTCGCCTACGAGACCATACGCTTCGCCACGCCGGATGCGTAGCGAGACGTCGGTGAGCACGTCGCGGTCGCGCCCGCGCACGCGGTAAGCGACAGTGAGGCCGACGAGCGCGAGCGCGTCGTCGTCGCGCGGCGCGCTGAAGGTGGCGAGAGCGGGGCGTGAAGAAGCGGGGCGGTTCACGATTGGAGCACCTCGCGCAGGCTGTCGGCGATCAGGTTCACGGCCACCACGAGCGAGGCGATGGCGAGCGCGTCGAATGCCACGGTCCACCATGCGCCGCCCGCGAGCAGCGTGTACGAATCGGCGAGCGCGAGCCCCCAGTCGGCGGACGGCGGCTGGATGCCGAAGCCGAGGAACGAGAGCGTCGCCACCGCGAAGATCGCATAGCCGAGACGCACTGTCGCCTCGACGACGATGGGCGGCCAGACGTTCGGCAAGATTTCGGTGAACATCACGGCGAGCGCATTCGCGCCGCGCAAGCGAGCCGCCGCCACGTAGTCGAGATGGCGTTCGGCGAGCACCGCCGCGCGCACCGTGCGCGCGATCAGCGGCGCAAACGTAATGCCGATCACGAGCACCACGGCGAGATTCGAGGCGCCCACGGCCGCGAGCACGAGCAGCGCCACGATCACGAGCGGCAGCGCGAGCACGGCGTCGAGCGTGCGCGCGACGAGCGTGCCTAATACGCCTTCGAAATAACCCGTGACGAGCCCGAGCGCCGCGCCCGCGAGCGTGCCGACGAGCGTGGCGAGCGGTGCGATCGTGAGGATGTCGCGCGCGCCCACGATCACGCGCGAGCAGATGTCGCGTCCGAGCTGATCGGTGCCGCACCAGTGCGTATGGTCCGGTGGCAGGAGCGAGCTGAGCGGATCGGACGCGTAGGCGTCGTGCGGTGCGAACCACACGCCCGCGAGCGCACAGACGATCCACCACAAGAGGATCAGCGCACCCGCGACGAACGAGGGCGAGCGCAGCAGCAGATGCAGCGTGTCGCGTAGACGCGTGTCGGCGAGCGCTTCTTCGCCAGGTTCGCCTGGCGGCCGCGCATCAGGCGGTTCGTCGCCCGGGGAAATAGCTTCGGATGCCATATGGTTCATGCGCCTCCCGGCGCGCGCAGGCGCGGGTCGAGCAACGCGTGCAGGGCGTCGGCGGCGAGATTGGCAAGTGTATAGACCGCGCCCACCGCGAGCACACCCGCTTCGAGCAACGGGAAGTCCTTGGCCTTCGCGGCGTTGAAGATGAGAGAGCCTACGCCCGGATAGCGGAACAGCGATTCGACCACGACGAGCCCGCCGATCAGATACCCGAGCTGCGTGGCCGCCACCGTCACGCTGGGCAGCAGCGCATTGCGCAGCACGTGCCGCACGATCACGACGTGGCTCGGCAGCCCCTTGAGAATCGCGGTGCGCGTGTAATCGGCGTCGAGCGCCGTGATGGTGCCCGCGCGCGCGATGCGCGCGAGATAGCCGAAGAACACGAGCACGAGCGGCAGCACGGGCAGCACGAGATGCCGCAATTGTTCGAGCGCGCCCGCGCCGCTGGGCGCGGTGGCCTCGATGGGCAGCCAGCGCAGCCACACGCCGAAGATGAGGATCAGCACGATCGACGAGACGAACTCCGGCACGGCGCTCGCGCACAGGCCGCCCGTGCTGATCGCGCGGTCGATCAGGCGGCCTTCGTGGAGCGCCGCCCATACGCCGCCCGCAATGCCGAGCGGCACCACCACCACGAACGCAAGCAGGCCGAGCCTGGCCGACTGCAGGAGCGCGTCGCCCACGAACGGCGCGACGGGCTGCTTGTAGCTCCACGACATGCCGAAGTCGCCGCGCAGCGCATGGGTGATCCACGAAACGTACTGGTCGAGCACCGGCCGGTCGGCGCCGAGCGCGTGATTGAGCGCGGCAACGGCGCGCGCGTCGGCGAGCGGGCCCAGCACGGCGCGGCCGATGTCGCCCGGCAGCAGCTGGCCACCCGCGAACACGAGCACCGAAAGCAGCCAGAGCGTGAAAATCGCCCAGGCGGCGCGCCGGCCGAGAAAGCGTGCGACGCCCGCGCGCGGGGCGAACGCGCGCGCGGTGCCGGCCGGATTCGGCATGGGCGGGAGCGGAGTAGCCATCGGACCTCCGTTTCGGGTGCGCTAGGGCCGGTTCAGGCGGCGAGCGTCGCGCGGTCGAAATAGAGCTGGGCGAGCGCCGTGAAGCGCACGCCCGAAAGCACGGCGCGCTGTGCGATCAACTGGTCGTAGAAGTACGGGATGATCACGGGCGTCTCGTCGAGCAGCAGCGTCTGGATCTGCCTCGCCACCTGCTTCTGGGCCGCCACGTCGAGCGTCGCCGCGAACTGCGCGACCAGCTTGTCGTACTGCGCGTTGCGAAAGTGCGCAGCATTCCACGTGCCGCCCGAGGTGAGCGGCGCGTTGAGAAACACGTTCGGCACGCCGCGGTGCCCATAGTCGGTCATGCCGAGCGGCGAGTCGAGCCAGTCCGATTTGCCGAACGTGCCCGCGCCGTAGTACTGCGACTGGCTTTCCACCTTAAGCGCGATGCGAATGCCGACCGCCTTCGCCGCGTTCTGCACGACCACGGCGAGGTCCGGTATCTCCATGTACTTCTCGGTGGTGAGCGTCACGTCGAAGCCGTTGGCGACGCCCGCCTGCGCGAGCAACTGGCGTGCCTTCGCGACATCGATCTTGCGCTGCGGCACGTCGGTCGCCGTGGAAGGGAAGATGGGCGCGAACGGACTGTCGTTGCCCACCACGGCGCGGCCCTTGAACAGCCCGCGCACGAGCACGTCGCGATCGAGCGCAAGCGCGAGCGCCTGGCGGACGCGCTTGTCCTTGAACGTGGGCGAGTCGTTGCGCATGTGGATCTGGCGGTGCGCACTAGAGCGCACGCCGATCACCTTGAAGTCGGGATTGTTCAGGATGCCGATGCCGCCCTGCACGGTGAAGGTGCCCATCACGTCGGCCTGGTGGCCTTGCAATGAGAGCAACTGCGCCTGCTCGTCGGCGTAGAAGGCGAACTCCACGCGCGCGGGCAGCGCCTTGTCGCCCCAGTAGTCGGGATTGCGCACGAAGCTCACGCCTCGGCGCGGTTCGAATTTGTCGAGCTTGAACGGCCCGGTGCCGATAAAGCTCTTTTCGTAATTGCCCGCATAGTTGGCGGGCAGCATCACGGCGTTGTAGTTGTCCGAAGAAACGTAGTAGGCGAAGTTGCCGTTGGGCGCGTCGAGGTGGAACTCGACCGTGTGATCGTCGACGGCCTTCGTGCCGCCTTTCGAAAGCACGCCCTTGAGCACCGAGAGCGCCGCCGAGCCGGTTGCGGGGTCGGCGAGGCGATCGAAGGTCGCCACCACGTCCTTCGCGCCGAACGGCTGGCCGTCGTGGAATTTCACGTTGGGGCGCAGCTTGAACGTCCAGACGTCCGCTTTGGCGTTGGCTTGCCACGAGAGCGCGAGGGCGGGTTGCAGATGGCCTTGCGCGTCGTCGTTGGCGAGGAATTCGCCGGTCTGGTTCAGAAGACACAGCGCGCCAGCATCGGTCACGGTGAGCGGATCGACGGCGCCCGCGGGCATCAGGTGCGCCACGCGGATCGTCTGGTCGCCGGGCTTCCCCGCGCCCTGGGCGTGCGCGCCGCGCGGCACGGCGAGTCCCGCAAACCCAGGCAGTGCCGTGAGGCCCACCGCGCTGGCATAGCGCAGCAGCTCGCGGCGCGTGAGGCGGCCGGCAGCGAATTCGTCGAGGGCGTGGTTGCCGTGATCGCCGGCCTGAGGGCGCAGCGCTTCGAGGCGGGACGGGTGGGACACGTCATGCGGACGGCGGGACTGCGGTCGTTTCATCGGTGCGGGTTTCCGTGCGTTTTCCGTTCAGGGGACGCGCGAGGCCCGGGGGCTTGCGCGACGGCGGCATGCGGTACGGCAGACGACGAATGGGTGCAGCAAAGTGAAACGATTGACGGGGCTATCGAATACAACGGGAGCGCAATAGCTGGGCCTAGTTTACGCGCTTTCGGCAAACGAGGCGAAGGGTAGGGTTTCGCGGGGTTGCGCGCGCGTGGCGCGCCGTGCAGCCGTGAGAGTGCTTTAGCGGGCCGCGGCGGGCCGGCGCCAGCGATGGAACAGCACCGAGCCGATCCAGCAGGCGATGAATGCCGCGACGATGCCGTAGCCCAGCTCGCCGAAGCGCTCGTTCAGGCCGGCGATGAGGGTCCACACGCCGCCGCTCGCGCCGAGCTTGTCGGCGAGGAGCCCGAGCGCTTCCACGCCGCCGATCAAGATCGCCACGAGCGCCGAGACGAACGTGATGCTCGCGTTGTAGTAGAGCTTGCGCCTGGGATCGTCCATCGCCCAGCCGTAGGCGTGGACCATCAATACGTTGTCGGTGGAATCGACGAGCGTCATGCCTGCCGTGAAGAGCGCGGGGAACACGAGAATCGAATAGATCGGCAGGCCCTTGCCCGCTTCGGCGGCGGCAATGGCGAGCAGGCCGATTTCAGTGGCGGTGTCGAAGCCGAGGCCGAACAGCACGCCCACGGGGTACAGGTGCCAGCTTTTCGTGACGAGCGCAAAGAGCGGCCGCAGCGCGCGCGAGAAGAGGCCGGCGGGCGCGGGCGCGTCGGCGGCGAGTGCTGCGTCGTCGCCTTGCTGCGCGCGGCGGTAACGCATCCACACGTCGCGCAGGATCACGAGGTTCACGCCGGCGAGCACGAGCAGGAACGTCGACGAAACGAGCGTGCCGACGGTCGAGCCGATCTCGTGGAACTGCTCGAAGCGGCCATGCAGCGAGAGCGCCGTGAGTGCGATGCCGAGCGTGGCGGCGATCACGACTGTCGAATGGCCGAGCGAGAACGCCAGACCCACGCCGAGCGGGCGCTGGCCCTGCTGCATGAGCTTGCGCGTGACGGCGTCGATGGCGGCGATATGGTCGGCGTCCACCGCGTGGCGCAGGCCGAAGCCGTAGGCGAGCGCCGCCGTGCCGAGGAGCAGCGGATAGTGGCGAAACGCGATCAGCGCCCACGCCCACGCGCCGAGATTGGCGGCGATGAGCGCGGCATAGAGCGGAATCAGGCGGGCGCGGAGCGAGGCGGCTGGCGTCGTCATTGCGTCATTGCGTCGTGGAAGGCGGTATGGGCTGCCGGGCGCTCAATGGTCGTGCGGATGACGGTGGATGGGATCGACCCAGTACACGGTTTCCGGGGCTTCGACGGCGTCGATGTTCAGGTTCACCACGACGGCCTCGTTGTCGCTGCGCACGAGCACGCATTCGAGCGGATCGTCGGTGCTCGCGTTGATCTCCTGGTGCGGCACAAAGGGCGGCACGAAGATGAAGTCGCCCGGGCCCGCCTCGGCCGTGAACTCCAGATGCTCGCCCCAGCGCATGCGCGCGTGACCGCGCACGACGTAGATCACGCTTTCCAGCGCGCCGTGATGATGCGCGCCGGTCTTTGCGTTCGGATGGATCGTCACCGTGCCCGCCCAGATTTTCTGCGCGCCGACGCGCGCCGCGTTGATCGCGGCCGCACGGTTCATGCCGGGCGTTTGCGCCGTGTTCGTGTCGAGCTGATCGCCGCGTATCACCTTGACGCCGTTTTCGCGCCAGTCGATGGGGGCGTCGTCGCGGGGGTGTTCATGAGGATGCTCATGGTCGTGTTCGTGACTCATCGTCGTGTCTCCTTGACTGTGGGCGTCGCAGCGTTATCGCCCCATTGTGGCATGGTCAAAATTGCGCCGCGCGCATGCAAAAAAGCCCGTCCGCAAGGGGACGGGCTTTCGTGTGCACGGCAACGCCTGCACGTCGCCTGACTTACGCCTTCTTCGCGTTGATGACCGCTTCGGCCACGTTCTGCGGGGTTTCCGCGTAGTGCTTGAACTCCATCGTGTAGGTGGCGCGGCCTTGCGTGAGCGAGCGCAGCGACGTGGAGTAGCCGAACATCTCCGAGAGCGGCACTTCGGCGCGCACGATCTTGCCGCCGCCGCCCGCGATGTCCTCCATGCCCTGTACGATGCCGCGACGGCTCGACAGATCGCCCATCACGTTGCCCATGAAGTCCTCGGGCGTCTCCACTTCCACGGCCATCATCGGCTCGAGCAGGATTGGCTTGGCCTTGCGCATCGCTTCCTTGAAGGCCATCGAACCGGCCATGCGGAAGGCGTTTTCGTTCGAGTCCACGTCGTGGTACGAGCCGAACGTGAGCGTGACCTTCGTGTCGACCACCGGGTAGCCCGCGAGCACGCCTGCCTTGAGCGTTTCCTGAATACCCTTGTCGACCGCCGGGATGAACTCGCGCGGAATCACGCCGCCCTTGATGGCGTCGACGAACTCGTAGCCCTTGCCCGGCGGCTGCGGTTCGAGCGAGATCACCGCGTGGCCATACTGGCCGCGCCCGCCCGACTGCTTGACGAACTTGCCTTCGATGTCCTCGACCTTGTTCTTCACGGTC
Source organism: Paraburkholderia nodosa DSM 21604 (assembly GCF_000519185.1). Classification (GTDB taxonomy): domain Bacteria; phylum Pseudomonadota; class Gammaproteobacteria; order Burkholderiales; family Burkholderiaceae; genus Paraburkholderia; species Paraburkholderia nodosa. The sequence continues at coordinate 165,910 of NZ_JAFA01000013.1, read as the reverse complement.
TCGCGATACGCGACCTGCGGCTTGCCGACGGTCGCCTCCACGCCGAACTCGCGCTTCATGCGGTCGACGAGAATTTCGAGGTGCAGCTCGCCCATGCCCGAGATGATGGTCTGGCCGGACTCTTCATCGGTCTGCACGCGGAACGACGGGTCTTCCTGCGCGAGGCGATTAAGCGCGATGCCCATCTTCTCCTGGTCGGCCTTGGTCTTCGGCTCGACGGCCTGCGAGATCACCGGCTCTGGGAAGATCATCCTTTCGAGCACGATGGCATGCGCCGGATCGCAGAGCGTGTCGCCCGTCGTCGCTTCCTTCAGGCCCACCGCGGCCGCGATGTCGCCCGCGCGCACTTCCTTGATTTCCTTGCGCTCGTTCGCGTGCATCTGCAGGATGCGGCCCAGGCGCTCCTTCTTGTCCTTGGTCGCGTTGAGCACCGTGTCGCCCGAATTCACCACGCCCGAATAGACGCGGAAGAAGATCAACTGGCCGACGAACGGGTCGGTCATGATCTTGAAGGCGAGCGCGGAGAACGGCTCGTCGTCGCTCGGGTGGCGCTCGATTTCCTTGTCGTGGAGGTCGTGGCCGAGAATCGCGGGCACGTCCACCGGCGAGGGCAGATAGTCGATCACGGCGTCGAGCATGGCCTGCACGCCCTTGTTCTTGAACGCGCTGCCGCAGAGCATCGGCACGATCTCGTTGGCGATCGTGCGCTTGCGCAGGCCGCCCTTGATTTCGTCTTCGGTCAGGCTTTCGTGATCGTGAAGGTACTTCTCGAGCAGCGTTTCGTCGGCCTCGGCGGCGGCTTCGATCATCTTCCCGCGCCACTCGTGCGCGAGTTCGACGAGATTCGCGGGAATCTCCTCGTACTCGAACTTCACGCCCTGGCTCTCGTCGTCCCAGACGATCGCCTTCATCTTCACGAGATCGACCACGCCCTGGAAGTGATCTTCCGCGCCCACCGGAATCTGGATAGGCACGGCCACGCCCTTCAGACGCTCGCCGATCTGCCGCTGCACGCGGAAGAAGTCCGCGCCCACGCGGTCCATCTTGTTGACGAACGCGATGCGCGGCACCTTGTACTTGTTCGCCTGGCGCCACACGGTTTCCGACTGCGGCTGCACGCCGCCCACGGAGTCGTACACCATGCACGCGCCGTCGAGCACGCGCATGGAGCGCTCGACTTCGATCGTGAAGTCCACGTGCCCCGGGGTGTCGATGATGTTGATGCGGTGTTCGGGGTAATTGCCGGCCATGCCCTTCCAGAACGCAGTGGTTGCGGCCGAGGTGATCGTGATGCCGCGTTCCTGTTCCTGCTCCATCCAGTCCATGGTCGCCGCGCCGTCGTGAACCTCGCCGAGCTTGTGATTCACGCCGGTATAGAAAAGGATGCGCTCGGTCGTCGTGGTTTTGCCGGCGTCGATGTGAGCGCTGATCCCGATGTTGCGATAGCGCTCGATGGGGGTCTTGCGAGGCACGGTGATCTCCTTGGAATGACGCGCCATGGAAGCTGCCGGGCGGCACGCGGCGCGGCCAGCGCGCAGCCCGATGCGCCGCAGGCGCGCGCCTTGGTGGCACGCGCCATGCGGGGGTTTATAGGATAGCGCTTGCGCGCCGGTTTTGCAGGGCGTATGCCGCGGCGCGGGAAGCGGCGACGGCGCCGCGCAGCGCCGTCAGGCGGTGCGCCGGCGGGCAGGCGGGCGCAAAAAAAGCCGGCGCCGCGTGCGTGCGGGGCCGGCTTGCGCTGTTCGCGCAGCGCGCGAATGGGGCGCGCTGGATCACCGCGCGCTTATTGCAGCGGCGGCAGTCCCTGAATCACCATGCCGGGCTTGATGCCCTTCGCCGTGAACCAGCCCTTGGGCATTTCGAGCGCGAAGGTGCCGTTGTTGCGCGGGCAGTGGTTGTTGGTCGTTTCGGCCTGCATCTCGTCGATGTCGGTGATCGTGCCATCGGCGCGAATGAACGCGATCGACAGCGGGATCAGCGTGTTCTTCATCCAGAAGCAGTGCACGGCGTTTTCGCCGAACACGAACAGCATGCCTTCATTGGGCCCGAGCTGCGAACGGTACATGAGGCCTTGTTCACGGTCCGCGTCGTTGGCGGCCACCGCTGCGTCGATCACGAACATGCCTGCCGTGAGCTTTACGCGCGGAAATTCGCCCGGCTGTTTGGCGCCCGGCGGCATCTGCTGCGCCTGGGCGATGCTCGACGTGGCCGTCGCGGTGAACGTGAGCGCCGCGAAAGCGGCCAATGGCAATGCGACGACAAGCGCGCAGCGCACGAAGAACGAGCGCAGGGAAAATCGCACGAGAGACTCCTTGCTGTAGGTTAATCCGCGCATGTTACGCGACCAGGTCAGAACGGGTCAAAAATGCGCGGCGCGGTTCACGTCATCGACGTGATGCGGCGAGCGTGCATGTCAAAAAAGTGGCTAAAAATCAGGCAGCCAAACAAAAAGGCAGAACGCCTTGCGGCGCTCTGCCTTTCGTCGCGCTGAAGAGCGGCAACGCGTGCCGTTTCTACATGCGTCTTACAACAAGCTTACTCCGAAGCTGCCGAAGCGGCTTCAGCCTTCGCTGCCTTCTTGTGCGACGACTTCTTGTGTGCCTTCTTGTGCGTCGACTTGTGAGCAGCCGAAGCAGCAGCAGCCGGAGCAGCCGAAGCAGCTTCCGGAGCCGAAGCTTGTGCGAATGCAGCCGATGCGAAGAGACCAGCGACCAGAGCAGCGATCAGTTTGTTCATGTTGTGAATCCTCAAGCTTGAGTTGATTAACCAAATGACCCGGTTTTTGGAGTCAGGTCGGTAAACGTGCCATCCACCTTTCGGTTGACAGTCGCTTTCAACAAATTCACGTGAATTTGATTTCTGCGTCTGCCAGCGGTCGGGACCGTACATTGCTGCGAGGACCCTGAAGGCTGGATGCCGGATAGCTTCTGGCGGCATCTGCGTCGAATAACGCATGGTCTCGCGAGACGGTTGACGCAAACTTTTCATTTGCTTCGTAACGAGACGCAACAGAAAGGCGAGGGACGTGCCGCGTGATTCGAAAAAAATCGATCAGCACGCGAAAAGTGCTTGCGCAACAATCACTTGTGTTTGTGAGACGTGGTTTGCCAGGGCGCATGGGTGGGCACGTCGATGCTTTCGCCGGGCGCAAGACCAAGCGAAAAAATATCGAGCGCGCCGATCGCTACGCGTACGAGCCGCAACGTTGGATAGCCCACTGCCGCGGTCATGCGTCGCACCTGGCGGTTCTTGCCTTCGCTGATCGCAATCTCGACCCACGTGGTGGGGATTGACGCGCGATAACGAATCGGCGGATTACGCGGCCACAAATTTTCGGGCTCAACAATGATTCTTGTTCGACACGGCTGCGTCACGAAGTCACCGAGATCGACGCCGCGTTCGAGCGCGGCAAGCGCACCCGCATCGGGTTCACCTTCCACTTGCGCCCAATAGCGCTTCACGAGCTTGCGTTTCGGTTCGGCAATGCGCGCCTGCAAGGCGCCGTCGTCGGTGAGGAGCAGGAGACCTTCGCTATCGGAGTCGAGACGGCCCGCGGGATAGACGCCCGGCACCTTCACCCAGTCCGCGAGAGACTGACGGGTTTCGTGCGGCGAAAACTGGCAGATCGTGCCGAACGGTTTATTGAGGGCGATCAAACGCATGACAGGGCGACGGGTACGAATGGATGACTTGGCTAGCGCCGAGATCTTAATGCATATTACGTTTCACCGATTTTTTCATCTTATATAAGACATAAGACAGGAGCGAGCCGGATCACTCCTTTGCGCTACGGCGATCCCATGTGAGGACGGCGCGCGCGCGGCGCGAACGTGTTCGCCATGTGGCGCTGCAGCACCGCAAGTGGCTTGCCTTGCGCCGGCGTTCGTGTGAAGGGCGCGGCACGCATGCGCGAGGCGTGGGCTAGAATAGCCGCCAGACCCTCACGCCGACGGGCGTTCGCGCCGCCAGGCAAGCCGCCCGGTATGCCGCTACTCCGCTACGTTGCGCGCCGTGCGTCGCGTGTCTCTGGACAGTCTTGCTGCGAATATCGACCGCGCCGGTTGTCGCGAAGCCATAACGGCGAGATGCTTTTCTCGCCGGGCGAGAAGGCTTCGCCGCCGCCGCGAGGCGCCGAGCGCCGCGTCACACCCGCTACAACAGCCTTGCCCTTACTGGAGTCGATCATGCCGTATCAGCACATCGTGGTTCCGACCGGCGGTGAAAAGATCACCGTCAATCCGGACTTTTCGCTCAACGTCTCAGACCAGCCGATCATCCCGTACATCGAAGGCGATGGAACGGGCGTGGACATTACGCCGGTCATGCTGAAGGTGGTCGATGCGGCAGTCGAAAAGGCCTATGGCGGCAAGCGCAAGATTCACTGGATGGAAATCTACGCGGGCGAGAAGGCAACCCGGGTCTACGGTCCCGACGTGTGGCTGCCCGAAGAAACGCTCGACGTCGTGAAGGAATACGTAGTGTCGATCAAGGGACCGCTGACGACGCCGGTTGGCGGCGGCATCCGGTCGCTCAACGTCGCGCTGCGCCAGCAGCTCGATCTGTACGTGTGCCTGCGCCCCGTGCAGTACTTCAAGGGCGTGCCCTCGCCGGTGCGCGCGCCGGAGAAGGTCAACATGGTCATTTTCCGCGAGAACTCGGAAGATATCTATGCGGGCATCGAATGGCCCGCGGAGTCCGAAGGCGCGAAGAAGCTCATCAAGTTCCTGCGCGAAGAGATGGGCGTGGCGAAGATCCGCTTCCCGGACACTTCTGGCGTCGGCGTCAAGCCGGTCTCGCGCGAGGGCACGGAGCGTCTCGTGCGCAAGGCGATCCAGTATGCGATCGACAACGAGCGCCGCTCGGTCACGCTCGTGCACAAGGGCAACATCATGAAGTACACCGAAGGCGCGTTCCGCGACTACGGTTATGCGCTCGCGCAGAAGGAGTTCGCAGCAGAACTGATAGACGGCGGCCCGTGGATGAAGATCAAGAATCCGAAGACGGGCGGCGACATCGTGATCAAGGACGTGATCGCCGATGCCTTCCTGCAGCAGATCCTGCTGCGCCCGGCCGAATACGACGTGATCGCCACGCTGAACCTGAACGGGGATTACATTTCCGACGCGTTGGCGGCACAGGTGGGCGGCATCGGTATCGCACCGGGCGCGAATCTTTCGGACTCCGTGGCGATGTTCGAGGCGACTCACGGCACGGCCCCCAAGTATGCGGGCAAGGACTATGTGAATCCGGGCTCCGAAATTCTTTCGGCGGAAATGATGCTGCGCCATCTCGGCTGGTTCGAAGCAGCGAACCTCATCATTGCCTCGATGGAGAAGTCGATTCTGCAAAAGCGTGTGACCTATGACTTCGCGCGTTTGATGGAAGGGGCGACGCAGGTGTCGTGCTCGGGCTTCGGGCAGGTGATGATCGAGAATATGTAGGCGCAAGACGGCTCATCGCTGTCCCAGTAGAAAAAGCCGGCAGACCGAAAGATCTGCCGGTCTTTTTTTATCCGGCTCGCCGCAAATCCGTCACGAATGGATGGGCTAACCGACTTCGATCAGTCCGTGCGCTATCATGGCACCGGTCAATCGAGTTCATCCGCGGTTTCGTTCAACGTGCCAGTCGTCTATCGCTTCCTTCTCGTCTGCCTGCTCGCGCTGCTTTCCATGCGCGGCGCGATGGCGTGCGAGCACGCGCAGCACGATGCACTGACGGCGCACGCCGCACGCACGCCGCACGTGTTCGTCAGCGATCGTTGCGCCGGGACGAGCACGCGCGGTCACGGCACGCATTCTGGTTGCGGCGCGAGTTGCTGCGTCGCGGGCTGCTGCGCGCATTGCAGCGTGCCTTGCGCCGTGAGCGCATTCGACGCTCAAAGCGGTGCTCGTTCCACGCTTATCGTGCTTCCCGCAGCCTTGCGCGCCGGCATTACGCACGCGCCTCCTTTACCTCCTCCAATCGCCTGAGCCGGGCCGCTCGCTCCGGGCGAATTACGTCGCTCGCACTTCGCGTGAGCGAAACGAATCCCGCGCGCACGGCGTGCGTGTTATTGCGCGCCGCGTGCCCAGGCATGAACGAGGTATGAGGATTTCATCGATGAAACGAAGAGCATTTCTATCCGGCGCGTTGAGCGCCGCCACCGCGACCCTGTTCGCGCGCCATGCATTCGCGCAAGGTGCGGGTGATGCGATGCACGCCATGCACGGCATGACGGACATGCCGTCTATGTCGGGCGGCATGATGCAGTCGCAAGGCTCGCTCGCGCCTGCCGATGCATTGCCCGCCGGTGCGCCGCTTGACGCGCTGCGCACGCTCGCCAACCAGAGCCGCGAGCCGGGCCAGTTTCGCGCGACACTCGTCGCGCAGCCCGCTGCGCGTGCGCTGTTGCCCGGAAAGCCGCAAACCGTCTTCTGGCAATACGATGCGCTCGCAGCGGCCGAAAACGACGGCCCGGCCATCGGTCCATTGATCGACGTACGCGAGGGCGACACCGTCGAAATCACCTTCGTGAACCGGCTGCCCCAGCCTTCGACGATCCACTGGCACGGCCTGCCCGTGCCGCCCGACCAGGACGGCAATCCGTCGAAACCCGTCGCGCCGGGCGAGCAGCATGTTTATCGCTTCACGCTGCCGCAGGGGAGCGCAGGCACCTACTGGTATCACCCGCATCCGCACATGCTGAGTTCGGAGCAGGTGTTCCGCGGACTGGCGGGGCCTTTCGTCGTGCGCGCCGCCGACGATCCACTCGCGGCGTGGCCCGAGCGGCATCTGTTCGTGTCCGACCTGAAGCTCTCGGCAGACGGGACCATTCCCGCGAATAGCATGATGGACTGGATGAACGGCCGCGAAGGTCAGTACGTGCTCGTGAACGGTGCGCGTCAGCCACACATCGAGGTCGTGCGCGACGAGCGCTGGCGCGTCTGGAATGGCTGTAACGCGCGCTATCTGCAACTCGCCTTCGACGACGGCCGCGCCTTCACGCAGGTGGGGACCGACGGCGGGCTGCTGGGCGCGCCGCGCGAGGGCGTCACCTCGCTCTTGCTCGCGCCGGGCGAACGCGCGGAGCTGATCGTGCGCGTGGGGCAGGGCGCCTCGCGTGCGTCGCTGATTGCCGCGCAATACGACCGCCACAAGATGGCGATGACGCACGGCAGCTTGCCTGCGGGGCCATCGCTGATCCTGGCGAGCGTTGGCTTCGCACCGGCCAGCGCGACACAATCGGCACTCCCGGCGCGCCTGCGCGAGATCGCGCCGCTCGTTTCTTCAGGTCCGCTAACGGTTCCGCAAAAACGCGTGCTGTTCAGCGAGGCCATGGACATGAAAGCGATGCACGCACCGGGCGCGTCCACGCAGCCCATGCCGCGCGGCATGCAGTTCATGGTGAACGGGGCGGTCTTCGATCCTGCGCGCGTGACGCTGGCGAGCCGGCGCGGCGAAGTCGAGCACTGGACGATAGCAAACGGCACGGACATGGATCATCCGTTTCATCTGCACGGTACGCAATTTCAGGTGCTGGCGCGCGAGCTCGGCGGCGTGCGCAAGGAGGAGGAACTGCTGGCATGGCGCGACACGGTGAACGTGCGGCCCGGCGAAACGGTGCATATCGCAACCGTCCAGCACGAGGCGGGCGACCGCATGTTTCATTGCCACATCCTCGAGCACGAGGATCTCGGCATGATGGGCACGTTGCGCGTGAGCTAGCACGCGAACGTTAAAAAACCATGACGCCAAAAAGAAACCCGGCCGAAGCCGGGTTTCCAAGGTACGGGTACCGAACAGATCAGGCTGCTGCCTGAATGTTCGATGCCTGTTTACCCTTCGGGCCTTGCACGACCTCGAAGCTCACCTTCTGCCCTTCTTTGAGGGTCTTGAAGCCATTCATTTGAATAGCCGAAAAGTGAGCGAACAGGTCCTCACCGCCTTCATCCGGCGTAATGAACCCGAAACCCTTCGCGTCGTTGAACCACTTGACCGTACCGGTTGCCATACCAACTTCCCCTGTAACTCATGTCACTACCACGAGCAGTTCGAAAAGCTAAACGATCGCGGTGCGATCGCCCCCTCCTCACAAGCTCACCAACGGCATTTTTTCGAATTTAAGGCGGTTGAAAAAAGTGCCAGCTTGATTGTTGAGGGTCTTTATTCTGCTGTCAAGAATATTTTGAGACGCCCTTTGACGCGTTGTAAAGAGCGCATTTCCAGGGTTTTTCCTGCTTTTCGCCGACGCTAAGCACCGGTGCATAAAGCAGGTGCAGGATAGTGTCTTGAAAAATCGCGCAGGCGACGCATATGCGATGCACCGCACCATGGAATCTGACACTGAGCGTGCGGGCGCCTACAGTCGCTTCCCACGGCAACGTCAAGGTTGTGCGATACTCAATTCAACGGTGGCGTGAAAGCTGCTGAGAGCAGGATTGTGTACCGGCCCCGCAGCCGGTCCAAGGGATCGGGGCCGGGCCAGGGCGCATGAATTGCTTGCAGCGGGTCGCAGGTCGGGAGCGCCGGGTTCACCGGCCGGCCGGTCAGGTTACGGCAGGATTGCGGGCCTGTCCGAGTTGTTTAGAATGGGTGTATGGCGATTATCCCGGACAAGCAGGATTCAACCGTAGTGGAGCGGCAGGAGCAAAAGGTCAAACCGCCCTCCATGTACAAGGTCGTGCTAATGAATGACGACTACACGCCGATGGAATTCGTCGTGATGGTCGTGCAGGAATATTTCAATAAGGACCGCGAGACCGCAACGCAGATCATGTTGAAGGTCCATCGCGAGGGCAGGGGTGTTTGTGGGGTCTATACGCGAGACATCGCGTCGACCAAGGTTGAGCAAGTCGTTACCCACGCACGGCAGGCCGGGCATCCGCTGCAGTGTGTGATGGAGGAAGCATGATTGCCCAGGAACTGGAAGTCAGCCTGCACATGGCGTTCATGGAAGCACGTCAGGCGCGGCACGAGTTCATAACGGTCGAGCATCTGCTGCTGGCGCTGTTGGACAACCCAACAGCGGCGGAAGTGCTGCGCGCGTGTGCCGCCAATATCGAAGACCTGCGACAGAACCTGCGCAACTTCATTCACGACAATACCCCTACGGTACCCGGCACGGATGACGTCGATACGCAGCCGACGCTCGGGTTCCAGCGCGTGATCCAGCGCGCGATCATGCACGTTCAGTCCACTTCCAACGGCAAGAAGGAAGTGACGGGCGCGAACGTGCTGGTCGCCATCTTCGGCGAGAAGGACTCGCACGCCGTGTACTACCTGCAGCAGCAGGGCGTCACGCGTCTGGATGTCGTGAATTTCATTTCGCACGGTATCGCGAAGACGGGCAGCGGCGAAGCCGCCAAGGCCAGCGACGCGAATGCCGAAGCCGAAGACGCCGCCGCCCAGAAGGAAACCCCGCTCGCCCAGTTCACGCAAAACCTGAACCAGATGGCGAAGGACGGCCGGATCGATCCGCTCATCGGTCGCGAACTGGAAGTGGAGCGCGTGGTGCAGGTGCTGTGCCGCCGCCGCAAGAACAATCCGCTGCTCGTGGGCGAGGCCGGTGTCGGCAAGACCGCGATCGCGGAAGGGCTCGCCTGGCGCATTACGCGCGGCGAAGTGCCGGACATTCTCGCGGATGCCCAGGTCTACTCGCTCGACATGGGCGCGCTGCTGGCAGGCACGAAATATCGCGGCGACTTCGAGCAGCGCCTCAAAACGGTGCTGAAAGAACTGAAAGAGCGTCCGCACGCCATTCTGTTCATCGACGAAATTCATACGCTGATCGGCGCGGGCGCCGCGTCGGGCGGCACGCTGGATGCGTCGAACCTGCTCAAGCCGGCGCTCTCGTCGGGCACGCTCAAGTGCATCGGAGCGACGACGTTCACGGAATACCGCGGCATCTTCGAGAAGGACGCGGCGCTGTCGCGGCGCTTCCAGAAGGTCGACGTGGTCGAGCCGACCGTCGAGCAAACCGTGGCGATCCTGCGCGGTCTGAAGTCGCGCTTCGAAGAGCACCACGGCGTGAAGTATTCGTCGGGCGCGCTGAACGCGGCCGCTGAACTGTCGGCGCGCTTCATCACCGACCGTCACTTGCCCGACAAGGCAATCGACGTGATCGACGAAGCGGGCGCGGCCCAGCGCATTCTGCCGAAGTCGAAACAGAAGAAGACCATCGGCAAGAGCGAGATCGAAGAGATCATCTCGAAGATCGCGCGCGTGCCGGCGCAAAGCGTGTCGCAGGACGATCGCAGCAAGCTGCAAACGCTCGACCGCGATCTCAAGGCCGTGGTGTTCGGCCAGGATCCGGCCATCGACGCGCTCTCGGCTTCGATCAAGATGGCGCGCGCGGGTCTCGGCAAGACGGACAAGCCAATCGGCTCGTTCCTGTTCTCGGGCCCGACCGGCGTCGGCAAGACCGAAGTGGCGCGCCAGCTCGCGTTCACGCTCGGCATCGAACTGATCCGCTTCGACATGTCCGAGTACATGGAGCGCCATGCGGTGAGCCGTCTGATCGGCGCGCCGCCGGGCTACGTCGGGTTCGACCAGGGCGGTCTGCTTACCGAAGCCGTCACGAAGAAGCCGCACTGCGTGCTGCTGCTCGACGAAATCGAGAAGGCGCACCCGGACATCTTCAACGTGCTGCTGCAGGTGATGGACCACGGCACGCTGACCGACAACAACGGCCGCAAGGCGGATTTCCGCAACGTCATCATCATCATGACGACGAATGCGGGCGCCGAAGCGATGAACAAGTCGACGATCGGCTTCACGACCCGGCGCGAGCAGGGCGACGAGCTGGCCGATATCAAGCGCCTGTTCACGCCCGAGTTCCGCAACCGGCTCGATCAGACGATCAGCTTCCGTGCGCTCGATGAGGAAATCATCATGCGCGTGGTCGACAAGTTCCTCATGCAACTGGAAGACCAGCTGCACGAGAAGAAGGTCGACGCGGTCTTCACCGACGCGCTGCGCAAGCATCTGGCCAAGCACGGCTTCGACCCGCTCATGGGCGCGCGGCCGATGCAGCGCCTGATCCAGGACACGATCCGCCGTGCGCTCGCCGACGAACTGCTGTTCGGCAAGCTCATGAACGGCGGCCGCGTGACCGTGGACGTCGATGCGGAAGACAAGGTCCAGCTCACGTTCGACGAGCAGCCGGCGCCGCGCAATCCGGAAGCGGTCGAAGTGGAATAAGCGGCGGCGCTACTGCGCAAACAGCCTTCAGGCAAGACGGCGCAGTCCGAAAGGACTGCGCCGTTTTTATTTGCGCTGACAGGTCTGGGTGCTGCGCCGTGCCGCGCAGGCGCGCCAGCCGTCAGCCGGTAAAATGCGCGTTTGTCCGCCGTCGGCGTTTTCTTGATGCGCAGCGCTGAGTAGCGCTCGCGCGAAGCAGGGGTGTAACAGTGGTACCACGTAAATCGGGCGCGTTCGAAGCCATCGTCGAGCGCGAACAAGGGCTGCGTCAGGGCTTGTCCGCCGGGCAGATGACGATGATCGCCATCGGTGGCGCGGTCGGCACCGGGCTCTTTCTCGGCAGCGGCTTCGCGATCTCTTTCGCCGGGCCCGGCGTGCTCATTTCCTACGCGATCGGCGCGCTGATCGCCTTGCTGTTGATGGGCGCGCTCGCGGAGATGACCGTTGCGCATCCGGTATCGGGCTCGTTCGGCGCATATGCCGAGCACTATATCGGGCCGCTCGCTGGCTTCGTCGTGCGCTATGCGTACTGGTCGGCGTATGTGCTGGCGGTGGGCACCGAAGTCGCTGCAATCGCGGTTTACATGAAATTCTGGTTGCCCCATGTGCCGGGGCTCTACTGGATCGTCGGATTTTCAGCAGCGCTGATCGTTGTGAACGCAATGAGTGTGCGCGCGTACGGCGCCATCGAATATCTGTTCTCGAGCCTCAAGATCGCGGCCATCGTCGCGTTCATCGTGCTGGGTGCATGGTTCGTGTGGCGCGCGCCGGCCGGCTCCGGCGTGGGCTTCGCGAACTACACGTCGCACGGCGGCTTGCTGCCGCGAGGCTGGTGGGGCGTGTGGGTCGGGACGATCGTCTCGCTCTTCAGCTACCTGGGCGTGGAGACGATCGCCGTGGCGGCCGCCGAGGCGCAGGACCCGCAGCGCGCCGTCACGCGCGCGTTTCGCGCGACCGTGCTGCGCCTCGTGCTGTTCTACCTGCTCACGCTCGCACTCATGCTCGCCATCGTGCCTTGGACCCAGGCGGGCGGCAACGAGAGCCCGTTCGTGAAAGTCATGGCCGCAACCGGCGTGCCCTACGCGGCGGGCGCGATCAACTTCATCGTGCTCGTGGCGGCGCTCTCGGCCATGAACAGCCAGCTCTACATCACCACGCGCATGATGTTCAGCCTCTCGCGCGCGGGCTATGCGCCGGCGGCGTTCGGGCGTCTCACGCGCCACGGCGTGCCGACGGCCGCGCTTTCGCTGTCCACCATCGGCATCGCGGTGGCGGCCGTGCTCAACGCGCTCTGGCCGCAGGCAGCGTTCACGCTGATGATGTCGATCGCCATGTTCGGCGCGATGTTCACGTGGTTCATGATCTTCGTCACGCAGATTTTTTTCCGCGTGCGCCAGGCGCGCGAAGGCGGCGCGCCGCTCGCGTTCCGCATGTGGGGCTTCCCGTTCACGAGCGTGCTGGGCGCGCTGCTGATGCTCGGTATTCTGGCCGGCACGGCCTTTACGCGCGAATTTCGCATGACGCTGGCCTACGGCCTCGCGTTTCTCGCGGTGCTCGTGGTGGTGTATGCGCTCTGGTATCGTCGGCGTCCCGGCGCGGCGCAGCGAACCGAAGCCTCCGTCTGAACGCAAAAAAAAGCACGCCGGGGCGTGCTTTTTTGTTGCCGGCGCTACCGCCTGGGTCAGTGCTTGCCCGTGCTGCCGAAACCGCCCGCGCCGCGCTCGCTCGCCTCGAAGTCGTCGACGATGTTGAACTGCGCCTGCACGACCGGCACGATCACGAGCTGCGCGAGGCGCTCCAGCGGGTTGAGCGTGAAGGTGGTGTGGCCGCGGTTCCAGGTCGAAATCATCAGTTCGCCCTGGTAGTCCGAGTCGATCAGGCCGACCAGATTGCCGAGCACGATGCCGTGCTTGTGGCCGAGGCCCGAGCGCGGCAGGATCAGCGCCGCGTAGCCCGGATCGGCCACGTGGATGGCGAGGCCCGTCGGCACGAGCTTCGTTTCGCCCGGTTCCAGCGTGATCGGCGCGTCGAGGCACGCGCGCAGGTCGAGGCCGGCGCTGCCCGGCGTGGCGTAGTGGGGCAGCTGGTCGCGCATGCGCTCGTTCAGGATCTTGATGTCGATTTTCATGAAGTCAGGTTGATGGGCCGGTGGTGGATCGCTCAGGCGCGAGGCAGCTGGAACGCCTCGGCGAGCAGTTCATAAGAGCGCAGACGAGCTTTGTAGCTGCCCGCAACGGTCAGCACGATCAGTTCGTCGGCGCGAAAGTTGTCCTTGATTGCGAGAAGGCGCTCGGTGACGCTCTCGGGCGTGCCGATGACGCTGCGCGGCTTCTCGCGGTCGATCACGATCTGCTCGCGCTCGCCGTATTCCTGCGCGCGTCCTTGTTCGAGGCTCGGGATCGGCGCGTTCAGGCCGTAGGCCATCTGCACGCGGCGCAGGTCGACGGCCTTTTCGAGGTCGGCGGCCTCGGCTTCGGTGTCCGCGCAGATCGCGAACACGGCGCACGCGAGATACGGCTTCGCTTCGTGGCCGGGCTTGAAGCGGTCGAGATAGGCCTCGGCCACGAGATGCCCGAAGTGCGCGTTGATGAAGTGCGCGAACGAGAAGCGCAGCCCGAGCTGCGCGGCGAGGATGCCGCCGAAGTCGCTCGAACCGAGCACCCAGAGCTGCGGGCGCGTCTGGATCTGCGGCTGCAGTACGACGCCGCTCGCGAGATGATCGGCGGGGAGCGTGCCGTCCATCAGGCCGACGAGATCCTGCACCTGCTGCGTGAACTGGTCGCCCCGGTTGTACGCGCCAGCGGCCACGGCCTGCGCCGTACGCATGTCGCCGCCCGGCGCACGCCCGACACCGAGATCGACGCGCCCTGGAAAGAGCGCTTCGAGCATCATGAACTGTTCGGCGACCTTGAAGGGGCTGTAATAGGGCAGCATGATGCCGCCCGAGCCGATGCGGATGCGCTTCGTGACGCTGCCGAGGCGCGCGAGCATGACTTCGGGGCAGGGGTTGCACACGCCGAGCAGGCCGTGATGCTCGGCGCACCAGTAGCGCGTGTAGCCGAGGTCGTCGGCGAGCTGTGCAAGCTCGATGGTGGCGGCGATGGCGTCCGCCGCGCTGTGCCCTGCGATGACGGGCGACTGGTCGAGTACGGAAAGCAGTGTCATGGCAGTACTGCTCCTTGCCTGTGTTCGCGGCGCCCAACGCCGGCACACGGGTGCGCCGGCGCGCGCGTCACGAGATGATGCTCGGGTCCGGCAGACGCCGCGCGATTTCGGCGACGAGCGTCTGAGCGAGCGCCCGCTTGGCCGCGCGCGGCAGCGGCTTGCGGCCGCCCGCCTCGAACAGCACGACTTCATTGTCGTCCTGACCGAAGGTGAGCGGGCCGAGATTGCCGATCAACAGCGGCACCTTCTTGCGCGCGCGCTTTTCTTCGCCGTGCACGTCGAGGTCGCCGCTTTCGGCGGCGAAGCCTACGCAGTAAGGCGGATTCGGCAAGGCCGCGACCGAGGCGAGGATGTCCGGGTTCTCGACGAACGTGAACGTCGGCATGCGGTGCTCGGCCGTCTTCTTGATCTTGTGCGCGGCGACATGATCGACGCGCCAGTCGGCCACGGCCGCCACACCGATGAAGACATCGGCATCGGTCGCGGCGCGCATGACCGCGTCGTACATCTGCCGGGCGGACTGCACGTCTTCGCGATACACGCCCCACGGGGTTTCCAGCGCGACCGGGCCGGCGACCAGATGCACCTCGGCGCCCGCCTGCTGCGCGGCGCGCGCGAGCGCGAAGCCCATCTTGCCGCTCGAGCGGTTGGTGATGCCGCGCACGGGATCGAGCGGCTCGAAGGTCGGGCCGGCGGTGATCAGGAGCTTGCGGCCCGCGAGCACCTTCGGCGCGAAGAACGAGACGATCGCCTCGTACACGGCCTCGGGTTCGAGCATGCGCCCGTCGCCGATCTCGCCGCACGCCTGCGGGCCGGAATCGGGACCGAGCGTTTCGATGCCGTCCGCGCGCAGTTGCGCGACGTTGCGCTGCGTGGCCGGGTTTTGCCACATCTGCCGGTTCATCGCGGGTACGACCAGCAGCGGGCAGTCGCGCGCCACGCACAGCGTGGAGAGCAGATCGTCGGCGAAACCGTGGGCGAGTTTGGCGAGGAAGTCGGTGGAGGCGGGCGCGATGACGATGGCGTCGGCCTCGCGCGAGAGGTCGATGTGCGCCATGTTGTTGGGCACGCGGCCGTCCCACTGGCTCGTATAGACGGGGCGGCCCGACAGTGCCTGCATGGTGACCGGCGTGATGAACTGCGTGGCCGCCTCGGTCATCACGACCTGCACGGTCGCGCCGGCCTTGGTCAACAGGCGTGTGAGCTCGGCGATCTTGTAGCAGGCAATGCCGCCCGTCATGCCGAGCACGAGGTGGCGGCCGGCCAGTTCGCCTGGGTTTGCAGCGGACGTGTTCAAGTCACAGCTCCTTTGTCGACCAGAGTTGGCGCTTTAGCGCCTGACTCGGGTCCCACGTAACGAAGTTGCGCGGTGCAGCCCGCACACTCAGCGCGCGCCGCGCACGCGCCGCAATTCGTCGAACACCAGCAGCGCCGCGCCGATGCAGATCGCGCTATCGGCGAGGTTGAACGCCGGCCAGTGCCAGCCGCCCACGTGGAAATCGAGAAAGTCGATCACGTGGCCGTACAGCAGGCGGTCGATCACATTGCCGAGCGCGCCGCCCATGATGAGCGCGAGCGCCGTGCAGAAGAGCTTCTGCGTGGCGTGTCGCTTGAGCAGATAGCAGATCACGAGCGCCGCCACCACGCCGAGCGCCGTGAACGCCCAGCGTTGCCAGCCGCCCGCAGCCGACAGGAAGCTGAACGCCGCGCCCTTGTTGTAGACCAGCACGAGGTTGAAGAACGGCGTGATCACGCGGCCTTCGCCGTAGCTGAACACCTTGTTGATGGCGATTTTCGTGAGCTGGTCGGCGAGGATCACGATCACCGCGACCCCCAGCCACGGCGCGAGCGTGCCGCCCGCGCCATTCGACCTGGACTGCTTCGGCAGGGTTTTTGCCATTATGCCGCGCTCCGTTTTTCACCGTCGCCGAACAGATTCGCAACACAGCGGCCGCACAGGCCCGGATGCTCCGCGTTCGCGCCCACGTCCTCGCGGTAGTGCCAGCAGCGCTCGCACTTGAGGTACTTCGAGGTGACCACTTCGACGCCTTCCTCCGCTTCGCTATCGACCTTCACGATTTCCGCCGCCGAGGTGATCAGCACGAATTTCAGGTCGTCGCCGAGCGAGGCGAGCGCTTCGTAGCGCGCGCCGCTCGCGAGAATGCGCACTTCGGCCTGCAGCGACGAACCGATCTGGTTCGCCACACGCGCCTCTTCGAGCGCCTTCGTCACGTTGCCGCGCACTTCGCGCAGCAGCGTCCACTTGGCGATCAGCTCCGGCGCGCCTTCGACGTCCGGGAAGGCGTGGAAGGTTTCGGTGAAGATGGTTTCGCTTTGCGGCTGGAACACCTTCCACGCTTCTTCGGCCGTGAACGAAAGGAACGGCGCGAGGATGCGCAACAGGCTATGCGTGATGTGATGCAGCGCCGTTTGCGCGCCGCGGCGGGCCTTCGAGTCCGCTGCGCTCGTATAGAGGCGGTCCTTCAGCACGTCGAGGTAGAAGCCACCCAGGTCTTCCGAGCAGAACGTCTGGAGCTTGGCCACCACCGGGTGGAACTCGTAGCGGTCGTAGTGGGCGAGCACGTCGTTTTGCAGCGTATGCGTGAGCGCGACGGCATAGCGGTCGATCTCGAGCCATTCGCTCGCGGGCAGCGCGTGCTTCTCGAAGTCGAAGTCCGAGAGGTTAGAGAGCAGGAAGCGCAGCGTGTTGCGGATGCGGCGATAGCCTTCCGTCACGCGCTTGAGGATTTCTTCCGAGATGGCCAGCTCGCCCGAGTAGTCGGTCGAGGCGATCCACAGACGGATGATTTCGGCGCCCAGACGGTTCGCCACTTCATGCGGATCGACGCCGTTGCCGAGCGACTTCGACATCTTGCGGCCTTCGCCGTCCACGGTGAAGCCGTGCGTGAGCAGCGCGTTGTAGGGCGGGCGGCCGTCGAGCATGGACGCCGTGAGCAGCGACGAGTGGAACCAGCCGCGGTGCTGGTCCGAGCCTTCCAGGTACAGGTCGGCCGGGAACTGCAGTTCGTTCTTGTGCGAGCCGCGCAGCACGTGCCAGTGCGTCGTGCCCGAGTCGAACCACACGTCGAGCGTGTCGCGGTTCTTCTCGTACATATTGGCGTCGTCGCCGAGCAGCTCGCGCGGGTCGAGCCTCTGCCACGCTTCGATGCCTTCTTTCTCCACGCGCTGCGCGACCTGCTCGAGCAGCTCCAGCGTGCGCGGATGCAGCTCGCCGGTTTCCTTGTGCACGAAGAACGCCATCGGCACACCCCATTGGCGCTGGCGCGAGAGCGTCCAGTCCGGGCGGTTGGCGATCATCGAATACAGGCGCTGCTTGCCCCACGAGGGGTAGAACGCCGTCGCCTCGATGCCTTCCAGCGCCGTTTCGCGCAGCGTCTTGCCGCCGTCCGTGGGCGTCACGTCCATGCCCGCGAACCACTGCGAGGTGGCGCGGTAGATGATCGGCGTCTTGTGGCGCCAGCAGTGCATGTAGCTGTGCAGGTACTTCTCGCTGCGCAGGAGCGTGCCGGCGGCGTCGAGTGCGTCGACGATCTTCGGGTTCGCCGCCCAGATCGAGAGGCCGCCGAACAGCGGCAGCGACTCGATGTAGCGGCCATCGCCCATCACCGGGCTGATGATGTCGGAATCCGCCATGCCGTGCGCCTTGCACGACACGAAGTCTTCCACGCCGTAAGCGGGCGCCGAGTGCACGATGCCCGTGCCGGTGTCGGTCGTGACGTAGTCGCCGAGATAGATCGGCGAGGTGCGCTTGTAGCCCGGGTGCGCCGAGGCGAGCGGGTGATTGAAGCGCAGCAGCGAGAGCTTCTCGCCCTTCGTCGTGGCGACGATCGTGCCGGTCAGGCCGAACTCCTTCATGCACGCTTCCACGCGCTCGACGGCGAGGATCAGCAGGCCGCGTTGCGTGTCCACGAGCGCATAGTCGACTTCCGGGTGCACGTTCAGCGCCTGGTTCGACGGAATCGTCCAGGGCGTGGTGGTCCAGATCACGATGCCGCCTTCCTCGCGCGGCAGCGCCGGCAGGCCGAACGCGGCCGCCGTTTCGGCGGGTTGCGCGAACGTGAACAGCACGTCGATGGTCGGGTCGGTCTTGTCCTTGTACTCGACTTCCGCCTCAGCGAGCGCCGAGCCGCAGTCGAAGCACCAGTTCACGGGCTTGAGGCCGCGGAACACATAACCCTTTTCGATGATTTTCGCGAGTGCGCGGAGCTCGCCGGCCTCGTTCACGAAGTTCATCGTCTTGTACGGGTTGTTCCAGTCGCCGAGCACGCCCAGGCGCTTGAAGCCCTTCTTTTGCGTCTCGATCTGGCCGGCCGCGTACTCGCGCGCCTTCTGCATCACTTCCTGGGCGGGCAGCGACTTGCCGAACTGCTTTTCGATCTGGATTTCGATCGGCATGCCGTGGCAGTCCCAGCCCGGCACGTAGACCGCGTCGAAGCCCGCGAGATTGCGCGCCTTGACGATCATGTCCTTGAGGATCTTGTTCACCGCGTGGCCGAGGTGGATGTCGCCGTTCGCATACGGCGGGCCGTCGTGCAGGATGAACTTCTTGCGGCCCTTCGAAGCCGCGCGGATCTTCTCGTAGACCTGGTTCTCTTCCCATTCCTTGACCCATTGCGGCTCGCGCCTGGGCAGGTCGCCGCGCATTGGGAACGGGGTGTCGAGCAGGTTGACGGGGTACTTCGATTCGGACTTCTGCGGCTTGCCGGAGGATGCTTTCTTGTCGCTCATGGTGAGATCACGTGGAATTCGGGGGAAGCATGGCGTCAGCGTTGCGGCCGATGCCGCGCAACCGTCGCCTCGGGCGCTGCATGCCGTGCTTTGTGCACGCGGCGCCTGGGGGCGGGGGCAGCCCGCGCAGGCGGGCCGCGGGTCACCTAATTCGGTCGGTGGCCGAGGTGGCGAAGCCGGTGGATGCGCCGCCGGCCACGTCTGCGCCCGCGGCGGCGAACCACGCGCGGGTGTTCGCCACGTCGCGGGCGATCGCGGCGGTGAGCGTTTCGAGGTCGGGAAACTTCTCCTCGTCACGCAGTTTTTTGAGAAACTCGACGCGCACGAGCTTGCCGTAGGCGTCGCCGTGCCAGTCGAGCAGATGCACTTCGAGCAGCACGCGACCCGAGTCGTCCACGGTCGGGCGCAGGCCGAGGCTTGCGACGCCCGGCAGCGGATGGTCGGCGATGCCATGCACCATCACGACGAAGATGCCCTTGAGCGCCGGCCGCTTGTGGCCGATCAGCAGGTTCATCGTGGGGAAGCCCAGGTCGCGCCCGAGCTTCAGGCCGTGCGTGACGTGCGCGCTGATGTGATAGCCGCGGCCAAGCGAAGCGCGCGCGGCGTCGAGGTCGCCCGCGTGCAGCTGCGCGCGCACGGCGGAGCTGGAAATGCGCACGCCCGAAGGGTCGGCCACAGTCGCCATCTGCTCGACTTCGAAGCCGTGCTGCGCGCCCGCGGCCTGCAGCGAAGCGAAGTCGCCCGCGCGTTTCGCTCCATAGCGGAAGTCGTCGCCGATCATCATCCAGCGCGCGTGCAGCCCGCCCACGATGATGCGCTCGACGAACGCCTCGGGCGACTGGCTCGCGAACGTGTGGTTGAAATGCTCGACCACGACGCGGTCCACGCCGTTCTCGCGCAGCGCTTCGAGCTTGTCGCGCAGCATGGCGATGCGCGGCGGGGCGCTGGCCGGGTTGAAAAACTCGCGCGGATGCGGCTCGAAGGTCATCACGCAGACGGGCAGGCCGCGCGCGTCGGCTGCCGCGCGCACGCGCGCGAGCAATGCCTGATGCCCGCGGTGGACACCGTCGAAATTGCCGATGGTCAGCGCGCAGGGCGCGCGGCTTTCGGCATTGGGAAGACCGCGGAAGACTCTCACGATAGCGGAACCTGGTGGAACCTCGAAAAGCGCGCTGGCGCAGCACGCGTGCTAATGATCGACGGCTGACCGACTGACCTGGCCATTCGCGGCCCAAGGACCGCGACGAAACAGAAGATTATAAACGCACGAGGCGACGATCGCCGCCGCGCGAGCGTTGGGCAGGCGCCCCGATGATAAAATCCGCGGATGAAAAATCTCGTCATCCTGATTTCGGGGCGGGGCAGCAACATGGAAGCCATCGTGCGCGCTTGCGCGCAGGAAGCTTGGGGCGCGCGTATCGCCGCCGTGATTGCCAACCGTCCTGACGCCGCGGGCCTCGCGTTCGCGGCTTCGAATGGCATTGCCACGGCGGTGGTCGACCACCGCCAGTTTCCCGATCGCGCCAGCTTCGACGCGGCGCTCGCTCAAGTCATCGACGGCTACGCGCCGGACCTCGTCGTGCTGGCGGGCTTCATGCGCGTGCTGACCGAATCGTTCGTCGGCCATTATGCGGGTCGGATGCTTAATATCCATCCCTCGCTGCTGCCGATGTTTCCGGGCCTCAAGACGCACCAGCAGGCGCTCGACGCCGGCTGCCGCGTGCACGGCGCGACGGTGCATTTCGTCACGCCGACGCTCGATCATGGCCCCATCGTCGCGCAGGCGGTGGTTCCGGTGCGCGCGGGCGACGATGCCGCGGCGCTCGCCGCGCGCGTGCTCAAGACCGAACATTTTATGTATCCGCGCGCGGTGCGCTGGTTCGTCGAAGGGCGCCTCGCGCTCGACGGCGAACGCGTGACGCTCACGCCGGCCGAGCCACAGTGGCTCTTCTTTGACGACTCGCAAGCCGCCGGGGAGGGCGCATGAGACTGCATGGATTTCTGATTGGACAGACCGAAACGTTGCTCGCCGACGTCCTCAAATTCACGGGCCCGGCCGACGCGGTGACGAGCCGCTTCTTCCGCGAGCATCCGAAGCTCGGCCACGCCGAGCGCGGTGTGATTGCCGAAGCCGTGTTCGCGGTGCTGCGCCGGCGCATGGAGTTCGCGCACCTGGCCGAAAGCGGCACGGGCAGCCCGACGCGCCGCCTCACGCTGCTCGGCCTCATGGCGACGGCAGGCCGCTCGGCGATCCGCCCGTTCGTATCGGACGCCGAGGCCACCTGGCTCGAGCACGTCGCGAAGATCGACCCGACGAGCCTGCCGCTGCGCGTGCAGCTGAATCTGCCGGAGTGGATCATGAAGGCGCTGGAAACGCGCTTTGAGCCCGCCGAACTCGCGCAACTGGCCGCCGCGCTCAACTACCCGGCGCCGCTCGATCTGCGCGCCAATCCCATCAAGGCGAGTCGCGAAGAGCTGATCCGCGCGCTGTCCGAGTCGGGCATCGAAGGCGGCGAAACGCCGTTTGCACCGTTCGGCGTGCGTGTGACGGGCAAGCCCGCGCTCACGAAACTCGACGCGTTCAAGAACGGCTGGTTCGAGGTGCAGGACGAGGGCAGCCAGCTGTTGTGCACGCTGCTGGCGCCGCGCCGCGGCGAGATGGTCGTGGACTTCTGCGCTGGCGCGGGCGGCAAGACGCTGGCGCTCGGCGCGATGATGCGTTCGACGGGCCGTCTCTACGCCTTCGACGTGTCCGACCGGCGCCTGGCCAAGCTCAAGCCGCGCCTCGCGCGCAGCGGCCTCTCGAACGTCAATCCCGTGCTGATCGACAGCGAGCACGACGCCAAGATCAAGCGCCTGATCGGCAAGATCGACCGCGTGCTCGTGGATGCGCCGTGCTCGGGCCTCGGCACGCTGCGCCGCAACCCCGACCTCAAGTGGCGCCAGTCGCCGGAGTCGGTGGCCGAGCTCGCGCCCAAGCAGCTTTCGATTCTCACGAGCGCGGCGCGCCTGCTCAAGCGCGGCGGCCGTCTCGTCTACGCGACCTGCAGCATTCTCGAAGCCGAGAACGAAGCGGTCGTGAAGCAGTTCCTCGAGGCGCACCCCGAGTTCGTGCTGGTGAGCGCACGCGAGGTGCTGGCCGAGCAGCGCGTGGGCCTCGACACGGGCGACTACCTCTCGCTCTGGCCGCACCGCCACGCCACCGACGGCTTCTTTGCCGCCGTGCTGGAGCGTCGCGGCGAAGCCAAGCCCAAGACGAAGGCGGCCGGCGCGCAGACCACGCCCGAAGAAGCCGCAGCGGAGCAGGAGGCGTCCGACGCGATCGCGAAGGCGCAGGACAGCGAAGCCGCCGAGCCGGACGCTACGCTGGAGTAAGACGCTCGCGGCAGGAGCGACGTTTGCGGGACCGTCCGGCCAGGACAAGCCGGGCGGTCCGCGATAGCGGGTGCGGTAGATCGTGCCGCATCACGATCGTCGTGCTGGCCGGCCGCTCGTTGCGTATTGGCGACATCATCAGCGCAGGCAGTATTCAGGGCTGGATGACGTATGGCATCGAGACCTGATTCCAGACGAACGCCGGATCGCATCGAATTTTCAGGCGACGCCGTGCAACTCGAACTAGGATTCTGGATAGAGAGCGCGGAACATGGGATCGCGGTGAAAGACTAGATGGGGTCAGATATCACGGAAAGGGCCAGTTGGGGTGCGGCAAAGCGCCTCGAAACGCCCTTCAGACGTTGACGCCGTAACCATTAAAGAAAAAAATCTCCCTTTGTTACAAACACTTGGAACGGTTCTAGTAGAATGCCGTCCAACCGCATCTAGTCGCTTTCACTTTCTTGACACTGGCGCCTGGCTGAAAGGCCGACGCGCTTCGCTTCACAGGTAAATGCCTTGTTGAACTCCCTGCTTGATTTCCTCGCCCACGGGGTGCTCCATTTCTCGTGGTGGCAGATCGTGCTGTTCGCGGCGGTGGTCACCCACATCACGATCATCGGCGTGACGGTGTACCTGCACCGCTGCCAGGCGCACCGCGCGCTGGACCTGCATCCCATTGCGAGCCACTTTTTCCGCTTCTGGCTGTGGATGACCACGGGCATGCTCACGGGCCAGTGGGCGGCGATCCACCGCAAGCACCACGCCAAGTGCGAAACGGAAGAAGATCCGCACAGCCCGCAAACGCGCGGCATCTGGAAGGTGCTGCTCGAAGGCGCCGAGCTCTATCGCACCGAAGCGAAGAACGAAGAAACGCTGCGCCGCTTCAGCCACGGCACGCCCAACGACTGGATGGAGCGTAACGTCTACACGCGCTACCCCATTCTCGGCGTGAGCATCATGATGGTGATCGACGTCGCGCTGTTCGGCGCAGTCGGCCTCACCGTGTGGGCCGTGCAGATGGCGTGGATACCGTTCTGGGCGGCGGGTGTCGTGAATGGCCTCGGCCACTTCTGGGGCTACCGCAACTTCAATTCGTCTGACGCGAGCACGAACCTTCTGCCGTTCGGCATCATCATCGGCGGCGAGGAGCTGCACAACAACCACCACACGTTCGCGACTTCCGCGAAGCTCTCGAACAAGTGGTATGAGTTCGACATCGGCTGGATGTACATCCGCATGATGCAGGCCGTTGGCCTTGCCAAGGTGAAGAAGGTCGCGCCCACGCCGCGCCTCACCAAGGGCAAGCTGGTGCCCGACCACGAAACGCTGCAGGCCGTGCTGTCCAATCGCTACGAAGTGATGGCGCGTTACGCCAAGGCCGTGAAGCTCGCGTACCGTCAGGAACTCGCGCACCTCAAGGAAGTTGGCGAGCGCGAGAAGTACAAGGTCATGCGCGGTGCGCGCAAGTGGTTCGACAAGGAAGAAGCCAGCCTGAACGAGCCGCAGAAGCGCCAGCTTCCGCAAATTTTCGCGAACAGCCAGAAGCTGCGCACGTACATCGAACTGCGTAACGAACTCGCCGCGATCTGGGAGCGTTCGAGCGCCTCGCGCGAACAACTGCTCACGCAGCTCCAGGATTGGTGCCATCGCGCTGAACAAAGCGGTATCAAGGCGCTGCAGGAATTCGCTTCGCGCCTGCGCCGTTACGCTTGATCGGCTTGAGCGGATTTTGGCCCCTCAGTGGGGCGTAAGAAAATCCTTTAGAATGACGAGACGTCACAAAACCCCGCGCTGGCGGGGTTTTTCTTTTTGGGCCGCAAACAAGCCGGAGTCCCCACAATGGCTTCAATGGCGCGGCGATCGGTAGGGGCAGGAGATGATGAGTCAGGCGATCAGGAAGGTCGAATATGACCGGCCGCAGGGTGCCGTTTGCGGCGTTGGACAGGCTTGGGCGCGCGTGCCCGATGCGCCGTCCACGGCAGAGCGCGTTGCATTGAAGGAGCGGATTCGCGAGTTGCTCAAGCGCGAGAAGGCGGTGCTTGTCGCGCACTATTATGTAGATCCTGAATTGCAGGAGCTCGCCGACGAAACCGGCGGCTGCGTGGCCGATTCGCTCGAGATGGCGCGCTTCGGCCGCGACCACGAGGCACAGACGCTCGTCGTGGCGGGCGTGCGCTTCATGGGTGAGACCGCGAAGATTCTGAGTCCGAACAAGCGCATTCTCATGCCCGACCTCGACGCGACCTGCTCGCTCGATCTCGGTTGCCCCATCGACGAATTCTCGGCGTTTTGCGACGAGCATCCCGACCGCACCGTGGTCGTCTATGCGAACACGAGCGCGGCCGTGAAGGCGCGCGCGGACTGGATGGTCACGTCGTCCATCGGTCTCGAGATCGTCGCCGACCTGCACGCGAAGGGCGAAAAAATTCTGTGGGCGCCGGACCGCCACCTGGGCAGCTACATCCAGAAGAAGACCGGCGCCGACATGCTGCTGTGGCAAGGCTCCTGCCTCGTGCACGACGAATTCAAGGGCATCGAGCTCGATCTGCTGCGCGCCGAATATCCGGACGCCAAGATTCTCGTCCACCCCGAATCGCCCGAGAGCGTGGTTGCGCTCGCGGACGTGGTCGGCTCGACCACCCAGCTGATCGACGCCGCCGTGAAGCTCGACGCGCAACGCTTCATCGTCGCGACCGATCTCGGCATTCTGCACAAGATGCGCCTCGCGGCGCCGGGCAAGACCTTCATCGAAGCGCCCACGGCCGGCAACAGCGCCACCTGCAAGAGCTGCGCGCATTGCCCGTGGATGGCCATGAACGGTCTGGCGAATCTCGTCGACGTGCTGGAGCGCGGTCACAACGAGATCCACGTCGATAGCGCGATCGGCGAGCGTGCGCGTCTGCCGATCGATCGCATGCTGGCGTTCGCGGCGGAGCACAAGCGCCGCGTGCAGGCGAGCGGCGACCTCGCGCGCGATACCGCGCTGTTCTCGCAAGTGGGGGCGGCATAAATGGGTGCACTCGAATTGCTCGCAGTCGATGCCGTTTCGCCCGTGCTCGACGAAGTGCGCTCGCAGTACGGCGCGGCGTTCGACGCCGCGATCGCACGCAACGTGGCCGATGCGCTAGAAGAAGACGTGGGCCCCGGCGACCAGACCGGCCGTCTCGTGCCTGCCGACGAAATGCGCGACGCGCGCATCATCGTGCGCGAAGAAGCGATGCTGTGCGGCGTGCTCTGGTTCGACGGCGTGGTGAAGCAGGTCGATCCGCGCATCGAAGTGCGTTGGCACTATCGCGAAGGCGAGCGCATGGCCGCCGACACGACCGTCTGCTCGCTGCGCGGTCCGGCGCGCTCGCTGCTCACGGCCGAGCGCAACGCGATGAACTTCCTGCAACTGCTCTCGGGCGTGGCGAGCGTGACGCGCCGCTACGTCGACATGATCGCGCACACCCGCACGCGCATTCTGGACACGCGCAAGACGCTGCCCGGCCTGCGCCTCGCGCAGAAGTACGCAGTGCGCGTGGGCGGTGGCGCGAACCAGCGTCTTGCGCTTTACGACGGGATCCTCATCAAGGAAAACCACATTGCTGCGGCAGGCGGCGTGGGTGCGGCGATGGCCGCTGCGCTCGCGCTCGATGCGGGCGTGCCGATCCAGATCGAAGTCGAGACGCTCGAGCAGCTCGAAACGGCGCTCGCGCACGGCGCGCAGTCGGTGCTGCTCGACAACTTCTCGTTGGACATGATGCGCGATGCGGTGAAGCTCACGGCGGGGCGTGCGGTGCTCGAAGTCTCGGGCAGCGTGAACTTCGACACGGTGCGCGCGATCGCGGAAACGGGCGTGGACCGCGTATCGATTGGCGCGTTGACGAAGGACGTGCGTGCGACGGACTTTTCGATGCGCATTGTCTGAAGCGGCGAGTTCGCCAAGCTGAACCAGAACGAAAAAGGCCGCCTCGCGATGAGGCGGCCTTTGTTTTTGCGGCGCGTTTAGTTCATCGGGCTCATGAAACCGTGCGATTGCGCACGCGCTCCGGCGCGAGCACGGTCGGCAGCGCCTTGGGCAGCGAGTTCGGCCAGTCGCGGCTGTAGTGCAGGCCACGGCTCTCGCGGCGCGAGCGCGCACTTTCCACGATCAGCGAAGCGACTTCGACGAGGTTGCGCAATTCCAGCAGGTCGCGCGTGACGCGGAAATTCGCGTAGTAC
The DNA here is from genome assembly GCF_000519185.1 of Paraburkholderia nodosa DSM 21604. Lineage (GTDB taxonomy): Bacteria > Pseudomonadota > Gammaproteobacteria > Burkholderiales > Burkholderiaceae > Paraburkholderia > Paraburkholderia nodosa. The sequence continues at coordinate 139,237 of NZ_JAFA01000013.1, read as the reverse complement.
TCGAGAATTTCATCGCGCAGCAGGGCGAGGCGATGTTGGGCGCGCTCGAGCCGCTTGTCGGTGCGCACGATGCCGACGTAATTCCACATCAACCGGCGCAGCTCGTCCCAGTTGTGGGCCACGACGACTTCCTCGTCGGAATCGGAGACGCGGCTTTCGTCCCAGTCGGGCAGGGGCGCATGCGCGCCCGCGCTGAAGCCTTCCGCCTCGATCGCCTCGGCCGCCGAGCGGCCGATCACGAGGCACTCGAGCAGCGAATTGCTCGCCAGGCGGTTCGCGCCGTGCAGGCCCGTGTACGACGTCTCGCCCACCGCATAGAGGCCCGCGAGATCGGTGCGCCCGGCCAGGTCGGTGACGACGCCGCCGCAGGTGTAGTGCGCGGCGGGCACCACGGGAATCGGCTCCTTCGTGATGTCGATGCCGAATTCGCGGCAGCGCGCGAGGATGGTCGGGAAATGCTCTTCGAGAAACGCCGGCGGCTGATGGCTGATGTCGAGATGCACGCAGTCGATGCCGTGCTTTTTGATCTCGAAGTCGATCGCGCGGGCGACGATGTCGCGCGGCGCCAGCTCGGCGCGCGCGTCGTGCGCGGGCATGAAGCGGGTGCCGTCGGGCAGGCGCAGCACGCCGCCTTCGCCGCGCACGGCCTCCGAAATCAGGAACGACTTGGCGTGCGGGTGAAAGAGGCAGGTGGGGTGGAACTGGATGAACTCCATGTTCGCCACCCGGCAGCCCGCGCGCCACGCCATGGCGATGCCGTCGCCGGTGGCCGTGTCGGGGTTCGTCGTGTACAGGTAGACCTTGCCCGCACCGCCCGTTGCGAGCACCGTGTGCGGCGCCTGGATCGTCACCGTGCGGTCGTTCTTCAGATCGAGCGCATAGAGGCCGTGGCAACGACGGCCCGGCAGGCCTAGCCGGTCGGACGTGATGACGTCGATCGCCTGATGGTCTTCGAGGATCGTGATGTTCGGGTGCGAGCGTGCACGCTCGAGCAGCGTTTGCACGACCGCGTGACCGGTGGCGTCGGCGGCGTGGATGATGCGGCGATGGCTGTGGCCGCCTTCGCGCGTGAGGTGGAAGCCGAGTTCGGCGGCGGCGTCCTTCGTGAACGGCACGTCCTGGGCGATCAGCCATTCGATGGCCTCGCGGCCATGCTCGACGATGTAGCGCGTGGCTGCCTCGTCGCACAGGCCGCCGCCGGCGACGAGCGTATCGTCCACGTGGTTCTCCACGCTGTCGGCCGAATCGAGCACGGCGGCAATGCCGCCTTGCGCGCGGTCGCTCGCGCCTTCGGTCATCGCACGCTTGGCGATGATCACGACGCGACGCGAACCGGCGAGATTCAGCGCGACGCTCAGTCCTGCGAGGCCGCTGCCGACGATCGCTACATCGAAATTCATGATCCTGCTTCTCCGTCTCTCTTGTTCTACGCTTTCTGGCCGCCGCGTTTGCCACGGTCCTGCACCGTCGGTGACATATGACACGCGTGTGGCAACCGGTATAAAGCGGGAAGCATACTCCGAGAGAGGAGCGAACGGATAGCCGCAGTTTGGGCGCCGCCGTTAAAACACCGTTGCATGGCGCGAACCGGGGCGGGACGGGCGTGCAAAAAGAAAAACCCCGCTAAATAGCGGGGTTTTTCTGTCTTCGTCAGGCTCGAAACCCGATCAATTACTTGATCTTGGTTTCCTTGTACTCGACGTGCTTGCGAACAACCGGGTCGAACTTCTTGATCGACATTTTTTCCGGCATGTTGCGCTTGTTCTTCGTGGTCGTGTAGAAGTGACCCGTACCTGCGGTCGACTCGAGCTTGATCTTGTCGCGGATTCCCTTGGCCATGATTTACTCCTTACAGTTCGCCGCGTGCGCGCAGGTCTGCGAGCACGGAATCGATGCCGTTCTTGTCGATCAGGCGCAGGCCTGCGTTCGAGATGCGCAGACGCACCCAACGGTTTTCGCTTTCAACCCAGAAACGGCGGTTTTGCAGATTCGGGAGGAAACGGCGCTTGGTTTTGTTGTTAGCGTGGGAAACGTTGTTGCCGCTCATCGGCGCTTTCCCAGTGACTTGGCATACACGTGCCATGAGACACTCCTACGGAAATTCTGAGTTCGAGAGCCGCTTAAGTTTCCCAGGCGAGAAATGGCCAGAATAGGAGCGCGCTCACGTATGGATGAGAGACAACCTCGAACCCAGGCCATATTTCCCCTGGAATGCCTCGACGGGCTTCGGAACAGGGTTGGAAATAGGCAAACCACGATTCTAGCAGAAAAAGCTCTGGAAAATCAAACCCGATTTGCACATGGTGTTGTTTGCCGCCGCGCGTCGCGTCAGTGCCACCTCAGCTCCAGCCATGGCGCGCAAAGGAAAACGTCTCCCGGGTGCCGATGACCAGGTGATCGATGAGCTGAACCTCCACGAGCGCCAGCGTTTCGCGCAACACCCGTGTGAGGCGCCGGTCGCTCGCGCTCGGCTGCACCGCGCCCGAAGGGTGATTATGGGCGACGATCAGGCTCGCGGCATTGAGCGTCAGCGCGCGCCGCACGATTTCACGAGGATACACCGCCATGCGCGTGAGCGAGCCGCGCGAGCTTTCCTCCGAGCGGATCAGCCGATGCCGCGCGTCCAGAAAGAGGCAAACGAACACCTCGTGCGGCCGCCCGCCGATCAGAAGGCGCAAATAGTCTTCGACCGCGCCGGGAGAGTCGACGAGCGGCTTGTCGTCGAGCGCTTGCGCAAGCGCCCGCCGCGCGAGTTCCGTCACCGCCTGGAGCATCGCGGCTTTTGCGGGCCCGATGCCGCGCAGGGCCTCGAATTCTTCGTGCGGCGCGTCGAGCATGGCGCGCAGCGAGCCGAATTGGGCCAGCAGCGTGCGAGCGACCTCGAAGACATCGTGGCCCGGCAAGCCGAAGCCGAGCAGGATCGCGAGCAACTCCACGTCCGAGAGCGCGGCCGCGCCGGCCGTGCGCAGTCGCTCGCGGGGCATGTCGTGGCGTGGTGCCGCAGGCGCCGCGTTCTCGCGGGTCGAGACCGCAGGCGCCGCCGGCGCGGGGAGGGCGCCGCCGCGGGGGCCACGCTCCGCGCAGCCTGGGCCGGGCAGGCGGTCGGCGAGGGCGCCGCCGACGGTATCGGGCGCCGTATCCAGCATGCAGGCAAGCTCCCTCATGGCAATCTCCACAGACAAATAAGGCGTGCGCGGCGCACACGAGTGCGAGCGTTGGCAGTGCACAATCGTGCCGCGACCGCCTCGGCCAAGTGGCTTACAATAGTTGTTTTCCGGCCGCCCGAGGCAGGCCGGACCGGCGCCTTGCGGCGCGCACGCGCGAAGCGCGCGTTACGACGAAATGAGTTACGCATGAGCATCATCGACATCTCCGAAGTGAAGTCCGGTTCCCACGTGACGCTGAATTACCGGCTTTCACTCGCCGATGGCACCGAAATCGTCAATACCTTTGTCGACCGTCCCGCCACCCTGCTGATGGGCGCCGGCCAGCTTGCGCCGCCGCTGGAAGAGATTTTGCAGGGCCTGAAGGTGGGTCACCACTCGACCTTTCAGCTAGAACCCGGCGTCGCTTTCGGCCAGCGCAACCCCGACCTGATCCAGCGCGTCTCGCTCAAGACCCTGCGCGAGAACGGCATGATCGGCGAGGAGTTCAGCCCGGGCGACCTGATCGAATTCAATGCCCCCAACGGCGGGCGTTACGCGGGTGTGCTCAAGGAAGTGAACGAGACCTCCGCACTGTTCGATTTCAACCACCCGCTCGCTGGCCAGGCGGTTGCGTTCGAAGTGCAAATCATCGGAATCCTTTAAAGCCCATGACCAACACGGACACGTCCCTCATCGCAGAACTCGCCGACGCGGAAATCCTGCTCGCCCAGCCGCGCGGCTTCTGCGCCGGCGTCGATCGGGCCATCGAGATCGTCGAGCGCGCCATCCAGCTTCACGGCGCACCGATCTACGTGCGTCACGAGATCGTCCACAACGCTTATGTCGTCGAAGACCTGCGCAAGAAGGGGGCGATCTTCATCGAGCAACTCGATGAAGTCCCGTCCGGCAACACGGTGATCTTCAGCGCGCACGGCGTCTCCAAGTCGGTGCGCGCCGACGCCGAGGCGCGCGGCCTGCGCGTCTACGACGCGACCTGCCCGCTCGTCACGAAGGTGCACGTGGAAGTCGCGAAGATGCGCGACGAGGGGCTCGACATCGTCATGATCGGGCACAAGGGCCATCCGGAAGTGGAAGGCACCATGGGGCAGGTGGCCGAGGGCATGTACCTCGTCGAAGACATTGCCGATGTCGAGGCGCTCAAGCTGCGCGATCCGCAGCGCGTGGCGTTCGTCACGCAAACCACGCTCTCGGTGGACGACGCCGCGGAAATCATCGCAGCGCTGAAGGCGCGTTTTCCGGCCATTCGCGAGCCGAAGAAACAGGACATCTGCTACGCCACACAGAATCGCCAGGACGCCGTCAAGTTCATGGCGCCGCAGTGCGACGTCGTGATCGTAGTGGGCAGCCCGAACAGTTCCAATTCGAACCGGTTGCGCGAAGTGGCCGAGAAGCGCGGTATTCCTGCCTATATGGTGGATGCGCCCGAGCAGATCGACCCCCAGTGGCTCGCCGGCAAGCGCCGGATCGGCCTGACGGCTGGAGCCTCGGCGCCCGAGGCGCTCGCTCAGGAGATCATCCGCCGCCTGCACGAACTTGGTGCGCGCAACGTGCGCGCACTCGAAGGCATCGAGGAGAACATTGCGTTCCCGTTGCCGCGCGGACTCGGCCAGCCAGTCTGACGCCTCCTTTACTCCGCAAGAACGCGCCCATCCGGCGCGTTTTTTTATGCCCGCGACAGATGCGGACCGCAAATAATAAGGGCCACATGATGAGAAAAGGCAGGTTAACCTCACATTGGCCGGGTGCTCTTATTAGTGTTTTCGCTAGCGTGCAGGGCCGAATTACGTGGTGTGACCCCGAATTTAGGGGGCGATTGACACGTTTTCGACACGAATGCACCGCGCCGGAGCGGCATTATTATGCTCTCCCTTAAATAACCTTCATTTGATCCAATGCCCGCCCGACAAGGCATTGCGGCCATTATCTGCAACACATGATGCGAAGCCTGTTGATTTTTGGTGCAACTGGTGCACGAAAATGCGGCGCAACCTGTGGTGCAACCCGTATCGGGCGGTTATCTAAAAATATGGTTGCAATGCAGGAAAACCCTGCCGGCTCAACAATATTGCCCGTCGCATAATTGGCGTTACAATGCGCGCGTTCTGAAGGCTGGACATCCCATGAGAAGGCCATCAGGCAAGCATTTCGGAAGGCGCAGGAGACCTGATTAATGCAATTCAAGTCGGCTTTTGCCGCGTCATCGGTCAATGCGGTTGCGCCGCGCAATGCGTGGCACGGCCGCAATGCCGAGACGGGCACGAGCGCAACATCGATCATTTCTGGCATGCAGATTGCTTTTGCATGCACCGGCGTTGTCATGCCGGTTCGCCGCCTGAGTACGACGGATCTCGCAGCTGAGATCCCGCAGTGCGCGGGCGGCCGGGGAGAGGGAGTCATGGCGTTTGACGCATTCGCGTTTGCCGGCCGCGAGGCTCGCCGCGAATACGCCAACGTGAATATGACGCGTAGTTGATTGAACCCGACGGCACCGAACCATCCGACGGTGCCGTTTTTGCATCCGCTTTTGGCGAGTCTGCCGCTGCAACACAGCGGCAACGCGAACCAGGGCGGCCAACCGTTACCGGTTTTTACTTCAATACCCGAAAGTGTCGTTGCGGTTCCGTAAAACATCGCCCACCGGCCGATGACGAGCGCGAATCCGGTTGCACGGGCTAAGGAGCATTAAATGGATATTTTCATCCAGCAGATCCTGAATGGGCTGGTGCTTGGCAGCATCTACGCCATCATCGCCCTCGGTTACACGATGGTGTACGGGATTCTGGGCATCATCAATTTCGCGCACGGCGACGTGCTCATGGTGGGCGCCATGGTCGCGCTCTCCGCGATCAACGTGCTCCACAATCACTTCCCGGGCCTCGGGAACATCCCCACGCTGTGTATCGCGCTCGTGGTTGCCGCGGTTGTGTGCGCGGTCGTCGGGTACACGATCGAAAAGGTCGCCTACCGGCCGCTGCGCCGCGCCCCGCGCCTCGCGCCGCTGATCACCGCGATCGGGGTGTCGATCCTGCTGCAGACGCTCGCCATGATCATCTGGGGCCGCAATCCGCTCGCGTTCCCCCAGCTCATCTCGACCGACCCGATCAACGTTATCAAGCCGTCTGAAACCGGCGTGGGCGCCGTGATCTCGATGACGGAAATCGTCATCATCGTCGTGGCGTTCCTCGTGATGGCGGGTCTCCTGCTCCTCGTGCACAAGACCAAGCTCGGCCGCGCCATGCGCGCGATCGCCGAGAACCCGAACAATGCCTCGCTGATGGGCGTGAACCCGAACTTCGTGATCTCGGCCACGTTCATGATCGGCTCGGCGCTCGCCGCACTGGCCGGCGTGATGATCGCCTCGGAATACGGCAACGCGCACTTCTACATGGGTTTCATCCCCGGCATGAAGGCCTTCACGGCCGCGGTGCTGGGCGGTATCGGCAACCTCGGCGGCGCGATGGTCGGCGGCGTGGTGCTCGGTCTGATCGAGCAGCTCGGCGCAGGCTACATCGGTAACCTGACCGGCGGGGTGTTCGGCAGTAACTATCAGGACGTCTTCGCATTCATCGTGCTGATCGTCGTGCTCGTGTTCCGTCCGTCGGGGCTGCTGGGCGAACGTGTCGCGGACCGCGCATAAGAGGGAGTAACACAACATGACTTCAATTCAACCGATCGAGCCGTCGACGACGCTCATCCCCGAAAAGAACATGACGAAGACCCTCACGGTCGGCATCGTGACGGCCATCGTCGTGGCAGCGCTCCCCTTCGTGGTCGGCGCCGCGGGCGGCAACTACTGGGTGCGCGTGCTCGACTTCGCGATGCTCTACGTGATGCTCGCGCTGGGCCTGAACGTGGTGGTGGGCTTTGCCGGCCTGCTGGACCTGGGCTATATCGCGTTCTACGCGGTGGGCGCCTACGTGGCCGCGTTGCTGACGTCGCCGCACCTCACCACGCAGTTCGCGTGGATCGCCAACATGTTCCCGGGCGGGCTGCATACGCCGTACTGGATCGTGGTGCCGTGCGCGATGGCGCTCGCCGCACTCTTCGGCGTGCTGCTCGGCGCACCGACGCTGCGTCTGCGCGGCGACTACCTCGCCATCGTGACCTTGGGCTTCGGGGAAATCGTTCGTATCTTCATGAACAACCTCGACCGTCCGGTGAACATCACCAACGGGCCGCAGGGTATTACGGGCGTCGCGCCGCTGCAGGTGTTCGGCTTCAATCTCGCGCAGCCGCACGAGATCCTCGGCTTCACGTTCACGTCGGTCTACATGTACTACTACGTGTTCGTGATCTGCGCGCTGCTCGTGATCTGGGTGTGTACGCGTCTGCAGCACTCGCGTATCGGCCGTGCATGGGCCGCGATCCGCGAAGACGAAATCGCCGCCAAGGCCATGGGCATCAACACCCGTAACGTCAAGCTGCTCGCGTTCGCAATGGGCGCGTCGTTCGGCGGTCTGTCGGGCGCGATGTTCGGTGCGTTCCAGGGCTTCGTTTCGCCGGAATCGTTCACGTTCTGGGAATCGGTCGTCGTGCTCGCCTGCGTGGTGCTCGGCGGCATGGGCCACATCCCCGGCGTGATTCTCGGCGCCGTGCTGCTCGCCATTTTCCCCGAGTTCCTGCGCTCGACGATGGGCCCGCTTCAGCACATGCTGTTCGGCCACGAAATCGTCGATACGGAAGTCATCCGCCAGTTGCTCTACGGCCTTGCGATGGTCGTCATCATGCTGTACCGCTCCGAAGGCCTGTGGCCGGCGGCGAAGCACGAAGACAAGATCGCGAAGATCGCCAAGCGCGCCAGCAAGAAGCCGGTTCGCGCATAAGGCGCTTTGCGTGGGACCAGAGTAAGCGCTCAAGCGCCAACTCTGGTCGACACAGGAGAGAACACCACATGAGCAACAAACCTATCCGCCTGTCCGTGAAGGGCGTGAACAAACGCTTCGGCGGCCTGCAGGCGCTGTCCGACGTCGGCCTGCAGATCGAGGAAGGCACGATCTACGGCCTGATCGGCCCGAACGGCGCCGGCAAGACGACGTTCTTCAACGTGATTACCGGTCTCTACACGCCTGATTCGGGCGAATTCAAGCTCGATGGCACGGCTTATACGCCGACCGCCGTTTATCAGGTGGCGAAGGCCGGCATCGCGCGTACCTTCCAGAACATTCGTCTGTTCGGCGGCATGACGGCGCTCGAAAACGTGATGGTCGGCCGCCACGTGCGCACGAAGCACGGCCTGATCGGTGCGGTGCTGCAAACGCCGGCGGAGCGCAAGGAAGAGCGCGAGATCAAGGAACGCGCGATCGAGCTGCTCGAATACGTGGGCATCGCGCAATACGCGGACTACACCTCGCGCAATCTCTCGTATGGCCACCAGCGCCGTCTGGAAATCGCGCGCGCGCTCGCGACCGACCCGAAGCTGCTCGCGCTCGACGAGCCGGCGGCCGGCATGAACGCGACCGAGAAGGTGGAACTCACGCGCCTGCTCGACAAGATCCGCGCCGATGGCAAGACCATCCTGCTGATCGAGCACGACGTGAAACTGGTGATGGGCCTGTGCAACCGGATGACAGTGCTCGACTATGGCAAGGTGATCTCCGAAGGGCTGCCGCATGACGTGCAGAAGGACCCGAAGGTGATCGAGGCATATCTGGGTGCGGGGGTTCACTAATGTCGACATCGGTTCTGAAAATCAAGGGTCTGCAGGTCAACTACGGCGGAATCCAGGCGGTCAAGGGCGTGGACATGGACGTTCGCGCGGGCGAACTCGTCACGCTGATCGGCGCGAACGGCGCGGGCAAGACCACGACAATGAAGGCGATCACGGGTCTGAAGCCGTACTCGGCTGGCGACATCGAGTACATGGGCCAGTCGATCAAGGGCGTGCCCGCGCATGAGCTGCTCAAACGCGGCCTCGCGATGGTGCCGGAAGGCCGGGGCATCTTCGCGCGCATGTCGATTCTCGAAAACATGCAGATGGGCGCGTACCTGCGCAGCGACAACGACGGCATCCAGAAGGACGTCGAGCGCATGTTCGGCTTCTTCCCGCGCCTGAAGGAACGCGCGACGCAGCTCGCAGGCACGCTCTCGGGCGGCGAGCAGCAGATGCTGGCCATGGCGCGCGCGATCATCAGCAAGCCGAAGCTTTTGCTGCTCGACGAGCCGTCGATGGGTCTTTCGCCGATCATGGTCGAGAAGATCTTCGAAGTAGTGCGCACGATCTCGTCGGAAGGCATCACCGTTCTGCTCGTGGAGCAGAATGCACGTCTCGCGCTGCAGGCCGCCAATCGCGGCTACGTGATGGACTCGGGCCTCGTGACGATGGAAGGCGAGGCCAAGCAGATGCTCGACGATCCGAAGGTGCGCGCCGCGTACCTGGGCGAGTAAGCTGCATTGCATTGCGGTCCGCGCGGCCGCATCAAAACAAAAGCCGCATGGGTGCGAAACCCATGCGGCTTTTTTCATGACGTCGACCAATGAGGCTCAGACGAGCGCTTCGGACTCCTGCACGGCGAGCCGCTTGCCGAGACTCACCACGGCATCGGCGCGATAGCCAAGCCGCTCGTAGAACGCGAGCACCTCGGCCTTGTCGGTGAGCACCTGAAGGTTGAGCTTCAGGCACCCCAGCGCGGCGAGCGCGTTTTCCGCATGGCGCACGAGCCGCGTGCCGAGGCCATGGCGCCGCGCTTCGGGCGCAACGGCGACCGAATAGAGCCAGCCGCGATGCCCGTCGTAGCCTGCCATTGCCGTGCCGACGAGCGTGCCGTCGACGTCGCGCGTGGCAACGAAGAAAAGCTCCGGCTGCGTGCCGAGCTTGTTCGCGATCGACAGACGCGGATTGCGATGCGGCCGGCTCGCATCGTTGTACTCGGGAAACGCCTGCAGCCAGAGCGCGATCACCGCTTCGGTATCGGCTTCGCTGAACACGCGGATCGTGACGGACATCGCTCCCGCTCCCCCCGATTACAGCGAGTCGAGGATCGTGCGCAGCATCGCCATCATCTGGTCGATTTCCTGCGTCGTCACGTTCAGCGCCGGCATGAAGCGCAGCAGGTTCGGGCGCGCGGCGTTGAGCAGCAGGCCGTCCGGCTGCATCAGGCGCGCCTTCTCGACGATCTCCGGCCCGATGTCCTTGCCGAGCAGCAGCGCGCGCAGCAAGCCTTCGCCACGCTCGCCCTGGAAGCCGCGTTCGGCCGAAAGCTCGAGCAGCTTTTCGCGCAGATACTCGCCGCGCGCGCGCACGCCTTCGAGAAAGCCGGGCGCAACCAGTTGCGAGATCACCGAATAGCCCACGGCCGTCATCAGCGGGTTGCCGTTGTACGTGCCGCCCTGGTCGCCCGCTTCGAACACGGCGATTTCCTTCTTCGCGAGCAGCGCCGCGAGCGGCACGCCGCCGCCAATGCCCTTGCCGAGCGTCATGATGTCCGGCTCGACGCCCGAGAGTTCGTAGGCGAAGAGGGTGCCCGCACGGCCGCAGCCGCTCTGCACTTCGTCGACGATCAGCAGGATGCCGTGCTTCTTCGTGAGTGCGCGCAGTTGCTGCATGAATTCGCGCGTGGCGGGAATCACGCCGCCTTCGCCCTGGATCGGCTCGAGCATCACGGCGACGGTCTTCGCTGTGATGAGCTTTTCAACCGAGGCGATGTCGTTCAGGTCGGCCTTCGGGAAGCCCGGCACTTGCGGTGCGTAGATCGTGTCCCAGCCCGGCTTGCCGCTCGCCGACATCGTCGCGATCGTGCGGCCGTGGAAGCTGTGGTCGAACGTGATGATCTCGTAGGCGCCGTCGCGATGCTTCTTGCCCCACTTGCGCGCGAGCTTGATCGCGCCTTCGTTGGCTTCGGCGCCGCTGTTGGCGAAGAACACCTTGTCGAAGCAGCTGTGCTCGGTGAGCAGGCCCGCGAGCTTCGCCATCGGCTCGTTGTAGAAGGCCGGCGACGGGTTGATGAGCAGGCGCGCCTGCTTCTCCATCGCCTCGATCATGCCTTCGTTGCAGTGCCCGAGGCTGTTGACGGCCCAACCCTGGATGAAGTCCAGGTATCGCTTGCCTTCGTTGTCGTAGAGCCACGACCCCTTGCCATGCGTGAAAACGATTTCGGGCCGGTTGGTGATGTACATCAGCGACTCGATCGGGTATTCGGAATAATTCATGGCAACGGGCTCCGCGTTGGGGCTGCACTAGGGTTGAAAAAGATACGGCGGAAAAACAAAAAGCCACGGACTGGCCGTGGCTTTCGTGATTCGAACTTGCTGTGCGTTGAGAAGTACAACGCGCGTCCGCGAGTAGCCAGGCCCTAAAGATGGGGCGAGCGGCGACGTCGAAGGGCGGACAGGATGCAGTTCATGGGCGCAAGAATACGACAAGCCGAATGGCGATGTAAACCATCAATGTGCCGAATTTTTCCAGGCGGCCGAAGAATTTTTCGTGACGGCTGCCCGGCGGGTCGATGCATTGCACACGCAACGACCCACTCGGGCGAGCTTCAGACGGCGTTCGCGAGGTCGGCGGCGCTCGTGAACGAGTCCGCGTAAAACTCGTCTTCGGGCAGGCCATGGTGCTGCGTGAAGTCGCGCTGCGCGGACTCCACCATCACCGGCGCGCCGCACGCATAGACCTGGTGGCCAGAAAGATCGGGCAGATCCTCGATCACGGCGCGGTGCACGAATCCCGTGCGGCCGGTCCAGTTGTCGCCGGCTGCAGGCTCGGAGAGCACCGGCACGAAGCGGAAGTTCGGGATCTCCTTCGCCCATTGCTCGGCGAGATCCATCAGGTACAGGTCCTTCTTCTGGCGCGCGCCCCAGTAGAGCGTCATCGGGCGGTTCAGGTTCTTGTGGACCGCGTGCTCGACGATCGCCTTGAGCGGCGCGAAGCCGGTGCCGGAGGCGAGCAGCACGATCGGCTTAGCGGATTCTTCGCGCAGGAAGAAGGTGCCGAGCGGCGCCTCGAAGCGCAGGATGTCGCGCTCCTTCATCTGCGAGAAGACGTGATCGGTGAACTTGCCGCCCGGCATGTGGCGGATGTGCAGCTCGATCGGGCCTTCCTCGTGCGGCGCGCTTGCCATGGAGTAGCTGCGGCGCGTGCCGTCCTTGAGGATGAATTCGAGGTACTGGCCGGCGAGATACTGCAGGCGCTCGTTGGCGGGCAGTTGCAGCTTGAGGACGACGACATCGTCGGCGCGGCGCTCGATGGCGGCGATGCGGGTAGGCAGCTTGCGCACCTGCACGTCGCCCACGCCCGCCACTTCGCGGATATCGATTTCGAGGTCGGTTTGCGCCGTCGCACAGCAGAAGAGGGCCATGCCGCGCGTTCTTTCGTCATTGGAGAGCGCCGACGCCGCGTGGGCGCGCTGCTCGACTTCGCCGTTGCAGACCGTGCCCCTGCACGAGCCGCATGCGCCGTTCTTGCAGCCATACGGCAGGCCGATGCCTTGGCGCAGGGCCGCGTTGAGAATGGGTTCGTCGGGCTCGACCTGGAATTGCCGGCCGCTTTGCTTGAGCGTTACGTTGAAAGCCATATTCAGGGAAGCGTAAGTCTGTATCCGAGGGTTGAATCCGGTCGCGGGTCGCTTTGAGTAAGTTGCCGCGTTTCCTTGCCGGCCCTCGCCGCGAGGCCCGGGCCGCTAAAATGGTTCCACTATGATTGCCACACGAACCTTGCGCCGTGCGCGCATCCTGATTGTCGGTTGCGGCGACGTCGGCCTGCGCGCCGTCGCCCAGTTGCGCGAGCGGCCAGACCGCGCGCGCGTATTTGCGCTCACGCGCCGTGCCGAGCGCGCAGACGCGGTGCGGGCCGCGGGCGCAACGCCGGTACGCGGCGACCTCGATTCCCGCACGAGTCTCGCGCGGATCGCGGGCCTGGCTGACACCGTACTGCACCTCGCGCCACCGCAAAAATCCGGCGACGACGACCTGCGCACGCGCCGCCTGATCGCAGCGCTTGCGGCGCGGCGTCGCGCGGTGTCGCGGCCTGCGCTGGCTGGCGCGGCGCCGCGCGCATTGCGGCCCCCATTGCATTGCCTGGTGGACCGCATTCGCCGCAGCGCTTTCGGCCATGCCGCAGCCTTTGGAGCATCCGTCATTGTACCCGAGCGCATCCGGCGATTTTCCCGCGCCCGGCGCAAGCGCCTCGAACGCCCGAGGCTCGTCTACGCAAGCACGACGGGGGTGTACGGGGATTGCGGCGGCGCGCGCATCGACGAAACACGCACAGTGCAGCCCGCCAACGCCCGCGCCATACGCCGGGTGTCGGCCGAACGGCAATTGCGCCGCGCCACGGCGCGCGGCGCGCTCAGCGCGACGATCGCGCGCATTCCCGGCATTTACGCCGCGAACCGCCTCCCGCTCGCCCGGCTCGAGAAGCGCACGCCGGCGCTCATAGCGAGCGACGACGTCTACACGAGCCACATCCACGCAGACGACCTCGCGGCGATTCTTCTGCGCCTCGCAACGCATGGCCGCCCGGGGCGCACGATCCACGCGACGGACGACAGCGAACTGAAGATGGGCGAGTATTTCGACCGCGTGGCCGATGCCTTCGGCCTCGCGCGCGCGCCGCGCGTGAGCCGCGCCGAGGCCGAGCGCGAACTCGAGCCGGTCTTGCTGTCGTTCATGCGGGAGTCGAGACGGCTCGCCAATACGCGCCTCAAGCGCGAACTGCGCGCGCGTTTGCGTTATCCCGACGTAGATGCGTTCTTGCGCACGCTGCCGCCGCACCCGTGACTCCGGGCGGGCGGCGCGGCGCAAAGCGTGCCGTTCACGTGATGGCCGGCAGCGCTTCGAGCAGGAGGAAGCACAATAGCGCTCCGATGAGCGCCCCGATGAGGTTCGGATGATACTGATGTCGCATATGCATCGACGCGAGCAGGCCCCCAATCAGAACCGCCCCTAGCGCCATGAAGGCCATCAACACGAATGAGATTCCGAATGAGCCGTTGATGATCATGATGCCCCTCCTTGCAACTTGTAATCGTTCTTGAGACGAGTATAGGGCGGAAGCTCGGCAAGGACATGCTGCGGCGCGGCGAAAGCGATGCCTGTTTGCAAGCATCGGTGCGTCGACGCACTGAGCGGCGGGCGCTCGTGCCGCCCGGTGGTGGTTTACCCGTTGTTGCGCAACGCGTCGAGCGCGGCGGCGTCGAGCCATTGCCAGGCGCCCGGCGCCAGACCGGCGGGCAGGGAAAAGCCGCCGATGCGCTCGCGGTGGAGCGCCTCGACACGGTTGCCGGCGGCGGCCACCATCCGTTTGACCTGATGATATTTGCCTTCGAGCACGGTCAGTTCCAGCTCGTGGTCTGCACGTGCGTTGGCGGCGACCGCGGCGCTCGGCTCGCGCTCGCCGTGCAGCAGCACGCCTTCGCGCAGGGCCTTGAGCTGGGTGTCGTCGAGTGGATGGCGCGTGCTCGCCACGTAGACCTTCGGCACCTTGCGTTTGGGCGACGTGAAGGCGTGGACGAACTGGCCATCGTCGGAAAGCAGCAGGAGGCCGGTCGTATCCTGATCGAGGCGGCCGACGCATTGCACGTTGCGCTGCGCGAACTGCGTCGGCAGCAGATGAAACACGCTCAAGTGATGCTGCGGATCGCGCGAGCACTCATAGCCCGCGGGCTTGTTGAGCGCAATGTAGGCGCGCTCGTGAAACGGCCACGGCGTGCCGTCCACGCTGAAGACCAGGCTGGCCGTGTCGAATGTTGCGAGCGGGTTGGTGCACGGCGCGCCCGCGACGGCGACCCGCGCGTCGGCGATGAGCGCGCGGCATTGGCGGCGTGAGCCGAAACCCTGGGTGAAGAGAATGCTTTCGAGATTCATGACGGACGGCGAACAGCGTAGAGCCGGGTATTTTATCCGTGGCGACGTGTTCCGCGCCGCCGTGTCCGCCGCCTGTCCGCTTCGCACGGCTTGACCGCGTATTTCGAGCGGATGGCGTAACGTAGCGCAGGGTATTGGCAGGTCCGGCGCAGTTGCAGGACCCGGACGCCTGAATACTTGCCCCCAATTTTCTTCTCGCGCAGCGCCCGGCCTCGGTGCGCGCGCTGCGCCATACGGCTCACGTGGAGAACACCATGGCGAAGACGATAGCGGATCATCTGGCGAAAACACTCGAGGCAGTCGGCGTCGAGCGCATCTGGGGCGTGACGGGCGACAGCCTGAACGGCTTGTCGGCGAGCCTGCGCAAGCTCGGCACGATCCGCTGGATGCACACGCGGCACGAGGAAGTCGCCGCCTTTGCGGCGGGCGCCGAGGCAGCGGCGACCGGCCGGCTCGCGGTGTGCGCGGGCAGTTGCGGGCCCGGCAACCTGCATCTCATCAACGGTCTTTACGACTGCCATCGCAACCGCTCGCCCGTGCTCGCGATCGCGGCGCACATTCCCTCGACGGAGATCGGCCTCGGCTACTTCCAGGAGACGCACCCGACCGAACTCTTCCGCGAGTGCAGCCATTACGTGGAACTGGTGACGAACGCCTCGCAGTTCCCACGCGTGCTCGACACCGCGCTGCGCACCGCGATCGATCAGAAGGGCGTCGCCGTGATCGTGCTGCCCGGCGACGTGGCGCTTCTGGACGCGTCCGACGAGGAGCCGGCATGGGCCCAGGCGGCGCGTCCGGCGACCTTGCCTTCGTCGGCGGATATCGACCGGCTAGCCGAGCTGCTCAATCGCTCCGAAGCGGTGACGCTGCTGTGCGGCAGCGGCTGCAAGGGCTCGCATGACGAAGTGGTGGCCTTCGCGGACGCGCTCGGCGCGCCGACGGTGCATGCGCTGCGCGGCAAGCAGTACGTCGAATGGGACAACCCATACGACGTGGGCATGACCGGTCTGATCGGCTTCAGCTCGGGCTACCACGCGATGATGTCGTGCGACACGCTCGTCATGCTCGGCACCGACTTCCCGTATCGCAACTTCTATCCGCAGCACGCGAATATCGTGCAGATCGACCGCGACGCCGCCGCGCTCGGCAAACGCGCGCCGCTCACGCTCGGGCTCACCGGCGACGTACGCGAAACGTTGCGCGCGCTCACACCGAAGCTCACGCGCAAGACCGACCGGCGCTTCATCGAGCATGCGCGCGAGCACTATGCGAACGCGCGCAAGGGACTCGACGAACTCGCGCGCCCGGCAGCCGCCGGCAAGCCGCTGCATCCGCAGTATGTGGTGGCGCGTCTGGACGCGCTCGCCGAGGACGATGCGATCTTCGCGGTCGACGTCGGCACGCCCACGCTCTGGGCCGCGCGCTACCTGACGATGAACGGCCGGCGCCGCCTGCACGGCTCGTTCAACCACGGCTCGATGGCGAACGCCATGCCGCAGGCACTCGGCGCGCAGGCAGCGCACGCCGGGCGCCAGGTGGTCTCGCTCTCCGGCGACGGCGGCCTTTCGATGCTGCTCGGCGACATTCTCACGGCGCGCCAGCTCGATCTGCCGATCAAGATCGTTGTCCTGAATAATAGCTCGCTCGGTTTTGTCGCGATGGAGATGAAGGCGGGCGGCTATGTGGAGACGGGCACCGATCTGGCGGCCACCAACTTCGCGGATATCGCGAAAGGCGCGGGTCTCTTCAGCGTGCGTGTGGAGACGTCTGAAGCGCTCGATGAGGCGTTGCGCGCGGCGTTCTCGCACGCAGGCCCGGCGCTCGTCGACGTGGTGACGACGAAGCACGAACTGGCCATGCCGCCGAAGCTGCAGTGGGCGCAGGCGAAAGGGTTCAGCCTCTACATGCTGCGTGCGGTGCTGAGCGGGCGCGGAGACGAGGTGGTGGAGCTGGCGCAGACGAATTTGCGCTGAGGCTCGTGCGGCGGACCTGCGTCAGTCAGTGATCGAGACGCAGGTGCTGTCCTCTGGCCAGGTGCGAAATTCGTCGACCCGGCCCGCGCGCACGTCGAGCAGCAGCCGGTCCAGCGCTTCGAGCCTGGCGGATCTGTCTGCGTTCGATCGGATCAACGTTGCGGCAGCGCGTCCTGAGACCGATTCGTGGGCCTCGATGAGGATGCGTATGGCTTCCTCTCGCGTCATGAAAATGCGGTCCATCGTGGGCTCCCGGTTTGCTATCTCAATAACTTCGACAACGATAGCAGCGGGGCGCGGCACGCCGTGCGACATCCGCGGGACGCTTGATCTTCGTCCAAAGAAGGGCGTGCCGGATTCAAGCCGGCAACAAAAAACCCGCGAAGCCTTGAGCTTTCGCGGGTTTCAGGATTCCGGCGGATACTGCCGGAAAGCATTCTGGTGCCTCGGGCCGGAATCGAACCGGCACTCCTTTCGGAACCGGATTTTGAGTCCGGCGCGTCTACCAATTTCACCACCGAGGCGTGTGTTTGGGTGCGTTAGTGTGCTTTTGCTCATTTTTCGCACCCGAGCGCGAACATGCAAGCGCTCGAAGTAGCCCGAGATTATGACGCAAATCGCCCGCTCAGGCAACTACGCGGCGCCGGCAAGCCGTCAAATCGTCCGCGAGAATCGTTCTGGCTGCTGCGCGCCAAGGTAGCGGTCGAACACCATCGCGATATTGCGCACCAGCATGCGCCCGGCGGGCAGCACCTCGAGGCGGTCGGCGCTGCGCGCAACGAGCCCGTCGCGTTCGAACTCGCGCAGCCGTTCGAGTTCGCCCGCAAAGGCCGCCGGAAAACGCACGCCGTAGATGGCCTCGAACTCGTCGTAACGCAGTTCGAGATTGCACATGAGTTCCGTGATGATGTCGCGGCGCAGACGGTCATCGGCAGTGAGGCGCACGCCCTTCGCGGTCGCGAGCCTGCCCGCGCCAATCGCCGCGCCGTAGCCGATCAGATCCTTCGCGTTTTGCGCGTAGACGTCGCCGACCTTGCCGATCGCCGAGGCGCCAAAGCCGATCAGGTCGCAGTCGGCGCGCGTGCTGTAACCCTGGAAATTGCGGTGCAGCGTGCGCTGCGCCTGGGCGCGCGCGAGTTCGTCGGTGGGCAGTGCGAAATGATCCATGCCGATGTAGACGTAGCCCGCCTCGGTGAGCTGCTCGATCACGAGCCGCAGCAGCGCCATGCGCTCCGCGGGCGTGGGCAAGGTCGCTTCGTCCATCTGACGCTGCATCTTGAACAGATGCGGCATGTGCGCGTAGCCGAACACCGAGATGCGATCGGGCGCGAGCAGCAACATCGTCTCGAGCGTGCGGCCGAAGGTTTTGACGTTCTGGTGCGGCAAGCCGTAGATCAGATCGACGCTGATCGATTCGAAGCCGTTCGCGCGCGCGGCGTTCATGACGTCGACGGTCAGCTCGAGCGGCTGGATGCGGTTGACCGCCTTCTGCACGACCGGATCGAAGTCCTGAACGCCGAGGCTCAGCCGGTTGAAGCCGAGCGAACGCAGATGCGCGATGGTCTGCGCCGTGGCTTCGCGCGGGTCGATCTCGATCGAGTATTCGCCGGTATCGTCGGGCTGCAGCGCGAAGTGTTCGCGCGTGGCGGCCATGAGCGCGCTCATTTCCTCCAGCGAGAGAAAGGTGGGTGTGCCGCCGCCCCAATGCAGCTGCGAAACGGGGCGCTTCGTGTCGAACAGCGCCGCCTGCAGTTCCACTTCGCGGATCATCTGCGCGAGATACGGTTTCGCGCGGCCGCGGTTCTTCGTGATGACCTTGTTGCAGCCGCAATAGAAACAGACGGTGTCGCAGAACGGAATGTGGAAGTACAGCGAGAGGTCGGTTTCGCTCGCGCCCGGATCGGCCGCGGCGCGGCGGTAGTCGGCGGGATCGAAGTCGTCGCGGAACTGCAGGGCGGTGGGGTAGGACGTGTAGCGCGGGCCGTTGGCGCCGTATTTGGCAAGCAGGTCGGGGCGAAAGAGCAGGTCTGCGTCGCTCATGCAAAGCTCACTGGGAAGGGCGGCGCACGGGTGGGCAGCGTCCGGCGCCGCGGAACGCCGCGCACAGGTGGCCTGTCCCTTGTCCTACAGCGCCAGATGGACAAAGTGTACGAGCGCGTAGGAAGAAGCGATTGTGTAAAAAGGTCGCATGCGGGCAATGGCACAATGCCGTCTGGTCCGTCGCCGCGCGGACACAATCTGTCAGAGTTCCAGGAAGCCGAAGTGAGTAGCGTTTTTCCCGCCGATGCCTCAGGGCATGCCTGCCGTCCCGGTTGCGGCGCGTGCTGCATCGCGCCGTCTATTACTAGCCCGATTCCGGGCATGCCTCAAGGCAAGCCAGCCGGCGTGCGTTGTGTTCAACTCGGCGAGGACCTGCGGTGCATGATCTTCGGCTCGCCGTTGCGGCCGGCGTGCTGCTCAGGGCTGCAGCCGCAGCCCGAGATGTGCGGCGAGTCGCGCGAGGAGGCGATTGTCTGGCTCACGCGTCTCGAGGCGCAAACCCAGCCGCAAACCCAGCCGCAAGCGCCAGTCTCGTGCTGAACCCGGCGCAAACTGCGTCGGCCAGCCGCCATGCGCCAGAATGACGGCGCGCCAGTCCCGGCCCAACAAGGAGATTTCGCATGGTCCACACCGCAACGCGCGTTTCCCGGCGCGCCTTCCTGTTCACAGCCTGCGCTGCGGCGGGTACGGCGATGTCGCTCGGCGCGTGTGCGACGGGGATTTTCCCGTTCATTCCCGATCACTACACGTTTTCGCAGCAGCAGGTGCAGGACGCGGTGCAGCGCAAGTTTCCCTATCACCGCTCGATGCAGCAGATTATCGACGTCTCGCTCACGAACCCCGTCGTGACGCTGCAGCCCGATCGCAATCGCGTGGCCGTGCGGCTCGACGCGCACCTCGAAAGCCCGTTGATGCAGCAGCCCGTGAGCGGCGCGTTCACGGTGTCGAGCGAACTCGCCTACGACAGCGCGAGCCGCGCGGTGGTGCTGCGCTCGCCTTCGGTCGATGGCGTCGACATGGCGGGCAACGCCGCCGCCTACGCGCCGCAGGTGAGCGCGGTCGCCGCGCTCGTCGCCACCCAGCTGCTCAACAATTACCCCGTCTATACGTTCAAGCCCGACCAGCTCCAATTTGCCGGCGTCAACTACGAACCCGGTACAATCACCATCCTTACAAACGGCATACGCGTGCAGATCGTCGAGAAGTAGCCGACGAAACGCCGGCGCACGCGGCCGTCGTCGGTCGCGTGGCGCGGCGTGCGCCGTCCCGACGCTCAAACAAAAGGGATAAAAGGGATGGACTGGATTTTGACCTGCAAGGCCTTGATTCTCGGCATCGTCGAAGGGCTGACGGAATTTCTGCCCGTTTCGAGTACGGGGCATCTGATCGTCGTCGGCAGCTTGCTCAACTTCGACGGCGAGTATGCCAAGACCTTCTACGTGGTGATCCAGTTCGGCGCGATCCTCGCCGTGTGCTGGGAGTTCCGGCGCAAAATCGGAGAGGTGGTCGTAGGGTTGCCCTCTCGGCCCGATGCGCGGCGCTTCACGCTCAACGTGATCGTCGCCACCATTCCGGCAGTCGTGCTTGGTCTGATGTTCGAGAAGACGATCAAGTCGGTGCTCTTCGCGCCGGTGCCGGTGGCGTTCGCCCTTGTTGGCGGCGGCCTCGTCATCCTGTGGGTCGAAAATCGCCTGCGTGGTCCGAAGGGACTGCCGGTCGCCGAGCAGCGCAGCGCGCGCGTGACCTCGATTGACGAGATCACGCCGCTCGATGCCTTCAAGGTGGGCTGCGCGCAGTGCTTCGCGCTGATTCCGGGCATGTCGCGTTCGGGCTCGACCATCATCGGCGCGATGCTGTTCGGCCTCGAGCGGCGTGTCGCGACCGAATTCTCGTTCTTCCTTGCGATTCCCGTGATCTTCGGCGCGACCGTTTATGAGCTGTGCAAGAGCTGGCACGAGCTTTCCGTGGACTGGCTCGGGCTCTTCGGCATCGGCTTCGTCGCCGCGTTCGTCAGCGCGTTCGCGTGTGTGCGCTGGCTGCTGCGCTTCGTGGCTTCGCACGATTTCACCGCCTTCGCGTGGTACCGGATCGCTTTCGGTCTCGTGGTCCTGCTGTTCGGCTATGGCGGCGGGCTAGGCTGGGACGACTAAAAACGCAACGGGCGCCGCGTGACATCACGGCGCCCGTTCTTCCATGCGGTTCCCGGTTTCAGTCCGCGCGGCGGCGGAACACGAGATCCCACACGCCGTGTCCGAGCCGCAGGCCGCGTCGCTCGAACTTCGTCACCGGGCGGTAGTCGGGTCGCGGCGCGTAGTCGGCGGCCGTATTCTCGAGCGCGGGCTCCGCGCTGAGCACTTCGAGCATCTGCTCGGCGTAGTTCTGCCAGTCGGTCGCGCAGTGCAGGTATGCGCCCGGCTTCATGCGCGAGACGAGATGCGCGACGAACTTCGGCTGAATCAGGCGGCGCTTGTGATGGCGGGCCTTGTGCCACGGATCGGGGAAGAAGATGTGCACGCCGTCGAGGCTCGCCGGCGCGATCATGTGCTCGAGCACTTCCACGGCGTCGTGCTGGATGATGCGAATGTTCTCCAGATTCTGGTCGCCGATCAGCTTGAGCAGCGCGCCAACGCCAGGCTCGTGGACCTCGACGCCGAGGAAGTCGTCCTCACGGCGCAAGGCGGCGATTTCCGCCGTGCTCGCGCCCATCCCGAAACCGATCTCCAGGATGCGCGGTGCGTGCCGTTCAAACACGGCGTCCCAGTCGGCGGTTTCGGGCGCGTAGGGCACGACGAAGCGCGGGCCCAGTTCGTCGAGCGCGCGGCGCTGGCCGGTCGAGACGCGGCCGGCACGGGTCACGAAGCTGCGGATGCGGCGGTGGTGCAGCGCGTCGTCGGCGGAGGCACCTGATTGCGCGTTCGTGTCGGAGGCGGCGTCTTGTGCGTCGGACTGCGTGGAGTCGGGACGGGCGGCGTCGTTGGGATCGTGATTCATCTTCGCGGGTGGCTGTGAGAGCGGCGGATGTCGCGGCTGTCGATAATGGGGGCGGGCTGCGCCTTCGGCTCGGTGCGAGGCATGTCGGGCTAGTCGCGGCGACGCGGGTGCCGGGGCTACGCGGGCCGTCGTGGCCGGACGCCTTGCGAGCCGCTTTCGCGTTCGCCGTAACCGGCGACGGCCTTTGGCCCGGCAGGCGGGCGCGGCGCGCTCGAAGCCCAGCGGCTCCGAAGCCGTCGCGCATTATATCAGCGCGCTCGCACGGCTCTGGCGGCTGAGGTGGCGCGGCAGGGCCGCAGCCTCGCTGCGCTCCGGTCCGCGCATCCATCGACGCTTCAATCGGCTGAAACGACGACCCGCATGCGCGTGGGTTCGCTCAACTCGAACACGCTCACACGCCCGGCGCGTACGTCGAACAGCAGGCGCGTGAGGTCGGCGGCCGCGGCGCGCAGGCGCTCGGCTTCGGCGGCTGGGCGCTCGTCGGCGTCGGCGAGGAGAGCTTGGCGCGAGCGCACGATCAGGCTGATCGCGCTCGGCCGGGACATGAAAAATTGATCCATCGGGGACTGGTACGCCTGGGGGCGCGCAGCGAGTCGTTATGCGGCAGTCGAGCGAAATACGGGTCGGCAAGCCAGCTCGCGGCGCGTGCGGGAGGACCCTAGGAGCGCCAGAGTGCATTGTGCAACGGAGGAATTCAGGTCGTGCCCGGCATGTGCCGGTCGGGCGGGCTTGGCGTCCCAGGGGTGTCCTGGCAGGCGCGCTGTTTGAAAGCCCAGGCCTCGAAGAGAGGTCGGCAAGCCGAAGTGGAGCGGGCGATGGGAATCGAACCCACGTCATCAGCTTGGGAAGCTGAGGTAATGGCCATTATACGACGCCCGCAGAGCGCGCTATTTTACGCGTTTTTGGCCTACTTGCGCAATGACTCGCTCAGGCAACGCGGCGCGCCAGGCGCGCCGCCAGATGTATCAGACCGTATGCCGATGCGTCATCAAATCCCGAACAGCGTGAGCGAAACCGCCGCGCGGGTGACCACCATCAGCAGCACCTGCACGATCACGAAGAGCAGAATCGGCGAGAGATCGAGGCCGCCCAGGTTCGGCAGGATGCGACGCAGCGGGTTGAGGAACGGCGCCGTCAGCTGGAACAGCACGGGCATTGCCGCCGAGCGCGGGTTGAGCCACGAGAGCAGCGCCATCAGGATCGTCAGCCAGATCAGCAGGTTGAGCGCCCATTTCACGAGCGTGAGCACGGCGACGATCAGAAGCGTCGGCAAAAGACCCAATGGGTCCACGCCCGCGATCCATACCATCAGCAGCACGTAGGCGATGGCCGCGATCAGCGCGGCGACTACGCTCGCCCAGTCGATGCCGCGCACGCCGGGAATCACGTGCCGCAGCGGCAGGACCAGCCAGTTGGTGACCTGCTGGATCGCGTGGGTCACGGGGTTGTACGGCGGCACACGCACGTACTGGAGCCAGGCGCGCAGCAGCAGGGCGGCGCCGAACAGCGTGAAGACCGTATTGAGCAGAAAGCGGGCGATATCGCCGAACATCGGTGTTGTTTCCTTCTTGTGTGGGTGGCGGCGCGCTTGGCGTGTGGCGGCCGATAAAAGGTCATGCGGGGCTTCCGCTCGCCCCATTCAACCGCGCGGAGCACGTTAGACGGTCACCTTGACCTCGCTGACCAGAATGGTGCCATTTCCGCCGTCGGTGTAGTTGGGAATGTCGTCGAGGAGTGTGTCGGCATGCGGCTGAAACACCGCGTAGAACGCATCGGCCGTCTCGAACAGGAAGTGGCCGGCCGCGACGTACGGCGGCGGCGTGCCCGGCGGCCCGGCGTTGATGCCGATGTCGACCGACCAGCCCTTGAGCGATTCGCCAAAGAGCTTCGCCGCGAGCGGCATGTGGTGCGTGCAGTAGTACCCGGTGTCGAAACGCCCGTTCTCGCGATACGGATAGAGGATGCTGACCTTGATCATTGTGCGTGCTCGTCGGTGAGTCCCATGGGCGCGCGTTGCCCGCCGTTGCGATGCGCGCGCCGTCGCCACATTACCACGGCTCACGCCTTGCCAGTATCCGCGATCGATGCTGCCGGGAGGGCCCGGCGCGCGGCGGCGGCCGCGGCTTCCGATGTGCGCGCCGCGCAAATTGGCTGCACTCACGGCAGGCTTTTCCGCGAACGGCTACAGTGTTTCCGACGGAACTCGCCAGGCGGGCGCCTCACGGCGCGAGTGTTGCGCCGGGGCCGCGCCGCGCACGAAATGTTCGCTTTCGTACCGATCACGCGCTGGCGGTGCGACTACAAATGAAAGTGATGGGCGCGACGTCGCGCCAGTAGCCTGACGCGGCACGATTTCTGCTGGTGGCTGGCGGCGCACCTATGCGCAGTAACTCAAACCCAGCACGCGGAAGCTGCAACGAACAGTGCGCTATGCATATACGGCGCTCGTGAGGCTATCTCGCAACACTGCAATTTTTGTCCCGGAATCTGAGCACAATACTTTTCATCGTTTCGGTTTCGTTGTTGCAGCCGTGCAATTGGGTTTGTTCCTGTCGGTAGTCCGATTCGGGGAGTTCACCATGAGCATCTTCGCTTACCGAAAGCATCTGCGGTTTCTCACGCCCTTTCAGCGTCGCCGCTGGTGGGATCAGAAGAAGCGCCTGACGCCGCGCGTACGCATCAGCGGCGCCTATGTGCCACCGAACGTCACGCGCGAGTTCACCTACGTGAAGGTCGGATAGCGGAGAGGTTGCCTAACGTGGCCGGCGGTTTGTGCGCCGTCGGCTGGTCGGATGAGATGCCCGGTCCCAGGACCGGGCATCGTCGTTTACAGCCTCCTCGCGCGTAGCGGCAGTGGCCCGAACGTCGCCGCGGTCAACCAATTTGTAATCAAACATTACCGGGAGACTTGCCGCGCGATGCCCTCGCGCAGGTAACAATGACAGCGCCCTGGTTTTTGTAACGAATGGCAGCGTGATCGGGCGCGCGCGCGGCGGTTTTTCGCGGCAGCCAAGCCCACCGGGCTTGACGCGCTATTAAGTGCCCCCAAAACAGGATTGCAATTCGAAACAAATGGCTACCAATGACGGCCGCCGTTTTCGATACATTGAATGCGTGGGCAGTGCCCGTTATATGCGCGTCGCCGCTGGCGGCCGCCAGGAGAAGAGAAGTGAAAAAGACCGTATCGTTCATCGTTGCCGCCGCGCTGGGTGTGGGGTTCGTCAGCGCGGCCCAGGCGCACGTCTCGGTGGGTATCGGCATTGGCATTCCGGTGGCCCCGGCTTATCCCGTCTATGCGGCGCCGGTTTACGCACCGCCGCCCCCGCCCGTGGTCTATGCGCCGCCGCCGGTGGTGTACGCGCCGCCGCCCGCCGTCGTCGTAGGTGGCTACGGCGGCTACGGCTACTACGGCCATCCGTACTGGCACCACGGCTATGGCCGCGGCTACTACGGCCGCGGTTACTACGGTCACGGCTACTACCGTCATTGAGCGTGACGGGCGGCGCACGCCGCCCGGCTGCAGGTTTTACGAACGGCGCAACGCCGGCTCACGCCGCGTTGCGCCGTTTGTTTTTGGTGTTCGCTTTCGCCGCCTGCGCGGCGCGCTAGATCGACGCGCGCAGATCGGTACATCGGCGCACTCTGCGCCCGACACGGATTACGCCGCGCCCGCGCCCTGCAGGAACAATTCGCGATAGCCGTGCACGATCACGCTGTACGAGAAGTACGCGAACAGCAACGCCGAAAGCACGTGGCAGGCGCGCAGCAGGCCGGTGCCGGCGCGTTTGCGGCCATGACTGGCCAGTCCGCAAATAAACAGGGTCCAGCCGAGCCCGCCCGCAAAAAAGCCCAGCAGAAAGAGCGAGGCCGCGCCAGCGCTCGTCGCCCCCGACTTCGCGATGAGCGCGCCGCCGACAGCCGCAAACCAGAGAATCGCACTCGGCGACGAAAGCGCGAGCAGCACGCCGCGCCCGAAGCTGCGCCACGGGTTGGGCAGCGGCGCGGTGCTATCGGCTTCGCCTTCCACGGGCGGCGCCGATGCCGGATTGAGCGCTTCGCGCGCCATCTTCCACGTGAGCATGAGCAGCAGGGCGGAGCCGCCGATCCACACGATCCAGCGCACGGCCGAGAACTGCAGCAGCGCGGCCATGCCCGCAAGCGCGAGTGCGGCGTAGATGAGGTCGCCGAAACACGAGCCGAGCCCTAGCCAGAAGCCCGGGCGGAAGCCGTGCGTGAGCGTGAGCGAGATGATGGCGACGTTGACGAGACCGATGTCGAGGCAAAGCGAAAGCGACAGAAAAAAGCCGTCGGAAAGCAGGGAAACGTGAGACATGAAAACGATTTCTTGTTGGTATGGACTGCGTACCGCGCACGCCCGCCCGCGAGGAAGCGGGCGTCGCGGCTCAAATCTGGTTCAAGCGTGCTTCAAACGCCGATGCACAGATACTTCAGTTCGACATATTCGTCGATGCCGTACTTCGAACCTTCGCGCCCGAGACCCGACTGCTTCACGCCGCCGAATGGCGCAACCTCGTTCGAAATGAGTCCGGTGTTCACCCCGACCATGCCGTACTCGAGCGCTTCCGCCACGCGCCAGACGCGGCCGATGTCGCGGCTATAGAAGTACGAGGCGAGGCCGAATTCGGTGTCGTTGGCGAGGCCGATCACTTCGGCTTCGTCACTGAAGCGGAATACCGCCGCGACCGGCCCGAAGGTTTCCTCGCGAGCGATCAGCATGTCGCGCGTGACGTCGGCGAGCACGGTGGGCTCGACGTAGCGCCCCGAGCTGACCTTGCCGCCCGCCACGAGCTTCGCGCCCTGGGCGGTCGCATCGCTGATGTGCTGCTCGACCTTGGCGACGGCCGCGTCGTCGATCAACGGCCCCTGGCTCACGCCATCTTCGAAGCCGTTGCCCACCTTGATCTTGCGTGAGGCGGCGGCGAGCTTCTCGACGAAAGCGTCGTACACCTTCTCGTGCACATAGAAGCGGTTCGTGCAGACGCAGGTCTGGCCCGCGTTACGATACTTCGAGATCATCGCGCCTTCCACGGCGGCGTCGAGGTCGGCGTCGTCGAACACGATGAAGGGGGCGTGGCCGCCCAGTTCGAGGGCGAGTTTCTTGACCGTCGGCGCGCACTGCTGCATGAGGATGCGGCCCACCGGCGTCGATCCCGTGAACGAGAGATGGCGCACGATGTCGCTCTCGCAGAGGGCTTTGCCAATTGCGATAGAGTTCGCGGAGTCGGCGGTGAGCACGTTGAACACGCCCTTGGGCACGCCCGCGCGCTGCGCCAGTTCGGCGAGCGCGAGCGCGCAAAGCGGCGTTTGCTCGGCGGGCTTCACGACGATCGTGCAGCCCGCGGCGATGGCCGGCGCGACCTTGCGTGTAATCATCGCGATCGGGAAGTTCCAGGGAGTGATCGAGGCGCACACGCCGATCGGCTGCTTGAGCACGACGAGCTTGCGGTCGCTGGCGGGGCTCGCGAGCACGTCGCCGTTCACACGCTTGGCTTCTTCGGCGAACCACTCCAGGAACGACGCGCCATAGATCACTTCGCCGCGCGCCTCGGCGAGCGGCTTGCCTTGCTCGGCGGTCATGATCGCGGCGAGGTCGTCGGCGTGCTCGATCACGAGGTCGAACCAGCGCCGCAGGATGGCGGCGCGCTCCTTGCCCGTCTTCGCGCGCCACGCGGGCAGCGCGGCGTTCGCAGCGCCGATGGCGCGATGCGCCTCGTCGGCGCCGAAGTCGGGCACGCTCGCGATTTCGGCGTTGTCGGCGGGGTCGAGCACGGCGAACGTGGCCGCACCGCCGCTCCATTCGCCGTCGATGTACGCGCGGGTCTTGAAGAGGGCGGGATCGTTCAGTTGCGTCAGGCGCTCCGATGCGGGCATCATCCTCGAGTCTCCTTCAGGTTCACTGGCGCCGCGGCTCATGCCATGCACGAGGCGTGACGCGGTAAGCGCGGCGTCGCGAAAAGGCGTCGCGGATGAATCGGCCGGCGTGGTGCGCGAGGCCTCACGCCGGGTATCGCCGGGTTGCGCCGGATCGCGCGGCGCGTCAGCTGCGGCTAAAGCCGAGCTCGTCGTAGAGGCGGTCGACGCGCGTCTTCACGGCCGCGTCCATCTCGATTGCGCGGCCCCATTCGCGGTCTGTCTCGCCGGGCCACTTGTTGGTGGCGTCAAGCCCCATTTTCGAGCCGAGGCCGGCCACCGGCGAAGCGAAGTCGAGATAGTCGATCGGCGTGTTCTCCACGAGCACGGTGTCGCGCGCCGGATCGATACGCGTGGTGATCGCCCAGATCACTTCCTTCCAGTCGCGGATGTCCACATCATCGTCGACCACGACAATGAACTTTGTATACATGAACTGGCGCAGGAAGCTCCATACCCCGAACATCACGCGTTTTGCGTGCCCGGGGTAGCTCTTCTTCATCTGCACGATCGCCATGCGGTAGCTGCACCCCTCGGGCGGCAGATAGAAGTCGGTGATCTCGGCAAACTGCTTCTGCAGGAGCGGCACGAACACTTCGTTGAGCGCCACGCCGAGCACCGCCGGCTCGTCGGGCGGCTTGCCCGTGTATGTCGAATGGTAGATCGCATCGCGGCGCATGGTGATGCGCTCGACCGTGAAGACGGGGAACCACTCCTGTTCGTTGTAGTAGCCCGTGTGGTCGCCGTAGGGGCCTTCGAGCGCGTGTTCGTACGCGGCGCTCGCGCCTTTGACGGGGCGGGGCGGCGCACCCGCGGGCGCCGGGCCGGGCTCGCCCACCTGCGGGTAGATGAAGCCTTCGAGCACGATCTCGGCGCGCGCGGGCACCTGGAGCGTGTCGACGCCGGGCGTCAGGCACTTCGCGAGCTCGGTGCGGGCGCCGCGCAGCAGGCCCGCGAACTGGTATTCGGAGAGCGTGTCGGGCACTGGCGTGACGGCGCCGAGGATCGTCGCCGGGTCGGCGCCGAGCACAACCGCCACCGGGTAAGGCTTGCCGGGGTTCTTCAGCGCGAACTCGCGGAAATCGAGCGCGCCGCCGCGATGCGCAAGCCAGCGCATGATGAGCTTGTTGCGGCCAATCAGCTGCTGGCGGTAGATGCCGAGATTCTGGCGCGTCTTGTTGGGACCGCGCGTGACGGTCAGGCCCCAGGTGACGAGCGGGCCGGCGTCGCCGGGCCAGCAGGTCTGGATCGGCAGCTTTGCGAGATCGACGTCGTTGCCTTCCCAGACGACCTCCTGGCAGGGCGGCGCGCTCACGGTCCTCGGCGCCATGTCCCAGACGGCCTTGGCGAGCGTGAGCAGCTTGCCCGCGTCCTTCAGGCCGCGCGGCGGCTCGGGCTCCTTGAGCGCAGAAAGCAGGCGCCCCACGTCGCGCAGCGACTCGAGCGCGGCGCCGTCGCCGCCGCTTTCCGGCGCGTCGATGCCCATGCCGAGCGCGACGCGCCGGGGCGTGCCGAACAGATTGCCGAGCACCGGGAACGCGTGCGTCGAACGGTTCTCAAAGAGTAGGGCCGGGCCGCCGGCGCGCAGGACGCGGTCGCACAGCTCGGTCATTTCCAGCACCGGAGAGACAGCTTGCGGGACGCGGCGCAATTCGCCGAGCGTCTCCAGGCGACCAACGAAGTCGCGCAGGTCTTTGTATTTCATTGGGGGCCAGTCTTGGGCAACTCAGTGGGCAGCCCGGCAGGCCGGCTCGCGCGGCCAGTTTGGGGCCGGATTGTGCATCTGCGCGGCGGTTGCAGGGCGGCAGCAGTCCGCGGCCGGCGCTTAAAGCCAGACGAAACGCGGCGTAACGATTGTCGATTTTACCTGTGTTGGCTGACACACGCTGGTAGCCAATCCGCATAACACGCCGCAGAGGCGCTTGGCGCGCGGTTTCCGGCGGATTGAACAGTGTTCATCATTACAATTAGTTATAGATTTGACATTCTATAGTATTGACGATCTATAACAGGCTGCTAGAATCCGTCCACATTGGTTGCAGGGTTTGAAATTTTTAACCACCTTCCCGGCCCTTCAGACGCAACGCGTCGCCGTTTTGCCGAACCCCTGCACGGCTTGCATACGGTCTAGATTGGTTGTCCTCGTCAGCGCCCCTTCGCGCTGGCTTTTCGCGTGAGAACTCCCGGCGCGCGCACATTGCGTGCCTGGTTGCCCAAAAGGAGTTCCACCCACGGCGAACTTGCCGTTTTCCCGACATCGCTGCCGCACCAGCCAGGGCGCGCGATGTCTTGATCCTGTGATTGGCCGTCTGCCTCGTGCCGACCCCTGAGCCGGATCATGCAACATGGGGAGATCTGTAGATGAATACCTGGTTATCGTGGTGGCGCGCCGACGAGCGTGTAGCGCTTGGCCTGCGTGCGCTGCTGCGTCGTGGCACGCGTCTTAGCCATCACCTGTTCAGCATTGTTGGCGGTTGTGCCGTTGTGTTCGCGGTTGCCCTCTGGCTGCTGCCCACGTGGCGCGGCACGCTGGCCGCGCGGGTGATGCCGTTCGTCTCGGCGGCGGTCCAGGCCGGCCCGGCACGTCTGCTGCAAGGCAACCCGCTGCCCTCGTTCGCGCCCCCCGGCGTGATGAACAACGACGACAACGCCGACGGCACAATGCTGCCCACGGCACTCGCGCCCGATGCCGGTGCGGCCGGCCCTGTCGGCGCCACGGGCATTTCGCCCATGGGCTCCAACGGCACGGTCGCGAAGGTCGCGACCTCGGTGTCGAACGGCGGCATCGCCACGCTCGACGCCGTGACGCTCAACGGCCTCGATCCGCGTGCGCTGCCGACCAGCGTCGGTTCGCTTGCGCGCATGATTCCGCCCCAGCGCATCACGCCCGACGCACGCGACGACCGCGCGCTCGTTTCGGCGCGCGAGCAGGCGCTCGTCGCCACCTTTCTGGCTCGCCGCTACCGTGTGGCGCAGGAGCCGGTCGGCGAACTCGTGAAAGCGGCATTCGACACCGGCCGTGAAGTGGGGCTCGATCCGCTGTTGCTGCTCGCCGTGATGGCGATCGAATCGGGCTTCAACCCATACGCCGAAAGCGGCGTGGGCGCACAGGGCCTCATGCAGGTCATGTCGAAGGTGCACTCGGACAAGTTCCAGTACTTCGGCGGCCAGCGCGCGGCGCTCGATCCGCTCGCGAACATCAAGGTCGGCGCGCTGGTGCTCAAGGATTGCATCGCGCGCGGCGGTTCGCTGCCGGGCGGCCTGCGTCTCTACGTCGGTTCGAGTTCGCCCGACGACGGCGGCTACGGCGCCAAGGTGATGGCCGAGCGCGGGCGTCTGCGCGACGTCGCACGCGGCCGCAACGTGCCGATCAACGCGCCGCAGGCGCCCGTCACCACCACGGCCAGCACGTCTGCGCCGCAGAAGGTGGCGAGCGTCAACGGCGAGAAGCGCGTGCACGTGACGCTCGACAACGCCCACGCGATCGTCGATAAGTCGTCGTCCGCGAGCGGTTCCGATCAGGACGACGCCAGCACCAGCACGACGGCCCAGAAGCACGCTTCGTCCGAGCTGGGCGCTTGAGTTCTGGCTGAAAGACCGGACGAAACGAAAAAGGCACCCTCGGGTGCCTTTTTCTATTTCTCGAGCACGGCGGATCAGTGTCCGAAGAACGTATGCAGCCGCTCGACCGCTTCCTCCAGGCGCTCGTACGCCGTGGCATACGAGAGCCGCACGTACTGGTGCGGCGCGGCGACGCCGAAGTCCATGCCGGGCACCATCACCGTGCCCGCGTCGTGCAGCATCGCGCGCGTGAGCGCGTCGCTGTCGCCAGCGGCGGGGTGCGCGACGTTCGAACAGTCGGCGTAGACGTAGAACGCGCCGTCGGGCATTACAGGTACCGTGAAGCCGAGCGACTCGAGCGCCGGCGCGATGAAGTCACGGCGGCGCTTGAATTCGAGCCGGCGTCCTTCGTAAAGCTTCAGCGTGTCCGGCTCGAAGCAAGCGAGCGCGGCATGCTGCGCGAGCGCCGACGCGCAGATGAACAGGTTCTGCGCGAGTTTTTCGAATGCGCCGACCAGCGAGGGCGGTACCACGAGCCAGCCCAGACGCCAGCCGGTCATGTTGAAGTACTTCGAGAAGCTGTTGACGGTCACCACGTCGTCGCCGAACGACAGCGCGGAGACGGGCGGCGTGTCGTACGACAGGCCTTGATAGATTTCGTCGACGATCGTGAAGCCGCCGCGCGCGCGCACGCTCTGCACGATGCGCTTGAGTTCGTCGGGCTCGATCGAGGTGCCGGTGGGGTTCGACGGCGAGGCGAGCAGCACGCCGCGCGTGCGCGGCGACCACAGGCGTTCGACATCGGCGGCGGTGAGCTGGAAGCGCGCTTCCGGGCCGCTCGGCACGAGCACCGGCTTGCCTTCCGCGGCGGCCACGAAGTGGCGGTTGCACGGATAGCAGGGGTCGGGCATCAGCACTTCGTCGTCGCGGTCGACGAGCGCGGTGCAGGCGAGCAGGAGCGCCGCCGAGGCGCCGGCCGTTACGACGATGCGCGCGGGGTCGACCGTGAGGCCGTACGCGTGCTGGTAGTGCGCGGCGATCGCCTCGCGCAGCGCGTGGATGCCGAGCGCGCTCGTGTATTGGGTGACGCCGCGGCGCAGCGCGGCGGCGGCCGCCTCGACGACGGGCTCGGGCGCCGTGAAGTCCGGCTCGCCGATACCCATGTGGATGATGTCGCGTCCAGCGCGCTCGAGCTTCGCGGCTTCCTTCGCCAGTTCCATGACGTAGAAAGGCTGGATCTCGTCGACGCGCGCGGCTAGCCGCAGCAGCGGTTCGGCAACGGTGTTCATGCGGGTCTTTCCAGTACTGACAGGTCACGCGGCGCGCGGGGCAGGGCGCTCAGGCGCACCCGCTTGCCCCGGCGGCTCGCGTTATTACGACTTGCGGGCGTTTTGCGCTTCGGTGGCGCGCAGTTGCGCCGCGAGCTTGTCGAGCACGCCGTTCACGTACTTGTAGCCGTCCGAGCCGCCGAAGGTCTTCGTGAGCTCGACCGCCTCGTTGATCACGACGCGGTACGGAATGTCGACGTGATGCTTGAACTCGTAGGTCGCGACGAGCAGCACCGCGCGTTCGACGGGCGAAAGCTGCTCGATCGGACGGTCGAGGCACGGCGTGATGGAGGCGGACAGTTCGTCTGACTCGCGGATGACGCCGTGCAGGATCGCGTCCAGATGCTCGTGATCGGCCTTGTCGTAGCCCTGCGAACCGCGCAGCTGCGCGTCGATCTCGCCGGCGGGCACACCCGACAGCAGCCACTGATACAACCCCTGCGTGGCCAGTTCGCGGGAGCGGCGGCGCGCGCTCTTCATTGCTGTTCCTCTTCGTCTTCCTCGTCTTCTTCGTCGTCGTCATCGCCGCCGTCGAGCTGCTCCAACGCCACCGTCAGGTTCGCCATTTCCACGGCGACACGCGCGGCGTCACGACCCTTCTCGGTCATGCGGGCCACGGCCTGCTCGTCGTTCTCGGTGGTGAGCACGGCGTTCGCGATGGGCACGTTGAAGTCGAGCGAGACGCGCGAGATGCCCGCGCCGCTTTCGTTCGAGACGAGCTCGAAGTGGTACGTTTCGCCGCGCACGACCGCGCCGAGCGCGATCAGGGCGTCGAACTGACCGCTTTCGGCGAGCTTTTGCAGCGCCAGCGGGATTTCGAGTGCGCCCGGCACGGTGACGAGCAGCACGTCTTCGCCCGTCACGCCGAGGCGTTCGAGTTCTTCGATGCAGGCGTCGGCGAGGCCGTTGCAGACGGGTTCGTTAAAGCGCGACTGGACGATGCCGATGCGCAGTCCGTCGCCGTCGAGGTTCGGTTGGTATTGTCCGATTTCCATGTGTTGTCCGTAAGTTCGGTTGAGCGTGGTGACGCGTGAAAAGAGCGCGATGCGACTTCAGGCGCGCGACGAGGCAGGGTCAGCGGCATCCGGCGGGCAGGGCGCTTGCGCGTCCCCGCCGGGCATCGGCACGAAGCCGGTGACCTCGAGACCGTAGCCCGACATGCTGCCGAGGCGGCGCGGCTTCGAGAGCACCTGCATGCGGCCCACGCCGAGTTCGCGCAGGATCTGCGCGCCGATGCCGTAGGTCTTGAAGTCCACGGGCCGGCGGGCGAGGGCCTCCGCGCGTTCTTTCTGGTCGAACGCCTTGAAGACGTCGATCAGGTGTTCCTTGGGCTCGCCGCAGTTGAGCATGACGATCACGCCCACGTCGCGCGAGGCGATCTCGCGCATGGCGGCGTCGAGCGTCCACGAGTGCGTGGACGAGCCCGTTTCGAGCAGATCCAGCACCGAGAGCGGCTCGTGCACGCGCACGGGCGTATCGACGCCGGGCTTCGGCGTGCCGCGCACGAGTGCGATGTGCGGCGTGCGCGTGGGCTGGTCGACATACATGACCGCGCGGAACGGGCCGTGGGCGGTTTGCATGGTGCGCTCGGCCACGCGCTCGACGATCGATTCGGTGCGGCTGCGGTAGTGGATCAGGTCGGCGATGGTGCCGACCTTCAGGCCGTGCTCCTGCGCGAACTCCATGAGGTCGGGCAGGCGCGCCATCGTGCCGTCGTCCTTGATGACCTCGCAGATCACCGAGGCCGGCGTGAGGCCGGCAAGCGCCGTGAAGTCGCAGCCCGCTTCGGTGTGGCCGGCGCGCACGAGCACGCCGCCGGGCTGCGCCATGATCGGGAACACGTGGCCGGGCTGCACGATGTGCTCGGCGCGCGCGTCGTGCGCGACGGCCGCCTGGATCGTGCGGGCGCGGTCGGCGGCGGAAATGCCGGTCGTGACGCCTTCGGCGGCCTCGATGCTGACCGTGAACGCCGTGCCGTACTGCGTGCCGTTGCGGTAGGTCATGAGCGGCAGGTTGAGCAGCTTGCAGCGCTCCTGGGTGAGCGTGAGACAGATCAGCCCGCGGCCGTACTTCGCCATGAAGTTGATGGCTTCAGGCGTGACGAACTCCGCAGCGATGACGAGGTCGCCCTCGTTTTCCCGGTCTTCTTCGTCGACGAGGATGACCATCTTGCCGGCTTTGAGCTCGGCGATGATCTCAGGGGTGGAGGCGAGCGTCATGTTGGGATTCTGGCTGGAAAGGCCACATTTTACGCCACGCGAGCGGGCGCGTCGCCCAGAACGCGGGAAGGCGCGAATCCCGTCTGTTTCACGCTAGTAACGCTATACGTTATTAACGTGAAACGTTACTATTCGTGCTTCATTTCGCGGGCGGCGAGGCGTCGAAAGCACGCATCGTGGACCCACACCGAGGAGCAAAACCATGGCGCGTGAAGCACCGCTGGCCACACCGGGCGAGATTCTGCACGAAGCGTGGCTCAAGCCCATGGGTATCAGCCAGTACGCGCTGGCCAAGGCGATTGGCGTGCCGCCGCGCCGCATCAACGAGATCGTGCTCGGCAAGCGCGCCATCACCGCGGACACGGCAGTGCGTCTCGCGGTTTATTTCGGCACCGACGCGCACAGCTGGATGCAGTTGCAGGCCCACTACGACACCGAAATCGCGCGCGAGGCGCTGGCCGAAGTGCTCGCGCGCATCACGCCGCACGCGCGCGCGACGCCCGCCTGAGCCGGCTTGCGGCGGGAGGCGCGAGCGCGAAGCGGCGAGGCGTCAGCGCAGGATCACGTCGTCGGCGAGTCCCTTCGTCAGTTCCAGCGCCTGGCGCTCGAACAGGCGCCGGTACAGGCCGTTTTCGCGGCGCACGAGCGCGTCGTGCGTGCCTTCCTCCGCCACGCGTCCGCGCTCGAGCACCAGCAGCCGGTCGAGCGCGCGCACGGTCGAGAGCCGGTGCGCGACGACCACGGTCGTGCGGCCCTCCATGAGCCGCTCCATGGCCTGCTGGATCAGCACTTCGCTTTCGCTGTCGAGGCTCGAGGTCGCTTCGTCGAAGATCAGGATCGGCGCATTCGCGAGGAACGCGCGCGCGATCGCCACGCGCTGGCGCTCGCCGCCCGAGAGCTTCACGCCGCGCTCGCCCACCAGCGTGTCGTAGCCGTGCGGCAGCGCCGTAATGAAGTCGTGCGCGCTCGCAAGCTTCGCCGCGCGCTCGATTTCGGCGTGCGTGGCGCCGGGCCGCGCGTAAGCGATGTTCTCGGCAAGCGAGCGGTGGAACAGCACCGGCTCCTGCTGCACGATGGCGATCTGCGAGCGCAGCGACGCCTGCTGCACGCGAGCAATGTCCTGGCCGTCGATCGTGATGCGTCCGCCGGACACGTCGTAAAGGCGCTGGATCAGCTTGATCAGCGTGGTCTTGCCGGAGCCCGAATGGCCGACGAGGCCCACGCGTTCGCCCGGCGCGATACGCAGCGTGAGGTTCTCGTAGAGCGCCCTGCCTTGCGCGTGGTCGCCATAGCGGAACGTCATGTTCTCGAAGCGAATATCGCCCTGATCGATCACGATGGGCGGCGCATCACGCTGATCCTCGATGCCGAGCGGTGCCGCGTCGAGCGCGACGAGCTCTTCCATGTCGTTGACCGAGCGCTGCAGGTTGCGCACGTGCATGCCCACATCGCGCAGGTACCCCTTTAGCAGGAAGAACAGCGTGAGCGCGAACGTGATGTCGCCCACGCTTGCGAGACCGCGCGCCCAAAGCAGCAGCGCCGCACCGAGAATGGCCGCCTGCATGCCCACGAGCAGCGCGCCCTGCACGCCGCCGTTGAGCGTGCCGCGCTGCCACGTGCGCCGCGTGCGGCTGCTCCACTTTGTGACGACGCGCGCGAGCCGCGCTTCTTCGCGCGTTTCCGCGCCGAACGCCTTGACGACGGCGTTGCACGAAATGGCGTCGGCGAGCGCGCCGCCCATCTTCGTATCCCACTGGTTCGCGAGCCGGGCCGAGGGCGCGACGTAAAAGAGCGAGAGCGAGACCGTGATCGCCAGATACACCGCCGAGCCGATGCCGACCACGAGGCCCATCACATGCCACTGCACGGCGAGCAGGATGGTCGAGCCGACCAGCATGACGAGCGACGGGAACAGGGCGACGAGCAGCGTGTCGTTGAGCAGGTCGAGCGCCCACATGCCGCGCGTGACCTTGCGCACCGTGGAGCCGGCGAAGCTGTTCGCGTGCCAGTCCGTCGAGAAGCGCTGCACGCGGTGAAAGGCTTGCGTGGCGATCTCGCTCATCATGCGCAGCGTCAGCGTGATGATGTTGCGGTATGCGGCCTGGCGCATGATCGTACCGCCGAGCCCGAGCGCCGTGAGCGCCCAGAACGCGACGACCGCCGCATGCCAGGCGGCGGCGCTGCTGGCTGCGCCGTCGTGCGTGAGGGCATCGACGAGCTGGCCCGCGTAGTGCGGCGTGAGCACGTCGGCGAGCGCGCCGAGGAGCGAGGCGAGCGCGACGGCCGTGACGCGCGCCGGTTGGCGCGCCCAGTGCCGGAAGGTGAAGCCGAGGACCTTGCGGAAGGTTTGTCCGCCCGATTCGGGTTTTGTATTTTGCTCTGTCATGGACAGCATGCTCCGGACGTGACGCCCGAAGACTCTCCTGAAGGAAGCGTGAAGCGTTAAGACGGAAAACAGGATTCGCCCGCCCGGGCATCGGTTGCCGGACGGCCTGACCTCGAATTCGCTGAATACGGCGCGGCGTCTGAAAACATGCCGCGCGGGACGCGCTATGGCAGCGCTGGAAGCGGGAAGGTTGCGTGACGAGACGCAACGTGCATCGTCACCCGGACCATCGGCATGGCGGCGCTCGTGTCAATCGTTGCCAACTGTGCCTCCTGGTTCGATTCGGGTGATGGGAACGCGGCACGCCGTGCGGCGAGCGCGGAGGGAAGGCTAGATTCTATCAGCGCCCCGGCGCGCGTGCTTGCGCGCGTCCGGGGTAGACATTGCGCCGGCTCGGCGGCTTTTAGTCTTGCGCGGCCGAATCTGCGGCCTGCTCGGCCGAGAGCATTCGCTCCACATAGCGCGCAATCAGATCGATCTCGAGATTCACCTTCGTGCCGGCCTGAAGATGCTTGAGCGTGGTGACTTCCACGGTGTGGGGAATCAGGTTGATCGAAAATTCGCAGCCATCCGCGCGATCGTCGACCGAGTTGACCGTGAGGCTCACGCCGTTCACGGTGATCGAGCCCTTGTAGGCGAGATAGCGGCCGATTTCCGCCGGCGCGAGAACGCGCAGCTCGTGCGACTCGCCCACGGGCGCGAAGCGCGTGACGGTGCCGAGGCCGTCCACGTGACCCGAGACGATGTGGCCGCCGAGGCGGTCGTTCGCGCGCAGCGCCTTTTCGAGGTTCACTTCACCCGTCGCCGCGAGGCCCACGGTGCGGTTCAGGCTTTCGCGCGAAACGTCGACGTCGAAGCCCGTTGCCGACTTCTCGATGACGGTCATGCACGCGCCCTGGATCGCGATGCTGTCGCCGAGCTGCACGTCGTCGAGGCCGAGGCTGCCTGCGT
The DNA here is from genome assembly GCF_000519185.1 of Paraburkholderia nodosa DSM 21604. Taxonomy (GTDB): domain Bacteria; phylum Pseudomonadota; class Gammaproteobacteria; order Burkholderiales; family Burkholderiaceae; genus Paraburkholderia; species Paraburkholderia nodosa. The sequence goes on along the minus strand of NZ_JAFA01000013.1, from coordinate 100,891 downwards.
TGACGGCGAGGCGCACGCCTGCGTCGGCATCCGTGCCGAGCGGTTTGATCGATTCGATGCGGCCCACTGCCGCGACGATTCCGGTAAACATCGTGCTGTTCCTTGTGTTCAGTGCATCAGTGAGGGTCAGGCGTCTTGCGTCGTGACGACGCGCGCAAGAATGCGCAGGTCGCTACCGAGACGATCGACGGAATGAAAGGCGAGGCGCGTGCGCTCGTCGAGCGTCGCGGGCGCAGCGATGTCGATCATGCCGAGCGCGCTCGTGCCGAGCAGCGACGGCGCCACGTACACGAGCAGTTCGTCCACGCAGCCTTCGCGCAGGAGCGAACCGTTGAGCTTGTAGCCCGCTTCCACGTGCAGTTCGTTCACGCCGCGCGCAGCGAGTTCGGTGAGCATGGCCGGCAGATCGACCTTGCCTTGCTCGTTGCCAAGCGCAACGATTTCGGCGCCGCGTACGCGCAGCGCTTCGGCGCGCTCTTCGTTGCTGGCGTCGAGCGCCGCGCAGAACACGAGCGTGGGCGCGCCCACGAAGATCTGCGCGAGCGGCGAGGCGTCGAGCCGGCTGTCGACCAGCACGCGTTTGGGCTGGCGCGGGGTGTCGACGGCGCGCACGGTCATGCGCGGGTCGTCTTCCTTCACCGTGCCGATGCCCGTGAGGATGGCCGAGGCGCGCGCGCGCCAGGCGTGGCCGTCGGCGCGCGCGGCTTCGCCCGTGATCCATTGGCTTTCGCCCGAGGGCAGGCCTGTGCGGCCGTCGAGCGATGCGGCCACCTTCATGCGCACCCACGGACGCTTGCGCGTCATGCGCGAAACGAAGCCGATGTTCAGTTCGCGCGCCTCGTTGGCGAGCAGCCCGCAACGCACGTCAATGCCCGCGTCGCGCAAGATCGAAAGCCCGCGCCCCGACACGAGCGGGTTCGGGTCTTCCATCGCCGCAATCACGCGCGCGACCTTCGCTTCGATCAGCGCGTTCGCGCAGGGCGGCGTGCGCCCGAAGTGGCTGCACGGCTCGAGCGTCACATACGCCGTCGCACCGCGCAGATCGTGCCCGCGCGCGCGGGCGTCCTTCATCGCCTGGATTTCGGCGTGATCCTGGCCGGCCGGCTGCGTGAAGCCCTCGCCGATCACCACGCCGTCCTTCACCAGCACGCAGCCGACGCGCGGGTTCGGGTCGGTCGTGTACAGGCCGCGGTGCGCGAGCGCGAGCGCACGCTCCATGTGGACGAAATCGGATTGCGAAAACATCGTCGGGCTTTCTCCCGGGCGGCGGTCAGATGGGGGCCGGCGAAGCGCGCGCCGCGCCGGCGGTCGTTGGCGTGATGCGTTATTGCGTGACGTTTTCAGCCGCGGCTTCCGCTGCGAACGCGCTGCGCGCCGCGGCGACGGTCTCGTCGAGGATCGCGTCGTCGTGGGCGCTCGACACGAAACCGGCCTCGTAGGCCGAAGGCGCGAAGTAGACGCCCGCGTCCAGCATGCGGTGGAAGAAGCGGTTGAAGCGCACGATGTCGCTCTTCGTGACCTCGGCAAAGCTGCCCGGCACCTTGTCCGCGAAATAGAGGCCGAACATGCCGCCCACCGAATCCGCCACGAACGGCACCTTCGTTTCGCGTGCCGCCGCCGACAGCCCCTTCGCGAGACGTTCGGTCTTCGCGGTGAGCTGCTCGTAGAAGCCGGGCGCCTGAATGAGCTGCAGCGTCTTCAGGCCCGCCGCGACCGCGATCGGGTTGCCCGAGAGCGTACCTGCCTGGTACACCGTGCCGTTGGGCGCGAGGTGATCCATGATCTCGCGCCGGCCACCGAACGCCGCCGCCGGCATGCCGCCGCCGATCACCTTGCCGAGGCACACCATGTCCGCCTCGACGCCGTAGAGCGCCTGCGCGCCGCGCAGGCCGACGCGGAAACCGCACATCACTTCGTCGAAGATCAGCACGCTGCCGTGCTTCGCCGTGAGGCTGCGCAATGCGCCGATGAACTCGGGCGTGCCCTTCACGAGGTTCATGTTGCCCGCGACCGGTTCGACGATCACGGCGGCGATCTCGTCGCCGAACGCCTTGAACGCTTCTTCGAGCGCCGCGACGTTGTTGTATTCGAGCACCGTAGTGTGCTTCGCGATGTCCACCGGCACGCCCGCCGACGTCGGGTTGCCGAACGTGAGCAGGCCCGAGCCGGCCTTCACGAGCAGGCTGTCGGCGTGGCCGTGGTAGCAGCCTTCGAACTTCACGATGCGGTCGCGCTTCGTGAAGCCCCGCGCGAGACGCAGCGCGCTCATCGTGGCCTCGGTGCCGCTCGACACCATGCGCACCTGCTCCATCGACGGGACGATCTTGCAGATTTCCTCGGCGATCTCGATCTCGGCCTCGGTCGGCGCGCCAAACGAGAAGCCATTCGCGAGCACGCGCTGCACGGCTTCGAGCACTTCCGGATGCACGTGGCCGACGATCATCGGGCCCCACGAGCCGATGTAGTCGATATAGCGCTTGCCTTCGGCGTCCCAGAAGTACGGCCCCTGCGCGCGCTCGACGAAGCGCGGCGTGCCGCCGACCGAGCGGAACGCGCGCACGGGCGAATTCACGCCGCCCGGGATGGTGCGCTGGGCGCGTTCGAAGAGGGCTTCGTTGCGGTTCTGCGTGCTGGACTGGGTGTTGGACATGAGTGCTGGACCTGCGAAAGTGGTGTGGCGCGCGGCGCTGACGGCGGGGCCGGCGTACGGACCCATGGGGCGCCGCAGGGGCGCGGGCGATGGGGCTGTTCTCTCGAAATTGTACCGGAGTCGCGCGGATCGGGCCGGCGCCCCAGGTCGGCCTGGGCGGTCCCCGGCGCGGGCGGATCCGGCGCGCGTACTCCCTCTGGCTGCCTGCTATTGCCGGCGTTTGCGGGCTGGCGGCGCGAGGTGCGGCGCCGTGTCGCGCAGGTTGTCGTGCCATGCCTGCATGGCCGCGACGGCCGGGGCCGGCATGGGCCGCCGCCCGGTTAGCTCCGCCCAGCGTTTTTCCAGCGCGCCTTCGGCAGCCGGCTTGATGACGGTGCCCGAACTCTGTGCGTCCCAGGTCTGGATCGAAAACGGGTGCACGCGCAACTCGTCGCGCGCGACAGCCACTTCCTCGCCCGCGTCGACGAGCCAGTCGTATTTTAGTAACCAAACTTACGATGAGCACGTAAGCCGGAAACTAATCTTTTTAAGGTTTGGCAACATGCCAGCAGGCATGTTGCCGCTCCTTGGAGCGAGCACGCTCCAAGGAGCATGTGCTGCATATCAGAAATAGAGGCTTTAAAGACTCCGGTGAAAGTCATATTGAGGTTATTCGACTATCGTGGTAGCTTTTGTTGAGATTTGAGAGAATTGGCAGGTTGAGGTCGGGTCATTTTTTTTGGGAGAGCTCAGGTGATTGAGAATACTGAAAATGACGAGACGTTTGATGATTATGGAACTGGGGTAATTATTAAGAATGCGCGTGACCAGCGTGGCCTCGATTTTTTGATTGCGTCAGTCGGGATTGAGAAAGTCAACAAGTCTCGCGTCATGCTTGCTGGAAGCCGTCGACCGTATGTCTCGAATATTGCCAAGGCGCTCGAGATTGACATTCCAGGCGATGTGGTAATTACTGGTCGGGAGGAAGCACGTCGGAAGTTGGGAGAAATAAAGCGGATGCTTGGGAGGAGTTTTGGAAAGCAGTAAAGTTTTTGGGCGCTGAAGTAGTGCGTGAAATTGATGAATATAATTATCTTATCAATTTTAAAACTTCGCCTTATTGCGAGAGTAGATTGAATTAATCGCGGGAAATCTGGTGCTGAGGTATTTTATTCGGACTCGGGGTGTTTGTAAAAATTATCAATGTGACGTTAGGCATCTCTGAGCTCCGCTAACCCTAGAAGATAGTTACTCGTCTTTAGAATTGTAAGACTCGGGCTGTCTTCGCTGCTCTTTGTTTCCTTGCGCGACGACCTTTTGGCGCAGTTGACCCTCGCATCCGTTGCTCCTTTCGCTTGGTGCCGTGTTGCGTACTATGGGGTGGCCGTTTTCAGGACTAGCCATGACCTTCCTTCCCGCCTGCCGGATTCGATACGAGACGATACCTTCGTGCCAATGACGGGTAAGGAAACGGAGCGCTGGCACGCGAACATTGACAAGGAGTTCGAGTGTCTCCTGCATGGTCCCAAGTTCGACAACGCCGGAGCTCGTCTCGAATCTTGCCAAGACGCTGCAGGTGGTTGTCCGTACGATGTGTTGTGACTCCGCGCTAGGAAGCACAGACGAAAATCTCAGAGATTTCCCAAGACTTAGCTAAACAGTTGCTCTCGTCGCACCGTCGAGGGAACGGTCGGCGATAAAAGAATGGACTTAGCTACCGTGTAGTTGTCGCCACAGCATCCGACGTCGTTCCGTTCCGCACAATCGGGGCGAACAGTTCGCTTACGGGGACGTCCAAGACCGTCGCGAGTTTTTTAAGATGGCCTAGGTCAGCATTTGGCCGATGGACCTCGAGCGAGGACACGTAATTCCTCGATAGCTTGGCGCGTTCGGATAAGGCATCTTGTGACAGCCTGCGCCCAGTACGCAGCGCAAGGACGTTCAACGGCACTCGCTCTCGAAGTGGCTCGGAATTGTGAAGCTCACGCGGAATGACCTTGTCATAAAACAATGAAACAGGGTCCACACCCAAGGCGGTCGCAAGCCGGTCAATTGTATCGACGGAAAGGTTTCTGACGGCTCGCTCGATTTGACTTACAAGGCTCCGATGACAACCTACGAGCCTTGCAAATTCATCCTGCGACTTGCCGCTCGCGACGCGTAGCTCTCGAACACGCGCCGCTATAAAAAGAAGTTCTAATTTGTCGGCCATGGCGCGCGATAGCTTGCGCGAAAACGTACGCGCCGACCAACCCGTTTTGCATCTCCACGCTTTACGTCTACACGATTTACGTCTACACTCGCGTTATTGGCTGGCGTCATCGTCGGCGAGTCGCAGGGAAAATCGGTTGCCGACAGGGCTGCGAGCGTGCGAATTTACGAAGACCATCTCACGCAGATTTGCTGCGCGTTTCCAGAATGTGCCGACGACACCGGTGGTGAACGTATGCGTTGGCCTGTACGCCGGGTTATCAAATGGACGATGGCGCGCCTAGCTCGAGACGTCGCCACCGCATTGATGAGTCTGAGAGGGCACTAGGTTGCCCTCGATGACCGAAGGGGCGGGAAATGAACAATCATGGTCTACCTATTTTTCTGCGTGAGCGGCGCACTTGGCCCGTTGAACCTAAATTTCTCGGTTCCTAAGCGGAAGGGTGCGATGGCAAATATGCGCAGGCTCGAGCCCGACGTTTATTTCTTGACAGAAACCTTGGGCGATTACCCTGGTGTCGTCATCGTCGTCGGGAACGCGTGGCCGTTTCACTATAGCCTCGACTCGCTGCGACAGGCATTCTCTACGTTGGGGCGGCGTGTCACGAATTTCGTCAGCACGCTGGCTGACAGGCAAGAAGAAGCGATTCTTGATTTTATGAAGAGCCGCACCGAGCCGTACGTGGTCGTTGCCTCCAAGGAGGCTGAGTTTTCAGAGCTCACGGACGCGCGGCGTGTCGACGTTGATATGCAACTGGGATTCAACGAATCAGCTCAGTCCGCCTTGGTCGCGCACCTGCGGGCAATTGGCGAGCCTGCAATTCGGGAGCTCGCGTTCGACGACATGCTCCGTGCAACCGTCTCAGGGCATGCCCTTCGCCGGGCCAGCCGGATGCTTTCGCTCGTGCACGCAATGGACGACGTTGAGTTTCAGTGGAGGCTTCGCTCGATACTCGGCGAGGGGTAAGAGAGGGGTAAGCAAGCGGACAGAAAGACAACGACGATGCACACTGCAAAAGTTAGGTTTACGAAGCATAGATGGGAGAGCGTACTCTGTGACATGCTTATCTTCATCTCAACATCCGGTTCGCCGACGGATTCGAGTCCTGCCGTCACCGACTCGTAAGTTGTCAAACAGAGTTCGCCGTAGGCGACCCTGCTGTCATCGAATTGTTTCTCCAGCGATTGCGACTGTCCTCCTAAGAGGGACCCATACATGACGCAGGCGAATAAACCGGACGAGCTCGAAGAACTCTCGCTTGATGCCGCCGCGCGACTACTGGGCGTTCCGCGCATAGTCGTCAGGAAGCTCGTCGAGGACAACGTGCTCCCGAGTCGCATCGTCAAGACAGGTTACCGTCAGATACGACGGATACCGACAGCGGCCGTGCAGGCGCTTCGCGAGAAAATGCATGCATTACACAATGCGGGGCTGCGCCGACTCATGGACATCGGGGCGTGCGGGCCTCTACGGCGCAAAGAATGAAGACCTCCCGAAGCGAAGTCTGCGGACCAGAAAGAATCAAGAGTGGTCACTTTATTTCCACGCACTAGAAAGGCCGCACGTGCTGGTGAAAAAGTGCGGTGCCGCCCGACGAGTCGGGTCCCACCTGGATTGGGAGTTCTGTAGTTACAGATAGAGAGTCCGGCGCTACGGCGACCGGCGTTTGCTGGTCGCCGGTCTCATCCGCATTTTTACGCACCGCAACACTAACGCGCGGTCTGACTGGAGGCGGCACTATGGCTAGCCTCAACAATGCAGGAGTTAAATGATGGAAGACGGTGTCATGACCGAACAGCGCACGACCAAAACACAGCGGAGTCTCTTGCCAGTCAGAGTGTCAGATGATGCCTTTTTCCATGTGCGCTACGGTAGGAAGACCGCCGATGCCTCGGAGAGCGCTTTTATTGCACACACCTTCGCGAGCGTTCGAGATTTACTCGCGAAAGCAGATTCGGCTAGGCCGGCTGTGTATTTGTGTTCAAAGGCAGTTAGCGGAGACATGGTGGTTCAGCGTGTCGCATGCGTTAGAGAGGTGCCGGGTACAAACATGTGCATCATCGATTTCGAGGATGGACGCGGTGTGATTTGGGACGAAAACACGTATCTCAGTTCCGACAGCTTCTACGTGGAGGTAGGCGTGCCGCTGAGCGTGACGCAATTCGCCAGCATCGCCGCGCGTGTGGCAAGCACCGGCAATGCCGAACGCGAAACGAATGATACGGTTCAAGGCGAAGGCTGACACTCAGCGGCTGCTATGAACGGCAAAGTCGACAGCATCACGAAAACGGAGCGGAATCGGCAGGTCTTATTTCTGGATTTCGACGGAGTGCTTCACCGCTTTGGGGCCGTTCGCACCCGGAGAGGCATCACCAGTATCTCTCCTTCCGTGCGGCTTTTCGAATTTGCGCCGATTCTCGTCGAATGCCTTGCCCCGCACGACAGTGTAGAAATAGTTCTTTCGACGTCGTGGGTACATCATTTGGGCTACCTGCGAGCGAAAAAGGCGTTGCCGGGAGCATTAAGTGAGCGCGTGGTCGGTGCGACATATCACTCGAGGTATTTCGACGCCGACACGTGGGCGTCGAAGGCACGCGGGACTCAAATTTTGCGCTACGTCCTGACCCATCGTCTGATGAGTTGGCTCGCAATTGACGATGAAATCATCGGCTTCGGTGAGCATCTGTCTCACGTCGTAAGGTGCGACGAGAATTCTGGCTTAGGTGACGTCAGGACTCAGGCGTTACTCCGCACTCGACTTGCAGAGCAATTCGGATAACGAAATTTAAGCAGGTACACAATGCGACACGTCCTATTTTTAGACATCGATGGGGTCCTTCATCGAGGCATCGCACGTCGCGCTGGAAACCGCGTAATAAGCAGCGCCCCCGACATAAAGCTATTCGAATTTGCGCCGTTGCTCGACGATTTGTTGTCTCCGTATCCAGAGGTCGAAATCATCCTATCTAGCGACTGGTCGCTGGTGCTGGGTACCGAGTTCACGCGCGACGCGATTCCGTCCTCACGACTACGGGAGCGCATCGTGGGCGCGACCTTCGATGGATGCAAATTTAATCCGCTTGTGTGGCCAGTCCTTTCACGTGGAGAGCAAATTCTCGACTATGTCGAACGGAATGCGCCGCTGGAATGGTTAGCGGTCGACGACCGAACAGACGGATTCGAAGCGCACCGTCTTAGGCTCGTCCATTGTCAAACCGATGTCGGATTAGGCGACAGTGCAGTCGTTGAGCAATTTCGCGAGCGGCTACAGCGCTTCTTCACAAAAGCTCCTAATGATGACGCCGAGAACTGACGCGCCTAGGAAAGCCAAGACACCTGACGAAGACCACACCTCGATATCTAAGAGCCGCCGGGGCAGACGATTGAAAAGGCAGCTATCGGTAGCAATTGACCTAGGTCTTGTTCATGTCGTAGCAGAGCTAACTCCTCGTCAGTACGTTGAGTTGATGACAACGGGGAGTGCAGAAATTGGTCGGGCGCTCAGGCAGGCGATTCTAGACGAACAGTTTGAGCGGCGACGAGAGGCGCGGACAAAGAATAAGTTTTACTGAGGTATAGCTGGGTACGGCGTTCACGGAGAAAGCATGTCTATTTACTTGCAACTCCCTGGAGAAAGCCCCGAAATCGTCTGGCTAAGCCACTGGTCGATACGCGAGTCCGCTGACGGTACGAGGCATTTTGTAGGCTACAGTCGGGAAACGCGTAATGGTCGCGTCAGCACAAGAATACTTCATCTAGATGGCGCTACACATACGGCACAAACACTCAGCGGGCGAATCTACCAGCTCGTCGGCCCGACCGTGTATCACGCAGATGCCGAATTCGTGTTTAACACGGTCGCGAAGGGTATCGGAGGCGGGAAGGCATGGCGGGATGCGACGGCAGAGCTGATTCCTGATTGTCGGGGGCGCAGGCGTGCTATTGCCAAGTATGACGAGGTGAAGCTCGAGGCCGCCGCGCGGCTGCTCTGCCTCTCGCGCGCTTATATGCGCTCACTTGTTCGTGACGGCAAAGTCCCAGGTCGACTGGACGAGGACGGTGCCGGTGTTCAATGGATACCAATTGACGCTCTGATTGGGGATTGCACGAGGATGCGTGCCGACATGAAAGGGGCACTCGAGGCCCTAATGAGCGAATCTCAACGCCTGGGTCTCTATAACTATGACCCGGACCTCCCGTTGCGCCCCGCGTCTAGCGACGAAGCAAAGGAATAACGGAAGGGCAAGGCATGTCAACGAAATAGAAGTCACCCCTTCTGGTTCGGGTCGCCACAAATGGCGATAGACTGCGGCATCCGCACCTGTTCTGGAGCAACGTGTGGCCGCGCAAACTTGCGAGTGTATCGACCTCAGCTATGAGCGTCGCGATACAGCTATTGTGGTGGTCCGTGAGCGCCGTACCTTCGCCTTGAGTGTCATCGTCGCCGCAGCCAGCCGAGCTGATTCGGGGAGACCCACTGCGGCGGAGCGGGAAGTGGGCAAAGAGATGCGCGTAAAAAATCCATGACGCATATCTTTAAACCAACACCGCTGGCTTTGTACTTCACGAGGTCGCGTAGTTGGACCCTTACTCTCGACCGCGACCAGCAGGAATTCCTGCTCAGCCTGGACGGAAAGCAGTACAGGCGGGCTATTGCCGACGGCGAGGAGCCAGTCCTCGTACGTCCCGGCATATTCTGGGCAGGGTTGACCCTGCATATGGATGGTTTGTCGCCAATCAAGGTAGATGGCTTGTCGAGACGTCGGGCGCGAGCATTGCAGGCAGCTATTGCCGATGCCAAAGCGGCGGCAGAAGTGGCCCGACGGCGCGCAGCCCTACAGAAGGAATTCAATGCAGCTTATGCAGCGATTAGCGCGTGGGTGAAAGACGTCATTGATAAAAGCGACGCCATTCTCAAAAAGATGGGTTGGGTCGCCCACGAAGACCAGATGGAATTGTTCGCGACGCGACCGAAGCTTGTCTTGAGCGACGACGTGCTAATAAGCTACGTGCGTGACCCAGCCAATCAGGCGACCCTTCCCGATGCGCGGAAGAGGGTCGAGACGTTCGTCAGTTTTCGTCGTGACGAGTGGCTTTCGTTTTGCCGAGTCGGCAACGTGGGTTACATCGAAAACGAGAAGAACTGGCCGATGGAATTGTTTGAGCGCGTTGAGAGCAAGCCGCTCACCCCGGACCAGATTCGCGCAGTGATGTGCTTCGACAATCGAATGCTCGTCGTGGCATCTGCTGGGTCTGGCAAGACGGCAACAATGGTGGCGAAGGCTGTGTATGCGGTCCACCGTCATATTGTGCGACCGGAGCAGATTCTGCTTCTTGCCTTCAACAAGAAGGCCGCAGAAGAGCTTGATGCTCGCGCAAAAGCTGCCTTCGAGCAAGTCGGTCTCCAAGGGGATAAGGTTGAAGCGCAGACCTTTCACGGCCTCGGCCTGAGCATTATCGGAAAGGCCACTGGACGAAAGCCGAACGTTCCCGAATGGACAGTAGACGTGGCCGCCGGCATGCGCAAGCTTGCGGAAATCGTGGACAACTTGAAAGACCGTTCGCGCGAGTTCCGTACGAGGTGGGACCTTTTTCGCGTTGTATTTGGGCGTGACTTGCCAGAGTTTGAAAGCCCATCGTCATCTGCGGATGTCTGGGACAGGGACGGGGTCGGCTACATCCAAACCATTCGCGGTGAGCGTGTGCGGAGCCACGAGGAGCGTTTGATTTGCGACTGGCTGTTCTACAACGGCGTTAATTACGAATACGAGCGCAAGTACGAGTTCGACACGACGACTGCCGAGCATCGTCAATACACCCCAGACTTCTACTATCCTGAAGCCCAGCTGTACCACGAGCACTTCGCTCTCAACGCCAAGGGTGAGCCGCCCGTTAAATTTACAGCGTATCTGCAGGGCGTCGAATGGAAGCGTGCTGAACATGCACGGCGCGGAACGAAACTGATAGAGACGACCTCACATCAGTTGCGGACGCGCTCGCTGGATGATGTCCTCGGAAAGGAATTAACCGCACGCGGAATGGCATTGGACCCCAATCCGGACCGGACGTCGCCGGGGCTTGGCTACCCGCCGATGGACAACGAGAGGCTCATTGCCCTTGTCCGTATCTTCATTACACACATGAAGAGCAATTGCCTAAGCGTCGACACGTTGGTGGAACGACTCGACGCTAACAGGAGCGACGCATTTATCCCGCGCCATCGTATGTTCCTTGAAATCGTTGGTCCAGTGCTGCGGGCGTGGGACGACGCTCTAGCAGCTGAAGAGGGCGTCGACTTCGAGGACATGCTCAATCAGGCAGCGGCGCACCTGGAGAGCGGGCATTACGACTCACACTATCAGTTGGTTATGGCCGATGAGTTCCAGGACGCCTCGCGCGCGCGAGCGCGTCTTTGCCGCGCTCTAGTCAGCCGACGGGGGCGCTTCTTCTTTGCTGTCGGAGACGACTGGCAGTCAATCAACCGCTTCGCTGGCGCAGACGTGTCCGTCATGACTCGTTTCGACGAATGGTATGGGCAGTACGAGCTGATGAAGCTGGAGGAGACTTTCCGTTGCCCGCAAGCACTCTGCGACATCTCGAGCCGGTTCATAAGGAAAAATCCGAATCAGCTCGCCAAGAAGGTTCACTCGATGACGGCACCGATAGGTCCTGTTATCAGGGCGTTCCAGGTGGGACAGCGCGGGGAGTTGCGGGCGGCCATTGATTCGGTCCTTGAGGAACTACATCGAGGCGTTGTAGAGGGAGCAATACCTCCCGGCAAAGATGGCATCGTGACAGTCTTCGTTCTAGGCCGATATAACAAGGAAGAGTCATACGTGCCTTCGAACTGGAACGCGCGCTATGGCCGGCACATTGCGCTCACTTTCATGAGCATTCACCGCTCGAAAGGAGCGCAGGCGGATTACGTTATTCTGCCGGGAATGCTGAGCAGTTCGTTTCCGAGCACTAGGGTAGATGACCCTGTGTTGGCAATGGCTATGCCGAGTGGTGACGCCTATCCGCTCGGCGAAGAGCGGCGGCTGTTCTACGTCGCTCTGACTCGAGCGCGCCGCTCGGTTGTCCTTTTGACGGTTAGGGGGGAAGCTTCCTCTTTTTTGGATGAGCTTGTCAAAGATGGAGCCGTCACGATTGAGTCGACCGCCGGGGAGGTGATTGAAGAGGAGAGGTGTCCAGCGTGCGGAATCGGTGTCATCGTACTGCGGACCGGGCCGTACGGCGCGTTTGAAGCATGTTCGGCGTACCCGCGCTGTGAATACAAGCCTCGGCGGCGGGTGGGTAGCCAGAGCACAGTTCGTAGGTAGAGGCCGCGTGTCGAATTTCGCGTAGCGTGAATTTGGAGCTAGCGCGAAAAGTGTGTGATTCAGCCTCCCTGGCTGTCCGAAAACTGCACATATCGGTTGTCACCGTCGCTCCCACTTTACGGGCCCGATTCTCTGCAACTCCTGCATCAATCGGCGACGTATCCTATTCAGGTATTTGCGTGCCTCGTCGACCGTCGCGTGTTCCTTCCGCAGGTGCCAGTAGGCCTCGCCAGCGATTGCCTCGAGTTCAGATAGCGCATAACGGCCCGTTTGCACCTCGAGCGCTAGCCGACCTACCTCATCTCGTGGATGCCGGTTCCAGATGCGTCGCAACTCAGCATCGAGCGGCGTGACGAACGGCGGCAGGCCGTACCTGCATCGTTCGGCGCGCACCCGGCGCTCGCGATGCCACGGTAAATCGGCCGCCGGTGGGTCCACAACTGGACCTGCCGAGAGCATGCGGTCTCGCTTCGTATGCTCGAGCCGGTAGACGCACATGTCGTAGGCGTACCAGTCGGACCGGGCTTCCTCATCGGTAAGCCATATCGGCGTAGGCACAAACCGAGCCTTGACCTCGTCCCAGACCGCCCACTTGTATTCCCAAAGCGGCTCCATGACCTTACAAAAATACTGTATAAATGTACAGTATATCCAGGAACGCGGGCAGATGGGCGCGATGTAGCGCCTCGATGTAAGCCGTGTGTCCGAACTATGCCAGGCCTGCAGGACCCATCGGTGTAAGGCCTCCCGGCGGTCCTTGCCGCGACGGCGTGTACAAAGGTTTCCGGGCACCTATTATTCAGCTTATTGAGGGCTGCTCGCCGCTCCGGGCAATCGGATTTCTCGCGGTTTCTCCATTACCTCCTTCTCAAATGCTGTGTTTTGGCCCGAAAATGCAGCCCTGACCTGCTTAAGATAAGAAGCTATGACCATCGTTGAGTCCATAGGGGTGCCAGTCAGTGGCCAGCTGGTATCGGTTCGTAACCGAAGGTACGTTGTCACTTCTGTAGCCGCTAGCGGCATGACCGATTCCGCTAATCGCCAAAATCTGGTTTCGCTTTCGAGCGTGGAAGACGATGCGGCCGGCGAAGAGCTGCGGGTGATATGGGAGTTGGAGCCCGGTGCTTCGATTCTCGAGCGGGCGTCGATGCCGGAGGTAACGGGGTTCGACGAACCGGAGCGTCTCGACGCGTTCCTCAATGCCGTCCGCTGGGGTGCCGTTGCTCAAGGCGATACCCGAACGCTTCAGGCACCCTTCCGCAGCGGTGTTGAAATCGAGGACTATCAACTCGACCCATTGGCTCGCGCCATTCAGATGCCGCGCGTCAACCTACTGATTGCGGATGACGTCGGTCTAGGGAAGACCATCGAAAGCGGCTTGGTCATCCAGGAGATGATGCTGCGCCACCGGGCGAGAACGGTGCTAATCGTCTGTCCGTCCGCAATCCAGATTCAGTGGCGCGACCAGATGCGGGACAAGTTCGGGCTCGAATTCCGCATCGTGGACAGTGATTTGATGAAGGACCTTCGTCGGACCCGTGGTTTGAATGTGAATCCGTGGACACATTTTCCGCGCCTCATTACATCCATCGATTTTCTCAAGCGTGAACGGCCGCTACGGCTGATGCGGGAGGCGTTGCCCGCACCTGGGCAGCCGATTTACCCGCGCCGGTTTGACCTGCTGGTTGTCGACGAAGCACATAACGTAGCACCGGCAGGTACTGGACGATACGCAACCGATTCGCAACGGACGGCAGCAATTCGCCTGTTGACGCCACACTTCGAGCATAAGCTTTTTCTGTCGGCAACACCCCATAACGGCTATACGGAAAGTTTTTCGTCGTTGCTCGAACTGCTGGACAATCAGCGGTTCGCGCGCAGTGTCCGACCGAATCCGGAGCAACTGGCAGCAATCATGGTTCGACGGCTGAAGCGGGAGTTGCCACCACGATGGGACGGAACGCCCCGGTATCCGGAACGCATCATCGAACCATTGGAAGTGCCATATGCCGACGCCGAGCGGGCAGCCCACCGGGCGCTCGTCCGGTATACGGAGCTGCGTACTCGAACTGCACAGGACGACGCGGAGCGCTTTGCGAGTGAGTTCGTAATGAAATTGCTTAAGAAGAGACTCTTCTCTTCACCGGAGGCATTTCGCCTCACGCTCGAGAAGCATCTTGACTCGCTCCGTAGCGCGCGTCGGTCCACTGGTCATAAGCAACAACCAGTCGTGGGTATTCTGCGTCGCCAAGTCGAGGCGCTAGACGAGGACGCGGCCGACGATAGCGAGCTGGATTTCGCAACAGATGAAGTTGTCGATTCGGCGGTCGCACTCTTCAGTCCCCTGACTGACGAAGAGGAGCAACTGCTCGCCGAAATGCGTTCTTGGGCAACCGACGCTTCAATGAGGCCAGACGCAAAAGCAGCAGAAATGATTTCTTGGCTGAAGTCGACGCTTTTTTCCAATGGAGGCTGGAGCAGCGAACGCGTCATCATATTTACAGAGTATCGTGCGACGCAGAAGTGGCTGCAGGGCGTACTCGCCTTCAACGGATTTACCGGCGAAGACCGAGTAATGACAATGTACGGTGGCATGCATAGTGACGACCGCGAACGTGTGAAGGCGGCGTTCCAGACATCGCCGGACAAATCACCTGTTCGTATCCTGCTTGCGACCGATTCCGCGTCGGAAGGTATCGACCTACAAAATTACTGTTCGCGCCTCATCCATTACGAGATTCCGTGGAATCCGAATCGTATGGAGCAACGCAATGGCCGAATAGACCGGCATGGTCAGCGCCAACCTCAGGTGATGATTTACCACTTCGTTGGTAAAGGGTATCGCCAAAACGCCCGGATTGGGGCCGAGTCTGCGCCGGGAGACTTAGAGGCCGACCTCGAGTTCCTCATGCGCGCTGCTCAGAAGGTGGAAAACATTCGCGAGGACCTGGGGAAGGTTGGCCCGGTTATTTCCGCGCAGGTTACTGAGGCGATGCTTGGGCGTCGCAAACACCTCAATACGGAACAAGCCGAGCGCGACAGCGAGGCTTCGCGCAAGCTACTTCGAGTCAGGCACGACCTTCGGACCCAGCTCCAGCAGCTTCATGAGCAACTTAACGAGACAAAGCGCGAACTACATCTAGACCCGGACAACATTCAATCGGTCGTAGAGGTGGGATTGTCACTCGCCGGACAACTGCCCCTGCAAGAGGCTTCTCTTGATGGCGTCTGGCCTGACCCGACAGGAAAGCGCACAAAGTGTCCGGTCTTTCGACTGCCCAACCTCACCGGGTCTTGGAGTCGCGCGGCAGAAGGGTTGCGGCATCCACACACGCAGGAGGTCCGCCCGATTGTGTTCGACCATACGCTTGCGAGTGGTCGAGACGATGTCGTTCTCGCGCACCTGAATCACAGGCTCGTTCAGAACTGTTTGCAGCGATTGCGGGCGGAGATTTGGTCCGTTGCCGGTCATCATCGGCTTCACCGTGTGACGTCCCGAGTGATTCCGAACCAAATGTCCGATGTGCCTATTGTTGTCGCCCACGGTCGACTGGTCGTACTCGGCGGGGACAACAAGCGCATCCACGAGGAAATCATTTTTGCAGGCGGCGAGCTACGAGAAGGGCGCTTTACGCGCATTCCTCAAGTTGGCCGGCTGGAGCAGTTGCTGGGCGCTGCCACGCTTCAATCGCCGGCAGAATCGCTGCAGCAGCGTCTGACAGAGCTCTGGCCGGCCCACGAGGAGGCCGTGCTTCGTTCACTCGAGGCCCGCATGAAGGACAGGACTGAGACGCTACAGAATCGACTCGATGAGCGTGCCACCCGTGAAACAAGCGCAATGCGCGCTGTGCTAGGCGAGTTGCAGACGAGCATCCGTTCACAGTTGCACGAAGTTACGCCGCAGCTCGAGCTTTTCACAACACCAGAAAAAGAGCAGTTTGAGCGAGACCGCAACGCGTTGGAGCGGCGTCTCGATGAGCTACCGGAAGAAATGGAACTGGAAGAAGAAATTATCTTGGCTCGATATGCGGAGCCGAACCCGCGCCTTTTCCCTGTATCTGTGACCTACTTGATTCCCGAAGTTCTCGCACGTCAGGGAGCGGCCTAAGTCATGTCCATTGCTCGCCAACATAACGAATGGTTGTCGCTAGTTGAGGTTTCTGGACCGTTCCTTTCCTTGCCTGTGTTGTTACGAGTCTTTCCCCAAGGGCTGGACGCGCACGATGCTGAGATATCCAAGAACGCTCGCCTCGCATTCGGGGAATGGGAAGACCATCGGCAGGATGTCGCGATTCACACCGCATGGCTCGAGTTCGTGCTTAAACGCACACTTGGTTATCCGGATGACTATTTGCTCACAGGGCAGGCATTGCCAGATGGCTTAGAGGCGCGCCTTCACGAGCACGGCGAAACGCTCCGACCGACATATGCGCTTAAGGCACCAACCGAAACGCTTCCTCGCATTTTGGTGAGCGTATATTCAGCGAGCCAAGCGCTTACGAAGCCGGTACCCGGGACTGCATGGAAGACCGGGTCGCCAGACACACGAATGATGACGTTGCTGCATGCGACTGGGGTTCCGCTCGGCCTTGTGACCAACGGAGAGAAGTGGCTTCTGGTAGCGGCGAAGCCCGGCGAAACCACTAGCTACATCACTTGGGACGCGAGCCTCTGGTCCGAAGAACCACTTACCCTGCGAGCCTTTGTCTCTTTACTTGGAGTGGGTCGATTCTTCGGCGTGGCTCAGAACGAGACGCTTCCGCACATGCTCGCGGAAAGCGCGCTGAATCAACAGGAAGTCACTGACCAACTCGGTCAACAGGTGTTGAAAGCAGTAGAGGTATTGATTCAGGCACTTGACCGCATTGATGTCGAGCAGCAAGGGCGGTTCTTGGGCAATATCGGCGAGAGGGAACTTTACCAAGCCGCCCTCACTGTCATGATGCGCCTTGTATTTCTGTTTTCCGCCGAGGAGCGTGGACTTCTATTGCTTGGCGACGCGTTGTACGACCGCTACTACGCAATTTCGACGCTGCGCGACCAGTTACGAGAGGTATCCGATGAGCAGCTTCTCGAGCATCGGCACGACGCGTGGAGCCGATTTTTGGCCACCTGCCGCGTAGTCTACGGCGGAGTAGAGCACGATGCGATGCGCTTGCCCGCGTATGGGGGAGCCCTGTTTGACCCGGACCGCTATCCATTTTTGGAAGGCCGGAAAGCAGGTGCCTCGTGGGTTGATTACCCAGCAGTACCCATTCCAATCAACAACCGCACGGTATTGCATCTGTTGGAATCGCTGCAGTTCCTGCGAGTGCCCGTGCCGGGAGGCGGGATTGAGCGACGTCGGTTGTCGTTCCGCGCGCTCGATATCGAACAGATTGGGCATGTGTATGAGGGGCTGCTAGACCATACGGCTAAACGCGCGTCTTCACCGGTGCTGGGATTAAAAGCCAGTGGCGGCAACGATATTGAAATTGCACTCACCGAACTGGAGGAGCACGCAACCGCTGGCGAGGATGAACTCGTTGCGTTCTTGCGTGAGAACACCGGACGGACGCCGGCGGCTATACGCCGAGCGCTCGCGCAGGCCGGCGATGCCGATTCGCTTATGCTGCAATCGGCGTGCGGAGCGGCCGGTGGTCTCTATGACCGGGTCAAACGATACGGACTTCTCCTTCGAGAGGACAGCAACGGCTACCCTGTAATTGTGCAACAGGGCAGCGTCTATGTGACGTCAGGGTCCGACCGACGCAGTACGGGAACACATTACACGCCTAGAAGCCTCACCGAGCCTGTCGTAAAGGCGACTTTGGAGCCGCTTCTGTACGCACGCGTTGACCGGGGAGGCGAGCCCACACGAGACGAACTCAAGACTGCTGCAGAGATTTTGTCTCTGAAGATTTGTGATTTCGCATGTGGTTCTGGTGCATTTCTAGTCCAAGCGTGCCGCTACCTCTCAGAGCGACTGGTCGAGGCGTGGAACCGCGCCGAAGCGGAGCGACCAGAGGTGCCCCTCTTCGTCCCTGAAGCGTTGCCTGCTGGTTCAAATCACAGTGAACAGCTACTGCCGGTCGACGTGGAGGAGCGCCTCGCACTCGCTCGTCGTCTTGTCGCGGAACGCTGCTTGTACGGCGTAGACGTCAATCCAATGGCGGTGGAGATGGCGAAACTCTCGCTGTGGCTCGTGACGCTTTACAAGAATCGACCGTTTACGTTCTTGGACCACGCAATTAAATGCGGTGATAGCCTTCTGGGACTACATAGTGGCGCGCAAATTGAAGCATTTCACCTGCTACCCAATCGTTCGTCCGCGCAGTTACACGACTATATCAAGGCACAGTCAGCAGCCGTGTTGCAAGATGCAGAAGAAAAGCGTCTGGAACTTGAGCGCTTTACGGTGCTTGATATCGTTGATGCTGAAATCAAGGCTAGGCTTCTTGAGGAATCAGAGGCCGCATTGGAGAGCGTGCGCCAAATAGCTAACGCCGTTATTGGTGCTGGCCTTGCGACTGCCAGTAGCGACGCCGCACGTAGCTTGGAGTTGTTGGACGCCCAGCTAGAGGAGCGCCTGCTAGATTTGGGTGCTGCCTTTGATGGTGTAGACGTAGCCAAGAGTGAGTCGTCATCATGTCGCGGCCAATATGCTATGGCGGAGCGGATGCAGAAACGCGAATCGGTGCTGAAAAGTCGGCGTCCGTTTCACTGGCTTATCGAATTTCCAGAAGTATTTTTAAATAGTGAGAAAGCCGGCTTCGACGCTATCTTGGGAAATCCTCCCTTCCACGGAGGAAAGAAAATAAGCGGCAATTTAGGTACGGACTATCGAGAATTTCAGGTCTTGTTTCAAGCCGATGGCCGCCGTGGAAACGCAGACCTTTGCGCATATTTCTTTCTTCGTGCGACAAAGCTAGTGAGGGCGAATGGTCATATCGGCTTGCTCGCAGTTAATACAATTGCGGAAGGAGATACGCGACAAGTGGGCCTCGAGGCCATGCTTCAGCAGGGGTACAGCATATATGCCGCCCAAACAAGCTTTGCTTGGCCGGGCTCGGCATCCGTAGTGGCTAGCGCTGTCTACGTACGCCACGGACAGTGGGGCGGAATTTATCGACTGAACGGTCGCGCAGTGCCTACCATCTCAGCATTCCTTTCGGGTGAGGACGAATGGAGTCCCAAACCGCTCGATGCTAACTTGGGAAAGGCATTTCAGGGGTCGGTCGTGCTCGGTGTTGGTTTTACGGTCGATGAGACGAATGCGGCACAGCTAATCTCTCGGAACCCGAAGAGCGCGGAAGCGCTGTTCCCGTATCTGAACGGCGAAGACGTCAACACACATCCCGAACATCAACCGTCGCGATGGGTAATAAATTTTTGGGATTGGCCTCTTGCACGGGATGCCGAAGGAGACTGGGGTACTGCAAACGAGGAGCGAAAGACACAATGGCTGCGAGAGGGATGTGTTCCTGGCGACTACCCAAGCCGTGTGGCTGAAGACTTCCCTGAGTTGTTGGCCATAGTCAGGCAGAAGGTGAAGCCAGAACGGGAGAAATTGTCGCGCACCCCGAGTGCGGAGGGGTATCGAAGGAACTGGTGGCTATTTGGTAGAAACGCCAAAAATATGTATCACGCCGTCGGGCGGGGGCATGCGTTTGCGAAACATCCAAAGGACTGGAGCCCTTCCCTCTCACCACTTCCAGAAGTGATTGTGTACGCTCAAACGAGCAAGACTAAGTATCCGTTGTTTGTCGAGAATAATAAGGTTTTTGACCAAAAACTTGTGGTCATAGCTTCGGACTCTCGTGCTTTGTTTGCAGTTCTTACATCGAACATACACTACGTATGGGCGCATGCGCGTGGCGGCACAATGCGGACAGATGCGGTGTATAACCCCACTGACGTTTTCGAGCCGTACCCATTCCCAGCGACGGAGACGCCGCGATTGGAATCACTCGGGAGCACACTTCATGAGCGGCGAGCCCAAGTTATGAAGCGTGAGCAATTCGGGCTAACGAAATTTTATAACCGGTTTCATAATCCCGAGCAGAATGATGGGCAACTTCGCGACATCCGAGCCCTTCATGTCGAAATTGACGAGGCAGTGATGCAGGCGTATGGGTGGGAGGACATCGAGCTTGCGCATAGCTTTCACGCCGTCCCGTATTTGCCGGAAAGTGACAGGATTCGTTTTACGGTATGCGAGGAAGCAAGATTAGAGATTCTTAGGCGGCTGTCCAAACTGAACCGAGCGCGATACGACGAAGAACAAACGAAGGTCGCTGCTTCTATCCCAACCAAGCGTTCACAGGGAAGGTCAACTCGCGGGCGCGGACGCCGTTTAGAGCAAAGTGAGTCAGACGTTCAAGCAGGCTTATTTTGACGCAGATGCGCGCGAGTGAGGGGACACAAATGGCGGGGCTTGGTGATATGAAATCGATATTGGCGGGTGAGAGCCTGTCGCCGGTGCAGTTACGCGCCGAACTTGAAGAACTTGTCGAAAAAGAACTGCTCGGACCGCGTGGTGGGCCCGACGAGGAAGTCGCGGAAACCCGTGTTCAAGACCGTTACTTGGTAGGCATGTTGTCACCGCGTAACAGGCGTTTACGTGCGAACGAAATGGACGTGCTCGCGGACGATGAGTCAGCGTCCGGAGAGGACGGGCCTACGGACGACACACCGCTTCCTACGGACTCGTTGTCTCCGTCTTCGATAGGACTCACCTGTACCATAGCCGGAGAGGTTCAGTCAGTCGTTGTGACGGGACGATGGGGGCGCTATAAACGCGAAAGGAGTCCGACTCAGGTCAATGATAAGGGGAATCCGCTGACGGTCTGGAAGCGGTACCCGCTGGGCAACGTCGGCCTTCCAATCGCCCTCATCGAAGGCGATATTCCTCCTGTGCCTCTCGATAAGTTGCAGCCCGAGGTCTATCTCCAGGGAAGGGTTCGCAAGCTCAACGGCGACTGGGTTGTTTCGCTGTTCATGGTCAACGGGCAGACTGAAAGCGAATCCCTTAAAGACGAGATGTGGGTTTTCCAACCCGAACTTGAAGTTCGCGGTGCTGAGGAGGGGGCCGTCTTTCGACGCAGGCATTTGTTCCGTGACGAGGCGAAGGCTGACCCTGTGCAGCATGCCGAGCAGATGGCGCTTGAGATGCTTTATCGAGCACAGGTTGAATTCGCCGTGGGCCACGGGGTTGCTGTGCACGCAGACGTCGACCCGGGCGATTCCACAAAGTGTGTTCGTTTGCGGACGCGTGCGATACCGACATATGAAGTACCTCAGACGACACCGCCTACAGCAGAGGACATCCCTCGTTTGGCTGAGGTAGTTCTTGACATGAAAGCGCTCGCCGAAATGTCGGACGAGGAGCTGTTCCGGTCGCTTCGCGCATTGCCGGCCGCATATAAAGAATGGATTGAAAAAGAGTCGGCTCGAATCGACGACCCGAAGGAAGAGCTGGAGGCCTATCGCAAGGTTGCCGAGAGCGCTATCACCAACTGCGAAGTCGCGTGTGAGCGCATCGCGGCTGGTATCGAACTCCTCCAACAAGATGCCAAGGCGCTGAGGGCGTTCCGGTTTGCTAACCGCGCGATGTGGCAGCAGCGCAGCCACACGCTCATATCGGAGTCGAAGCGCGCTGGCAGAAAAGTGGGCGCTGAGGAGCTTAGCCGACCGGAAAACTATTCGTGGCGACCGTTTCAGTTGGCATTCGTGCTCCTCAATCTGCCTGGCGTAACGCAGCTTGACCATCCTGAGCGAAGCAGTGCGCCTTCGGCCATCGCCGATTTGCTGTGGTTCCCGACTGGTGGTGGTAAGACCGAGGCGTACCTTGGCTTGACGGCATACACGCTTGGCATCCGACGCCTTCAAGGCAGCGTGGCAGGACGACTGGGCCACGCCGGCGTCGCGGTCATCATGCGCTATACGCTTCGGTTGCTCACTTTGCAGCAGTTCCAGCGTGCCGCTGCGCTGATTTGTGCAAGTGAGGTCATCCGCCGAGGGTCGCCCGACGTTTGGGGCACGGAACCATTCCGCGTCGGGCTTTGGGTCGGCATGAAGACGTCGCCTAACACCGTCGCCGATGCACATCAATCGACGCTGGGCGGGCGTGGCGTTGGCATGGGCAGTGGTACGGGCTCTCCGCTACAGTTGACCAACTGTCCTTGGTGCGGTGAAGGTCTGGACCTTGGGAATGACGTAAAGGTGGAGACGTATGCTCAAGGCAGAGCGCGCGTGTTCACATACTGTAGCGACAGGCTAGGCCAATGCGAATTTAGTCGTGCGAAGGCACCGGATGAAGGAATTCCTGTCCTAACGGTGGACGAAGAAATCTATCGTCGACTGCCCGCGTTGCTGATAGCAACAGTTGATAAATTCGCCCAGATGCCCTGGAATGGCACGACGCAGATGCTGTTCGGTCAGGTTGACGGGTATTGCCCGCGCCATGGGTTTACTTCGCCATGTCTGGAAGATGCTTCGTCTCATCCGACCAAAAACGGACTACCAGCAGTAAGGGCTGTAGAGCATGGGCCGCTTCGACCGCCTGACCTGATTATCCAAGACGAATTGCACCTTATCTCCGGCCCGCTGGGAAGTCTCGTTGGGCTGTATGAGACGGCGGTGGACCAGCTGTGCTCCTGGAGCGTAGATGGAAAGGTCGTTCGCCCAAAACTGATTGCCTCTACAGCGACTATCCGTCAGGCAACGGAGCAGGTGCGCTCGCTATTTTTACGTGATGTTCGCGTGTTCCCACCCCAAGGGCTCGATGTTCGGGATAATTTCTTCAGCTTGCAGCGGGAACCTAGCGAACGATATCCGGGACGCCGTTATGTCGGGGTGAGCGCATTCGGGCGTCGACTGAAGGTAGCGCTGATTCGCGTCTATTCTGCTTATCTCGCGGCCTCTCAAGCGTTGTTCTTGAGGTACGGCAAAGCAGCAGACCCTTGGATGACGTTGTTGGGCTACTTCAATTCCATGCGAGAACTCGGCGGTATGCGCCGACTCGTGGACGACGACATTCGCGCACGTCTGCGCGATATGGATAGTCGTGGGCTCGCGAAGCGTCACACACCGGCCCTCGAGGAATTGACCTCGAGAAAGAGTTCGCGCGATATTCCCGCTTTGCTAGACCGACTTGAGTTTGCTCACGACCCACTGTTGCCGCCCCATGCTCGAGCAGCCAAAAAACCGCTTCGCGCGAACCCGCTTGACGTCGTTCTGGCAACGAACATGATTTCTGTCGGGGTCGACATCAAGCGGTTGGGTCTTATGGTTGTCGGTGGGCAGCCGAAGGGGACCGCCGAGTACATTCAGGCGACTAGTCGCGTCGGGCGAAACACGCAGGCTCCGGGTTTGGTTTGCACGGTCTATAACTGGGGGCGGCCGCGTGACCTTTCTCACTACGAGCGATTCGAGCACTACCACTCGACCTTCTATCAGCACGTGGAGGCACTTTCAGTCACGCCATTCGCAGCACGAGCGGTCGACCGAGGAATATCTGCAGTCCTCGCCGCATTGGTTCGTTTGCCTGCGTCCGAATTCAACGAGAACTTGGCGGCCGGACGATTGGACGGCTCGCACGCAATCGTGAAGGACGCAGTTAAGGCAATAACTGAGCGAGCCACGTCCGTAACCCAGTCGACGGCGCAAGGACAGCGGGTAGAGAAGCTGTTGAAGGCACGCATAGATTATTGGCTCAAGAAGGCTGCACCGAAGCCTGGCGGCGCTCGGCTGGGGTTTCAAGGCCAGAGGGACGGAACGACGGTTGCGTTGCTCGAGAAAACCGGAGCGGGAGATTGGGAAGAATTCACCTGCCTCGGTTCGCTTCGTGACGTGGAGCCGAGCGTTGGGCTAATCATGGACGATAAACCGCTCGACGACGGATACGGACAGGGATATTCGGCTCCATTGCCGGCGACCGCAAGTACCCCGCCGGCAACGAACGGAGGACAACAATGACAAAACACAAGGTCGGCGATATCCGACCCACGCAACTGCTGAACGTTTACGGTGTTGGCGCAATGATTGACCTCCCCAACATTGCCGGGATGGTTATGGGCTTGGACGATTGGGACACGACTCATTCTGTATTGGTCAGCGAAGAACGCCTGCTTCGCGCCGTACGGGCTCAACTCGGTAATCAGGTGGAGAAGCTATTGCTTCCGCCGGTGGAGCCCGACACTGCCTCTACGGACCCGCTCGGAACGGCAAAAATTGGGATACCGGTCGCGGCGTTTCCGCAGTGGTTTCGCTGTCCGTGGTGCGAACTGCTGGCACCAATCAGTTCTGGACTATTCGAGCTAAAAACGGACCCTTATCGGCCCGACCGCGCGCGCTTTGTCCATGCAAACTGCAGTAAGGCTGGACAGCCGCCGGTTGCACTTCCGGCGCGCTTCCAGATGGCATGCGGTCATGGACATCTGGATGACTTTCCGTGGTTGCGCTTTGTCCATCGTGGCGCGGCAACGTGCAATGGCCCATTGCGACTCAAGAAAATTGGCGCTTCGGACGAGGCTGTCGATTTGCTGGTCAAGTGTGATACGTGCGGGCTTGACCGACGCATGTCAGATGCTTTCGGTGAGGTTGCCGAAAGCGATGCTGTATTCGAATGTCGCGGGCGGCGGCCACATTTGCGAGATTTTGCACCAAGCGGCTGCGACGAGCATGCTGAGACTATGCTGCTTGGGGCGTCCAACAGTTGGTTTGGGATTTCTCTATCAGCACTTTCAATTCCGATGTTCGTGGACAAGCTGCCGCAGCTAATTGAGGAGCGTTGGGCAGTCCTGCAACATATTCCATCGCGGGAGACAGTCGGGGCCTTTAGGGCTGTTGGGAACCTGAAGGGTTTGGAAGACTACGGCGACGATGCCGTCTGGGATGCAATTCAAAACAAGAAGGACGGGACTCAGGCCGATGACGAGGACTGGAATCTGAAGTTGCCGGAGTGGAATGTCTTTGTAAGCGCAGACCCAACCGTTAATACTCGGGACTTTCAATTAACCCCCGTCGCTGCGCCGCACGGATACGAGCGATATTTTGAGAAGGTTGTCCGAGCGGAACGCTTACGAGAGGTGCGAGCGCTAACAGGATTCACGCGCATCGAGTCACCTGGCGACTACTCTGACCCTAGTGAAATTCCCGCTTCGTTGCGAGCACCGCTGGGGAGAAGCAAGCCAATCTGGGTGCCTGTCTCAGAAGTGCGGGGCGAAGGAATCTTTCTGCAATTTTCGGAGCAGGAAATACGTAAATGGGTGCGGCGAGTCGAAGCTCAAGACGAGGAGATGTTCCGGGCCCACGCCGCATGGCGTAGGGCGCGGCGCATACCCGAGCCTGAGAGCGGCTACCCGGGGATTCGCTATGCGCTGATTCATTCTTTCTCCCATGCGCTCATGCGGCAGTTGTCCATGGAGGCCGGGTACTCGTCAGCCAGCATCCGTGAGCGTATATACGCCCAAGATGGTGGGAACGACGAACCTGCAATGGCGGGCTTGCTTCTCTATACCGCAGCACCGGACAGCGAGGGAACTCTTGGCGGGCTTGTCTCGCTGGGCGAGCCGAACAGGCTTGGACGATTGATTAGGCTGGCGTTGGAGGAAATTCGACTTTGTGCTTCGGACCCGTTGTGCGGAGAGCATCGGCCCGCGCTCGACGGAACTTCCTCGCTACACGGTGCAGCCTGTCACGCGTGCATGTTTTCCCCTGAGACTTCATGCGAGCGCGGAAACAAATATCTTGACCGAGGACTCCTCGTCCAGACTATTGGTGGTGGCAACGTTCCTTTTTTTGAATGATGATGAGTCTGCCGACACCTCTTCTCGATGCGGTCGCGGATTTTTCCGCTCACGTCTCTTCCGATGCTGTTATAGCAATCGCGGTGCAGTTAAGACAACTGCGTGGAACTGAGAAAGTGGAGGCGGCGTTACTGCAGATGCAACGACGCCTACACCCCACGGCACGCACTAAGTTTCAGCTAGTCATCGAGGAATGGCGTTGCGGGACTCAAATTGTTCCGGCCGCCGAGCTCGCTGCGGCCATTGAAGGGGCTCTTCACCAAGCTACCAAGCTACGGGGTGAGAGTAGCGTCGAACTTGTATGGTCGGGTCCCGCCACTCCGTGGTCGGGATTTAGAAGTACAGAACAAGTTCTTCTCGAAGTGATAGGAGGCGCGCGACGGTCATTGTTCATCGTAACGTTTGCAGCCTATAAGGTTGGGGCCCTCGTTCAGGCAATAGAAGCTGCAGTCAAACGTGGCGTTAAAGTATCCTTTCTTTTGGAGGACAAGGAAGAAAGCGACGGCAAGGTCAAATTTGACGCAGCGCTTGGGCTCACTTTGTCCCGCCTCGAGCACGTTACGACCTACGTTTGGCCGCTGTCGAGACGACCACGAAGTAGTCAGGGTCTTCACGGTTCGCTTCACGCGAAGTTTGTGGTTGCAGATGACGACGTGCTGTTTGTGTCAAGTGCGAATCTGACCGACTATGCGATGAACCTTAACGTCGAATTGGGAACGTTAATGCGCGGAGGAGATGCTCCGAAGCAAGTAACCCTGAGCCTGGCAGCGCTTGTGCGAGACGGAGTATTTCGAGCTGCTGACCTGTAATCGGAGATGCGCGCCATTAGGTAAATGAGCAAGACTAATGGTGCGTTCAGGCGACCACAGATGTCTTTGACGGCGCAATGAAGGGCTCAAGACCAGGAACCTGAAAGGAGTGGGCGGAATCGTGGAGAGGGACGCGGTCGCAGCGGAGAATAGGTCATGTGTTGAACTCTATCTCGGGCATCAGATTGAGGACCGAACGGAGCTGAAGTTCCTGCGCCGCCTGCGCGTCGACCTCGCAGCTCTCGGTGAACCATGTCTCGTGCTAGGAAACTTCTATTGCGGCCCTTCGCGAACGCAGATTGACTTTGTTGTAGTGACCGCACGCAGTGCTACCGTGGTCGAACTGAAAGGTTACGGGCTGCCGGTCGAAGGTGGTGTTAACGGACACTGGAAGTCCGTGCTGCCGGATGGTCGACGGCGGGTGCTTGCGTCAAAGAACCCCTTCCAGCAAGCAGTTGATGCCCGCTACGCAGTCATAGACGAACTCACGAAGGACATAACGCTCGATTCAATGCGCATAAAACAAGGCGTTGGGGCGAATCTTTGCCTTTTCTTCGAGCCTCTTCCAGGCTGCAATATTCCAGGCGGTAACTTTAAGTGCTCCGTTGGTGGATATCGCCAGTTGTGCTCCCAAATACGCGCCCACCTCGCGAGTCCGCTATTGTTAGACACATGGCGAGCATTCGCATCCCGGATTGGCTTGGTGCGCCAGTCTGATGTCACCGAATCGACGGAGGCGGACCGGCTTGCTGCCGAGTACGCTTCCCAGTGGCAAGCTACGCTCTTGGCAGCCAGCAAACCTTTTGTCGCCGTATCGTTAGTCGTTGACGGACGAGACCAGACGCTAGGCGAGTGCGTCGAGCGGCTCAAGGAAGGCCGCAACCTGCTTATCGTAGGGAAATCCGGCTCCGGCAAAACTCGTGTTTTGGAAGAAATGTCGGCGCTTACCGCATCGGCCGGAATGTTGCCGATGGCAATTGAGGCACGGCTATTTGAGGGGGAGCTGCGCCCACTGTTAGAGCGTTCGGTCGCCTTATCAACCACGTTTTCCTTGAAGAGTGTGCTTGGTAATTCTAAAAGTACCGCCAACCCTGCTGTTGTGTTTGTCGATGGGTTGAACGAATGTCAGCCGAAACTTCAGTCGCATCTCCTGCGTGCTCTGTTCGCACTATATCGACGCTACGGACTCCAACTTGTCGTCGGGAGCCAGCGAGAAATTCCCATTCCATGGCTTCCCAACGACATTGCGAGCATTCCCGATGCGATGCCGTCGCATCTTCGAGCGGTGCTTGAAGCACACCTCTGTCGCCCCGCCAAGCCTGAAGAGCTCGTATCGTTGGAGGTCGTTGCGACCGCACACGACGCTGAGATTCTTGCTGGCGTCATGTTAGAGGAAAGCGGTTTGGATGGACGCTTCTCACTTTACAGTGCATTCACCCGGCAGCGGCTGGAGGTCTACGCAGGCGTAGGGCATCGAGCACTGGCCAGAGTCGCTTGGACGATAAGGGAGCGGTTTGCGTCAACAATATCCGAGCACGAATTGGTGCGTGAACTGACAGCGGTACTTGATTCTGCTGGTGAGGCGGAGCACATATGGCGTGCGGCAAGGAAAGGTGGACTAGTCGTTGTTCGGTCGGGGAGATGCTTTTTTAGGCACGAGCTGATTGCGGATTACTTCTGCACGGTGTTTTTGCTTGAGCAGTGTCGTGATATTCAACAGCTGGCCGAAGCGTTGGAAAGACCAATCAACCGGCCCCTAACTGAGTTTGCTGTTGGTGGCTGCGGCAGTGCCTTCGGTCTGGAGGCTCTGTTGGATTCGCCACCAATTGAACTGCTTGTTTCATGTATCGATGGCAAGTGCGGCGCGAAAGCGAAGTCTCTTGTTCTTGACCGAGTGCGCGATGCGCTTGACAGCGCTGCCGAAGACTATGAGAGGCTGAGCCTTGAGTTCGGCAGCGGAGAGGACGGGCGTCATCATGTAAGCGTACGTCTATCGGACGATGTCGAGTCCAGTATCTGCGGGAACTATCTGGCGGTCGTTCCACATGCGATATGTCATGGCCTATTGCCTGACGTCCTAGACGCATTTTCACGTGTCGATAGGCGCATATGGAACGAAGCGGAGCGCCTGCGCGCGGAAAATTTAAACGTAAAAATCGCATTTCGCCGACGCGCATACAACGCTGTCTATAGTCCGCCGGGGAGCCTAGTCTTCCGTGCCATGCACCAAATACAGCAGGGTTTTATGTCGCTGTATCGGTACAACGGCTCACCCGAGCTAAATGGGATGTTGTGGAATCAGTTGTCCGCGCACAAGGGCCTTCGACCCGGGCAGTTGCTCATCATCGTCGGGATGATAAATCGGTTGGAGCCAGTCGCTGACTGCATTCCCGATGATTCCGTCGATATCATCCGCTTTCTCTGGGATGCCGGCATTTACCGCCTACGACTAGATGTTGTCGACCTCGTTCGCCGGACCGGTCCTCTTCTTGACGAGGATGGGCAGAACGAACTCCGTGCGCTGCTGGATTCGTGGTTGACGGATGACGACCCGCTAACAAACTCACTAGTATTCGATGCATTTCAAGGCGTCGGAGGTCCGGAAACTGACCTGTCTGTCGAGTCGGTTCATCAAGAGTTTATAGCGGCGCTCGAGATGCCTCGCGGCCAATTGGCCTCCGAACGTGCTATGCATATGTATGTTTGTACCTTTGACCACCCTTGTGACCACCTGTACGGCGAGGCGTATCACGAACTGCTCACGGAAACTCAGCGTAGGGAGTTGCTGGTAAGAGCTGCGTTTGCCACGTACGCCGACTTGACAACACCGATGGTCATCCGCGAGCTCGCCAGGAGTCCGGTTCCCGAGGCAGCGCCATGTTTCCAAAAATTTGCCCGTGCTCCTGACTTGAGCGGTACTTGGGCGCAGTCGGCAGTTGAAACTTATCTCCTGTCAATCCGTGCGCTCGCCACCATGGGCGTTGGCCTCCCCTCTGTAGATGAAGACACTGTCAACGCATCGGCATGGTCCGTTGCGGCTGAGCTTCTCTATTGCCTAGCCGTGAAACCACTCGCGTCGAATTACGAAGAGCAAGCAATTCGTTGGGCGCAACTAGAACGCTGTGGTGTGGCCGACGCGTTCGACATAGTGGTACACGTCGAGAGGAGTTTTGGCTTCTACGACAGGGAGCAAAAGATTTCGTTCCTGCCGGCGTATGCCAATGGCGTGCGTAGGCTAGCGCGAGCGGTATTGACGGAGGGCTATCAACCCGCGACGCAATTCGCAAACCTCGCGCAATGGCACGACCTCCTAACTGAGCATCGAACTTTCGCGCTGGATTTATTGGGGGCGGTAGGACGTCAAACGGACCTTGAGCTCGTTAGAAAGTGGACAGAAGATGCGGCGTTGGGCAGGCATGCAATAGCCGCAGCGAAAGCACTTGAGTCTTCGGGCTAAATCAAGCGGACGTAGACTATTTTTTCAGAGTAGCAATTGGAGCGAATTGGCTAGACGGGGAAAATCAATGAGCGATACCGAAGACGATGAGCACTATTTTTATTCATGGCTAGCGACACGACCGACCCTAACGGAGGAGCGCAATCATCCGAATCATTGGTTCAACAGAGCGGCTGACCTGCGCGCATCAGCTGGAGCTCTTTGGTATGCAATCGAGAACGATTCCAAAGGACGGATTGCTGAGAAACTGGGATTCTCGTCCGGCTATAGCATGAATGTCGCGTGTTATTCCGTCTACCATATGATGTGCGGGCTCGCACTAGAGGTCATTTTGAAGGCGATTTTGGTTCAACGTGGCCATCCGTTTCCCAAGACCCATAGCTTGAGAACGCTGGTTAATGAAGTGGGTCTATCGAAGACAGAAGGTGAACTTGCAATGTTCGACTTCTATGAGCACGCAGTTTTGTGGGCTGGGCGATATCCTGTCCCTCTAAAATGTACAGACGACAAGCTTAAAAGCTATTGGTCGCTTGCAAGTGACGTGTTGACGTCGCCGGCGCAGCTATCATCGAACTCAAGTTTGAAAATTCGGACCAACAGCGGCGCAACGGACTGGGATAATTTCACCCGAATGTGGTCGGAGATATCGGGAATGTTCGAACACGGGGGACGATAAGGTCCGCCGTCTGCTTATGGGGGATTGAGCGTGGGTGCGAGCGTGCATGCGTAAGGTCAATAATGAAATCAAAGGCTGAAAACTCGTTTGGCTATCTCGTCAACCGGATTCTTCATCGTCGGTCCGTGCCTCTCGTCGGCGCGGGTATTTCCGTGCAGTCAACAAAGGATGGCCAGCCATGGGATGGCCACAAGATATGGGAGCTAATTGATAGGGCGCTGAAACCAACGCTTAGTGCCCGCTTGACGCGGTTCGGAAAGGATTCGGCTAAATTTCGCGCATGTGCGCTCTGCAACGACTGCTTTTCACACGAAGTCTGCTACCAGCAAGCGTTTCGTGACCTTGGGGTCCCAACCTCGTCCAATTGCTTTCTTTGCGATTTGCGGCTGGCGAAGGAGCAAAACGCGCTAACGAAAGCATGCGAGGCGTTTCTTTGGGAGCATGGGGGAGCGAATCAGGTCGCCTACGAGAAGCTCGTTAGCGCTCTGCAGATTGAGGAATTCACGAACCTCGACCCAAGGCCGGCACATTTCTATCTCGCATATCTAGCGCGAGAAGGGCTCATCACCGAAGTCGTGACGACAAACTACGACTGCAATTTGGAGCGCGCATACCAAAAAACATGGCGCAACGAGAGTGCTTGTAAGGAGACGTTGACACGTGCTGTTTTCGACTTAGATACATTCGCTGCGTACGCGGCGATAAGCTCCGAACGGCGGCCTGGAGAAGACACGGCCCATGTTCTTCGCGTCTACAAGATAAATGGCTGCGCGGGACAGTTGAAAGAGAATCCAGGTCATGCCAAGGACATCTTGTTGACGGCCTCGCAGCTACAAGACTGGCGGAAACGTAAATGGGCAGCAGACTACTTTCGAACGAAGGTCCGTACATCTTCGCTCGTAACGATTGGGTTTGGAAGCGACGAGCCGCAGGTAGTGCATACACTGCAACAGGTGCTCGAAGAGTTCTCGGAACTGACTAAAAGACAGCCTGCGCCAATTTTCGAGGCCGAGAACGCCCCCGTTGTAACTGCGTACGAGCACTATCCAAGTTTTCAGCAACTGCAGCTAGTGCATGGTTTTGCGGCGTGGTGGACGGGCGTTGCAACCGATGGCGACGCGCTCGTCATCGGCCCGTACGAACGAGCTGAGCGGAGCGATGGCCCTGAACCCCCATTGGATGCTCCAGTGTGTTTGCCAGCGGACCGATTGTGGGCAGATGTATTTCAAATGGTATTCGCACGGCTGCTCTGTTCGAAACTGCGGGATGCCGCTCTAAGTGAAAATTCAGCATTTACAGCGATAATTCCACATGCAGACAAATTGCTCCGGGCGTTGGCAGCTGCGCTGGACGCTTGCACGGCGCAGCAACTTCGCAACCCGTCCGCTGCTGGTCATTGGCTCGCCGAGGCAGGGGGGCTTTTAGATGCGACTTCACCGCCGCGTCCGGCGCTCAGTCGGTGCATAAGTCATGTCCGGGATGCGGGAGCGCATCCAGACTACTATTGTGCAGTTAGCGACCATCCTAGTCTTGCAGCAGAGCTGGCGTTGCTGTTTTCACTTCTTCGTACAGAGCAAGCCGTGGCCCCATCGGCGTCAGCCGTAGAGCACAAATGGTGGGGCCGCGTATCCTTATTACCAGGTGGTCCGATTGAGATACGCCTACCTGCCGCGACCGGCGGCGAGGACAGGGACATCGCTTTGTATGTTTCTGGTCGGCGTCAGGTTGAGGACGGAGCATCAATGACGATTCCGATGCGCGCTGGGCCGATGCAGCGAGTGGAACTCATTGTTGGCATGTCGGGTAGCACCAGAAGGTTAGCCGACCGCCGTGCCTACGTGGTCGACGGAGCTACGCGTAAGCCAATCGTGATTGTGAGAACCGATTGGCGGACGATTTTCCCAGTCTCCATGGCCGAAGCGTCCCTGCCAGAGGTCGCGCAGCGCCTTCAGGAAGTTGTCCGGTTCCCAAGTAAGTTCCGACGTCGGCTGGACTCTAGCATCCGCACCAATCCACTTCTTCAGCGTCGAGCCGCGTTATGACCACCACCCAGACTAGCATGGCCTTTGCATTATCAGACGAGATGAGAGATGCGGACGTCGGTCGCGTCTACCTTCGTGAGCATCGATGGCTGGTATGGAATCGGTTGTTTGTGTCGCCTGTGATGAGCGTCGTCGATGCGACGTCCCATATTATTAAGCCTGACGCAGTAGACGATTTGAATGAAGCTTCAATGTTGCGTGATGAAATCTGCGACCTTGTAGATAGCTTGTCATCTGCGGGCATTACTTCGCCGGTGACCTTGGTTATCCGATGTGAATCAAATATGTTTCCGCACTGGCATCGCATGGCAGGCGACCAAGATTGGCTGCGTGGCACGTTTTCTATCTACCCTTACGAGGCAGAGCGCTACACCGCTGCGGGATTTTCCGACGCTGGTCAATTTACGTCGTTTATCACCGATTCTTCAGGAAGTGACGTAAGTCGCTACTCGCTCCGTTCGCTAACAGAGGAGGAATATCTAGAAGCTGTTTGGGCGCGGACGACCTCGGAAGCGAAGGAGGATTCGCTGCTATATCTGCTCGCTAAGAGGGTACTGGCGGCGTATGGAGAGGGCGGAATAGCTGTTGCGGGACAACCTGTCGGTCAGTCGCAGGCAAAGCGCGGCGTTGCCCGTTGGCTTAAAGAGGATGTGCTCTCGCGGGCGTCGGAGCTTCTACAGTCCGACGGTGCAGGCTCGGTAGGAGGAGATGGAACGTGAGACCGATAAATTCATTGAAGCTGCATAATTTTCGGGGGTTTTCGGGAGAGCACACTGTAGACCTCGACGCCGACCTCGTTCTGGTTACGGGGAAAAACGGAACGGGAAAGACCAGTTTGCTTCTCGCAATCGATTTGCTCCTCAACGGGCCAACGAGTCTCATCCAAAACACGGCAGATTTGAAAACCTCAACGGCGACCAGCGGGCGCTTGGAGCTCATGGGCCACAGTCCGCTGCAGGTCGACCTTTCGAGTCTACCAGCGCGGAGAGCGTACGCTGATTTGCTCGAGCGTGCGCAATTTTTCTTTCCGGAGGGGCTCGTCTCTCCCGAAAACTCGCAGGACATTCTATCCATCGTTGCCCCGACGGCGACTGCATGGCAAAGCATTCGTGGAGCGCTGGAAGATGCACAATTTGAGCTGACGACGGCGAAGACAGCTATCTTCGTGCAACGATTTGATGTTGAGCGGGAGAGAAGAACTGTTGCCCAGCGCTTTGAGCAAGCGAAGAGCAAATTTTCATTGGAGGATGCGCTCGACTTTCCTTGGGTTGCGACGGTCCTCGATTCACAGAGCTTACTCATTCAGAGTGGGAATCTTGCCAACTACTGGCAGAGTCAGCTACGAAATCTACTTGATAAGTTGGCTGAGGTGGCCGGGCTAGACACGCCTATAGCTACAGCTACAGAGACAGACCGGGTCTTGGATTCGATTGGGCAGGCATGCGAGGCGCTTCGTTCGAAGGTTGAATCATCAAAGCCTGTTGATGCGTACGGTCACGCCCCTGTCGACGCCTTGCGCAGGACATTGGGGAACGTCGATTCAGACTGGGAAATAGACTGGTCCGAACTTTTCGGACCGAAGGCGCAAGACGAGATATCTAAGGCAAGTGAGATAGAAAAGCAGTTTGCTGAGAATCAGCAACGGCTCTCTGTTATACGCGAGCAACGAAGCCGGCTTGAAGTCGGCTCAAACGCACTCGCTCCGTCCCTAGAGCAGATAGGCGAGCAAGCGGAAGGTTGGCTTGAGTCATTGAGAGGGTTGCCCGAGTCCATGCGGGACGAAGGAGCACAACTTGAGTCGTGGCTCGGTGACCTCCTGATTTCTGCCCCATCACTGGCGGCACAGGCTCGGGCTATTGCCGAAAAGCTTCGACAGTCGGAGCTTGAGAAGCTCAGTGAAGTAGCGCTCGCTGAAGCCACAATCAAGGAGATTCATAATCGGCAAACTCTGCGAAGCTATATTTCTCCGGTAAAGGACGAGGAGTGGGCTTATACGGCAGCTACTGTTGGAGAACTTTTGGAGCGAGCCGAGAATCGTGCAACGGAGCATCGTCAAACGCGGTCCTCGCTCGACCGGGTGACGGTCGCGCTTGGCGAACTTGCTACGGCTGCACGGTCATGGGCAAATCTAGAGCGAGAGATTGAGCGCCAAAGCCTGGCGATTGGTAGCAAGGAAAAGCGGGTAGAGGCTGAAAGGCTGATTATTGAGGCTGAACGTACGCTCAAACGGGCAACTGGAAAGGACAGTGTATTCAGCATGACGTCGGCTATCGATGAAGCGCAGTTGCGCGAGTTGCTGCGCTCACTGAACCGCCTTTTGGCGCGCTTCCACTTTCCATCCGATTTTTTGCCGATTCAATTACAAATCGTATCGAAGTCGGCAAAGGTACCGAACTACCGGTTCGTGTCTGCGCGCGGGCCCGAGTATGCGGGGCTTTCTACCGGGCAGAAGACCCAACTGGCAGTATGCTGGACGGTCTGCCTGTCCTATGCGTTACGAGACAGGATTACACATCCAATAGTCGCTTTTGACGATTTCACTACTGCGCTAGACATGGGGCAACTGATACCAGCTTCAGGAATATTGCGGCAGCTTGCGTATTGCGAATCGGACGAATACCGCCGTCAAGTAATTGTAACGAGCCACCACGAAGACCTGACCAACCGGCTTCTCGATTACCTTTTGCCACCGAAGGGGCGGACGATGAAGGTGATTGAAATGCTCGAATGGACACCGGAAAGCGGCCCCGAAATGCAGGTGTATGACGTAAAACCTGCTGTCCAGCAGGCATCTCCAGTCGAGTTGGCTGGCTGGCTAAATGCTCAACTGCAAGGTCGTCCTGCATAGTCGTGTCTCGGTACGTCTTCACGAAGTGGTGTGAACAAATGCGCTTCGTGGTGAGTTGGCATTCACCGCGAGGCTCTGCCAATGCATCGTTCACATCCCTCTCGCTAGTCGGTAACAACCAGGAGTTGACTTGTTGGACGCACCGGCATCGTCCTTGGCTGTCGGGGGGGGTGAGTTCTTGGCGAGGTGATGTCAGCGGCGCTTGATGCGGGGAGCCGCCGGAGTCCTATCACAGTGCTCATCGACGTCTCGCGGCTCTGAGCCTCAAATCGGCACCCGTCAAAAGGCGTAGTTCCGAACGTACTGACGACAGGACAACTCACGCGTCTGGAAAATGCAGCCGCCAAATGTGGCTTCGATTTGTCGCCCTAGTAAGAGGCGAGTCGCTTCGAATGCGCTCGAATCAGTTCCTGAAACGGTCCTCGTCCGTAGCTTGCGGGATGACGAATTCGATGTGCAAATCGCTGTCGGTATGATTCAGCGTTAGATATGATGGTGCCCCATTTGTTCTGCGTTGCGCTGGAGACGTTATTCCGGCGGAAGGAGCCCTCCCGAAAGACGGGAGAGCAGATGCGCTGCACGTACCGCCCGGTGCGTGGGCTTCCGCGCCCCCTCGCGTCACTCGGGGCCTAGAGAGGGCGAATCTTTGCCCACTTGGTACCTCGCCGCCATTTCCGATAGTCTGAACGACCAACCCCTCGCATGTCGCCCCCGAGAATCCAAAATCCGGAGACGAGTGGTTCCTTGTAACCGTGTTGCGTCGGTGATTTCAATGCTGAAAAATCCTTCCCCGTAATTCAAATCTGTTGCTTCGAGGCAACGCCATAGTGGCTGGGGAGGGTGTTGCATCTATTGCATAGGACTACGAATGGATTGGTATGGATTTTATGAAATTTATTTTCAAATCGTATTTTTCAATTATCACTCGACGGTACATTAAGGCTTCCAGGCCATAAAGCATAATCGGCCGCTAAACTAATTCCCAATTCCGTATCTATAGAGAAATAGAACCACGGAATATCCGCCACGTCAATCATGTCATGCGGGAGAGGCGACACCAGTCACTGTTCTCTGCGGACTGGTAGCATGAATTGCATCACATCGATGTTTGCGGAGTTGTCCGGGAGAGAAAGATGTCGAAAAGACGGGCGGAGATTATCCGTAAAGGGCAGCGTCTCGTGGACTATTACGTCCACGTGAATCGCACGACGCATCCCGCCACTATCACGCTATTCGATTTCTCGGGTCGCATCATTGAGTCGCCTACGCGCTGGCTTGCCGATAAAGAATACACCTACGCAGATGGCACTAGAGAGACGTTTGGGCGATACGTTGGATACTTTCTTCGTTGGATGCGCCGTAAAGGTGCGCTGACGCGGCTGACTTCCGACGAGGTACTTAGGACGTGCAATCGTGACCACATTAAGAGCTGGATTGAACATTCAACAAAGGTAACAAAGTTAGAAAGCTCAACCGTTCATCAGCGAGAGAGTGTTCTAGCGAAATTCATCGAGTGGCTCGAGGAGAACCATTTGCGAGATGAGTCAGATACTCCCTACAGAAGTGGGAAGCTAATTACCACCGAGGACCACAGGCAACTGCCCCAAGGAATCTCAGCGGAGAAGTTTAAGGAGACTCTCGCTGGTTACTACAACGAGTCTGAACGATGTGCCATGCACACAATGTACGACACTGGATTGCGAATCTCGGAGTTGTGCAGAATGAAGAACGCGGACCTTCCGGACGATGCCTGTCACGACAGCGCGTCGGGGTTCCTACCAATTCGTATTCGGGGGAGCAAAGGGAGCGGGGGAAAAATTGTCGAGCGGTTCTCAATCATTTCGCTACCAGTACTTGCGCGTATTCGTAAATATCACAGTTCCGACGCCGCGTATGGCCGAGTTTATCCAGAAAGGCACGCGCGGGAAAATTTGACTTTTCTCAGCGCAACTGGGAAGCCTCTAAGCAGAGAGAGCGTGCACAAGCAGCTTAAGAGAGCCGCGCGCCGGGCAGGAATAGACCCAGAGACAATTCGCACACACACGCCCCGGCATTCCTTTTCGATTGAAGTATTGATGGCACACGATGTTCATAAGGAACCCGGCACTCGCTATGCCATGTTGACGAATTTTCTCGGCCATCGCGACCCAAAGTCGACGAAGGTATACAGCAAAGTTAACCCGGAAGTCCTTGAGTCGATGCGCAAGGAACTGTTTTCCAAGTACGAAGTCGCGCGGACTATTGCCGAGGAAACGAGACTTCCGCCGTTGAAGCACAGGGAAAAGCGAGGTCACGCGCAATGAACGCAGATATTGAGAGGCACTTGCCTGCGCCATCAGGTGCGAATCCGCATGTTCAAGTTGAATACATTTTTAAGCGCTGTAGCGAAGAGTTAAAGGCCGGTCCGGGCTACGGAACCTGCCTGCGGCGATATAAAGAGTTTCTTAGCGAGCGATATGGCAGTGATGAGCATATCCACGTCCGACACGCCTGGGATGAACGTTCAGTTGAAGATTTTAAGCAGTGGTTAAAGACTCAGCGAACATATAGTGCAAATCGTCAGTTAACGGCAGGAACGCAATCACAGCTGCTTTACATGTTAGGTCGTGTAATGCGGTATGCATATGACGAGCGATATATTGACATATTGCCAATAGCATCACCGGACTCTGCGCATGGTCGAGAAACGACAATGCGGAACGCGTATTCGCGCGATGAGGAGGCCAACTTGATGAATGCGCTTGCGCCGGAGATTCGATATGCCAATCGCGTTGCGCAGTCCTACGTGCGGACCGGTGTCGGCACCTCGCCGGAAAGTAGTGCGCAGATTTGCGAAGACGACCTCATCTATTTTTTTGAGAACACGCTGAAATGTGTCGCGATACAACCAAAAAAATTCTACAAGAAATATCGGGATATTGCTTTGGCCATCGCCAAAAAATACGGAGCCATCGAAAAGTGGTATGAGAAATTAGGGGTGTCGGAACTAATTTCCATGCGATTAGTGATTCCGCTCGTGTATAAGCTGGCTTGGGAAACGGGTTTAAACGTCGAATCTATCCTTGATTTGCGACGAGACTGCTTTGTTGAAAAGCACCCACTCACCGCAATGCCGTGTATTCAATACTATAAGGAGCGCGGAAAGGGAGATGCACTTTACCCCGTGGCCTTGCTCGAGGTCAATCTTCAATCGAAGCAGAGCACGATTGTGAAGAACACAATTAAGCAAATCTTGAGACTTACGGAAGTGCTCGTTAAAAATGCTGACGGAGTGGACAAGGAGATGCTCCTGTTAGTTCAGAGAAAACAGGATACTAAAGGGCGAGGAGCAGTGACAAGGCTGAACGCCACACATCTTACACGCTGGTCTGCGTCATTTTTCACTCCGAATGTTAAGCATCGAAATCCCTTCAATTCGGAGGAGAATATCAATGTAAGTCGACTGAGACCCACGTTTGTCACTCGTTTGGTGATGGAAGGTCGAGATATTTTCGAGATTTCTGCTCTCCTTAACCACTCAGATATCTATACGACGCTGGCTTATCTTGATAGGCATAGACTTACTCCTCAATTTGAGGAGGAAATGCGAAAGCACCTGAATCAGATTAAGGAGAATAGTAAGAAGTATAGAAATGTGATACCTATCACCGCCGAGGTGACGGGTGCAGACGATTCCGCTTTTCTAGCGTCAGGTCTATGTCATTGCAAAAATCCGTTTCAGCCTCCTCGGAAAATCCAGTTGGCATCTAAATTCGTCCCTGGAAAGGTGTGTACTTATTATGACATGTGTCTTCTATGCAAGAACATATTAGTAACGGAATACAGCTTGCCGAAATTAATTAATTATCGGCTTAATTTGCGTTGCGAAATTGAAAAGGGGGTTGGTGCGGAGCCGAGGAAAAACCTATATAGACGACAGCTTTATGTTCTCGATGAGATTCTCGCACCTGATGAGCTATTTACGGAAGAGGAAATAGCTCGGGCAACGGTGCTAGCCAAATCTTGCATCGACGACCACTTTGATGATTTTCTCTTTGGGTGAAAAGATGAGAGGTCGAGCTATCCAAGCAAGCACTTCGGCGAAAGAGGTCGTATCCCTCGAAGAGCTGTCGGTGAATGAAGAGACTCGTATTAATGACCGGTGCGTATTCGGTTCGAGTGTTTGGCCTTTGTACTCGCGGACATCAAAAAAAGCAATTGTTGCAGGGCACTATCGCGTGAGCATTGATTGGGCGCGAATTGAAGCTAGACTGGCGAACGATATCGTTTATGACCTGAAAATATTCGCGTACGTTTATATCTGTCACTACCGCAAAATTGGCCGAAGGCGTGCTCCGGATGCGGAGACCGTCGTGAGCAGGGTGCGCGCCATCGTGACCGCAATTTCCCGCATGACAGAGCATCATGCGGAAGGGTTATCGCTCGCTAGCTTCTCTTTGGATACGGTGGTGTCGTATTTGTCGGGCGCAAAGAACCTGTTGCAGGTGAGGCCGGCACTTACGTTGCTTTCGCACTCGTATATGAAAAAGGTATTGAAAGGACGCGGCTTCCCCTTTGCTATGATTGACTTAAAGAGAGCGTTACGCAGGAAGTCCGCAAAGCCACCTCAAGTCGATAGTACTAGTGCGACTCTCGAGATTCCGAAAGTGGGGTATCAAGTTTTACCTGCACCTTTGTTTGCTTTTTTCACGCGTGAGAACCAAAGTATTGTCGGTACGTTCCTTTCCCTCATGGGAAAAGGGTTACGTGATGTACATTTTAACGAAGAGTTAATTCAGGAAGGAAGGCGAGGCTGGAAAAAATTCAAACGTGCCTTTGCAGCCTATATTGAAATTCGAGGGAAAACACGTCGCGAGGGAGATAAAAAGAAACGTGATGAAATGCGTGCAAAGCTTTCCGATTCCTTTGTGGAGAAGTTTGGCTTTTCGATATCTGAGTTTGGAGACTTTCTCGATGACGTGCAGATGGCGAGCATAAGCCAGATTTTGCTGTACACCGGGATGCGATACGAGGAGATAACTCTTCTTGCTGTCGGGTGTTTAAAAGAAAATCAATGGGGAATGAGTATTCACTCCGATGTTTTGAAACATCGGAAACGCGGGGAACAAGAGGCCGACGGGCCCGGCGACTTGTATGACAGGTGGGTCGCGACCGATATCTTGATTGACGCTGTCGCTGCCTTAGAAGCTTTATCCCGTATCAAGGAAACACGGTGGCTAACTGCTACAGTCAATGGGAATCAGGCGGACCGAAAAGGCGAAGCGATGCCGATGAAAAATCAAGCTCTGAACACTCGCTTGAGGCGATATCTTTCTCGAATTGACAAGTCGAAGGCGTTTGCGAATTGGCGCTTGCACTGTCATCAATTTCGAGAGGGGCTGGTTGACCAACTCGCGCGAATGGAGGTGAGGCTTTCGTATATTAGCATCCAATTGAAGCATCTCAGCTACGCTGCACAGGTGGCTTCGCGCGGAATACCAGCGAAGGAAACGCTAGGTTACGGGAACATACCGAGGGTCCTGCTGGCTAGTCTCACAGGCGCAGACGCTGTTGAACGCGCCCGAATGGAGGTTGCACTTGGCCTATACGGCGAGGGGAAGAACTTCGCCGGCGCGGGAGCAGAGACACACAGACAGCGGACGGAGGCCTTTTTTCAAGGTATGGCCTTGTCTGGCCAAGCGCGTGTGGATTTCATTCGAGAACTGGCGCGCAAGCCGTTGCCCATTTTTGTTTCGGGAGTCGGAGTTTGTACGTTGAATTTGGCGGATTCAAGTACGGCAGACAGGACTCCTCCGTGCCTTGGTGACCTCCACTGCAATCCCCGAGATTGTGACAATTCGGTGGTTCCGGAAACTCATCGAACGGCGATTGAAAAGAGGCTCGCGAAAGCACGCAAAAACGCCAGCGACCCAAATCTTTCCCATGCAAGGGAGTTCTACGAAGAACAAGTTTCAATTTACGAAAGCATGTTGGCCCAATTGTCGGCGGGGTGTGTATGAGCCTGGAGAGCTATAAGAGTGAAGAATTCGAGATTATGACGGCGCGTTTGAAGAGCGCCTTGGAGATTCTAAGAGGCGATATAACGATTCCAGCGACGCGAGACTCTATTATTCAATTGGCTGGTTGCAGTCGAAGATTGCTTTACACGCCGAAGCGAAGTTGGGTAATAGATGAACTGGAATCCATTTGCAAAGAGCGGGATTCATCAAAAACAGATAATGATGAGGAGATTGGGGAAAATCCAAGTGACGGGGAGGAACTAATTAGCCTAGTTGACCGACAAAATAATAGAATAGAGCAACTCCAGGCGCAGAATAGTGAGTATTTTCATGAGATTCATCGTTTAAAGTGCGAAATTCAGGACCTCAACAGCGAACTAACGAGGCTAAATGAGCAGTTAAAGAAGAGGGGTGGGTCCTAGCCCCCTGCCGCGACAATTTCGAGCGCCTGTCCACCATTTGGTCAACAAAAAAGTATTTGACCCTTTAAGCGGTGAGGTGTTGATTGCGCAGCCCTCGCAATGTGCAATTAAGCGAATCTCGCGAAGACGCTTGTCGGATAGTTGGTTACACACAACATTGGTTACTAAAAGTCAACGACGAAGTCGATGCACAGCCGGTAGCCGCGCTTGTACGCGGCGTCCGGCACCTCGTAGGGCGCGCGCGTGACGTAGCCGGAACCGAACAGCCCGCGCGGTTCGGCAGCCACGCGGTGCAGGAACACCCGGTCGCCCGGCAGGATGCCGCGTGCGAAGCCGCATCCCCAGGTGTCGGCGACGGCTTCCCCGGCGCGCACACGGCGCGCGAAGTCGGGCAGTTCAGGCCAGGGCCATTTCTTGGGGCTCCAGATGAGCAGGAAGGCGGTCATGTCGGCAACGCGGCAAGTTGAACGAAAGCGGGCAGCTTAACGCAAAGCCGCGACGCCGCCGCATCTGAGGTGGCGCATGGCGGGCAAGGGGCGTCAGGTACAATTCGGCGGCACCGCGTTGCTGTTTTTGTCCGCTTTCGTCCGCTCCTGCAGCGACGGAAGAATCGGCCCATGACATCGAGACCGCGCGAGCCGCGCGTGTTTCGCCGCCACACACACCATGTCCCATTCCCCGCGCCGCCGGCCCGATGGCCGGCTGATCCTGTTGCTGGGCGCACTCGCCGCCTGTGGCCCGCTCGCCACCGACATGTATCTGCCGAGCCTGCCCGCCATCGCGCAGTCGTTTGGCGTGAGCGCCGCCGCTGCGGCCTCGACGCTCACGAGCTTCATGGCCGGCTTTTCGATCGGCATGCTGCTCTACGGCCCGGTTTCCGACGCGTATGGCCGCCGCCCCGTGCTGCTCGGCGGCATCGCGCTCTTCACGCTGGCCAGCATTGCCTGCTGGCTCTCGTTTTCGGTGGGCGAACTCGTGATCGTGC
This sequence comes from Paraburkholderia nodosa DSM 21604, assembly GCF_000519185.1. Lineage (GTDB taxonomy): Bacteria > Pseudomonadota > Gammaproteobacteria > Burkholderiales > Burkholderiaceae > Paraburkholderia > Paraburkholderia nodosa. The sequence goes on along the minus strand of NZ_JAFA01000013.1, from coordinate 57,700 downwards.
GGTTTCTGCAGGCGCTCGGCGCGGGCGCGGCCTCGGTGCTCTCGCGGGCCATCGCGCGCGACGCCCACGAGCCTTCCGATGCCGCCAAAGTCCTCTCGATGGTCGCGATCGTCACGGCGATCGGGCCGCTGCTCGCACCGCTGATCGGCGGACAGTTGCTGCTGATCGGCGGCTGGCGCGTGGTGTTCGTCGTGCTCACGCTGTTCGGCCTCGCGTGCGCCGTGGCGGCCTATCTGCGCGTACCGGAAACCTGGCCGCCGGAAAAGCGCGAAAGCGCGGCCGTGCTGCGCTCGTTCGCGGCTTATGGGCGCTTGCTGCGCGATCCGCTCGTCTGGGGGCACATGCTCTGCGGCGGCATGGCGTTCGCCGCGATGTTCACCTATATCTCGGCCACGCCGTTCGTCTATATCGAGTACTTCCACGTTTCGCCGCAGCACTACGGATTCTTCTTCGGCGCGAACGTGTTCGGCATCATGCTCGGCAACTTCCTCAACACGCGCTTCATCGGGCGGCTCGGCAGCCTGCGCATGGTGTCGATCGCTTCGGGTGTGAGCATCGTCGCGTCGCTCTTCGTCGCGCTCATGTGCGTGACGGGCTGGGGCGGCCTGTGGTCGATCGTGTTCGGCCTGTTCTTCGTGGTGAGCGTGGTGGGGCTGCTCGGCGCGAACTGCGCCACCGATCTCATGTACCGCTACCCGAAGAACGCGGGCGCGGCGGCGGCGGTATTCGGCGCGACGCAGCTCGCTCTCGGCGCGTTGGCGAGCGCCGTGGTCGGCTGGTTCCCGGGTATCTCGCCGTTCGGCATGGGCGTGACGATCGGCGTGTGCGGCCTGATGACGTGGGTGGGGCGCGCGCTCGTCGTGAAGTGGCACGGCACGCCGGCGCCGGACGCGGCGCAAACGGCAACGCCGTGAGCCGTACGTCGATACGTCGCGCGAAATGAAAATGGGACGCCTCGGCGTCCCATTTTTTCGTCGCCCGAATCAGCCGGCGAATGAGCTGACTTCAGTCGCGCGCCGTGGGCGAGGCGCCGTGGCTCAGCCAGTCGAGCACGGCCGATGCATCGTCGTCGGCATGCTCGCGCGCCTTTTCGACGGCGTTGCCGAGGTCCGCATCGGGCGAAGCACGGCGAATCGCCACGCCCACTGCGAGGATGTCGATCATCAGCAGATGCAGGATGCGCGAGATCATCGAAAGCTGCGATTCGCGCATCTCGATGTGATCGGTTTCGAGCGCCACGGTCGCGCGCTTGGCGAGCGGCGTGTTGCTCGACGTGATGGCGATCACCTTCGCGCCCGCCTGCATGGCGACGTCGAGCACACGCAGCAGTTCCGGCGCGCGGCCCGACTTCGACACGGCCACGATCACGTCGCCCTTGCCGAGCAGCGCGGCGGAAGCGGCCTGCATGTACAGGTCGCCATAGGCGATGGTCGGGATGCCGAAGCGGAAGAACTTGTAGTGCGCGTCCTGCGCGACGATGTGCGAGTTGCCGAGCCCATAGAACTCGATGCGGCGCGCGCCGTTGAGCAGCGTGATCGCATTCTCGACCTGCTCGAAGTTCAGGTGCTCGCGCAGTTGCAGGATGGCCGAGACGGTGTTGTCGAGCACCTTCGCGCCGAAGTCGGTGGCGGTGTCGCCCAGATGCACCTGGCTGTGGCTCACCGGAATCGTGCCCGTGAGGCCCGTGGCGAGCTTGAGCTTGAAGTCCGAGAGGCCCTGGCAGCCAAGCGAGCGGCAGAAGCGGATGACCGTGGGCTGGCTCACGTCGGCCTTGCGCGCGATATCGACGATCGGATCGTTGATGATCGAGCGCGGATGGTTGAGCGCGAGGTCGGCCACGCGGCGTTCGGCGGGCGTGAGCGCGTCGCGCATCTGGCGAATGCGTTCGAACACGGCCGACGAGCCGCCACCCGCGCGATTCGACAACTGCTCCGCGAGAATGGCCGAAACGCCGAGGAACGCCGGATACTCGGCCGTGATCACGTAGGTGGGCACGTTCGCGAGATAGGCGTCGAAACGGCCCTTCGCCTCGAAGCGCTGGCGGAACGACGAGCGCGTGAAGAGATCGCCCAGGCGCGGCACCACGCCGCCGCCGATATAGATGCCGCCGAGCGAGCCGAGCGTCATCGCGATGTTGCCCGCGAAGCTGCCGAGAATTCCGCAGAAGCATTCGACGGTCTCGAGCGCGAGCGCCTCGCCGTCATGCGCGCGTTGCACGACTTCGGCCGTGCCGAGATCGGCGGGCAGCTTCTTCTTGTCGCGGGCGGCGAGCGCGCGATAGATCAGTTCGAGGCCGGGCCCCGCGCACACGCGCTCGAACGACACATGCGGCCACTTCTTGCGCGCGAATTGCAGCACGATGTCTTCGCGCTCGTCCTGCGGCGAGAAGCTTGCGTGACCGCCTTCGCTGCCCAGTGCGATCCAGCGGTCGTCGGCGGGAATCAGGCCCGAGACGCCGAGACCCGTGCCCGGCCCGAGCAGGCCGATCACACTGTTCTGGCGGCGCTGGCCGCCGCCTACCTGCACGCGCTGCGAGTCGGTCAGGCCGGGCAGCGCCATGGCGAGCGCGGTGAAATCGTTGACGACCAGCAGCGTGTCGAAGCCGAGCGCGCGGCGCGTGGCTTCGATCGAGAAGGTCCAGTCGTGATTGGTCATGCGCACCTGGTCGCCGTCGACCGGATTCGCAATGGCGATGGCCGCATGATTCACGCGGCCGATCTTGTTGTCCTTCAGGTATTGCTGGATCACTTCCGCGACGCCGGGATACTGCGCGCACGGATATACGCGCACCTGGCCGATTTCGCCCGGACGCGTTTCCAGCGCGAAGCGCGCGTTGGTTCCGCCGATGTCGGCGAGCAGCCTCGGACCGTCGGCGTGCTGGCCTGCGCCAGGGGCGTTTTTATTAGGCGCACCAGTAGACATCGAGTCTCACTCCCTTGTCGTTCGCCAGCTTCGAGATGGCGTTGTTTTGTTCGGCCGCGGCGGCCTGTTGCAGCACTTCGAGCTTGCGCTGTCCCGCAATCAGCAGGAACAGGCGATCGACCTGGCGCAGCGCCTGCATCGACCACGAGACGCGCGCGTGGGGCGCGGCCTGCGGATGCACGGCCACGAACGGGCGTGCCGTGGTGATGGCTTCGTGCCATTCGGGGGCGTCGGCGAAAATCGAGGCCGTGTGGCCGTCCTCGCCCATGCCGAGCACGGCGACGTTCGGCAGCTTGCGGGCCGGGTCGGCATTGAGCGCGGCGACATGCGCGTCGAGATCCTGCGCCACGTCGACCAGCGGCAGGAAGTGCGCGCTGGCCGCTTCATGCGTGAGCAGCGTCTCGCGCGCGAGGCGCGCGTTGCTCGCGGAGTCGGTGTCCGGCACCCAGCGGTCGTCGACGAGCGTGACGTCGATGTGCGCCCAGTCGAAACGGTGCGTCGAAAGGGCCTCGAGGAAGGGGCGCGGGCTCGTGCCGCCGGAGACGGCAAGCGTTGCACGGCGCACGGCAGTACCGGGCGCCGCTTGCTGAGCGGCGAGCGACGCATGTAGCGCGTCGCCCACGGCTCGCGCCAGCGCGTCGGATTGGACGCGCGGGTCGTCGAATACGTGAAGCTCGATCACTTCTCCTCCATGCTGCTTTTTTGTAGGTCTACGGGGTAGTTCATCTGTCCGGTCCGGCGTCGCGCTCGCTGTGCGCGCCGCCATGCAATCCCATCAATTCTCTTCTTCGAGCCAGCAGGTGTCGTGCTGTGCAAGCATCGCGCTCGCCGCCGCCGGTCCCCATGTGCCGGCCGCGTACGGCTTGGGCGCGCGCGGCGTTGCCGCCCACTCGTTGAGGATCGGCTCGACCCACGTCCACGCCGCTTCCTGCTCGTCGCGGCGCACAAACAGCGCGAGGCGCCCGTTGATCACGTCGAGCAGCAGGCGCTGGTAAGCCTCCATCTGGCCTTCGCGGAAGAACTGGTCGAACGCGAGATCCAGATGCACGCTCGCGAGATTCATGCCTTCGCCGGGCTGCTTCGCGAGGCAGTAAAGGCGGATGTTCTCGTTCGGCTGCAGGCGGATCACGAGGCGGTTCGCGCCGGGGCGCAGCGCCGGCGCGCCGAGCGCCGAATGCGGCACCGGACGGAAGTTCACGACGATCTCGGCCACGCGGTCGGCAAGACGCTTGCCGGTGCGCAGGAAGAAGGGCACGCCCGCCCAGCGCCAGTTCTCGATCTCCACCTTCAGCGCGACGAAGGTTTCCGTGTGGCTCTCGGGCTTCACGCCATGCTCGGTCGCATAGCCCGGCACCGCCTGGCCGCGGATCACGCCCGCGTGATACTGCCCGCGCACGGCGACCTTGCTGATGTCGAGCGGGTTGATCGGCTTGAGCGCGCGCAGCACGCGAAGCTTTTCGTCGCGCACCGAATCCGAATCCATCGAATGCGGCGGCTCCATGGCGACGATCGAGAGCAACTGCAACAGGTGATTTTGCACCATGTCGCGCAGCGCGCCCGTGTTGTCATAAAAGTCGCCGCGCGCTTCGACGCCCAGTTCTTCGGCAATCGTGATCTGGATGCTCTCTACCCATTCGCGGCGCCACAGCGGCTCGAAGAGCGCATTGCCGAAACGCAGCGCGAGCAGGTTCTGCACCGGCTCCTTGCCGAGATAGTGATCGATCCGGTAGATCTGGCCTTCGGCGAAGATCTCGCCCACGGCGTCGTTGATGGCGTTGGACGACTTGAGGTCGTAGCCGAGCGGCTTTTCCAGCACGATGCGTGAGTTCTCGTTCAGACCGACGGCGGCAAGCGCGTGGCAGATCGGCACGAACAGCGACGGGCCCGTAGCCAGATAGAACACACGAATGCCGGGCAGCGACGCGATGCCGTCGCGCAGATGCGTGAAGTCTTCGGCGCGCGAGAGGTCGAGCTTCACGTAGACGATGCGCTCGAGGAAGCTGGCCCACGCATTGTCGTCGAAGCCGCCGTTCTTCTTCACATGCGGCTTGACGTGCTCGTCGACCCACTGGATGTACGCTGCACGATCTTCTTCGTGGCGCGCGACGCCCACGATCTTGCCGGCCTGGGCGAGCATGCCTGAACGGTGCGCTTCATACAGGGCGGGGAGGATCTTGCGCATCGACAGGTCGCCGGTGGCGCCGAAGAGCACGAACGTGAAACCTGAATCGATCTGGGTTTGCATGAGTCTCAGTCAGAGTCCTGGGGGCCGCTGCAGGTTACAACGGGTGCCCGCCTGTGTGGGCGATCGGGCGGCCGTAGTCCGATAAAATTTTTTTTGACACTGAATTGTAGTTTAACTACAATCCAAATCAAGAGGTAACGTTCATTCGATGAAAAAAGCGTGAAACGCAGCCAGCAAGGCGGTTTGCGCGGTTTCGCGAGCGGACGGAATGCCCCCTCATGTTAACGGAGAACAACGCGGGACTCAGCCCGGCTTGCCAGTGAGCCGTGCGCCCGGTTCCCCGCCGTGCGGAGGCTTCAAGGCCGCGTGACGCAAGCGGCGCCTCGGCCGGCCAAGGTGGCCGGTGAAAATCAAAAGAGGAGACAGTCAAGTTGCATTCCGAACCACTCATCTCTTGAGCGTCCTGCGGCCGGTAACCGGCCCGCGGCCCGCGCGCATCTAATGAAAAGCACGCGCGCGCGGCACTCCGGCGCCCGTCCGTCCAGTGTTTTGCCTGTTTTGCCTGTTTGACCAACCACCGCACCCTGGCGATCAGGGGCCAATCGTTTTTTGTTCAGGTGTCTGGAGGAGATAAGCAATGAAATTCCGCACGATCATGGGCGCCCTGTGCGCAGCAGGTCTGTTGGGTGGCGTCGCCACGGCGCAAGCGGCCGAGTCCCTTGAAGTGCTGCACTGGTGGACTTCGGGCGGCGAGTCGAAGGCCGTTGGCGTGCTCAAGGACGACATGACGAAGCAGGGCTATGTGTGGAAGGACTTCGCGGTCGCCGGTGGCGCGGGCGCGGCGGCCATGACCGCACTGAAGACCCAGGTGATCTCGGGCAACGCACCGACGGCCGCCCAGATCAAGGGTCCGCTGATTCAGGAATGGGCTGACCAGGGCGTGCTGGTGAACGTCGACTCCGTCGCCGGCGACTGGAAGGCCAACCTGCCGCCGCAGATCGACAAGATCATGCACGCCGAAGGACACTACGTTGCAGCGCCGTTCTCGGTGCACCGCGTGAACTGGGTGTGGATCAACAAGGCAGCGCTCGACAAGGTAGGCGGCAAGCCGCCGACCACGTGGCCGGAATTCTTCGCGCTGGCCGACAAGATGAAGGCCGCAGGCATCCAGCCGGTCGCCGCCGGTGGCCAGCCGTGGCAGGACCTGACGCTGTGGGAAGACGTGGTCCTCTCGCAGGGCGCGGACTTCTACAAGAAGGCGCTCGTCGACCTCGACCAGAAGACCCTCACGTCGCAGCAGATGGTCGGCGTGTTCGACACGGTCCGCAAGATCGAGTCGTACATGGATAACGGCCGTACGGGCCGCGACTGGAACCTCGCCACGGCCATGGTCATCAACGGCAAGGCCGGCATGCAGTTCATGGGCGACTGGGCCAAGGGCGAATTCGCGAACGCGAACAAGCAGCCGGATTCGGACTATGTTTGCGCAGCGGTGCCGGGCACGGCGAAGGCCTACACTTTTAACGTCGACTCGTTCGTGTTCTTCCAGCAGAAGGGCCAGAAGGCGGCAACGCCTGGCCAGCTCGCGCTCGCGAAGACGATCATGAGCCCGGAATTCCAGGAGCAGTTCAGCCTGTACAAGGGTTCGATTCCGGTTCGTCTCGGCGTGGACATGAGCAAGTTCGACGCATGCGCGAAGAAGTCGTACGCGGATGAACAGACCGCGATCAAGGCCGGCGGCTATGTGCCGTCGCTCGCTCACGGCATGGCTCAGCCGGACGCCACGGCCGGTGCAATCACCGACGTCGTGACGAAGTTCATGAACTCGACCCAGGATTCGAAGAGCGCGGTGGAAGCGCTCGCGAAGGCTGCGAAGACGAAGTGAGCGTAGCAGGTTAGTGCTGTAAGACGGGGGGCGCCATACGTGGCGCGCCCCGGGCATGACGGTTCACCCTCTGAACCCCATCATCGTGCGAAAGCTGTTTTCGCACCGTACCAGGAGTTGCGCAGTGACTGCTTCTCTTAGCGGCAACGGCAAGGCGGCCACGCCTGCTACCCGCCGCGCGTCGCCCATGGCGGCGCTCGCAGACCGCTGGATCCCGAAGCTGGTGCTTTCGCCCAGCATTCTGATCAGCCTCGTATTCGTCTACGGCTTCATTCTCGTTACCGGTTATCTGTCGCTCTCCAATTCGCGACTGATGCCGCGCTATGAATTCGCGGGTCTCGACCGCTATCGCGAGCTGTTCTCCAACGACGTCTGGTGGACGTCGGCGCAGAACCTCGGATGGTTCGGCATCCCGTTCATCGCGATTTGCGTGGCGCTCGGGCTGTTCCTCGCGATCCTGCTCGACCAGCAGATTCGTCAGGAAGGCGCGCTGCGCGCGGTGTTCCTTTATCCGATGGCGCTCTCGTACATCGTGACGGGCACCGCATGGCAGTGGATTTTCAATCCGGACCTCGGCATTCAGCAGGTGATGCACAGCATCGGCTGGACGAGCTTCCACATCGACTGGCTCAACGACCCGGACAAGGCCATTTTCTGTATCGTGGTCGCCGCTGTGTGGCAGTCGACGGGTTTTTGCATGGCGCTGTTCCTCGCCGGCCTGCGCGGTGTCGATAGCGAGATCTTCAAGGCGGCCCAGGTGGACGGCGCGACGCTGCCCACGATCTACCGCAAGATCGTGATTCCGAGCATGCGTCCGGTGTTCTTCTCCGTGCTGCTGATCCTGTGCCACATCACGATCAAGACGTTCGACCTCGTCGTCGCTTTGACGGCCGGTGGTCCGGGCACGTCGTCGTCGCTGCCGGCCATCTTCATGTACACGTTTTCGTTCAACCGCGGGCAACTCGGCGTCGGCGCAGCTTCGTCGATGATGATGCTTGCGACGGTGGTGGCCGTGCTCGTGCCGCTCATGTATCTGGAATCGAGGAGCACGCGCAATGCAGCCTAAGATGAACGTGAGCCGCGTGGTCATCTATGCGGCGCTGATCCTGTTCGCGGTGTACTTCCTGTTCCCGCTCTACGTGATGCTGTCGACGTCGTTCAAGTCGCTCGACCAGATTCACACGGGCACCATGCTCTCGCTGCCCACGAGCCCGACCTTCGCGCCGTGGATCAAGGCGTGGAGCCAGGCGTGTACCGGTGTGCGCTGTGACGGCATGCAGCCGTTCTTCATGAACTCCGTGAAGATGGTGATTCCGGCCGTGCTGATCTCGTCGATCATCGGCGCGTTCAACGGTTACGTGCTCACACACTGGCGCTTTCGCGGCGCGGACGCGCTCTTCACGATGCTGCTGGTGGGCTGCTTCATTCCGTTCCAGGCCATCCTGCTGCCGATGGCGCGTCTCGAAGGCTTCCTCGGCCTGTCGAACACGATCGGCGGTCTGGTGCTGGTGCACGTCGTGTACGGCATTGCGTTCACCACGATGTTCTTCCGCAACTTCTACGTGAGCGTGCCCGCTGAACTCGTCAAGGCCGCGCGCATCGACGGCGCCGGTTTCTTCATGATCTTCACGCGCATCATGCTGCCGATCTCGCTGCCCATCTTCATGGTGTGCCTGATCTGGCAATTCACGCAGATCTGGAATGACTTCCTGTTCGGTATCGTGTTCTCGGGCGTCGATTCGATGCCGATTACGGTGGCGCTGAACAATCTCGTGAACACGTCCACGGGCGTGAAGGAATACAACGTCGACATGGCCGGCGCGATCATCGCCGCGCTGCCCACGCTGCTCGTCTACGTGATCGCCGGCCGCTACTTCGTGCGCGGTCTCACGGCGGGCGCGGTGAAGGGTTAAACCCGCATTCGATTAAAAGGATTCATAGCATCATGGCAAGCCTTTCCATTCGCGACGTCTACAAGACCTACCCGAACGGCGTTCCCGTCCTCAAGGGCGTGAACATCGACATCGAAGACGGCCAGTTCCTGATTCTGGTCGGCGGCTCGGGTTGCGGTAAGTCGACGCTGCTCAACATGATCGCGGGTCTCGAAACCGTGACCAAGGGCGAGATCCAGATCGACGGCAAGACGGTCAATAACCTCTCGCCGAAGGATCGCGACATCGCGATGGTGTTCCAGTCGTACGCGCTTTACCCGTCGATGACGGTGCGCGAGAACATCTCGTTCGGCCTGAACATCCGCAAGGTGCCGAAGAACCAGCAGACGGAGATCGTCGGCCGCGTGTCGAAGCTGCTGCAGATCGAACACCTGCTCGACCGCAAGCCGGGCCAGCTGTCGGGCGGCCAGCGCCAGCGCGTGGCCATGGGTCGTGCGCTCGCACGCGATCCGGTCATGTTCCTGTTCGACGAGCCGCTCTCGAACCTCGACGCGAAGCTGCGTATCGAGATGCGCTCGGAAATCAAGCTGCTGCATCAGCGCGTGGGCACGACCATCGTGTACGTGACGCACGACCAGATCGAGGCGATGACGCTCGGCGACCGCATCGCGGTCATGAAGGACGGCATCGTGCAGCAGTTCGGCGCACCGCAGGAGATCTACGACTCGCCGTCGAACCTCTTCGTGGCGGGCTTCATCGGCGCGCCGCCGATGAACTTCATCAACGGCAAGCTGGTGGAGCAGGGCTCGGGCATCGGTATCGAACTCGACACGGGTGTGGCGCGCAACGTGCTGAACCTGCCGTTCGAAGCGAACAAGCTGCGCGCCCAGATCGGCCAGGAAGTGGTGCTGGGTCTGCGCCCGGAGCGCATCACCGACGCGCGCAGCTCGCACGACGGCCACGGCCACGAACTGCAGCGCCACTCGGTGAAGGTCGACGTGATCGAGCCGACCGGTCCGGACACGCTCGTGTTCGCGCAGGTCAACGGCAAGCGCATCGTGAGCCGCGTGCACCCGGGTGCGAACCCGCAGCCGCTCAACAACATGGAACTGCTGTTCGACGTTTCGAAGGCCGTGCTGTTCGATCCGAAGACGGAAGAGCGCCTCGCCTGATCGTCGTGCGCCGGTTTGCCCGGCGCGATAGAAAAACCCCGTTCGCTGCGCAAGCAGCGAACGGGGTTTTTTCATATCGACGACACGCCGATAACGGGTTCGGTCAGGGCAGGTGAGGATGATGCTGCCCGTGCCCGGCCGGGTGCGGCTGCAACAGCACGAGCACGGCGCCCGCGCCGCCGTCGTGCGGCCGCGCCTGGCAGAACGCGATGACTTCTTCCTTCTGCACGAGCCATGCTCGCACCTTGCCCTTGAGCACCGGCTCCTTGCCGACGGAACCCAGGCCCTTGCCGTGGATCACGCGCACGCAGCGCAGCCCGCGCTTGCCCGCTTCACGGACGAAGTTCTGCAGCGCCTCGCGCGCTTCCTCGCGGCGCATGCCGTGCAGGTCGAGTTGCGCTTGCACGATCCACGTGCCGCGCCGCAGCTTCTTGACGACTTCCTCGCTCACGCCGGGGCGGTGGTAGTAGAGCGAGTCGTCGGTGTCGAGCAGCGCTTCCGGGTCGAATTCGTCGGAGATCGCTTCGTGCAGCACGGCCTGCTCGTCGAGCTGCGTTTGCAGTGGCAGCGGCACCGGTGCTGCGCGACGCGCCTGCGCGCGCGCAGGCTGCTTGAGCGGCGCGACCTGGCCGATCTCGCGGCGAAAGAGGTCGCTGTCGGCGGCGGCTTCGACGCGCGTCGCCTGCGCGGCCACGCGTTCGCGCTCGCGCTGGCGGGTTTGCACCTTGAGCGCGTCGCGCAGGCTGCCGAGGCCGGCGAAGCCAGCAGCCGTCTTGCCGGACGCGGCTTCGTCCGCTGCGGGAGCAGGCGTGGGCGCGGGAGTCGGGCGAGCGGAGGCGGGGCGCCTGGGTTCGCCCGGGTGGGGCACGTTCTTGGGCATGACGAAAGACGCTGGGTGAATCCCGCTCGACCGGCTTAGCGGTCGGCTTCGGCGCTCATCACGCGCGCCTGGCCGAGCTCGTTCACGGTCTCGAGGTAGCGTTGCGCGTCGAGTGCGGCCATACAGCCCGTGCCCGCGCTCGTGATCGCCTGGCGATAGACGTGATCCTGCACGTCGCCGGCCGCGAACACGCCCGGCACGCTCGTGCCGGTCGCGTTGCCGTTCAGGCCGCCGTTCGTGATGATGTAGCCGTTCTTCATCTCGAGCTGGCCTTCGAAGATGTCCGTGTTCGGCTTGTGGCCGATCGCGACGAACAGACCCTGCAGATCGAGGTCGGCGGTCTCGCCCGTCTTCACGTTCTTGATGCGCAGGCCGTTCACGCCGCCTTCGTTGCCCTTCACTTCGTCGAGCACGTGCTCCCACTTGATCTCGACCACGCCTTCCTTTTCCTTTTCCAGCAGGCGGTCGATCAGGATCGGTTCGGCGCGGAACTTGTCGCGGCGGTGAATGACCGTGACCTTCTTCGCGATGCCCGAGAGGTAGAGCGCTTCTTCAACGGCCGTGTTGCCGCCGCCGACCACGGCGACGTGCTGGTTGCGGTAGAAAAAGCCGTCGCAGGTCGCGCAGGCCGAGACGCCGCGGCCCATGTACAGCTCTTCGCTCGGCAGGCCGAGGTATTGCGCCGATGCGCCGGTCGCGATGACGAGCGAGTCGCAGGTGTACTCGCCCGAGTCGCCGATCAGGCGGATGGGCTTTTCGTTCAGCCTGGCCGTATGGATGTGATCGAACACGATTTCCGTGTTGAAGCGCTCGGCGTGCTCGAGGAAACGCTGCATCAGTTCGGGGCCTTGCACGCCGTTCGGGTCCGCAGGCCAGTTTTCGACGTCGGTCGTCGTCATGAGCTGGCCGCCCTGGGCGAGACCCGTGACGAGCAGCGGCGAAAGGTTCGCGCGCGCCGCATAGACGGCGGCCGTGTAGCCGGCGGGGCCGGAACCGAGAATCAGGACTTTGGCGTGTTTGGTTGCAGACATGATCGAATTCCGTAGAAAGACGCTGCGTGGCGCGTAAATTCGGGCGCCCGCCTTGGGGGTGCCCGGTCGGGCCGCCCGGCGTTGCGGCGGGGCTCACGCATGTAGTTGGGCATCAGCGCGCAATTATAAAGGCGGGGGGCGCTCGCCGCTCGATGAAGCTTCCTCATCGGCGCGATAGCCTGGGCCTGGCGGGCGGCCCTTGCAGCGCGGGCTCGACGGGCGCGGCGCGGCCGGATGTCGCCCGGTGGCGCTTGCGCAGCGTTGTCAGTTACCGTCATTTACAGCGAGGGGGCGCCGGGGCCGAAACAACGCGTTTACAATAGGCCGGATCGGACGACGGCGGCCGCGCCCGTCTGCCCGGGGTTTCGGGCATTCGGAAGGACTGGCGGACCGCAAACGCATCAAGAATCAGCCCAGGATTCAATGGCCAAAGCTCCCTTTTCCGCGCAGGCGCAGGCATTGCCTCACCGCATGTCGCGCCTTTTCACCGAAATTCGCTGGATCCTGCAGGTCGCGCTAGGCGTGTTCCTGCTGATGGCGCTCATCAGCTACAGCCGCCACGACCCTAGCTGGACGCACGCAGCCCAGGTCGACCACATCTCGAACTGGGCGGGGCGCGTCGGCGCGCGCGTCTCGGACATCCTGCTGCTGCTGTTCGGCCTGTCCGCCTATTGGTGGATCGTGCTGCTCGGGCGCCTCATCTCGGCGAACTATCAGCGCATTACGCGTCACGAAGCGATCGCCGACGATGACGACGACAAGCCGCGCGACATCAGCTGGGTCGCCGAAGCCTTGTCGTTCGTGCTCGTCATGCTGTCGAGCTGCGGCATCGAAGCGCTGCGCATGTGGTCGCTCAAGGTGCAACTGCCCCAGACGCCCGGCGGCGTGGTGGGCGGCGCGGTGGCGCGCGGCGTTTCGCACGCGCTCGGCTTCACGGGCGGCACGCTTGCGCTCCTGCTCGCGCTCGCGATCGGTCTTTCGCTCTATTTCCGCTTCTCGTGGCTCTCGGTCGCCGAACGGGTCGGCGAATACATCATCAACGCCGTCACCATGGCGAGGCTGCGCCGCGAGGCGGGCCGCGACCGCAAGCTCGGCGAGGCAGCGGCCGTCAAGCGCGAAGGCAAGGTCGAGCGCGGCCGCGTGAAGATCGAGGAACACGAGCCGGTCACGATCGTGCCGCCGGTGGTCACACCGCAGCGCTCCGAGCGCGTGGAAAAAGAGCGCCAGGTGCCGCTCTTCAAGGATCTGCCGGGCGACTCCACGCTGCCGGCGATCTCGCTGCTCGACCCGGCGTCGGCCACCCAGGAAACCATCTCCGACGACACGCTCGAATTCACCTCGCGCCTGATCGAGAAGAAGCTCAAGGACTTCGGCGTGGACGTGGCCGTGGTGGCCGCGTATCCGGGCCCGGTCGTCACGCGCTACGAGATCGAGCCGGCCACGGGCGTGAAGGGCAGCCAGATCGTGAACCTCGCGAAGGACCTCGCGCGTTCGCTCTCGCTCGTCTCGATCCGCGTGGTGGAAACGATTCCGGGCAAGAATTTCATGGCGCTGGAGCTGCCGAACCAGCGCCGCCAGACCGTGCGTCTTTCGGAAATCCTCGGCTCGGCGGTTTATGCCGATGCGCCTTCGGCGCTCACCATGGGCCTTGGCAAGGACATCGGCGGCAAGCCGGTGTGCGCCGATCTCGCGAAGATGCCCCACCTGCTCGTGGCCGGCACGACCGGCTCGGGCAAGTCGGTGGGGATCAACGCGATGATCCTGTCGCTGCTCTACAAGGCGAGCGCCGAACAGGTCCGCATGATCCTGATCGACCCGAAGATGCTCGAAATGAGCGTCTACGAGGGCATTCCGCATCTGCTTTGCCCGGTCGTGACCGACATGCGCCAGGCCGGCAACGCGCTGAACTGGACCGTGGCCGAGATGGAGCGCCGCTACAAGCTCATGAGCAAGCTGGGCGTGCGCAATCTCGCGGGCTACAACAACAAGATAGAAGAGGCGAACAAGCGCGAGGAGAAGATCCCGAACCCGTTCAGCCTCACGCCGGACGATCCGGAACCGTGCCAGAAGCTGCCGCATATCGTGGTCGTGATCGACGAACTCGCCGACCTCATGATGGTGGTCGGCAAGAAGGTCGAAGAGCTGATCGCGCGTATCGCCCAGAAGGCGCGCGCCGCCGGCATCCACCTGATTCTCGCGACGCAGCGGCCTTCGGTGGATGTCATCACCGGCCTCATCAAGGCCAACGTGCCGACGCGTATGGCGTTCCAGGTCTCCTCGAAAATCGACTCGCGCACGATTCTCGACCAGATGGGCGCCGAGTCGCTGCTCGGCATGGGCGACATGCTCTACCTGCCGCCGGGCTCGGGTCTGCCCGTGCGCGTGCACGGCGCGTTCGTCGCCGACGACGAGGTGCACCGCGTCGTCGAAAAGCTCAAGGAGCAAGGCGAGCCGAACTATATCGAGGGTATTCTCGAAGGCGCGGTGGGCGGCGAGGGCGACGAGGGCACGGCTGCGGGAACCAGTGGCACCGGCGACGAGTCCGATCCGCTGTACGACCAGGCCGTCGAAGTGGTCATCAAGAATCGCCGCGCGTCGATTTCGCTCGTGCAGCGGCACTTGCGCATCGGCTACAACCGCGCGGCGCGGCTGCTCGAACAGATGGAGCAGTCCGGGCTCGTTTCGGCGATGTCGTCGAGCGGCAACCGCGAGATCCTCGTGCCTAATCGCGGCGACGCCGAATAAGCCACGCCAGGCCGCCGCGCTTTGGCAACGGCTCCGGCAACCCGACGGCCAAAGACATACCTCTTGGAGAACGATAGATGCAGTATCCGGCTGGACTTCCGACCCGCTTTGCGCGCACCGCGCGCCGCGCGCTCTTCGTCGCGCTCGGCGCGTCGGTCCTGATGGTCTCGCAGGCGTATGCGAGCGGCACCGATCAACTGAAGCAGTTCGTCTCGCAGGTGCACTCCGCGCGCGGCAGCTTCGTTCAGCGCGAACTCAAGGCGCCCTCGGGCGCGAAGAACGCCAGCGACGCCATTGCCACGGCCACGTTGAACGCCAAGACCTCGAGCGGCACGTTCGTGTTCGCGCGGCCCGGCAAGTTCATCTGGTCGTATGAGAAGCCGTATCAGCAACTGCTGCAGTCGGACGGCGACAACCTCTACGTCTACGACAAGGACCTGAACCAGGTGACCGAGCGCAAGCTTGGCGGCGCGCTCGGCGCGAGCCCGGCAGCGATCCTGTTCGGCAGCAACGATCTCGACAAGAACTTCACGCTCTCCGACGCGGGCGTGAAGAACGGCATCGACTGGCTGGAGCTGATTCCGAAGTCGAAGGACACGCAGTTCAAGAGCGTGGGCATCGGCTTTCGTGACGGCAACCTCGAAGCCATGGAACTGCACGACGTGTTCGGCAACGTGACGCTGCTCACGTTCTCCAACATCGAGAAGAACCCGTCGCTGCCGGCTTCGACCTTCAAGTTCGTGCGGCCGCAGGGCGCCGATCTGATCACCGGCGGCTCGAACTAAAGCCGTTCACCTCGCGCTCCGCGTAAGAACGGGCGGCTCCTTGCGGGCCGCCCGTTTTTCTTTGTGCGCAGTGGCGTCTCAGGCCGTAAAGCGGATCACGCCGTCCGCGCCGGTCGCGCGCGTGACCTTGCCTTCGAGCCACAGCAGGTTCAGGTGCGCGAGCGCCTCGCCCATCGCGAAGGTCATCTGATGGATGTCGAGCTCGCGCTTGAACATCATCGGCACGATGTCGGCGGCGCTTTGCGGCGCTCGCCCGCACGCTTCGATGACTTCGGCAAGACGCGCGTCATGGTGCGCGCGCAGCTGCGCGATGCGCGTGCGCACGCCACGAAACGGCTTGCCGTGCGAGGGCAGCACAAGAGTGTTCTCGGGCAACGTTTCGTAGCGGCCGAGCGATTCCAGGTAGAGGCCGAGCGGATTGCCTTCCGGCTCCATGTCGAACACGGAGACGTTGGTCGAGATGCGCGGCAGCACCATATCGCCGGAGATCAGCACGCCGGTTGCTTCGCAGAACAGCGCGCAATGCTCGGGCGAGTGGCCGTAGCCCGTGATGACGCGCCAGTCGCGCCCGCCGATCGCCACCGTATCGGCTTCGCGCAGGCGGCGGTACTGCGTGGGCAGCGCGGGCACGAGGCTGCCGTAATAGCCGCGGCGGTTGCGCAGCTTGTCGAGCGAAGCTTCGTCCGTGAGCCCGTGACGCGCGAAATGGCGCGCGGCGCCTTCGCCGCCCGCGTTCGAGCCGTCGCCGGCCGCCATCACGCGAGCCTGCATGTATTCGCCGAGCGTGGCCCACAGGCGCACGTCCCAGCGCGCCTTGTCCCCGCCCGCGCAAATCCAGTGTGCAAGGCCGATATGGTCGGGGTGGCAATGCGTGACGAGCACGCGCAGCACCGGCAGGCCTTCCAGCTGGTTCTCGAACACGGCTTCCCAGCGGGCCTTGATGGTGTCGTTGGTGATGCCGCAGTCCACCACGGTCCAGCCTTGCTGGCCGTCGATCTCGTCGCGCAGCAGCCAGAGGTTGATGTGGTCGAGCGCGAACGGCAGCGGCATGCGCAGCCATTTCACGCCGGGCGCGACATCGAAGGCGAGGCCGGGTTCCGGCAGGGTGTCGGCGTAGGGATAGTCGAGCTGGTGTTCGAGGGCGTTCATTGGGGGTGTCTTCTCCTGTCGACCAGAGTTAGCGCTTTAGCGCTTACTCTGGTCCCACGTAAAACGGTCGGCCGGAGTTAGTGCTTCAGCACTTACTCCGGCCCCATGCAAAGCGCGTCTTGCGCGTCGCTCCTGCCGGTTGCGTAACCGCGTACTTGACGATAACGTAAACGTCGATTCTATCGTCCCTCGCGCTGTCGTGCAGACAACAGCCGGGCCAGCCGCCTTTTCGCACACCATGACGACCCAGTACACGATTACCGAACTCGCCCGGGAATTCGACGTAACGCCGCGCGCGATCCGCTTCTACGAGGACCAGGGCCTGCTCGCGCCGAGCCGGGAAGGCGCGGGTGGCTTGAAGCGCGTCTTTTCGGGGCGCGATCGCACGCGGCTGAAGCTGACGCTGCGCGGCAAGCGCCTCGGCTTCACGCTCTCGGAGATCCGCACGCTGCTCGACCTCTACGAGTCGCCGACCGACACGCTCCCGCAGCTTCAGGCGTTCCTCGACACCGTGGTGCATCACCGCGACATACTCGAGCGCCAGCGCGCGGACCTCGACGCGACGCTCGAAGACCTCGCGCAGTACGAAGCCCAGGCGCGCGCGCTGCTCGACAGGAATGCGGCGCACGAAAGCGCGGCGCACGGAAGCGACGCTCCCGCCGCCGCTCGCGCGAAACCCTGACGCTCGTGCAACGGGCATGGCCGCCATGAAACACTTCCCGAAACTGCTCTCTTCGCAGATCGGCTTCGATGTCGCGCAGACCATGCTCGACGGCTTCAACCGTCACTACCACAACTTCTGCGACGCGGCGGCGAGGGCGCGGACGTTCTTCGAGGCAGCCGACTGGCGCGCCCTGCAGCAGCTCGCGCGCGAGCGCATCGCCTCCTATGACGATCGCGTGAAGGAGTGCGTGGTCGCGCTCGAAGACGAATACGGCGCCGAGAGCATCGACGACGAAGTCTGGCAGCAGATCAAGCTGCACTACATCGGCCTGCTCACGACGCACCGGCAGCCCGAATGCGCGGAGACGTTCTTCAACTCCGTGTGCTGCAAGATCCTGCATCGCTCGTACTTCAACAATGATTTCATCTTCGTGCGGCCCGCCATCTCGACCGAATACATCGAGAACGACGAGCCGGCTGCGAAGCCTACCTACCGCGCGTACTATCCGGGCAAGGACGGCCTCGCGGCGACGCTCGAGCGCATCGTCACGAACTTCCAGCTGGAGACGCCGTTCGAGGATCTCGGGCGCGACGTCGACTGCATCATGCAGACGATGCTCGACACCTTCGGTGTGGTCGAGCCCAAGCCGAATTTCCAGATCCACGTGCTGTCGTCGCTGTTTTTCCGGCATAAAGGCGCGTATATCGTCGGGCGCATCATCAACGGCGATCTGCTCGCGCCGTTCGTCGTGCCGATCCGTCATGTGGAGGCGGGCAAGCTGGCACTGGACACGGTGCTGCTGCGCACGGAGCAGCTGCTCATCCTCTTCAGCTTCTCGCACTCGTATTTTCTGGTGGACATGGAAGTGCCGTCCGCCTATGTGGAGTTTCTGCGTACCATCATGCCGCGCAAGGCCAAGGGCGAAATCTACACGTCGCTCGGCTTGCAGAAGCAGGGCAAGAACCTGTTCTATCGCGACTTGCTGCACCACCTCTCGCATTCGAGCGACCCGTTTATCGTCGCGCCGGGCATCCGCGGCATGGTGATGATCGTGTTCACGCTGCCTTCGTATCCGTACGTGTTCAAGGTCATCAAGGACAGCTTCCCCGCGCCGAAAGAGACCACGCGCGAGCAGGTCGAAGCGAAGTATCAGCTCGTGAAGCGCCACGACCGGCTTGGGCGCCTTGCCGACACGCTCGAATATTCGAGCGTGGCGCTGCCCGTCGCGAGGCTCGACGAGGCGCTCGTGCGCGAGCTGGAAACGCTTGCGCCCTCGATGCTCGAGTACGAGGGCGATAACCTCGTGATCCGTCACGTCTACATCGAGCGGCGCATGGTGCCGCTCAATCTCTATCTGCAGAACGGCAGCGACGCCGAAGTCGAGCATGGCATCCGCGAATACGGCAACGCGATCAAGGACCTGCTGCGCGCGAACATCTTTCCGGGCGACATGCTCTACAAGAATTTCGGCGTGACGCGCAACGGCCGCGTGGTGTTCTACGACTACGACGAGATCGAATATCTCACCGACTGCAACGTGCGTGCCGTGCCGCCGCCGCGTCATGAGGAAGACGAACTATCGGGCGAGCCATGGTACGCAGTCGGCCCGCGCGACATCTTTCCGGAGACGTACGGCACGTTCCTGCTCGGCGATCCGCGCGTGAAGCGCGCATTTCTCGCTCATCACGCGGACTTCTTCGAGCCCGGGCTCTGGCAGGAGAGCCGCGCGAGGCTCATCGCGGGCGAAGTGCCGGACTGCTTTCCCTACGACGCATCGATTCGTTTTAGCGTGTGCTACCCAGAACGTTTCGCGCGTGAAGACGCGCCGGCCGTGCGCGTTGCCTGAGCGCGCGGCCAACAGGTTGGAACGGAATCAAGCGGATTCAAACGGGTTCAAACGGGTTCAAACGGATTCATCAAGGAGCACAAACATGAGTGAGACGCAAAAGCAGGACGCCATCGTGATCGTTGCGGCGGCGCGCACGCCAGTGGCGGGTTTTCAGGGTGATTTCGCGGCGCTCACCGCGCCGCAGCTTGGCGCGGCTGCGATCGCGGCGGCCGTCGAGCGCGCGGGGTTGAAGCCCGAACAGGTCGACGAGGTCGTGATGGGCTGCGTGCTGCCCGCGGGGCAGGGCCAGGCGCCCGCGCGCCAGGCGGCGCTCGGCGCGGGGCTGCCGCTCGCAGCGGGTGCCACGACCGTCAACAAGATGTGCGGCTCCGGCATGCGCGCGGCCATGTTCGCGCACGACATGCTGCTGGCGGGCTCCGCCGACGTGATCGTCGCGGGCGGCATGGAGAGCATGTCGAACGCGCCTTATCTGCTGCCGAAGGCGCGCGCCGGCATGCGCATGGGCCACGGCCAGGTGCTCGACCACATGTTCCTCGACGGCCTCGAAGACGCCTATGACAAGGGCCGCCTGATGGGCACGTTCGCGGAAGAATGCGCGGGCGAGTACGACTTCTCGCGCGAGCGTCAGGACGCGTTCGCGATCGAGTCGCTCAAGCGTGCGAAGCGCGCCAACGAGGATGGCTCGTTCGCATGGGAGATCGCGCCGGTGAAGGTGGCCTCGCGCGCGGGCGAAACGACCATCGCGCGCGACGAGCAGCCGTTCAAGGCCAATCTCGACAAGATCCCGACGCTCAAGCCCGCGTTCAGCAAAACCGGCACGGTGACGGCAGCGAATTCGTCGTCGATTTCGGACGGCGCGGCGGCGCTCGTGATGATGCGCGAATCGACGGCGAAGCAGCTCGGCCTCAAGCCGCTCGCACGCGTGACGGGCCATTCCACCTTTGCGCAGCAACCGGCGAAGTTCACGACGGCGCCGGTGGGCGCGATCCGCAAGCTGTTCGAGAAGACCGGCTGGACGGCGAGCGATGTCGATCTCTACGAAATCAACGAGGCCTTTGCCGTGGTCACGATGGCCGCGATGAAGGAGCACGATCTGCCGCACGAGAAGGTCAACGTGAACGGCGGCGCGTGTGCGCTCGGTCACCCGATCGGTGCTTCGGGCGCGCGCATTCTCGTGACGCTGATTGGCGCGTTGCGTGCACGCGGCGGCAAACGCGGCGTGGCGACGCTGTGCATCGGCGGCGGAGAAGCCACGGCGATGGGCGTCGAACTGCTGTAGGCTAGTGCCAGAAGAAGCGCGCCGCTTTGCAAGGCGGGGAGGCGGCGCGCTGCAGCGGTTTCAATGCACAGCCAAGCAAGGTGACGAGATGAAAACAGCGTTGATCGTGGGCGCGTCGCGGGGCCTGGGTCTCGAGTTCGCGCGGCAGTATGCGAAGGCCGGCTGGCGCGTGCTGGCCACGGCGCGCGGGCCCGAAGCGCTCGAAGCGCTGCGCGCAATCGGCGCGCAGACCTTCCAGCTCGACATCGCGCGGCCGGACGAGATTGCTGCGCTCGGCTGGAAGCTCGACGGCGAGCGGCTCGACGTGGCGCTCGTCGTCTCCGGCGTCTACGGCCCGCGCACCGAGGGCGTGGAGACCGTCACGGCCGAAGACTTCGAATACGTGATGAACACCAACGTGCGCGGCCCGATGCAACTGATCCCCATCCTGTTGCCGCTCGTCGACGCCACCCACGGCGTGCTCGGTGTGCTGTCGAGCCGCATGGGCAGCATTGCGGAGACCACGGGCACGACGGGCTGGCTCTATCGCGCGAGCAAGGCCGCGCTCAACGACGTGCTGAAGATCACCTCGCTGCAAACGCGCCGCGCCACCTGCGTCGCGCTGCACCCGGGCTGGGTGCGCACCGACATGGGCGGCGCACACGCGGCAATCGACCCGGCGGCGAGCGTCGCCGGCATGCGCGAGGTGGTGGCCGAGGCGGCCGCCGCGCGTGAAGTCTTCAACGGCCGCTTCTTCCAGTACGACGGCACCGAACTCGACTGGTAAAGCGCCGCCCGTCTGCGCTACGCTTGCGGCCTCTCGCAACGGAGCCTGACCCATGAACGCTGAAACCGCGCACACTGCACGGCCTGCCGATTGCCCCTGCGGCGGTGTAGCGCCGAACCAGAAAGCGCTCGCCAGGGCGCCGCGTTACGCGCAGTGCTGTGGCCGCTTCATCGACGGCGCAGCGGTGCCCGCCACGGCGCTCGAACTGATGCGCTCGCGCTACACGGCCTACGTGCTGGGCGAGGAGGCGTATCTGCGCGTGACGTGGGCGCCCGAAACCTGTCCCGCCGATCTCGACGTCGATCCCGCTGCCGAAGGCGCGCCGCGCTGGCTAGGTCTTGCCGTGAAGCGCCACGAACAACGCGATGACGCGCACGCGATCGTCGAATTCGTCGCGCGCTACAAAACGGGCGGCCGCGCGTTCCGGCTACACGAAACGAGCCGCTTCACGCGCGGCGACGACGGCCGCTGGCGTTATGTTGACGGCGACGTTTCGTCTGGTTAATGAATCACTGACCACCGCCGAAAATCGCCACAGCGGATTCCCGCCCCGGTCCGTCATGGCGCCGGAAATAACGCCTTTGCAAACAAGCGCTTACTGAACAATCGCGCGGCTGTTGCCCGCGCGCGACGCTTCCCACCCGGACCTCTTTAAAAATTCGCACGTTCGCTGCGAAGCGAACGCCGTGCGTGCGCCACGCCAAATGGGGGCTGCGGGCCGTTGGCATGCCTTATGCCGGGTTACCCCTGAATTGCACAACAAATATTTGTCGTGCGAGTATTTAATCACGGTGCCCGGCACGATACGTAAGTGCATAGTGAAAAAGCTTTTTCGCATGTGCATGTATCGACTGCAAATGGGTGCTGGCGGCGGGTCTGATTGACGATAGAACTGCGCCGCGCAGGTGTTCCGATCGATGTCATTCCCCGTTACGGGTCACACCTTCGCTCCGGCCTTCGCGGCCAGGCGCAGCGGTGTCTCGTTGTGCCCTGAAAGGGCTGAAGCACGGGTAATGATCGGACGGTTGTCAGGTTCACAGCAGCATGTCTTTGCAGGTGGGTGTAGCGCATGGCGTTCAGGAAGCTCCTTACCGGATGGGTCGTAGCCGGCACCGCGTGTGTGCTTTCGGTTGCTCACGCAGCGTCGCTTTCCGATCCGGCAAGTGCGAGCGCGAACCCGCAACTCGCCGCCAATGCCACGGCCACGCATTCCGCCAACGCTCCCCAATCCAGCCTCGCAGGCGGTCCCCTCGGTAGCGCCAACGTCCCGCGTATTGCGCTCGACGACGCGTATCTGCCCGTCGTGCCCGCGAGCATGAACGAGCAGGTGATCCGCGTTCCGGTGGATGCCTCCGGCGACGTCACGCTCGAAACCACGGTTTACCGTCCGAACGGCCCCGGCCCGTTCCCGATGGTGATCTTCAACCACGGCAAGATTCCCGGCGACCCGCACCTCCAGGCTCGCAGCGACCCGCTCTCGTTCGCGCGCGAATTTGTGCGCCGCGGCTATGTCGTCGTCGCGCCGAACCGCCAGGGCTTCGCGGATTCAGGCGGCTCGTATCAGCAGGACGGTTGCGATGTCGCGAGCAACGGCCTCGGCCAGGCGGCCGATGTTGCTTCGACCATCGCGTACATGTCGAAGCAACCCTATGTCGACGCGACCCAGATCATCGTTGCAGGCACCTCGCATGGCGGCCTGGCCACGATGGCTTATGGCACCGAGGCGGCCAACGGCGTGCGCGCGCTCATCAACTTCTCGGGCGGCCTGCGCCAGGACGCCTGCACGGGCTGGCAGAGCAACCTGACCCAGGCGTTCGGCGACTACGGCGGCAAGGCCCGCGTGGCCTCGCTCTGGCTCTACGGCGACAACGACTCGGTCTGGTCGCCCGATCTCGTCACGAAAATGTTCGCCGCTTACCGCGAAGCGCAAACGGGTGAGGATCGCCCGGCCGCAATGGCGAAACTCGTGGACTTCGGTGCGTACAAGAACGACGCGCATCGCCTCGTGGGCGATCGCGACGGCGTGAAGATCTGGTGGCCCACGGTCGAGGCGTTCCTTGCCAACCGCGGCCTGCCGACGGCCGTGCAGTATCGCGTGGCCACGTCGGTCGCGCCTCACGGCACCGGCTTCGCGCAGATCGACTCGGTCGGCGCGGTGCCTTTCGTCGATCAGGCGGGCCGTGACGGTTATCGCAACTTCCTCAAGCAGTATCCGAGCCGCGCCTTCGCGGTGTCCGACTCCGGCGC
Organism: Paraburkholderia nodosa DSM 21604; assembly: GCF_000519185.1. Classification (GTDB taxonomy): domain Bacteria; phylum Pseudomonadota; class Gammaproteobacteria; order Burkholderiales; family Burkholderiaceae; genus Paraburkholderia; species Paraburkholderia nodosa. The sequence continues at coordinate 34,249 of NZ_JAFA01000013.1, read as the reverse complement.
ATGGTCGTGGGCCGAAGGCGGCGACAATCCGATGGCCGTGGCGATCTCGAACTGTGAAAAGCACAGCGCCGATCGATGCCGCCTCTATGCCGTCAACAACACGGTGGTCTGGAACAACGGCGGCACGCAGACCGCCCAGACCGGCGACAGCGACACGACGCGCGCCACGGCGGATAACGCTACCGACGAGAGCGACCACCCGCTGGCGAGCCGGTAAGGCGCGTTGCCTGGCGACTGCCTGGCTCAAACTCTCCATCTGATCTGAAGCTTGCGGCCCCTAAGCGGGCCGCTTTGCGTTTTGCACGGGCCGCTTTGCTTTTGCGCGGGCCGCTTGTTTTCTGGTCCCGCCGGCCGTTACCTCGCACGCAACCCGTTGTGCCGCAACTATCGTCTGACTTTCGCGCGCCGGCGCGCTCACCACGCGTCGCCAAAAATATCCGCCGCGCCGTCTCGCGTTCTGCAATTTCGCATCGGCGCGCAGATTTTTTTGCATAAGGCGGGTTCACTTTGCCGTCGTCATCTCCGCGCATTTCCGGTCTTTCTTTTCCATCGGTCCGGAGTTGTACTGAACGGCTCGAAACGCCGCGCAGCCATGCGTTTGGGGACGATTTTCAGGGTAGTGCATTGCGGCAGCTAACACGTTAATCTCGGTCCCGCTGTCGTATCGGGAGTCGTATTTGAATTCGCTATCGCACCCTGGGCACCCAGTGCACCTTGCCCGCGAAGATCGCGCCGCGACCGACTGGGTCGCTCGCAGCCTGCGCGCCGTGTGGCACCCCTGCACCCAGATGAAACATCACGAGCGCGTGCCGCTCGTGGCCGTCGCACGCGGAGAAGGCCCGTGGCTACACGACCGCGAGGGCCGCCGCTATCTCGACGCGATCAGTTCGTGGTGGGTGAACCTCTTCGGCCACGCCAATGCCTCGATCAATGCCGCGCTCAAGGCGCAGCTCGACACGCTCGAGCACGTCATGCTCGCGGGCTGTACGCACGAGCCCGCCGTGGAGCTTGCCGAGCGGCTGTCGGCGCGCACGGGCGGCGTGCTCGGCCACGCGTTCTTCGCTTCCGACGGCGCGTCGGCCGTCGAAATCGCGCTCAAGATGAGCTTTCATGCGTGGCGCAACCGCGGCGAGAGCGGCAAGCGCGAATTCGTCTGCGTGGCGAACAGCTATCACGGCGAGACCATCGGCGCGCTCGGCGTGACCGATGTGAAGCTCTTCAGGGATGCTTACGATCCGCTGCTGCATCACGCGCATGTGGTCGCTTCGCCCGACGCGCGCGCGGCGCAACCCGGCGAAACGGCGGCGGATGTCGCGGCCCGCGCGCTGGCCGATGTCGAGCGTCTTTTCATCGAGCGCGAAGGGCACATCGCCGCGCTGATCGTCGAGCCGCTCGTGCAGTGCGCCGCCGGCATGGCGATGCACGATCCCGCGTATCTCAAGGGCCTGCGCGCGCTGTGCGACCGCCATCGCGTTCACCTGATCGCCGATGAAATCGCCGTGGGCTGCGGGCGCACCGGCACGTTCTTCGCGTGCGAGCAGGCGGGCATCTGGCCCGATCTGCTCACGCTTTCGAAGGGCATTAGCGGCGGTTATCTGCCGCTTTCGATCGTGCTGTCGCGCGACGCGATCTACGGGTCGTTCTACGACGACGACACGACGCGCGGTTTCCTTCACTCGCATTCGTACACGGGCAATCCGCTCGCGTGCCGCGCGGCGCTCGCCACGCTCGACTTGTTCGAGCGCGATGACGTGCTGGTTGCGAACGCGCGCAAATCGGCGCAACTGCGCGAATGGTTCGATCCGTTCGCCGCGCATCCGCTCGTGCGCAACCTGCGCCAGTGCGGCACGATTCTCGCGTTCGACGTCGCGCTCGAAGACTCGCAGCGCGCGGCGACGTTTTCGCGCCGCTTCTTCGAAAACGCACTGCAGCGCGAACTGCTGCTGCGCCCGATCGGCACGACGGTCTACGTCATGCCGCCGTATATTCTGGACAACGAAATGCAGGCGTTCCTCGCCACCCGCACGCGCGAGACTTTCGACGCCACGGTCGCGGAGGACCTCTGATATGGCATTGCTCGATACCCTCGAACAGGGCTTGCGCGACATCGACGCGCGCGGCCTGCGCCGCCGCCGCCGCACGGCCGACACGCCTTGCAGCGCCCATATGCAGGTGGACGGCCGCGCGACCATCGGTTTCGCCAGCAACGACTATCTCGGTCTCGCCGCGCACCCGCAACTGGTCGCGGCCATCGCCGAGGGCGCGCAGCGTTACGGCGCGGGCAGCGGCGGCTCACATCTGCTCGGTGGCCACTCGCGCGCGCACGCCCAGCTCGAAGACGATCTCGCGGCATTTGCGGGCACCTTCGTCGATGCGCCGCGCGCGCTGTACTTCAGCACCGGCTACATGGCGAACCTGGCCGTGCTGACGGCGCTCGCGGGGCGCGGCACGACGATCTTTTCCGATTCGCTCAACCACGCCTCGCTGATCGATGGCGCGCGGCTCTCGCGCGCCGACATCCAGATCTATCCGCATGCCGACATGGCGGCGCTCGCCGCGATGCTCGAAGCCTCCGACGCGAGCGCAAAACTGATCGTGAGCGACACGGTGTTCAGCATGGACGGCGATGTCGCGCCGCTCGCGCGTCTCGTCGAACTCGCGGAACAGCATGGCGCCTGGCTCGTGGTCGACGACGCGCACGGCTTCGGCGTCCTTGGCCCGCAGGGCCGCGGCGCGCTCGCGCAAGCCGCGCTGCGCTCGGAACATCTCGTGATGGTCGGCACGCTCGGGAAGGCGGCGGGTGTGTCGGGCGCGTTCATTTGCGCGCATGGCACCGTGATCGAATGGCTCGTGCAGCGTGCGCGCCCGTACATCTTCACTACGGCTTCGTCGCCGGCGGTTGCGCATGCCGTGTCCGCGAGCCTGCGTTTGATCGAAGGCGAGGAGGGCGATGCGCGCCGCGCACATCTCAAGCATCTGATCGCGCGCACGCGTGCGCTGCTCAATGAGACCTGCTGGCAGCCCGTCGATTCGCATACCGCCGTGCAGCCGCTCGTCATCGGCGCGAACGAGGCGACGCTCGCGTTGCAGGCGGCGTTGGAGCGCGACGGGCTGTGGGTGCCCGCCATTCGTCCGCCCACCGTGCCCGAGGGCACGTCGCGCCTGCGCATTTCGCTTTCCGCTGCGCATTCGGACGCCGACCTCGACCGGCTGAACGCATCGCTGCAGCGCGCGAGCCACGAAGCGCAGGAGTTGGCGCAATGACGGTTTCGCTTTTCGTCACCGGCACCGACACCGAGATCGGCAAGACCTTCGTGAGCGCGGCGCTCCTGCGCGGCTTCGCCCACGCGGGGCTGCGCGCCACGGCGCTCAAGCCGATCGCGGCGGGCGCTTACGAGCGCGACGGCGTCTGGCACAACGAGGACGCCGATCAGCTCGACGCCGCCGCGAGCGTGCTGCTGCCGCCCGAGATCCGCACGCCGTTTCTGCTCAAGGAGCCCGCCGCGCCGCACATTGCCGCCGCGCTCGAAGGCGTGACGCTCGATATGGCGCGCATCGTCGATTGCTACGAGGCGGCCTGCGAGCGCGCGGATGCCATCGTCGTGGAAGGCGTGGGCGGTTTTCGCGTGCCCCTCACGGCGACCGAAGACACCGCCGATCTCGCCGTCGCGCTCGGTCTGCCCGTCGTGCTCGTGGTGGGAATGCGCCTCGGCTGCATCAGCCACGCGCTGCTCACGGCCGAAGCGATTGCCGCGCGCGGATTGAAGCTCGCGGGCTGGGTCGCGAACCGTATCGACCCGGCCATGACGTTCCCCGAAGAAAACATCGCCGCGCTGCGCGAGCGCCTCGCCGCCCAGTACGGTGCGCCGCTCGTCGGCGTCGTGCCGCACATGCGCGGTGCGAGCGCCGACGACGCAGCCGGACATCTAAACATCGACGCGTTGCTCGCGCGCCTGCGCGCCGACGCTTAATGCACACTCAAGCACAGTCAAGCACAGTCACGTAAAGAAGGACCACGACACCATGACGCAAACCCATATCGACCTTACCTCGCTGAAGGCCACCGCGCCGAGCGCCCATGCCGCCGCCGAAGCCGCCGCGCGCTGGAAAGTCGCCGACGTCGCCGCGCTCTACGAGTTGCCGTTCAACGACCTGCTGTTCCGCGCGCAGCAGGTGCATCGCGAGCATTTCGACGCGAACGCCGTGCAGCTTTCCACGCTCCTCTCGATCAAGACCGGCGGCTGCGAGGAAGACTGCGCGTACTGCCCGCAATCGGCGCATCACGACACGGAACTGGAAGCCGGCAAGCTGATGGAAGTCGACGCCGTGCTGGACGCGGCGCGCGCGGCCAAGGCCAACGGCGCGACGCGCTTTTGCATGGGCGCGGCGTGGCGCAGTCCGAAGGATCGCCACCTCGAGCCGATCAAGGACATGATCCGCGGCGTCAAGGCGATGGGTCTGGAAACCTGCGTGACGCTCGGCATGCTCGAAGATCACCAGGCGAAGGCGCTGGCCGACGCGGGCCTCGACTACTACAACCATAACCTCGATACGTCGCCGGAGTTCTACGGCAAGATCATTTCGACGCGCACCTATGAGGATCGCCTCGAGACGCTCGAACGCGTGCGCGACGCGGGCATCAACGTGTGCTGCGGCGGCATCGTCGGCATGGGCGAATCGCGCCGCGAGCGCGCGGGACTGATCGCCCAGCTCGCGAACATGGAGCCGTATCCGGAGTCGGTGCCCATCAACAATCTCGTGCAGGTCACGGGCACGCCGCTCGAAGGCACCGAACCGATCGACCCGTTCGAATTCGTGCGTACGATCGCCGTGGCGCGCATCACGATGCCCAAGGCGATGGTGCGCCTTTCGGCGGGCCGCGAGCAGATGGACGACGCGCTCCAGGCACTGTGCTTCATGGCGGGAGCGAACTCGATTTTCTACGGCGACCAGCTGCTCACCACGAGCAACCCGCAGGCGGAAGCCGACCGCAAGCTGCTGCAGCGTCTGGGCATCACGGCGCAGGCCGCGCAGCATCTGCCCGCCGACGACCACGCGCATCACGCACATCACGGTCATTCGCACGGCGGCTGCGGCCACTGCGAGTGACGTTTCGCACGTCGCCAGAAGCAAAAACGCCAGGCTGCGAAGCCTGGCGTTTTTTATTGTCCAACGGAAGGACGGCGCGTTACGCGTAAGCCGCGCGCCGGCGCCCGGCAAGCACGAGATAGCACAGCGCGCCGATCACGAGCGAAGGCAGCGTCGCGCCGAGGTTCGGCAGCCACTGGTTGAGCGCCTGATATGCGCCGAAACCGACCAACCACGCGACGAACGCGCTCACGTGCCAGCCACCCGAATAGCCGTAGACACCGTTCAGATCGGCGAGCGCCTGCGTGTCGATACGGCGGCGGCGCACGATGAAGTGATCGGCGAGCACCACGCCAAAGAGCGGGGCGAACACGGAGCCGATGAAGAGCAGGAAGTTCTCGTACTTCGCCATCGGCACGACGAGGCCGATCAGCGTGCACAGCGCGCCGAACGCTGCCGAGAGCCAGGGCACGGTGGCGCGCGTCCAGAACGTGCCGGTCGAGACCGCGGCCGAGTGGATATCGGCGAAGGCGTTGTCGATCTCGTCGATCAGCACGAGCAGCAGCGCGAAGCCGCCGCCGGCTTGCGCGAGCGCCGTGGTGAGGAGCGCGTCGCCGCCGCCCGCGGCGAGGCCGTAGATGGCGCCGAGCGCATAGAACCACAGGTTCGCGATGCCATAGCCGAACAGCGTGCCGCGGAAGGTTTCGCCCGCTTTGCGGCCAAAACGCGTGTAGTCGGCGATGAGCGGCAGCCACGAGAGCGGCATCGCCACCACGAGGTCGATGGCGCTGCCAAACGGCATTTCGCCCGTGCCGGGGCGGCGCATCAGCGCGCCCAGGTCCTGCTTCACGAGCAGGCTCCACGTGAGCCAGGCCGCGCCGGCGAGCAGCAGCCAGATGCCCCACGTGCGCAGGAAGCGCCGCACGAACGAGAGCGGGCCGCTCACGGCCAGCAGCGTGGCGAGCACGCCGAAGATCACGGTCCAGACGAGCGGCATCGACAGGCCGAAGGCTTGCCTGGCGAGCGCATCGGCGGAATCGCGCATCACGATGATCTCGAACGAGCCCCAGCCCACGAGCTGCACCATGTTGATGACGGCCGGCACCGACACGCCGCGAACGCCGAGCGTCGGGCGCAGCGACGACATCGCAGCGAGGCCCGTGTCCGTGCCGATCACGCCCGCGAGCGCGAGCAGCAAGACGCCGATCACGCTGCCGATGACGATGGCCATAAGCGCATGAGGCAGCGAGAGGCCCGGCACGAGCAGCGCGCCCGCCTGCGCAACGAGCAGGCCGATGCCGAGCGAAAACCACAGCGCGAAGGCGTCGCCGGTGCGGAACTGACGGCGCGCATCCGGCACAGGCACGTTCGGTGCGTAGGTGGAGCCGGCGTCGCCGGCGTGCGAATCTTGAGTCATGTGGAACGCTTTCCTCTGTATCGTCTGTTTTGTCTGTTTTGTCCGGGCGCGTCAGCTCGAGCGGCTCTGCCCGCGCTTCGCGCCGCGGCGCACGCTGTCATAATGCACGACTGCATCCGGTGCGGCGGGCCGTTTTGCGGTGTCGGGCGTTGTGTCCCCGAATCTGCCGCCAACCTGCGGCCAGCCGGAAAGCCGTCATTATCGCGAAAACGTCATGTTTGAAGAAACCCGTGCCAACGTCCCGCTCGCCGAACGGCTGCGCCCGCGCTCCATCGACGAGGTCATCGGCCAGAAGCATCTGCTCGGGCCCAACAAGCCGCTGCGCGTCGCGTTCGAATCCGGCGAAGCGCATTCGATGATCCTCTGGGGGCCGCCGGGCGTGGGCAAGACCACGCTCGCGCGCCTCATGGCCGATGCCTTTCACGCCGAATTCATCGCGCTCTCGGCGGTGCTCTCAGGTGTGAAGGACATCCGCGAGGCCGTGGAGCAGGCGCAGCTGCATCGCGCGCATGGCCACCAGACGCTCGTGTTCGTCGACGAGGTCCATCGCTTCAACAAGAGCCAGCAAGACGCCTTCCTGCCGCATGTGGAGTCGGGCCTTTTCGTGTTCGTCGGCGCGACGACGGAAAACCCGTCGTTCGAGGTCAACAGCGCATTGCTTTCTCGCGCCGCCGTGTATGTGCTCAGGAGCCTCGACGAGGAAGAGCAGGGCGAACTGCTCGAGCGCGCGAGCGCGGAACTGGGCGGCCTGACCTTCACGGACGAAGCGAAAAAGGCGTTGATTGGTTCCGCCGACGGCGACGGGCGCAAGCTCCTGAACAACCTCGAAATCGTCGCGCGCGCGGCCGCCCAGCAGAAGAAGACCGGGATCGACGGCGAACTGCTCGGCAGCGCGCTGGCGGAAAACCTGCGCCGCTTCGACAAGGGCGGCGACGCGTTCTACGACCAGATCAGCGCGCTGCACAAGTCGGTGCGCGGCAGCAACCCGGACGGCGCGCTCTACTGGTTCTGCCGCATGCTCGACGGCGGTGCGGACCCGCGTTATCTCGCGCGGCGCATCGTGCGCATGGCGTGGGAGGACATCGGCCTCGCCGATCCGCGCGCCGGGCGCATCACGCTCGACGCCGCCGAGACCTACGAGCGCCTCGGTTCGCCCGAAGGCGAACTCGCGCTCGCGCAGGCCGTGATCTATCTGGCCGTCGCGCCGAAGTCGAACGCGGGCTACAACGCCTATAACGAGGCGCGGCGCTTCGTGAGCAAGGACCAGTCGCGCGCGGTGCCCATCCATCTGCGCAACGCGCCCACCAAGCTGATGAAGGAGCTGGGCTACGGCCACGAATACCGCTACGCGCACGACGAACCCGACGCCTACGCGGCCGGCGAGACCTATCTGCCCGACGGCATGCGCGAGCCGCGCTGGTATCAGCCCACGCCGCGCGGGCTCGAAGGCAAGATCGGCGAAAAGCTCGCGCGCCTGGCCGACCTCGACGCGCAATGGCGCGAAGAACACCGCGATGAACTCCGCGAGAGGAAGCGCAAGGGCTGAATCGCCATGAACAACGGCGATGCGCGCCGCGCCGGGCTGCTCCGGCCGGTGCGCTAAAATCGTCCCTTCACACAACGAAACTGCGTCTCACAATCCCATGCTCGACATCCAGCTGCTGCGCAAAGACCTCGACGGCGTCGCGAAGCGCCTCGCCGACCGCGGCTACACCCTCGACGTCGCGGCCTTCTCCGCGCTCGAAGCGGAACGCCGCGCCATCCAGACCCGCACCGAAGAGTTCCAGGCACGCCGCAATAGCCTGTCGAAGCAGATCGGCGCGATGAAAGGCCGCGGCGAGGACACCTCGGCGGTCATGGCCGAAGTGGGCGGGATCGGCGACGAGATGAAGACGTCGGCCGCCAAGCTCGACGAGATCCAGTCGAAGCTCTCGGACCTGCTGCTCGGCGTGCCGAATCTGCCGCACGAGAGCGTGCCCGCGGGCAAGGACGAGGCCGACAACGTGGAAGTGCGCCGCTGGGGCACGCCGCGCGCGTTCAACTTCGAGGTGAAGGATCACGTGGACGTCGGCACGCCGCTGGGTCTGGACTTCGAGACGGGCGCGAAGCTCTCGGGCGCACGCTTCACGATGCTGCGCGGCCAGATCGCGCGCCTGCACCGCGCGCTCGCGCAGTTCATGATCGACACGCACACGCTCCACCACGGCTACACGGAAACGTACACGCCCTACATCGTCAACCCGGAAATCCTGTACGGCACGGGTCAACTGCCCAAGTTCGCCGACGACATGTTCCGCGTGGAGAAGGGCGGCGGCGAGAACACGGTCACGCAGTACCTCATTTCGACTTCGGAAATCTCGCTCACGAACACGGTGCGCGAGAGCATCGTGGAAGGCAGCGCGCTGCCGATCAAGCTCACCGCGCACTCGCCGTGCTTCCGCTCGGAAGCCGGTTCGTATGGCCGCGACACGCGCGGCATGATCCGTCAGCACCAGTTCGACAAGGTTGAAATGGTGCAGATCGTTGCGCCCGAAACGTCGTACGACGCGCTCGAGCAGATGGTCGTCCACGCGGAGACCATCCTGCAGAAGCTCGGCCTGCCATATCGCGTCATCACGCTGTGCACGGGCGACATGGGCTTCTCGGCCACCAAGACTTATGACCTCGAAGTGTGGCTGCCCGCGCAGAACACGTATCGCGAGATTTCGAGCTGCTCGAACACGGAAGCGTTCCAGGCGCGCCGCATGCAGGCGCGCTACCGCAACGCGCAGGGCAAGCCGGAACTCGTGCACACGCTCAACGGTTCGGGCCTTGCCGTGGGCCGCACGCTGGTTGCCGTGCTGGAGAACTATCAGGAAGCCGACGGCTCGGTCACGGTGCCGGAAGTGCTGCGGCCGTATATGGGCGGCGTGGCGCGCCTCGAAGCAGGCGCCTGAGGCACTGCCTCGCGTGCAGAACATGTGACTTCCTTGCCTTCGAAACTTTTTTCAGTGAAGGCTTGCAAAATTCAAAACATGTTCTATAATCTTCGCTTCTCCGGTTGCCGACCAATGCCGGGGAAGCAGTAAAACAGCAGTGCCCCGGAGAGGTGGCAGAGTGGTCGAATGTACCTGACTCGAAATCAGGCGTACGGTTTCCCCGTACCGTGGGTTCGAATCCCACCCTCTCCGCCAGATTCAGAAAACCCCTGCATGCTTAACCGCTGCAGGGGTTTTCGCTTTTCTGCGCGAGTTCCGGCGTGCATGCCGGAGCGCACTTTCACTTGCGCATGTGGCCGCGCATTTCCAGCGCCCGCAGATAGGTGCCTGAGATCGACGATCCTCCGTGATGCACGATCTTCTCGTCGACGAGCGCCCATACCGACTTGCCCGCCGCGCGCACCCGCCGGCAAAACGATAAATCTTCCGAGAGGTACACGCCTTTCTCGCCGACCGTGTCGAAGAACGCATGGAACTTGCCGTCCGGCAGGTAGCCCGCGTACTGCGCGGGCGGCCGGTAAAGCGCGGTATGCGCGGCGATCGCCTCCAGCGCGTCGCGCCGCACGAGGAAGATGCCGGTGCCGACATGACTCACTTCGGCCCAGCCGTCGGACACGACACTGCTGCCCGCTTCATCCGCGAGGATCGCCGTGTTGTAGTCCACGGTCTTTTCCTGCCATTCGCGCAGCGTGAGCCCCACGTCGGCGCTCGTGATCTGCTTTTCCCTGTCGAAAAAGCGGTACGGGCAGGCAATGCCGGCCACGGGCTTGTCGCCGGCGATCAGGCGCAGAACCGCTTCGCGCGAGAAGTCCATGTCCGTATCGAGAAAGAGGAGATGGCTGAACTCGCGATGGCTCAAAAAATAATTCGCAAAGAAATTGCGCGCGCGGATGATGTGCGACGAGGCCGTGTGGATGTACTCGTAGCGGATGCCGCGTTCCTTGAGCGCCTCCATGAGGCGCGCGAGGGCCATGGCGAAGTCGAAATGCACGGAGTTGTCGTATGTGGGCAGCGCGATCAGGATGTTGGGCGCCGCGTTGGGCGTGGAGGAGGTGGGGGCGGGATTACTTGGGGTCATGATCGGACTGCCTGCTCGCGATGTAAGATATTTCTCATTCTTGACGGCGGCTTGTGCTCGAACAATCGGAGATCTCTGAAAATTCCGCGTCCGGCGTCATCGGGATGACACGCGTTGCTGCGGGTTGCTGCGCTAGCGACGCCGCAGCGCCGGTACAATCGCTCCTTTGAATTTGCGGCGCAGGGTTCTCCACCACCGCCGCGCCCACTTCGGTCCATCGATGCCTATCACCTACAAGTCTGCCGACGATCTCGCCCGCCTGCGCATTTCAGGCCGGCTCGCCGCCGACGTGCTCGCGATGATCGGCGAGCACGTGAAGCCGGGCGTCTCCACCGACGACCTCGACGCCCTCTGCAACGACTACATCGTCAATACGCTCAAGGCCGTGCCGGCCAATGTCGGCTACCTCGGCTTTCCGAAGACGATCTGCACGTCCGTCAATTCCGTGGTCTGCCACGGCATTCCGAATCGCGGCGAGGTGCTCAAGGACGGCGACATCATCAACATCGACGTGGCCGTGATCAAGGATGGCTATTTCGGGGACACGAGCCGCATGTACTGCGTCGGCACGCCGAGCACGGTGGGCCGCCAGCTGATCGACACGACCTACGAGGCGATGCTCGCGGGCATGCGCCAGGTGAAGCCGGGGGCGACGCTCGGCGACGTCGGCAACGCCATCCAGAAGCGCGCCCAGGCGGACGGCTTCTCGATCGTGCGCGAGTATTGCGGCCACGGCATCGGCAAGGTCTACCACGAGGAACCGCAGGTGCTGCACTACGGCCAGCCGGGGCAGGGCATGCGCCTGAAGCCGGGCATGGTCTTCACGATCGAGCCGATGGTCAACGCGGGCCGCGCCGGCACGTCGGTGCAGCGCGACGGCTGGACGGTCGTCACGAAGGACCGCTCGCTCTCGGCCCAGTGGGAACACATGGTCGCGGTCACCGACGACGGCTACGAACTCCTCACGCCCTGGCCGGACGGCACGGGCGCCTACGAGGCCCCGTGAGCGTGGCTGTGCGGCTTCTGGGGCCGTCTGTCAAGGCTCGCGCGCAGGGCGTCGCGTGCCGGCAATTGTCAAATAAGGATTTGACTCTCAAGCCAGTTCGGTTAAAGCTACGCGTTAGCGCTTTATTGGGGTTTACGACTGCATGAGTCCGTCACTGACCGTTCGCCGTATCGCCGCCGATCAGGGTGCCGTGCTCCGCGAGCTTCGAACAGCTTCGCTGCGCGACGCGCCTTATGCATTCGGCGACACGCTCGAAGACGCGCTATCCGCCGATGCCGCCGTTTTCGACGCCGCGGCGGCCCGGCATGCGGTTTCGCACACGGGCACGTCGTTCATTCTCTACACCGAGGGCCATCCGGCCGGTCTGATCGGCGCGAGCTTCGAAAGCGCGCCGGCGCGCCGCGCGTTCGTCTCGGCGCTGTGGGTCGCGCCCGCGGTGCGTCATCTGAGCGGCGGCGAATTGCTGCTGAACAGCGCCATCGACTGGCTCGTGAGCGAAGGCGCCACGCAGGTGTACGCCTGGATCACCGACGCGAACACCACGGCCATGCGCTTCTACGAGCGCCTCGGCTTCGTGGCCACCGGCGACCACGCGCGCAGCCAGCAGCAGCCCGAGCAGTGGGAAACGCTGCTCATGCGTGCGCTCGGCGAGCACACGAAGTCCGCTTCCTCGCCGTAACGCTGGCGTTCGCGCCGCTGCGCGCGGCGGCGCCCGCGTTTCGCTTCCCTGCGTACGACACACCGAACCAGAATCGTTTCTGCACGCGCGGCTCGGCGCGTTTGCGCTTCGCGCGCTTTTTTTGCGCCATTTTTGTTTGTGCGTATCTGGCAGCGATTTTGGCCGAATACCCCATTAAAAATAATGGCCGTGTGCGCCCGCGCCTGTAAAATACGCAAAATTTTTAGCCGAACGCCATGTCGCCCAGGAAATCGCCATATTTTGAACTGAAGAGCGGTTCAGTCGATACGCTTCTGTTCGTGGTCAAGACGACCGAGCTCGATGCCATGCGCGCCGAGCTCACGCGGCGCTTCGAGGCGACGCCCGAATTCTTCGCAAACGACACCGTTGCGATCGACGTGCGGCGTCTCGCCGACGGCGAGCAGGTCGCGCTCGGCGACATCGCGCGTCTGCTCGAAAGCGTGCGCATGCGCCCGGTGGGCGTGGTTGCGCATCCTGAACAGCACGGCTGGGCCGCTGCGGCAGGCCTGCCGTTCCTCGAGGCACGCGACCGCCGCGGCGCGGGCGGGAAGCCGGCCGCCGAAGAAGGCGCAAGCGACGGCGAGGCAGCGAATGCTTCGGCCACCGCATCTGCCACCGCTTCGGCCGCGCCGCAAGCCACCGCTGCGCAGCCCGAACTCTTTACCACCGACACGGACCCGGCCGCCGCCGAAGCGAGCGCAGCGGCAACGGTGAACGCTGCGGCGATGCTCGACGCCGGCGCATCCGGCGCGCGCGCGGAACCCACGCTCGTGATCGACCGGCCGTTGCGCTCGGGCCAGCGCATCTACGCGAAGGGCGACGTGGTCGTGCTCGGCCTCGTGTCCAATGGCGCGGAAGTGATCGCCGAGGGCAATATCCACATTTACGCGCCGTTGCGCGGCCGCGCGCTAGCGGGCGTGCACGGCAACCACGACGCACGCATTTTCTGCACGAGCCTCGAGGCGGAACTGATTTCGATTGCGGGCATCTACCGTACCACTGAAGTTCCACTCGCCGACGACGTGCGGGGCAAGCCGGCTCAAATCCGGCTCGAGGAAGAAAAGCTGTTGATCGAACCGTTGAGGCTCACCTGAGTCGCAGCTCGAGCGTCGTGCGCAGGCGAGCAGGGGCATGAGCGGCACGCGATGAGACCAAACTGAGAAACTGACGAACGCAAGGTAAGGGAATGGCAAAAATCATTGTGGTGACTTCGGGCAAAGGTGGTGTCGGTAAAACGACCACGAGCGCGAGTTTCGCATCGGGCCTCGCGTTGCGCGGCCACAAGACCGCGGTCATCGACTTCGACGTGGGCCTGCGCAATCTCGACCTCATCATGGGTTGCGAGCGCCGCGTCGTGTACGACCTGATCAACGTGATCCAGGGCGAGGCGAACCTCAATCAGGCGCTCATCAAGGACAAGAAGTGCGAAAACCTCTTCATCCTGCCGGCCTCGCAAACGCGCGATAAAGACGCGCTCACGAAAGAGGGCGTGGAGAAGGTGATCGAGGACCTGCGCAAGATGGATTTCGAGTACATCGTGTGCGATTCGCCCGCGGGCATCGAGTCGGGCGCACTGCTCGCGATGCACTTCGCCGACGAAGCGCTCATCGTGACGAACCCGGAAGTGTCTTCCGTGCGCGACTCGGACCGTATCCTCGGCATGCTGTCGTCGAAGACGAAGCGCGCGATCGACGGCAAGGACCCGATCAAGGAGCACCTGCTCATCACCCGCTACAACCCGAAGCGCGTGAGCGAAGGCGAGATGCTCTCGCTGAACGACATTCAGGAGATTCTGCGCATCGAACTGATCGGCGTGATTCCCGAATCGGAAGCGGTGCTGCACGCGTCGAACCAGGGTCTGCCGGCAGTGCATCTGGACGGCACCGACGTCGCCGAGTCGTACAAGGACGTCGTGTCGCGCTTTCTTGGCGAGGACAAGTCGCTTCGCTTCACCGATTACCAGAAGCCGGGCCTCTTGCAGCGCCTCTTCGGTAGCAAGTAAGGGAGGCGAACGTCATGTCGTTTCTTACGTTTTTTCTCGGCGAGAAGAAGAAGTCCGCCTCGGTAGCGAAGGAACGCCTGCAGCTCATCATTGCTCACGAGCGCGCAGGCGGCCATCCGCCCGCCGACTATCTGCCGGCCCTGCAACGCGAACTGGTCGCGGTGATCTCGAAGTACGTGAAGATCTCCGATGAAGACATTCGCGTGAGCCTCGAACGTCAGGACGATCTCGAAGTGCTCGAGGTCAAGATCGAGATTCCGCAGGCTTGAGTTTCAACGCGCGCAGCCGCTGCGCTGCGCGCGTCGTTCGTCGTATCGCCACGCTTTTCCCTCCGCGCCTTTCTTCTCGCGCGCTGCGCTTTGGCGCGGCCGCCGGCCTTACCGAAATATTCCGTTTCACTTCACCCTGCGCCGTTACACCACCGCTGTCAGCGCAACGCCGTGCTCGCGCATTGATCGGGTAACGCCAATCAAGGCGTCAAACAATCAAGGGTGGTCAACATGAACAACTCTATTCGCGTCTTCATCGCCAAGGCCGCGATCGTCGCCGCTGGCACCTGCGCTGTCGCGGCTCCCGCATTTGCTGAAATCGTCGTGGTCGAGCCGAGCGCGCCGCCGCCTGCCGAACGCGTGGAAGTCGTGCCGGCGCCGCGCGTGGGCTATGCATGGGACAAGGGCCACTGGCGCTGGGACCACGGCCAGTACGTATGGGTGAGGGGCCACTGGCAGGCTGAGCGTGTGGGCTATCACTGGGTGCCGGGTCACTGGATCGCGCATGGGCCGAACTGGCGCTGGGTCGAAGGCCATTGGGCCGCCTGATCTTTCGAGCCCAAGGGGAGCCCTATCATGAGTAAAAAACTGCTCGCGGCGGCCGCGCTCGCGATTACGCTGGCGGGCTGCATCGTCGTGCCGGCGCGGCCCATGTACGTGAGACCTGCACCGGTCGTCGTCTACTAGCCATTGACCGTTTATTTCGATCCCTCGACGGATCGTCCATTCCGGGCCTGGCGCGCATTGGCGTGTCGGGCCCGGCGCGTTTTAGAGCGTCCATTGTCGATGCCACACGAGGGATCAATGAGAAAGGGACAGATTTCGCTCATCCTGGATCACCCATTCGCAGGTTGGCGCAAGGTTAGTCCGTTAAAATCTCCGGAAATCCCTTGAAGACTGGAATATCGGGCCCTGCGGTCCGCAGCACAATGAAACGAGTTTTGATTGTCAAAGTGACTTCGCTCGGCGACATCGTCGAGGCGCTTCCGGTCGTGGCCGACGTGCAGCGCGCCTTCCCGGGCGTCAAGGTCGATTGGGCCGCGGACGAGGCCTTTGCCGATATCGTGCGCTGGAACGCCGGCGTCGACCGCGTGCTCTGCGCGCCGCTGCGCCGCTTCAAGAAGGCGCGCCGCTGGAGCGACTTCAAGGCGATCTGGGCGTCGATTTCGGAACTGCGCGCCTACCGCTATGACGCCATCGTCGACATTCACGGCGTGTACAAGAGCGCGATCATCGCGTTTCTTGCGCGCGGGCGGCGCCGCTTCGGCTATCTCTCGCAGGACCTCGGCGAGCGCGGCGCGGCCTTCGCGTACAACGGCCGCTTCGGGCCGCGTCCGAAGTGCGATGCGTGGCACGGCATGCGCATCAGCGCGGGCGAGGCGCTCGGCTACACGGTCGATACGCCGCCCGAATTCCAGATGCGCGTTCCGCGCGACGGCACCGCGCTGCCCGCGCCTGACGCGCCCACGGCGCTGCTCTTTCACGCGACTTCGAAAGACGAGAAGAAGTGGCCGGTCGCGCATTGGGGGGAGCTTGGCAATGCGTTGATCGCGCGTGGCCTGCGCATCGAACTGCCGTGGGGTTCCGATAGCGAGCACGCCACGGCGCGCGAGATCGCGGCGCTGATCCCGGGCGCGACGGTGCTGCCGCGCCTCACGGTTGCCCAGGTCGCACAGCGCATCGAGGATTGTGCGCTCGTGGTCGGCACCGACACGGGCTTCGTGCATCTCTCGCACGCGCTCATCAAGCCGACCGTGATGGTCTTCGTTTCGACCGACGCCGAGCACAGCGGCGTGCGTGCGCCCAATCGCTCGATCTCGATCGGCGACGGCCATCACGTGCCGCCCGTGCAGGTGGCGATCGATGCCGTCGATCGCATCTACCCGGCGCGCGACGGCGGCGCGTCTACGCCGTCATCGCGCGTTCACGCCGCTTGAGTTTTCGCGGGTCGGCACGCGCGTTGCGGCGTGCTTTCCCCGCCGTTTCCCATTACGAGCTTGTTAAAAGTGTCGCGCTTGTATTGCAGGGGCGCGCCTGACAGCGCATGCAAAAGGCTTTGGGCGCCCATGCTGTTACACGGGCCACACCGCTGCTTACAAATTGCAACGCCTCACGCCTTCGCCGTCGTGTTCAATCGTAACCGTCCAGCCCGACATCGCATGGCCGGACACAGACACTGACTTGAAGGGAGAACACTGTGAAACGATTGACGCTTACCCTCATCGCCGGCGCCTTGCTCGCGGCTTCGCTGGGCGGCTGCGTCGTGGTGCCGGCCGGCGGCTACTACGGCGGCGGCTACCATCACGGCTATTACTATCGCTGATCGCTGCCGAACGGTGCCGCCCAGGCGGTACCCGCGGCACGGCGGCCTTCAGGCAAGCAGCATTTCAAGCGCGATAACCGCGGCAATTGCCGCGGCGTTCGCCGCCAGCGCTTCGAGCAGGACCGCACGCCAGCTCGCGGTGCGCAGGCGAAACGCCAGCAGGAGCGAAATGCCCAGGGCGAGGGCGATGAACAGAACAATGTCGGCGTTGCTCAGATGCAGGTTCATCGTCGGCTCCCCCGGGAGATCGCTCCCCGCTTGTTGATTCGAGTATAGACACGCATCGCGCGTACCCAAAGCGATTAAAAAAGGCATAAAAAAAAGCGGAGACCGCCTGGCGGCCTCCGCTTTTTAATTGATGCGGCGATGCGCTACGAGAGCGACGTATGGCGCGTCTCGCGCATGCACAGGACACCGAACAGGCTCACGCAGGCGGCGATCGACACATACGCGCCGACCCACGAGAGACCGCCGCGCGCGGCCAGCACCTGCGCGATATACGGTGCAACCGATGCGCCGAGAATGCCGCCCAGGTTGTAAGCGACGCCCGCGCCCGTGTAGCGCACGCTGGTCGGGAACAGCTCGGGCAACAGCGCGCCCATCGGCGCGAACGTGGCGCCCATCAGGAACAGCTGGATCACGAGGAAGAGCAGCACGAGCGGCGTCGCACCGCTACCGAGCAGCGGCTCCATCGTGAAGCCCGAGAGAATCGCCAGAATGCAGCCGACGATCAGCACGGGCTTGCGGCCGAAGCGGTCGGACAGCCAGGCCGAGATCGGCGTGGCGATGCCCATGAACACCACCGCGATGCACAGCATGCCGAGGAAGGTCGGGCGCGGAATGTGCAGCGCCGTTACGCCGTGCGAGAGCGAGAACACCGTGGCGTTATAGAAGAGCGTGTAGCACACGACCATGGCGAGCGCGCCGAGCAGCGTCGGCCACCAGTACTGCGAGAGCAGTGTAGCGACCGGCACCTTGACGCGCTCCTCGCGCTCGATGGCGGCCTTGAAGGCGGGCGTTTCGGCGATCTTCATGCGCACGTACAGACCGAGCGCGACGAGCACCGCCGAGACGATGAACGGCACGCGCCAGCCCCAGTCGCGGAACTGCTGGTCGGAGAGCGTGGAGGCGAGGCCGAAGAAGAGGCCGTTCGAGGCGAGGAAGCCCACCGACGGCCCGAGCTGCGGGAACATGCCGAACCAGCCGCGCTTGCCTTGCGGCGCGTATTCCGTCGCGAGGAGCGCGGCGCCGCCCCATTCGCCGCCCAGGCCGATGCCCTGGCCGAAGCGCAGGATGCACAGCAGGATCGGCGCGAGGCTGCCAATCGCGTCATAGCCGGGCAGGAAGCCGATCAGCGTGGTGGAGAGGCCCATGACGAGCAGCGACGCCACCAGCGTCGATTTACGGCCGATGCGGTCACCGAAGTGGCCGAAGATGAACGAGCCGATCGGCCGCGCGACGAACGCGATGCCGAAGGTGACGAACGCCGAGAGCGCCTGGGCCGTGGCCGAACCGTGCGGGAAGAACACGGGGCCGATCACGAGCGCAGCGGCCGTTGCGTACACATAGAAGTCGTAGAACTCGATTGCGGTACCGATAAAGCTCGCAAAGATCACGCGCGCGGTGCTTTGCTGCTTCGCTGCGTTTGCCTGATCGGCGCGCGCGGGCGAAATGGGTGAGGTGGACATCCAGGGTCTCCAGTCGTTGTGACGCGCTTGAGCCTGAGTCTTGCGAGGCTTGCGCGGGCGTCTTTGTTCGGGCTCGAAGCGTAGCGTGGCGCGTGGTCGGCGCTCGACGCTCCGGCAGCGTCAGGCGGCGACGCTTCGCCAGTATGCATCGCACGGCGCGAGCCGTGCGCGTTGATTCCTGACCGGCCATAGCACGCGCCGATAGGCACGAAGGAGCGGGAGCGCGGTCGAAGCCTCGCGCGGCCGCGCGGATGGCGCGTGGCAAGAGGCATGGCCGGCGGGCGCCGGCTGGGGATAGCGAAAAATTATAACGACCGTGCGCGCCGCGCAGCAAGGCGGGCGTAAGCAGGCCCCGCGCGCGTCAGGCATCGGCGCGAAGCGCGTGGGTCACTGGTAGTTCTGCGCCTGCGGCGAAGCGAGCGTGCGCAGCTGGAACTTGCCGTTGTCGTTGAAGAGCCAGTCCTCGAACATGTCGAGCTGGCCAGCGGAATTGAGCAGGCCGCCGGGCGGCGGCGGCAGCGGCGCGGCGCGGCGCAAAGTTGCGAGGGCGGTGGCTTCGGCTTCGTCGTCGCCGTTGGTCCGGTAAACCGATGACTTCACGATCTGGCCATTGCGATTGACCGTGAACGACACGACCACGAGCGAGCGCAGCATGGCCTGTGGCGCGCCGTGCAGAACGTAGGACGGGTTGTGCTCGACGATGTGTTTCGCGACCGTGGTGCGGTAGTCGTCGAGGGTGGCGCTGTTGATCGCCGCGGGGGGAATGACGAGGAGCGGCCTGGGCGGCGGCGTGATCGTGCAGGCGCCGAGGCAGCCGAGCATCGCGAGCAGCAAAACCAGACCGAGGCGCCGTGCGAGGGAGGCGCGAGGTGCGGATGAACCGCAAGACCACTGGACGCGGATGAGCATGTCGAACAAGCTCGGAAGCGGAACCTGAATCGAGCTTAGACGATACGCAGCGGGAAGCAATCAGAACTGTCCCGCGTAGTTCACGGGACGTGCGAAACGGCGAGGGTGCTCGAGGCTGCTTATTCGACCGGGAACTGCGCGCAGGGATCGGCAGCGGTCGTCGCGCAGGCGTACGAATACTCGCCGCTCTTCAGGAACAGCTCCTTGCCGACCTGGAAGTTGTCACGCAGATTGGGCGAGCTTTCCCACGCGATGTAGCTGGAGCACATCACGGCGAACAGGACGACAAGCGAAAACGCGAACTTTTCGAGCAGTTGGTATTGGTGCGGCATGGCGATCTTTCCCATCAGTGGGTGCGATTTTACCTCATGATTAGGGTTTTCACCTAGTGAATTGAGCGCGATTTGCTGAAGCGATTTTTGGGTTCGACCCTTTAAATGTGATCGGCGTGTCGCCGCGCTCTGCGCGGGCATGATCTGCCAGCGCAAAATAACTCGCAGTCCTGATTATTTGTGGCGCGATATTGACCACGCATTCTCGCGTGGCACAGGGACGGCATCTTTTGAGTAGCGGCGTTTCGGCCTGACGGCCGGCACTTTGACGACACGCTGGCGCTGGGACGCGCCAGGTTTCACGAATTGGCGGAGGCGGTGAGATTCGAACTCACGGAAGGGTTACCCCTTCGCCGGTTTTCAAGACCGGTGCATTCAACCACTCTGCCACACCTCCGGAGCCGCGCATTGTAACCCGAAACGCACACGCGACGGCAGTCGCCCAGTCGATCCAGGTCGACCTCAGTGCGGGTCCTTGAGGAACAGCGCCTGCAAGTCGTTCAGGAAGCGCTGCCCCAATTCGGTCGGCGCGATCTTTTCATAATCGCGCGTGATGAGCCCGCGCCGCTCGGCTTCCTGCAGCGCCGGTTCGATCGTCGTGATCGGCAGGCCCGTGCGTTCGATGAAGCGATGCACCGGAAATCCTTCCACGAGCCGCAGCGCGTTGAGCATGAACTCGAACGGCAAATCGCGCGCGCCCACTTCGTGCTCTTCCTGGACCGGCGTGCCCGCCCGCGCCTGCTCGATAAAGGTCGCCGGATGCTTGTAGCGCGCCTGGCGCACGATGCGGTTCGGAAACGAGAGCTTCGTATGCGCGCCGGCGCCGATCCCGAGATAGTCGCCGAAGCGCCAGTAGTTGAGGTTGTGCCGGCATTGGCGATCCGGCTGTGCGTAAGCCGAAACCTCGTAGCGCCCGTATCCCGCGCCCGACGTGCGCTCGTGAATCCAGTCCTGCATGTCGGCGGACTGGTCGTCGTCGGGCAGGGCAGGCGGAAACTTGGCGAACAGCGTGTTCGGTTCGAGCGTCAGGTGATACAGCGACAGATGCGGCGGCTTGAACGAGAGCGCCGTCTCGATGTCGGCCTCGCATTCGGCGAGCGTCTGCTGCGGCAGCGCAAACATCAGGTCGAGGTTGAAGTTGTCGAAAGTCTTCGCCGCGACTTCGACCGCATGGTGTGCCTGCGCCGCGTCGTGAATGCGTCCGAGCGCTTTCAGATGCGCCTCGTTGAAGCTCTGGATGCCCACCGAAAGCCGGTTCACGCCGCTCGCGCGAAACTGCGCGAACTTCGCGGCTTCGAAGGTGCCTGGATTCGCTTCGAGCGTGATCTCGGCGTCCGCGTCGAGCGGCAGCAGGGCGCGCACGTCCGAAAGCAGTCGATCGAGACCCGCTGCGGAAAGCAGGCTGGGCGTGCCCCCGCCGATGAACACCGTATGCACCTGGCGACCCCAGACGAGCGGCAGCGCCTGCTCGAGATCGGCGCGCAGCGCGTCGAGGTAATCGTCTTCGGGGAAGCGCTCGCCCTTCCATTCATGCGAGTTGAAATCGCAATACGGGCACTTGCGCACGCACCACGGAAAATGCACGTAGAGCGCGAGCGGTGGCAGCGAAGTGAGGCGAATGCTGCCAGGCATCGTGAACGACTGGACGACCTCGATGCCAATTCGATGCTGCTGGCTCACGCTTCCTCCTGGAGTCGCGCGAGCAGTTGGCGCAGGGCAATTGCGCGATGGCTCGACGCGTTCTTGAGCGCCGGATCGAGCTCGGCGGCCGTGGCTTCGAGCTCGGGAACGTAGAAGTAAGGGTCGTAGCCGAAGCCGTTGTCGCCGCGCGGCGCGTCGAGCACCACGCCGTGCCAGCGGCCCTCGGCGATGAGCGGCTCGGGGTCGTCGGCATGGCGCACGAGCGCGAGCACGCAGTAGTAGTAGCCGCGGCGATCCGCGTGATCTTTCAGGTTCGCGACGAGCAGCGCGTTGTTCGCCGCGTCGCTCTTCTCGCCGCCCGCGAGCTGCGCGTAACGCGCCGAATACACGCCCGGCGCGCCGCGCAGCGCGCGCACGCACAGGCCCGAGTCGTCGGCGAGCGCGGGCAGGCCCGTGAGCTTCGCCGCATGGCGTGCCTTGGCGAGCGCGTTCTCCACGAAGGTGGGATGCGGCTCCTCGGCCTCCGGCACGTTGAGCGCGCCTTGCGGCACGAGCTCGATGCCGGCCGCGCCGAGCAGCGCCGCGAACTCGCGCAGCTTGCCCGCGTTGTTCGAGGCGAGCACGACGCGCGAGAGCGCGCGAGCCGCGGTTTTAGCCGCTAAATCCGGCTGCAAATCAGCCATGCGAGATCTCCAGCGCGGCCTTCTGCTTCTCGATCAGCGAGCGGATGCCGCTTTGCGCCAGATCGAGCAGCGCATTCAGTTCTTCACGCGAGAACGGCGCGCCTTCTGCCGTGCCCTGCACTTCGACCATGCCGCCCGAGCCCGTCATGACGACGTTCATGTCGGTGTCGCACTGCGAGTCTTCGTCGTAGTCGAGGTCGAGTACCGGCACGCCTTCGTACACGCCAACCGAAATCGCCGCCACGTAGTCGGTGATCGGCGAGCGCTCGATGCGGCCCGTGGCCAGCAGCTTCGAGACGGCGTCGTGAGCCGCCACGAACGCGCCCGTGATGCTCGCCGTGCGCGTGCCGCCATCGGCTTGCAGCACGTCGCAATCGAGGTTGATGGTGCGCGCACCGAGCGCCTCGAGGTCGAACACGGCGCGCATCGCGCGGCCGATCAGGCGCTGGATTTCCTGCGTGCGGCCCGTTTGCTTGCCGCGCGCGGCTTCGCGGTCGCTGCGCGTGTGCGTGGCGCGCGGCAGCATGCCGTATTCGGCGGTGAGCCAGCCCTGGCCCTTGTCGCGCAGGAACGGCGGCACGCTTTCGGACACGCTCGCGGTGCACAGCACCTTGGTGTCGCCGAACTCGACGAGGACCGATCCTTCGGCGTACTTCGTGTAGTTGCGGGTGATGCGGACTTCGCGAAGCTGGTCGGCGGCGCGGCCGGAGGGGCGCTGGATGGATTGGGTCATCGTGAAGGGGCGCGAGGGCGCGAGAGGGAAGGGAAAACTGTGATTTTACCGCCTCCGCGCGCCTCGCGACGGGCGCGGCCGGAAGGCGGCGGGACGGCGACGGGAGGGTGGAAAGCGGGCCGCCCCGTCCGGAAGCGGCATGCAGCCCGCGCTTGCGAAGGCGCGCCCTCAAAAATGGGATAATGCGGTTTCTCCGCCCCGCGCTTTTCGTCCATTCGCGACAACACGCCGGGCGCCTCGATTTCCTCGCCGTGACCCGCGCGCGCAGCGCACGACGCCACGGCTTTCTTCGCGAGACGAACCATGATTTACAGCATGACCGGCTATGCCAGCGCCACGCGCGAGCTTGCTGCGGCTTCGGGCACGGGCGGCGCGAGTGTCTCCGTCGAATTGCGCACGGTGAATTCGCGCTTTCTCGACCTGAACTTCCGCATGCCCGAAGACGTGCGCGTGTGCGAGCCCACGCTGCGCGAAATGCTGATGACGAAGCTCTCGCGCGGCAAGGTCGACATCCGCATCAACATCCAGAAGAGCGAGCAGGGCGCCAGCGCGGGCACGGTCAACCGCGACGCGCTCGATCAGCTCGCCGGGCTCGAGCGCGCCGTGCTCGAAGCGTTTCCCGAGTCGGGCCGTCTGCGCACGGGCGAGATCCTGCGCTGGCCCGGCGTGCTGGCGGAAAGCGGCGTGGCGGCCGAGGTGCTGCGCGACGCCGTGCTCGGCTGCGGCAAGCAGGCCATCGCCGATCTGATCGAAGTGCGCGCTCGCGAAGGCGCGCAGCTCGCCAACATGCTGCTTGCGAACGTGACCGAAATGGAGGCGATCGTCGCGCGCATCACGCCGCTCGTGCCGGAGCTGATCGCGAAGCACCAGCAGAAGATCGTCGAGCGTCTGCAGGAAGCGCTCGGCATCGCCGCGCCGGACAGCAATGGCAACGGCGGCAGCATCGGCAACATCTCGCGCGAAGAAATCGCCGAGCGCATCCGCCAGGAAGTGACGATGTATGGCATTCGCATCGACATCGCCGAAGAGCTCTCGCGTCTCACGGCGCACCTGAACGAAACGCGTCACGTGATCGAGAAGGGCGGCCGCGTCGGCAAGCGTCTCGACTTCATGATGCAGGAGCTCAACCGCGAAGCGAACACGCTCGGCTCGAAGGCGGCGGCGAAGGAACTCGCGGACGCCTCGATGACGCTCAAGCTGCTCATCGAGCAGATGCGCGAGCAGGTCCAGAATCTCGAATGAAGGAAGCAACGAACATGACCGACCAAAGCAGCGCCCCCAAAGCGGACGCGAAGCAGGACAAGAAGCGCAATCCGTACGCGGGCATGTACCCCGGCAACCTCTTCATGGTGGTGGCGCCGTCGGGGGCGGGCAAGTCGACGCTCGTGAACGCGCTGCTCGCCGAAGACAGCGCGATCCGCCTGTCGGTTTCGTACACGACGCGCGTGCCGCGTTCGAAGGAGCGCGACGGCGAGCACTATCACTTCACGACCGTCGACGACTTCCTCACGCGCCACGCCGCTGGCGAGTTTCTCGAGAGCGCGGAAGTGCATGGCAACTACTACGCCACGTCGCGCGTGTGGATCGAAGACCAGATGAAAATCGGCCATGACGTCCTGCTCGAAATCGACTGGCAAGGCGCGCAGCAAGTGAAGAAGCAGTTCCGCAATTCGGTGGAAATCTTCATCCTGCCGCCGTCGCTCGAAGCGCTCGCCGACCGCCTGAAAAAGCGCGGCGAAGACGAGCCGAACGTCATCACGCGACGCCTGCTTGCAGCGGGCAGCGAGATCGCGCATGCGAGCGAATCGGAGTATGTCGTGATCAACGAGAACTTCGATCGCGCGTTGCAGGAGCTGCGCAACATCGTGAGCGCCACGCGCCTGCGCTTCGCTTCGCAATACGCGCGGCATACCGAGCTCTTCGTGCAGCTCGGTATCCACCACCCGCAGCCCGGCGCGTCGGGCACATAAGGTAGAATAAGAACCTGCTGAGAATGAGAAGGAACCCGACATGGCCCGCATCACCGTCGAAGATTGTCTGAAACAGATTCCGAACCGCTTCGAACTGGCGCTCGCCGCGACGTATCGCGCCCGCCAGCTCGCACAAGGTCACACGCCCAAGATCGAAAGCCGCGACAAGCCAACCGTTGTCGCGCTGCGCGAGATCGCGGCTGGCCAGGTCGGCCTCGAAATGCTGAAGAAGGTGCCCGTCTAAGGGCGCGTTCCGAGGCATTGTCGATCGCCATGTAGTTTTGTACCGCCGCAGCCGCTTTAACCGTCAACGCCAAACCTGATACGGAGGGGAACATGAGCATCACGCCCTCGCCGGCCACCGACGTGGACCAGGAAGCCGAGACTGCGAGCCCTGCGCGCAATTACATCGACGCGGTCCTCGAACAGTCGTTTCGCCATCTGTTCGGTCCGACCGCGACGCCGGAGCAGCCCCGCAAGCACGGGGTCGTCTCTATCGCCAATCTGACCGCCGCGCTCTCCGGTTACCTCACTCCCGAGGAAATCAAGGAGGTCAAGGCGGCGTTCCACTTCAGCGATGAAGCCCACCTTGGGCAATATCGCCAGAGCGGCGAACCCTATATCACCCATCCCGTTGCCGTCGCGGAAATCTGCGCCGGCTGGAAGCTCGACGCGCAGTCCATCATGGCTGCGCTCCTGCACGACGTGATGGAAGACCAGGGCGTGACCAAGGCGGAACTCGCCGAGCGCTTCGGCGCGAAGGTCGCGGAACTGGTCGATGGCCTGTCGAAACTCGACAAGATGGAGTTTCGCAACCGCGAGGAAGCGCAGGCTGAGAACTTCCGCAAGATGCTCCTCGCGATGGCGCGCGACGTGCGCGTGATTCTGGTGAAGCTCGCCGACCGGCTGCACAACATGCGCACGCTCGGTGCGGTGCCGCCCGAAAAGCGCCGCCGCGTGGCGCGCGAGACCATCGACATCTACGCGCCCATCGCGCACCGTCTTGGCCTGAACAACACCTATCGCGAGCTGCAGGACCTGAGCTTCGCGAACTTCAATCCGAATCGCTACGCCACCCTCGAAAAGGCGGTGAAGGCCGCCCGCGGCAATCGCCGCGAAGTGGTGAGCAAGATTCTGGAAGCGGTGCAGCGCGGCATTGCCGACGCGAAGCTCGACGCCGAAGTCACCGGCCGCGAGAAAACCATCTTCAGCATTTACAAGAAGATGCGCGACAAGCAGTTGTCGTTCTCCCAGGTGCTCGACGTGTACGGTTTTCGCGTCGTGGTCGAGTCGGCGCTCGAGTGCTACACCTGCATCGGCGCGCTCCATGCGCTCTACAAGCCGGTTCCGGGCAAGTTCAAGGACTACATCGCCATTCCCAAGGTGAACGGCTATCAGTCCCTGCACACCACGCTCGTGGGCCCGTTCGGCGCGCCGATCGAATTCCAGGTGCGCACGCGCAAGATGCACGAGATCGCCGAAGCCGGCGTGGCGGCGCACTGGCTCTACAAGAACGGCGGCGCGGATCTCAACGACGTGCAAAAGCGCGCGCACCAGTGGCTCAAGTCGCTGCTCGATATTCAGAGCGAAGTCGGCGACTCGAGCGAATTCCTTGAACACGTCAAGATCGACCTGTTCCCGGACGCCGTCTACGTCTTCACGCCGAAGTCGAAGATCATGGCGCTGCCGCGCAGCGCCACGGCGCTCGATTTTGCCTATTCGATCCACAGCGACCTCGGCAACCAGTGCGTGGCCGTGAAGATCAACAACGAACTGCTGCCGCTGCGTACGGAATTGAAGAGCGGCGATATCGTCGAGGTGATCACCGCGCCGTACTCCAAGCCGAATCCGGCGTGGCTCGGTTTCGTGCGTACCGGCAAGGCGCGCTCGGCGATCCGGCACTATCTGAAGACGATGCGTCTCACGGAGTCGGTGCAACTGGGCGAGCGGCTCGTCGATCAGGCGCTCAAGGGCTACGGCTACCAGCTTTCGGAAGTCACGCCGGAAGTGTGGGAGAAGCTGGTCCTGTGGACCGGCAACAAGAACCGCCAGGAAATTTTCGCCGACATTGGTCTTGGCCGGCGCGTGGCGGCGGTCATGGCCAAGCGCATCGAAGTGCTGATGAGCGGCCAGGACGCCGACGACGCCGAGCATCATCATCCGCCGCGCGACCCGAATGCGCCGCCGGCGCCGCCTGTCGTCATCACGGGCACCGAGGGCATGTCGGTGCAGCTTTCGGCTTGCTGCCGCCCGATTCCCGGCGACAGCATCATGGGCTATATCGGCATCGGCCTTGGCATGGCGATCCATACGACCGACTGCCGCGTGGCGCAGCGCATCCACCGGCGCGACCCTGGCCGCTGGATCGACGTGGCGTGGGCGCCGCAGCCGGGTCGGCTGTTCGACGTCGCCGTCAAGGTGCTGGTGAAGAACACCAAGGGCGTGTTCGCGCGCGTGGCGGCCGACATCACGTCGGCGGACGCCAACATCGTCCACATCGCGATGGACGACGATCTGGCACAGGAATCGAACATGTTGCGCTTCGTGATCCAGGTGAGCGATCGCGTGCACCTCGCGAACGTCATGCGCCGCGTGCGCACGAATCCGGACGTGATGCGCATTGCGCGCGAGCGTTCGAGCGACGACGGGCACCATCGCCACGACGGCGGCATGCGCATCGAGCGCGAGCGCGCGGATTATTGATCTGGGCGACCGGTTCGTGCCACGGACCGCTCCCACAGCGCGTCTCGCGCGGTAATCTATCGTTATCTCATCGGCCGCACCTTTGCGGCAGCCTGACCGCGCTTGCCGGTCATGTACCCATCTTCCTTCGAACCGAAACGAGGGACTCGCAATGAACGTAGCTGAACTGACCGGCCTCGCACTCGACTACTGGGTGGCGCGCAGCCTGCCGGACTTCGTGCGTGAAATCTATTTCACCGACAGTGGCGAGACGGTTGCCGTGCGCGGCAACGACCGCGGGCGTCCGTGGGATGGCCGCTTCATGCCCACCGATTCGTGGGAGGCGGCCGGCGTGGTGCTCGACCGCGCGAGACGCGTCGAGCTGCGCGGAGGCGAGCCGGCTTCCTGTGTGGCCGAGTTCGAGGGGGAGTCGGGGGCAGTCCTGGAGGCCTACGGAGAAACTACGCGTGAGGCGCTGCTGCGGGCATTCGTCGCGAGCCGCTTCGGTAAGACGGTAGGGGAGATGCTTAGGCAGCCGCAGGCGTTGCTGGGCATGGGCATGGAGCCTGTGGGCGAGCCCAGCGCGATTGGCGACGTGGAGGACCTGCCGCGTCCCGATGCCCAGATCGGCGACATCGGCACGCCGCCGCGCTAGGGTTTCGCTTCTCGCGAGACGCCAGGCACACCCAATTCTGCAGCTGAAAAGACAAAGGGCCTTTCCGTACGGAAAGGCCCTTTATTTGGTGGCGCGGCTGGCAGGATTCGAACCCACGACCCCTTGGTTCGTAGCCAAGTACTCTATCCAACTGAGCTACAGCCGCACGCTAAGACGATACTACTTACAACGCTATACTGCTTGAAACCCTTCCCGGATCAAACCGACGGGAAACGCTTCGAATAAATGGTGCGGCTGGCAGGATTCGAACCCACGACCCCTTGGTTCGTAGCCAAGTACTCTATCCAACTGAGCTACAGCCGCACGCAGAAAAGAGATTATAGCAGGGCTTCGAAAAAAGGGAAGGCCCTTATCGTGATTTGTCTTGGGGCGAGGTTCGTGTACGCTGGCAGTAGTGAGTGCATCAGTACACATAACGCAGTGATCCCATCATGAACAAGGCCTTTGTCAAAGAATCGACCGACGACGACGACGATCTCGAAGCCGGTCTGCCGGAGATTCCCGCCGGCACGAAGAACTACATCACGCCCGCCGGCTATGAGCGCATGCGCAGCGAGTTGCTGCACCTGATAGACGAAGCGCGGCCCGAAGTGGTCAAGCTCGTCTCGTGGGCCGCCTCGAATGGCGACCGTTCCGAAAACGGCGACTACATCTACGGCAAGCGCAGGCTGCGCGAAATCGACCGGCGTATCCGCTTCCTCACGAAGCGGCTGGATCTGGCCGAAGTCGTGGACAGCAGCCGGCAGGAGAGCGTGGACCAGGTATTCTTCGGTGCGACCGTCGAGTACGGCACCGAGGACGGCGAGGCGCATACGATCACGATCGTCGGCATCGACGAGGTCGATCTCGACCGCGGCCGCGTGAGCTGGGTTTCACCCGTCGCGCGGGCGCTCCTGAAGGCGAAGATCGGCGATCAGGTCACGCTGCACACGCCGGCAGGGCCGGAGCCGATCGACGTGCTGGACGTGCGCTATCCGCGGCCGCACGCCTGAATGCATCCCTCGTCGCAGAAATAGAAAAAGGCACCCGAGGGTGCCTTTTTCAGCTGCAGTGCTGGCCGAGGCGGCCAGCAGCGTGCTGCTTAGAAGCGGTGACGCATACCAACCGTCACAGCAATCTGGTCTTGACGGGTCGATGCCGAACCCAGACCGTTCAGGTACGCGCCGATACCGTCCTGGTTCGACGACACGTGCTGCCAGTCGCCTTGCAGGTAGACGTCGGTGCGCTTCGACAGTGCATAGTCCGACTGCAGTGCGACCGTGTTGTAGTTCGGGTTCACGCCGCCGCCGAAGTTCGCACGGGTGTACGTGTACGCGCCAGCCAGGCTCAGAGCCGGGGTCAGAGCGTAACGGATGTTGCCTTCGAAGTTCTGGAAGCGTGCGCTGTTGCCGCCCAGCGAGATGCCGTTCTTCGTACCCGACTGCGTGGGCGAAATGTTAACCGCGTTGCCCAGTTGCGTCTGCGTGTAGACGAAGCCAGCCGTTGCCGGGCCGAACGTGTAGTTCACGCCGCCGCCGAACGTGCTTTGGCGGCCTGCGCCGAACGTGTAGTCGCCTGCTTGTGCGCCCGAGAACGAAGACGAGTTGAACTGCTGGTTGTTGATGTCGTTGTTTGCGTGCAGGTAAGCAGCTGCAACGTTCAGGCCGGCGTAGTTATACGTCGCGCCGAAGCTGTACGCACGGTTGTTCGCAAACTGGGTGCTGTTCGAGAACGAGTACGTGCCGCCGAACTTGAAGCCAGCGTAGTTGACGCTCGAGTACT
This sequence comes from Paraburkholderia nodosa DSM 21604, assembly GCF_000519185.1. GTDB lineage: Bacteria > Pseudomonadota > Gammaproteobacteria > Burkholderiales > Burkholderiaceae > Paraburkholderia > Paraburkholderia nodosa. The sequence continues at coordinate 4,313 of NZ_JAFA01000013.1, read as the reverse complement.
TGACCGTGTTGTTGAAACGGACCGAGTTGTTCAGATTGTCGTTGTCATACGGGTGGGCTGCGATCGTGCCGCCGTATTGCGTGCCGGTGTTCGACAGCGGTGCGAGGTAGTCGACCACGGAGTCGTACTGGCGACCGAGGGTGACCGCGCCGTACTGGTCGCTTGCCAGACCGACGAACGCTTGACGGCCGAACATGCGGCTCGACTGGCCAAGCGTACCGTTCATGATGTTGAAGCCGTTTTCCAACGTGAAGATGGCCTTCAGACCGCCACCGAGGTCTTCAGCGCCGCGCAGGCCCCAACGGCTGCCGTTGACCGTGCCGCTCGATGCCTTCCAGAGGCTGTGGCCGCCGGAGTTGTTTGCGTAGGTGATGCCTGCGTCGATCAGGCCGTACAGCGTAACGCTGCTTTGCGCGTGTGCAGCCGTTGCAAAAACGCCCGTCAGGGCGGCGACCATGAGAGTCTTTTTCATCTTTGTAAACTCCGAGAACAGAGGTGGGTTTCGTTGAACCCCGTTTGGGAAACCGTCCATGCGAAGCGCAGCGAGAGGCAAGTTCGCGTGGTACGAATTAATCCGTGCGAGACGATCCGTCCGAGACAATCCGTCCGTGTCGGTTTCCAGACAGGCAGAGTGTAGAGAGGGTGCTCGAAGAGGGGGTATTCCGAATTCCGCAATAAAGTATTGCGATATCGGAAATGATTATTTCGCTCGTCTTAAGCCCTGCTGGTAAAGGCTTTGAGCGGATTTCTCGGGAGGGGGATGAAACTGTCAACCGATCGAGCGTTGTGCGATCGCTACAACAATCGATTGCGAAAAACGGCTTAAAACGGTCTCAACTGATTATTGCGCGCAGCGTAACAGATGATTGTGCGCCGTCTACTTAATCGTCAGACGTGGGTCCGGCTATACTTCAATCGCTGCTTTCCGAAGCAGACTTTTTCGTTGACGAAAAAGATCTCCAAACCTTTGTCGGCGCGGCCTTTTCAGCCGCGCTTTTTTTTGCCCGTCTTCAGGCCACGCGCGCTACGCGTACCCCTATTGGGTGCCCGCTTGCGGCGGCTCAGGCTGCAGGCTCCAGTCTTCCATTACGTAGTGCCTTGCGTCCATAGGGGAACACAGCAGGTTGTGCCAGTGGTCCCCGTGCCATGCGCCATAGGTTTCGGCTTCTTCAGCCGTTGGCGCAATCCCGTCCGTTTGTACGAGCCAATGAATCCATCGCCGCAGAGCTGTCAGCATGATGACCTCCGATGCCGCTAACAATATGGATCATGAATTGAATGTATTACTCGAACAACCGGGAGAAACACTTACGTTTGACACGAATTGTTACATTTCGGGAAAACTTCCCGGTAGAAATGACGTGAGCGAGATAATCGGGTAAAAGTGACGCTGGGCTATATATCGATTCGGTTCGCATACGATTTGTTGCCGCCTTTTGATGCGTACCGCTTTTATCGTTGAATCGGGAATGCTGTTATAAAAAATTCGCTTGACTGGCGATTGACGTTCCCCGTATAACGGCAAAGCTGATTTTCGTTCTGCTGCAATTTCAAAATGTGGAATTCGTTGAAGCGGGACGGCGGGAATTGGCTGGATACGGCGTGAGGGTTATTACCCGCGTCATTAAAATCTCGAGGGAAACTGAAACATGGAAACCGGTATCGTCAAATGGTTCAATGATGCGAAGGGCTTTGGCTTCATCACGTCTGACGCCGGCGGCGACGATCTGTTCGCGCACTTCTCGGAAATCCGCGCCGACGGCTTCAAGTCGTTGAAGGAGAACCAGCGTGTGTCGTTCGACGTCAAGGTCGGTCCGAAGGGCAAGCAGGCCGCGAACATCCAGCCGCTGTAAGTACAGCGTGCGGGCGCTCGCTGCGCGAGCGCTCATGCGACACCAGGCCCCGGGCGAACCCGGGGCTTTTTTATTTTTGACATATTGATTTTTAGTCAATATTAATAACCACGGTTTTAACTCACGGATTTAATCGGGGAAACCCTGGGAATCTGCGACTTTCCCGATTCGGGTTTTCACTAAAAGCCAAAAGTCACACTTAACAGCCGGAACCGTCGGCGCGTGGCGTCCAAACAGTGCATACTTGGGCCGTTTTCCATTTCCCCCGTCGTTTCACCATGTTTGAATCCTCCTTGAGCGCCGCGCAGCCTGCCGGCGACCTTCCCATCGTCTTCGTGGACCTCGAGACGACCGGCGGTTCGGTAGGCGAGCACCGCATTACCGAAGTTGGCGTTGTGGAGGTGGCGCAAGGGCAGGTGACACGATGGAGCACCCTCGTCGATCCCGGCCAACCTATCCCGCCCTTTATCCAGCAGCTCACCGGTATTACGGACCAGATGGTGCGCGGCGCTCCGCGCTTCGCCGAGATTGCCGCGGAACTCCATGGGCGACTCGCCGGCAAGCTCTTCGTCGCGCACAACGCGGCTTTCGACCGCGGCTTTCTGCGCGCGGAGTTCGAGCGAGCCGGTTATTCCTTCAATCCCGACGTCCTGTGCACCGTGCGCCTGTCACGGGCGCTTTTTCCGGGTGAGAAGCGCCACGGGCTCGACGCGCTGGTCGAGCGCCACGCGCTCGTACCGTCGGATCGCCATCGCGCGCTAGCCGACGCCGATCTCCTCTGGCAGTTCTGGCAGCGCCTGCCGGCGCTGGTGCCCGGGGAAGCGCTGGCGTCGCAGATCGATCGTACGACGCGCCGTCACGTACTGGCCGGCGACATTACCGACGAACTCATCGACACGGCGCCGGCAGGCCACGGCGTTTATGCTTTCTATGGCGAGAACGACGTGCCGCTCTATGTGGGGCGCAGCGTGCGGGTGCGCCAGCGCGTGCGCGCGCATCTTTCGGGTGAGAGGCGCTCTTCACGCGAACAACGGATGGCGCAGCAGGTCCGACGCGTGGAGTGGCGTGCGACAGGCGGCGAGCTTGGCGCGCTCCTCGTCGAAGCGCAGTGGATCGCCACGCTCAAGCCCTCGTTCAACCGCGTGCCGCGTGTGTCGAAGCGCGACCCCGCCGACCTTGGAACGGCGCCCTGGCCGTTCGGCGGCGCAGTGGTCGTGCTCGAGCAGGACTCGACGAATGGCGCCGAGATTTATCACCTGATCGATCGCTGGTGCTATATGGGCGCCTTTCCCACCACGGCCGAGGCCGTGGTGCTGGTGGACAGCAGCGCCGAGCGCGTGTTCGAACTCTCGACCTGGCGCATTCTGCAGACGCACTTCGAGCGCGGCCTGCGCGTGCAGGTGCTGCAGCCTTCCGAGGCCGACGGCCTTACGAGCGCGGCATAACAACCGCGCTTAGGCGACCCCGCCGACGCCGCCCGATTCGCACACGTGCTCCAGCGCCTGATTCATCGCACTCGTGCGCGCGGAGTCGTATCGCGTGAGTTCCTTCCAGTTCGCAACCGTTCTTGCGACGCGCGCCGGGCAATCCGGTGCGCCGCGCAGCGGTTGCACGCGTGCGAGCGCGCCGATCAGTTGTCCGGTGAGTCTGTCGAGTTGGGGCCGCGTCGCCGTGGCGAGATCCGGTGCTGGGTCGCTGGGCGCCTGGGAGGCACGCCACGTGTCGAATAGCGACTTCTGCATTTGTGTGCTGGCATCGATCTGATCGCGGAAGAACGCACGCGCAAACGCGGGATCGACACCGGCTGTCGTGGCGCGCTTCTGCACGTCGGCGAGCAGGGCGTCTTCACGGGGCGTGTCGGTGATCGGCTTGTGATGCTGCCATTTCCAGTGCGCGACTGGTTTGGCGAGCGCCAGCCGCTGCGAAACGAGCGCGACGAGGTTGGTCAGGGCGGTGTCGTCACCGTCGGCGTGGACGGATGCGATCGGCAGGGCGAAGAGCAGTGCAGCAGCGCAACGCGCGCTCGCGCGGGTCAGCAATGTCATCGAGGGAAGGAAGACGCCGGCAATAAAAACCGAAGCATAGCCGGTTATGGTGCGCTTGCGTCTAATGTCGCTGAGGTCGAATCGAGATGGTCGCACCGAGGCGCGACCGCGATCGAGCGCGCGAGTGCTAGCCGCTACGGCGCAAAACTGCGCGCGCAGCAGAGGGTGTAAAAAGTTTTGTGTAAACGGTCATTTGGCGGGAGACTGCCATCAATAGGAGCATAGATGACCGTAGCGAAACGCAATAAAAGAGAGAAGCCCGATCCTGAACTCGTCAAGCTGGCAGACAGCCTACTAACGAACTACCAGAAGCCAGAGGACCTGATCGGCGAGAATGGCCTGCTCAAGCAACTGACCAAGATGCTGGTGGAGCGGGCGCTCGAGACGGAGATGTCCGAGCATCTGGGCCATGGCA
>NZ_JAFA01000117.1 GCF_000519185.1 Paraburkholderia nodosa DSM 21604 | reverse complement strand
ACATCGGCCGCCGCAAGCGCGTCGGCCAATGACGACATGCCGGCATGCTGCATGCCCGCCCCGGCACCGTGCGCGAAGACATACAGGGCTCGCGCCCCCTCCGGCACCCGGAGGAGCGCAGAGACCTTAGTGCCGTCGGGNAGTGCCAGGGAAAGCGATTCTGGGTCGTCCATCGTATTCAGGTCNTGTCGTTGTGGCCATTGCGCCGATTCTGCATCAATGAGGCATCGGGGAGCGTTTGTGGCGGCGTCCGGCAAGGCATTGCNCAGGCGGAGTTTGCCGGCCGATCCATGGAGCGCACGCCCGTCGTGAACGGCGCCGCAGTCGCGATATGTCGGTTGACGACCGCAAGCCCGACGGCGTAATTGCACGCCTGCATCATTGTCAGCGAACTGTTACGACACTGCAATCAGCGTCAAAGGAAGTTCTCGAAGGGCAGTTCATTTAGCTGGCTCTCTGGAAGAGCATGTCCGGCTGCAGAAAGTTCTGGGTTCGGCCACCAAGAGACAGCCACCATGCAGCTTCGAATGATCCAGGCGCCGCCGAGTCCAGTCATTCGACGGAGATGCGCTACTGTGCTCCGGCCTCCTGCCCTGAGCTACTGCAAACATAACCGCGATACGCCGAAAGTTTAAAGGCGCGTCGTCCTATCAACTCTGCCAGCCCGAGGGCGACCATGCGAGGGGGGCGAATTGAGACGTTGCTAGCTCTGGCGCATGCAAAGCTGCTCTGCGAGCACGGAGCCGACACAGGGAGGGGTGCCGGGCGGTAACGGTTTCGTTGCCACCGACACTTGAGCAGGCGCGGACCTCAAGAAGGTCCCGTACTTCGCTTACAGGCTCGCGTTGCCGTCGGCGCCGGCCGTAGAGCACATTAAATGTGTCTACTCGCACGGCTCCGATCGCAACCCCACAAGGCCGCGCTGGTGACAAAATCATTTAGTTCTACGGGTCGATACGATGGTGAACGGAGTCTCACGCACACGAAGATCCTGCATGGTACGGCGCTTTGCGCCGGAGTTTGTCAAACGGTG
>NZ_JAFA01000116.1 GCF_000519185.1 Paraburkholderia nodosa DSM 21604 | reverse complement strand
TGCAATAAACTGGTGGCTGCGACTGTTTAATAAAAACACAGCACTCTGCAAACACGAAAGTGGACGTATAGGGTGTGACGCCTGCCCGGTGCCGGAAGATTAAATGATGGGGTGCAAGCTCTTGATTGAAGTCCCGGTAAACGGCGGCCGTAACTATAACGGTCCTAAGGTAGCGAAATTCCTTGTCGGGTAAGTTCCGACCTGCACGAATGGCGTAACGATGGCCACACTGTCTCCTCCCGAGACTCAGCGAAGTTGAAGTGTTTGTGATGATGCAATCTCCCCGCGGCTAGACGGAAAGACCCCATGAACCTTTACTGTAGCTTTGCATTGGACTTTGAACCGGTTTGTGTAGGATAGGTGGGAGGCTGTGAAGCGGGAACGCTAGTTTCCGTGGAGCCGTCCTTGAAATACCACCCTGATCTGTTTGAGGTTCTAACCTTGGTCCGTAATCCGGATCGGGGACAGTGCATGGTAGGCAGTTTGACTGGGGCGGTCTCCTCCCAAAGGGTAACGGAGGAGTACGAAGGTACGCTAGGTACGGTCGGAAATCGTGCTGATAGTGCAATGGCATAAGCGTGCTTGACTGTGAGACTCACAAGTCGAACAGGTGCGAAAGCAGGTCATAGTGATCCGGTGGTTCTGTATGGAAGGGCCATCGCTCAACGGATAAAAGGTACTCTGGGGATAACAGGCTGATACCGCCCAAGAGTTCATATCGACGGCGGTGTTTGGCACCTCGATGTCGGCTCATCTCATCCTGGGGCTGTAGCCGGTCCCAAGGGTATGGCTGTTCGCCATTTAAAGAGGTACGTGAGCTGGGTTTAAAACGTCGTGAGACAGTTTGGTCCCTATCTGCCGTGGGCGCTGGATATTTGAAGGGACCTGCTCCTAGTACGAGAGGACCGGAGTGGACGAACCTCTGGTGTACCGGTTGTCACGCCAGTGGCATCGCCGGGTAGCTATGTTCGGAAGAGATAACCGCTGAAAGCATCTAAGCGGGAAACTCGCCTTGAGATGAGATATCCCCGGGGCTTCGAGCCCCTTGAAGGGTCGTTCGAGACCAGGACGTTGATAGGTCAGGTGTGGAAGCGCAGTAATGCGTTAAGCTAACTGATACTAATTGCCCGTAAGGCTTGATCCTATAACAGGTGTGCCTCCGCCCCGCGTGGGTGGGCAGGACGCACAGGTT
>NZ_JAFA01000115.1 GCF_000519185.1 Paraburkholderia nodosa DSM 21604 | reverse complement strand
GCGGTGTATGGACCGGAGACATGGGTAACAGGTGTGCGGGGACATGGGTAACACATGATCCGCTCATTCGGGCCGGTCCAGGTTGATGGTTCCGAGGTGATGATGCAGGAAAAACAGGTCATAGCGGTTGCCGCTTCCTGCGCTGGGGCGCACGGCAACCGGCAGCTTGTGCAGCGCATTTGAAACCTTGAAAGACCGGCACCGGAAACGTAGTTCTCCATTCCACCCCACACGTACCACCGTGTCGTCACTGCGATATTCGATCGGCGGCAGTGTCTCCGGATAAGGGTGCGCACTGGGCCGGTAACGGGTGATCGGGGTGGCCATCTGCAGGGCCTGATGCGGGCGCTGATGGTTATAGACCGTGCGCCACTCGTCAAACGCCCGCTGGGCGTTTCGCAGGCTGTCGAAGCGACGGCCGCTGAGCACCTCGGCCTTCAGCGTGCGGTGAAACCGTTCGTCCTTGCCGTTGGTCTGCGGGTGGGCCACCCGGCTATGGGACAGACGCACACCGAGCCGGAGCAGCCAGATGGCCAGTTCGGTGAGCTGTCCCGGCTGACTGGGACTGCCCCATGGCGAGCCGTTGTCCGCGTTGATGCGAAACGGTAGCCCATAACGGCGAAACGTCTGCCGCAAATGCGCGCGTACGGTGGACGTGTCGGTCCTGCCGCACGCATCGAGCGTCAGGTTAAAACGCGAATGATCGTCCAGCACCGTCAGCGGCGAGCAGTGCCGTCCGTCCTGCAGTTCAAACCACCCCTTGAAGTCCATCTGCCAGAGTGAATTCGGATGCGCGTGTTCGAAGCGCTGCCACGCAGTGGCAGCCTCCGAAGCCTCCGCGCGGATCAGGCCGTGGCGATGCAGGATATCGGTCACGGTGCTCGGTGCGGGCACCGCGGTGTGGCCGAGATCCTCGAGGCGCCGCTTGATCTTGCGCCCGCCCCAGGCGGGATGTGCCTGGCGCAGATCGACCACCTGCTGCTCAATTGAGGGAGCGGTGCGCGCCGGACTCTGCAGGGGCCGGCGCGAGCGGTCCGCCAACGCGGCGGCGCTGTCATCCTGGGCATGCCGGGCCAGCCACTTGTAGCCGGTCTTCGGGCTGATGCCGAAACGCCGGCACAGCTCACGCCGGTTGGCGCCTTCCTGCAAGGCCAGATTCACGAATTCCAGACGCAGGTTCATGGTGTTTCTCGGGTTCCAGGGCATGAACGGCTCCAGGCGAATCACTCGCCCGAAGTGTTACCCATGTCCCCGCACACCTGTTACCCATGTCTCCGGTCCATACACCGC
>NZ_JAFA01000012.1 GCF_000519185.1 Paraburkholderia nodosa DSM 21604 | reverse complement strand
GACACCGCGATGACTTCCGTCGCCACGCCCGCTTCCTTCAGACGCACCGCTTCTTCCACGGCGATTTCGTCGAACGGGTTCATCGACATCTTGACGTTGGCGATGTCGACGCCCGTGCCATCCGACTTCACACGAACCTTCACGTTGTAATCGACAACTCTTTTTATCGGCACCAGAATCCTCATCACCCTCTCATCCCTTTTGCGATTTACAGAAAGCCGTACCAAGTAAATACACCTTTTTCGTGCTACCCAAGTCTCAAGCCAGCGCTATCCCCCCGGGGACGATTCAGTCCTCAACTCCCCGCCGTGGTGCGTTCTCGCGAGCTTCCGCGCCCCCGTTCCTGTCATCGAGTTGCGGATCATTTGCGCACGCACGCGCGAGCCAGCGAGCCACGTCGTCACTGTGCTCGCCAAGCAGCGGCGCGCCGGTGGTTTCAACAGCCTGCGCGCCATGAAAACGCACTGGCAGGCGCATCTCGAGGTAGTCCCCCTCCGTGCGATGCGTGCGGCGCCTGAAGAAGCCAACAGCGTTCAGATGCGCGTCGTCGAACACACTATCGAGATCGACGGCCGGCGCCGCCGGTATATCGAACGTGTCGAAGAGCGCGAGCCATTCACGTACGGTTCGCGTCGCCAGAATTCGCGCCATTTCCGTCTGCATGCGATCGAGCGCCCGAAAACGCTCGCGCGCCGTGCGCAGCCCCTCGCGCCGCAGAAAGGCCGCGTGACCCGTGACCTCGAAGAAGCGCACCCAGCGTTCATCGGTATAAGGCGCCACCGATAGATAACCGTCGCGGCAGCGCATCGGCTGACGAGACGCGTCGAGCTGACGCGGATAGCCAGCCGGGGCATTCGGCGGCACGAACGCGCGGCCATAGAGATGCTCCTGCAACAGGAAGTGCGTGAAGCTTTCGAACATCGGCACCTCGACAGCCTGCCCTGCGCCGGTCCGTTCGCGATGCAGCAGCGCGCCGAGCACGGCATAGACGGCATGCAGGCCCGCAACCTTGTCCGCGAGCGCCATCGGCAAATAGCGCGGCGCGGCGTCCCCGTCGGCACGCGGCAGCAGCGACGCCGCGCCCGACGCCGCCTGCACGATGTCGTCATAGGCGGGCTTGCCCGCCCGAGGGCCGCCTTCGCCGAAGCCCGTGCAATGAACATAGACGAGATCGGCACGGATCGCGCGTGCCGCGTCGTAACCAAGCCCGAGACGCTCGATCGCATCGCCGCGCAGGTTGTGAATGAACACGTCGCAGCGGCGCAGCAGGCGGCACAATGCGGTCTTGCCGCGCGGCGTCTTGAGGTCCCAGACGACCGATCGCTTACCGCGATTGAGTGTCATATGCGCCGGGCCCATGCCGCGCGAGTGCGCGGGACGGCCAAGGCGGCGGATCTCGTCGCCGCCCGGCGGTTCGAGCTTGATGACCTCGGCACCCAGTTCGGCGAGGGTGGCCGTGCAATACGGCCCGAAGATGACGGAGGTCATGTCCAGGATACGAATGCCCGATAGTATCGGCGCCGCCTCGCTATGCCCGCCGCCCCGATGCGCGCTCACGCCATCCGCGCCGCAAGCAGCGCTTTCAGATCGCACGAGGGATCGGCCGCCTGCTCGCGCGTCGGGCTCACGCGCCTTTGCAGCATGCGTCGCGCGAGCATATGGTCGGCGGGGCAGTTGAACGATTCGACGCCCGTGAGCCGGTCGTGCCGATACCGAAACACCGAGAAGCCGCCGCTGAGCGGGTCGCGGCGCACCACGCTGCCGTCGAGGCGCCGCGCGATGCCGGCGATCTGCAGGCGGGCGCCCGCCAGCTCGCTCCAGAAGATTGGCGTCGTGTCATAGCAGTCGGGTGCGCCGAGCACCGTGCGCGCGACGTGTCGCGCCTGATCGACGGCGTTCTGCACCGACTCCAGACGGATCAGGTCGCCGCCGTCAAAGGCATAGGGAAACGCGGCGCAGTCGCCGATCGCGGAGATAGCCGGGTCGGCCGTACGCAAGCGAGCGTCGACGACGAAGCCATTGAACACGGGCAGCTTGCATTCCAGCCCCAGCACGCAGTTCGGCTCGACGCCCGTCGCCACGAGCACCAGGTCCGAGGGCAACCGCGTGCCGTCCGCGAGCTCGACCGCCTCGACGCGACCGGCCGCGCCGTGCAGCCGCGTAACCCGCGCGTCAAACGTGAAGCGCACGCCGGAGCGTTCGAGATGAGCGGTGGCATGGGCCGACATCGTCTTGGATAGCGCGCGCTTCATCGCCCGTTCGAGCGACTCGACGACATGCACCTCGCGGCCGCACGCGGCCGCCAGGCTCGCGACTTCGAGGCCGAGAAACCCCGCGCCGATCACCACGAGCCGCCGTGCCACGGCGAGCCGCGCCTTCAGTGCCGCGGCATCGGCGAGCGTGCGCAGCGAGACGACGCCCTCCAGCGGGGTGCGGGCGAACGACGGCACACGATTGCGCGCGCCGGTCGCGAGAATCAGATGGTCGTAACCGAACGCCCTACCCGAAGCGAGCTTGAGCGAGCGCGCTGCCCGATCGATCGACACGACGCGCTCGCCTTCCAGCAGATCAACGTCCATTGCCGCGAACCAGTCCTTTTCTTCGAGGCGAAGCTCGCCAGCATCGCCGTTACCGGCGAGCCATGCCTTGCACAAAGGCGGCCGCGAATACGGCAAACCCTCCTCGTCACCAATCATGCGCAGTGGGCCTGCGTGACCCTGCTCGCGCAGCGAAGCGGCCGCCTGCAACGCGGCCTGCCCAGCTCCGACGATCACGATCGAGCCTCGATGGCCGCTCATGGCGCTTCTCCCACGTCATCCACGCCGCACGGCAGCTTTTCGACCTTGATCGCCTTCGACGGGCATTTGCGCACCGCACCGAGCACCTTCTCGTAGTGCGCCTCGTCCGGCTGCGTCTGCAGGAGCCTGACGACGCCATCCTCGTCGCGCTGATCGAACACCTCGCTCGTGGATAGCACGCAGAGTCCGGCTCCCACGCAAACGTCCTGATCGACGGACACCTTGAGTCTGAATTTCGCGTTTGCCACGTCTTGCTCTCCTTGCCCGCAGGCGATCCGGTTATGTCAAACTCGCGCATCACAACATGATCAGGACTACGTCCGGTTCCTGCACGAAGTGACTGCCCTGATCTCCAAGCTTCGCGGCAAACGCTCAGCCGGTCCAATACTGTTTTGCGCGAACATCAGATCGAATTGCGATGATGCGAAGCGCGCGCTGCGCTTCAGCGAGCGAGCATGACGCCGGCCCGTTCGCGGTCCCAGCAATCGGGCGTCACGCCCTCGGCGCGTAGCCGATACTTCTCGACCCGCTCGCTCGGCGTCTTCGGCAACGCATTGCGAAAGGCGACGTAGCGCGGAATCGCAAAGTAGGCGAGACGCGGCTCGCACCACGCGATCAGCTCGCGCGCGCTGATCGCCGCACCGGGCCGCAGCACCACGACGGCCTTGACCTCGTCCTCGCCCAACTCAGAAGGCACGCCGACCACGCACGATTCGAGCACGTCCGGATGGCCGCCGATGACGGCCTCCACCTCGAATGAGGAAATGTTCTCGCCACGCCGGCGTAGCGCCTGCTTCTTGCGATCGACGTAATAGAAGTACCCATCGGCATCCTGGGTCGCGAGATCCCCCGTCTGTATCCACCGATCGCGCAACAACTCCAGCGTCGCTTCCGGCTCGCTGTAATAGCCCGTGGTACCGAGATACGGACGCTGCGGCTTCACGACGACCTCGCCGGTGCGGCCGGCCGGCACGTCGTTGCCGTCCTCGTCGACGAGCTTGACCTCATAGCCGTTGATCGCTTTGCCGCATGATCCCGGACGGCGGTCTTCATAGGGATTCACAAGGCAGCCGCTGCATTCGGTCATGCCGTAGAGTTCAAGCAGCCGCGTCTGAAAGCGGTTCTCGAAGGCCTGCCAGATCTGGCGCGGGGCAGCGGCGCCGACCATCAGCCGGAGCGGGTTGTCGGCATCGAGCGCCGAAGGCGGCTGCTTCATCAGGATCGCCAGCATGCTGCCGATGAATTTCGCCGACGTGCATTGCCAGCGACGGCAATCGTCGAACATCCTGCTCGCGGAGAAGCGCTCGACGAGCACGGCCTTCGCCCCGGCCAGAATCGCGGGGCCGGTCGTCCCGTGCGCGCTCGTATGAAAGAACGGCAGGCCCGTGTAGAGCACGTCGTCCTCGGTGTAGCGTGCGTACTGGACCGCCTGTGCCCAGATTTCATACCAGTAGTGATGGCTGATCATGACGCCCTTCGAGCGCCCGGTCGTGCCGGAGGTGTACGAGATCGTCGACAGTTGCCGGAAGTCGACGCTCAAGCCCGGTGCACTTTCGGCATGCGCGAACAGTGCGCCGAAATGCAACGCCTGCACGCCGTGCCACGCAGGCAGACGCGCGGCGTCGAAGGCGCGCTCGCTCACCACCACGAGATGCCGCAGTTTCGGCAAATGCTCTGCGACGGCCTCCAGCGCGCCCAGATACGCCGGCTCGGTCACGAGCGCCACGCAATCGGCCTGATCGATTTGCCACGCGAGACCGTCGCCCTTGAGCGCCACGTTGATCGGGACGCAAACGGCGCCGATCTTCGCGAGGCCGAACCAGGCGAGCATGAATTCGAGCCGGTTCGCGAGCATCAGCGCGACTTTGTCGCCGGGCCGCACGCCCACGGCAAGAAAGCCATTGGCGACGCGGTTGCTCCACGCGTTCAACTGCTCGAACGACACCGCGTTCTCGCCAAACTGAAAGACCTCGCGGTAAGGGAGCCGGCGAGCCTTGTCCTCCAGTATCCGGCCGATTACGCGGTCCGTCCGCGCGTACTCGGGCATCGTCCAGCTCGCCCATTTGCGCGCCGCACGTTCGAACTTGTCATCCCACTGGCCCATCGTCTCTCCTCGCGGCTATTTGTCTGGCGACGTGCGCCGCTTGCTCAGGCGGGCACCGCCACAACGAGGCCGTCCAGCTCGGACGTAATCTCGATCTGGCAGCTCAGGCGGCTATTTGCACCCTGAATGCCGATCCCTTCGAGCATGTCTCGTTCGAGATCGCAAGCCTCACCGACCAGGCTCACCCACGCCTCGTCCACATGGACGGCACAGGTCGCACAGCTGCACGCGCCGCCACACTCGGCAACGATGCCTTCGACCATGTGATCGACCGCGCCTTGCATCACCGAACTGCCGAACGGCACGTCGGCCTCCACGATCAGGCCGTTCGCCTGCACATACTTGATAACCGGCATCACACACCTCTCTCTCATGCAATGAAATGATCAGGCGCACGCACTGGCAACGAGCGTCTTCAACGCGAACCCTTCGTCGGCCAGTTGCGCGGCATCCACCTCAATCTGCCCGGCGATCAGCCGCTTGCTGGCCATGAACTCCTGAGGACGGTTCACGCAGTCCGCCGCCACGAGCCGCCCCTGCTTCAGATAGAACGCCGCGAAGCTGTGGCCCGCTTCGCGATCGCCGCGCAACACAACCGTGTCATAGCCCTGGTTGAGCCCGGCGATCTGCAACTTGATGTCATATTGATCCGACCAGAACCAGGGGAGCGCCGCGTAGGGTTTCGACTTGCCGCACACTGCGGCCGCCGCGCTTTTCGCCTGCTCGGTCGCGTTCGGCACAGATTCGAGCCGCACGGCTCCGTACCATGGCGAAGGATGCCGCGTGCAATCACCGGCCGCCACGATGTCGGGGTCGTTCGTACGCGCACAGGCGTCGACCACGATGCCGTCGTCGATGGCGAGGTTCGCTTGCGCGGCGAGCTCTACGTTCGGCAGCACGCCCACTCCGATCACGACCAGATCCGCAGCCCAGCGGCCCCCATCGTGCGAGACGACCTGCTCGACGCGCCCGCTTCCCTCGAAGCGCGCGACCACCACACCCGTATGGATCTCCACTCCAGCCTCGCGATGCACCCGCTCGAAGAACGCCGACACCTCCGGCGCGGTCACGCGCGCGAGCACGCGCGGCGCCATTTCGAGCACACTGACGCGCATGCCGAGCTGATTCAGCACGGCCGCCGTTTCGAGCCCGATATAGCCGCCGCCGACGATCACGGCGCGCTTGCCCGGCAACACGTCGCCACGGATTCGATCGATGTCGGCGATGCCGCGCAGATAGTGCACCCCCGCGAGCCCGCCGCCGGGCAGCTCGACCGTGCGCACGCGCGTGCCGGTGCACAGCGCGAGCTTGTGCCACGCGAGCGACTCGCCCGAAGCGAGCGTGACGGCTCGGCCCACGCGGTCGATCGACGTGACGCGCTCGCCGAGCCGAAACTCAATATCGAAACGCGCATAGGTTTGCGCGCTGCGGATCAGCAGTTCCTCGCGGCTCTTCTCGCCCAACAGGTAGCCCTTCGACAGCGGCGGCCGATGATAGGGCAAGTGCGGCTCGTCGCCGATCACCACGATGCGCCCGTCCCATCCTTCCTGGCGCAAGCTGGGCGCGAGCTGCGCTGCCGCATGGCTCGCGCCGACAATAATGCAAGTTCGGCTCATCTCCTCAACTCCTTCGTCGATGCGCTTGGCCGCCGTGGCTCAAACGTTGAGATTCACCGCAACGGCCTTCACCTGCGTATAGAGTTCGATCGCATCGAAACCGCGCTCGCGGCCCCAACCCGATTGCTTGTAACCGCCATAAGGCAAGGTCGCGTCGGGCGAGCTCAGCGCGTTCACGTTGACGATGCCCGCCTCCATGCGGCTGGCCATCTTGTGCGCGCGCGCGAGGTCGCGGGTCCAGATGCTTGCCGCGAGGCCATACGTGGTCGCGTTGGCGGCAGCGGCGATACGATCGAGGTCGTCGTCGCTCTCGAACGACATCGCGCAGAGCACCGGGCCAAAAATCTCTTCGTCGTGCACCTTCATGCCGGGCTTCACACCGGTCAGCACAGTCGGCTGCACGAAATAGCCGCGCTCGCCGCACGTCCCGCCGCCCGCGGCAAGCGTGGCGCCCTCCTGCTGCCCGCTATGGATGTAGCCCGCCACGCGGTCGAGCTGCCGGCGGGAGATCACGGGACCCATGTCGGTGCCGGCATCGAGGCCGTGGCCGAGCTTCATCGCATTGGCGCGCCGCTTGATCCGGTCCAGCATCTCGTCGAACGCGCGTTCGTGGACATAGAGCCGCGAACCCGCCGCGCAGATCTGCCCGGCGTGAAAGAAGATCGACGAGCAAACCCCCGCGGCGGCGGCTTCGAGATTCGCATCAGGAAAGACGATCACGGGCGACTTGCCGCCCAGTTCGAGCGATACGCGCTTCAGATTGCCAGCCGCGGCCTGCAATATGCGGCGGCCCGTTTCCCCCGACCCCGTAAAGGCCACCTTGTCGATGCCCGGATGCGCGGCGATGGCAGCGCCGACCGGATTGCCGAAACCGGTCACGATATTGAGCACACCGGCCGGCAAACCGGCTTCGAGCGCCAGTTCGCCGAGCCGCAGCGCCGTGAGCGGCGTCTGCTCCGAGGGCTTCAGGATGATCGTGCAGCCGGCCGCGAGCGCGGGCGCGATTTTCCACATCGCCATGTTGAGCGGGAAATTCCACGGAATGATCTGACCGACCACGCCGACCGGCTCGCGCAGCGTGTAGGCGTGCCACTCTCCGGCCAGCGATACGTTGGGCGTTTCGCCGCCCATCTTCGTCGTCCAGCCCGCCATATAGCGCAGCATCTCGACGATGCCCGCCACGTCACCGTTGCGGCAGAACGGCAGCGGCTTGCCGCTGTTGATGCATTCGAGTTCTGCAAGCTCTTCGGCATTGGCCTCGATCAGGCTCGCGAAGCGCAGCATGATGCGCGTACGCTCGGCGGCCGGGACTTTGCGCCAGGGGCCATCGAAGGCGCGACGGGCAGCAGCGACGGCGCGGTCGACGTCGAGCGCGCTGCCTTCGGCCACGGTCGCGATGCGCTCGCCCGTTGCTGGATCGAGGATGTCCGTGCGCTGCCCCGTTTCGCCTGCGAGCAGGTTGCCATCCACGAGGTGCTGATGCGTGCGCGAAAGAAACGCGCGAGCCGCGCTGCCGAGGGCCGGATGGAGTTGAGTCGTCATAGCTGTGTCCTTTGCGTGTCAGGTGTTCTGCGCGCCGGTCATTTGCCGAGCAACTGCCGCGCGATGATGAGCCGGTGAATCTCGTTCGTGCCTTCGAGAATCTGGTTGAGCTTGGCGTCGCGCATGAAGCGCTCGACGGGGTATTCGGTCGAATAGCCATAGGACCCGTGCACCTGCACGGCCTCGAGCGCCACTTCCATCGCAACGTCGGTCACGTAGCACTTCGCCATCGACGAAAGCAGCGTGAGGCGGCTCGTATCGCCGCCGTCGATTTCCTGTGCGCTGCTATAGAGCAGCGTGCGCGCCGCTTCGATCTTCATGGCCATGTCGGCAAGCTTGAACTGGATCGCCTGGAAGTCGCCAATGCGCTTGCCGAACTGCCGGCGCTCTTGCGCATAGCGCAACGATTCGTCAAGGGCAGCCTGCGCGAGGCCGAGCGACGAGGCCGCGACCGAAGGACGATTCAGGTCCAGAATGCGCATGCAGGCCTTGAAGCCGCTTCCCTCTTCGCCGAGCAGGCAATCGGCCTCCACGCGCATGTTCTCGAAGAACACCTGGTAGCTTGGCGACCCGTGCCGCCCCATCTTCATTTCCTTGCGGCCAATCTTGAGTCCCGGCGTTTTCGTGTCGACGAGGAACACGCTGATGCCTTCGTGCCCGCGGCCTTCCGACGTGCGCGCGAACACGAGCATGTAGTTCGCCTGCGCCGCCCACGTGATCCAGCTCTTCTGGCCGTCGATCACGTAGCTGTCGCCGTCGCGGCGCGCCCGGGTGCGAATGGCGGACACATCGGAGCCCGCCTCCGGTTCCGTGATCGCGACGGCGGAGATCGTGCGTCCCTTCGCGGCCTCGTTCAGATAGCGGTCCTTTTGCGCTGCCGTGCCGAAATGCAGCAGCGGCAGGATGAGCCCGATCGAATTGTTCGCACACAGCGTGGACGCTGCGAGCGAGGCTTTACCTATCTCTTCCTTCGCGATACAGACCGATGTCAGGTCGCCGCCCGGGCCGCCATATTCCTCGGGCACCCACATCTGCAACAGACCGAGATCGCCGAACACCTCGACGAGCTCCTCGGGAAAACGGCGCGTTTCCTCCATCCCGGGCACGAGCGGGCGCACCTGCTCGTCCGCCACCCGGCGTACCATCTCACGCAGCATTTGCTGCTCTTCACTGAATTTCACTTCACTCTCCCTTTCCGAGGGCGCTGACGTTGCGAAAACCCAGGGCCTCGAAGGCCGGTGCGTCGGTCACGCGAACGAGTTGTGATTCGGGCGCGAGGCCTTCAATGTCGAATTCATGCCAGCACGGCACGACCGCCACATCGCCGCGAGTGAGTTCGACTGCGCCGAAATGCTCGATCTGCATGCGCACGCTGCCCGCCACGACCGCGTAGAGGTTGTTGTCGATGCGCTTCGGTTGCACATGCCGCTCGCCGTGCTTCAGGCCGAGCGCATGAACCCCCGTCGTGTGCAGACGGTCCGTGGCGAGGTCGACGGTCCCCTCTTCGCGCGCCATGCGCGCGAGATCCGTGCCCTTGCGGCGTAACGGCGAGTCGGGCGCGTCACCTGCAGCCGGCTCGTTGCGCTGCGGGTGATCCTCGAAGAACATGCATTCGAGGTTCTGCACGAGCGGGACATCGAGAAAGTCGATCCAGAATGCCGGCGTATCGCCGCCGTTGCGATGGCCATGCCAGTGCCACGACGGCGTAAGCACGACATCGCCGGGCGCAACCTCGATCCGGACGCCATTGACGATCGTGCATGTGTCCGCGCCCGCGTCGAGAATCAGACGCAGCGCGTTCGGCGCATGGCGGTGCGAACGGGCGGTCTCGCCGGGCAGCACGAGTTGATATGCCGCGACCAGATTGCGACAGGTCGGATAGATGTTGTCGGCGACCGGATTCACCATGATCAGATTGCGCCGCTCGGCGAACTCGGGCGACACGAACGCACAGGCCGCATCGAGCGCGGCACGCGCCTCGGCATAGCGCCAGACGGCCGGCACGAAACGCGAACGCGGCGCCGCCCACATCTGCGGCACTTTCTTCGCCCAGCCCGGCGAGAGCGCATGCGCCTGCAGATCCTCGAAATATCCGGGTGGCGCCACCGGCACGGGCGCGTCGACTTGGGACATCGCTTTCTCCTCTTGATTAGTTACCCGAATCGATCGGCTTTTTCCACCGGCCGTAGTGGGCGCATATCGCTCAGACGGCAAAACCCGCCTTGTCGGTATCCCAGACGGCGTGTTCGCCCACGGCGCCTTGCACCACCGGCAGGCGCATGGCACCAATCCCGTCGATCACGATCTCGATCACGTCGCCGTCCTTCACCGGACCGACGCCCGCCGGCGTGCCGGTGGCGATGATGTCGCCCGGCTCCAGCGTCATCACGGCCGAAGACATCGCGATCATCTCGGGGATGTCGACGATCAAATCGCGTGTGGTCGCAGACTGCCGCTCTTCTCCATTCACGAAGAGCCTCATCTCGATCGCGCCGAAGTCGGCTACCTCGTCAGCTGTCGTGATCCACGGCCCCGTTGGGCAGAATGTGTCGAAAGACTTTCGCATGACGCGCTCCTCCTTGCCGCGCACCACCATGTCGAGCAGGCAAGTGAAGCCGAACACGTGCTCGTGGCTTTGCTCGCGCGCAATGGCGCGACCGCGCTTGCCGACGATGATGCCGAGCTCGCACTCGTGATGGATCTCCCGGCCTCCAAGCGGCGGCAGCACGATCGGCTCCGCGGGACCGCTGAGGCTCGAGTTCGCCTTCAGGAAGAACCCCTGCCCGCTCGCCTGGAACTTCGAGACCACACCGCCGTTCGTGCCATACTTCATCTCGTCGATATGAGCGTGGTAGTTGGCCGGAAACGCGATGACCTTGTTCGGCCATTGCACGGGCGCGTCGAGCCGCACTTCGTCGAGCGGCCGCCCTTCGCGCGCCCGCGCGGCGGCCTCCAGCACCGCGCGGCGCGCGGGCCAGTCCGCAATCAGGCGAACCATCCCGACCGGAGGCCACGCCTGCGGCTCGACGCCCGCGACGTCAGTAACATCGACGACGCGGCCGGTCTGGGGCTCGACCAGACCGATGCGCCCGCAATTGAACGAAACCAGTTTCATCGCGCACTCGCCTCTTCGCAAGATGCAGTCTGAGAGGCCAACGGATGAACGCCGCGAACGATGTCGACGAGCGTCTGCACGTCGTCGGGCAACGCATCGGCGCGCCATGCGACGTGCCCGTCGGGACGCACGAGCACCAGCGCACGCTCGTACAGGCGGTGCACCTGCGCGTCGTCGATGTCCTCGACCTTCAGCGGCAAGCCGGCTGCCCGCGCCGCGGCCTCCAGCGGCGCCGTTTCTATAGCGCGATCGAAACGCACCAGCACGAACGCGCGGCCGAACAGATCGAGCGTCGAGCGGCCGGGCGCGAGCCAAGCGTGCGGTGCACGATGGCCGGGCCGTGCGGTTTGCACATAGGTACTGACCGTATCCTCGGGTTCGGGCGTGCCGTCGGGCACCACGATCGACGAGCCTTCGTAGCGGAAGCCCAGATGAATGCCGATCGTGTACCACTCGCGCTTCATCATCTGCGTGTACGCATCGCCGAAGATCCGCCGCGCCGCGTCGCCCTCGGCGCCCGGCTCGAACACCTTCGCGTTCAGGTTCTCGCGTGGCGTGAGCATGAGCTTGAGGTTGCTGGTCGCCTCGGTCACGTTACGGATCGCGACGGGGCGGCGCTCGAACTCGTAGGTATCGAGCAGGTGCGGGCCGCCCCAACCTTCGACCATCGCCTGCAGTTTCCAGCCGAGATCGACGGAGTCCTGAATGCCCATGTTCATGCCGAACCCGCCCGTCGGCGAAGTCAGGTGCGCTGCGTCGCCCGCGATCTTCACGCGCGCCGTGCCATAGTTGTCCGCTACGAGTTGCCGGCGGATCCACGGCATCAGCGAAACGATGCGAAACTCGAAATCGTCACGGCCCACCGCGCACCGGAACGCCGCGGCGACTTCTTCTTCCTGGAGCGTGCGCATCGTTGCGTCACCAACGATCGAGAATCGCCACCAATTGCGGCCGTTGATCGCGACCACCGTGCTCCAGGTGCCTTCCGGCCC
The DNA here is from genome assembly GCF_000519185.1 of Paraburkholderia nodosa DSM 21604. Taxonomy (GTDB): domain Bacteria; phylum Pseudomonadota; class Gammaproteobacteria; order Burkholderiales; family Burkholderiaceae; genus Paraburkholderia; species Paraburkholderia nodosa. The sequence goes on along the minus strand of NZ_JAFA01000012.1, from coordinate 227,228 downwards.
GATGAAAATGTAGCGGTAGCCCGGCTGTTTGTCGTGCAGTTGCTCAAGGCCTTCGCACTCAATGATGGCGTTGGTCGTGTAGGTCAATGCCGGCGTGCCACTCATGCGAATGCCGAGTTGCTCTTTCACGCGGCTCGCGCCGCCGTCGCAGCCGACGAGATATTGACACTCGATGTTCTGTTCGGCGCCGGTCGCGAGGTCGCGCACGCACACGGTGACACCGTCCGCGCGCTCCTCATGGGAGAGATACTCGGTCTGATACCGGATGTCGACGCGGCCGCTATGCTGCGCGAAGCGCGTGAGAACGGGGTCGAAGAAGTTTTGCGGGCAGCGCTCGCGCTTCTGCGGGCTTTGCTCGGGCTTCGGTTCGTCGCGCACAGTTGGAAACGGCTCGCGTCCGAATTCGTAGCCGCCATGGAGCTGCGAGACCCACGCGTAATCTTGCGGATAATCGCGGTTGTAGCCGGCATTCTCCACGTCCTGCGCGATGCCCCAGCGGCGGCAGAACTCCATGGTGCGAATGCCGACCATGTCCATCTTCGGCTGAAAGACCGTGCCGTCGCTGCGTTCGAGCAGCAGGCACGGTACGCCGCGCCAGCCAAGATCGCCCGCCAGCGACAGCCCAATCGGCCCTGCCCCAACGATCACGACGGGCGTACGGCCCGCGGTGTTCTGATTCGTCATAAGTGAAAGCTCCCTCTTGCTTGCGTCGTTTGCCTCAATGCCGAAAGGCCGTCCAGCGTTTCGATGTAGAGGCAATCTACCAAGCGGTCCCTCCTTCCGACCAATACTGTTTGCAGAGGGTTTGAGAGGATATTCCTCTTGACTGGCGCACCAACATTCTTCGTCTGACTGGATCGGAAAATCGTATTGGCGCCGCGCGAACGTGCGTGGCTATCCTGTGTGCGTCGGTTGGCCCGCATGGCTGATGCAACACGACGAAAGGCGAATCGGAAAGCACTTTGTCCGGCGCCCGAAATATAAAAGACCGACACGCTGCCGCGGTGATATCCAGAAGCGACCGAACGCAGTCCGAACCGGCGCCACGACTCCACCAGGCGCTACGACACAAATAAAGGAGACGAAGTTGAAACTTGCAAAGACATTGGTAGGTGCACTCGCGCTAACCTCGGGGGCATCAGCGTTCGCTCAGAGCAACGTGACGCTCTACGGCGTTCTCGACGAAGGGATCAACTACGTCAACAACGTCCAGACGGCCCAGTCAGGCGCGCCGAACGGCCGTGCCGGAGCGAGCCAGTGGATGATGGCCAGTTCAGTCATGCAGGGGACGCGCTGGGGGCTGCGCGGCAACGAGGATCTCGGCGGCGGCTACAAGGCGATCTTCGCCCTGGAAAGCGGATTCGACGTGGGCACCGGCAAGTTCCAGCAAGGCGGGACATTCTTCGGGCGGCAGGCCTGGGTCGGACTTTCGAGCAACACCTGGGGTAGCCTCACATTCGGGCGCCAGTATGACTCGATCGTCGATTCAATCGGCGTGATGCAGGCGGGGTCGTATGGTATGGGCGCATTTGCAGACCACCCTGGCGATATCGACAACGTGGCCGATGTCGAGCGAATCAACAACGCGATCAAGTACACGAGTCCCAATCTCCGGGGGCTCACGCTCACCGGTCTCTACAGCCTCGGCGGTGTAGCCGGCTCATTCGGCAGGAACAGCATCTGGTCGGTCGGCGCCCACTACGACTTCAGTTCGTTGAGCATGGCCGCAGGCTACATGCACATTCAGAACCCGAACCAGTCATTCTGGGGCAACAATGCCAACGGTACGACGACGGGAAACAACCTCGGTACGGTAACCGGCGTCCAGTCGAACCCGATTTTCGGCGGCTTTGCCTCCGCTCGTACGCTGAACATCCTCGCGACCGCCGCGCAGTACACGCTCGGCTCGTTCATCGTGGGCGGCGGCTATTCGAACATTCGTTTCGAAGATCTGAACTACGGCCCCTCAGGAACCCTGAGCCTGACGAATCCGTTCGGCTATACCGGCAACGCGGTCTTCAACAACTATAACGTCTATACCGCATACTGGGTCGGACCGGCCTTGCTGCTCGGCGCTTCCTACAACTATCTGCGCGGTGGCGCGATAGACGGCAAAGATAGCGCTGCCTACCAGACGATCAACGCGGGCGTCGATTACTTCCTCTCGAAGCGCACGGACGTCTACATCACGGGCGCCTACATGAAAGCATCCGGGATCGATTCGACCAAACAGGCGGCCGTCCCGTACATCGTCACGCTGACACCCTCCAATACGTCAAGCCAGGTCGTGGCCCGTATAGGCATCCGCCACAAGTTCTAGGCCCGTGCCGGGTTCATCCTCAATTGACATTCGAAATCGGAGACACATCGTGAGCGATCTGGAGGTCGACTATGTCATCGTCGGCGCGGGAGCGGCAGGCTGCACATTGGCCAACCAGCTTTCCGCGCAGCCGGACGTCAGCGTGTGTGTCCTCGAAGCCGGGCCGACGGACAAACACCTGATGATCCGGGTGCCCGCCGGCTTCACGAGGGTGATCGGCGACACCCATCGCACCTGGTCATTCCAGACGGAGCCGGCGACCTGGACTGGCAACCGGCCGATTCCGCTGGTTCAAGGGAAAATGCTGGGCGGCTCGACTTCGCTGAACGGCATGGCATACGTTCGCGGACAACGTGCCGACTTCGACGGTTGGGCCGCATTGGGCAATCCCGGCTGGAGCTATGACGAGGTCTTGCCGTTCTTCCGCACACTGGAAAGCCGGGCGTTCGGTGACCCTGAGTACAGTGGCCGCTCGGGTCCCGTGAATGTCACAAGCGTGCGCTGGCGAGATCCCGCGTGCGCCGCTTTCATCGACGCGGCCGCCGAATGCGGCCTGCCGTTCAATCCCGACTATAACGGCCGGGAGCAGAAAGGCGTCGCATTTGCGCAGGCCACGATTCACAGGCGTCGGCGGGTAAGCGCCGCGACGGCATTTCTCGAACCGGCCAGGCGGCGCCCCAACCTGCTCGTCGTCACACAAGCCCTGGCCGAGCGGATTCTCTTCAGCGGCACGAGAGCCATTGGTGTACGTTATGTTCAGGATGGCAAGCCGATATCGGTGAAAGCGCGCCGCGAGGTGATCCTGTCCGCGGGGACGATCAACACGGCCCGTCTTCTCCAGATCTCAGGCGTAGGCGATCCGGACTGGCTTGCGCAGCTGGGCGTGCCCGTCGTCAACGCGCTGCCTGGCGTGGGGCGCAATCTGCGCGACCATTATCTTTGTGCGCTCGTTGCTGCCGGCCAGGGGTTTCGCTCGATCAACCAGCATGCCGCATGGCCGCGCCTCGGGTTGCAGATTGCACGCTATTTCCTCGGCGCAGTCAGCATTCTCGAACTGCCGCCGCCCGTCATGCACTGCTTCATGAATTCAGCGGATGACGCTCGCGACGCGGACATCCAGGGTATCTTCACGCCAGCGAGCAACCATCGCGTGCACAGCGGAAAACTCGATAGCACCGCCGGCATGACGTTCGGATTCTGGCAGCACCGTCCGGAGAGCTCGGGCCATGTCCGCGCCGTGTCCACCTCGCTCGCCGACCCGCCGATCATCCAGCCCAACTATCTCACCGACGAGCGTGATCGCGCAGTCGTGCTGGCCGGCTTCCGGCTCACGAGGAATCTGCTACGCAGTCAAAGCATGAAGCCGTATGTCCGGCAGGAAACACTGCCCGGCGAGCGCGTGGAGACCGACGAAGCGTTGCTTCAGTTCGCTCGGGAGACGGGGCGCACCGCTTATCACTTCGCAGGCAGCGCTTCGATGGGCCCTGGCAGCGACCGGCTCAGCGTGGTCGGAGCCGATCTCGCCGTTCATCGGCTGGAACGCCTGCGAGTCGTCGACGCTTCGATCATGCCCCGGATGATCTCCGGCAACACCCAGGCCACTACCATGATGCTGGCGCTGAAGGCTGCGGACATCATCCAGCGGCAAAACCGCTAATGCATTCTGCCGCGCTCCTGCGGAAGTCCTACCCGGCTTCCAGGCAATATTGCAGTTGCATGATCTCGCAGTGAGCCGGCCCACGATAGCCGAGCGCCTGCAATCGTGCCTCGCCAAGTTCCACAGCCCCAATCTTAGACAACACGTCTGCGCTGTACGCTTCGACGAGCAACACGATTGCGGCAGGCTCGGAGGCCGTTCCGGAGTGACGGCGCTCGACCGTGTCGATATCGGACGCCACGGCGTCCTTCGTCGCGAGGTGCACCGCCGTGATGCCCGGACGCAGCGCGAGCACCGGCACGAGGTCCTCGCACAACCAGACGCGCAGTGCGTCGTCGTGAGCCGTGTCGAAGCGGGCCGTGAGCAAGTAAGCGCCGATGCCCCTGCCGATCGACGCATCGATGCGCATCGCGGCACGGGTCGAGTTGTGGAAATGCTGCATCGATTGCCGCGTCCATGGCGTTGGATGATTGAGGCGTTCGAGATACGCTTCGTCATACAGGACCGCGCGGTCACGGAGTTCATACAGGATGAAGATGCGCGACGCCGACGCGAGGTTGCCAAAGCGCCGCCCGCGGCAAAAGCCGTCAATGGCCAGACGCTCCGGCAAATGCTCGCGGCTGTGCCAGTCCAGCAAATCGCGCTCATGCTCAGACGGAACGTCGAGCCACGCCACGATAATTGCCCCGCCGAGCAGCGCCATCGTCTACGCGCCTCGCGACGCGAATTCGGCGAGTATTTCCTCGGTGTGCTCGCCGAGCACGGGGGGCGGCCGGCGCAGCGTCGCGGGCGTATCCGAAAGTCTGATCGGATTGCGGATGACCTTGATCTTGCCCGCCACACGGTGGTCGAGCTCGGCGACCAGGTCGCGCTGAATCCGCTCGTCGCCGAATACCTCGGAAAACGTCCGCACGGGCGCGAACATCGCGCCGGCCTGTGCCAGCCGCTCGTTCCAGTAGCTCAGCGGTTTGGCTGCGAAGGCCGCGCCAAGTCCTTCGTCGACGATCGCGCGATGTTCGATGCGGCCTCGCTTCGTCGCGAGCCGGGTGTCGGCCAGCAACGCATGCGCTTCGACCGCCTCTGCGAACTCGCGCCAGAATTTGTCCGTATTCGCGAGCACCATCAGGTGGCGTCCATCGGACGTTCGATACGTGTTGTACGGCACCATTTCCCAATGGCTGTTGCCGAGCCGTTGCGGCGCCTCTCCGGTGGCAAAGAAATAGGCCTCGCGCGGCACCATCGCAAAGATCGACGCATCGAGCATCGACAGTTCGACGCGCTGCCCGCGGCCCGTGCCGACGCGTGCATACAATGCCGCCATCACGCCCAGGGTCCATAGCATCGGCGTGATCACGTCGGAGAAAGCGGCGCCTGTTTTGAGCGGAGCACCGTTGGCCTCGCCGGTCAGCTGCATGAGCCCCGACATTGCCTGAACCACGGGATCCATGCCCGGTCGCGCACTATCGGCGCCCTCGCGGCCGAACGCGGAACTCGAGCAATAGATGAGCCGCGGATTCAGTGCCTGCAGCGCTTCATAGCCGATTCCGAGCCGCTCGGCCACACCGGGACGGAAGTTCTCCACGACCACGTCGACCTGGCTAGCGAGCGCGTGTGCTGTCTGCCTGCCGGCTTCCGAGCGCAGATCGAGCGCAATGCTGCGCTTATTGCGATTGACGCTCAGAAAATAGGCGCTTTCGCCCTCGATGAACGTGTCGCCCGACGTGCGCATCGTATCGCCTTCCGGCGGTTCCACCTTGATGACGTCCGCGCCGAAGTCGGCCAGCAACATGGTGCCGAGCGGCCCGTTCACGTGCTGCGTGAAATCGAGGACCCGGACACCGTCAAGTGCGCCACTCATCAATCATTCTCCTCTATGCAGCGGGCGAACCGTGCCGATCGCTCCGGCTTGCGCGAACGCCGCAATCTGTTCCGGGGTGAATCCGAAATTTTCCAGCACTGGCACTGTCGACGCGCCCGGCGCTTCGCTGCAGCGGCGTACCGATACGGCAGCGCCGCTGAGTTTGACGGGATTGCCGATCTGGACGACCGGATTTGCGTCGCCAAGCGGTATCGGAATGGCCATGCCGCGCGCGCGGCAATGCGGATCGTCGAGCGCTTCGTGGAATTCATTGACCGCCGCGGCCTGAACGTCCTCGCGCTCGAACACTGCGAGCCATTCGTGGCGATCCCGGGTCGCCATGACGCGGGCAATTTCCGCTCGCATCTCGTGCCATTGCGCACTGGCGTGCTGCCTCGCGCAGAAGTCCGGCCTACCGATTGCGAGGCAGAATCGCTCCCAGAAGCGCGGTTCGATATTCGTCGTGCAAATGAACCGGTCGTCGCGCGTGCGCCAGATGCCGCAATCGACACGGTGTGCACCGCGCGGCGGCACGTGTGCCGGATCGGGATGACGCGCGAGAAACCAGCTGGCGAACATCATTGAAGACTCGAGCATCGATACGTCGATGTCGCGCCCCCGCGCGTCGTGAAGCTCACCTGCGTGCGCCAGGAGCACGCCGATCGCCGCATTCAGACCCGTGACGACGTCGGCGATCGGCACGTTCGGAAACGAAGGCCGCCCGGCATCCTCCCCGATGCGCGAGAGCACGCCCGACAGCGCGAGCGCGAGCTGATCGTGGCCGGGACGGCTCCGGTATGGGCCAGTCTGCCCCGCGAAGCTGACCGAGCAGTAGTGCAGCCGCGGGTTGAATGCGCGCAGCGCGTCCGCGCCAAAGCCAAGCCGCGCCAGCACGCCGGGACGATAGTCTTCGACCACGACGTCGGCGCTGCCCAGTAGCGGGCGAAGCACGTCGAGCGCATCGCGATGCCCGAGGTCGACGACGATGCTTTCCTTGTTCCTGGCGAGCGTCTGCGCTGCCTTTGCGCGTTCACGTTGCTCGTCGCTGAGGCTCGCGAGGTTGAATGCCGCAGCGAGCTTTGCGATCTCGCGCGGGTTCTCCACGCGGATGACGCGCGCCCCGAAATCCGCGAGCATCCACGTGCAAATCTGTGCCGGCAGGAAACGCGAGAAGTCGAGCACCATCAGTTTCGCCAATGGCAGCGCGCCGTTTGCAGCCGTATTCAAGCCTGTTGTCATAGCCGCGTTCACTCCCCTTTGAAATCAGCCGACTTGCGCACGAGGCACAGCACGAGAGCGCCGATCACCGGGCCCGCTGCGATCGACGCGATCGTCATGCCGAGCGAGCGCCCGTGAGCGAACACAAAGCCCGCGATGATCGGCGAGGCGAAGCTGCCGACCGACCAGACCGTGTTGACAAAGCCTGCCGCCGCACCAGCGAGCCGTGGCCCCGACGCCTGCGTATAAAGGCCGATGAGGAGTGGCGTATAGCCATACGCGGCCGCTCCGAGAAACGGCGCGAGCAGGAAGTAGCCCGTGCTCGACGAGCAGTTGCCGAACACGGCAAGCAGCACCACGAAGATCGCGAGATCGGCTACGGCCACGAGCTTCGCGTAGCCGCTCGCGGCGTCGTAGAGCCAGCCGAACAGCGGCTTCGACGCGAAGGCCCCCACGCCGAACCACATCAGGATCGAGCCGGCGAGGATCGGCGACAGTCCGTGTGCAACGGTCAGCAGGGCATTCGCCCACGCGACGAAGCCGAGCGTGCCGTACAGCGCGCCTGCCCCGCCGAGCGCGACGAGCACGAGATTGCGATTGCGCAGCAATGAGGCGATCTGCGCCGCGGTGGTGCGCGGAACGGCGCGGCCCACAGGTGCGTTCTTCACGAGCAGCACGCAGAGCAGCGCGAAAACCACGGTGGCGACGCCAAGCACCTGATAGGCAGATTGCCAGCCATAGGTGACGGCCATGCGCGGCACGAATGCATTGGCCAGCACGACCGACACCGACGTGCCAGTCGCCCAGATGCCGAATGCCCGGCCCTTGTCCTTCGCGAACCAGATCGTCAAGACCTTGATCGTCGCGCCGTATTCGGCACCCGCCGCGAACCCCATCAGCGTGTGCAGCGCGATGCCGGCCGCGAACGTCTGGATGAAGCTGAACCCCAATGTCAGCAGGCCGAGCAGAAACATCGACACGGCCAGCGTCGCGCGACTACCGAGCTTGTCGGCGAGGACCCCGCCGACCGAACATGAAACGGTGTAGCCGACATAGAACGCCGTAGTCAGCGAGCCGAACAGCGCCAGCCTGAACCCGAGGGCGTGGCCCGCCAGCGCCGCAATGCTCGCCCACGCGAACCGGTCGATACAGCTCACCGTGAAGGCCGACCAGATCACCAGCAGAATGATCCAGCGATATCCACTGGCCGTCCCGGATGTGTCGGCTGGCAGCAGCCGGTCTGCGGTCAGCTCCGTATTCGAACTCGTCATCGTGCGGTCTCCTGAATGTTTTATCTGATGCCCGGCAGCAGCTCACAGCGCATAGTCCTTTTTCCCCGCGCAGGCGAGCGGCCACACCTGATATACAATGTCTGCCTCCAGCGCGGGCTCCGTCGTCGAATCGCATTCGACCGTGCATCCGAGCACGAACCTCAGGCCGGTGAGTTCGGTCCGGGCGCTCTTGAGCCTCGCATCGAGCCGAATGCAGGAGCTCACCGGCACGGGCGCCGGAAAACGCAGCCTCTCGATCCCCCACTGCCGGGCGAGCCCGATGTCCTCGAACAGGAAGATGTCGTGCAGCATCGGCGACACCATTGCGAGAATCAGATAGTTCTGCGCCACCGGTACCCCATAAGGGCCGCGTGCGGCTTCTTCGGGGTCCACGCTCAGCGGATCGCGGTCGTCCGTGGCGGCCGCGAACGCATCGATCATCGGCTGGCCGATCTCGATCCAGCCGCTCTTGCCGAGATGGAAGCCCGAATAGGAGCGTATCCCTTCAATGCCTTTGAGCAGGATCGGCATGTCACTCCCCCCGGCTCGCTACACCACGTCGCCATGCGCCTGGCCGCGCCGCCGGTTCAGCCCCCGAACAGTTCGGCATTGTCTTCCCCGAGGCCCGGCGCGGCTCGCATGGGTTTGAGCAACTGCCCATTGATTCGCGCCGGATAGCGAATCGCGCGCAGCTTGCCCGCGCCCGTTTCAAGCTCTGAGTACAACTCGTTGTGCTGCACCTGCGGGTCGCGTAGATGATCCGCGGGCTCGCACACCGGTCCCGCGGGCACATCCATCTCCCGGAACTGCGCGAGCCACTCAGCTGTGGTGCGTTGCGTGAGGGGCGCCGCGACGCGCTCGAAGAACGTGTGCGTCATCTGTTTGCGGTCGGTAATTGCCTTGAGTTCCTCCTTCCACTCCGGATGACCGATCGCGTCCAGCGTGCGGCTCAACTGCTTGCCCGACACGGGCGAGAGCACCATGTAGCCATCCCGCGTCGCGAGCACCGGTTGCGGAGCCAGCGTGCTCGGCGCCTCGTCGTCGAGCCATGTCTGGTTGTGGAACATGTCGGGGAAATTGAAATACGACAGCATGTCGAGCATCGAGGTTTCGATATGCACGGCCTTGCCGCTGCGGTCTCGTTCGCGCAGGCCCGCGAGCGCCATTTGCGCAGCAAAGATCGCCGCCACTTTGTCGGCGAGAAAGGTGTTCGTCGCCCGCGGCACGCCCCCCGCCGCTTCGTAGCTCAAGAGGCCCGTGCGGCCCTGAATCAGCGCATCGAAAGCCGGCTCCTTCGCGAGCTCGCCGTCGGGTCCGTAGCCCGTGATCGACAGCTGCACGAGGCGTGCGTTCAGCGCGCTCAGCTGCTCGAAGCTCAGCCCGAGCGAGGCCGAAACGTGCGGACGCCAGTTCTCGATATAGAGGTCGGCGTCACTCACGAGCGATCTGAAGCGTTCGAGGTCTGCGGGCGACTTGAGATCGAGCGCGACACTGCGCTTGCCGCGGTTCGAATTGGTCCAGACCGTGCCGACTCCGTCCCGGCTATGGCCGAAGTTGCGATACGGATCGCCCGCGGGCGGTTCGACCTTGACGACCTCGGCGCCCAGATCGGCCAGCATCTGCGCGCAGAATGGGCCCGAGATATAGCTGCATGCCTCGACGACCTTGCAGCCCGCTAGCGGCCGAGCGTGGGCGAATGAACTCATAGAGCGAACTCCTCATTGCGATGGTGAACACATGCTTGCGCCCGCAACGAAGCCAGTGCGAGCACGGTGTCGAGAGTGGAAGCGGAACTGCCGGCGAGCCGCGCGACGGCGCGCAGCGAGCGCACGAGCGGCCCCAGTTCGAGCGGACGTCCCGCTTCGAAATCCTGCAGCATCGACATCTTGTGATGCGGCGCACTCAGCGTCGTCGCGATGCGCCGCTCCGGCTCGGGACCCGGCTTGATGCCGAGCCGCTGCGCGAGCGCGTCGGCTTCCTGCATCATGGTCCGCACGAGCGGCACGACACCCGGCGCGTCGCGCATCTCGCCGAGCGTGGCTTGCGTGAGCAGGGCAACTGGATTCCAGCAAAGGCTGTTGACGAACTTGGTCCAGATCGCGGAGCGGATATCGCTGCTGGTCTTCGACGCAATGCCGCTCTCGCTCAGCAAGCTCGTGAGGCGCGTGACCCGCTCCGATGCGCTGCCGTCCAGTTCGCCGATCGGGCAGCCCGCCTTGTCGCCGTCCTGCGCGATTACGCCCGGCTCGATCACGTGCGCCCCGATCCAGTGCACACAGCCGAGCACCTGCGCGGGCGGAAGTGTGCGCCATTGCCGGCCGCCGGGATCGATCTCGGAGAGTTGGGCGGCGCCGCCCAAGTGCCCTTCAGGCGAGAGACCGTGAAAAAAATAATAAGGAATGCCAGTCGTTGGAGGCAGAACGGTGGTGTGCTCGTCCATCAACGCGGCGATATCGTCGAGCGCCGCGTCGAGCTGATGCGCCTTGAGCGTAATGAACACATAGTCCTGCACACCGAGCTCGCGCGCGTCGGCCACCGCGTTCACGCGCGCCGCAACCACGCCCGCAGGCGTATGGACGCGCAGACCCTTCGTGCGCAGCGCCGCGAGCGTCGCGCCGCGCGCGACGACGCTCACTTCACACTGCCCCGCTCGCGCGAGGTGAGCGGCGATATAGCCGCCGATCGCGCCACCTCCAAAAATGCATACCTTCAGCATGTCGATTCCGTCCGCTCCACTATCCGTCCCGTTGAACTACGTGACATGGAGCAGACGATAAGGCGCGGCCACGGCAGGTGGCAAATACGAAAAAACGATGGTTTGAGCGGATCGCCCGATAGTTCAGCGCGCGGCCGCGGACCGTTGCTGGCGATGGGACTTTCGGTACATCGCCGGCGGCTTGCCGGCGATGCGTGCGAACGCGGTACAGAAGGCGCTATCAGAGAGATAGCCGATGGAAAGCGCGATATCGCCGATTGACCGGTCGCTGTGAATCAGCGCGTCCTTTGCGAGTGCGATGCGCCAGTTCGAAAGATAGGTCGCCGGTGCAACACCTACACGTTCGTGAAAGCGCCGCGCGAATACGGCGCGCGACATGCCGACGTGCTTGGCGAGCGCGTCGACCGTCCATTGCCGCGCGACGTCGGCATGCATGCGCTGCAGCGCTGACGCGATCTGCGGATCGGCCATGCCGCTCAGCCAGCCGGTGCGTTGCCCCTCGATCTGCAGCATCGGACGACGCAGGACCTCCACCAGCATGATCTCGACGAGGCGGCTCATCACGAGGTCTCTGCCCGCGAGGTCGCAGACCGCTTCCGCGCCGATCAGTTCGAGCACGCGCGCGAGACGCCCCGCCTCCTCATCTGACGAGCGCAGGTTGATCATCTGCGGCAGCAGTGCAGCGAGCAGGGCCGCGTGCTCGGGCCCGGTCTGGAAGTGCCCGCCTACCAGACGTGTACGCTCGCCCGGCGCCGGGTCATCCCAGCGCACGTAGTCCTCTTCGCGAGACTTGCGGCGCAGCGCGTTGAGCGTCGGCATCACCTTGAGGTCACTCGCGAGGCAGTAGCAGATCCTGCCCCCGAGCAGGAAATAGTCGCCCTCGCGCATCAGCATCGGCCGCCCTTCGTCCGGCACGTACCAGCAATGCCCCTCGACCACGAGACAGAAGCGCGGTGTGTCCCGGTAAGGCACACCGAGACCCCAGCGGCCTTGCGCCTCGACGGTACGCCACAGCACGGTCTGTGGCTCCATGAGACGCACGATGTCCGTCAGCAGGTCCATTCGAGACGATCCGTAAAGAAATCGAGATAGTTCATTATGGATCATCTCCGCCCCTTTGGATAAGGTAGCTCCACAAACAGGCCCGCCGCCGCGTCGGACGAGCGGGCGCCGCCTGGCCTCGCGGGGCAGTTCGCTCCGTGCAAGGAGACGGCGGACACGGTGGAGACTCGCATGAACAAACTGAAGGACCGCATCGTGATCGTCACGGGCGCGGCGCAGGGCATGGGCCGCGCGATTGCCGTCGAGGCCGCGCGCGAAGGCGCCGCGTGGGTCACGCTGGCCGACCTGCAGGCCGACAAGGGCGAAGCGGCCGCGCAGGCCGTGCGGGAGGCCGGCGCACAAGCCTTTTTCATTCAGACTGATCTTTCGCAAACCGAATCAATTCGTCGGATGATTGCCGAAACGGCGGAGCGCGCCGGTGGCATCGACGTGCTCGTGAACAATGCGGGCGTGACCGACGACGGCCTCACGGGCCGCGCACCCACGATCGAAGACCTCCCCGAGGCAGTCTGGGACACGGTGATGAACGTGAACCTCAAGGCGATGTGGCTCGCGACGCGCTTCGCCGCGCCCTGGCTGCGCCGCTCCACGCGCAGCCCCGCGATCGTCAACGCGGCTTCGGTGGCGAGCACAGTCGCCTATCCGGGCCTGCCCGCCTATGTCGCGAGCAAGGGCGGCGTCGTGATGCTGACGAAGGCAACGGCACTCGATCTTGCTGCGGCCGGCATTCGCTGCAACGCCTATGTGCCCGGTGCGATCGACACGCCTATGCTGAGCCACAGTCTGGATCACGCGGCCGATCGCAAGGCGGCCGAAGCGCGCCTTTACGGCACGCACCTGATCCCGCGACTCGGCCGGCCCGAAGAAGTCGCGCGGCTCGTCTGCTTTCTCGCTTCTGAGGAAGCCTCGTTTTCGACTGGGGGCACCTTCAACGCCGACGCCGGCACGCTCGCCTGGCGCGGCGTGCGCTGACAAGGAGCCTCGCGATGAACATGCGCCAGTTGCAGTACTTTCTTGCCGTCGCCAGCGAGCTCAACTTCACCCGCGCCTCGGAACGCGTGAACATCGCGCAGCCTGCGCTTTCCGCGCAGATCATCGCGCTGGAGGAGGAGCTCGGCACGCCGCTCTTCACACGCGAAAAGCGCAAGGTCATGCTGACACCAGCGGGCGACATTCTCGTCGAGCACGCGCAGCGCGTACTCAATAGCGCCTCGGCGGCAATCGCGGCCGTACGCGCCTCGGGACGCGGCGCGAAAGCGCATTTGATGGTCGGTGCGATCTATACGGCAATCTACTGCTTTCTCCCTAGCACGCTGCGTCTGTTCAAGGCGCTCGCGCCAAACTCCGACGTGAGTCTGCAGGAGATGACGATCGCGCAGCAAATCGCGGCGCTCAAGGAAGGGGCGATTGAAGTGGGGCTCGTGCGCGGGCACATCTACGATCCGAGCATCGTGACCGAGCTGCTCTACCGCGAACTGCTCGTCGTCGCCGTACCCGCTGGCAGCGAGTACGACCGGCCCTGCCCCGTCGAGCTGAAGGATCTCGCGACCTGGCCGCTGATCGCCGTCGCGCGCGGCAGCGCGAGCGGACGCGGCTACGCCGACCGCATCCTCGACATCTTCGAAGAAGAAGACCACAAGCCGACTATCGCGCGTGAAGCGTACGACATGCATACGTCCGCCTGCCTCGTGGCTGCGGGCATGGGCGTAGCCGTGGTGCCGGCCGTCATGCAGTTGATGAAGCCGATCGGCATTGCGTGGCGCCCGCTCGTGGCGCAGACGCCGGCCGTGTCGCTCTCGCTCGCGTGGCACAAGGATCGCGTACCGCCGCTGCTCGAGAAGTGGCGCGAGGCCGCGCGTGACAGCGCGAACACGCTGATGAGCGAGCATCCCGAGCTGTTCCTCGACGCTTCGCGACGCAAGACCGTCATGCCCTCCCCCCTGGAACTGGAAGCCTGAACCGCGGCGGCAGCGTCCACGCACCGCCGCCGTGCCCGGTTACCACGTGACAGGCAACGTCTCCAGTCCCTGCACGAAGTGATCCCCCTTGCTGCGGATCTCGTCCACCGGTATGGCAAAGCGCAGTTGCGGCATGCGCTCGAACAATCCGCCGAACACCACCTGCAGCTCCGTTCGCGCGAGCGGCTGGCCGAGACACTGGTGGACGCCGTAGCTGAATGCCACGTGATGGTCGGCCTTGCGCGTGATATCGAACCTTTCCGGCTCGGGAAACGCCTGCGCGTCGTGGTTGGCCGCCAGGATCAGCGCGATCACCCCCTCGCCCTGGCGAATCAGCTGGCCGGCGATTTCCACGTCCTCGCGCGCGACGCGAAACGCGTTGTAGTGCACGATGGTATGCAGTCGCAGCATCTCGTCCACCGCATTGCGCAGCAGCGCGGGTTCGGCGCGCAAGCGCGCGAGCTGGTCCGGGTTCGTGAGGAAGCTATAGACGCCCAACGCCATCTGGTTCGCCGTCGTCTCGTGGCCCGCCATCAGCAGCAGTTCCGCCATGATGACGAGCTCGCGGTGCGACAAGTGGCCGGGCCGAACCTGCTCGACGATCAGCCGGCTCAGCAGATCGTCCCGCTCTTCGGCGTCTTTCTCGCGCTCCGTGATGAGTGCGTCCAGATAGCCGAGGATGCGCTCCGAAGCCGCGCGCGGCACCTCGGGACCGACATCGAGCAGCACCTTCAGGCGACTTTGCTCCTGAAAAAACGCGTGGTCCTTGCGCGGCACGTCCAGCAGCCAGGCGATCACTTCCGAAGTCAGTGGCAGGAACAGGTCTTCCACGAGATTCGCGGGCGGCCCCTTGGCGAGCAGTTCGTCCACGAGCCGGTTGAAGATCGATTCGATCATCGGCCGCATGGCCGAGACCTTCTTCACCATGAACTCCTTCGTCAGCATGCGGCGAAAGTGACCGTGCTGCGGCGGGTCCATGCGGATGAACGCGGGCTCCAGCTCCAGCACCGCGTTGCGTGCGGCAGAGAGGCTCGGAAAGCCCGGGGTGGACGGGTCCCCGCTGAAGCGGTTGTCGGCCAGCACGGCGCGTACATCGTCGTAGCGCGTGAAGAGCCAGGCGTCCTTGCCGTCCCACATCTTCACTTTCGCCGGGCCGTCCTGCTGCTGAAACTCGCGATACTCGCGCGGCGGCAGGAACGGGCACTGCCGCGCGATGGGAAACGCGGCTTGGGCCGTTGCGCCCGAACCGAACGGACATTGAGACATATTTGCTCCTCTTGCAGTCTCGCGCGGCTCAAAGGCCGCCGTTCACGTCGAGCGTCGCGCCCGTCACGTAGCGCGCGTCGTCGCTGACGAGAAAGCCGACTGCCGCGGCGATCTCCTCGGGTTCGGCCGCGCGCTGCAGGCCCGAACTCGCGATCAGCTTGTCGCGAATCTCCTTGGGGACTTTCTCGCCCATCGCCGTGTTGATGGTGCCAGGCGAGACGGCCGCCACGCGGATCCCGTGCGGCCCTAGCGGCTTGGCGAGGCTCTTGGTCAGGTTGACGATCGCGGCCTTGGAGCCGCCGTAGTCGGTCACGCCGCTGCCCGTGGAAGCCACGATCGAGGCGAGATTGACGATCACGCCGCCACCGCCGGCCTTGATGAGCCGCTTCGCGACTTCTTGCGCGAGGAAGAACGGCGCGCGCGTGTTCACGCCATACGTGAGGTCATAGTCGGACGGCGCGATATCGAAGAAGGTCTTGCCGTGCCAGACACCCGCGTTGTTGACGAGCACGCGAATCGTGCCGTGCTGCGCGCCGATGGCTTCGACGGCGGCCTTGATCTGGTCGTAGTCCGTGATGTCGCATTGCCGGTAAGCGAAATCGCCCTTGGGGGTGTCACCGACGTCGAGTCCGACGACGCAATATCCCCGCGCGCCCAGATTTTTCGCGATGGCCTGGCCCGTCAGGCCGTTGCACCCCGTGACGACTGCTACTGGTTTGCTCATAAACATGTGCTCCTGAGTCGATTGAAAGTTCAGCGTTGCGCCGGGAGCGGCGCACGTTCGCTTCACGAAACGGGCTATTCGCCCTCGCTCTCCAACGCAACGAAGGCCGGCCAGGCCGTGCCGCCCGTGCTGGCCAGCGCGTCGTCGTGTTCGCCGAGCATTGGCGGCGCGAGCCGGATCTGCGTCGGCGTATCGGAGAACTGCAGCGGGTTGTTGATGACCTTGAACACACCGCCCTTCGGGTGATGCAGCGTGCGCAGGAGGTTCTGCACCACGTGGACGTCGCTGAACACCTCAGGCCACGTGCGCACCGCCCCGTAGATCGCCCCCGCCGAGGAAAGCGCCGCCTCCCAGTGAGCGAGATCGCGGCTAGCGAACGCGGCGCAAAGACTCTCGTCGACGAGCGCGCGATTGGCGAGCCGCGCGGCCTTGGTCGCGAAGCGAGCGTCGGTCTTCCACTCGCTCTTGCCGAGCGCATCGCAGAGGATCTGCCAGAACTTGTCGTTGATCGTGATGATCATGATCTGACGCTCGTCCGCCGTTGCGTACGTGTTGTTCGGCACGATGTCCCAGTGCTGGTTGCCCATGCGCGTGGGCGTGATGCCCGTGAGATCGAAATACACGTCGCGCGGCACCTGGCTGAAAATGCTCGCGTCGAGCATCGAGAGGTCGACGCGCTGGCCCTTGTCCGTGCGCTCGCGGGCCTGCAGCGCCACGAGCACGCCGATCGTCGCGATCAGCGCCGTCACGAGGTCCGAGAACGGAAAGCCGGTCTTGAGCGGCCCGGACGACTCGGTGCCCGTCACCTGCATCACGCCGGAAACGGCCTGGATCACCATGTCGAGCGCTGGCCGGTTCTGGTCGGGACCGTTGCGGCCGAAGCCCGAGATCGAGCAATAGACGAGGCGGGGATTGATTTCACGCAGCGCTTCGTAGCCGAGGCCTGCCCGCTCGATCAGGCCCGGCCTGAAGTTCTCGACCAGCACGTCGGCCTCGGCGGCGAGCGCACGCGCGGTGGCCCGCCCCTGCTCGCTCTTCAGATCGAGCACGATGCTGCGCTTGTTGCGGTTCACGCCGAGAAAAAATGCGCCGTCGCCGCCAAGCGTGGTCTCGCCCGAGCGCCGGAACGGGTCGCCGTCCGGTTGCTCGACTTTCAGCACGTCGGCGCCGGAATCGCCGAGCATCATCGTGGCGAACGGCCCCGTCATCATCTGCGTGAAGTCGAGCACCTTCAGGCCGCCGAGCGCCGATGTCCCGCCCGCTTTCATGCGCGCTCCTTCTTCACGTAGAACGCCTCGCGCTCATGATTCGACGCCTTCACACCCTTGTCGCGGCGCTGCTTCATGAAGTTGTATTCATCGGCTTCGTAGCGCACGTTGGTTGCGAGCGCATGCAGCACGTGGCCATACGAAAACTGGCTTGTGATGCCGAGTGAATCCATCGCGAGGCTGGTGGCCGCCTTGCCCATGACGATGCCGTCGCGCGGCAGGCGCACGATGCGCTCGGCCCAGGCTTCGCCGGCTTCGGTCAGATCATCGAGCGGCACGACCTTGTTGACGAGTCCGGCGGACAGACACGTTTGCGCGTCCCAGACGTCGGCCATCAGCAGCAGTTCACGCGCCTTGCGCGGCCCCAGCGTCATCATTTCCCATGCGGCGAAATAAGCCGCGCCGGAGAGTCCGAGCTTCTGCTCGGGGTGGCCCATTTTCGCCGTGTCGGCCGCGATCACGAGATCCGAGCCCTCCGCCAGGTAGAGGCCGCCGCCGAGGCAATAGCCCTTCACGAGCGAGAGCGTCGGCTTCAGGAACTTGAAGACGCGCTCGAAGCGTTCGAGATATCGCTTGTCGTGCAACAGCCGCGCGCGCTGGCTCGGCTTGCGGGGGCGCCCCTTGTCGTCATAGGTCGTTTCCCCGTACTCGCTGCCGACTTCCGCGAGGTCGTGGCCGGTGCAGAAGTCGTCTCCGGCGCCTCGCAACACGACCACCCGTACATCGTCGTCGTGCTCGGCCCGGTCGTAGCACTGCATGAGCTGATCGAACATCGCGTTGGTCATCGCGTTCTTCTTTTCGGGACGATTCAACGTGATGTAAGCGCGGCCGTCGCGGGCCAGATAGTCGACGCTGCCTGTCATGTGCCTGTCTCCTTGACTGTGGCTTGAACGAAAGGGGCACGTGGCGCGAAGTCGCGCGCCTCGCGCCCGGACGTTGCGTTGCGCGCCGTTTCGGACGACGCGATACAGGCTCACTCTAACGACCGATCGCATGCGCTGACCAATACTGTTTGCAGAGGTTTCCAGAAGATATTCCTCTGGAACGCACCTCAACTTCTTCCTCTAACTGGATCGGAAAATCGTATTGGTGCGCAGCGGCGCACCGTGTCTATCCTGTGGTCGCGCGTCATCCCATGACGCTGCACGCAAACAACAAGCACAGAACGGAGACACATCCCATGCAGTCCTCGCTCAAGCGCGCGGCGGCCGGCGAACCGCACGTCCGTCCCTCCTCCTCTCCACTACAGGCAGACCCACGATGAATCGCGAACGACCCTGGTACCGTTGGTACGTCCTCCTCGTCCTGACGCTGATCTATGCGTTCGGTTATGTCGACCGGCAGATCGTCACCATCCTCGCGCCCTTCCTGAAGAAGGACATGGGCATTTCAGACGCGCAGCTGGGCCTGCTTTACGGCACCTCATTCGCACTGTTCTACTGCGTGTTCGGTATCCCGCTCGCGCGTCTCGCCGATGGCTGGAGCCGCGTACGCACGCTCGTGCTCGGCCTCTCGTTCTGGTCGCTGATGACCGCGCTCTCGGGGCTCTCTCGCAACTTCGCCCAGCTCGGCGCGGCACGAGTGGGCGTCGGCGTGGGCGAAGCGAGCGCCACGCCAGCCGCGGTCTCGCTGCTCGGCGACTACTTCGAGCGCACGCGGCGAGGCACCGTGCTCGCGCTCTATTCCGTGGGCGTGTATGTGGGGGCGGGTGCGTCGCTCGCCATCGGCGGCTCGATCGTGGCCGCCTGGCAGCACGCTTATGGCTCGGCCGGCGCCGCCCCGCTCGGGCTGAGCGGCTGGCAGGTATCGTTCATGGGCGTTGGCCTGCCGGGCATCGTTCTCGCGCTCGTGGTCCTGCTGACCGTACGCGAACCGCAGCGCGGCCGGCTCGATACGGTGCCGGCCAAAGCGGACCCGCACCCGTTCGCTCACGCCATGCGCGACCTCGGCGCGATGGTGCCGCCGTGGAGCTGGATGCATCTCGCCGCACTCAATGCACCGCCGCGCGAATACGTGCGCAATGCGGCCTACCTGGTCATCGCCGCGTGCGTGGTCACTTTCGCGACATGGGGCACGAACGGCATGCTCTCCGCCAGCCGCAACGTGCAAATCGGCGCCCTTTTCGGTATGCCGATAACCAGCAACTTCGTTCAATGGCTGGCCATTGCAATCGCCGTGTATGTCTGCTCGAACTGGTATCAGGCCACGCGGCTCGGCGACCCGGCCGCGTACAGGCTCATCACAGGCTCAAAGGCCTTTACGGCCGTCACGGTTGCGGGCGCCTTCCTCGCCTTCGCGATGAACGCCGTCAATGGCTTCGTGTTCGTCTACGCGAGCCGCAAGCTCGGTCTCACCGCCGAGGCCGGTCTGCATCTAGGCATCATCGCGATCTTTGCGGGCGGCCTCGGCATCACGATCAGCGGCTATCTGTGCGATTTCGCCAAGCGCAGGCATCCGCTCGGACGCCTCTACTTCGTCTGCTGCACCGCCACCTTGTTCACGGCCGCAAGCGTCGTGCAGTACCTCACGCCAAGTGTGAGCGTGTTCTATTGCGCCTACGCTTTCGCCACGTTCTTCGTGCCGATGTGGTTCGGCCCGCTGCAGGCTACGACTCAGGATCTCGTGATTCCGCGCCTACGTGGGACCGCATTCGCGGCGTTCTCGCTAGGGCCGAACATTTTCGGGCTCGGGCTCGGCCCTTACTGCGTTGGACTCCTGAGCGACGCGACCGGCGACCTGCGCCTCGCCATTCTATGTGCACTAGCTGTTCTGCCCGTGTCGATCGCCTCGCTGATTGTCGCGGGAAGGTCGCTCGTAGACGGCGAAGCCGCCGCGCAAGCAGAGCTTGCCGCTTACGACGCGGCCGCCACGCAAGAACTGGGTGGCGTGGTGGCAGCCCACCAGCTCACCGACTGAATACCCCGTTAAAAGAGGATCCGACATGACTGCACTGACCCAGCAACTCGCCGAGTTCGTGACCGAAACGCGCTTCGATCATCTGCCCGATACGGTTGTCGCCGAGAGTAAGCGTCTGTTGCTCGATACGATAGGCTGCGCGCTCGGCGCCGTGCACACGGAAAGCGGTCGCATCGCGCTCGACTACGTGAACATGCTTGGCGGCAACTCAGACGCGACCGTAATCGGCAGCGCGGCGCGCAGCAGCGCCACGAGCGCGGCCTACGCGAATGCGCGTCTCGCCAACGTACTCGACGCCGACGACACGTTCCCGACTTCGACGCACTTCGGTAACGCGACGGTCTTCTCCGCGCTTGCTCTCGCCGAAATGCAGGCAAGGAGCGGGCGAGAGCTGATCACGGCAATCGCGGTGGGATTCGATCTCGGTGCGCGCATCGGCAGCTGGATGGGCGCACCGATGCAGATCGAAAACGGCCAGGTCACCGGCTGGAACGAGCTGGGCGGACCCGCGGCGACCATCTCGTGGGCGGCGATAGGCGCGGCCTCGAACATCGCCGGGCTCGACGCTCGACAGGCCAATCACGCATTCGGCATCGGCGGCGCCAACTCGCCTCAGCCGACGCTGCGCAAATGGGCCGAATCTGTCGAGCAACCGATGTACAAGTACGCTGATGCGGGCTGGTGCGCCGAAGTCGGCGTGTCGGCAGCGCTGCTCGCGAAGCTGGGCAGCACGGGCTTCAAGGACTTTCTGGACGGCGACAATGCGTTCTGGAAGACCTACGGCTCGCCGACGCACGACGACGCCGCGCTCATGTCCGGTCTCGGCTCGCGCTGGCAAATCCTCAACACGACCTACAAGCCCTGGCCGTGCTGCCGCTGGATCCACCATCCGCTCACCGCCTTCACGCGCCTGATGGCCGAACACTCGCTGACGGCAGGCGAGATCGAGCGCGTCACGGTGCGCGCGAACCCGTTCGCGCTCACCCGCATCTTCCGCGAACAGCAGCCTGCCGACATGCTGAGCGCCGAATTCAGCCATGCCCACGCGCTGGCTGCCGCGGCGCACGGTGTGCCGCCGGGACCGCTCTGGTACGCGCCGAAGACGATGAACGACGACTCGATCGCGGCGTTCCGCGCGCGGGTGAGCGTCGTCGCGGAGCCGAGCTCGGCGAACATCGCCGAATGGATGACGGGCGGTCAGTGGCGCGGCGTGCCGGGCGGCGTCGACATTCACGCACGCGGACGCGTCTTCAGCGCGACCGCCGATCACGCGCTGGGCGATCCGTGGAATCAGGAGACGCATTTCACCGACCAGGCCTTGAGAGCCAAGTTCAATGTGATGGCGGGCCTCGACACGCTTGGCCGTGGTGCTTCGGCATTGGTGCAGGCAGCAGGCACACTGGCCGACGCAGTCATGAATATCGAAGCCCTGCCCGTCTCGCGCATCTCGGACCAGCTGCAGGTAGTGTTCGAAGCGGGCGGGCGTAGCTAGACATCGCAGGTGCGGAGCGCGTGCAGTATGGTGCGCTCCGGACGCCGGCCCGAGCTGCTCGCCAGTCTCGCGCGGGTAGTCGCCACCGGCCTCGCGGTGGGCGCTCGTCCCGTCGGCACCGCTCTCACGAAAGCACAAAGAACCAGCGTGTCTTTTTGCAGCCTACGCTTCAAGCGCGTCTGATGGCCTTTGCGTAGCACCGTGCAAGTCAGCGGTCCGAATTCCCAGCAACATCAAGGCTGCAATAGCAGCCAGGCCGGCTGCCAGTTCGAAGGCGGCATGATAGCTACCTGAACGTGCGTAGATTTCCCCAAAGAGCGCCGGCCCACATCCGAGGCCGAAGCTAAAGCAAAACATCAACGTTCCATACACCGCACCCAGGTGCCGACGGCCAAACATGCGCGATGCCAGATATGCAAGGCTATCGACTTCCGATCCCAATGCGATCCCGATCAGCACGGCAGCCACTGGCACCGTGGCTGCGGATATGCCGGCAGCAAGACACATGAAGGCGAGCGCGGCGCCGAAAAACACGAGTGCGGTGAGATGGGGGGCGCTGAAGCGGTCGAGCAATGCGCCGAACGCAAACCGCGCAATCATCATCGCCGCGCCGACGATCGTCATGACAAACGACGCCGATTGCGTTCTCAGGCCAAAATCGGAGAGCACGATCGGAAGTACGTGGGTACCGGCGCCCACCACGACGGAGAGCAGGAAAAAGCTGATGGCAATGAGCCAGAATGGCCGCGTACGAACCGCATGACCCAGCGTCATCCCCCGCTCCGCGGCCATGTCAGGGGTAGCGACACGATTCACGCCCGGTTGTTTGCGCACCTTCCCCACTGGTGCCTCATAGAGCAGAAACGCAACAGACGGGATGCTCACTGCCCAGACGATGATGGCGAGCGCAACATAGGCATGGCGCCAACCGAACGCATTGATGAGCGCAGCCGACAGCGGCGGAAACACAGCGACACCTACCCCGCTCAATATCATGGCCGACCCGAGCGCCAGTCCGAGACGTTTCTCATGCCAGTCCGCAACCGCCTTCACGTACGGCACCGGCACCTGTGCGGCGCCGAACAGAAAGCTCAGAGCGAAGAAGAAGGTGAAGCTTTGCGGGCTATTGGACAATACGCCAACGAGCATTACGCCCACGCCCAGCGACGGGCCGGCAAAACGCGCAACACGTCTCGCGCCGAACCGGTCGACAGCGAGCCCGGTCAACGGAGAAGCTAGTGCAACGAGCAATTGACCCCACAATGCCGCGGAACTGACGTCGGCACGGGACCAACCTGTGCTCTCGACGATCGGTTTCACGAACACCCCGAAACTGAACAAGAGGACCTGCCCGGTGCCGAGAAAGAGATTCAGTCCCGCGCCAATCACGACACACCTGGCTTGCCGCCTGAGCGGGTGCCCTGATGAGGGGCTGACGGCGGGCGCTTCCTTGATCAATTCTCGTTGTATGCTCAACTTTTCGCTAGCAAATGTTCGCGGCACCACCGGCATTCGACCTGCCCCTTCGGGCGCAGCGAAGCGTTTGTCGATAGACAGATACCCGTTCATGTGCGCCACGCTCGAACGTCGATCTGCACGTGATCTCGCCGGACACAATACAGGTCCACTCTATCGCCCGCGAGCCGACGCTGACCAATAGTCTTTGCCGTGGTTCTCAGAGGAAATTCCTCTGATTCGAGTCTTCAGTTCGTCCTTCAATTCGATCGGAAAATAGTATTAGTGCCCGGTAACGCATCGTGCGTATCCTGCTACTGGCAGCGTGCGGGCGGGTTCCGAACAAGTCACGTTGACGTGTCGTGATGCTCCTGCATATATTAATGGTTAATCCAATGACCTTTCAACGACATGAGTGATTCCACCAGCCGTGCGCCTGTTCGCGCTCCGTCCCTCTTCATTCTCGTTTGCATTACCCTCTCGGGCACCTTTCCGCTGCACGTTTTCGTGCCCGCATTGCCGCTCGCAGCTAGCGAACTGCACACCTCGTCGGCAGGCATCGGACTCACCATCACGCTCTATGTGATCGGCCTGTCGATCGGGCAACTGATCTATGGACCACTCTCGGACCGCTACGGTCGTCGTCCCGTGCTGCTCGGGGGCCTCGCGCTATTCGTGGTGGCGAGCCTTGCAGCCGCCTTTGCACCGTCACTCAAAAGCCTCGAGTTTGCGCGCATCGTGCAAGCGCTCGGCGGCTGTTCTGGCCTCGTGCTCGGTCGTGCAATCACGCGGGATAGCTCCGGATCGACCACACTGATCCGACGCCTCGCCACACTCAGCATAGCGATGGCGGTCGCCACTGCGATTGCACCGATTATCGGAGCACAATTCGTGGAGCACCTTGGCTGGCGTCCGATCTTTCTCGCGCTCTCAACCGTCAATGTGCTGATCCTGGCCGCCGTGTGGCTGCGGGTACCGGAAACGCATGCCGCCTCGCGCGGGGTAAAGGCGGGAGCCTACGCGCGCAGCTATCTGCAGCTGTTGCGTTCACCTGCGTTCATTGCGCACAGCCTTGGCGGCGCGAGCGCCACGACCGGCATCTATGCGTTTCTCTCCGCCTCGCCATTCATTCTCGAAGCAAAGCTCGGGCTCTCCACACAGGCGTTCGGCTTCGCGTACTTCTCGCTGGTGGTCGGGCTCGCGAGCGGACAAAGTACGGCAAAGCGGCTCGCCGGCAAGGTGTCCGCACGCACGGCGCTCATCTCGGCAAGCCTCATCATGGGGGCGGCATCGGCGAGCCTGCTCGTGTCGTGGTATTTCGACACGCTCACGGTAGCAGCCGTGATGGCGCCGATGATCGTGATGTTCTTCGCGACCGGGCTGTCCAGTCCTTTCGCGATCAGCAGCGCGCTCGACGTCGAGCCCGGTGTGGTGGGTGCAGCGGCCGGCCTGTATGGCTGCCTGCAAATGGGCTATGGCGCACTCTGCACTGCAGCCGTGGGGCTCGTGCCCTCCAATCCCATGCTCTCGATGATCGTCGCGCTGATCGTGTCGAGTGCTATTGCGTGGGCATCGTTCAAAGCCGTGCCGCGAGTGGTTCAGCCAGCCGATCAGGGCTCCGTTGCGTAGCAACGACCGAGAGTGCCGTGCCGCGATGCTGCGCCCTGTGGCGTCAACACGAAAAAGGGCAGCAATTAGGGTTTGTTCTCGTTTGACAGCGAAAACCGTCTCCTCGATAGTTCAATCCAATGGTTCATCCAATGAACTATTGAGCCAAATGTCTGACGACATCAAAGCAGTGAACAATTTACCCGGTTTGGCGATCATTTCCATACGAGGAGACGAACTTGAGGCTTGGAAAACCCCTGTTGAGCATGCTTGCGCTAGGCGTCGCAAGCAGCGCCTGCGCGCAAAGCAACGTGACGCTCTACGGTTTGCTCGATGAGGGCATCAACTATGTGAACAACGTGCAAACGGCTGCCCCCGGCACTGCCAAGGGTCGCACTGGCGGCCCGGTATGGTCGATGTCGTCAGGCGTTCTCCAGGCGTCGCGTTGGGGCCTGCGCGGCAACGAGGATCTCGGCGGCGGCTATGCCGCCGTGTTCGTGCTCGAGAACGGCTTTGACGTCGGCACGGGGCGCTTTCAACAAGGCAACACGTTCTTTGGACGACAGGCCTTCGTCGGGCTCAGCTCGCAACACTGGGGCAAAGTCACGCTCGGACGTCAATATGATTCAATCGTCGACGTGATCGGCCCAATGCAGGCCGGTACCTACGCCGGCGGTGCGTTTGCCGACCATCCGGGCGATATCGACAACGTTGCCGACTCGCAGCGCATCAACAATTCGATCAAATACACGAGCCCCAGTTTCGCCGGCGTGACGCTCACGGGTCTCTATAGCTTCGGCGGCGTTGCGGGGTCGTTTGGCCGCAACAGCATCTGGTCGGTCGGCGCGCACTACGAGTCTGGCTCGCTTGCCCTTGCGGCAGGCTACATGCATATCAACAACCCCAATCAATCGTTCTACGGCAACAACGCGAGCAGTTCGACGACTGCCAACAACCTCGGCGCAACGAGCGGTGTGCAGGTCAATCCGATTTACGGCGGGTTCGCCTCCGCCCGCACGCTACAGATCGCAGCGGCGGCCGCTCAGTACGCATTGGGATCGCTCACCGTGGGGCTCGGCTACTCGAACATTCGCTTCCAGGACCTCAACGATCCGGCTTCCGGCACGCTCTCGCTCACCAACCCGTTCGGTTATACCGGCAACGCGGCATTCAATAACTACAACATCTATGCCGGTTACTACATCACGCCTGTGTTGTTCGCCGGCGCCGCTTATAACTATCTACGCGGTGGCGCGATAGACGGCAAGAAGAGCGCCAGCTATCAGACGATCAACGCTATGCTTGACTACTTCCTCTCGAAGCGCACCGACGTCTATCTCGCGGCCGCGTGGATGAAGGCCGCCGGCGAGGACTCCACAAGGCAGGCTGCCGTGCCCTATATCGTCACGCTAACGCCCGCAAACAACCAAAGCCAGTTCGTTGCACGGATCGGCATTCGACACAAGTTCTAAGCCTCAAGTGATGCACGAAACTCGAGGCCGGCTATCCATGTCGGCCTTTTTTCATTCAAACGTCCGCTTGACATCCCGCATTGCTCCGCTCAACATAGTGCAAATATCAACGGTTGAACCAATGACATTCTCGGGCGAGGCGAACGCACCGTCCTATCCGGAGCCATCAGATGCCAGAAACCACCTACCCCGCCGCAACCGCGCGCAAGCGTCCCCTCGACGGCGTAACCGTCATCGAAACATCGAGCTTCCTGACCGGCCCGTTCGCCGCGATGATGCTTTCCGACCTGGGCGCCGACGTCATCAAGGTCGAGCCCCCCGGCGGAGACGGCTTTCGCAAGTTCGGCCATAACCGCGGCGGGTTCGGCGCATCATGGACCAACGCAAACCGCGGCAAGCGCAGCGTCGTCATCGACCTGAAAACCGAAGAAGGCGTCGCGCGAGTGAAGGAGTTGATTGTGCATGCTGACGTGCTGGTGGAGAACTGGCGCCCGCGCGTCGCCACATCGCTCGGTCTCGGCCAGGACGTCCTTGCGGCGCTCAATCCCCGTCTCGTGCGCTTGTCGATCAACGGATTCGGTGACACCGGCGCGCTTGCCAATGCTCCCGCGTTCGATTCGCTCATCCAGGGTCGCACCGGTATCGTTGCTGCCGAAGGACGCAACGGCAAGCCATCCGTCACGCCATTCAACATGGTCGACAAGATCACCGGCACGTTCGGCGCTCAGGCCATTCTCGCCGCGCTCTACGAGCGCGAGAAGACCGGCGCGGGCGCGCACCTGAAGCTGCCCATGCTTGATGTCATGGGCTATTTCAACTTCCCCGATATGTACCAGCACCGCACGTTCGACGGCGACACCTCCGCGTGGAAGCCGCCTGCTTCGCAGGTACTGGAGACGTCGGACGGACATGTCGTGATCTCTCCGGCGAACGGTGCGCAGATGTCGAAGACGCTCAACGCCATCGACCGTCCCGAATGGAAAACCGATTTCAAGCAGATGACCGATCCCGTCGCGATGGCCGAGGAGTTCTTCCGCCGCGTGGGCGAAGTCGTCAAGACGCGCGACACGGCCTTCTGGCTCGACCGCTTCGAGTCGCTCGACGTCCCCGCCGCGCCGGTCTTTTCGCTTGATGACTACCTGAACGACGCCCAGGTGAACCATAACCGGGTGTTCGAGTTCGTGTCCTCGCCGGTCGGCCCGATCCGCACGGCGCGTTATCCGGCGACGT
This sequence comes from Paraburkholderia nodosa DSM 21604, assembly GCF_000519185.1. Lineage (GTDB taxonomy): Bacteria > Pseudomonadota > Gammaproteobacteria > Burkholderiales > Burkholderiaceae > Paraburkholderia > Paraburkholderia nodosa. Next base: position 199,737 of record NZ_JAFA01000012.1, on the reverse strand, counting down.
TCGACGACCGGCGCCTCGCCGCGCGATTCGGGCCGCCGTCGATCGGCGAGCACGACTCCGAAATCTGAATATTTTGATTTCTTTTACAACCTTCTTTCCAGTCCATAGGAATCCAATATGAAACTCGCGAGTTTCGACGGCGGCCGGATCGGCCTCGTGAACGGCGACGACATCATCGACATCACCGGCGAAGTCAACGTCACGCCCGGCGCGTGGCCTCCCGTCGGCATGCTGCACGTGATCGAACGCTTTCCTTCACTCAAGGCGCGCCTCGCCGCGCTGGCCGAGAACGCGCCACGCAAGCCTCTCGAGCGGGTGCACCTCGAAACGCCCATCGCGTGGCCAAACAAGGTGATCGCGTTCCCGGCCAACTATCACGCGCACGTCGAGGAGATGAAGCGCGGCACCGGTCTCATCTCACCGTTCAAGGCAGATGGCCAGGGCTTCTTCCTCAAGGCCAATTCGAGCCTGAGCGGTCCTGCAGAACCAATCGTACTGCCAAATATTCCCGAACGGCAGATTCACCACGAGTGTGAACTCGCCGTCATCATCGGCAAGGGAGGACGGCAAATCACCCGAGAGCAGGCACTCGAACACGTATTCGGCTATGCCTGCCTCATCGACGTGGTGGTGCGTGGCAAGGAAGAGCGCGTGATGCGCAAATCCTATGACACGTTCTGCCCGGTCGGCCCGTGGATCGTCACAGCAGACGAGGTGCCCGATCACACGGCGATCGATCTGCGGCTCACGGTCAATGGCGAGCTGCGTCAGCAAGCCAGCACGCGTGACCTGATCGTCGATATTCCCGAGATGATTCGCATGGCGTCGGCCGTCATGACGCTCCATCCGGGCGACATCATCGCGTCGGGCACGCCCGCCGGCGTAGGCCCGATCACGGGTGGCGACAAGGTCGTCATCGAAATCGCACACGTCGGTTCAATGACACTTGACGTCATACAGGGCGAGAACGGCGGCCATCCGGTCTGGGACAAGTCGCGCACCCAGCCCGATCCCGCCTCCGTCTCGACGCCATGACGGGAGCGCCGCAGATGGACGAAAGTCGCCCCGACTCGTCAACTGCGCCGCTGCGCGACGAGCAAATCGCCGCTGGCGACGGGCTCAGGCTCGCCGCCAGCGTTGCCGGAGAACGCGGCCAGCCCGGTGTGGTCCTGCTGCATGGCGCGGGTCAGACGCGCCATTCCTGGCGTGGCACGGTGGCCACGCTCGGCGCGCTCGGCTACCATGCGCTCGCCTACGATGCGCGCGGCCACGGCGAAAGCGCCTGGTCGCCGCAGTCCGACTATTCGTACGAACGCCTGGCCGACGATCTCGATTCCGTCGTGCGCCACTTGGGCGGCGCCCCTGTGATCGTCGGTGCATCGATGGGCGGCATGACCGCACTGCACTCGATTGGCCGCGCGCAGGCCGGGTACGCCCGCGCGATGGTCCTGGTCGACATTGCACCACGCGTCGAACCGGAAGGCTTGAAGCGCGTGCATGACTTCCTGAATGGACATCGAAACGGCTTTGCCAACTTAGAGGAAGCCTCCAACGCCGTCGCCGCCTACAACCCCCACCGCCCGCGCCCGAGCAATCCCCAGGGCTTGATGAAAAACCTGCGCTGGAGAGAGGATGGACGCCTCTACTGGCACTGGGATCCGAGCTTTTTCGAACGACGTGACAAGCCCTCGCGGGAACGTCACGCAGCGAGGGTGCTCCAGACATGCCAAAGCGTGACGATCCCCGCCTTGCTCGTGGTGGCTGCGCAAAGCGACGTGGTGGGCCGCGAGGGCATCGAAGAGTTGCGCGAGGCATTGCCGCAACTGGAGATCGGCCTTGTGCGTGGTGCCGGTCACATGATTGCCGGCGATCGCAACGAAGCGTTCAACGAGGCGATCTTGCCGTTCATCGAGCGGTCCATGTGAGGTCGGTTTCGGCACGACGGTGGAGAGGAAGCCAATGACAACAATATCCAACCGACCATACAGAACATGACACTCAATAAAAGGCTTCGCTCGATGATCGCGATCCTCTGGATCGGCCTGCTGTTAATCGTCGCCTTTGGTGCGTGGCAAAGCCGCGAAGCGATGATCCGCGAGCGGCGCGCGCAGCTCACGATGCTCGTCGAGGAGGCGATGAGCATCGCGAACCACTACTACGGCCTTTCCCAACGTAACGTGCTGGCCGAAGCCGACGCGCAGAAGCAGGCGCTCGCCGTGATCGGCTCGATCCGCTACGGCACCGACGGCTATATGAGCGTCGACAACTCACAAGCGGTCATGCTCATGCATCCGATCAAGCCCGAGCTCGACGGCAAGCAGCTGAGCGACTTCACCGACGCCGCGGGCACCCACGTGTTCACCGAGCTCGTGAATGCGGCGAACGGCGCGAACGGCGGCTTCCTCGATTACCTCTGGACCAAGCCCGGCCATACGGAGCCCGTGCCCAAGACGAGCTTCGCCCGCCGTTTTGCCCCGTGGGACTGGGTGATCACGACGGGCATGTACATGGACGACGTGCGCGCCGAGTTCTACGACAGCCTGCTGCGCTGGCTCGGCGTGACCTTCCTGCTGGGCGCGGCCGCCACCACGGTGATGGTNCTCGTGGTGCGCAGCGTGCGCAGCAGCATCGGCGGCGAACTGGAAGGCGCGGTGGACGCGGCCAATCGCATCGCCGAGGGCGACCTCACCTTGCGCCTGCAGGTGCAGGGCACGAACGAGACCAGCCTGATGCGCGCGCTCGCCACNATGCAGACGGCGCTCGTGCAAACCGTCTCGCGCGTGCGCAGCGGCGCGGAAAACATCAACGTGGGNGCNAACGAGATTGCGGCNGGCAACACGGATCTCTCGCAGCGCACNGAGGAACAGGCNGCGGCGCTGGTGCAGACCGCGTCGAGCATGGATCAGATGACGGCGAACGTGCGCCAGAACGCGGATAGCGCCCAGCATGCGGCATCGCTNGCGAGCCAGGCCGCCGACGTCGCGACGCGNGGCAGCGCCGTAGTCGACGACGTGGTGCGCACCATGGGCGACATNACGACGAGCTCGCAGCAGATCGGCGACATCATCGGCGTGATCGACGGCATTGCNTTCCAGACCAATATCCTCGCCTTGAACGCAGCCGTGGAAGCGGCGCGCGCGGGCGAACAGGGCCGCGGCTTCGCAGTGGTNGCCGCCGAAGTGCGCAGCCTCGCGCAGCGCTCCGCNACCGCCGCCAAGGANATCAAGGCGCTGATCGAAAAGTCGACCGGCACCGTGACCGAAGGCCAGCATCTCGTGACCAACGCAGGCTCGACGATGACCGANATCGTGCAGTCGGTGCGACGCGTGCACGANATCCTCGAAGAGATCAGCAACGCTTCGCGCGAGCAGAGCGCCGGCATCGAACAGGTCAATCGCGCCGTGGGCGAGATGGATCAGGTCACGCAGCAGAACGCGGCGCTCGTGGAACAGGCCGCCGCCGCCGCCCATTCGCTCAAGGATCAGGTGACGGTCCTGCGCGAATCGATCGCGAGCTTCAGGCTGCCCGCACACGCGTAATGCCACAGCACGCGTCGCATTAGCGGCGGCGCCAGCTTGCGCGTTTGGTGAAGCGGCGCCGAGCCCATGCGGAAGAAGGCGCCGACGCCTCGAGCGATCCTGTCTCCAGGGATCGTGAGGGTACTGAACCAAATCCCTCCTTTGCTTCAGCCACTGCCTGTACCGCTTAGTTGCCAAGAGCGCGGCCTCCGACGCGCCACGAGAAAGGCGCGCGCCATGTTCGGCCGAATCCAGACTCTGCTACGTCGTACCGTTGAATTTTCGCCTCGCGTGACTTGTGTAGCCACGTCGCCCTTGTCCCGCTTCAGGTTTGCAAGAGTGAGCCAGGCAGCGCCTTCGCGAGACACGGGCCACGCTCCGCAACCGTGACGATCGCCCGGCGGTCTTTTGGCTTGAGCAGACTGCACCTATACCGGACGCAGATGAAAGAGGCCGCTCTGACGCTTCCATCAGAGCGGCCTCTTCGTGCGGCTGACTAACCTGCCGAAGTCGCTACGCGTCTCGTTACGCGCGCGTGCCAGGGGCAACCGCGCCCCGCGCCGTGTCGATCAACGAGATCGCATTTTGCGGCAACGCATCCCCGCGCCATACGACCTGACCGTCCGGCCGGACGAGCGCGAAATCTCGCTCATAGAGCATGTGCGCCTCTACATTGTCGATCGACACCACTTCCAGCGGCACGCCGCGATGACGCGCCGCATCCTTGAGCGCATCGATGCCGCCACGCTCTGAACCGAAGCAGAGCAGAACAAACGACTTCCCGAACAGATCGAGCGTGGAGCGCCCCTCCCCCAGCCAGACGTGCGGCGCTCGCGAACCTGGGCGCGCCGTCTGAACGTAGGTGGAGACTTCATCCGGCGGCTGAGGCGTGCCATCTGGCACGACGATCGGGGAGCCCTCGTACATGTATCCGAGGTGGATGCCGATCGAGAACCACTCGCGCTTCATCAGCTCCGTATAGGCATTTCCAAACTCGACACGTGCCGCCTCCGAATCCGGCCCGTCCTCGAAGATGGCGGGCGAAGGCGCCAACACGCGAGGCGACAGCATGCGCTTGAGATTACCGGTTGCCTCCGCGACATTACGAATCGCCACCGGACGCTGCTCGGTCTCGTAGGTTGCGAGCAGATGCTCGCCGCCCCAGCCTTGCAGCACGCCCGCGAGCTTCCACGACAGATTCACGGCATCCTGGATACCGGTGTTCATGCCGAACCCACCGGTGGGTGAAGTCAGATGCGCCGCATCGCCAGCAAGAAACACACGCTTCGTGCCGTAATGATCGGCCACGAGCTGCCGGCGGACCCACGGAAGCAGCGAGAGAATCTCGAAGTCGAATTCCCGCCCGACCGCGCGCACGATCGCCTGGCGCATGTAGGCTTCGTCGTGCGTATGGCGCGTGTCGTCGCCGACCAGCGAGAAGCGCCATTGATCGCACCCATTGATCGCCACGAGCGTCGCCCATGTCCCCTCGGGGCCGATGAATATGTACCGGTAAGCCCGCTCTTTGTCATGAAGCGCTTCGAGATCCTTGCAGCGGAACACGACATTGGTCGTGTGCGTCAGCGTCGGTTCGCCCGTCATGCCGATGCCGAGCGCCTGGCGCACCGTGCTGGCGCCGCCATCCGTACCAACCAGGTACTGTGCCTCGACCGTTCGCTCTTCGCCGGTCAGTGTGTCGCGCACGCGGGCGGTTACGCCACTTTCGGTTTCGGTGAAGCTCACGAGTTCCGTGTTCACGGAGATCGTCGCAAGCTGCGAACGCTCGGCAAAGCGGCGCAGCACCGGATCGAAAAAGTTCTGAGGACAGCGCTCGCGCTTTTGCGGACTCTGTGGCGGGCATTTTTCTTCTCTGGGACTCGGGAAGACTTCGCGGCCGAACTCGTAGCCGTTGAGGCCGGTCACCCACGCGCAATCCTGAGGATAATCGCGGTTGTAGCCCGCTTCATAGACCCAGGGCACGATACCCCAGCGGCGGCAATACTCCATCGTACGCACGCCGACCATGTCCATTTTCGGCTGGACGACCTTGCCGTCGCTGCGCTCGATCAGCAGGGACGGCACGCCGCGAAAGCCAAGGTCTCCGGCAAGCGCAAGTCCGATGGGCCCCGCCCCGACGATCAAAACCGGTTTTTGCATCTCCACTCTCCATTTGTTGAGTCGGCGCGCTGTGGCGCCGCCTGGTTCAAGTTTGTGCGTCCGCGGACTCTTCCCGATACAGCCCCAGCTTGCGCAGCGCGGGAATGTCGTTGACCTGGAAGAGCATCGCGGAGGTATTCGTGCATCGGTTGATGTGCTCGTGAACGGCCCAGGGTGGAATCGCGATGAAATCGCCTGCCCCCCATTCGAACGTGGTTCCGTCGACGATCGTCGCTCCCTGACCGCGCATCACGTAATACACGACGCTGCCCGTATGCCTGTGCGCCTTCGTGTGGATGCCCGGACGCAAGCTCTGCAGCACGGTACCGATGGTCGGCAGCGCCGGCCCGCCCGTGAGCGGGTTCAGATATTCGAGCGCGGTATCGTCATACGGGTCCGGCGGCAACGCGCCCGCAAGGCGCAGCGCGTCGTGCGCACGCTGCGCGGAGTAGACGAGCAACGGGTTCAGTTCGGGCGCCTCGCATGCGGACAGCGGCTTCATGATGCCGCTGCCATACAGGCGAAACGAGCGGTCTGGAATTTGTGCGAGAGGCTGTCGCGGCGCCTCGCTGCCTTCGAAGAAGGTCGCATGCATCGACCGCACAAGCGAGATGTCGAGGACGTCGAGCCAGATCATGGGCTCGTCGCCCTTGTGCTCGTGATCGTGCCAGGTCCAGGCCGGTGTGAGCACGAGGTCGCCTTCGTTCATCTCGTAACGCTCGCCATTTACGATCGTGTCGGCGCCGCGGCCCTTCATGATGAAGCGCAGTGCGCTGGCGGTATGGCGGTGTGCCGTCGCGATCTCACCCGGCAGGATGACCTGGATCGAAGCCCAGAAGGTGGGCGTCGTACCGAACGGCAAGCCGCGATTGGCAAGGCGCAGTGTGCGCCGCTGGCCGCCCGCTTCGAGTTTCAGGTTCGCACCGATCTTGTCCAGCAGACGCGCGAGGTCGGCGGCCTTCCAGTGTGTGGCCTGCATTGACGAGTGAGGCGTACGCGTGAAGAGTGGCCCGTCGGTGGGTTGTGCGACCCGGCAGTTGTATTGATCCAGTTCCCCGGCCAACGCCTGGCGTTGTGCCGTGTCGCTCATGATGGCTTCGCTCATCAGAGGGCTCCCGTTCTGGTTTCGAGACTGCTGGCGAGTTCCGGCACGAGCTCGAAGAGGTCACCGACAAGGCCGTAGTCGGCCACACTGAAGATGGGCGCCTCGGGGTCCTTGTTGATCGCAACGATGACCTTCGAATCCTTCATCCCGGCAAGGTGCTGGATCGCGCCCGAGATCCCGACTGCGACGTACAGCTTCGGCGCGACGATCTTTCCGGTCTGGCCGACCTGGTAGTCGTTCGGCGCGAAACCCGCGTCGACCGCGGCGCGCGAGGCACCGAGCGCTGCATTCAGCTTGTCTGCCAGCGGCTCGAGCACCTTTGTGTAGTTTTCGCCGCTACCGAGCCCCCTTCCGCCCGAGATGACGACGTCTGCGCTCGTCAGTTCCGGACGATCCAGCTTCGTCACCTCGCGGCTCACGAACTGCGATACACCCGCGTCTGCGTCCGCTTCGAACCGTTCGATGGGCGCGTCGCCCGCATCGGCTGCGACCGGATCAAATCCGGTCATGCGCACCGAGATCACCTTGACCGGATCCAGTGACTGCACGGTCGCGATCGCATTGCCCGCGTAGATCGGCCGTTCGAACGTGTCCGCGGCGAGGATGGCGGTCACGTCGCTAATCTGCGCGACATCCAGCTTCGCCGCAAAGCGTGGCGCGATATTCTTGCCGTACGCGGTGGCCGGCACGAGGATGTGAGAGTAGCCCCGCGCAATGCTCAGGACAGTCGCCTCGACGTTCTCAGCGAGGCCGTCCGCCAAATGCGGCGCGTCGGCCAACAGCACCTTTGACACGCCGGCGATCTTCGCCGCCGCGTCCGCTGCCGACTGCGCCTGAAAGCCGGCGACCACGACGTGAATCTCTGTGCCTAGAAACGTCGCGATGATTGCTGCCGCCGAAACCGTATTCAGCGTCGCTGCCCGGATCGACGCATTGTCGTGCTCGGCTATTACCAGAATTGTCATCTATCTGCACCCCTTATAGCACTTTCGCTTCGGACTTCAGCTTTTCGACAAGTGCCTTCACGTCCGGTAACGTTACGCCCGCCGTGCGCTTCGACGGCTCGACGACCTTCAGCGTTTTCAGGCGCGGCGATACGTCGACGCCCAGACTCTCCGGTTCGATCGTCGCGAGCGGCTTCTTCTTCGCTTTCATGATGTTTGGCAGCGTCACGTAGCGTGGCTCGTTCAGACGCAGATCCGTCGTCACCACCGCCGGCAGCGTTAGCGACAGCGTTTCGGCGCCGCCGTCGACTTCACGCACGACCATCACATGCCCGTCGGAAATCGTCACCTTCGATGCAAAAGTCGCCTGTGGCAGGCCTGCCAATGCCGCGAGCATCTGACCCGCCTGGTTCGAGTCGTTGTCGATCGCCTGCTTGCCGAGGATCACGAGCGACGGTTGTTCCTTTTCGACCAGGGCCTTCAACAGTTTTGCAACGGCTAGCGGCTGCAGCTCCGCCGAAGATTCGACCAGGATCGCTCGATCTGCGCCCATTGCGAGCGCGTTGCGCAGCGTTTCCTGTGCCTGTGCAACGCCGCACGACACGACGACCACTTCGGTCGCCACGCCGGCTTCCTTCAGCCGGACCGCTTCTTCCACGGCGATTTCGTCGAAAGGGTTCATTGACATCTTTGCATTCGAAAGGTCGACGCTCGTTCCGTCGCGTGCAATACGCGGCGCCACGTTGTAGTCAAGCACGCGCTTGATCGCAACCATGACCTTCATGTTTTCATTCCCTCCGTATTCTCTCTGCGAACTGCACCTGTCAGCCCGCGAGCAGGCGCCGCGCGACGATCAGGCGGTGGATTTCGTTCGTGCCTTCGATGATCTGGTTGAGTTTCGCGTCGCGCATCATTCGCTCGACGGGGAACTCCTTCGAATAGCCGTAGCTCCCCAACACCTGGACCGCTTCGATGGTGACCTCCATCGCCACGTCGGTGACGAAGCACTTGGTCATTGAAGCAAGCATGTTCAGGCGCGAGTGATCGCCTGAATCGATCTCGTCGGCGCAGTTGTAAAGCAGGTTGCGCGCGGCTTCCACCTTGATCGCCATGTCCGCCAGCTTGAACTGCATGCCCTGGAAGTCCGCAATGGGCCGGCCGAATTGACGGCGTTCCTTCGCATACGCCACGGCGACGTCGAGCGCCCCCTGTGCTAGCCCGAGCGAAGTCGCCGCGATTGTCGGCCGGTTCAGATCGAGCACCTTCATACAGGCCTTGAAGCCATCGCCCTCTGCGCCGATGCGGCAATCCGCGGGAATGCGCATGTCATCGAAGAACAGTTCGTGGTTCGGCGCGCCGTGGCGGCCCATCTTGTGCTCCTGACGCCCGAGGCGAAACCCCGGCGTGCGGGTATCAACCAGGAAAGCGCTGATCCCCTCCGAGCCCGGTGCCTCCGACGTGCGGGCGAAAAGCAGCACATAGTGCGCGTGGCCGCCCCACGTGATCCAGTTCTTCTGCCCGTTGACGACGTAGCTGTCGCCGTCGCGCACCGCTCGCGTTCTGATCGATGAAACATCCGAGCCCGCCTGCGGCTCGGTAACGGCAATCGCGCTCACGAGCCGGCCTTCCGCCGCAAGCGGAAGCCAGCGGGCCTTCTGCTCTTCGGTGCCGTAGTGCAGGATGGGCAGCACGAAGGAAATCGAGTTATTGCCGCAGAGCGTGGCGGCTGCGAGCGAGACCTTCGCGATCTCCTCCTTCACGAGGCACACCATCTTCAGATTGCCGCCCGGACCGCCGTATTCTTCGGGAAGCCACAACTGGAGCAGCCCCATGTCGCCGAAAATCGGCACGAGTTCCGCGGGGAAGCGATCGTCCTGCTCCATGCCCGGCACGAGCGGCAAGACGTCCTTTTGAACCATGCGGCGAACAGAATCGCGAATGGCGACGAGATCTTCGTTGAGACGCATATGCACTCCTTCTCCCAAAATCGTTGGTCGCTCAGTAGCTCGGAAAAGACAAGCCGCCGTTGATACTCAACGTCGATCCGGAAACCTGGTCCGACTCCTTGCTCGAGAGATAGAGGACGTATTCGGCGAGATCCTCGGCGCTATTGAGCTTGAACTTCACGCGCTGCTCAGCTTTCGTAAATGCCTTCACGATTACCTCCTGCGAGCCGGCCTCCTTTGCGGCAAGAAAGCGGTCGTGTGCCGGCGTGCCCGTGGTCAGCGTGGTGGCCACCGAGTTGATACGGATGCCCAGATGGGCGAGCTCGGCGCCGAGGGCGCGCGTGAGGAACATGATCGAAGCACCCGCGGCGCCGATCATCGATTCGCTCGGCGTGGGAATGCGCGCGGCGTCGGTCGTGATGAGCACGATCTTGCCGTACTGCTGCGGGCGCATGAACTTCACGGCCGCATGGACAGCATTCAGCCGTGGCATCAAGCGGCTCGTCAGGCAAGCGATCCCTTCGTCGGGCATCATGTCGACGAAGAGCTTCGGCTTGGGCTCGCGCGGGCCGCCGCTCGCCACCACGATGTCGACCTTCCCGTAGCGCCCGGTCGCCTGCTCGACGGCCGCCTCGATCCCTGCGTAGGAAAGCAGGTCGCTTGCGACGAAGACGCGTTCGCCGGGCCAGGCCCTGCATTCGTCGATGAGTTCGCGCGCTGCCTCTTCGTCACGCCCCTGAATCACGACGTTCGCGCCGCTCTGCGCGAGTTTGATGACTGACGCGCGTCCGATTCCCTTCGTGCCGCCGAGCACGACCGCCGAAGCACCGGTTAGATCAGTTTGCATGTTCCGCCTTTTCTTCTGCTTGCCCGTGCCAGACGGGCAGGTAATGTGTAAGTGCCTTGAATCGCGCCATTACTCGCCCGACTTCGCGTCGTCGTCGTAACGGTTCTCGCGCGCGTGCGCCGCGCCCGTCACACCTTTGTTGCGGCGCTCCTTCATGAAGTTGTTTTCGTCGGCTTCGTAACGAATGTTGGTTCCCAGCGCGTGCATCACATAGCCCTGCACGAATTGAGAAGTCATGCCGAGCGAATCGAGCGACAGATGCGTCGCCGCTTTGCCGATCGCGATCGCGTCACGCGGCAAGCGCACGATTCGCTCCGCCCAGTCCTCGCCCGCCGATTCCAGTTCTGCGGCAGGCACCGCCTTGTTGACGAGGCCGATGCGCGCCGCCTCGATGCCGCTCATCACCTCGCCGAGCAGCAGGATTTCGCGCGCCTTCTTCGGCCCAAGCCCCAAGATATTGATGCTGGTCATGTACGACGCGCCGGCAAGGCCCATCTTCTGTTCGGGATGGCCGATCTTCGCGTCTTCCGCCGCAATCGCCAGATCGCTCGCCTCGACGATGTAGAGTCCGGCGCCCACGCAGTAGCCCTGCACGAGCGAGAGCGTCGGCTTGGTGCAATAGAGGAGCTGGCGAAATTGTTCGACGTGACGTTTATCGAACGAGAGACGAATCCGTTGGCTCGGCCGGCGCGCGCCGGGATCCTTCGAAAATCCGTACTCCTTGCCACCCACTTGCGCGAGGTCGTGCCCGGTGGAGAAGTCGCGGCCTTCGCTGCGGAAAATGATGAGACGCACGTCGTCGTCTGTCTCCGCGCATTCAATGTGCTCCATCATGCGATCGAACATTTCATACGTCAGCGCATTGCGCTTGTCGTTGCGGCAAAACGTGATATACGCCCGGCCGTCCCGCGCCTCATATTTCACGAGGTCCCTCAAGTCTTCGCTCATCATCGCTCCTTGCTGGATGGACCGGCCCGCCCCGTTCGTGCGTTCGCCGGCATGTATCGTTGGTTGGATATTATTGGTTGAACCTTTGACATATGGTTGCGCAGAAGAAGGCAGGCTGTCAAGCCTGATTGGCGTCTTGCGTAAAATCCCTGGTTCGTCCACGCTCATGCGGCTTGTCGATTTGCCGCCGGCCAGTTAGCATTGCTGTGCCCCTTGAATGGTTTAATTATTGAAAGCGTTCACCATGACCCTGACTTCCCGGCGCGCCGCCCCAAAAGCCAATGCCACCGCTTCCACCGAGCGCGGCTCCGCGCGGCCGGCACCCGCTTACTCGCCGGTGCAGACTCGCCGCGCGTTTGAAGCCGTCACGGACCAGATTCGCGGCCAGCTCGCCACTGGCGCGTTGCAGCCGGGCGACCGGCTGCCCTCCGAACGGGAACTCGCCGAGTCGTTCGGACTGTCGCGCAACACGGTTCGCGAAGCGTTGCGCTCGCTGGAGATTGGCGGGGTCCTCGAATTCCGTAAGGGCGCCACGGGGGGCGCGTTCGTCCGCGAAGGCCAAGGCGACGCTGTGATCGCCGGTTTCGCCGACCTCTTCCGGCTCGGCGCGATCAAGCCAGCCGATCTCACCGAAGCACGTCTCATCGTCAGCGTGGCCGCTGCACGCCTCGCTTGCGTGCGCGGCAGCGAGGAAGACTTCGCGGCGCTGCGCGAAAATGTCAAAGCCAGCGAGGCGGCGGTCGCCAAGGGCGACGTGCGCGAGCGTGTGCGCGTCAATCTCGAGTTTCACCGGCTGCTCGCGCGCGCTGCGCGCAACCCGGTCCTCGTGATCCTCACCGATGCGCTAGTGGAGATTCATGAACAGTTGCTCGAAGTGATAGCGCCGCTGCCCGATAGCGCGGTCATGCCCTCGCGCAAACGCCTCCTCAAGCATCTGATAGCCCGAGACGAAGAAAAGGCGGCGAGTGAGATGGAAAGCCATCTGAAGACGCTGGAAAAGCACTATCTTTCGCAAGCGTCCAAGGACGCGCGCCCCGAGTAAGGCGCGCGCGTCTCATCGAGGCCTAGCGACTGGCGAAGTCGCGCCTGGCCGCCTCGGCAGCGCGCAGACCGAACACGGCGGCCTTGATGAGCCCGCCCACATACCCGGAATTGGCGCCGCCTTCGATGCCTCCCGTCGTCGCGCCCGCCGCATAGAGTCCCGGCACGGGACGATCCTGCGCATCGAGCGCGCGTGCATCGGCGTCGATCACAATGCCACCCATCGTGTAAGTCAGGCCGGCGCACAGTGGAATCGCCAGATAGCGCGGCCCGCTTATCGCGAGGGCGCCGCCAGCGAGCATCGCTGGCCTCACGGTGCGCGGCGGAACCATCGATGAGAGCGTGTCGCTCTTCAGCGCGCGGTTATACGTGTCGATGCTCCCGGCAAGCGCCTGCGCATTCATGCCAAGCATCGTCGCCAGCGCTTCGATGCTGTCGGCGCGATACACCACGGCGCCGAGCGCTTCGAGCGCCGGATTCGGCGGCAGCAAGAACGTGCGGCCCGCCGTGTCCCAGATCTCCTCGTCGAGCACCACGAAGGACGAGAGCGGGTCATCGAGCGCCGCAATCGCATTGGCGATCGCCACGCCGCCGAGACCCTCGTCCGCGAAGCGCCGGCCGTTTGCGTCGACAACGATCGCGCAGGAAGCCACGATATCGAGCACCGGATAAGGCCAGAGCGCTTCGTCACGCAGCGCCGCCTTGTGCTGCACATGTCCGTAGAACCGGTCCATGCCGACCAACGCTGCGCCCACCTCGCGCGCCATGCGAATGCCATCGCCCATGCCAGTGCCCGCGCCGCGCTTGCACAGCAGTTCCGGGCGCGGCGAGATGTGCTCGCGCACCATTTGCGCGTTGCCCTGAAAGCCGCCGTCGGCAAGGATCACGGCGTTGGCCCGAATCGCGATGCGATCTCCGTCGGGCGTCTGCGCCCGCACCCCGGTACAAAGCCCGTCCGTCATGATGAGCTCAATTGCGCGCGCGCCACGCATGAAGCGGCCACCCGCCGCGACGAACGCACTTTCGAGCGTCTGCAGCAGGCGGTCGCCACCCTTGTCACGCCAGTGATTTTTGAAGCCCGTCTCGCGCAGACTGAACGGCATCAGCATGTTGCCCATGAACGGATAGTCGCCGCCGCGCCCGAATTGCGCGCCATGCCTGCCGAGCCAGCGTGCCACGCGAGCCCCGTCGCGCGCGATCGCATCGGCGAGCGATGCGTCGCGCAAACCCGCGCTCGCTTGCGCAATGGCCTCGCAGAGCTGGGACGGCGCCTCGTCGAGATCGTGAAAGGCGATATGAAATACACCGCCTGCGTACCGTGAATTGGCCGGATACCGCGCTTCGTCGCCCGCTTCCAGCACGATGGCCGTCAGGCCCAGTTCCGTCAACCGGTTGGCCGCCACGAGCCCCGCCAGACCGCCGCCGACAATCGCCACGTCGGCATCGATCGCGCGCTCAGTTGTCGTCGTCTTTCCTGTCTCCGTCATCGTCTCTCCTGTGTTGGTAGCTGCCGTCAACCGAGATACGCTTGACGGATGGTGTCCTGTTGTCGCAACGACTCGCCTTTGCCGTGCGCGACGACTCGACCGACCGAAAGGACATAGCCGTAGTCCGAGAGTTGAAGCGCCTCATCGGCATGCTGTTCGACGAGCAGCATCGTGAGCCCCGCGCGGCGCAACACCTCCAGGACCTCGAACATGCGCTCGACCACGAGCGGCGCAAGACCGAGCGAGGGTTCGTCGAGCAGCAGCAGCTTCGGGTCCGCCATCAGCGCGCGGCCGATAGCGACCATGGACTGCTCGCCACCGCTCAAGGTAATAGCGCGCTGGCTGGCGCGCTCCGCGAGTCTCGGAAAGAGGTCGTACACGTAATCAAGGCGCTGCCGAAACAGCGCCGGGTCACGGCGACGCCTCAACCGGTGAAAGCCGAGTTGCAGGTTTTCGCTCACCGAGAGCGCCGCGAAAACCTGGCGGCCCTCGGGCACCTGCACGATGCCGAGGTCGACCACGTCTGGCGCCGAAAGCCGCGTAATGTCTTTGCCTTCGAACACGATGCGGCCTTTCGTGATGTCCACGAGGCGCGAAATGGTATTGATGAGAGTCGACTTGCCCGCGCCGTTCGCGCCGACCGCTGAAACGATGGTACCGCTCGGGATGTCGAGCGAAATGCCGTGCAGCGCCTCAGTACCCTTGTATCCCGCGCAGAGTCCCTCAATTTTGAGCATGTGCCCCCCTTACCCCGAGATAGGCCTCGATCACCTTCGGATTGGATTGCACCGCGGCCGCATCGCCTTCAGCAATCTTTGCGCCATGGTCGAGCACGACGATGCGGTGGCACAGATTCATGATGAAGCCAATGTCGTGTTCGACGATCAGAATCGTGAGCCCGTCCTCGTTCAGTTGACGCAGCATGCGCCCTAGCGCAGCGGTCTCTTCGTCGTTCAGGCCCGCCGCCGGCTCGTCGAGCAGCAGGATGGCGGGGTCGCTCGCGAGCGCACGCGCGATTTCTATCAGGCGCTGCTGGCCGTGCGGCAGATGCACGACGAGATCGTCGGCGCGCTGCTCAAGTCCCACGAAGCGCAGCAGTTCGAGTGCGCGCTTCACGTTGCGCCGCTCATCCTCGCTCACGCGCCGCCTGCGCAGCAGCGAAGGGAGAAAGCCGTCGACCAGCTTCGGATGAAAGCCCAACATCACGTTTTCGAGCACGGTGAGCCCGCCGAACAGGCGCACGATCTGGAATGTGCGAGCCATACCCATCGCGCTGCGCCGATGTAGCGGCGTGCCTGTGATACGCGCCCCGTTGTAGAAGACCTCGCCACCACTCAGTTCGTCGACACCCGTGATCAGATTGAAGGTCGTCGACTTACCCGCTCCGTTCGGTCCAATGAGGCCGACTGCCTCGCCCTTGCGCACGTCGAACGACACGTTGTCCACCGCGCACAGGCCGCCGAAGCGCTTGACGCCCTCCTGGATCGAGAGCAACACGGCCCCATTGACAGGCGTGCGCTGCGTTACACCAGTGTTCATTGTCCGGCTCCGTTCTCTTTGGTCACGCCGTCGCTCAATTGCTGCCCGCTCCGGCCCGAGGAATCCTGGCCGCGCAGCCATGCCGACAGCGAGACGACGAGGCCGGACAAGCCGTTGGGGATGAAGATCAGGAACAGCAGCAGGCACACGCCATAGGCGAGCGTTTGCAAGTCGCCGAAGTCCGCGAGGAATTGCGGCGTGATCACCACGACGATCGCACCAAAAATTGGCCCGTACCGCGTGGCAAGACCGCCGACCACGGCGATCGTGAGCATCGAAACCAAAGTAGGGAACTCGGCCATGCTCGGGCTGACCTGTTGGTTGACCACGGCGAAGCCGATGCCCGCAATCCCCGCGAGCACCGCGCTGAAGACGAACGTGCGCAGCTTCTGCACAGGCACGTTCACGCCGAGCGCAGCCGCCGCCCGCTCGTCGTCGCGAATGGCTTGCAGCGAACGGCCCAAATGCCCCGAGACGATGGCGTTCTGCAGGATCAGCACAACCGTTGCGGAAGCAACGATCAGATAGTAGAGCTGAAGGCGGCTCAGCGGTTCGTCGCCAATCGCGAGCGGTGGAATCAGGATGCCGGCCGAGCCGCCCGTTACGTCGATCCAGCGGTTGGCGACGCCCGAAATCACGAGGCCGAAGCACAGGGACGCCATCGCGAGATAGTGGCTACGCAGCCGCAGCAGCGGAATGCCGATCAGCAACGCAACCAGCGCGCACACAACGAGACTCGCGGGAACCGCGGCAATCACGGAAAAGCCGGCCTTCGTCTGGAACAGCGCATAGGCATAAGCTGCGATCCCGAAAAAGCCCTGATGTCCCATCGACACTTGACCACAATAGCCGTAGAGCACGTTGAAGCCCATGCCGAGGATCGCATAAATCCCGATCAGCGAGACGAGGCGCATCTGGAAGCCCGTCGTCATGACGAGCGGCGCGCACAACGCGGCGCCCAGAAACACCAGAAAAGCTGGCGAAATCAGCGGCACATGGCGTACCCGCACTGCGCGAGGCGAAAGGGAGGTGGATTTCATCGGCGAGCAGCCTCGAAGTCGCCCAGCAGCCCGAACGGGCGCACGAGCAGAACGATCAGGATGACCAGGAAAATGATCGGCTCGGCGTAGAGACTGCTGCCGTAGCCGGCCACGAAGGCTTCGAGCACCCCAATGGCGAGACCGCCTGCCGCGGACGCGAACGGGCTGCCGAGGCCGCCGAGAATCGCCGCCATGAAGCCCTTGACGGTCAGCCCGACGCCCATCGACACCTGACCGCCAAGCAACGGCCCGACGAGCACGCCGACGAATCCGCTCACGAGCGCGCTGAACACGAATCCGAAGCGTACGACGCGTTCCGAACGAATCCCCATCAGTTGCGCGATGCGCGGCTGCGCACCGGTTGCACGAATACTGAGCCCGAAGCTCGTGCGGTATAGCAGGAACCACGTGATGGCGAGCAGCGCGATAAAGGCGACGACGATGGCGATCTGCTGCATGGTGGTGGTGACCGAACCGATAGCGATCGGATCGAGGGAAAAGACGTTGGGCACGTAGAGCTGATTGGCGCCCCAGATCAACAACGCGCCCCCGCTCGCGATCGTCGCGCCGGCCAGTGTCCCAATCATCACCGTCAAAGGCGGTGCACCGCGCCGCACGAGCGGGCGATAAACGCCGAACTCGAGGGCGAGCGCAGCAACGAGCGCCACGATCATCACCGCGCCAATGGCGAGAGGCGTGGGCAGACTGCACGTGACCATGAAGAAGATTGCCGACATGGCGCCCAGCATCACAAACTCGCCCTGCGCGAAATTGATGATGCGATTGGTGCCGTAGATGAGCGAAAGCGACAAGCCGAGTAATCCGTACACGCTGCCGTTCGTCAACCCTGCGAAGAGAAAGACTGCCATCCTGTCCATGAAATCGGACCCTCATACGTTTGGCGCAGGCGCGCCTGTGCGGCACTGCGCCTGGTGATATCCGCGTATCAGAGCGGCTTGAATTTCGAGAGATCGGGCTTGACGAGACGCGTGCCGCCGTCGGCCACCTGGACGAACACATACCAGTTCTTGTCAGGCGAACCATGATGCTGCTGTACGCTGAAGTGGTAACTTGCAGCCGCCTCCCCTTGCAGGCCCTTGAACTGACCCAGCTGATCCACGGCGTTGCGGAATGCGAGGCGCGCACCGGCAATGTCACCCGCGTCGAGCGCCTTTTGCACCGCCGGCGTCGCGATGACCTGGAGCGCCGCCTTGGCCGCGTCGTAGCCGATCACGGGATAGAGCGTGGGCTGATGCGGACCGTAGCGCCCGTTGAAGTCCGTGAAGAACTTTTTCACGTCGGGGCGATCGGGGTCCACTGTGTCCGGCACCAGTACGCCGTCGCTCGCCGGTCCGGCGAGGTGGCGCAGCGTGTCCAGCAGCGCGCTGCGCGACACGACGATCGGCATGTTGATGTTCAGCTGGCGTGCGGTGCGCAGCACACGCGCGCCGTCCGCCGCGTAGGGGAACACGAGCAGGACATCGGGCTTCGCTTCGCGCAGGTTGATCAACTGCGGCGAGAGATCGGTTGCATTGACGTCATAGGTCTGTTGCGCGACGACCGTGATGTGTTTCGCTTCGAGCGCCGCGGTGGTCGCGCGCGCACCGTCGGTGCCAAACGGCAGCGAGTTGTTGATGATGGCCGGGCGCCTGAAGCCTTGTTTCACCAGCAAATCGGCGATTGCCGCGGCGTCCTGGCGGTTCGCCGGGCCGAAACGGAAGTGATAGGGCGCAGGCGGATTCGTAAGCGAATCCGTGCCCGCGGACAGCATGAAGTACGGGATCTTGTCGTCGGTCGCGACCGGGATCATGGCGGCGGCCGGTGCTGCCGGATTGCCGCCGATGATGACGAGCGCCTTGTCGTCTTCGGCGCAGCGCGATGCGAACGTTGCCGTGAGTTGCGGGTCAGTCTTGCCGTCGTACGAGATCAGCGAAATCTTGTGGCCGGCCACGCCGCCCGCCGCGTTGGCTTCGTCGACCGCGAGTTGCACGGCCTCGAAGCCCTGCGTTCCCGTGTCGGCCGCCGCTCCGCTGCGATCGTCTACCGAGCAGATCACGGCCGGCACTGCGGCGTGGGCCGATACCGAGCACGCGAACGCCACGGCGGCAAAAGTCTGCCACAGCGCCTCAGTCCATCGGGAATTGGGCCGCGACGACGCAGCCGGGTTTGCAACGTTCATGACTGTCTCCTCAACCGGTAAGCGGGAAATCGACTGGATTCGATCTCGCGTTTTGTCATTGGATGAACCTTTGGCACAATCATAAAACCTTGCGTTTTCCGTTGTCAAGAATGCCCTCCTAAGGGTTTTGCCTCGTTTGTCAGGGAAGCACGACGCACGAAACTATTTGACGAACTCCATCACCGCCAAAGTCAGTCAATAAGGATTCCAAATGAACAATCAGAACTGTTGCTCCTCCATGCACAGCGTAAAGCTGGCGCGTCAGGGCGAAGTAGGACTTGCATCCGTCCCGCGCCCGGAGCCGGGCCCGGACGAAGTCCTGCTTCGCGTACTGGCCGCCGGCCTGTGCCAGACCGACTTGCACATCCGCAACGCCACCGACTCGCGCACCCCGGACGGCACGACGCTCGGCCACGAGATCGCAGGCGTGGTCGAGCAATGCGGCGAAGCCGTCACGCGCTGGCAGCCCGGCGAGCGCGTCGTGGTGCATCCCTGCTGGTCGTGCGGCGTTTGCGCCGCATGCCTCGCAGGACGTCAAAACGCCTGCCGCAACACCGGCTCGCGCCTCGCGCCGCCGCCCACGCCGGGTGTCACGAAGGACGGCGGCATGGCTCACTACGTCCGCGTGCCGGAGCGCGCGCTCATGGCGATCGGCGACCTCGATCCGGCCATCGCTGCGACCCTGACCGACGCCGCGCTTACGCCTTACCACGCAATCGCCACCTGCTCGACGTTGCTGCATCCCGGCTCGACGACCGTCGTGATCGGCCTCGGCGGACTCGGCAATCTGGCCGTGCAGATCCTTCGTGCCACGAGCGCCACGCGCATCGTCGCTGTCGACCTGAGCGACAAAGCCATCGAAGCCGCACGCCCGTGGGCCGACATCACACTGCGCGCGGACTCGCAAGGCTTCATCGACTCAATCCTGGCGATGACCGCCGGCTTCGGTGCCGACGTCGTGCTCGACTTTGTGGGCACCGACGAGACACTGCGCACCGCGGCTGCCATCGTCGGCCGCTACGGCGCAATCCGCGTAGTCGGCCTTTCCGGTGGCACCCTGCCCTTTGTCGCCCGCTCCGCGCGCAACGCATTGCCGCGTGGCGTGACGGTCATGTGCCCCTACGGCGGCACCTACGCCGACCTCGCCGCGGTGATCGCACTGGCCCGGCGTGGCGCCATCCGTCCGCTCGTCACACGCTTCGCGCTCTCCGACGCACTGCAAGCCTTCGATGCCCTGGAGGCCGGCCGCATTCGCGGCCGCGCCGTGCTCATTCCTGAAACCGCGTAACCGTCGCGCGGATCGCCGGCAGCGCCGGCGACTTCCGGCGGGTCACGCGGTTCGCGCCGCTGCGAAACGCGGCTGTTCGATCATCATGTCCGCGACCTTCTCCGCGGCCATCATCACGGGGAAGTTCAGATTGCCGCTCGGAATGTGCGGAAAGATCGACGCATCCACCACGCGCAGGCCTTCCACGCCGCGCACACGCCCTGCGTTGTCGGTGACCGCGAGCGGATCGCTTTCCGGCCCCATGCGGCAGCTGCTCGACGGATGCCACACGCCCACACAGGCACTGCGTACGAACGCGCGCAATGCAGCTTCGTCGGCGAGCAGCTCGGCGAGCGTCGCGCCGCCCGAGATGACCTTGCGCATCAACAGGCTGCGCAGCGGCGCGGGACCGTCCAGCAGCGCGGCCAGCAGATCCGTGACGAGCTTGTTACGCCGGCTCAGCATGGCAACCTGGCGCACCTTCTCGCTGTAGCTGGCCGGAAACGGATCAGCCGTCACCGCACGCACGCTGGCCAGCGCCTGCACGGCCGCCATGCGGCGAAAGCCGTCCATCAGGCGCTGCAGATCTCGCTCGTCGGCGAGCATGTTGAAATCGATGTCCGGCGCCGTGCGCCAGTCGGGCGATGCGAGCCGCACCTCGCCTACGTTCGAGAACGGCTTGTTCACGTACATGAGCATCGTACCGATGCGCTCGCCCACCGCATGCCATGAAGTCTTCGTGACGATCGACACGAACATGTCGCCGGCCGGTGCACCACCGATTTGCGACGAATACCGCCAGCCGGTCAGGATATGCCTGCGTGTCGCCGCGTTGACGCGCGCCCCCTTGCGAATGAAGGAGGCAAGCGCGATCGACGGGTGCTCCATCAAGTGCTGGCCAACGCCCTCGAGCGCCGCCACGATGCCTATGCCGAGTTCGCACAGATGAGCCGCCGGCCCGATACCCGAGCGCATCAGAATGGCGGGCGATTGCAACGCGCCCGCCGAGAGCACGACCTCCTTCGCGCGTACCTCGGCGGGCAGTCCGGGCAGCTCGAGCCGGATCCCGACGCAGCGACGGCCCTCGAACACGAGACCGGCGACTTCCGTACCAGCCCAGATCGTCAGATTCGGGCGTGCGCGGGTTGCGGTATCGAGGTAAGCCATCGAGGCCGACACGCGCTTTTCATCGTCGTTGGATATCGCAATCGGAAAGTAGCCGTCGCGGAAATCCCCGTTCTGATCCGCCAAAAAATCGTAGCCCATTTGCCGGAGCCCGGACGCAACCGCGCTCGCGTGACCGGGCCATACATTGGGCATGATGCGGCGCACCGGGATGCGTCCCGACGCGCCGTGCAGCGGGCCGCTGAAGTCGAGGTCGCGCTCCACCTTCCGGAAGTACGGGAGAACGTCCTCCCAGCTCCAGCCTTGCACGCCGCGCGCGTGCCAGTCATCGTAGTCGGACGGCGCGCCGCGATTGAAGAATTGGCCGTTGATGGACGAGCCCCCGCCGAGAATGCGCGCCTGCTCGTATTTGCGCAGCTTGCGCGGCGCGCTGGAGCCGGGATCGGCGGCAACGGTCGTGACGCACAACCCGGGCCACAGATAACTCGGATTCAGATACGCGGTGCCCGGGTAGCTGTCGAGAATGGCGCCGGGCAGCTTGTCGTTGGGCAGATCCGCTCCCGCTTCGCAAAGCAGCACGCGCCGCGACGGATCCGCGGACAGGCGATGGGCGAGCACCGAGCCTGCCGAACCGCCGCCCACAATGATGATGTCAAAGGTTGTCATAGCGTCTCCTGCTCTTGTTTTCTTTTTGCGTGGCTGCGCTGGCAGAGCCATCATCAATCGAGGTTCACTGCCACGCTCTTTTGCGATGTGTACAGTTCAAGCACTTCGCGGCCCCGCTCGCGCCCCCATCCCGACTGCTTGTAGCCGCCGAACGGCAATGCAGGCTCGTTCACCATGTGCGCGTTGACCGACACCGAGCCGGCCTTAATGCGCCGCGCCAGCTTGTGCGCCACGCTGAGATCGCGCGTCCAGATACCGGCGAAAAGACCGAATTCGGTCTGGTTCGCTTCGGAGGCGATGTGCTCGAGGTCGTCGTCGTCGAAAGGCATCGCGCAGACGATCGGCCCGAAGATTTCCTCGCGGCGAATCGCCATGTTCGACGAAGTCTCGACGAACACCGAGGGCGCGACGAAATACCCGTCCGGATCGAATGCACGCGGTGCGCCGAGGCGGCGAGCGCCCTCCCGTTCGCCAAGAGCGGCATAGTGTTCGACGCGCTCCTTCTGGGCGCGTGAAATGACCGGCCCCATCTGGCTCGCCGGGTCGAGGCCGTGGCCCACCACCAGCTTGTCACCGTACGCGATCACGCCTTCGACTACGCGGTCGAATACCTTCCTATGCACGTAGAGACGCGAGCCGGCCGAGCACACTTGCCCGCTATTGAAGAAGATGGCGTTGGCAGCGGCTGGCGTTGCGCGCTCGATATCCGCATCGGGAAAGATGAACACCGGCGATTTGCCGCCCAGCTCCAGAGAGACCTTCTTCAGGTTGCCGAGCGATGCCTCTACGATGCGCTTGCCCGTAACCGTCGAACCGGTGAAGGCGACCTTGTCGACGTCCGCGTGCGTGGCGAGCGCCGCGCCGGCCGTCGCGCCGAAGCCGGTGACGATATTCACCACGCCAGGCGGAAACCCCGCAGCCTCGAACAACTGTCCGAGCCGAAGCGCGTTGAGCGGCGTCTGCTCGGCGGGCTTCAGTACGACCGTGCAGCCAACGGTCAGCGCGGGCGCCAGCTTCCAGATCGCCATCGACAGCGGGAAGTTCCATGGAATGATCTGCCCCACCACGCCCACGGCTTCACGCAGGGTATAGGCATGCCATTCACCGGGCTGCGAGACGCTTACCGTCTCGCCATTGAGCTTCGTGGCCCAGCCCGCCATATAGCGCACCATCTCCGCCGTGCCGGCAATACCACGCCGCGCGACTGCGAGCGGCTTGCCGTTGTCCACGGTTTCGATTTCGGCGAACTCGTCACCGTGCTCTTCGATGAGGTCGGCAAGTCTGAGCAGGAGACGCGTGCGCTCCGCAGGCTTCATGCGCGGCCAGGGCCCGGTTTCGAACGCGCGGCGCGCGGCCTTGACGGCGAGGTCGATGTC
This sequence comes from Paraburkholderia nodosa DSM 21604, assembly GCF_000519185.1. GTDB lineage: Bacteria > Pseudomonadota > Gammaproteobacteria > Burkholderiales > Burkholderiaceae > Paraburkholderia > Paraburkholderia nodosa. The sequence continues at coordinate 176,552 of NZ_JAFA01000012.1, read as the reverse complement.
CTCTGCGGCACCTTCGGGCACGCGCGCGACTACCTGGCCAGTACCCGGATCGAATACGTCAAAGGTTTTGCTGGAACATGCCTCGACCCAGCGCCCGTCGATCAACATGCGGTGCTCCGAGCCGATGAAGCGCGTGCTCTGCTCACCGAGGGCGGCATACTGTGATGAAGATAATCCAGTCTGCATTTCAGGAATCCTTATGAAGAGACGGAAGTTTCGAGCAGCAAGCGCAGATTGAAAGTCTCGTCGGCGACCTGTGCGGGGGTGACAGGCGCGCCCGCCGCAATGAGACGTCGCGCGGCGATATGATCGCCTGCCCGGTTCACGGACTCGACGGAAATCAGACGGCCTTGCGCAAAACCATAAACAGAGAACTGCATGGAACCGCAATCACCGCGCAGCACGATTTCCTCGGCGCGTCGCATGCCAAGGCCCGCAATCTGCAGCTTCGCTCCACCCTGATCACTCCAGAACCACGGCACGGCGTCGTACGGGCTGGCTGCAGCCGGCTCCTTCGGTGCGAGGCGCGTGGCCAGGTAGCGCGCTTGATCGACTGCGTTCTGCACCGATTCGATCCGGCAACGCCCGCCGGCGAAGCGCGATGGAAACGATGCGCAGTCGCCCAGCGCGTAGATGTTCGGATCGGCTGTGGCGAGCGACGCGTTCACGACAATCCCGTTGTCGGCCTCGAGGCCGGCTGCCTGCGCCAATTCCACGTTCGGCACGACACCGATGCTGAGCACGACGAGATCCGCCTGGATATGCGTACCGTCCGTCAGCTCGACCGCGCTCACGCGATCGTCTTGCGCGTGGATCGAGTGCACGTTCGCATTAAACGTGAAACCCGTGCCAAGCGCCTCGTGATGTGCCCTGAACGCCTCACCGACCTGCGCGCTCACCACTCGGCTCATCGGTGCGGGGCCAGCCTCGATCACATGTGCAGGCACGCCTTGCGCGGCCGCAACCGCAGCGAATTCGAGGCCAAGAAAGCCCGCACCAATCACCACAGGCTGGCGCGCCTGCCCGAGCGCCGCGCGCAACGCACCCGCATCGCGCATCGTGCGCAGATCGATCAGACCGTTCACACGCGGCGCCGCGCCAAACGCGCGGTTGCGCGCGCCCGTGGCGAACACAAGCTGTTCGTAGTCGATACGGCGTCCGCCGATCGTCCACACGCACTGCGCGTCGCGGTCGATCCGCGAAACACGTTCGCCGAGTATCAGTTCGATCCCGGCCCTGGTATAAAAGGGCTGTTGCTGAAAAGTGAGATTCTCCGCTTCGCATGTGCCGCCCAAATACGCCTTCGAAAGTGGCGGACGCTGATAAGGAAGTTCCGGCTCCTCGCCGACGAGCACCACGCGCTTCGTGTAGCCCGCTTCGCGCAGCGAGGCCGCAAGCTGATAGCCCGCCTGCCCCGCTCCAATGATCACGATACCTGCCGCTGTCATGTCATGGCCTCGCAAATACTCAATCGTCCTCGTACGTGATGACGAGCGCCGGACACAGCCGCGCCGCCTCACGCACCGATTCGTGCAATTCGGGTGGCGGATTCTCCTGCAGCACGATGACGAGACCGTCGTCCTCGTTCTGGCTGAACACCTTCGGCGCGGCCACCACGCACAATCCCGCTCCGACGCACTTCGTTGCATCGACCATGATTTTCATTTCATTTCCTTGCTGATCTAGCAGCTCAATATATTGGGAGGCGTGCGCCGGCAGCCCGTGCCGCGCACGCAGCGTGCGTCACCACTCGACTGGCAGCGCGTCCACTCCGTAAACAAAGGCGTCGTGTCGGAATTTGAGGTCTTCGAGCGGCATCGCGAGCCGCAGTTTCGGCAGGCGCTGAAACAGCGACGTGAAAACGATCTGCAATTCCGCACGCGCAAGCGGCTGACCCAGGCACTGGTGCACGCCGTAGCTGAACGCGACGTGATGCCGGGCTTCGCGATGAATGTCGAATGCGTCGGGTTCCGGGAAGTGCTTCGGGTCGCGATTGGCCGCACTGATGAGAGCAAGCACGCCCTCGCCCTTCCTGACGAGCGTGCCGGCCACCGTCACGTCCTCGAGCGCGACGCGCGGTCCGTTGTAATGGACGATCGTATGAAAGCGCAGCATTTCCTCGACCGTGTTGGTCACGAGCGTGGGATCGGACACTAGCGCGTCCTTCTGTGCGGGATTCGTCAAAAGCGACAGCGTGCCGAGCGCAATCATGTTCGCGGTGGTCTCGTGGCCACCCATCAGCAGTAGCTCGATGGTCGCGAGTGCCTCTTCACGCGTCATGTGGCCGGGCACGACCTGGCTCGTCACGAGACGGCTGATCAAGTCGCTGCGATTGCCGGGCGATTGCATCTTCTGCGTGATCAGCCTGTCGAGATATTCGCGCATTTCCGTGCCCGCGCGCACCGGCACCTCGGGGTCGGCGGTGAGATCCAGCTTGGCCTTGCTGCGCTCCTGGAAGAACTCGCGATCCTCATAGGGGACGCCGAGAATGCGCGAGATCACGGTAGTTGGCACCGCGAGTGCAAAGTCCTCGAACAGGTCCGCGGGAGAACCCTTCGCCTCCAGTTCGTCCAGCAGAAGATCGACGGTTTGCTGCAATTCCGGACGCATCGCCTCGACGTGATGAACCATGAACTCCTTGGTCAACATGCGGCGGTAACGCGTATGCTCCGGCGGGTCCATGCGGATGATGGTCGGCGGATGTTCGTTCATCAGCAGCGACGCGCGCGCCGGGGCGATGAACGGATATCCCGGCGTAGAAGGAACCGTCGAGAAACGGTTGTCGCCGAGAATCGCGCGCACGTCTTCGTAGCGCGTCGCGATCCACGCCGGCGTGCCATCCGGCATCGTGACTCGGGACAGACCGTCCTTCTCGCGGATTTCACCATATTGCGCGGGAGGTGCGAACGGACAGCGGCGCATCGGAAATGCCTGCGCGGCGGCGGATTGATCTTGCATCGTGTCTCCTTAGTAAATGACGTGCGCCGTGTGTAACTGGGCGATCGTGTCCGCATCGAGACCCAGGCGCTCGGCGAGCACCCGGTCGGTGTGCTCGCCGAGCAGCGGCGGCGCCTTGTGCGGCGCAAGTGAGGCCTCTCGAAACTTGAGCGGCGACCCCACCAGGTTGATTCGTCCGGCGGTGGGATGATCGATTTCGCGGACCAGTTCGCGCGACTTCGCTTCCTCCGAGGTCAGCGCCTCGAGCACGTTTTGCACGAGCCCCGCCGGCACCCCCGCCGCGCGGAAAAGCGATATCCATTCGTGACGCGAGCGTGTGCGAAAACGTTCGGACATGATTTCGTCGAGCGCGTCGCGGTTCGCGCGGCGCCCGTCGTTATTAAGGAAGCGCGGGTCGTGCGCGAGCCCGGGCAGACCGAGAACGTCCGCGCTGAAGCGCGCGAACTGCGCATCGCTGCCCACATGGAACATCAGCGGGCCGTCCGCGGCGTGATAGAGCCCTTGCGGGATGATGTCCGCGTGGCTATTGCCGTAACGACCGGGCGGCGTTTTCAGCAGCAAGGCGTTGGCGGCCACGGAAACGTGATTGGCGAGCGTGCAGTCGAACAGCGCAATGTCGATCGCCTCGCCGTGGCCATTGCGCAACCGGCGCACGAATGCAGCCAGAATCGCTTGAGTCGCGTACATGCCCGCGGTGATGTCGCAAATCGGCACCCCGGCTTTCGATGCCTCGCCGTGCGGCTCGCCGGTGATCGACATGAGACCGCTTTCGGCCTGAATCACCGAGTCGTAGCCCGGGCGAGCCGCGCTCGGGCCGGTGCGGCCATAGCCGCTCACCGAGCAGTAGATCAGCCGCGGATTCTCGGCCTTGAGCGCCTCGTAGCCCAGTCCGTAACGATCGAGCGTGCCGAGCATATAGTTCTCGACCAGAATGTCGCTCTCGCGCGCCAGTTCCTTGATCAGCGCAGCGCCCTCGGGCTTCGAGAAGTCGATCGCGACCGACTGCTTGCTGCGATTGATCGCGAGGTAGTAGGTGCGTTCGCCGCCCTGGATCGCGGTACCCCAATGGCGTGTCTGATCGCCGCCCTTCGGGTGCTCGACCTTCGTGACTTCCGCGCCGAGATCCGCAAGCATCATCGCGCAGAACGGAGCGGCAAGTACGCGCGACAGATCGAGCACGCGCACGCCTTTGAGCGGCGGCTCGTGCTGACCAAGCGCCGGCAGGTTGCTGGCTGCTTCAGGAATCGTGGGGCGGATTTCGCTCATCACTGCGCCCCGCCATCGTTCGCAAATGCCTTCACCTCAGATGCGAGGCCAAATTCACGCAGCACTTCTTCGGTATGTTGACCGAGCGTCGGGGGCGGACGACGAATCAGCGTAGGCGTGTCGGACAGGCCGATCGGGTTCGAGACCACCTTGAACCGGCCCGCGTGCGGGTGATCGAGTTCCGCCACGAGATCGCGCTGCACGCGAGGATCTTCGAAGACCTCCTCGAAGTTGAGCACCGGCGAGAACATCGCCTGCGCCTCCAGCAGCTTCTCGTTCCAATGCGCGAGCGGCATTTTTGCGAACGCGGCCGCGAGCCCCGAATCGACGATCTCCCGATTCGCCAAACGCCCCTCTTTCGTGCCGAGCCGTTCGTCCGCCAGCAGTTCGTCTGCACCGACTGCGCTCGCAAGGACGCGCCAGAACTTGTCCGTGTGCGCGATCACCATGATATGGCGCCCATCCGAAGTCGCGTACGTGTTGTACGGCACGATCTGCCAGTGCGCGTTGCCGATACGCCCCGGGGTTTCGCCGGTCGCGAAGTAATAGGCATCGCGCGGAATCATGCTGAAGATCGTTGCGTCGATCATCGAAAGATCCACACGCTGACCCCGCCCGGTGTGATGGCGCGCCTCGACGGCAGCGAGTACGCCGATGGTCGAAAGCAGCGGCGTGATGAGGTCCGAATAAGGCATGCCCGTTTTGAGCGGCCCGGTCTGCGCATCGCCGGTCAGTTGCATGATCCCCGACATCGCCTGGACGACGGGATCCATGCCCGGGCGAATGCTGTCCGATCCTGTGCGCCCGAATGCGGACGTGGAGCAGTAAATCAGGCGAGGGTTGTCTTGCACGAGCTTCTCGTAGCTGATGCCGAGTTTTTCGGCAACGCCCGGCCGGAAATTCTCGACGACGATATCCACCTGCGCCGCCATTTTCTGGGCAAGGCGCTGCCCTTCCTCAGTCGTCAGATCGATCATGACGCTGCGCTTGTTGCGGTTCAGCGTCAGGAAATACACCGCATCCTTGCCGAGGAACGTCTCGCCTGTCAGGCGCATCGTGTCGCCTTGCGGCGGTTCCACCTTGATGACGTCTGCACCGAAGTCACCGAGCAGCATGGTTCCGAACGGGCCATTCATCATTTGAGTGAAATCGAGGACTTTGAGACCCTCAAGTGCACTTTTCATTCTTTCTCCTCATGTCTTTGCGCCGCCTTGCCGTGCGCAGGGTTAGTCGCCGGATGCATGACTGGCATGCCGATCTCCGCAAAAGTCATTGGTTCAACCTTTGATCTTCGATGACGAATACTGCATCGCGATCGGCTTGCTGTCAAGGAGTGACGAATACCCTCCAGCCCTGGCTAGTCCCGGCGGCGGCCGGTCCCGAGATAGTGTTCGATGGTCGCCTCGTCGATCGGCAAGCCGCCGGGATCCGCCATCTGGCTCGACGCCCAGATATAGAGCAGCCATGAGCCAGCGCCGCGCGCCGCAGCGCGGGAGATCGGCCAGAATTTGCGTTCGACCCAGCGAACGAGTCGCATGCGGGTGTTCGTCCGTCTCTTGGGCATTGCCTTCGTCCTCATCCGAATTCGCGTCGAGTCAGCTCCGCAGTGCCTGCGTGCCCATACAGGGTCCGGGACGGGCTGGGGGGAACACCCGCCATGAACCGTCTACGTGACGGAAAAATCGCATCGACAACGTCTCGGCCCCTCGCGCGACCTCGATGCGTATGCAGCGATTCGCGCAGGCCCGCTCGCGCCTGACCGTGGCGCTCACTCCCGCAGGCCCCAACCACTTGTCGACGATTCCATGCAGGGAATCCGTTCGGCTTCTCATCGCAGTTCTCCTGGCATCACCACGCCTTGGTCTTTTGACCAAATAATAGTTGTCACATGACCAATAACGCAAGAATGGGATGGCCAGGCTTTTCACCTAGTAGAAACGCTTTGATACGGGAATTCGACGCATGCCGCCCGTCCACTGGAAAAAGCGTACAATTGGTCAACCGCAATGTTTACGCGCAACAATACCCAGTCGTCTGACCAAATACGATGAAATCTTTGACCATTGCGCTCGATTGCGCCGGTGAAAACGACAAGAAGGGAGCACAACGCGGGCGGCGCGAGACGCGCGTGCCCGAGATTCTCGAGGCGGCGATACGTGTGTTTGCAAACGAAGGCAACGCGGGCTTCACACAACGGCGGGTGGCCGCCGCCGCCGAGGTGCGACTCGCGACCTTGCAGCACTACTTTGGCAGCCGCGATTCGCTTTTGCAGGCAACCATTGCCGAACTAGCCAAGCGCTATTTGAGCCGTTTCAGGCAAATCGCCGAAGATGCGTCACGCGCACCGGAAGCGCGGCTTGAAGCGCTTCTCGACGAGACATTCGATGCCCTCACGGGTCCCGGGAATGTGGTGAGCCCTTTCGCACTTGAAGTCTGGTGCCTCGCCGAGCACCACGAGATGGTGCGGGAGATGGACGAAGCGGTCAGCGGCGAATTTCAGACGTTGTTCAGCGGTCTTGTCGCCCAGATGAATCCGAAGCTCGCCACCAGTGAATGTCAGATACGAGGCGCGCTCATCTACTCGCACTGGCAGGGCTTGATCGTGTTCCTGCGGCGTGCGGGGCGCAATACACCGAACCTGCGCTCGTTCAAGCATGCAACGCGAGTGGTCTGGAACGCGCTCAGCACGGCGCCTGCTTGACCCGTTCGGCGCGGCAAGGCGCAGGTCAAATCGCAATGGCCGGACCGAATTGAGACTATCGACTACTTGTCGCTGCGGAACCCTACATTGGGCTCCTCGAAGCGCGCTTCGAACAATGACAATCGTCTGCACTCAACGCACGGCAGTCGTCGCCCCTTACACGTCGCCACCCTTGAGCGGCTACCGAAGGGGCATGTCCGCGAAGCCGTGCACTGACTACGGGCGCTTCTTGACCTTCGTACATCCCCCTCACCTCGTCTCGGCGTCTGTAGGCCGCCGCAGCGCCTGCCGCAGGCGACGGAGGCAGCGCTCGAATACGTCGCGCACGCCCTCGGTCACCCCATCTACGTGCGCTGGACGCTCACGGCGCTGAAGCGTGGCTGCCCGTCGCTCGCGGACGCGAAACGCGAGCACCCCGCCGTGTTCGCGCTGCTGCTCGAATACGACGTGACCATCGAGTACTGGGAACATGGGCGCCTGCGCGTCGTGCCGGCGGCCTCGGCCCCGGACGCCACCACCGTACTCGCGCGGGCGCTGCGTCAGCATCGCCGGCGCTTCCGCCTGGCGTCACCCGGAGATGCCCCGGGCGGCGCCCTGGCCGCGCAGCATCCGGCCAACGAAGATGACATGCTGCAGCCCGCCGGCGTCGAGCCCGGTTTAGCGCCCGTCAGCTTTTCCTTTAGTTACCGCAATTGACTCGCAATCGAACCCGACTCAGAGCGCGATCGGCAAGCTACCGGACGAAGTCAACGAAGCGGCGAGTCGACGGTCGGAATCCAGATCGTGGAAGTCGCTTCGTGGAATTGCTCCGGTCCGCCTTTCGGCGGCCAGATGCCGTCGGCAAACGATTTGGCGCGAATCGCGATGCGCTCATCGAGGCTGTTCCAAGGCCAGATGTGCGTGATGCGCGGCGCGCCATCGAGCGCATACATATTGAGTGTCAGCGGCGACCGTTTTGAGCGCTCGGGCATCGCCGCCTTCCATGCCTCGATGGTCGGCGTCAGTCCGCCTGGCTTGAGCCAATAGGTCCGGAACTCGTAGTACTTGCCGAACACTCCCGGCTCGACGGCCGGGAGAAACGGAAAACCGGCGTAGCTCTCGCTCTCGAACGTACACGCACTGCTGGCGGCCCCGAACGGATCGGGATGGTGCAACTCGCGGTACCGTTCGCGCGCCAGTTCTTCCGCATCGGCAAAGCCGCGCAGAACGCGCACGCTTCCGAGCCGGCCGTTTTCCGAGGTCCAGATCCCGAGCCTGCGTCCCGTGGCCACCGGACGATCGAGCCACGTCTGCGCATTCGCGATCACCTGCGGAAGCTTCAAAATGTGCGACGACAGCGTAGTCAGTTCGTAATGCATAGCGAATCTCCTGAGTCCATGAACGCCCCCTTCGGACGTCCTTGACGAACGAGCTTAGACTGGTCCCATTCAGAGGAGAATTCCCTCTTTGCTCACACATTCTGTCTGGAAATAACCATGTTCGACTGGCAGGATCTATGCTACTTTGTCGTGCTCGCGCGCGTGGGGACGCTCTCCGGCGCCGCGGGCGCGCTGTCGGTCGAACATGCGACCATCGGGCGGCGTGTCGCGTCGCTGGAGACGGCACTCGGGTTGAAGCTCGTTTATCGCCTGCCTCGCAGCGTTCGCCTGACCGAGGACGGCAAAGCGATCGCCGCGCTGGCCGCACCAATGGTCGAAGGCGCGCTGGCGGTCGAGGCCCATGCGTTGCGTGCTTCCTCCTCGTTGTCCGGCACGGTACGCATCAGCGTGCCGCCTACCCTCGGCAGCCATTGCATCGCGCAGCACATGCGCGCGTTCCGCGAAGCCAACCCAACTGTGAAGATCGTCATGGAAGGTGCCGCCGGCATCGCACCACTGGATCGCGGTGTCGCCGACGTTGCCATCCGGATGGTCGAGCCCAAGGAAGGCAGCCTGGTCACGCGGCGGATCGGGGCGATCCGCTTCGGCTTGTATGCCAGCCATGACTACGCCTCGCGCCCCGCGGCGCAATGGGAGTTCATCGCTTATGACGCGTCACTGGATCATGTGAGTCATCAGCGCTGGCTGCGCGTCTATCTCGACGGGCGCCCCATCGTATTCGAAACAGGCGATGTGATCGGCCAGCAGGCGGCGGCTCGAAACGGTGTCGGCGTCGCGCTCCTGCCGACGATGATCGGCGATGGCGACACGGCACTCGTCAGGGTCGGCGGGCCCGCAGCGCCGCCGGAAACGCCGCTTTGGCTCGTGACCTATCCCGACCTCCGTCGCACGCCGGCCGTCAAGGCCGTCATGGCATTTCTGGTGGAATGTGTCGGCGGCGAACCGCATTTCTCTGATTCTTAGACATCCTGTTTAATCGAAGTCACTGACCTTCCCTTTGATCGTAGGCATCCCGGGCGTGCTCAATCTCGTCCAGATGCTTGATCGACCAATCATATACGGCGCCAAACGGCACTTGCAGCGTGCGCCCCAATTCGGTAATCGAATATTCGACCGCCACCGGCGAGGCATGGATCACTTCGCGCGCAATCAGACCATTGCGCTCGAGACGCCGCAGAGCCTGCGTAAGCGCCTTGTGTGTGATGCCTTCCAGCCGCCGCTTGATTTCATTGAACCGTGTCGGTTTCTCCGTGAGCAGCGTCAGGATCATCACCGACCACTTGTTGGCCACCTGATCGAAAAACGAACGCGCGGCACAGTCCGCAAAGAATACCGAGTCAACCTCGCAAGCCATACAGATATCCTCCTGTATATCTACGCACTTCGCGGTGCGTAATTGACCGTAGATCTCCAACGTATACCATGAGTATCACGCATATTGCTTCGATCCCTGGCGCCTGAATGGCTCTGCCTGGGCGCAAAGCGCCCGATCGGCTCGATCACCACGGAGAATACAGAATGGAAGCAGGCCCGAGCAGTTCGGCACTACTCGACGTAGCCGATTTCGCTGTTCCAACGAACGTATCCACTGCACGACTTTCTGCATCGGACCGCGGCACTGGGAAGAACGTGATGTTTTTGCACGGCTGGACCTGCGATTCCCAGGACTGGAGTGAGCAATTGCACTTCTTCGAGCGCAGGTATCACGTCGTCGCCGTTGATCTGCGCGGGCACGGCGCGTCCGAGGTTCCGCCGTCCGGCGCTTATTCGCCGAAGGACTATGTTGCCGACATCGAGGCGCTGATTGCGACGCGCTACCCGAACGAGCGATTCATCGTCGTGGGACATTCGATGGGCGGCCAGATCGCAGCCCGTCTCGCAGCGCGCCGGCCCGATCTGGTCAGCGCCGTCGTCTCCGTTGACGCGCCAATTGGATTTTCGGGCGATGCCGCTGAAGTCTTCGAGAAAACTGCGCATGAGCTGAACACAGGCGATCCTCGCGCCGTCGTCGCCGCGTTGTTCGAGCGCGTCTACGGGCCCGCGACCGATCCGGCTCACAAGCGTCGGCACGCGAGCCGGCTGCAAGCCATGCCGCTGCACGTCATTCGCGAATCCTTCGCCCCTTTGTTCTTCGGCGACGATCAGATAGGCATCGGAGACGCGAGCGCAAGATTCTGTGCAGGCTTGCAGGTCCCGTTCTATCACCTGTGTGTCGACCCAGTCCAGGCCGACGCCATGCGGCCGTGGTTCTCCCACCCAAAATCGAAAGTGCAAGCATGGTCCAACGCGGGGCATTGGATCATGCAGGACTGCCCGGACGACGTGAACGCCGCTGTGGCTTCATGGATAGATTCGCTTTAGCCGATCGCCATTTACCTCCGCCAGGGGCGCCCTGTGATGGTATGACGGACCGCAGCCGCGACGCGGATCATCGTCAACTGCGGCGCCTCTCCGGGGCTCGCAAAAGCAAAGTTGGGCGCAGTTCGGGCGCAAAGGCGCGCCGCGAACGCGCCGCCCCGCCCCAGCCTTTCCCGGCGGGAAAGCACGCTTCACCCTTCCTCAATTTTCGCGCTCGCGAAAATCTCCCACACTTGCCATCACGCCTGTTCCGTACCGTTCGTACGGAGTTGCGCGCCGACCGCGGCTCGTGACGCGGCATCGAAAATACTGGAGACAGCATGAACAGCCATCCCCTCGACCTCGGCGGCAGCGCGCCGGGCGAAGCGCCACGCCGCCCGCTCGCTGCGGAAGCCCCGTTTCAAAGCACCCAAGGCGTCACGCTCAGCAGCTTCATGGACGACATGCCCGTGGGCGCGCTGCACCGCTTCGTGGTGTGGGTGATCGGCATTGGCCTCTTCTTCGACATGTACGAGATCTTCCTCGTCAGTTCGATCGGCTCCGCGCTGCAGAACGAATACGGACTCGATGCGCACAGCCTCGCGTTCAAGCTCTTGCTGGCCTCCGCCTTCGTCGGCATGTTTTTCGGCTCGCTTTTCCTCGGCAGTCTCGCCGACCGCATCGGCCGGCGGCGCGCCTTCCTGTTCACGCTCGTGTGGTACAGCGCGTTCTCGCTGCTCGCCGCGTTTTCCGTGAACGCCACCATGCTCGTGGTCTGCCGCTTTCTGACCGGCGTGGGCGTCGGCGCAATCTATCCCGTGGCCGATAGCTTCCTTTCGGAAATCCTCCCGAAGGAAAAACGCGGCAGGATGGCCGCGTGGGCCTATACCACCTCGTATGTCGCGGTGCCGCTGGTCGGCTTCCTCGCGGTTTGGCTCAACCCGATCCATCCTGCCGGCATGGCGGGATGGCGCATCATTCTCGCCATCGGCAGCCTCGGCGCCCTGTTCGTGCTGGCCGTGCAGCATCGCCTGCCGGAAAGCCCGCGCTGGCTGCTGGCGCAAGGCCGCGCCGACGAAGCCTATGCGATGCTGGGCCGCTTCGCGCAAAGCGCCGGTGCGCCGATGCCGAAGCGCTTCGCCGAACCGCAAACGCGCCAGCACCCGCTGCGTCTCTCCGAGCGCATTGCCGTACTGCGGCGCGCGCCCTATGACAAGCGCTATATCATGCTCGTCGTGTTTCACCTGTTCCAGGCCTTCGGCTACTACGGCTTCGGCACGCTTGCGGGCGTCGTCGTGAAAAGCCGCGGCATCGACGTGACGGGCAGCACGCTGTTCGTCGCCCTTTCGTTTCTCGGCTACCCGATCGGCTCACTGCTCTCCGTGCCGCTGCTCAACTGGATCGAGCGCCGCACGCTCGTGATCGCCTCGCTCATCTCCATTGCGATTTTTGGCCTTGGCTTCGCGTACTCGGGACAGGCTGCGCTGATCGTTTGCTTCGGCGTGCTGACGACCTGCGCGTCGAATGTGTTCAGCAACGCTTACCACGTGTACCAGGCCGAGATTTTCCCGGCCAGCGTGCGCTCGACGGCGATCGGCAGCACCTATTCGCTCTCGCGCATCATGAGCAGCGCCCTGCCGTTCATCCTGTTGCCGGTGCTCACGCAGCACGGCCCGATCGCGATGTTCGGCGTGATCTCCGTCGCGCTGGCCATCGTCGCCGTGACCCTGCGTGCGCTCGGCCCCCTCACCACGCGGCGCAGCCAGGACGAGATCAATCCGGTCTGACCGGCCGATGCCTCGAGCGTCCCTCTATCAACGGGGCGGCCTCCGCGTCATGCGGGGTCGCCCCGATTTTCATTGCGCCGCGCGCGCCGACATGTAGTCGAACAGGCTCACGATGTCCGAGCTTGGCGCGCTATCCGCCTTCATACCGACCCAAAGCGTGCGCGTAGCCCACGTGTCCGCCAGCTTGACCTTGACGACGCCGGCCTTGCCGCGCTCGTCGCTCACCGCGTCGCGCGGCAGCACGCCGATCCCCAGCCCCGCTTCGATCATGCGAAACACGCCGTCGAAGTTCGAGGCCTGGATGCGCAGCTTCAGCGATCGCTCGATGGCAAATGCCGCGTCCGTCATGCGCGCGAGCAGCGAGCTGCCATCGCTCAGGCCCACGTAGTCTTCGTCGAGCGTATCGGCGAAGCGAATCACGTCGAGTTGCGCAAAGCGGTGACTGCGCGGCACGAGCAGCACGAGTTCGTCGCGGCGATAGAGCCGCCGCTCGATGCCGGGCGCGGGCACATTGTCGGCGAACACGCCGAGGTCGGCCTTGCCCGCGCCGAGCGCCTCGACGATTTCGTGGCTCAGCCGCTCTTCGAGACTGACCTTGATGCCCGGATGCTCATTCAGGAAGCAAGCGAGATCGACGGGCAGAAACTGCACGATCGCCGACGTATTCGCCCACATACGCACGTGCCCGCGCACGCCGGCGGCGTAATCGCTCATTTCGGTGGCCATGCGATTGACCTGATCGACCACGCGCGTGGCGTGCTCCAGCAGCGCATGCCCCGCGGGCGTGAGATCCACGCCGCGCGCGCGACGGAGGAACAAGGCGCAGTCGGTCACGCTTTCGAGTTCGGCAATGCGCTTGCTGACGGCCGAAAGCGTGAGCTGCCCGTGCTCGGCGGCCTTGGTGAGGCTGCCGTGTTCCGCGACGAGCAGAAAGACCCGCAGCGACTGCAGATCGAAGTGAAGTGGATTGACCATGATGAATGGGGCAAAGCCGGCGCGAGAGACGATTGTCCTGCATCGCGGGCCTGGGAGGAAGTGCAGATGTGGGAATGGAGAGGCGGACGTGCTGCGATGCACGCCCGCGTGCCGGCCACGCGGGCCGGCGTGCTCGCCGCCCAACCGGCGCCCCCCGGCTCAACGGCGAAAACGGCGAAAACTGGCGAGAGGGATAAACCGCTCTAGATCGGCTCGGAAATTTCGATGAGATTCAGATCCGGGTCGCGCACATAGACGGAGCGAATCTTCTGCGTCGCGCCCGTGCGCTCGACCGGACCTTCGACGATCGGCCAGTTCATCTCTGCGAGGTGCGCGATCACCGCATCGAGCGGTACCGCGGCGATGAAGCACAGATCGAGGGCACCCGGCACCGGCACATGCGCCTTGGGCTCGAATTCCGCACCGCGCACATGCAGATTGATCTTCTGGTTGCCGAAGCGAAACGCGAGCCGCCCCGCGCCGAAGGTCTCCAGTTGCATCTGCAACACTTCCGTATAGAAGTGCTTCGTAGCCTCGGGGTCCACGCAGGTCAGCACCAGATGGTCGAGGTGGTCGATCAACGCCATGCTTCGCTCCTTGTCATGAGTACGCGCGTTGTACGGGCATGCCCTGCGCCTGTTCCGGCACCGGATGCAGGTCGAGGCGGCGGCCGGCCTTGAGAATCTGGCTGGGCACGTCGTGGCCGATCAGGCCGGGCAACAGCGCGGCGGCATCGAGCACGGCGGCGAGATTGACGCCGGTGTCGTAGCCGTCGAGTTCGAGCATGTGCACGAGTTCTTCGGTGCACACGTTGCCGCTCGCGCCCGGCGCGTACGGACAGCCGCCAAGGCCGCCGAGCGAGGCGTCGAAGCGCACGATGCCCGTATCGAGCGCAGCAAGCGTGTTGGCGAGCGCCATGCCACGCGTATTGTGGAAGTGCAGCGTCAGTTCGAGCGCGCCGAACGCCTGCGCAGCGCTTTCGCACAACGCACGCACCTGCGCGGGATGCGCCATGCCGGTCGTATCGCAAAGCGTCACGCCCTGCACGCCCAGTTCGGCGAAACGCTGCATCCAGCCGAGCACGTCCTCCACGGGCACGTCGCCTTCCATCGGGCAGCCCATTGCTGTGGAGAGCGAAACATTGATCGCCACGCCGGTGCCGCGCACCGCGTCGATCACGTCGCGCAACTGCGCGAACGACTGCTCGCGCGTCATGCGCAGGTTGGTGCGATTGTGGGTCTCGCTCACCGACATCACGAGATTCACTTCATTCACGTTGCACGACAGCGCGCGCTCCGCGCCCCGCACGTTCGGCACAAGCACCGTATAGACGACGCCCGGCACGCGCTTGATGCCATGCATCACCGCCTCGGCGTCGCGCAGTGCGGGGATCGCCTTGGGCGACGTGAACGAGGTTACTTCGATCTTCGCGTAGCCGCAGGCGCTCAGGCGGTCGATCAGCGCGATCTTGTCGTCGGTGTCGATGAAGGTGGCTTCGTTCTGGAAGCCGTCGCGCGTCGCGACTTCGTTGAGATACAGCACCTTGCCCTTGAAGTTTTCTTTATTTCCGCTCGTCATCTTGCCGCTCTCCATTCAGATCACACCGCGCGCGCGCCATGCTTCGCGCGTTGCGGCGTCCACGCCTATCGATTCCAGCACCGTGTCGGTATGCTCGCCGAGCTTCGGCGCACTGCGCTCGATCGTACCTGGCGTGCCGCACAGCTTGGGCACCACGCCCGGCACCTGCACCGCTGTGCCGTCGGGCAAGGTGTCGTCCACGATCATCTCGCGGGCGTGGTAATGCGGATCGGCCGCGATGTCCGCGACATCGTAGATGCGGCCCGCCGGAATGCGCGCTTCGTTGAGCGCCGCGAGCACCTGGTCGAGCGTGTGCCGTGCGGTCCATTCGCCGATCGCGGCGTCGATGCGCTCGACCTGCGCGACGCGTCCGTCGTTCTGCGCGAGCGCCGGATCGTTGCCCATGTCCGGGCGGCCAATCAACTCCATCAGGCGGCGATAGATGCTGTCGCCGTTGCCCGCGATCAGCGCGTACTTGCCGTCGCTGCAGCGGTAGGCGTTGCTCGGCGCGATGCCGGGCAGGCTGCTGCCCGCCGGCTGGCGCACGGCGCCGAACACCGAATACTCGGGCAGCAGGCTTTCCATCATGTTGAAGACGGACTCGTAGAGCGCGACGTCCACGACCTGGCCCTTGCCGCCCTGCTGCTCGCGGTGCCGCAGCGCCAGCAGGATGCCGATCACGCCATGCAGCGCGGAGAGCGAATCGCCGATCGAGATGCCCACGCGCACCGGCGTGCGCTCCGGCTCACCGCTCAGGTGACGCAGGCCGCCCATCGCTTCGGCGACCACGCCGAAACCGGGCCGGTCGCGATACGGGCCCGTCTGCCCGTAGCCCGAAACGCGCAACATGACGAGGCCGGGATTGATCGCGCTGAGTTCGTCCCAGCCGAGGCCCCAGCCTTCGAGCGTGCCGGGGCGGAAATTTTCGATCAGCACGTCGGTTTCCGACACGAGACGGCGAATCACGTCCTGCCCCTCGGGCGTGCGCAGATCGAGCGTGATGGAGTCCTTGTTGCGCGACTGGGCGGCCCACCAGACCGACGTGCCGTCGTGCAGCAGGCGCCACTTGCGCAACGGATCGCCCACGCCGGGCGGCTCCACCTTGATGACGCTCGCGCCGAACTCGGCGAGCATGCGGCCAGCAAACGGACCCGCGATGAGCTGTCCCAGCTCCAGAACGCGGATTCCTTCGAGTGGTCGTGGCATGGCTGTGTCTCCTGTCGACCAGAGTTGGCGCTTTAGCTGTCGATCAGAGTTAGCGCTTTAGCGCTTACTCTGATCCCATGCAAAGCTCCTGACTCTGGTCCCATGAAAGGGGTTATTTCGGACTGTCTGCGACTGACTATGAGAGACATGATGAACCGGACCGCACCCTTTGATAATCGATGCTTGCTCAATCTGGCTTGAGCAAATGGAAAGGCTGCGCGAACGCCTCTGGCGCGGCGCTGCTGCGAATTTCCTCATCGGAAACTCAGTTGGCGGATCGAGCAAGCCAGCCGGGCACCCGGTGCGCGACAATGCAAGAACTGCCCCTCTTTCGCTCAGGCCAGACACCATGCACGTCGTTTTTCTCGATCGCGCGACGCTCGCGCCCCAGACGCGGCTTCGTCCGCTGCCTTTCGACCACACCCTGGAAACCTTCGAGCGCACCGCGCCCGATGAGATCGCCGCCCGCATTCGCAACGCCGACATCGTCATCACGAACAAGGCGCGCATCAGCGCCGAAGCGCTAGCTGGCGCGCCCCGCCTGCGCATGGTCGCCGTCGCCGCTACGGGGACGGACAACGTGGATCTGCACGCCTGCGCGACGCGCGGCATCGTCGTGCGCAACGTGCGCGACTACGCCGGCAACAGCGTGCCGGAGCATACGTTCGCATTGATATTCGCGCTGCGCCGCAGCCTGGCCGCGTATCGCGATGCCGTGCGCGCAGGCCGCTGGCTCGAATCGGGACAGTTCTGCTTCTTTGATTTTCCGATCCGCAATCTCGCGGGTTCGACGCTCGGCGTCATCGGCGACGGCGCATTGGGACAGGCCGTTGCGCAAATGGGACGCGCGCTGGGTCTGCGCGTGCTGTTCGCCGCGCGCAAGACGCGCAACGACGCGCAAGCGGGCTACGTGCCGCTCGAAACGCTGCTCGAAGCAAGCGACATCATCACGCTGCACTGTCCGCTCACCGTGGAAACGCGCGATCTGATCGACGCCACGGCGTTCGCGCGCATGAAGCGGCGGCCCTTGCTGATCAATACGGCGCGCGGGGGACTCGTGAACGAAGCGGCGTTGGTGGACGCCCTGCAAAGCGGCGCGATCTCAGGCGCGGGCTTCGATGTCGTGACGCAGGAACCGTTGCCTGCCGATCATCCGTTTCAGGCCATCGTCTCGCATCCGGCGTTCATCCTCACACCCCACGTTGCGTGGGCGAGCGATGAAGCCATGCAGGCGCTTGCGGATCAACTCGTTGAAAATATTGCGGCGTTTTACGAAGGCAAGCCGCGCAATCTGGTCAGTGCGCGTTGAGCGCGAGGCGCGGCAACCGCAGCGGGGTTGCCTGCGCCTGAATCATCAGGCCATTTCCGGCTGCTTGGCTTGCCACCATTCGTCGACAGCCTGCTTCGCCGTTTGCTCGACCACGCTGAGCGCCATCAGCACATCGATCTTCAGCTTGGGAATCGCAAGCTCGACGCAAGGCAGCTTGGCCGTTTCCACTTGTGCGTCAACACCTTCCAAAACCGCGCGGCACAGCCATTGCGTGTCCGTCGCGTCTGCTTTCGCTTCGACAGTGACTCGAAAGCCACGATATTCGACTGCCATATACTCTCCGGGAACCTGACAAAACGTAATGCTCGCCCCGCCGGACGGCGGTGAGGGGGCGACTATATCACCACTTTCGTGACGCTTCAGCGAGGTCTGCACGAAGTCACGAAGAAGGCGTGCAAGAACACCGCGCCCGCATTCACGCCCTGTTTTAAAGGGAGATTCTGCGGGCACAATGACAATCGGGTCAGTTCGGACTTCAGACTTTCAGCTCGCGAGCGTGGTCCGCATCGAAGCCTGCCGCATCGTCCGCCAGCCGACGATTGCGAGCGAAACACCCGAGATCACGGCCGCGAGCGAAACGTAATACGCGGGCGCGAGCGTATCGCCCGTTACGTGAATCAGCACTTCGGCGATCGTCGGCGCGAAGCCGCCAAAGAGCGTCACGCCAAGGCTGTACGCGATGGAAAGCCCCGCCGAGCGCACGCGCACCGGAAAGATCTCCGACATCAAAGCGGGCATCGGGCCCGAATAGGCCGCCTTGAAGATGCCCGCCGAGCCCTGGAGCACGAGCAGCCAGCCGAGCGTGGGGTGACGCTGCAACAGCGCGAACATGGGATACGTGAGCGCCGCAAGCAGGATCGACGTGGTCAGCATGATGCGAATGCGCCCGATGCGGTCCGAGAGCGCGCCCATCACCGGCGAAAGCGCGAACTGCAGGCCGCCGTTGAGCACGACCACGCCGAACGAGGTTGCCGCCGCCATATGGAGTTGCTTCACCGCGTACATCGGCATGTAGAGCTGGAGGATGTACACGCCAACAGTGGACTGCGCAACGATGCCCACCGCGAGCAGCAGGTTCACCCATTGGCGGCCGAGGCCCGGCTCATTCGTTGCGCGCGCATCTTGTCCGCTGTGCGCTTGCTGGTTCGCGATGAATTCGGGCGTCTCATCCAGATGCGAGCGGATGTACCAGCCCACCGGCCCGAGCACGAGCCCGAAGAAGAACGGCACGCGCCAGCCCCACGCCTGCAGTTGCTCGGGCGGCAGCCACGCTGCGAGCACGCCGCCGAACGACGCCGCGAGAATCGCGGCCGCGCCCTGGCTCGCGAACTGCCAGCTCGCGTAGTAACCGCGCCTGGCGGGGCTGTGCTCGACCATGAACGCCGTCGCGCTGCCAAACTCGCCGCCCACCGCAAAGCCCTGCACGAGGCGCGCGAGCAGGATCAAGAGCGGCGCGGCGATGCCGATCGACGCATACGGCGGCATGACCGCCATGGCCAGCGTGCCCGCCATCATGAGGGCAATGGCGAGCGTGAGCGCGGCCTTGCGCCCCTCGCGATCGCCGTAGATACCCAGCACGATCGCGCCAAGCGGACGCATGAGAAAAGAGATGCCGAAGGTGCCGACCGCCAGCAGCGTGGAGAGCCATTCGTCGTGCACGGGAAAGAACTGCTTCGCGATGATCGGCGCGAAGTAGCCGTACACGAGAAAGTCGAACCACTCCAGCGCATTGCCGATCGACGAGGAGAACACGATGCGGCGCACCATGCCGCGGCTGAGCGGCGCTCTCGAAACCGATGACCCGGTCTCCATGTCAGTCTCCTCCTTTTTTATTTGGTCTACTCATTGTTTGCCGTGAACCGCGAGCGAGGCATTCCCGCTCGCGGCAAACGCTGCTCGCCGCCTAGAAGCCCGCTGCGAGCCCGTCGCGGCGCGTGTCGCTCGCGGCGACATAGCCGCGCTCGGGATCGTTGCGATCGAGCTTCCAGATGAACTGGCCCGAGCCGAAGTCCATGTACGGATCGTCGATGCCCTTGATCTCGTGGCCGAGCCCTTGCAGCGCGCGCGCCGTCTGCGGGTTGAAGGTCGATTCGATATCGAGCGTGAAGTCGCGGTTGACCTTCCAGCGCGGCGCATCGCACGCGGCCTGCGGCTGCTGGCCGTAGTCGAGCATGCGCACGACGGACTGCAAATGCCCTTGCGGCTGCATGTCGCCGCCCATCACGCCGAAGCTCATCACCGCTTCCTGGCGGCCGTCCACCTGCTGCGTGAGGAACGCCGGAATGATGGTGTGGAATGGGCGCTTGCCGCCTTCCACGACGTTCGGCGAGACCGGGTCCATCGAAAAGCCGCAGCCGCGGTTCTGCAGCGCGATGCCCGTGCCCGGCACGACCACGCCCGAACCGAAGCCCATGTAGTTCGACTGGATGAAGCTCACCATCATGCCGCGCTCGTCCACGGCGGAGAGATAGATCGTGCCGCCCGAGCGCGGCATGCCGAAGTCGAACTGCGTGGCGCGCTTCGGGTCGATCAGCTTCGCGCGCTCTTTCAGGTAGGCGTCGTCGAGCATCTGCTCGGGCGTGACTTCCATCGAACGCGGATCGGCAACGTAGCGATAGACGTCGGCGAACGCGAGCTTCATGGCCTCGATCTGCAGATGCTGCGATTCGAGGCTGTCGAGCGCGAGCGAGCCCATGTCGAACTGTTCGAGAATGCCGAGCGCGATCAGCGCCGCGATGCCCTGCCCGTTGGGCGGAATCTCGTGGACCGTGTAGCCGCGATAATTCTTGCCGATCGGCTCGACCCATTCCGGGCGATAGTTGCGCAGGTCGTCCAGCGTGAGCGCCGCGCCGCCTTCGCGCGCAAACGCGGCGATGCGCTCGGCGAGTTCGCCCTCGTAGTAGTCGCGCGGACCGCGTTCCGCGAGGCGCCGCAGCGTGGCGGCGTGGCCGGGAAAGCACACGCGCTCGCTCACTTCGGGCGCGCGGCCGCGCGGCATGAAGGTCTCGGCAAAGCCCGGCTGATTGTGCAATTCGGGAATCGCCGCCTGCCACTTGCGCGTGACGATGGTCGCCACCGCATGGCCGCGCTCCGCGATCTCGATGGCCGGCTCCATCAGGTCCGCGAACGGCAGCTTGCCGAACTTCGCATGCAGCGCTTCCCAGCCCGCGATCACGCCAGGCACGGTCACCGTGTCCCAGCCGCGTTTGGGCTGCTTCGCGAGACCGTTTTCCTCGCCGTATTTGCGGCGGAAATAATCGACGCTCCACGCCGCCGGCGCATTGCCCGACGCGTTCAGGCCGTGCAGCTTCGCGCCATCCCACACGAGCGCGAAGCAGTCGCTGCCAAGGCCGTTCGATACCGGTTCGACCACGGTGATGGCGGCTGCGGCGGCGATGGCGGCGTCGACGGCATTCCCGCCTTTCCAGAGCATGCGCAGCCCGGCCTGCGCGGCAAGCGGATGCGATGTCGAAACGATATTGCGGGCGAACACCGGCAGGCGCGGCGTCGGATAGGGGTTTTGCCAGTTGAAGCGCGTCATGGAAGTCCGGATTCCGGTAATGAACGAAAGCAGCGGCACGCGCACCGCCGCACTCAGTTGCGGCGCGCACGGCTCATGCCGATCTATCGATTATCTTGAAGGATCAGGCAAAAAAATATTAATATTTTATTCCCGACACTTAAGTTTTATTTACATGCTAACCCTACGTATGCTGCGCACCTTGCAGGCCGTCGCGCGCAGCGGGTCGTTCGCCACGGCGGCGGAAAAAACGGCGCTCACCCAGGCGGCCGTGAGCCTGCAGATGCGCGGGCTCGAAGAGGCGCTCGGCCGGCAGATCTTCGACCGTCGCGCACGCCAGGTCGCGCTCACGCGCGAAGGCCGCGAGATCTGCGCGAAGGTCGAGCACATTCTCGCGCTGATCGACGAACTGCCCGCCAGTGCGGGCGACACGATGCACGGCTCGATCATCATCGGCGCGGTGGTGTCGGTGATCGGCGCGCTTTCGCTGGCCGTCGCGCATCTGAAAACGGGCCACCCGGAACTCGAAGTGCGCCTCACCTCGGCGCGCTCGAACGAGCTGGCGCGCATGGTGGAAGACGGCGACGTGGACCTCGCCGTCGTGGTTGGCAGTGCAGACGGTTCGCTTCACGAGTCACTCGCGTGGACGCCGCTCTACGAAGAGCCTCTGATGCTCGTGACGAGCCGCGCGACGCCCGGCGACGATGCGCGCCGCATCCTGCGCGAGCGCGGTTTTCTGCGCTTCGACCGGCGCGTGCCGACGGGCGTCGTGATCGACCACGCACTGCGCGAGCTAGGCATCGAACCGCTCGAATACCTGGAGCTGAACTCGATCGAAACGATCGTCTCGCTGGTGCGCAACGACGTGGGCGTGAGTGTGTTGCCCGTACTGCAAGGCGGCAAATGGCAGAGCGATCCGAATCTGCGGCTCATGCCGCTTCCCGGGCGGCCATTCATCCGCACGGTGGGGATGATTCACCGGAAAGCACACAAGCAGACGTTGCTCACACAAACGATTGCAGACATGCTGCGTCGGTGACAGAACGCGTAACCGCGACCATCTGTCATGCAAATTCCTCAATGGCCTATGAACAGGCGCATCGCGGCCGCACTGCCACGTCGCTAGAGCCTCCCTCGGGTTGACCTGCCTCAACTCGAAAGTAAAATGAAAGCTCTGAAAAACAAGAGCAGCCGAGGCCACCCGCCTCGGATCGCTCGACAGGCCCCGCCCTCGCTCTTACCGGAGCATGAGCATTAGTTAGCAATACAAAGTTATTTGCCGGAGAGAAACTCATGAAAGTCAGAACTCGCACCGTTGCCGTCGTCGCCATCGTGGTCAGCGCCCTGTTTGCGGGCCAGGTGTTTGCGCAGACCCCCGCACCGGCAAGCAAGGAAGGCCAGCCCGCCGCCACGGTGACGCATAACGACCCGATCGTCCAGAAGCGCATGGAAGTTCGCGAGGCAAACCGTCAACAGCGGGCCCGGACAGCGGAGGCGCGCCAGACCTTCAACCAGGAAGCGCGTGACGCCAGGGCCGAGCGCAACCAGTCGGCGCAAGACTCCCGCGCCCGCGCGCAAGCGGCGCTCGACGCGCACTAAGCTCGCACCACCCACGCGTTCGCTCCTAGGCCTGTTCACATCAATAACGGCTCCCCAAACTAGACAAATTCATTCCAGGGGCTGGGCTGTACGCCTGGCGTGGTGCCTGCCACGCCAATCGCGTAAGCTGACGTCGTTGCACGCTCACTCGCGAAGCCCCGCGCTTCGCGCCTCGAAGCGGGATCGACACGGACAAGCGAACGCTCCATGCAAAGATCGCTCATCGCGCTGGCTGCAAACGGGTTGCGAAAACTGTGCGCCATGGCGTTGCCGCTATGCGCAATCGCGCTGGCCACAGGTCTTGCCGCGTGTCAGCAGCTACCTCCGCTCGGCGAGCGCACGCAAACCACGGCGCTCACGTCAGCCGAGGCGCGATCGACTCAGCTTGGCAAAGCCGTAGCGGCCGAACTCGCCACCCACCCCGACTTCACCGGCATCGACCCGCTCGCGAACCCGCTCGACGCCTTCGCCTCGCGCGTGGCGCTCGTGCGCAACGCCCAGCGTACGCTCGACGTTCAGTACTACATCTGGCGCGACGATCTTACCGGCACGTTGTTGCTCGAAGAACTGCGCGAGGCCGCCGACCGCGGCGTACGTGTGCGCCTGCTGCTCGACGACAACGGCATTCCGTCCTCACTGGACCCCACGCTCGCGGCGCTCAATGGACATCCCAACATCGAGGTTCGGCTCTTCAATCCGTTCGCCACGCGCAAGCCCAAAGCCATCGGCTTTCTCACCGACTTCTCGCGGCTGAACCGGCGCATGCACAACAAGTCGCTCACGGCTGACGGCGTGGCGACCATTCTTGGCGGCCGCAATATCGGCGACGAATATTTCGGCGCGACCGACGGCGTCGTGTTCGCCGACCTCGACGTGCTCGCCATCGGCCCCGCCGCCACCGATGTCGCGAACGACTTCGACCGCTACTGGGCCAGCGCTTCGTCATACCCCACGTCGCAAATCCTGCCGTATGTGGCGCCCGATGCACTCGCCACGCTCGATCGCGCCGCGCTTGCCGCGCGCACCGATCCGGCCGCGGCGCAATACATCGAATCGCTGCGCAAGACCACCGACGTGCGCCGCCTGCTGGACGGCACGCTGCCGCTCGAATGGGCCAGGACGCAACTGGTCAGCGACGACCCGGCGAAAGCGCTCGGCACGGCGCCCAAAGAAACGCTCATCCTCAGTCAGCTCCACGAGATCATCGGCGATCCGCACCGTGAACTCGATCTGGTTTCGCCGTACTTCGTGCCCGGCGAGGTCGGCACGCAATACTTCACCCAGCTCGCCGCCCAGGGCGTGACCGTGCGCGTGCTGACGAACTCGCTCGAGGCCACCGATGTGTCCGCCGTCCATTCCGGCTACGCGCGGCGTCGCGTGGCACTGCTCAAAGGCGGCGTGGAGCTGTTCGAGCTGCAGCGCGCGGCGGGCACCAGCAAGGCTACGGACAAAGCCACGGGCAAGGGCGCAGGCAGCGGTCCGTTCGGCAGCACGGGGTCGAGCCTGCACGCCAAGACCTTCGCCGTGGATGCGGAGCGTGTATTCGTCGGCTCGGTGAATTTCGACCCGCGCTCGGCCAACCTCAACACCGAACTCGGGCTCGTGATTGACAGCCCGGTGCTCGCCACCCAGATCGAAAAAGCGTTCTGGACCCGCGTGCCGCAGCTCGCGTATCAGGCGCACCTCGACGAGAACGGCAAGCTCTACTGGACGCGCCTCTCCGACGATACGGTCATTCGCTACGACACCGAGCCGAACACCACATGGAACCAGCGACTGAGCGTCTGGTTCTTCTCCGTCCTGCCTATCGAGTGGCTTTTGTAAGCCACCCATCGGCAGGGTTATCCCCAATTTCTCCGAAGTTGTCTATACAACATCATGCGGACATTCCCATCGTCCGCGGTTCGCGGGCGCCCTGCACTCACCCCAATGTTCGGAGCCGTCCGTGGCCATGCCTGAATCCGTCGCCAACCTCGAAACCGATGGCCGCAAGATCCTGGAAACGCGTTCGATCGACTACATCCCCGACGCGGAGCGCCACGGCAGCCTGTTCAGCCAGTTCACGCTCTGGCTTTCCGCGAACCTGCAGGTCACGGCGATCATTACCGGCGCGTTGGCCGTCGTGCTTGGCGGCGACGTCTTCTGGTCGTTGATCGCTTTATTGGCGGGACAACTCGTCGGCGGCACGGTCATGGCGCTGCACGGCGCGCAAGGCCCGCAACTCGGCCTGCCGCAGATGATTTCCAGCCGCGTGCAGTTCGGCGTCTACGGCGCCGCTATTCCGATCGTGCTCGTCTGCATCATGTATGTCGGCTTTTCCGCGAGCGGCACGGTGCTCGCCGGTCAGGCCACCGCGCAGCTGCTCAACGTTTCCGATACTTCGGGCATCTGCCTTTTCGCGGTGCTCATCGTCGTGCTGACGTTGCTCGGCTATCGCTCGATTCACTTCGTCGGCCGCATTGCCAGCGTGATTGGCGTGCTCGCGTTCGTGTTCATGTTCGCGCAGCTCTTTACGCATCACGATATCGGCGCGCTGCTGGCAAACCGCCACTTCTCGATCGCCAGCTTCCTGCTTTCCATGTCGCTTTCGGCTTCGTGGCAGATCGCATTCGGCCCCTACGTTGCCGACTATTCGCGCTACTTGCCGCACTCGACTTCGCCCCTGCGCACGTTCCTCGCCGTCGGGCTCGGCTCGGTGATCGGGGCACAGGCGGCGATGGTGTTCGGCGTGTTTGCGGCGGCGCTCGCGGGCCACGCGTTCGCGCACCATGAGGTGGCGTACATCGTGAGCCTTGGCGCGAGCGGCGCGGTCGCCGCGATGCTCTACTTCAGCATCGCGTTCGGCAAGCTCACCGTCACGACGCTCAACGCCTACGGCAGCTTCATGTCGATGGCGACGATCGTGAGCGCGTTTCGCGCGAAACGCGCGATCTCGACGCACCATCGCTTCCTCTACATCATCGGCATGGTGGGCATCTCGACGCTCGTCGCGCTCGCGGGCCGCCACTCGTTTCTCAAGGAATTTACGGCGTTCATCCTGTTTCTGCTCGCGTTCTTCACGCCGTGGAGCGCGATCAATCTGGTCGACTTCTACTGCTTCACGCGCTCGCGTTACGACGTGCCGGCGCTCTCGAATCCCGATGGCCGCTACGGCCGCTGGAACGCCAAAGCCATTGGCATCTACGTGCTCGGCGTGCTGGTGCAAATGCCGTTCATCTCGACGAGCTTCTATACGGGCCCCTTCGTCGACGCACTCGGCGGCACCGACATCTCGTGGATTCTCGGCCTGATCGTGCCGGGCGTGCTCTACTACGCCGCCATGCGCCTCACGCCGCCGGTCATTCCAGAACGCCTGATCCTGCCGGTCGAGCAGGATTGAACCGCGCGGCGCAGCGCGCCGCTTCGCTGATCAACACCGTTCCCATACGCGCGGGTCTCACCACCCGCGCGTTCGTTTTATTCCGCCAATAAATAGTTGTACTGATAATGAAAAAGCAACCCGCTACGCCCCTTCGCCCCTCCGCTCGCACCATCAGAAGCACACTTTGCGCCACCGCACTCGGCCTCTTCGCGCACAGCGCGCTTGCCCAGGACGGCGTGACGCTCTATGGGCTCATCGACGAATTCGCCCAATACGTCAACACCGGCAACGGCTACACGGCAGCACTCGGTTCGAGCGGTCAATGGGGCAGCCGGTTCGGCCTCAAAGGCAAGGAGGACCTGGGCGGCGGGCAGACGCTGTCGTTCGCCCTCGAAAACGGCTTCAACCCCACGGACGGCACGCTGGCCACGAAGGGATCGCTGTTCGATCGCCAGGCATGGGTCGGCCTCTCGGGCGGCTGGGGCGAGGTGCGCGTGGGCCGGCAGAATTCGCCGCTCTTCAACGATCAAGGCGGCCAGGACGCTTTTGGCGGCGTGACGCAGGCTTCGGCCATGGACAACCTCACGGTGTTCACGTTCCGCACGAGCAACACCGTTTCCTATGTCACGCCGGAATTCGCGGGCCTTCAGGCAGGCATCTACGTGGGCTTCGGCGACGCAGGCGGGCTGCGCGCCGCGGGTTCGAGCCAGCAGTTCGACGTGACCTATGCGCACGGCCCGTTCGCGGCGTTCGTGGCGGGACAGTGGCTCAAGAACAGCGAGGGCAGCGCCACCGACCGCACGATCATGGCGGGCACCTCGTACGCGATCGGGCGCGCGACGATCTTCGGCGGCTACTCGGACATGAAATGGCCCGACCTCGCGTTGAATGGCTATACCGTGGGCCTTTCCGCGAAGTATCAGTTCAACGTGAACAATGCCGTGTCGCTCGGCTACGCCACCCTGCACGATCGTACCTCTCAAGGCGACAATGCCGACCAGATCGGCCTGATGTACGAATACGACCTGTCGAAGACCACGAACTTCTACGGCGCGCTCTCGTTCCTGCGCAACCGTAACCAGGCGAGTTACACGCTCGCCGGGGCGGCGAATCCGGGCCTGCCGCTCGCCTACCCCGGAGCGGATGCGCGCGGCGTCCAGATTGGCATCGTTCACCGCTTCTAAACGCAACAACGGCTCTGGATCGTTCGATCGAGAGCCGTTGTGTCCATGCCCGGCCTGAGTGGCCGTCGGGAATGTTCAGGCCGCAGCGGCGTTCATCGTCTCGATGGCCTCAAGCGCGCCGCCCACCATCTCGCGCAGCACGGGCTGGACTTTCTCAGCGAGCGCGGGCACGTAATCGAACGGCGCCGTTTCGTTCATGTAGACCGATTGGCACATCTCCAGCTGGATCGTATGCACGCCGTCTTGAGGTGCGCCGAAATGGCGCGTGATGTAGCCGCCCTTGAAGCGTCCATTCGCGATCCACGTATAGCCGCTTGCCGCCGCCGCGTGTTCCGCGCGCGCCTGCACCGCCGGGTTCACCGTGCGGCCGTCCTGGGTGCCGATGTTCAGGTCGGGCAGCTTGTTGTCGAACAGGCGCGGCAGCACGCTCGCGATCGAATGCGCCTCCCACAGCAGCACGTTCGCATGCGCCGCGCGCAGGCGCTTCAGTTCGGCGGCGAGCGTGTCGTGATACGGCTGCCAGAATGTCTGCACGCGGCGCTGGCGCTCCGACGCGTCGGGCACGCAGCCGTCGCGGTAGATCGGCTCGCCGCGAAACGTTTCGGTCGGACACAGCGACGTGGTGGTCTGGCCGGGATAGAGGCTCTCGTCGTTCGGCGGGCGGTTCAGGTCGATCACATAGCGCGAAACGCGCGCGCCGAGCACGGTCGCGCCCAGTTCCTTCGCAAACGCGTAAAGGCGATCGAGATGCCAGTCCGTATCGGCGACGGTGAGGGCCACGTCCGTGTACTTGCCGTGCATCGCGGCGGGAATGTGCGTGCCCAGGTGAGGGATCGAAATGATAAGCGGCGCGCTGCCGCGTTCCAGTGAAAAGATATCGGTCATCGAAATTTGTCTCGTGAATGGCGCGTGCGTTCGGGCCCGCGTTCAATCGTCAGCCAGCAGCCTGGCAAGCGCCGCGCGATAGTCGGCGTAAAGGCGCGCTTCGTCGCGATGGCGACGCGCTTCCACGACCTTGACGCCGCCGGTGTAGACGTCGAGCACCGGCGTTTCGCCATGCTCGCAGAAGACGACCGACGAGAGCCACGTGAGCGGCTTCTGTTCGGCGAGGTTCGGATGCTGGGCGTCGAGCACGATCCAGTCGGCGCGGGCGCCTTCCTTCAATGCGCCGACCTTGCGCCCGGTTGCACTGGCGCCGCCGGCGAGCGCGGCGTCGAACAGCCGGTCGGCAACCTGCGCCTGATGCGTCGCGGCCAACACATTGCGCTCGCGCCGTGCGAGCCGCTGGCCGTATTCGAGCAAGCGAAGCTCCGCGCGCCAGTCCACGCCGATATGACTGTCCGAGCCCACGCCGAATGCGCCGCCCGCATCGAGATACTCGCGCGTGGGGAAAATGCCGTCGCCGAGATTCGCTTCGGTCGTGAGGCACAGGCCCGCAATCGCACCGCTCTGGGCGAGCGCGGCGGTCTCCCGCGCATCGATATGCGTGGCATGGACGAGGCACCAGCGCGCGTTCACGTCGAACCGGTCGAGCAGCCATTGCACCGGCCGCGCGCCCTCGGTCGCGAGGCAAGCCTCGACTTCGGCCGTCTGTTCGGCGATGTGGATATGCACGGGTGCGCCAGGAAGCGCGTGGTCCAGGCCTTCCAGTAGCGCGCGCAACGAGTCGTGCGAAACGGCGCGCAGCGAATGCGGCGCAACGCCGTAGCGCAACGCGCCGTGCTCGGGCCGCCACGCACGCAGCGCCTCGACGATGCCGAGCAGCTGTTCCGGCGTGTTGATGAAGCGGCGCTGATCGTCGCGCGGCGCTTGCGCGCCGAAGCCGCTGTATTGATAGAGCACGGGCAGCATCGTCATGCCGATGCCCGTCACGCCCGCTGCGTCCGCCACGCGTTGCGCCAGTTCGGCGGGACTCGCGTACTGCTGGCCATCCTTGCCGTGATGCACGTAGTGGAATTCGCAAACGGAGGTGTAGCCCGCCTTCAACATCTCGACGTAGAGCCAGCGCGCAATCGCCCCGAGATCGTCGGGCGTGATGCGTGCCGCGAAGCGGTACATGAGGTCGCGCCAGCTCCAGAAGCTGTCGGTGGGGTTCGCGCGATATTCGGTGAGGCCCGCCATGGCGCGCTGAAACGCATGCGAATGAAGATTAGGCATGCCAGGCGCGACCGGGCCCGCCGCTCGCGCGACGCCTCGAGGCGCTTGCGCCAGATCGGGCGTCACGTTGTGCAGCGTTCCCGCGGCGTCCCATTCGAGCAGCACGTTGCGGCGCCAGCCGTCGGGCAAATAAGCGTACTCGGCGAAGAGCGCGCGCGAAGTCGGATTCGATTCGATGGTGTGATTCATGCTGAAAATAGCGCTCAAACGCGACGCTCAACTGCGCGACGCTCAAAGACGGTCTCGCCGCCGCGCACCACGCGTGCGCAGAGCGGGCGGCCGATCCAGTAAGCCAGTTCCGCGAGCGACTGCACCGTCCAGACGGCAAAGTCCGCGGGACGACCCGCCGCGAGCGTGCCATGACGCTCTGCGTCGCCAAAAGCCTGCGCGGCATGCCGCGTCACGCCCTGCAACACCTCCGGCACGGTCATGCGGAACAGCGTGGTCGCCATGTTCATCATGAGCAGCAGCGAGGTGGCGGGCGACGTGCCCGGATTGCTGTCGGTCGAGATGGCGATCGGCACCTCGTAGCGCCGCAGCAAGTCGAGCGGCGGAAGCTGCGTTTCGCGGATGAAGTAGTACGCGCCCGGCAGCAGCACCGCCACGGTGCCCGCTTTCTTCATGGCGGCGACGCCCGCTTCGTCGAGAAACTCAAGATGGTCGGCGGACAATGCGCCGTGTCGCGCCGCGAGCGCCGCACCGCCGCTATTGGAAAGCTGCTCGGCGTGCATCTTGACCGCGAGCTTGCGCCGCGCGGCCGCCTCGAACACGCGCTCGCTCTGCGCGAGCGAGAAGCCGATGCGTTCGCAGAACACATCGACAGCGTCCACGAGCCCCTCGTCGGCGAGCGCGGGCAGCATGCGTTCGCACACTTCGTCGATATAGTCGTCGGCGCGGCCCGCGAACTCGGGCGGCAACGCGTGCGCACCGAGAAACGTCGTGCGCACCGTGACCGGATAACGCTCGCCAAGCTGACGCGCGACGCGCAGCATCTTGCGCTCGCTCGCCAGATCGAGGCCATAGCCCGATTTGATCTCGACAGCCGTCACGCCTTCGGCAAGCAACGCTTCGAGGCGCGTTGCGGACTGCGCGAACAGCGCGGCTTCGTCGGCCGCGCGCGTGGCGCGCACCGTCGATACAATGCCGCCGCCCTGGCGCGCGATTTCTTCGTAGCTCACGCCCGCAAGACGCTGCGCGAATTCATCGGCGCGCTGTCCGCCGTAGACGAGGTGCGTGTGGCAATCCACGAGACCGGGCGTGACCCAGGCGCCGCCCAGGTCCTCGCACGGCCACTCGGTGAATGATGCGGGCAACCCGGCAGCGGCGCCGAGCCACGCGATCTTGCCGTCTTCCACCGCAATCGCCGCGTTCTCGACGACGTGGCCCGGATCGCCATGCGGGCACAGGTTGAGGTTTTGCCAGAGAGTGCGTTTCATCAGGTATGCACAGCATCGCGCGATGCCGTTTCCGTAGTGTCTTGCCGTGGCGCGTCCAGGACATCGAGCGCCACGGCGAGCAAGGCGCCCGCGCCGCGTGTTTCGATCTGCAAGGGGCATTGCGCGTCGAGCGTATCGATGCGCAGCGTGTCGCCCGCTTCGAGGCGCACGTGGCGTTCGCCATCCACGCGCACGTCCTGACCGCCTTGCGCGCAGTAGAGCAAAACCGTTTGCGCATGCATGCTGCGCCGCTCGTTTGCGCGCCATACTTCGAACGTGCCGCGCGCCGCATCGCGGCGCACCATCAGGTTGAAGTCGCGCGTGGCGCCGTTCACGAGGCGCGCGTCGATCGCGGCTTCCCCCGCGAAATGCGCGACGTCGAGGGGCTGCGTGAGCACATGCGTGCGACCCGCTTCGTCGAGCAGCATGCCCGCGCCTTCGAGCAGCACCAGCGTCCGATCGACGCCCTCGAAACGCGAGAACGGCCCCGCCTGCGCGACATCGGCCACGCTCACGCGCCACGCAAACGCGTCCAGTGACGCGCCAGCATGCGATGCCACGTGCGCCACCGCGATTTCGCGCGTGACGCCGCCGCCATTCTTCCAGGGCGACGCCACGAGCGCCGCGCCGCGCAACAGCGTGAGCCTGGCGGCCTGCACCGCGCCGCCTATCGCTTTCGCGCCGCTCATCGGCCGAGCATCGGCAGCTTGAGACCCGCCTCGCGCGCGGTTTGCTGCGCGAGTTCGTAGCCGGCGTCCGCGTGGCGCATCACGCCCGTGGCCGGATCGTTGTGCAGCACGCGGCCCAGACGCTCGTGCGCCGCCTGCGTGCCGTCCGCCACGATCACCACGCCCGAGTGCTGCGAGAAGCCCATGCCCACGCCGCCGCCATGGTGCAGCGAGACCCACGACGCGCCGCCCGCCGTGTTCAGCAGCGCATTGAGCAGCGGCCAGTCGCTCACCGCGTCCGAGCCGTCCTTCATCGATTCCGTTTCGCGGTTCGGGCTCGCCACCGAGCCNGTGTCGAGGTGGTCNCGGCCGATCACGANNGGCGCCTTCAGCTCGCCGTTNTTGACCATTTCGTTGAACGCCTGGCCCAGACGGTAGCGATCCTTCACGCCCACCCAGCAGATACGCGCCGGCAGGCCCTGGAANGCGATGCGCTCGCGCGCCATGTCGAGCCAGTTGTGCAGGTGCGGATCGTCGGGNATCAGNTCCTTGACCTTNGCGTCCGTCTTGTAGATATCCTCAGGATCGCCCGAGAGCGCCACCCAGCGGAACGGGCCCTTGCCCTCGCAGAACAGCGGACGGATATACGCCGGCACGAAGCCCGGGAAATCGAACGCGTTTTCCACGCCCATTTCNAGCGCCATCTGGCGGATGTTGTTGCCGTAGTCGAGCGTGGCCGCGCCGCGCTCCTGCAGCGTGAGCATCGCGCGCACCTGGTGNGCCATCGACTNCTTCGCNACCTTCACGATGNNTTCNGGCGCGACCTTCTGCGCTTCGCGCCACTGCTCCACNGTCCAGCCCTGCGGCAGGTAGCCGTTGATCGGATCGTGCGCGCTCGTCTGGTCCGTCACGCAGTCNGGCGTGATGCCNCGCTTCACGAATTCGGCGAACACATCGGCGGCATTGCCGAGCAGNCCCACCGAAACCGGCTTGCCGGTCTTCTTCGCTTCCTCGACGATGGCCAGCGCCTCGTCGATNGTNTTGGCCTTGCGGTCNACGTAGCGCGTCTTCAGGCGGAAGTCGATGCGCGTCTCGTCGCATTCCACCGCGATCATCGAGAAGCCCGCCATCGTCGCCGCGAGCGGCTGCGCGCCNCCCATGCCGCCGAGACCGCCCGTGAGGATCCAGCGGCCCTTCGGGTCGCCGTTGAAGTGCTGGTTCGCGACCGAATAGAACGTCTCGTAGGTGCCCTGCACGATGCCCTGCGAGCCGATGTAGATCCAGCTGCCCGCCGTCATCTGGCCGTACATCATGAGGCCCTTGCGGTCCAGTTCGTGGAANTGNTCCCACGTGGCCCAGTGCGGCACGAGGTTCGAGTTCGCGAGCAGCACGCGCGGGGCNTCNGCATGCGTGCGGAACACGCCCACGGGCTTGCCCGACTGGATCAGCAGCGTCTCGTCCTCGTTCAGGTCCTTNAGCGANGCGAGGATCTGGTCGAAGCACTCCCAGTTGCGCGCGGCGCGGCCAATGCCGCCGTACACCACGAGCGCATGCGGATGCTCGGCGACTTCGGGGTCCAGATTATTCTGGATCATCCGGTAGGCGGCTTCCGCCAGCCAGGTCTTGCAGACCTTCTCGCTGCCGCGCGGCGCGCGGATCGTGCGGGTCGGGTCGAGGCGCGGGTCGGTGAAGTTCGGGTGGTTCATAACGTCTTCGTCTCGGATGTTATTCAGGATGACTGTTTTTATTCGGAATCTAGCGCTTATTGCTCGGACTCGAACGCCAGCGGGCTATGTTTGGCGATCGCGCCGTTCTGCACCAGCTTCGTCATCGCGGCGATGTCCGGCGCGAAGTAGCGGTCGAGGTCGTAATGCGGCACCTCGGCGCGCACCGACTGCATCACATGCGCGACCAGGTCCTTCAGCGACGCGAGGATCTGGTCGAAGCACTCCCAGTTGCGCGCGGCGCGGCCAATGCCGCCATACACCACGAGCGCATGCGGATGCTCGGCGACTTCGGGGTCCAGATTATTCTGGATCATCCGGTANGCGGCTTCCGCCAGCCAGGTCTTGCAGACCTTCTCGCTGCCGCGCGGCGCGCGGATCGTGCGGGTCGGGTCGAGGCGCGGGTCGGTGAAGTTCGGGTGGTTCATTTGTTCGGGTCCGTCGAGTCTGGGTAGCAAGCTGAAGGGCTGCGCCCGCGGAGGTGCAATGAGCGCTGCAACGTGGGCTAAGTCTACCGCCGCCAAGTTGTATATACAACTCGTTTTGATCAAACGTGGGTTAGTAGTTACCCTGAGGTAAATAGCGGGAATCAGGCTACAGGAGCGAAGAGCGACGGGAGATCGGTGAAAGCTTTGTCTAGACAAGACGTCTGCAAACAGACTGACACGGCGAATGGCGCGCGGAGGCGACCAGACCACTCGCGCAAGCGAAAGAGGCTGGCTTGAAGCAGATAGGGATCAGGAGGGACGGAGCGCTGGGAACCGGGCGGCAAGGCGCGCTTGAGCGTCCGGTGGTGTGCGGTTCAGAAGGTCAACAGCGGGAAACGAGCGGCCTCGCCGCCCTGTTCAAACAGTGCCCGCCAGATGAAATCGCGAAGCTGGATGCCACAGGCGCACGGAAGTCGCCACATGACGCCCCACCCACGTGCGCCGCAGCAACAGCAGGCAAGGCTCGCCGATTTCCATCTCCAGGTACTGCCGCACGCGCGCGTCGGGCTTCTGCGCGTAGATGCGGAACTCGGCGCGCTGGATCGGCGCGAGGCGCACCATGTAGTGATTCGGCGTTTCGACGGTGAAGTCCTGAGCGAGGTATTCGGGGAACACCTCGGGGTTCACGTAGCGGTCCTCGTACTGGATCGGCTCGCCCTCTTCGCTGTGCACGATGCGCGAGTGGAACACCGGCCCGGCGTCGAGTTCGAGCGCGGAGATCGCATTCGGATCGTCGCTCGACTCCAGTTCCAGCACGCGTGCCGCATGCCGATGGCCGCGCGCCGCGATTTCGTCGGCGATATTGCGGATCTGCAGCACCGTCGATTCGTACTGGCGCGGCGCCACGTAGGTGCCCGAGCCGCGCACGCGGTTCAGCACGCCTTCGGCCATCAACTCGCGCAGTGCGCGCGACACCGTCATGCGCGCCACGCCGAACTCTTTGACCAGTTCCGTTTCGGAGGGCACCACGTCGCCGGGCCCCAAGGCGCCGCTTTCGATCTGCGCGAGCACGTGACGCTTGATCTGCTCATAGGCGGGCAACGGGGCACTGCGGACCGTCTTCTTTTGCATGGTCTCGATCTTCGAATGAACGGGTGGTCGCCGCAGCGATGGCCGCCAGGCGCGGCGCGGGCTTGCGGCTTCAGGCGGCCACATTGTACCGCCCCTTAAAGCGCCTCCTATGCAGGCTCGGCCACGAGCGCGGGCTGCCAGCGTGCGAGCACCACACAGGCGCGCACGCCCCGCCCGTCCGCGCCCGGACTCAGGCTCACCGCGCCGCGATGCGACTGCGCAATCTCGCGCACGATCGCCAGACCAAGGCCGGTGCCTTCCGTCCCGGCGGCGGCGCGGAAGAAAGGCTCGAAAACGCGCGCCCGCGCTTCGGCGGGAATGCCGCGGCCGTCGTCGAGCACTTCGAGCGCGACCGTCTCGCCGCTCGCCCGCACCGACACGGTGACGTGGCCGCCAGCCGGCGTGTAGCGCAGCGCGTTGTCCACGAGATTGCTGACCATCGCGCGCAACAGTTCGCGATGCCCCTGCACCACCGCCTCGTCCGTCTCGCGAGGCAGCTCCGCGCCGAGGTCGATGCCGCGCGTCTGCGCGAGCAGCGCGAGCGCCTCGATCACTTCGCGCGCGAGTTGCGCCATGTCGACGGGTGCGGCCGGCAACTGCGCGGGATCGAGTGCCTCGGCCTGCGCGAGCAGCAGCAACTGGTTCGTGAGCGCGACCATCGAGCGGTTGCTCACGTGCATGGCCGCCAGCACTTCGTCGAGCGCGGGATCGACGGCCTTTTGCTGGCGCGCATACTGCAACTGCGTGCCGAGCAGCGTGAGCGGCGTGCGCAGCTGGTGCGCGGCATCGGCGATGAAGCGGCGCTGCGCCGCCGTCTGCGCCGAAAGGCGCGCAATGCATTGATTGATGGCGTCTACGACGGGCCGCAGTTCGGCATGCAGCCCCTCGGCGCGAATGGGTTCGAGGTGCGAAGGATCGCGGTCCGCCACGTCGTTCTTGAGCTTCATCAGCGGACGCAGCTCGAACGTCAGACCGATGCAGGCGAGCGCTACGGCCAGCATCACCATGCCGATCTGGCGATAGAGCTGGGGACGCCAGAGCGCCTCCACCATCGCGTCGCGCGAGCGCCCGGTCTTGCCAACCGAGACTCGCACGCGCCAGATGTGACCATTGTCGTACATGGA
This sequence comes from Paraburkholderia nodosa DSM 21604, assembly GCF_000519185.1. GTDB lineage: Bacteria > Pseudomonadota > Gammaproteobacteria > Burkholderiales > Burkholderiaceae > Paraburkholderia > Paraburkholderia nodosa. The sequence continues at coordinate 140,703 of NZ_JAFA01000012.1, read as the reverse complement.
GCGCACCACGCTCACGGCGCGCACGGCCTGGCCGCGCAGATCCGCGTCGTACGCCACGAGCGAATCGACGGCGGGCGACGAGGCCGCATGCGGAAAATCGGGCATGCCCGCGAGCAGCGAGCCACCCTCCACGTGCACGTTGTAGAACACCTGATCCTGCTGCGGCGAGGCGAAAAGCTCGAGCGCCGCGGGCGGCACGTCGGCGCGCAGCGCGCCGTCGGCCCATTGCACGGAACCGGCGATCATGCGCGCGGACGACAGCAGCCGGCCGTCCTGCACCAGATCGGCGGTATGGCGGGCAGCGCGATACTCGGAGGTCGCCGTAAAACTCACGTAGAGCGCGAGCGGCACGAGCATCCACCACAGCAGGCGAACGCGCAGGCTACCCGTCATGACGGCACGCGCAAGTCGTCATAGCGTTTCATCCTTCCGGCGCAGCAAATAGCCCAGGCCGCGCAGTGTCACGATCACGGCCGAGCTGCCTTCGAGCTTCTTGCGCAGCCGCGAGACGTAGATTTCGATGGCGTCCTCGCTGGGTTCGTCGGCGAGCGTGAAGATCGCATCGACGAGCGCGGCCTTCGAAACGGTCTGGCCGAGGCGCAGCGCCAGCGTTTCGAGCACCGTGCGCTCGCGCGGCGTCACGTTCAGCGGCGCACCCTTCAGCGTGAACTGGCGTGTGTTGAGGTCGAACACGAGGTCCCCGCAGCCGATTTCGTTGGCGCGCGCGGGCGTTTGCCGGCGAATCAGCACCTTGATGCGCGCCACCAGTTCGCGCACCTCGAAGGGCTTGACGAGATAGTCGTCGGCGCCCGCGCCGAGCAGCTCCACTTTTTCGTCGATCGAGCCGCTCGCCGTGAGCACCATGACGGGCGTCGCGTCGCCGCGCTGGCGCAGCCGCCGCAGCACGTTCTTGCCCGAGAGCTTCGGCAAATTGAGGTCGAGCAGCACCACATCGTAGTGATTGGACTGCAGCAACTGGTCGGCGGCTTCGCCGTCCTGCACGGCGTCGAAGGCGAACGCCTGCTCCTCCAGCGTTTTGACGAGCCAGTGCGCCAGCGTGGGATTGTCTTCGATCAGCAGCAACTTCATGGGCAGGTGCGGGCAAGGGCGAAAGGCCGTTTCGGGGGAATCGATTGTGCCGTTGCCGGCGCGCCGCCGCCCTGCGGGTTAACACGGACGATTTTGCACGGCGCCCGAAGGCTGGCAGAAGGCTTACGGTTTTTATAATCGGCTCCATCCACCAAAAAGCGCCCGCATGGACGGCGCACCACCTTCAGGAGACTCCACGATGCCTACCTTGCGCCAGATCGCCGCTGTATCGAGTGTCGCGTTCGCCCTCGCCGCCGGCTCCACGGCTGCCCACGCGGAAAAGATCACGATCATGGTTGGCGGCGCAACCAAGATCATCTATCTGCCCGCCAAACTGACCGAGCAGCTCGGCTACTTCAAGGACGAAGGCCTCGACGTCGAGCTGCAGTCACAGCCGGCCGGCGTGGACGCCGAGAACGAGCTGCTCGCGGGTGCGGTGCAAGGCGTGGTGGGCTTCTACGATCACACCATCGACCTGCAGAGCAAGGGCAAGGAAGTGCAGACGCTCGTGGTGTTCGGCCAGGTGCCGGGCGAAGTGGAAATGGTGTCGAACGCGGCAGCCGGTACGCTCAAGAGCATGGCCGACGTGAAGGGCAAGACGCTCGGCGTAACGGGCCTTGGCTCCTCCACGAGCTTCCTCACGCAGTACCTCGCGCAGCGCTCGGGCGTGCCCTCCAACCAGTACACGCTGCTGCCGGTGGGCGCGGACAACACCTTTATCGCGGCGATCAAGCAGAACCGCATCGACGCGGGCATGACCACGGAGCCCACCGTCTCGCGTCTGCTGCAAACCGGCGACGCCAAGGTGCTCGTCGACATGCGCACGCTCGAAGGCACGCGCGCGGCGCTCGGCGGCACCTACCCCGCTTCGAGCTTCTACGTGCAGCGCGCCTGGGCGCAGTCGCACAAGGACGAAGCGACGAAGCTCGCGCACGCGTTCTCGCGCACGCTCAACTTCATCGCCACGCATAGCGCCGACGAAATCGCCGCGAAGATGCCGAAGGACTACTACGGCAACAACAAGGACCTGTATGTGGCCGCGCTGAAGTCCTCGCTGCCGATGTTCACGAAGGACGGCCGCATGCCCGCCGACGGCCCCGATACGGTGCTCAAGGTGCTCTCGGCGTTCAATCCTTCGGTGAAGGGCAAGCACATCGACCTCGCGAAGACTTACTCGAACGACTATCTGCCGGCTGCGACCGCCACGGCGTCGAAGTAAGCAACGCAACCGGCCCCACGTTCAGCCCACTGAGACAATGACTTCCTCCCATTCCCAAGGCACGCCGGCCATCGAGCTGCGCCACGTTTCGTGCCGCTTCATTTCACCGGACGGCAAGGCGACCGTCGCCCTGCGCGACTTCAGCATGTCGGTCGCGCGCGGCGAGTTCGTCGCGATCGTCGGGCCCACGGGCTGCGGCAAGTCCACCACGCTCAGCATGATCACGGGCCTGCTCAAACCCACCACGGGCGAAGTGCGCGTGATGGGCGCGCCCGTGGACGGCATCGATCCGCGCATCGGCTTCGTGTTCCAGGCCGACGCCGTGTTCCCGTGGCGCTCGGTGCTCGACAACGTGGCGGCCGGTCCGCTCTATCGCGGCCGCTCGAAGTCGGCGGCCTACGACGAAGCCAACGAATGGCTGCGCCGCGTGGGCCTCGCCAATTTCGGCAAGCACTATCCGCATCAGCTTTCTGGCGGCATGCGCAAGCGCGTCGCGCTTGCGCAGACGTTCATCAACAAGCCCGAAATCCTGCTGATGGACGAGCCGTTCTCGGCGCTCGACATGCAAACGCGCACGCTCATGCAGGACGAGCTGCTGCAGCTGTGGGGCGGCACGGGGTCGGTCGTATTCGTCACGCACGACCTCGAAGAAGCCATTGCGCTCGCCGACCGCGTGTTCGTGCTGACCGCGCGCCCGGCCACGCTCAAGAAGGTCTACGAGATCGATCTGCCGCGCCCGCGCGTGACGTCCGAAATCCGCTACGCGCCGCACTTCGTCGAACTGTCGCGCCAGATCTGGCACGACCTGCGCGAAGAAGTGCAGATCGCCTAACACCGGAGCCGTTCACTATGTCCACCCCGCAACAAACCCTGCCGCAAGGCCTCGATCCCGCCTCGCTCGACGCCGTCGAGCGCGCCGCGCAAAAGCGCATTCGTCAGCGCAATTTGCTCGTCATTTCGCTGCGTATTCTCGTGCTCGTCGTCGTGCTCGGCGGCTGGGAACTCGCCGCGCGCCTCAAATGGATCGATCCGTTCTTCTTCTCGATGCCCACAGCCATCTTCGACCAGATCATCGACTGGTTCGTGAACGGCACCTCGCAAGGGCCGCTGCTCACGCAGGTCTGGGTCACGCTGGAAGAAACGGGCCTCGGCTTCATCATCGGCTCGGTGGCCGGCGTGTTCTGCGGCATCGTGCTTGGCCGCAACAAGCTGCTCTCCGATGTATTCAGCCTCTACATCAAGATCGCCAACTCGATTCCGCGCGTGGTGCTCGGCTCGGTGTTCGTGATCGCGCTGGGGCTCGGCATGGCGTCGAAAGTGGCGCTCGCCGTGGTGATGGTGTTCTTCGTCGTGTTCGCCAATGCGTTCCAGGGCGTGCGCGAGGCCGACCGCTACATGATCGCCAATGCGCAGATTCTCGGCGCGTCGCGACGCCAGGTGACGACCTCGGTCGTGATTCCCTCAGCGCTTTCGTGGATTCTCGCGAGCCTGCACGTGAGCTTCGGCTTCGCGCTGGTCGGCGCCGTGGTGGGCGAATTCCTCGGCTCGAAGCAAGGTATCGGTTTGCTGATCTCGACGGCGCAGGGCGCGTTCAACGCGAGCGGCGTGTTCGCCGCGATGATCGTGCTCGCCGTGGTCGCGCTGGCCGCCGACTATGTGCTCACCGCGCTCGAGCATCGTTTGCTCAAGTGGCGGCCTACGCCTTCGAACTGATTCGACCGCTTTCCCCTGTCCGGGCTGCGTAGGGCGCGAGCTTACCTGGCCCGTGGTCCGCGGCGCACTGCCAAGTGCGCCGCGTTTTTTTTGGCGCGTCGTGACGCGCAGCGTTACTTAGGCTGTGCGACCGTACGCAGATACGGCTTGAGCGTCTTGAAGCCCTGCGGATACTTCTGCTTCGCCGCATCGTCGGAAACCGAAGTCGGGATGATGACGTCGTCGCCCGGCTTCCAGTTCACCGGTGTCGCCACCGAGTGTTTCGCCGTGAGCTGCAGCGAATCGAGCAGGCGCAGCACCTCGTCGAAATTGCGGCCCGAACTCATCGGGTAGACGAACATCGCCTTCACTTTCTTGTCCGGCCCGATGAGAAACACTGCGCGTATCGTGGCGTTGTCGACCGCCGTGCGCGGGCTGGCGCCGCTCGCGTTCGGGTGGATCATGTCGTAGAGCTTCGCGACGTGCAGATCCGGGTCGCCGATCATCGGATAATTGACGGCGCTCCCCTGCGTTTCCTCGATGTCCTTCGCCCACCTCGCATGGTCGTCCACCGGGTCGATGCTCAGACCGATGATCTTCGTGTTGCGCTTGTCGAACTCCGGCTTGAGCTTCGCCATATAGCCGAGTTCCGTCGTGCAAACGGGCGTGAAATCTTTCGGATGCGAAAACAGAATGGCCCATTGGTCGCCGATCCATTCGTGGAAATGAATCTTGCCTTCGGTGGTCTCCGCGGTGAAATCGGGTGCATCTTCTCCAAGACGAATCGTCATCTTCTGTCTCCTGAATGCAGTGATTTACAGCTCGTGAGGGGGTCTGCGTGCGCGCGAAAGCGGTTCCCGCTTCTGCATTTTAGGTAGTCCGCGTGACGCTTATGAAATTTCTTTCTGATTTCATTATTATTACAACTACCATACATTCAGCCCTCATTTAGCGTTAACAACCTGCATCGACACGCTATCGCAACCTTGACATCCACTCAGCATGAAGCGAATAATGCGTCGTTCGATAATCGAAACCGTGTTCGAATTGCGAACACAAGAACAACAAGAACGGGCTGGCCGTCTTGCCGTGCGAATTCGCGCGTGCAAGGCGTGATATGAACCCGCTGCGCCGGGGCGGCATCGCCTCTCGCTGATGGAGGAGCCGCACCTGCCTCCCCGCCCACCGTGCGCCTGGCTCGCCAGCCGCACGGTGCCGGGACCACCCGCAAGCAACGCCTCCTGTCCGCTCCGGCCAGCCAGTAGCCACACGCTATAGCGCAAAGAGCATGAAAAGAGACCTCCAGACTGAAACGCGCGATTCCCGCCAGGGTGTCGTCGCCGCCCTCGTGTATGTTTTCGAGCGGGTCATGCCCGACCCCTTCGTTCTGTCCATCTGCCTCACCTTCTTCGTCGCGGTGCTCGCGCTCATCATCGCGCCGCACGGCAATCTCCCCACGCTGCTCAGCTCCTGGTACGAAGGCACGTTCGGCATTCTCGGCTTCGCGCTGCAGATGATCCTGATCCTCGCCACGGGCTATGCCATTGCCGAAGCGCCCGTGATCCAGCGCGTGCTGCGCGCGCTCGCGGCCAAGGCGCAAACGCCGGCGCGCGCGGCGCTGCTGGTGTTTCCGGTGGTCGCCGTCGCCGCGTGGCTGAACTGGGGCCTGGGCCTGATCGTGGGCGCGCTGCTCTCGCGTGAGATCGCCAAGCGCGTGAACGTGGATTTCGCGTGGCTCGTGGCGGGCAGCTATTCGGCATGGTCGATCTGCAATAGCGGGCTCTCCAGCTCGATCGCCCTTTCGCAGGCCTCGCCCGGCAACGCGCTCAATCTCGTGGAAAAGGCGACCGGCCACGTGATTCCGCTCAGCCAGACCGTGTTCGCGCCGTTCGTCTTCATCCCCACCGTGCTCGTGGTGGTCGTGATGACGTTCATCTTCATCCGCATGCATCCGAAGCCGGAGCACGTGGCGCCGTTCAGCCAGGCGGCCGAAGCCGAAGCGAACGATGCCGGCGCCAGCGACGACCCGCACGCGCGCGTCGGCAACGGCACGCCTTCGTTCGCCTCGCGCCTCGAACAGTCGATGCTCGGCACGCTGCTCCTGATCGCACTCGGCGCGGGTTATCTCGCGATGGAATGGAGCGAAAAGGGTTTCGATCTCGACATCAACACGACGATCCTGATCTTCCTGCTGATCGGCCTCGCGCTGCAGCGCACGCCTATCGCCTACGCGAACGCCATTCGCCGCGCCGCGCGCCAGACCGGCTCCATGCTGCTTCAGTACCCCGTGTACGGCGGCATCATGGGCATGATGAAGGGCACGGGCCTCGCCTCGATGATCGCCAAGGCCTTCGTCACGATCGCCACGCCGCTTTCGCTGCCGCTCTGGAGCTATCTCAGCTCGCTCATCATCACGCTGCTCGTGCCGAGCGCGGGCGGCCACTGGGCCGTGCAAGGGCCGTTCGTGCTGCCCGCCGCGCTGAGCCTGCACGCCTCGGTGCCGCGCACCGCCATGGGCGTGGCGATGGCCGAGAACGTCTCGAACATGCTGCAGCCGTTCTGGGCTGTGCCGATCGTCGCGATCGCGGGCATCCGCATCCAGCGCGTGATGGGCTATACCGCCGTGACGTTCGCCGTGTCGCTCGTGATCTACGCCGTCGCGCTCTGGCTCGTGCCCTGAGCGTCAAGCGGTTCCGCCGCGAAGGAAGGCGCTGTGCCGGCCGCTGTTCAGCGGTTCGGGCAGCGCCTTTTTCATTAGGGCGCGCGCAAGCCGCGCTGGCCTCGCGCCTCGCGCCTCGCGAAGATCGGCGACAATGGGCAAGCCTCGACGGCGGCACACCGCCCCGAATCGAAATGCGATCCGAACCAGGAGACCGCCATGACCGCCAGCCCGCCGCCCTCCCCACCCTCATCGTCTTCGTCCGGCTCCGGCGAAGACGGCGGCGAGTTCGATCCGCGTTTCGTCGAGTTCGCGCGCCAGGTGTTCGACACCGCGCGCCGCGGCGCGGCGGCCACGCTCGCCACACTTATCGACCAGGGCCTGCCGCCGAACCTGCGCAACGAAAAAGGCGACAGCCTCGTGATGCTCGCGAGCTATCACGGCCACGCCGCCGCCGTGCGCGCGCTCGTGCAGCGCGGCGCCGACCCCAACCTGCGTAACGACAACGGCCAAACGCCGATCGCGGGCGCGGCGTTCAAGGGCTACGCCGACGTGGTCAGCGCCCTGCTGGAAAACGGCGCCGACGTGGAAGGCGCCTCTCCCGACGGCCGCACGGCGCTGATGATCGCCGCGATGTTCAACCGCTCCGATATCGTCGACCTGCTGCTGGCTCGCGGCGCGAACCCGGCGGCGCACGACGCCGCGGGCAATACCGCGCTCGACGTGGCGAACGCGATGGGCGCGGTGGACACGGCCGCCCAGCTCGCCGGGAAAGCAGGCGGCAAAAGCGCGTAGATCAAGGGGCGCGATGGGCAGGCACGCGAAACGCCGCAAACCGCATAGCTGTACGCGCCATCCTGGTGTCACTCCTGGTTTGCATACAACGCGCCGCCAGGCGACGCTATCTATGTAACACCCGTGCGTGCAGCGCCAGTGCGGGGCAGGCGATTTTCCACGAGCCGTGATATCGTTTTGTCATCGGATTCGAAGTCTGCACGCACCCGTCAATCGAACTCTGTTACTTTCGCGAGCGTCGCCATGAGTGATGTACGCCACCATCTGAGTCCGCGCGATCGCGTGGAGCTGCTCTGCTGGCTCACCTGCGGGAGCCTCGGGGCCTACTATCTCAACGAATCCTGGCCCAACGCGGCCTTTCACGTCCAGGCGGCGCACAAGTGGCTCGACCGGCACGCGCGCGAGGCCGACTGGCTCGCGATCGCGCGCCTCGCTGCCATGGCGCAGGACATCGCGCAGCAGCACGCGTGGTTCGTGGACGCGGTCTGGGCGCGCGACGCCGTCGAGGAAATTCTCGACACCGACGACCTGAACTACCAGGCCAAGCTCGTCCTGCAAGTGCTCAAGGACTGCGAACGCGCGCTCGCCGACCGCCGCCCCGCCGACTAGGCCCGAACCCGATAAGCGGGGTTCCCCACACAGGCCACGCGTTTCTCCATCAAATGATGGACGCGTGGTGGCTATCCTCAGAACATACTTCCGCTTGCAGCGCCGGCCCTCCTTTGCCTCTTTGCCGGCCGCTGACTCACGCGGGAGAACCCAGATGACTCGCCCCCTCGCCCTGACGTTCGCCGCCGCGCTGCTCGCGTTGGCATCGGCGAGCCCCGCTGCGCTCGCGCAAACCGGCGGCCATGCAACCGCCCTCAACGCCGCCCGGCCCATCCAGCTGCAAAAAGTCGCGAAGCCGGCGCCCAAAGCCCAGCCAATCGCGAAAGCCACCAGGCCCGCGCCGCAATCGCTGCGCTGGCTGATGTCGGAAACTCCATGAAACGAACCGGCGCGCCCGCGCCAGGTTCGCCTTTCGCCACCCCGCCTCGAAGCGCAGCCGTCGCGGCTTAAGACTGCGACGGCTTCGCGCTGTCTGCCGCCGGCGGCGGCGCTGCCGGCGTCCAGCCATAACCGAGCGCCTTGTACAGGCTCACGATCTGCGCGAGTTCCTGGTCCTGCAGCGACGACTGCTGCAACTGCGCATTGAAGAGACTGCGCTCGGCGTCGAGCACTTCCAGATAGCTCGTGTAGCCGCCTTCGTACAGATCGCGCGCGACTGACGTGTATTCCGTGAGCGCCGCCACCTGGCGCGTCGTCGAATCCAGCTGATCGCGCGTGCGCGCCACGCCCACGAGCGCATTCTCGACATCGGCGAACGCCTGCTGGATCGTCTGCTCGTAGGTGAAGAGCGCTTCCTGCTGCACGGCTTCGGCCTGATGCACGCCACCCGCGATCGCACCGCCCTCGAAAATCGGCTGCGTGACCGCGCCCGCGAACGACCATACGCGCGCGGGGCCGGTCCAGAGCCCCGAAAGCGCCGTACTCGCGGCGCCGAACAGTCCCGTGAGCGAAATCTGCGGGAAATACAGCGCGCGCGCCGCGCCGATCGACGCATTCGCCGAAATGAGCGTTTGTTCGGCCTGCAGAATATCGGGCCGGCGCTCGAGCAGCGTCGAAGGCAGACCGGCGGGAATGGCGGGCGCGGTGAGCTCGGTGATCGACTTGCCGCGCGGAATCGGCCCCGGGTTCTGGCCCAGGAGCAGCGAAATGGCGTCTTCCTGCGTCGCGATCTGCTGCTGGATCGAGTACACGGAGGTCTGCGCCGATTGGTACTCCGACTGCGCCTGGCTCACCTGCAGCCTCGAAACGACACCGCCCGAATAGCGCTCATTGAAGAGATCGAGCGCGCCCTTGCGGCTTTCGAGCGTGTCCTGCGCGATGACGAGTTGATTGTCGAAGTCGCGCAGTTGCAGATACGACGTGGCCACGTTCGCGATGATGGCGATGCGCGTGGCCTGCTGGGCAGACTGCGTGCTCAGATAATCGGCGCGCGCGGCTTCAGTGAGCCTGCGCAAGTGGCCGAACAAATCGAGTTCCCAGGACACCGCGCCGTTCAGCTCCACCTGGTTGCCGACCACGGGCGGGAAGCCTGGCGCCGGAACGCCACGGCTGCGCGACGCACCGAAGTTCGCCGAAACCTGCGGGAACAGGCCCGCGCGCGTCACGACGTAGCGCCCGTAGAACTCCTCGACGCGCGCCGCCGCAATCAGCAGATCCTTGTTCTGCGTAAGCGCCCTCGCGACGAGGTCGTTGAGCACCGGGTCGTTGAACTGCGTCCACCAGTCGAGCGAGGTGTCGACGGCTTCCGCCTGCGGCGCGGCGTAGCGAAACGTCGACGGCGTCTCGACCGCCGGACGGTGATAGTCGGGCCCGACCGCGCAGGCGCCAAGCCAAACCGTCGCGACGACCAGCGCGAGCGGACGCAGCGCGCGATTCGTCAGATTCGAACGTGTCTTCATCGCTCAGCCCTCCTGCGAAGGCGGCGCCACAGGGGGCGTGCCGGCATGCGGCGTGGCGGCCGCCTTCTTGCGCGACGAGAGCGTTTCCAGTCCCCAGAAGAACATCGGAATGAAGAACAGCGCGATCACCGTGGCGCCGAGCATGCCCGCGATGACGCCGGTGCCGAGCGAGCGCCGGCTCGCGGCCGATGCGCCGCTGGCGATGGCGAGCGGCACGCAGCCCAGGATGAACGCGAGCGAGGTCATGATGATCGGCCGCAGACGCAGCTTGGCGGCGTGCAGCGCGGCCTCGTACGGCGACATGTTCTCCTTCTCGCGCATTTCAACGGCGAACTCGAAGATCAGAATGGCGTTCTTCGCCGCGAGCGCGATCAGCACGGTCAAGCCGATCTGGAAGTACACGTCGTTTTCCATGCCGCGCAACAGGATGCCCACCAGCGCCCCGAAAATCGCGAACGGCACGGCCAGCAGCACGCCAACCGGCAGCGACCACTTCTCGTACTGCGCCGCCAGAATGAGGAACACCATCAGCAGTGCGAAGCCGAACACGAGCGCCGCCGTCGAACCGGCCTTCTTCTCTTCGTACGCCTGGCCGCTCCATTCGTAGCTGTAGCCGTCGCCCAGCACTTCGTTGGCGATCTGCTCCATCGCCGCGATCGCCTCGCCCGAGCTGTGGCCCGGCGCCGCGTCGCCGGTGATCTTCGCCGCCGGGAAGTTGTTGAAGCGGTTGACGATGTCAGGTCCAGGCACGAAACGCGAAGTCGTCACGGCCTTGATCGGCACCATGTCGTTGTTGCGGTTGCGCACATAGAGCTGCTGGATATCGTCCGGGCTCAAGCGGTATTGCGGCTCGGCCTGGATGATCACCTGGAAGAGACGGCTGCCCTTCGGGAACTGGCTCACGTACAAGGAACCGAACATCGTCTGGAGTGCAGAATAGATGTCCTGAACCGGAACGCCGAGCGTTTCCGCCCGCTCGCGATCCACTTCCACGAGCAACTGGCGCGAATTCGTGTTGATGGTCGAATTCACGCCACGCAGCGCCGGGTTCTGGCGCGCCTTTGCAATCACCTGGCGCACCTTTTCCTCGAGCTGCTGATAGCTGCCGTCGCCGGTGCTCTGCAGCCAGAACTCGAATCCGCCCGTTGTGCCGAGGCCTGGAATCGACGGTGGATTGAGCGGCACGACCACGCCGTCCTTGAACGTGGAGAACGCTTTGGTGGCATCGCGGATCAAGTCCTGCGCGGAACCGTTTTCGCCGCGATCCTTGAAGCCCTTGAGCGTCACGAACAGCGTGCCCGCGTTCGACTTGTACTGCGAGTCGATCAGGCTGTAGCCGATCGGCGCCGCCACCGAACTCACGGCAGGCTGTTTCGCGAACCAGTCCTCCGCCTTCTTCGAAAGGTCGCCGGTGCGGTCCAGACTCGCCGCGTCGGGCATCACGACCGCGCCGAACAGATAGCCCTGATCCTCCACGGGCAGGAACGACGATGGAATATGTCTGAACAGGCCGACGGTTGCGATCAGCATCACGACGATCAGGCCGATGGAGAGGAGCACGCGGCGTATCGCGGTCTGCACCCAGCTGCCATACCCCTCGGTCAGGCGATCGAACTTCTCGTTGAACCAGCGGAAAAAGCGGTTCTTCTTGTGCTCGCCCGGTTTGAGCAGGATGGCTGCGAGCGCGGGCGAAAGCGTGAGCGCGACGATACCCGAAAGCACCACTGAGACCGCGATCGTCACCGCGAACTGCTTGTAGAGCTGTCCCGTGATGCCTGAGAGAAACGCCACCGGAATGAACACCGCGAGCAGCACCAGCACGATCGCCACCACCGGCCCGCTCACTTCGTCCATCGCGCGTTTGGCCGCTTCCTTTGGTGGCAGCTTGAATTCGGTCATGTTGCGCTCGACGTTTTCGATCACCACGATCGCGTCGTCCACCACGATACCGATGGCTAGCACCATGCCGAACAACGTGAGCATGTTGATCGAGAAGCCAAACGCCTCCATGCCGATGAACGCGCCGATGATCGACACGGGCACTGCGAGCAGCGGCACGAGCGTCGCCCGGAAACTTTGCAGGAAGATGTACACCACGATGATCACGAGAATCACCGCATCACGCAGCGTATGGACCACCTCGTTGATCGACTCGTGCACGAACTCGGTCGTATCGAGCGCGACTTCATACTTGAGGCCAGGCGGAAAGCTCTTGTTCAACTGCTCGAGTGTCTGGCGCACCTGCTTGGCCACTTGCAGCGCATTCGCGCCGGGCTGCTGATAGACGGCGAGCAGTGTGGCCGTCTTGCCGTTGTAGCGGCCGCGCAGCGAATAGTCCTTGGCGCCCAGATCCGCGTGGCCGATGTCCTTGAGGCGCACGATCGCCGCATCGCCCGACGCCGCGCGCAGGATGATGTTGTCGAAATCGGCGGGCTCGGTGAGGCGGCCTTTCGTCGTCACCGGGAAGGTCTGGTTCACGGGCTTGCTGGTCGGCGCCTGGCCGAGCCGGCCCGCGGAGAACTGCTGGTTCTGTTGCGCAATCGCATTCTGCACGTCGGCCACGGTAATGCCGAGCTTCGCCATGCGGTCGGGCTTGAGCCACACGCGCATCGCATAGTCAGCAGAACCGAAGATCGACGCCTGGTTCGCGCCCGGAATGCGCTTGAGCGCGTCGAGCACGTAGACGTTCGCGTAGTTCGCCACATAGGACGCATCGTAGGCGTTATCGGGCGAATAGATCGCGATCACCATCATGAACGCCGACGAGCGCTTCTGCACCGACACGCCCTGGGCCGTCACCGAATCGGGCAGGAAAGGCAGCGCGAGGTTCACGCGGTTCTGCACGTCCACCTGGGCGAGCGACGGATCGGTGCCGATATTGAAGTACACCGTGAGCGTCATGTTGCCCGTCGAGGAACTCGACGAGTTCATGTACATCATGTTGTCCGCGCCGTTCACCTGCTGTTCGATCGGCGCGGCCACGTTCTGCGCGACGATATCGGCGCTCGCGCCCGGATACGTGGCGCTCACCGTGATGGTAGGCGGCGCGATGTCCGGAAACTGCGCGATCGGCAGGTTGAACATCGACACCAGACCCGCGACGACGAGCACGATCGAGAGGACCGACGCGAAAATTGGCCGGTCAATAAAAAAGTGGGAGAACTTCATCGTTCAGCCTCCCGCGGCGGGCGAGAACGTGACGTCCACGCGGCGGGATTTGTCCGGCGGATCGTTGGCGACGATCTGCGCCGGTTTGCGCATCTCGATGCGCTCCGTTTTCACGCCGGCCACGACCAGCGCCGCGCGCACCGTGCCTGCGCGGGCAGCCGCGAGACGCTGGTTCGCGGCTTGCGAGCCGCTCGCATCGGTGTAGCCGGAAATCACCACGCGCATGCCCGGTTCCGCGACGAGACGGCGCGCCACGCCCGCGAGCGCGTCGGCCGACTGGGCGTCGAGGCTCGAACTGCCCGACGCGAAGTAAAGCGCGGTGTGTTCGCCCAGCACGTCGGCGGCGCCGGATGCAGCGCCCGGTTGAGCGGCGCTCGTGCCCGCGCTGGCCTGAGCTTTGGCGTTGGCGTTGGCAGCCGCCGGGCCGGAAGCCCCGGCCGCACCCGCCTGCGCCCCGCCGCCTGCACCGGCGTCGGGCCCGCCAATATTGACGGTCGCGGGCGGCGTGGCCACGAGATTCGCCTTGACCGGCACACCGGGCATGAGCCGCAGCGTATTGTCGATCACGACATGATCGCCCGGATGCAAACCCGACTTGATCACCCAGTCGTTGCCATTCCATTCGCCCGTTTCCACCACGCGCTGCTGCGCCTTGCCGTCCTTGTCGACAGTCCACACATACGCGCCGCGCGGCCCCTGCTGCACCGCCGACTGCGGCACGGCCACCGCAGAACTACGCAGCGCGCCCAGCAGCTTGATGCGCACGAACTGACCCGGCCGCAGCGACCCCGTGGGGTTCGGCATGGCCGCGCGAATCAGGTAGGTGCCGGTTTCCGAGCTGAGCGAGGCGTCGGTAAACGCGATGTGGCCGCGCTCCGGATAGATGCTGCCGTCCGCGAGCACGATCACTGCTTCGAGCTTGCCGACGGGCGGCAGCTTGAGCGTGCCGTTCTGCGTTTGCGTGCGCAGATCGAGCATCTCGTTCTCGGAGAGCGAGAAGTTGATCCACATGGGATCGAGCTTCGCCACGTAGGTGAGCAGGCTGTTGGTCGCATCGATATACGAACCGTCCTGCTTCTTCGCGAAACTCGAAAGACCGGTCACGGGCGCAACGATCGTCGTATAGCCGAGATTGAGCGTCGCGCTAATGACATTCGCGCGTGCGCCTTCGACCGCGGCGGCGGCCGCCTGCTCCTGGCCGACCGAGTCGTCGAGATCCTTCTGGCTCAACGCGTTCTTCGCGGCGAGCGGACGTACGCGGTTGAGGTTGGCCTGCGCGGTGACGAGCCGTGCCTTCTGCTGCGCAAGCTCGGCCTGCGCAGCATCGAGCGCGGCCTCGAAGGGTTTGCGGTCCATGACGAACATCACGTCGCCCGCATGGACCAGCGAGCCTTCGGTATAGACGCGCTTTTCGAGGAAGCCGTTCACGCGCGCGCGAATTTCGACCTGCTGTGAGCTTTCTGTCTGCCCTACGTATTCGAAGACCACCGGTACGTCGCGCAGCGCAACATTGATCACGTCGACGTTTGCGGCAGGTCGTGTTTCAGCAGCAGGTTTGTTGTCATGACATGCAACGACGCTTACCAGCAATCCCAGCGACAGGCACAAGCTGGCCACCCGAAATTCGTGAGTCATGCTGTTCTCCGTTGTTATCGACGATCTGCGCTGGACCGACGAACCCCAAATCAGGCGCGCGCGGGCGATCGAGTCGAATCAAATCGCCAAACTGACTTTGGTGCTCGAGCGAATACTACTGTTTTTCGGGAGAACGCAGAATCAGGACGGCCAAAAAGTCGCACGCGATGACAAGACCGGCACTCACGGAGCAATAGTGACCGAATTCGTTTCGAAATCCGAAATGAAGGTACTTGAACCGTTCGCTAACGTTCGCATGAATATGCACAACGCTTGCGTAGGGACAAAGGGAGAGCACGGGAAGCGGAGATTGCGGACGCACGGAACGTGCGTCGCGTGATGTGCCGGCGGGAGAACATTCAGGCGTAGCACAACCGTCGCAGCGGCGGTTGCGCCACGCGTTGCGAATCAGGCGGCGCGATCGAGCCCGCGCACCGCGCCGAATTCCGCACACGAAAGCGTGCGCATCAGCAGCGCCATGGCCTCGACCACGCGGCGGCGATCGAGTTCAACGTGCAGGCAAGCGAGATCGCTGCGGCGATCGATATCGATTGTATGCACGCCGAGCGCGCTGCCAACCAGACCATGCAGCGTGCATCGCGCGAGTTGCGCTTCGCTCGTGGGCACGCGCACGACCAGCTGCACTGTTGTGCGATGGGTTGCCGGGTGAAGGGGCTTGCGCGAGTCGCGCAGCGAGAGAACGGGCCGCGGCGTGGCGGCGGAGCGGGCACCGCGGGAAATCGGGCCCTGCGAGACGATAGACGGCATACGTGTTGTGCGCACGCCGCCGTTTGGGGCGGCGCGCTTGAGTTGAACACGAACCGATTCTAGGCAGCGCCGCGTAAACGTCTGGTAAATAAACACGACACGGCCGCTAAAAGTGCGTAGCGGCCGAAGGGAAGCCTTAATCGAGCGGACGGCCCGCCGGCTCGCGAATGAGCGGCAGTGCGAGCAGCGAGACGGCCCCGCAGCCGATCAGATACCACGCGGGCGCGAGCGGATTGTCGAGCAGCTTGATGAGCCAGGTCGCGAAGAACTGCGCGAAGCCGCCGAAGATCGACACGCCCACGCAATAGACCACGGACATGCCCGTCACGCGAATCGACTGAGGAAAGAGTTCGGGCAGCATCACGATATTGGGGACCGCCGTGAACGCGACGATCGCGCCCAGTACGGCCACGACCGCTAGCACGGTGGCGACGGTCGGCATGGCGTGAATGACCATGAAGGCCGGATAGATCACGGCGATCAGCAGCACGCGCGAGACACCCATCACCCACTTGCGGCCCAGGCGGTCGGAAAGCGAGCCGGCGAACGGCGAGCAGATCGCCGTGACGAGCGCCGCGACGAGGGCCGCGCTCATGCCGACCGACATCGGCAAGCCGAGAATCTTGATCGCATAGGTCGACATGTAGAACAGCACGATATAGTTCGCCGCCGTGCCGCCGATAGTCGTGACGATGCCGGCCACGAGCGCCGTGCGATGACGCCCGAAAATCTCACGCAACGGCCGCGCCATGTCGGCCACGGGTTCGGCGTCTTCGACTTCGACGGGGTTCACGAGCGTTTCGTCGAGATGGCGGCGGATGTACACGCCTACCGGCACGACCAGCATGCCGATCACGAACGGCACGCGCCAGCCCCAGCTTTCGAGCGCGGCCTGCGAGAGCATGGTGGAAAGCGCCACGCCAATGAGCGCGCCGCACACCGTGTTCAGGCCCTGGCTCACGAACTGCCAGCTGCCGTAAAAGCCGCGCGAGCGGTCGTCGGCGTATTCGAGCAGGAGCGATGTCGAGGCGCCCACTTCGCCGCCTACCGCGAAGCCTTGCACTAGACGCGCGAGCAGGATCAGCGCAGGCGCCGCGAGGCCGATCTGCGCATAGGTGGGCGCGAAGGCGATCAGCGCCGAGCCGAGCGCCATGAGCCAGAGCGTGAGCGTCATGGCGGCCTTGCGACCCACGCGGTCCGCAAATGCACCGATCACGATGCCGCCGAACGGACGCACGACGAAGCCCACGCCGAAGCTGCCGACGGCGAGCATCAACTGGTTCAGCGAGCCATGCACCGGGAAGTACAGCGAGCCGATGATCGAGGCAAAGAAGCTGTAGACCGTGAAGTCGAAGAACTCGAGCCCGTTGCCAAGCGTGATCGCGAAGATGGCCTTCGCGCGCGAGCGGCGCGTGGAAGCCTGGGCGGCAGCGGCCGGCGCCTGAATCGACGTGGCGTTCATCGGGTGTCTCCTCGTGTGTCTCGTGTCTCTTATCGTGGTGCGATTGCCCGCTGGCTGCGGGCTTCAGCCGCGCAGGAAGCGTTCGGCGAGCTGCACCCAGTATGCCGCGCCGGTGGCGAGGCAGTCGTCGTTGAAGTCGTAGCCGGGGTTGTGCACCATGCAGCCGCCCTCCCCGTCGCCGTTGCCGATGATGAGGTAGCTGCCCGCGCAGCGCTCGAGCAGGAACGAGAAGTCCTCGCTGCCGGTGAGCGGCGCCATGTCGTGAATGAGCCCATCTTCGCCGAGCCAGTCGCGCGCCACGTCCTGCGCGAAGTCCGTCATCGCCACGTCGTTCACGAGCACCGGGTAGCGGCGCTGATAGTCGATGCGCGCCGTCGCGCCATACGCGCTCGCCTGCGCGTGTACGAGCGCCGTGATGCGCTCCTGCAGCAAGTCGCGCACTTCGGGGCGCAGCGCGCGCACCGAGAGGCGCATTTGCGCGGTTTGCGGAATCACGTTGGGGGCGTCGCCCGAATGGATCGCGCCCACGGTGACGATCGCCATGTCGAGCGGCGGCACGTTGCGCGACACGATGGTCTGCAGCGCGAGCACGACGTTGGCGCACACCACCACCGGATCGATCGCCTTATGCGGCACCGCGCCATGGCCGCCGCGCCCGTCGATGTCGATGATCACCGTGTCCGACGAGGCCATGAACGGCCCCGCGCGAAAGCCGAGCTTGCCCGTGGGGAAGCCCGGCATGTTGTGCATGGCGAACACGGCGTCGCAGGGAAAGCGCTCGAAAAGGCCTTCGTCGAGCATGCGCTTCGCGCCGCCCAGGCCTTCTTCTGCGGGCTGGAAAATGAGGTGCAGCGTGCCGCTGAAGTTGCGCGACTGCGCGAGATGCTTCGCCGCCGCGAGCAGCATGGCCGTATGGCCGTCGTGGCCGCACGCGTGCATCTTGCCGGGAATGCGGCTCGCGTAGTCGAGGCCGGTGTTTTCGTGGATGGGGAGCGCGTCCATGTCGGCGCGCAGGCCGAGGCGTTGCCTGCCATCGCCCACCTTGAGCGTGCCTACGACACCCGTGCCGCCCAGCCCGCGGTGCACCTCGTAGCCCCACTCGGTGAGCCGCTGCGCGACGAGGTCGCTCGTGACGAATTCCTCGAAGCCCAGTTCGGGATGCGCGTGGATCTCGTGGCGCAGCGCGATCATCTCTTCTTCGATCGCGGCGATTGCCGCCGGGATAGCCATCGTGTTCATACGAATTCTCTCCGGAGGGGACGACGAATTCGCTTGAGAATAATGACGTCTGTCTGGCGCCGACAGCCCTAAAATAGTTGGCCCGCCAACCAGAAGTGCGCACTCGGGTTATCCCTTATGAAGTTCCACCAGTTCCGCGCGCTCGTCGCCATGGCCGATACCGGCAGCATTCGCGCGGCCGCGCGTGCGCTCGGCATCTCGCCAGCTGCAGCAACAAAGGCGGTGCGCGAGCTCGAAGCCGAGCAGCAAATCGCACTCGTCACGCGCAACGCGAACGGCATTGCGTTCACGGAGGCGGGCCAGGCGCTGCTCGTTCATGCGCGGCTGGTCGTGCACCAGATGTCGCGCGCCCAGGACGAACTCGATGCGCGGCGGGGGCGAGGTGGCGGCAAGCTCGCGATCGGCGTGACGCCGTGGCTCGCCCTCTCCTTTCTGCCGGACGCCGTCACGCTGTTTCGGGAGCGCATGCCCGGCATGCAGCTGGAGTTCTACGAAGGCCTGCTCAATATCGTGATGCCGCGGCTGCGCGACGGCTCGCTCGACTTCTCGCTAGGCAAGCCCGGGCCCGCTTCGCTGCATGCAGAATTCACGCAGACGCCGATCTTCGCCACAGAGTCGGCCGTGGTGGTGCGCAAGGACCATCCGCTCTCGCATGCGCAATCGCTGAAAGAACTTCAGGATTGCGAATGGTTGCTCAACTGGGACCCTGCAAGCAAGGAGATGATCGCCGACGACGTCTTCCTGCGTCACGGCCTGCCGATGCCGAACAATGTGCACCTGGCACACTCGTTCGTGGTGGCGATGGGGCTTATCATGAACACGGATATGGTGAGTATCTTTCCGTGGCCGCTGGTGGAAACGCGGTTTGCGCGCGACAATTTGCGTGCGCTCGCGCTTCAGGAGGAGGTGGATCGCACGGTGGTGAGCGTGGTCGCCCGGCGCGGTGTGCCGCTTTCCGCTGCGGCTGAATGCTTTCTGGAATGCCTCAAGGAGGCGATTCATGCTGGTGAGGCTTCTGCTAATCCTGAGCGCAGGCGGCTTTATCACTCGCTTGAGTTGCTGATTTGATTGGTTGCTTTTTCTTGTTGTTGTTCTGGCTGTTTTGGCCTTTCCTTGTATTCGTGTTGGTATGTTAGCGTTGCCCCTGTGCGGGGCGGCACCTACTTTTCTTTGCCAGCGGCAAAGAAAAGTAGGCAAAAGAAAGCCGCTTAAACCGCTAGCGCCTGCCACGGTTCACATCTCGCCGTAGATAGTGAATGGCTCCGGAGCGTCTGTCGCCACTCGCCCTCAAACGGAGTGACAAGGCGCTCATCCTTCCGGCGGCGCTCCGCGCGCCGAAGGGCATAACCAAAAACCATTGGTGCGCGTGCATTCTCGCGAAGCCTGGCAACGCCCCTTGGTTTCCCATGCAGACCCGACCACAGCGCGCGTAGCGAGCAGCGGGATGAATGACTGCCTTGTCACTAACCTTGAAGGTGCGAGGTGACAGACGCTCCGGAGCCATTCACCATTAATGGTGCGAGGTGAACCGTGGCAGGCGCTAGCGGTTTAAGCGGCTTTCTTTTGCCTACTTTTCTTTGCCGCGGCAAAGAAAAGTAGGTGCCGCCCCGCACAGGGGCAACGCCTGCATACCGACGCGAATAAAAGAAAAGGCCAAACCCACAAAAGAACCGCAAAAAAAGCTCAAAACGAAGTCCCAATCTGAAACTGAAACTTCTGATACTGATCACCCGCGTGCTTGACGATCGGGAAGCCCAGATCAAGCTTGAGCGGCCCGATCGGCGAGATCCATTCAAGCCCCGCGCCATAGCTGTACCGCAAGCCATTCGCCCCAGTGCTGCTGCCTTCCGTGCCCCACACATTACCGCCATCCACGAACGTGAAAACACGCAGCGTGCGGTCATAACCCGTGCCGGGCAGCGGGAACGTCAACTCGATATTACCCACTACCATCTTCGATCCGCCGATAGGATCGTTCGTCGTAGTATCGCGCGGCCCGAGCGAGCCCGACTCATAGCCCCGCACCGACCCAATACCGCCCGCATAGTAGTTCTTGAAGATCGGATACGGCTTGCCACCCAACCCGTTGCCGTAGCCGCCCTGGAAGTTCAGCCCCAGCACGAAGCCGCGCGCGAATGAGTAGTAATACTGCATTTGCGCATCGCCCTTGTAGTACTGCGTGCCAGCCGGCGTGCCGTATTCGGCGTTGGCCTGCGCATAGTAGCCGCGGCTCGGCACCAGCGCGCTGTCGCGGTTGTCGCGCGACCAGCCCACGGTGAGCGGCACCGTGTTCGAGACGCGCCCGAACTCGTTCACATAGTCGATATAGGTCTGCGGCGTGCTGGAATCGACGTCGAGGCGGTCCTGCTCGATGCCGAGGCCGAAATACACCATGTCGGTCTCGGAGAACGGAATGCCGAACTTCATGTCCGCGCCATACGAAATGATGCGAAAGCTCGTGTCGTTCGTGCTCGAGTAGTAAAGCGGCTCGGTCGTGCGGTAGTAGACGTCGGTAATGCGCTTGATGCCGTCCACCGTGAAATACGGATCAACCTGCGTGACTGAGAGCGTACGGTACGTCGTGGCCGTATTCACGTTCAGCGAGAGGCTATTGCCGGAGCCGAACACGTTGTCCTGCGAAATACCCGCCGAGATGATCGGCCCTTCGCCCGAACCGTAGCCAAGGCCCAGCGAAAGCGTGCCGGTGGGCTTCTCGGTCACTTTCACGTTCACGTCCACCTCGTCCGGCGTGCCTTCCACCGGCACCGTGGTCACGTCCACGTCGGTAAAGTAGCCAAGGCGGTTGATGCGGTCCTTCGAAAGCGCGAGACGGTTCGAATCGAACCACGAGCTTTCGAGCTGGCGCATTTCGCGGCGCACGACTTCGTCGCGCGTGCGTGTATTGCCAGTGACGTTCACGCGGCGCACGTACACGCGTCGGCTCGGATCGACCTGTAGCGTGAGCGCAACCGTGTGGTCCTTCTGGTCGATTTCCGGCAGCGCGTTCACGGTCGCGAATGCGTAGCCGTATTCGCCGAGCTTGTCCACGATCGCCTTGGTCGTGTCCTTGAGCTTTTGCGCCGAAAAACGCTGCCCCGGCTTGATGCCCACGAGTTTTTTCAACTCCGCCTCGCGGTCAAGCAGATTACCGGCCATCTTCACGCTCGAGATCGTGTAGGGCTCGCCCTCGTGAATCCCGATCGTCAGATACATGTCCTTCTTGTCGGGCGACAGCGAAACCTGCGTCGAATCGATATTGAACTCCAGATAGCCGCGGTCGAGATAGTACGAGCGCACGTTGTCGAGGTCGCCAGTGAGCTTTTCCTTCGAGTACAGGTCGTTCTTCGTGTACCACGAGAACCAGTTCGGCGTGGAGAGCTGCATTTCATCGAGCAGCGTGCCGCCGCTGAACGTGTTGTTGCCGATGAAATTGATCTGGCGGATCTTCGCGCTCGGCCCTTCCACCACGGAGAACAGCAGCCCGACACGATTGCGGTCGATCGGCGTGACCGTGGTCGTGACTTCTGCCGCGTAGTAGCCGCGCGTGAGGTACTGTCGCTTGAGTTCCTGCTCCGCCTTGTCGACGAGCGCCTTGTCGTAGCTCTGGCCCGGCGAGAGACCGACCGACTTGAGCGCCTTCGCCAAGTTGTCCTTATCGAATTCCTTGATACCCGCGAAGTCGATCGTGCCGATTGCGGGCCGCTCCTGCACCTGCACGACCACCGTGCGGCCCTGTGTGGAAATGCGCACGTCGCTGAACAGGCTCGTCGCGTAGAGCGCGCGAATGGCGTCGGAGGCCTTGTCGTCGGTGAAGGTCTCGCCCTGCTTGATCGGCAGATAGGCGAACACGGTGCCGGGCTCGATGCGCGTCAGCCCGTCGATGCGGATATCCTGGACCACGAAGGGCTCGGTGGCGTGCGCCGCAGCGGTCACGCCGATGCCGAAGCCGGCGAGAGTCAGTGCGCGTGCATAGCGCGCCGTGGTAGTTGATGCCGTCATGCGGGAGGTCGAATGTGAAGCCAACGAAAGAGCCTTGAAAGTGCCGAATGCGCCATTACCGGCGCGAGACGCGCGGGGCCGGCATCCACGGATGCGGGGTGTACAACGGATGCGCCAGGCGAGGCCGGCGCGCCACGCCTATTGCATGCTCGCGCGGCCAGGCAGGCGCATCTTGGCGAGCCCCGTTGCGAGCGAGAGCACCTCGGTCATGTGCACGGCTTGCGCAGGCTGCAGACGGAACGACAATTCGGCGCCGCCGGGCAGACGAAAACTCACCACGAGATGCTGCACGTCGCCCGACTCGCGGCCGACCTCCCAGGCCTCGCAGGGCATGGTGAACTTCACGCTCGCGGTCTTGTGGCGGATGCGCTCGGAGCGGCCAATCGCGTTGGAAAGCGCGGCGAGCAGTTCATGCATCACCGAGCAATGCAGCGCGACGCTGTCCGGCTGATTGCCGTTCACCATCAGGTACTGGCCGTCCGCAGTCAGCTCGAAATCGCGCAGGGAATGAATGGCAAGAGCCGGGGACGAGGGCATGAGCGGCGCTCCGTGACAAAAGCATCGGCGGAGTCTAGTGCGCTGGGCGCGATGTGCGCGTTACCCCTGCATTACAGGGATTACTTTCATCAATATTGCGCAAGGGCCGGGTCCGGTCGTTTCGCACGCACCCATTTGCGCGCCGGGCCAATGCCCTGCATGCATGCAGCGGCTTTCAATCTCCTCTCGCCTGCACGCTGTCACGGTTGCCTTGAAAAATTTTTGGTAACCGTATCGGTTACGTTCGCTTTCTATCGGCAAACACCTCGACGCTCGCCTGTACCGCTAGCGCCTGTAAGGGAAAGCAAGACAAAAGTTCCGCGAAGGCACTTGCACGTTCGATGCGCGCGAGCAGCATCGCGGCCGCCTCGTTGCGCACGCAGCCGTTACGGTCGAGAAATTGGCCCCAAAGCGAGAGCGCACGCAGGCGGGCGACGGGCTGCGCACTCGCAATATAGGCCGCTGGAAAGATCCGCCGGTAAGCGGGCACGTTGTAGAGCCAGGAAGTGCCGTGGACGAGCACGTCGCTCGACGCACGACCGCTTTCGCGCAGTTGCCCGCGCAGCTGGTCGATTAACGTCCGCAACTCGCCTTGCCGCTCGGCGAGTTGCCGGGCATCGAGCGGCGACATGCCGTTGTCGGTTTGGGCATTGAAATGCAGACGAACCCCGCCATGCGGTTCCTGCGCGCAAGAGAAGCAGCCAACCGTCAGGGCGACCTCAGGCGCCGCCAGATGGGTCGGGCAACGCTGCAAGTAACGCCACGTCCACTCGCACTGCTCCGCAACGCTTGCGTGCTCATCAAGACCCTCTATATAGGCGGCCCAGAGCGGATGCGTGTGATCGAAGGTGCGCCCCGCGCCGAACCGCACATAGAGGTTCGTGCAGTCGAGCAACGCCGCCGCGAGCGGCGTGTCCGCCAGGCGCGCCGCCGTGCGCGCGAAACCCACCTGGAGGTCGTAAAACGCGCGTTCGGGTCTCAACGGGCCTCGTCTCCCTCGTCCACGATACAATGCGGCTGCGTCCGATCCGTCCCCCGCTGCCCCTATCCGACATGCAGAATTCTACCCGGGCCTTCCTGTTGGGCCCGTTGCTCAAAGGCGTTTCCCGTTCGTTCTACCTCACGATGCGCGTGCTGCCCGCCGGCATGCGCGACCCCGTGGGCGAAGCCTATCTGCTCGCGCGCGCCGCCGACACCATTGCCGACACCGCGCTGATCCCGCCCGAGCGGCGCCTCGCCCTGCTGCTCGCGCTGCGCGAGCGCGTGAACGGCGCGATGAACCATGACACCCTGCTCGCCGATCTCGCGGGCGAGGTTGCGGGCCAGCAGACGCAATCGGACGAGAAGCTGCTGCTCGAATCGCTGGGCGGCGCGCTCGACGTGCTCGCGCAACTCGACGAGGCCGACCGCCAGGCCGTGCGCGAGATCGTCACGACGCTCACCGAAGGCATGGAGTTCGATCTCCGCACGTTCCCCGACGAGCGTTCGGGCCAGGTGGCCGCGCTCAACACATGGGACGAACTCGACCGCTACACCTATCTCGTGGCGGGCTGCGTTGGCGAGTTCTGGACGAAGATGACCTACATGCACTTGCCCGGCACGCTCGCGCCCTCGCTGGAACAAACCATGTACGTGCGCGGCATCCGCTTCGGCAAGGCCTTGCAGATGGTGAACGTGCTGCGGGACTGCGGTAAGGATCTGCGCATTGGCCGCTGCTATCTGCCCGCTTCGATGCTGGCCCAGGCGGGGCTCACCGCGCAGGACCTGCTGCAGCCCGGCGCCTCGGCGCGCGCACGGCCGATCATGCTCGAACTCGTGCGCATCGCGCTCGATCATTTCCGCGCGGCCATCGACTATACGTTCGCGCTGCCGCGCCTTTCGGTGCGTCTCCGTCTCGCCTGCCTCTGGCCCATTCTCATCGGCCTCGAAACGCTCGAACGCCTCGTCGAGAACGACGACTGGCTCGATCCCGCGAAAACCTCGAAGGTCACGCGCAACGATGTCTATCGCATTCTTGCCTGCTCCACCGCACTCGCGCCTTCGAATGCGCTGCTCGGCGTCTGGTTCAAGCGGCTCTTCGCGCGCGTCGAGGCCCGCATCAAGGCCTAAAAAAATACGGTCGAAAAAAAGCGCGCTTCGCAGCGCGCCTTTTGCGACTCGAAACTACGTGCCTCAACCTTTCCCGGCGCGATACAGCTTGATGATCGCCGAGAAGTCGAGCTTGCCGTCGCCATGGCTGCTCATGGCCTGATAAAGCTGCTGCGCAAGCGCCCCCATGTACGCGGGCTGATGCGCGCCTTTGGCAGCGTCGGTGGCGAGACCCAGGTCCTTGAGCATGAGGTCCGTGCCGAAGCCGCCCGTGTAGCCGCGTGAAGACGGCGCTGCCTCGATCACGCCCGGATACGGGTTGTAGGTATCCGAACTCCAGCAGCGGCCCGTGGACGTGTTCATGATGCCGCCCAGCACTTTCGGGTCGATGCCGAGCGCCTCGCCCAGCGCCATCGCTTCGGCCACTCCGGCCATCGTGATGCCCAGTACGAGGTTGTTGCAGATCTTCGCCACCTGCCCCGTGCCCGTCTCGCCGCAATGGACGATGTTCTTGCCCATGCCCGAGAGCACCGGCTTCACGCTCTCGTAGTGCGCGGCGCTACCGCCCACCATGAAGGTGAGCGTCCCCGCCGCCGCGCCGCCCGTGCCGCCCGACACCGGCGCATCGACGAACGCGTTCCCCTGCGCCTCGGCCAGCTTCGCGAACTCCTTGACGCTCGCGGGATCGATCGTGCTCGAATCGATGATCGTCACGCCCTTCGCGATGCCCGCCAGCACGCCGTCTTCCGCTGTGAGCACGCTGCGCACGTGCGCCGCGGCGGGCAGCATCGTGATGACACACTCCGCGCCGCTTGCCGCCGCCTTCGCCGATGCGGCCTTCTGCGCGCCGGCCTCGGCGAGCGTTTGCAACGCGCTCGCGCTCAAGTCGAACACCGCCACCGTATGTCCCGCCTTGAGCAGGTTGAGCGCCATCGGCGCGCCCATGTGGCCCAGCCCGACAAATCCGATTTTCATGAGCCTGTCTCCGTTATTGTTCAGTACTCCATGTTGATGCCGGGCGGCGCATCAGCGCAGGCTGATCGTCGTGTTCACGCCGTCGCTCACGGTCGCATCGTCGAACCAGCGCGCGGTGACCGTCTTGGTCTGCGTGTAGAACTGCACGACCTGCTTGCCGTACGGGCCCAGGTCGCCGAGCTTCGAACCGCGCGAACCCGTGAAGCTGAAATACGGCACCGGCACCGGAATCGGAATGTTGATGCCGACCTGGCCAATGTCGATCTCGCTCTGGAACTTGCGCGCCGCCGCGCCGCTCTGCGTGAAGAGGCCCACGCCGTTGCCGAACGGATTCGCATTGACGATGGCGATCGCTTCATCGAGCGTCTTCGCCGTCAGCACCACGAGCACCGGCCCGAAGATCTCGTTCGTGTAGATGTCCATGTCGGTCTTCACGTTCGTGAACACCGTGGGGCCGACGAAGTTGCCGTTCTCATAGCCCGGCACCTTCACGTCGCGGCCATCCAGCGCGAGCGTTGCGCCCTGCTTCACGCCCGCCTCGATCAGGCCGAGAATGCGCGTTTTCGCGGTGCGCGAAACGACCGGGCCAACGTCGGTCCTGGCCTCATGGCCCGCATTGACCTTGAGCGTCTTCGCCTTTTCCACCAGCTCGTCCACCCATTGCTGCGCGGCGCCCACGAACACGGCCACGGAAGTCGCCATGCATCGCTGGCCCGCTGCGCCGAACGCCGCGCCGACCAGCGCATTGAGCGCCTGCTCGCGATTCGCATCGGGCAACACGACAGCGTGATTCTTCGCGCCCATCATCGACTGCACGCGCTTGCCGTGCTCGCTGCCCAGACGATAAACGTGCGTACCCACGGCCGTCGAGCCGACGAACGAAATCGCCTTCACGAGTTCGTGCGTGCAGATCGCATCGACGACTTCCTTGCCGCCGTGCACGACGTTGAGCACGCCTTTCGGGATGCCCGCCTCGATGGCGAGTTCGACGAGTTGCATGGTCGAGAGCGGATCCTGCTCCGAAGGCTTGAGCACGAACGTATTGCCGCAAACGATCGCCATCGGGAACATCCACAGCGGAATCATCGCGGGGAAGTTGAAGGGCGTAATGCCGGCGCACACGCCCAGCGGCTGCTGCAGCGTATAGGTGTCCACGCCGCCCGCCACGTTCTCCGCGAAACCGCCTTGCTGGAGCGTGCCGATCGAGCAGGCGTGCTCGACCACTTCGAGGCCGCGGAAAATGTCGCCCTCGGCGTCGGGCAGCGTCTTGCCCTGCTCGGCGGTGAGCGTCTGCGCGATGCGGGGCATATGCTCGCGAATCAACGCCTGTAGTTTGAGCATGATGCGCAAACGCGCGCCGAGCGGCGTGTTCTTCCACGTGGCGAACGCGGCATGCGCGGCCTTCACGGCCTGGTCCACTTCCTCGACGGTCGCGAACGGCACGCGCGCGAGCACTTCCTGCGTGGCCGGATTGACGATGTCGCGCCATTCCTTCGTTTTCGATTCGACGAACTCGCCGTCGATGAGCAGCTTGACGGTCGAAACTTGCGCGTTGGATGCCTGGGTCACTGCGTTCATCGTGAACTCTCCCTGATGGATTCGAACGGGCCGGCCGTGGCCGGATATAGCGAAAGGTGCGGAACCAGCGAAATCCTCAATCGCAGCACGCGCGCAAGCACGCTGTGCGAACGCGTACAGTCATGGCGAGTGTGCCGGGAATGGAGCTGGGCGAGGTAAAGGAGAGGCCCGCTGAACACGGGCGCGCCGGCGTGCATACCTGCGGCGCCCGCGCGGGGAACGACTGCATTGGCATCGTCTGTCTCCATCCTTGTTGTCGTGCGACCGTGGCTGTTTCAGTCGCGTTCTTCAACGAGTATAGTTATTCGAATATCCACGGCATAGAGATGAAAAAGCCCATCCGATATGCAAAAAAACACAACGAGCAGCATGGAGACACTGAACTGGGACGATCTGCGCTACTTCCTGGAAGTCGCGCGCACGCAGCGTGCGAGCGGCGCCGCGAAGCGC
The DNA here is from genome assembly GCF_000519185.1 of Paraburkholderia nodosa DSM 21604. Lineage (GTDB taxonomy): Bacteria > Pseudomonadota > Gammaproteobacteria > Burkholderiales > Burkholderiaceae > Paraburkholderia > Paraburkholderia nodosa. The sequence goes on along the minus strand of NZ_JAFA01000012.1, from coordinate 112,843 downwards.
CTGGGCGTCGACCACACCACGGTTGCGCGCCGCGTGCGCGAGCTGGAGGCAGCGCTAGGCACCGTCCTGTTCGACAAATCGCGCTCGGGCGGCTTCGTGCTGACGACCGAAGGCCAGCGCCTGCTGGCCTACGCGGATGCCGTGGAAACCACGGTGCAATCGGCCAGCGAGCAGTTCGCGATCGGCGCGCAGTCGCTCTCGGGCCATGTGCGCGTGGGTTCGACGGAGGGTTTCGGCTGCTTCTTTCTTGCACCGCAGTTGGCGCGCTTCACGGGCCAGCATCCCGACATGTCGATCGACCTCTTGCCGGTGCCGCATTTCGTGAGCCTTTCAAAGCGCGAGGCCGACCTCGCGATCATGCTGGAGCGCCCCGAGCGCGGACAGTATGTCTACACGAAGCTATGCGACTACCGGTTGCGCCTGTACGGCACGCCGGCCTATCTCGAGCGCCACCCACGCATTCGCACGCCCGCCGACCTGCGCAATCACGCCTTCATCAGCTATGTCGCCGATCTGGCGTTCAGCCACGAGCTGCTCTACCTCGAACGCACGGCGCCGAACGTGACCGCGAACCTGTGCAGCACCAGCGTGATCGCGCAATACCATGCTGCGCTGCAAGGCAGCGCGCTCGCCATCCTGCCTTGCTTCATGGCCGAGCCCGACCCGCGCCTCGTGCCGATCCTGCCCGACGAAGTCGTGGTGACGCGGCGCTTCTGGCTGTGCAGCCGCGAGGACCTGCGCAAGCTGCGGCGCATCACGTCGCTCTGGGATTATCTGCGCGCGGCCGCCGACGCCAATCGCCCGCTGCTGATGGGCGAATCGCCGGAAATGCATTACGTCGAGCCGTGAGCGCAACGCGCTTTACCGCATGGCGCTTCACAGTTTCGCCAGGCCATAAAAAAGCCGCACATGCAGTCCATGAATGGGACTGCATGTGCGGCCTTCAGGAAGAAAAACACGCGCTCCGGCGGCGTCGCCCGCACCTCGAAGGGCAATGGGCGCGCGCCGGCTAGCCGATGCTCAGGTCCCAACCGGGCGGATGGTCAGCGCGTTGCGCACCGACGTCACGCCTTCGACGCCCTTGGCGACATCGCCAGCGCGCTGGATCTGCGCCGCCTCGGGCACGGTGCCTTGCAGGATGACGGCGCCGTCTTTCGCACGCACGGTGATGTTGGAGACGCTGATGTTCCGGTCGCGTGCGAGGGCCGAACGTACCTTACGGCCGAGCGCACGGTTCGCAGCGCGTGCCTGGCGCAATGCTGCCTTCGATTGATTGACGTTGTGCTGGGCTGAGGCCGTCGGACCGCTGGTAGGGGCTTCTGCGGCTGCCGGTGCCGAAGCGTCCTGCGCGTAGACCTGGAACGAGGCCGCAACGAGTGCCGTGGCTGCGGCAAGCTTGAACATCTGAATAGCCTTCATGCAGTTTCTCCTGTTGTCAGTCTTATTGCTGGCCCAGGAATGGGCCGTTAACTACACCATTGACTACAAAACATTCACGCGCCTAACGGCGATGGGGAGTAACAATACCGCAAGTATTTCATTCTTGACACGAAGCGTACCCAATCTGTGATTCCACGCCACACTTCCTGCCGCTTTCCGCAGACGAATACAGTTGATTGTCCAAATAGTGAAGCCATCGCGCAAGAACGCAATTGAATCGCTTCACGCGCCTGCTTTACGGCCCATTCACCGGCGCTTCATTGCCGCTTTTAAACGCCCGGTGCGATGCCTTCAGCCATGATCCGCCCTGGTGCATGCGATATGAATACAATGACTAATCGCGTAATCCAGAGCGGGATTGAGCCGCTTTATTCAAACAGCAACGCGCATCACACAAGCAGCGTTGACAATACGGACAGCGGTTAACCCGAATACCCATTGCGCAATACGAGAGGCCGGCCGGCATCAATTGGCCAATTGCGCCTTTATCCATCGATAGAACTGCTGGATCGCCGCCTCGCGCGGATGCCCCTCGCGCCACGTGAAGTAATAGTCGAGCGAGGCCGGAATGCGGACCTGCCCCAACTGCACCAGCTCGCCGCGCTCGATGAATCCGCGCGCGAGCTGCAGGCGTGCCGTCGCTGCCCCTTGCCCGGCCACCGTCGCCTGCAGCAGCAGGCCTGCGTCGTCGAACACCGGTCCGCGCTCCGGTTCGTCGCCGGCCACGCCCGCGGCTTCGAAGAAGTCGCGCCAAGAACGGCGCGAAAAACGCAGCAGCGGCATGCTCGCGAGATCTTCCATGCGAAAGTCGGGATGGCGTGCGAGCAAGGCCGGACTGCATACCGCAACGACCTGGTCGTCCAGCAGCTTGCGGATCTGGAAGCCGGGCTCGTCGACCCGCCGATGCCAGATGCCGATGTCGAAGGGATAGGGGTCGGGCGGCGTCACGTCGGCGTGCATGCGCAGCGAGAGGTCGACCATGGGATAGCGGTCGTAGAAGTCGCCCAGACGCGGTATCAGCCAGACCGACGCGAAATCGGACATCACGCTCAGTTCCAGACGCGTGACGCCGCTCACGCCCGGGCGCGTGGCGTCGAGCGCGTCGCGCAGGTCGTCGAGACTGCGGCGCACGCGCTCGGCCAGCTGTGCGCCCGCCGCCGTGGGGATCATGCGACTGCCCGCGCGGCGGAACAGTTCGACGCCCAGTTCCGTTTCGAGCGCGCGCAAGTGATGGCTCACGGCGCTGTGCGTCAAATGTAATTCTTCCGCGGCGCGGCTGAAACTGCGCCGCCGCGCAGCGGCTTCAAGGGCGCGCAGCGCCTGCAAGGGTGGGAGAGGTCGAGCCATGACGTCAAATTCTACTCACAATGCCGTCTGAAATCTCTCGCTGGCCTCACACACGGCAAATCGCCAATAATCGACAGCCAGGCATTCAATCCGCTTTCGCCCCCAACATGACCTCACTCAGACTGCGCGTCTTCGCCGTATTCGCGCTCGGCTACTTCATTTCGTACCTGTTTCGCGGCGTCAATCTCGGCTTCGCGCCGTTTCTCTCGCGTGAAATGGGCTTCACGGCGACCGATCTCGGCACGCTCACGAGCCTTTATTTCCTCGGCTTCGCGGGTGCGCAGATTCCGGGCGGCGTGCTGCTCGACCATTACGGCCCGCGCCGCGTCACCGCGTGCGTCATGCTCGTGGCGGCGGCGGGCGCGTTGATCTTCGGCGTCTCGCACAACATGGCCGCGATGATGGTGGGCCGGCTGCTGATCGGCGTGGGCGTGTCGGTGTGCCTGGGCGGCGCGTTCAAGGCCACGGCGCAGCACTTTCCCGTCGCGCAGCTCACGCTCGTGAACGGCCTCGTGATGGCCGTGGGCGGCCTGGGCGGCGTGGCCGTGGGCGCCCCGCTCTCGTGGCTGCTCTCGATCGCGCCCTGGCGCGCGGTGAGCCTCGGGCTCGCGGCGCTCACGGTGCTGGTGGCCGCCATCATCTGGATTGGCGGGCCGCGCACGCGCGACACCCACCACCAGGCGAGCGTGCTCGAGCAGTTCAAAGGCACCGCGCACATCCTGTGCAGCCATGCATTCTGGAAGACCGCGACGTTCTCGGGCCTCACCCAGGCCGTGTTCTACGCCATGCAGTCGTTGTGGGTCGGCGCGTTCCTGCGCGACGTCGTACCGGCCGGCACCGCCGATGTCGGTGCGCGGGCGGCCTCGCTCGTTTCCGTGCTCGGCGGCGCATTCATTGTCGGCAACATCGGCTTTGGCGCGCTCGCACGCAGCTTCGAGCGGCGCGGCGTGAGCGTCCAGCTCTTTTCCGGCGTCACGATGCTTGTGTTCGTGCTCGTGCAAGCCTTGCTCGCCGCGCGCGTGCCGCTTCCCGCGTCCCTGCTTTGGGCCGCTTACGGCGCGTTCGGCGGCACCGGCATCCTCACTTACGCAGTGCTCGCCGAATATTTCCCGCCGCGCCTGATCGGCCGTGTGAATACCACGTTCACGCTCGTCATCTTCATCGGCATCTTCCTCCTGCAGATCGCGATCGGCGCCGCGCTCGCGCACTGGCCGGCATTCGACGGCCACTACCCCGCGGTCGCGCATCAGACCGTGTGGGCTGTCCTCGTCGGGATGCAAGTGCTCTGCGCCGTGTGGTACTTCATGCCGTCGCGGCGTGCCGCTGCGCCGCGCCATGCGGTCGAAACGCAATAAGGCGCGCTTTCGCGCACCGCACCGCGCCCGGCGCGCGGTGCGGCTTTGCGCTTCTGCTCACATCGATAGCACGATTTCTTCCTTCGGCACGGGCTTCGCTCCACTATCATGAACGCGCCCTGCCGTTCACTTTCCCCATAAAACGCAGCGCCTTTATCGAGAAATGCAAATCTCGAATCATTGGTTGTCCTGATCGGCGTACCCGGAAAAGAATGACCCAACGGCAACGACAGCGACGCAAGCTCGCCAGTCTGCGCACCCCGTTTCGTCACCCAAATCCGACCTGCCCATGCGTTCACATCGCGTTCTGCAGTATCTGCCGCAGCTTCTGATTTATGCCGCGCTTTCGCTCATCTCCCTGCATGCTGCCGCCGAGAAGCCGGCGGTGATCCGCATCGGCGTCGCGCAGCAAGGCGCGGGCGACCCGCCCACTTTCGGCGGTTCGACCGCTGCGACGGTGCGAGGCCAGCAGTTGCTCGAAAAGGAATTCGCGGCCGACGGCATCAAGGTCGAGTGGCTCTTCTTCAAGGGCGCGGGCCCGGCAGTCAATGAGGCCATTGCCGACAATGCACTGGACTTCGCGTATCAAGGCGACTTGCCCTCGGTGCTCGCGCGCGCCAACGGGCTCAAAACCCGCATCCTGCTGGAGTCGGGCGTGCGCTCTGGCGTGAAGGTGGGTGTGCCTGCCGATTCGGACATCAAATCGATCAAGGACCTCAAGGACCGGCGCGTCGCCATTTTTCGCGGCACGAATCTGCAGCTCGTGGCCGACAACGCGCTCGCCGGGAACCAGCTGGACGAGCGTGCGCTACGCGTGATCAATCTCGACACGGCAAGCTCGCTCGCGGCGCTCGCATCGAAAGGCATCGATGCCTCGGTGAACGACTACCACCTTTACCGGCTGCGCGATCAGGGGCTCGCGCGCATCGTCTACGAATCGCAGCATGATGGCCCGCAATTGACGCGCCAGGCGCATCTGCTCGTGCTCGACGGCTTCGAGAAGGCCCACCCCGACATCGTGCAGCGCGTGGTCAATGTCTTCGTTCAAGCGGCGCAATGGTCGTCCGATGAAGCGAACCGCGATGCGCTCTTCAAGCTCTGGGCGAAGAGCGGCGTGAGCTATTCGTCCTGGCAAGCCGAATTTGGCGAGCAGCCGCTGAAGTACCGCAATTCGCCGCTAATCGATCCATTCATCGTGGCGCGCTACAAAGCCGTTGCGCAGGACGCGCTGCGCCTGAAGCTGATTCGCCAGCCCGTGGAGGTCGATTCGTGGTTCGAGCCGCGATATCTCGACAACGCGTTGCGCGCGCAAAAGCTCGAACACTACTGGACCCGCTACGACGCCGCCGGCAAGCCGCTTGGCTGAGCACGCGAGAGGAGCCGCATCATGACGGAAACCGCGATCACGATTGCTTCGGACACGCCGCGTGCAGCAGCACCGCGGCGTATCGAGACGACAAGCGCGCACGTGCGCTGGCGCGTCGTATTGCGCGCAGCTGCGTGGCATCTCGCGCCCTGGCTTCTGCCCGCGATGCTTTTTCTGCTGTGGAGCGTCGGCTGCGCGCGCGGCTGGATCGCACCGCAAATCCTGCCTGCGCCGCAGCGCGTGTATGAAACCTTCGTCGATCTCGCCCAGAGCGGCGAGCTTGCGCGCAATACGCTGATCAGCCTCCAGCGCGTGCTGCTCGGCTTCGCAGGCGGCACCGTGCTCGGCTTCCTGATCGGCGGCGCGCTCGGGCTCTCCCGCACGCTCGAAGCGTGGGTGCTGCCCAGTTTCAACGCGATCGTGCAGATCCCCGTGCTCGGCTGGCTGCCGTTTCTGCTGTTGCTCGTCGGCGTGGGCGAGCCGCTCAAGTATTTGCTGATCGCTCACGCGGCGCTCGTGCCCGTCACGCTCAGCACCATGCAGGGCTTTCGGCAAACACCCGCCACACTGGACGAAGTCGCGCGCGTATTCGCCTACACCCGCTGGCAACGCATCGTGAGGCTCGTGCTACCCGCGGCGGTTCCGACGCTCGCCACCGGTGTGCGTCTTGCCTTCACGAAGGCGTGGCTCGCACTCGTCGTCGTCGAGCTCGTGGCGTCGTCAGAGGGACTCGGCTATCTGATCGTGTATGGCCGCCAGCTCTTTCAGCTCGATCTCGTGATGGCGTCGGTGGTCGTGGTGGGGGCGGTGGGCCTCGTCATCAATCGTCTGCTCGATGTGCTGGAGCGGCGTTTGCGGCGCGGCACGCCTTCGGCGTTTCGCGGCTGACGATGCGTGATTGCCACCAGTGAGGACAAGGGAGAATTCGCCATGAAGATATCGCTTGCACGAGCGTCCGCGCGTCCCGATTGCGCCTGTGAAGCGTCCACCGAAGCCAGGCCGCGCCGACGTGTCGATTTACGCGGCGCCGCCCTGCCCCTCGTCGCCGTCGCGCTGTGGTGGGCCTTGAGCGCCTCGCATCTCGTGAAGAGCGGCCTGCTCGTGAGTCCCGGCGATGTGATTCGCACCGCTTACGAACAGATCGAGAGCGGTGCGTTAGTCCGGGCACTTTCGGCGTCGCTGGTCCGCGAAGCCTGCGGCTTTGCCATCGGCGCGACGGCGGGGTTCCTGCTGGGCGGCGCGCTGGGTCTCTCGCGCATCGCAGCACGCGTCGTGGGGCCGAGCTTCGACACGTTCAAGCAGATCTCGCTGTTCGCGTGGATTCCGCTCATTTCCGTGTGGTTCGGGCTCGGCGACGCCGCCAAGGTGGTGTTTCTTTCGCTCGCAGCGCTGCTCCCGGTTGCCGCCCATACGTGTGACGGCATTCACGCCGTGCCGCGCAAATACGTCGAACTCGCGCAGGCGTTGCGCTATTCGCGCCTGCAGCTTGTCCGCTACGTCCTGTTGCCGGCCGCGTTGCCCTCCATTTTCACGGGCCTTTATCTCGCGCTCATCTATTCGTGGCTCGCCACGCTCGGCGCGGAGTATCTGCTCGTTACGGGCAGCGGCATCGGCAATCTTCTGATCGACGGCAGCGAGCAGTTCCGCATGGACCTCGTGCTGTTCGGCATCGTCGTCGTGGGCGCGATTGGCTGGGCGCTCAATGCGCTCGCACGGCGCGTGGAGCGAACGGTGCTGGCGCGGTTGCACATCAACGGCCAATGATCCGGACTACCAATCAACAGAACCTGGGAGACAAGCCGATGAGCGCCACTGAACCCGCGGGACTCGACATTCTGCATGTGAGCAAGCGTTACGGCGCGGGCGAGTCCGCGCTTGTCGTGCTCGACGACGTGACGCTGCATGTACGCCCCGGCGAATTCGTGAGCGTGCTCGGCGCGAGCGGATGCGGCAAATCCACGCTGTTGCGCCTGATCGCCGGCCTCGACGCGGGCTATAGCGGCGCGATCATGATGCGCGGCGAACGTATTGGCGACACCTCGCTCGAGCGCGGCATCGTGTTCCAGGATCATCGGCTGTTTCCCTGGCTCACCGCCGAACAGAACATCCTGGCGGCGCTGCGCAACGCCCCGCTTTCGGCACGCGAAAAGCACGAAGCGGTGGCCGAGCACATCGCACTCGTGGGCCTCACGGGCTTCGAGCGGGCGTATCCGCATCAGCTCTCGGGCGGCATGGCGCAGCGCGTGGCGATCGCGCGCGGCCTCGTCAATCGCCCGCGCGTGCTGCTGCTCGACGAACCGTTCGGCGCGCTCGACGCCCTTACGCGCAGCCGTCTGCAAAACGAATTGCTGCGCATCTGGGAACGCGAACGCATCACGATGATCCTCGTCACGCACGATGTCGACGAAGCGATCTACCTGGGCGACCGCGTCGTGACGATGGCCCCGCGACCCGGCCGGATCCGTCGCATCGTCGACGTGGCATCGCCGCGCCCGCGCGAACGCACGGATCCGCGCTTCGTGCGGCTGCGCGACGAGATTCTCTCCGACTTCTCGGACGCGACGACGCCGCCCGGCGACACGCTGTTGCCCGACACCCCTGCCCATTCCTCAGGTCAATGGCGCATGGCGTGGTGAGCGCACCGACCGACTGGTCGGTCACGCCTCACCCCTCACCCCTCCTCATGATCCCGACACCACCGGCGACACCCCGGGTGTGCCAACGACGCCCGGCGTGAGAAAATCTCTCTTCGAACGCAAACGCACGACGCGTCAGCGCCCTCGCAGCAGCCCGCTTTCCCGTAGTTAGCTGTCTTTTCGGCCGGTTTATCGACACATCCTGCCGGTTCGACGATTGAGTACCGGGAAAACGGTTGTCCAGGGCAACGTGACGCGAAGTTTCCGATCCGCCAGGGGTCGGCTCAGCGTAAACTCCCGCTGTTGCCATTCGATAGTGTCGATTCATGATAAAGAGAGAAACATCCATGCCAGACAACACCCACCCGCACGACGGTCACTCCGAGTCGTGCGGCTGCGACCTGTTACACCTGCTCGACGGCGTGGACGAATTCACTCATCACGTTTTCCCGGGCAACAAGGAGCTGTTCCACAGCCTCGCCCACAGCCAGGCGCCGCACACGCTCTTCATCACCTGTGCCGACTCGCGCGTTTCGCCGGAAATGATCACGCAGGCCAAGCCCGGTGATCTGTTCGTTTGCCGCAACATCGGCAATATCGTGCCGGCGTATGGCGAAATGCTCGGCGGCGTTTCGGCCGTCGTGGAGTTCGCGGTGCTCGAGCTCAACGTGAAGCAGATCGTGCTGTGCGGCCATACCGATTGCGGCGCGATGAAGGGGCTCGCTTCGGGCGCGGAAGCCACCGCCGACATGCCCACCGTTCAGGCGTGGCTGCGCAACGCGGAAGCCGCGCGCAGCGTGGTCAAGACCCGCGGTCTGGACGACGACCAGGTCGTTCAGGCGCTCGTGGAAGAAAACGTCCGCCTGCAACTCACGCACCTGCGCACGCACCCCGCCGTGGCGGCGCGCGTGGCCCAGGGCCAGCTCGAACTGCAGGGCTGGGTCTATGACATCGGCCACGGCAAGGTCACCGTGCTGGACGAAGCACACGGCAAGTTCCTGTCGCTCGGCGAAGCGCGTGCGCGCCTGCGCAAGCGCCTCGAAGAATAATGGCCGGGCGCTGACGCGCTCACGCCTTCACGCTGGCTTGCAGGCCAGCGCCGGGGCGGCGGTTCACGCCGCCCCATTCCCCCTTATTCATTCCGCATAATTTGAAGTGCGTCCACGCCGCATTTCGGGTCTTGCCGCGCGATTTTCTCAATCCATGCAATAATTCTTTTCGAATTAGGGGTTTACCCTGGGACAAAACCCGACTACACTCTGGCCCGTACTACATGCGGCGCCCTGCCGCACAAGAAGAAAAAATCGGGAGGTTGGTCGCTATGCAGCAAGTTGCCCCGCCGTCGCATCACCTGTCTCATCCCGGCTTCAACCGCACTACCGGCGCATTGCGTCGTCCCACGCTTCGCTAGTTCAGCGCGCGTGTCCTGCCGTCGCGCACGCGCCGCTGCAGGCGAACTTGAAAAGCCCACTCCGCGTCATCGCCGTTTTCATGCCGCCGCTCGCATCGCGGCAAACGGCGCGCGCCTTTGCGCGTATGGACGCCCGGTAATGGGCTTCGCACCCGTCACGGGCCGAGCGCCCGGTTACCGAAGGAGAAGCATCCATGGAGTCCGCGCAGAACCGTCAGTCGAAAGTCGAAGTGAAGTTGTTCCTGCACCCGGAAGATCATTACCGCGCAATGGCCGCCGCGAAGACCCTCAATCTCGCGGAGCGCGAGTTCTTCGCGCTGGCGCTGCATCTGGGCGCGACCCAGATCCTGCGCCAGACCGAAGCGGCTTGATCGAGCATCACCGGGCGAAGCAACCTGTCACACCGGCGACGGGTTGAGCTCGGCGAACCCCTCCTGATGCCAGTAGGGGTAGACAGGCCGCACCGCGCTCGCGGCGTCGAGCTTCGCCACCTGCTCGGGCGTGAGGTTCCAGCCGACCGCGCCCAGGTTCTGGCGCAACTGCGCCTCGTCGCGCGCGCCGATTAGCACCGTCGCGACCGTCGGCCGTTGCAGCAGCCAGTTCAGCGCGATCTGCGGCACGGTCTTGCCGGTTTCCTTTGCGATCTCGTCGATAGCGTCGAGCACGCGAAAGAGGTACTCGTCCGGCACCGGCGGCCCCTGCTCTGCCGTCTTGTGCAGACGGCTCTTCTCCGGCAGCGGCTGGCCGCGCCGGATCTTGCCGGTCAAACGCCCCCAGCCGAGCGGGCTCCACACCACCGCGCCCACGCCCTGGTCGAGCCCGAGCGGCATCAGCTCCCACTCGTAGTCGCGGCCGATCAGCGAGTAGTACGTCTGGTTCGCGACGTAACGCGGATAGCCGTAGCGATCGGCCACGGCCAGCGATTTCATCAGGTGCCAGCCCGAGAAGTTCGACACGCCCGTGTAGAGAATCTTGCCTGCGCGCACGAGTTCGTCGAGCGTGGACAGCACCTCCTCGGCCGGTGTGTGCGCATCGAAACCATGCAACTGGAACAGGTCGATATGGTCGGTCTGCAGACGCTTGAGCGCCGCGTCCACCGCGCGCTTCAGGTGGAAGCGCGACGAGCCCACGTTATTGGGTTCGTCGTCGAAGCGGAAGGTCGCCTTGGTCGAGATGATCGCCTTGTCGCGGCGCCCCTTGAGCGCTTCGCCGAGCACCGACTCCGACGCGCCGCTCGAATAGATGTCGGCCGTGTCGAACATCGTCACACCGGCATCGAGGCAAATGTCGATGAGCTTGCGCGCTTCGGCGACATCGGTTGCGCCCCAGGCCTCGAAGAACTCGCCTTTGCCGCCGAACGTGCCGGTGCCGAAGCTCAGCACCGGCACCTTCATTCCGGACGCACCCAGAAAACGGTATTCCATTTCCGATCCTCCACTAATCAAGGGGTTGACGATGAGATGCCGACAGCGGACGAGTCTACGCGCTTCGATTCGGGCTTGCCGCGAAGGTCTCACGGCAAAGGACTCGCAGCGCTGCGGACCGCCGCGCGGCTGTACAGATGCTTTTGCCTAATGGAAACTGTCGCCTTTCGCCGCGCGCTTCGTGCTTCACTATCCGGTCCGCACTGTTCCGATCGGCGCTCTCGCCACTGCCCGCCCATGCTCCGTACCAAGATCACATTGATTCCTCTCTTCCGCGTGGAGGCGCAATGACTGCGCCCGCGCAACGTTCCTCCGGCGTCGGCTGGCTGCCGTACCTCGTCGCCGCGACATTCTTCATGGAGTACCTGGACACGACCGTCATCGCCACGGCGCTGCCGCAAATGGCGCGCTCGTTCGGCATCGGCCCGAATAGCCTGAGTCTTGGCGTGACCGCCTATATGCTCGCGCTCGCCATCTTCATTCCGGCCAGCGGCTGGGTGGCGGACCGCTGCGGCGCGCGCACCGTGTTCTTCAGCGCCGTGGTCACGTTCACGGTGGCGTCGGTGCTGTGCGGGATCTCGCAGAACGTCGACGAGTTCGTGGCCGCGCGCATTCTGCAAGGCATTGGCGGCGCGATGATGGTGCCGGTCGGGCGCATGGTCGTCGTGCGCAGCACCGAGAAAAGCAAGCTGATGCAGGCGATCTCGACGATCACCTGGCCCGCCATCGCCGCGCCCGTGGTGGGACCGCCCATCGGCGGTTTCATCACGACGTATGCGTCGTGGCGCTGGATCTTTCTGCTGAACGTGCCGTTCGGCATTGCCGTGCTCGCGGCCATCGCCGCCATCGTGCCGAACCTGCGCGGCGAACAGCGCCGGCCGCTCGACGTGGCGGGGCTCGTGCTGAGCGGCGCCGCGCTCACCGCCATCCTTTACGGCGCGGAACTCGCGAGCCAGGCCGGCCAGAATCCGTGGCGCGCGGTGGCGCTCGTGGCGGCGGGCGTCGCGATCGGGGTCGTCGCGTTCGTGCATGCGAGACGGCATCCGCACCCGCTCGTCGATGTTTCCACGCTGAAAATCCCGACCTTTTCCATCACGGTCGTGACCGGCTCGGTCACGCGTATCGGCATCGGCGCGGCGCCGTATCTGATGCCGCTGATGTTCCAGATCGGCTTCGGTCTGTCGGCGTTCAAGTCCGGCCTGCTGCTGCTCGCGAGCGCGCTCGGCAATCTCGGCATGAAGGCGCTGACGACGCGCATTCTCGAACGCTGGGGCTTCCGGCTGGTTTCCGTCGTCGACGTCAGCGTCGCGGGCGTCTCGTTGATCGCGTGCGGCCTGCTCACGCCCGGCACGCCGCTCGCCATCGTGTTGATCGTCGTGTTCGTCTACGGCATGGCGCGCTCGATGCAGTTTTCCACCCTCGCCACACTGGCCTACGCCGACGTCGCGCAGCCGCAGATGAGCGCGGCCAGCACGCTCTGGAGCGCCGCGGCGCAGATGACCATCGGCCTTGGCATTGCGTTTGGCGCACTCGCGCTGCGCGTGGCCGCGAACGTCAACGGCGAAACCACGGGCCATGTGTTCACGCTCGACGACTTCCGGCTCGCCTTTCTCGGGGCCGGCGTGCTCACGCTGATTTCGGTGTGGGGTTATGCGCAGATGGCGCGCGACGCGGGACAGAACGTGGGCGGCGGCTCGCGCCGGCAGCGCGCGTAGGTCCCGCCGCGCGCCCGGCGACGCGCGGCAAAACTACCGTTATTTGGAAAGGCTTGCCCGCACGGTGTATTCCACTTCCTCGCCCGCTTCGAGTTCATCGGCATGGGCATGCGCCGCGTGGAACTCGTTGGACAGCGGCTCGACCGGATAACCGTGGCGCTCCCAGGCGTCGAGCCCGCCCTTGAGCGCGTGCGCGTGATAGATGTGCTTGTTGCGCAATTGATCGACGATGCGCTTGGCCGTCGCCTCGTTCGGGCACACGCAGTACACGACGATTGGACGCCCGATCAGCTCGGGCGAGAGTTCTTCGCTCGATTCGAGATTCAGCGGCCGCGCGCCGGGAATCCGGTAGGCCTCCTTCTCGCGCACGGCATGCGGACGCGCGTCGAGCACGATGGGCGGCGCGCTCGACTTCATCATCTCGTCGAGTTGATCGGGCGAAATGCGGTGCGTCGCCAGCCAGTGGCGGAACTGCATGCGCCGCAGCCAGCGCCAGGCGAGGAACAGCACGCCCGCCACGGCGAGCACGTCGAAGATCGTCATGCCGTTCGCGCGCACGAACGCCGCGAATCGCACGATTTCCGCATGCAGCGCCGCGCCGCCGAGCAGCCAGGTGCCCGCCCACAACGCCGCGCCAACCGTGTCCCACAGCAGGAAGACGTGCACCGCCACCGTAGTCGTGCCGAGCAGGGGCGCGGAAATCAGGCCGAGCCCCGGCACGAACTTCGCCACGGCGAGAATGGGCGCGCCATAGCGCTCGAATACGTTGCGCGCGATGCGGATCGTCGTGTCCAGCGACAGCGAAAAGCGCACGAGCCCGTTGAGCAGACGCCGCCCGCGCTTGCGGCCCGCGGCGAACCACAGCGAGTCCGCGAGCAGCGTGGCGATCACGGCCGCCGCCAGCAGGCTCCCGTAGGATGTCTCGCCGCTGGCCGCCATCGTGCCCGCGAGAATCAACACCGGCGCGGCCGGCACGGGCACGCCCAGTTGCGTGACGAGTACGCTGAGAAAGACCGCTCCGGCGCCGAAATCGGGTGGAATCGCGGTGGGGAGCGTCAACATTTCGAGATAACCTGCGCGCAGGAATATTCAGGTAAGGAAACATGGCGCGAATACGGCGCCGGCCGAGGGTGGAGATTACCCCAACGTGCCATTCCTTGCTCTCGTTGACGCAGGCTTCATGGTGGCATCGCGCGCGGCGATCCGGCCCCGCTGCTAGCGCTTTCGCGCCGATGCGAAACGATGCTAATCTCGTAAAAGTTGCTATTCCCAGCCGTTTTCCGTCAAGAAACATGCGTTACTGGCATCTCGATCGACCGAGGCAGGCAGGTCAATTCGACCTCTCGCGCGTCACCAGCCTCGTTTCGGCCATTGGCCGCGACGACGCCAATGCGCTCGCCGCCGAAGTGCTGAACATGCTCGGCCCGGCGACTTCGGTCACGCAGTGCACCGTGTTCGCCTACGAATTCGGCAACCGGCCGCGCACGGTTTCCGTGGCCGATCATCGCGGCGGACGCTTTCTGCGCGACGTCGCCGATACCTACGCGCGCCTCTTCTACGCGCTCGACGGCAATCAGCAGATCGTCACCGGCGGCTCGACCGACAAGCCCGGCTCGTCGCTCGTGCTGCACTGGCAAAGCAGCGCGGACATCGCGCACGACGGTTACCGCACCGCGTGTTACGCCACGCCCAACGTGTCCGACCGGCTCTCGCTGCTGCTGCAGCCGGCCGCCGACATCTGGCTCTCCGTAAACCTGTACCGCGAAAGCGACGCCGGGAATTTTCAGCCGGGCGAAGTGGAGCTGGTCGAATCGCTCGCGCCGCTGATCGGCGAGTCGGCGCGGCATCACTACACGATTCGCGGCCAGAGCCAGCTCGGCATTCCTCAGATGATGCTCGCGCGCCTGCGCGGACTCTGCCCCACGCTGTCCAAACGCGAACTCGACGCCCTGCGCGGCGTGCTCGAAGGACGCAGCGCGGTTGAAATCGCCGAGTGCATGGGCGTGAAGCCCAGCAGTGTGGTGACGTATCAGAAACGCGCGTATCAGCGGCTGGGCATTTCGAGCCAGCGGCAGCTTTTCGCGCTTTGTCTGGCGACGGATCAGGGCTAAACACCCGCTGCAAGCGCGCGAAGACGTAGGCGTGCGCAACTCCCGCTCATCTCCCCCCGTAAGCCCCCTGTACCCAAATTGAGGACAGCGGGCCGCGCCTCGCGCTCCATACTGACTTCATCGCCAGCGCCCCCGCTCGGGGCAAGCCGGCAAGCACAAGACTTACGTATCGGAGACGCATTCCCCATGAGCGCCGGATTCAAACCCTATCCGTTCGAGGCGAAGCAGTACGCCGCCCGCCTGCCCGAACTCGAAGGCGGCCACGAAACGCGACGCCACGCCGTGACGATCGTCGGCGGCGGTCCAGTGGGCCTCGCCATCGCGCTCGGCCTCGCGAAGCACGGCGTGCGCTCGGTGCTGATCGAAGCCGACGAATCGGTCTGCTACGGCAGCCGCGCGATCTGCATCTCGCGCCGCAGCCTTGAAATCGTCGAGCGCCTCGGCGCGCTCGACGGCTTCCTCGCCAAAGGCCTGCCGTGGACCGGCGGGCGCAGCTTCTATCGCAACGACGAAGTGCTGCACTTCACGATGCCGCAGGACGAAAACCAGAAGCTGCCGCCGATGATCAACCTCGCGCAGTACCACATCGAGCAGTTCCTGCTCGACGCGGCGGAGCGGCACGCCGATCTCATCGACATTCGCTGGTGCACGAAAGTGACAACCCTGCGGGACGACGCGCATGGCGCCACGCTCTCGCTCTCCACGCCCGCAGGCGACTACACCGCGCAGACCGACTGGCTCATCGCCGCCGACGGCGGCCGCAGCACGGTGCGCGAGTCGCTCGGCCTGAAGCTTCAGGGCACGAGCTATGAGGGCCGTTACGTGATCGTCGACATCCTGCTCGACAGCGCGCGGCCCACGGAGCGGCTCGCGTATTTCGACCCGGCGTCGAATCCCGGCTCGACCGTGCTCGTCCACAAGCAGCCCGACAACGTATGGCGCATCGACTATCAGGTGCGCGACGGCGAGGACGCCGACGAAGCGATCAAGCCCGAAAACGTCATGCCGCGCGTGCAGAGCCTGCTCGACATGATGGGCGAGACAGCATCGTGGTCGCCGGTCTGGATCACGATCTACAAGGCCAACGCGCTCACGCTCGAGCGCTATCGCCACGGCCGCGTGCTGTTCGCGGGCGACGCCGCGCACCTCGTGCCGATCTTCGGCGTGCGCGGCGCGAACTCGGGCATCGACGACGCCGACAACCTCGCGTGGAAACTCGCGTATGTCGTGAAGGGTCTCGCGAGCGACGCGCTGCTCGACAGCTACTCCGACGAGCGCGTCTACGCCGCGCACGAAAACTTGAGCTACGGCACCAAGAGCACGGAGTTCATGGCGCCGCCATCGTTCGCCTTCGATCTGATGCGCACGGCCGTGTTGAGCCTCGCGCGCGAGCACGCCACCGTGCGCTCGCTGATCAATCCGCGCCAGACTTCGGCCATCGCCTACACGGCCTCGCCGCTCAACGCGGCCTGCGACGCATTCGCGAACGGCCCGGCGCCGGGCACGGTGCTGCCCGAATGCCCGCTCACGATCGTCGATCAGGCAGGCGCGCGCGAAGGCCACGTGACCGACCTGCTCGCGCCAGGCTTCACGGCGTTCTACTTCAGCGAGGATGGCGCAACGCCCGCCCCGCTTGCCACGCTAGACACGAAGCTGGCCGCGCGCGCGCTGCCGTTCGCGCTGGTGCCGCTGGCGCGGCGCCAGCCCGCCGACGCATCGCGCCGCAGCGGCTGGGATCGAACGGGACGCCTGTTCCCGATGTACGGCGCCCAGCCCGGCGCGCTCTACCTCGTGCGCCCGGACGGCCACGTGCTCGGCCGCTGGCACGGCGAAGCCGGCAGCGTCGCCGCGCAGGCGCTCGCCGCCCTCGACCACGCGCTGTGCGCTTGAGCACGGGCGCAAATAAGGACAGATGGAGAAAGCCATGACCGACAGCGAACTCGACACCGTCTACACGCAGCTGTGCAAGACCATGACCAATCTGGGCGAAGCCAACGGCCCGCTCTTTCTCGCGCGCTTCGCGCTGCTCGCGATCGAGCGGATCGGCAACGCGCAAACCTGCCTCGGGTTGATCGACGCCGCAGGCAAGAACGTTTCGGCAGCCGTGCCGGAATAAGGGGAGACGCGGCGCGCCTCAGCGCGGCGTCTCCTGCACGAGCCGCGCGAGGCGCGAGCGGTTGCTGACGCCGAGTTTCTGAAACGAACGATCGAGATGGGTGCGCACGGTCGTGTAGGAAATGCCTAGCCGCTCGGCAATCTCCTTGTCGAGCAGCCCTTCCACCACGAGCGCGACCACGTCGCGCTCGCGCCGCGTCAGGCGGCTGATTGCTTCGTTATCCGCAGTGGAGGTGTCGGTTGGCGGCGGCTGAACGTGCGCCGTCTGCGCGCGCGAGCGCGCCAGCGCAGCGATGAAAGCCGGGCGCACCAGATCGAACAGCACCCGTTCCCGAGCGGAGCAATGCTCGCGCCGCTTGCCGCGCCGAATGCGCAGATGTTCGAGATTCTCTTCGCCCGACCAGACGAACAAGTCCGCGCCCGCATGCAGGCCATCGGCGCGCAGCAGTTCGAGCAGGCGCCGCCCCACCTCGAGACGCAAGGCGCCCTCGGGCAAGATATGGTCGGCCAGCAGCTTGAAGACGTCGGCGATCAACGCGAGTTCGCGGCTCGTCAGGTCCATGCTCGGGTGCGATGAGAAGTGGGCGCGCGCCTCGCTTGCGTGGCGGCGCAAACGTCAGAGCTTAGTGCCTGACGGATTCAATATGCAGTGCGACTGTGAAGCGTGCAGCGGACATGCCGAAAAGAAAATGGGGCGGCAAATGCCGCCCCAAGAAAAACACACGCCGGCAAAGGGCTGTCTTCCGCCGGAGGTTGCATAGTACGCGATGAACAACGGAGCGGCATCCCCAAATTTGAGGACAAACGCTCATGTCATGCAAACTTTTGCCGCCTCATGCCAGCTTGCCGATGCGAAATGGTTTGCCTTCATGCATGGCGCATCGTTTCGCATCGGCGTTGCGGTTTTACTGGATCAGGCGCGAGACGCCACGGCCGCGCGGATCGGAAACCGCGTCAGGCGTATCGCCGTTGATGCGGATCGCCTGAATGTCACCGTTGAAATCCTGCGCCTTCAGCACATAGCCCTTCGCCTCGACCTGCTTGGCGAGTTCGCCGTCGATCGGCGCATACGGCTCCCAGAAAATCGTGTTGGGCGGCAGCAACTGATGGTGGAAGCGCATCGCCGCCACCGAGTCCTTCAACGGCATGTCGAAGTCGTAGTTGTTGTTGATGACCTGGAACACCGACGTGAAGATGCGCGACCCGCCCGGCGTACCGATCACGAGCGCCACCTTGCCGTCCTTCGTGAGGATGGTCGGCGTCATCGACGACAGCGGACGCTTCTTCGGCGCAATCGAGTTCGCGTCGCTGCCCACCACGCCGAACATGTTCGGCACGCCGGGCTTGGACGCAAAATCGTCCATCTCGTCGTTGAGCACGATGCCGGCGCCCGGCACGACCACGCCCGATCCGAAGTAGCCATTGATCGTGTACGTGTTCGAAACGGCGTTGCCCCACTTGTCGACCACCGAGAAGTGCGTGGTTTCTGCCTTCTCAGGCATCGAGGTGCCGAGGCCCGGCTGCACGCTCTTGGTGTCGGAAGGCTTGTCGGGGTCGACTTCGGCGGCGCGCTTCGCGAGGTAGGCGTCGTCGGTGAGCTGCGCGACCGGCACCTTGTAGAAGTCGGGGTCGCCGAGATATTGCGCGCGATCCGCGAACACGCGTTTCTCGATCTCCGCGATCAGGTGGATGTACTGCGGCGAATTGAGCGGCACGTCCTTGAATTGCGGCGCGAGCATCGCCTTCATCTTGAGCAGCTGCACGAGGCCCACGCCACCCGAACTCGGGGGCGGCGCGGTGATGACTTCGTAGCCGTTCCACTTCGCCTCCACGGGCTGGCGCCACACTGCCTTGTACTCCTGCAGGTCGCGCTTCGTGATGAGGCCGTGGCCCTTCATCGAGGCGGCGATCAGGTCCGCGGTCTTGCCGTCGTAGAAGTCCTTCGCGCCCTGGTTCGCAATGCGCGTGAGCACGTTGGCGAGATCGGGCTGCTTGAACGTCACGCCCTCCTTCAGGTTGCCGAAGTAGTCGTCGAAATTGGTCTTGCCGCCGAAGTCCTTTTCTGCGGCCTCACGGCGCTTTGCGAGCTGCTCGTCCACGACGAAGCCGTCGCGCGCGTATTTGATCGCCGGCGCGAGCACCTGCTTCCATTGCAGCTTGCCGAAGCGCTTCTGCGCTTCCCACATGCCCTCGACCGTCCCCGGCACGCCCACGGCGTCATAGCCGAACAGGCTTTTGCCCGGGATCACGTTGCCCTTGTCGTCGAGGTACATCGTGCGCGTGGCGGCGAGCGGCGCGCGCTCGCGATAGTCGAGGAAGTACGGCTTGCCGTTCACGTAGAGCGTCATGAACCCGCCGCCGCCGATGTTGCCGGCTTCGGGGTACGTCACGGCGAGCGAGAAGGCGATGGCGACCGCCGCATCGACGGCGTTGCCACCCTCCTTGAAGATCTGCTCGGCGGCGTCGGCCGCATACTTGTCGGCAACGGCCACGGCCGATGCATTGAGGACCGCAGGGCGTTGCTGCGTATCCTTCGCAAAGGCCGGCGTGGCTTCGAGGAAGCCCGTGGACAAAGCGGATAGCGAAAGCAGTGCGAGAGCGGCAGCGGAGATTTTCGTTTTTTCAACCAGCTTCATTGAGTTCACCCCATGATTCGGTTTGTTGGCCTACCGGAAACCTGCCTTGGCCTTATAGCATGCCGGGAAAACGATTGCGATCCGGCGATCCGCTGATTCCGCTGCCGTGCAAGACGACGTCCCGTCCTGGACTGGATCAGGCGTTGCCGCGCCGGCCGCGGGCAATTTCTTCGCCCGCATTCGCGGGCAAACGCATCGTCACCGGAATCGATGCCACCGAAAAGAGCCCGACCACGAGAAACGCCGGCCAGAAATCGGACCAGACGATGGCAGAGTGCCCTTGCACGCGATGCGAGATCTGCAGCACGAGGCCCGCGATCGTCACGCCGAGACCGAGCGACACCTGCTGGATCACGCTTGCTACGCTCGTGGAGCGGCCGATGTCGCGCGTCGGAATATCGGCATAGGCGAGCGAATTGAGGCCGGTGAACTGCAGCGAAGGAAAGATCCCGCCCGCGAGCACGATGAGCCAGATGAGCCACACGGGCATGCCAGGCGAAAACGAACCGCATATCGCGATGGCCGTGCCCGCGAGCACCGCATTGACCATCAGCGTGCGGCGAAAGCCGAAGCGCCCGAGCACGCGCGAGACGATCGCCTTCATGAAGATCGAGCCGAACGCCGAAGCGCAGGTGATGGCGCCTGACGCGAACGCCGTCATGCCGAGCCCTTCCTGCAGCGTGAGCGGTAACAAAAAAGGCACGGCGCCAAGCCCGATGCGAAACAGCGACCCGCCCGCCACGCTCGCATTGAACGTGGGGATGCGCAGAAATTTCAGATCGAGCACGGGCCGCTCGACACGTTGCGCATACAACCAATAGGCCACCAGCAGCAACGCGCCGATCACGCACATCGTCACCGCAGTGCCAGTGGCGACGAGCTCGCCGCCCACGAGCGAGAGGCCGAGCATGAACAGCGACGCCCCACCCGCCGAAAGCACGAAGCCGACCCAGTCGAGCCGCCCCGGATGCTCCTCATGCATGTTCTCGATATGCCGGTTCGCGAGCCAGATGCCGAGCACGCCAATCGGAATGTTGATGAAGAAAATCAGCCGCCAGTGCAGATACGTGGTGATGAAGCCGCCGAGCGGCGGCCCCACGACCGGCCCGAGCAACGCGGGCACCGTGAGATAGTTCACCGCGCGAATGAAGTCCGATTTGGGCAGCGAGCGGAAGATGATGATCCGGCCCACCGGCACCATCATCGCGCCGCCGATGCCCTGCACGAAGCGCGCGGCCACGAACATCTCGAGCGACCTCGAAGCCGCGCACAACAGCGACCCCGCCATGAAGATGCCGATGGCCGTGCGAAACACATTGCGCGAGCCGAAGCGATCGGCCACCCAGCCGCAGATCGGGATGAACACGCCAAGGCCGATCACGTAGCTCGTGACGGCCAGCTTGAGTGTGATGGGGTCCTGCCCGAGATCGCGGGCCAGCGCGGGGAGCGCGGTGACGATGACCGTCCCGTCCACGTTCTCCATGAACATCGAGCACGCGACAATGAGCGGAACGATGAATGTGCCGAGGGCTAATGGCATGGGCAGGAACGACGATCAGCGTGGCTGATGGCGTAAAGCTGCCATTATGGCCCTTGTTGCGGAAAACGGGAACCCGGCAACAGATGAAGCGGCGCGCCTTGTGTGTGCGGCACGAAGCGAAAGCGCCCGCAAAAGCAAAAGCCGCGAAGCCCGCCGCCGCTTTCAAGCGGAGGCAGACCTCGCGGCCAGATTCAAGCAATCAGCGTCGGGCAATCCGCGCAGATGCGCTTCAGAGAGCCGTCTGCTTCACGCGGCTCACCACGGGACGCAGTTGCGGCAGCACCTGCTCCGCGGCGCGCGTGACGTCATTGGGGAAGTCGATCTCGATCCACGGCGCGCCGGTCACGTCCGCGGTTTCGAACTCGCCGCCGCGTTCGAGCAGCAGGTCGCGCAGCGCTTCTTCGTGCGGCAGGTTCGCGCGGCCCGTATCGACGTAGCCTTCGACGATCTGCGCAAAACGGCGCGCCGTCGCTTCGTTCAGGCGGAAGAAGCCCACCGACTCGCCGATCGTGTCGTATTGCAGACCGACCGCCAGCTGCTTGCGCAGTTCGACGGGCACGCCATTGCGCAGGCACAGCTTCACGGGCTCGTCGCCGGCTTCGAAGTCGCGGTCGATCAAGAGACGGTTGGCCGGCGCCGCGTCCGCCACGAGCGGCGCGAACACGCGTTCGTCGTAGAGCACGTCGGCGTCCATGAGCAGCACGTCGCCGCCGCGCGTGAGCGCCTCTGCCGTGCGATGCACCGTGAGCACGCTGCCCAGGTCGAAGCGCGGATTCATCACGACCTCGACCTTGTGCGGCCAGCTAATGCGCTTGAGTTCGGCCTCGACCAGCTCAGGCTGGAAGCCGAGCGCGAGCACGACTTCCGTCACGCCCGCCTCTTCCAGCAATTGCAGATGGCGTTCGAGCAGCGTCACGCCCTCGAACTGCAGCAGACATTTCGGAAACTGTTCTCCAGCGTGTTGCTGAAGGCGCAGGCCGAGGCCTGCCGCGAGAATGATGGCGCGCATGCGCAAACGTTCCTTGGGAGAAAAAAGGTCAATCGGCGACTTCGACAGCGGGGACGCGCAAGGCGCGCCGGCGTTGCCAGCTACGTTCGCTGAAATGCAGATATAGAAGGCCCGGCAAGCCGAGCAGGATTTCTCGCGCGCGCTTGGCAAGCGAGAGCGCGAGCGCCGCCTCGGGCGGCAGGCCGACGAGCGGCGCGAGCAGCAGATAACCGCCCTCCTGCACGCCCAGCGAACCAGGAATGGCGAAGGCCGCGCCGCGAATCGCCTGGCCGATGCTCTCGAGCAGCAGCGCATCGATCCAGCCTACGGGATGGCCGAGAAAGCGCAGCGCGAGCCACACTTCCACCGTGCCCACGAGCCAGCCCGCGAGGCTCAGCGCGAAGCTGGCCGCCACGCGGCCACGCCGGGCGTATAGCGACTTCACGGCTTCGTCGATGGCGTCGGCGCGCGTGGCGAGCGTCGACCAGTCGCGCTTGCCGAACACTTTCGAAGCGAGACGCAGCAGGCGGCCGAACAGACCGCGGCGCTGCGCGACATAGAACAGCGCGATCAGGCCGCCGAGCACGGCGGTCGCGATCAGCGCGGCGACGCCGAGATCGCGCGGCGCGCCATTGGCGGCGTAGGCCGAAAAAAGCGCGATGCCGAATACCGCGAAGACGATCTGCGCAACGGCTTGCAGCGTCGTGCTCACGGTGATGGCCGCCGCCGCGTTGCGCATCGACATGCCGCGCTGCGCGAGCTGACGCACCATCGCCACGGGGCCGCCGATCTGGCCCGCGGGCAACAGGCTGTTGACCGATTCGCCGCTCCACCGCGCGAGCAGTGCGTCACGCTGATCGACACGCTCGCCTTTGCCGAAGAGCACGGCGATCGCCCCCGCGTCGAGTGCGAGCGGCACGACGTGGAACGCCGCGACGAGGACCAGGCCCCAGCCGGCGGCCGCGAGCGCGCCCGTTACCGACCCGAGCCCCTGCCAGGCGAGCAGCGCAATGAAGAGTGCCGTGCCGATCGACAGCAGCAGGATGGCAACACGGCTCACGCCCGGCCTCCCAACGCCTTGCGGAACACCTGGCGGAAACCGAAGTACGCAATGGCGTCCTTCATGTTCGAAATGAAACGCCGCCACGGCCGCATGTTCGGGTTCGTCACGTATTCGAGCGTGAGCGACGCGCGCACTTCGCCTTCGAGGCTCGGCGTGACGCGATGGCGAAGCTTGTCGCCGTCGAACACGATGAGCGCACCCGGCGGGTACTGCACCGAACCCGGTTCATCCGCCTTGTTCGGGTCTTTCGTGTGCAGCTCGTAGTCGAGTTTGCAGGACGACTCGTCGATCACGCCGAGCAGCACCGTATAGCGGCGGCCGTCGTAATACGACGTGTCGTAGTGCCAGCCGATGTGGTCGCCGGCGCGTGTGTAGTAATAGAGCGCGTAAGCGTGCGGGTCGTCTTCGGGCGATAGCTGCAGGCGGTCGCCCGTGATCCTTTCGAGCCACGCGATCAGTTGCGGCGAGCGGTAAAGCTCGGCGATGTACGGCGCGAGGCGGTCGATGGTGTGACGGCTCACGCTGCCGCCCGCCTTGTGGCCCGGCAGATAGTTGCGGTTGACTTCGGGAAGCAGCGCGTTGGCCGCGTCGATCAACTGTTGCGTGGCGTCGGCGGGCAGAAAATCGGAGAGATACAGGAACGAGCCCTGGCTCTGGTAGTCGTCGCGCAGGCGTGCGGTGTTCAACGGTTGCAGCGCGCGGCCGATCGCGCCGTCCGACTCGCCGGCCGCCGCACATGCGGCGTGGGCTGGCGCGGGGACGGGAGGCGCTACGACCTGTTCTTGTTCTGCCTGCAAGCTCATCGGCTGCTCCACGCCTGACTGGTTTCCTTGGCGGGGGGCAGGCGGCGCGTCACGCGCACATAGTCGAGCACCACCCAGATGGCGAACAACGGCGCCCCGATCGAGGCCGCGATAATGAACGGCGACACGACGCCTGTCAGCGTGACAAGGGGTAGCAGATACAACACGTCCTCAGTCTCGAAGCCGCCGGCGAACGCCTGTTGGGTGCCCGCCTTGCCGGCCATTTCCTCGATGCGCATGCGCAGGAAAAAAATCACGGCGACCGCGACGCCCGCGATGCCGCCGAGCACGGCCGGCGGCACACGCCATTCGGCGCCGGAGTGGGCGGCCACGACGCCGAGGCCGTAGCCCATGCCAAAGAACAGCAGGATGGTGACGAGCGCGTCCGCCGCGAGATCGTAGAAATGCCCGATTCGGCTGGTTTTGCCGCTAATACGCGCCAGCTCACCGTCGGTATGATCAACAAAATTCGACAGTACGATCAGAAATGCGCCAATATTGACAAGCAGAAAATCTCCACGCGCCAGATAAAAGCCGCCGGCAACGCCAATCAGGAGTCGCAGCGTGGTCAGATGATTCGGGGTAACGCGCGTGGGTACGAGCGGGGTGACAAGCCAGCGCGCCGCGCGAGCGTCCCACGTGCGCGGCAGCGGCACCGCTCGCGGAGCCGTTTTTACAGATTTATCTTTTTCGGTCATAACCGCGAAATATATACGCCTTCCAGAAAACTTGCAGGTATTCCGACGTTCGTCCGACTTTAACTTGTGGTTTTGTAAGTCAACGCGCCGGATCGGCTCCCGCAGCGCCGCAAGCGGAATTGCCCGAACACGCGTAGAGTGCAACCCTTCGCGCCAGCCCGGACCTTATGCGTCCGCCGGCCCCGGCGCACGCACTTTCGCCATTCATGCAATGAAACGCTTTACCTTTGTCGCCCTTTATCTTGCTTTCCTGACGCTTCTCGCCGGCAATGCCCGCGCCGCCGCCATCGACGACTCGCTGACCTGCAGCGAGTCCGCGCACGACTTCATCTCGGGGCTGATCACGCAAAACCTGATCGATCCGAAGCCCATGAAGGTCGAAAGCAATTCGATCAACGCGTTCTGGCCCGCGCGCGGCCAGCGCATGACTGCCTATGGCTTCAGCGTGTTCGCCATCGTGGGTTTCCAGAAGGACGACCCGCTCTTCAAGACCGGCAACGGCACGCCCATCGCCCCTTCCGCCTACGGGGCCGTCGTGGTCGGCACCCAGGCCAGGGTACAGGCGGCACTCACGGCGGCAGGCAATAACGCCATCGTCCACCATGCCGGACCGCTATTGACTGCGATCTTCTGCAAGCAGGAGTCAGCGGGCGGGTTCTGATATTTACTCGATACGCCCGAAACCGCCTTCGGCCCAGGCCTCGGCGCGCGCTTTCGTGAGCTTGAAGTTCGGCGCGACACGCGCTTGAGCGAGCTGCTCGCCAAACGCATCGATCGCGCTGACGAGCGCGTAGGGCTCGTACTCGTCGGGAACGATGTCGAGCGTCACGTCCACATCGCCCTCGGCGGTCTGCACGCTCACGCGCTTGTGCAGCAGCGCGCGCAATTGCTGCTCGTGCCGGCGCAGCACCTCTGAAGCGGTCTTTACGAGCGTGTTGAACGCCGACGTATCGAGCGGCTTGGGATTCTTCTTGTCGCGGCCCATGGTCCACGGGCCGACGAGTGCAGGCTCCGGCTCGCCGTCCTTGATCATTTGGACGGCCCAGCCGTCGTCGTCCTCGTTCTTGATCACGCGCGCGGTCCAGCCGTCCTTGCGCCACAGGCGCGCTTCCTGGATCACCTCGGCTTCGGCTGCGGGGTCATCGGCGGGGAAATCGGGATCGGTTGCGGGTGAGGAATCGGTCATGGCGGGGTTTTCATCGGGTTCTGCGCGGGACTTGCCCGTCGCGGGGCAAGGGCAAGATTCTACCCGGATCGCGTCGCGCGTCGGGCGCGACGTCTTGCTATCCGGCTGATTCGGATTATCCCGCCACCAAACCGGAATATCTGACAGCGGCTTTAATCATTGCATTTTCCGCAATGCACCATTCCGCCTCGCGCATTAATTTAAAATGATTTTCCGCAGGCAAAAAAAACGCGGCCCGAGAGCCGCGTAAAAACAGATGAAAAAAGACCACCCTTGGTCGAGGGCTGGAGAAATTGTACCGCCGCGCTATGCGTGTGTTCAGTCCATGATCTGGAACAGTACCTTTCACCAAACGCCAGGAATCGCGCTTGAAAAAGCGTTGAATTCGCGCTAGGCCAGCCTCTGCGCGGGTTTGCCGCATCGTCGCGGGTGCGCAACGGATTATCCATATGGACCATTTTGTCGCACCAGATAATCCAATAGAAAATCTCTTTATAGGCAATCACTTACGGCGATTAATGCTGATCGAGAAATGAGATGGATGCATTGTTGCGTCGATTTGCGTAAATACGCCGAATCGCGGGCCTACACTTCGTTGCGAATCAGCCGGGCACGAAATCGATTTTCAGAATATTCGACCCGAGATTCCCCAAGTTCTGACCGGAGAAAACATGAAAAAAGCACTCATTGCTGCTGGCGTCCTCAGTGCATTTGCCATAAGCGCCCATGCGCAAAGCAGCGTCACTCTTTACGGCTCGCTCGACGCCGGCATCGTCTACGCGAACAACGTCGGCGGCCACAGCCTGTGGGCTCAGGGTAGCGGCGCTCTCTCGAACAACTACTTCGGCTTTCGCGGCGCCGAAGACCTGGGCAGCGGCCTGAAGGCGATCTTCACCCTCGAGAGCGGCTTTAATCTCAACAACGGCGGCTACAAGAACGGCGACAGCGGCTTCAACCGCCAGGCCTGGGTCGGCTTGCAGAGCGATCGGTTCGGCACGCTCACGCTCGGCCGGCAGTATGACTCGATGGTCGATTACCTCTCGCCGCTCTCGGAAGCCGGCGCGGGCTTCGGCAACAATCTCGCGGGCCACCCGTTCGACAACGACAACCTCGCGCAAAGCTATTCGATCAAGAACTCGGTCAAGTACGCCAGCGCGAACTACGCAGGCTTCCAGTTCGGCGGCCTGTACGGTTTCAGCAACGACGCGAGTGGCTTCGCCAATGGCCGCGCGTGGAGCGTGGGCGCATCGTACGGCAACGGCCCGCTGAACTTCGCAGCCGCCTACTCGCAACAGAACAACTCCGGCAGCCTTGGCGCCGCGAACAGCGCGGCTTCGGCCGACCAGAACATCTCGGCACGGCTGCAGCGCTCGTTCGGCGCGGGCGTGAACTACACCTTCGGCCCGGCACAGGTTGGCTTCGTATGGACGCACTCGCAGATCGACGGCATGCAGGGTCTCTCGAGTGGCGGCAGCGCGCCGCTGCCGGGCCTCTCGGGCCTGAACCTGCACGTCGACAACTATGAGATCAACGGCGCTTACCATCTGACGCCCGCCCTCGCGTTCGTCGGCTCCTACACGTTCACCGACGGCACGGTCACGGGCAACGGCAGCAACAACAGCCCGAAGTGGCACACCGTGGTGGTCGGCACCGACTACTCGCTGAGCAAGCGCACGGACGTCTATCTCGCCGGCGTCTACCAGCACGCTTCGGGCTCGCTCGGCTATAACGCCGACGGCTCGGGCATCGCGAACGTCGCTGCGATCAATACGCTCTCGCCTTCTTCAACCAACAATCAGGTGGCCGCGACAGTCGGTCTGCGTCACCGCTTCTGATCGCTCGGGGTTGGGCAAACCCGGCGCGACCCGCCACGCTGCCTTGCCTTTGCGAAACGCACATGCGCCACAAGCGCATGTGCGTTTTTTCTTGTTAGCTGTTGCATCTTTTTACGTCTGCGTGGGCCTCGATCCAGATCAGGGTGCGTATACTCATTGGCATAATCCGCTGCTTCGATACTGTCACGCCGCCTATGAAAACGCTCACGCAACGACTCCTCGCCGCGACTCCCCTCGCACTCATCGCCGCTTGTGGATCGACACCGCCGTCCGGCACCGCTTCGAACGGCGAACCGATGATCTACGCTTCGTCGGCGCGGTCGGCGTCGTCGGTCGCGAGTTGCCTCGAAGACCGCCTGCCGCGCGTGCACACATCGCGTGACGGCAATACGACCGAGCTGAGCGTGGGCTCGAGCTCGGACGCGTCGTACTTCGTCACGCTCACACCGAACGGCCACGGCTCGGTCATTCGCGTCACGCACGGCGCTTCGGCATCGAACGATCCGCCTGAAGAAGAACTGCGCTTCGACGTGGCGCGCTGCACGACCTGACGCGCGAACGACTGGCGCGGGCACCGCGCGCGCCACACGACGTACCGCATGTCGCCGGCCTGTCACCCCTGTCATAACGGCGACACATCTGCGAAGATTGCGCCCCCTTCGACTTCGCAACACACCGCTTCATGGCATCAGGCACTGCACATCACGCCACGGGTTGGGCCGCCGGCGTCATCGCCGCCGCAATCGTCACGCATCAGGGCGCCGATAGCGCCTGGCATCTCTACGCCGCGCTCGCGTTCGCGGCGGGTGTCGCGGGCGGATCGGCGCCCGACTGGCTGGAGGTCGCATGGTGGCGCAAGAAGCGGCGCCTCTGGATCACGCATCGCACGTTCACGCACTGGGGCATCGGCTGGATCGCGTTGCTCGTGTGGTCGTATCACAAACTCGGGCACCTGCCGCTCGCGGCGCCCGCGTTCGGCTTCGCTTGCGGAGGCGTGATCCACCTGTTCGCCGACTGGCCCAATCCACTGGGTGTGCCGTGGATCTTTCAACGGCACTCGCTGAACTGGTGGCGCAGCGGACGCTGCGACCTGATCGTCGTCGCCGCGTCATGGGTGGCCGCGTGGTTTTTCGCCGTGCATGGCGTGCCGCACGACTGGTCGCTCGCGCCGTTGCGTCGGCTCGTCTGACTGATCAGGTTTTCTGGTACGGGCGCCGGTGCAGGCGCACCGGGCGTCATGCAGCTGATGAAGCGTCGATTAACAATCGTCTGGGCTGGATCGGGCGCCGTATCGCCCATTAATCAGGGTAACGTTTATTATCGTGTTAATAAAAGCCAAAATAAAAACGGCGCCCCTTTAAAGGACGCCGCTTTTAAATCGCGTCATGCGGTATTCAGGCGTTCTGCTCGCACTCGGCGCGGCCCATGCGGTAGCCGACGATCAACCCGGCGTCATACGCCGACTCCAGCGCGCGGCCAATATCCTCCGCGCTCACGAGGTGCGCGTCGGCGGTCGGCTTCCCGGTCAGTTCGAAGCTCTCGATCCCGAGCGTTCTTCGCGAGATTGCCAGCAATAATTCGAGTCGTTCGTCATGCATTTTGCGCTCTCCACTTGATCCACATCATCTGATTACAATGATAAATATCAAAATCCGTGTGAGCCGCGACGCATGGACGCATATTGAAGCGTCACTCTAATATCAAACCCAAGAAATCTTTAAAATTTGTTAAACCAACAGCCGATCAATCTTTAAAAATCATTAAATCGAATCGTTTTAATTCGCAATTAAACAGGGCGTCAATGCAAGATGGCCTGTCCCATGCCGCCGAGCGGACGTCGCGGCCCGGGCCGGCCAGGCGAGGTCAGAGTTTCGCGCGGGCAACCGTTTGATATGATCGGTAAGACATCGCGGGGCCCAACCAGGGCTTTGCGTCAGCATTCGAACGTAGCCCATGGACTCCACGCTCACCCCATCCGCCAGCACGGCGACCACCGAACTCGGCCGCCGCGTGCGCGCCGCGCGCGTCGCCCAGGACCTGACGCTCGATACGGCCAGCCGCCTGTGCGGCGTCTCCCGCTCGACCCTGTCGAAGGTTGAAAACGGCCTCATGTCGCCAACCTTCGACGTGCTCCAAAAGATCGTCGGCGGGCTCAGAATCGACCTGGCCGAGCTGTTCGGCACCCCGCCCCGGCTCAATGCCGGCGGCCGCCGCGCGCTCACGCGCAACGGCGCGGGTCAGCGCCACGCCTATCGCGGCTATCAAATGGAGTTGCTCGCCACCGATCTCGCGCACAAGGCCATGCTGCCGTTTCGCATTCGCATCACCGCGCATTCGCTCGACGCGTTCGACGACTGGGGCCGCCACGAAGGCGAAGAGTTTCTCTACGTGATCAGCGGCAGCGTGTGCCTGTATTCGGAGCTTTACGCGCCCACCTGTCTGGAAACCGGCGACAGCCTCTACTTCGACAGCCGCACCGGCCACGCAGCCATTTCGACGAGCGAAGAAGACGCCGAAGTGCTGTGGATGGCCACGAGCGCGCGCCTGCCCGGCGTCGCGCCGGAAGCGGCGGCAACGTCGAAGTCGCGCGCCAAGGCGAAGCTCACGGCCGGCTGAAGCTAGCGCGCGGCGTTGGGTCTGCGGGATCCGTGAAGCCTCAACCCTTGGCGCCGGGCGAACGCTTGCCAGCGGAAGGGTTTGCGGCACGCGCACGCCGCGTCCGGGGCGCGGCGGAGCCATCCGGCCGCACATCGCGCTCGCGCGCCGCACGCCGCACGGCCTCGATCAACGCGCGACCGGCAGGCGTCGGCTGGGTATCGGTACGCTGAATCACCCCCACCGGCTCTTCGCCGCCCGCGGAAGGCAACGGCAACCGCACCAGCGTCCCGCGCCGAAGATCGTACTCGACGGCACCGGCGGGCACGAACCACACCGCGTCGTTCTGGAGCGCCAGCGCGCGCCCCACCGAAACCGAAAGCAACTCGACGAACGCCGACAGCGGCGCCGCGCCCCAGGCGGCGAGCAGACTGTCCGCCGCCTGGCGGATCAACGTGCCGAACGGCGGCAGCACAAGCGGAAACGATGCGAGTTGCGCAGGCAACCCCGCCCCCTGCGCGAGCGGATGCCCCGCGCGGACCACCACGGCGAGCGGCTCGTTGTACAACTGCTCGAAGCTCAGGCCCACCATGCGCTCGGGGTCGGCCAGACGGCCCACCGCAAAGCTGATCGCCCCTGTCTTCAGCCGATCGAGCAGCTCAGTGTTGGCCCCCGTCATCAGCCGCACGCTCACGCGCGGCCATGCCTCGCCGAAGTGACGCAACGCGCCGGGCAGCAACGCCGTCGCCACAGTAGGCAGCACGCCGATATCGAGCGTCGCGGTCACCGCGCCTTCGTCCCGCGCTAGCAAGGCCACGCCCTGGCGCAGCGCGCTCACGCAGGCGCTCGCGTGCGGCATGAAAAGCTGCCCCTCGCGCGTGGGCACCGCGCCGTGCCGCCCGCGCTCGAACAGCTTCACGCCCAGCACCAGCTCCAGCTCGGCAATCGTCTTCGACACGGCAGGCTGGGTGACCGAAAGACTCTGGGCGGCCTGCTGCACGCTGCCCATCTGCGCCACGGCAAGGAAACACTGGAGATGGCGGAATTTGACGCGTCCGTCCGCGAGCCGGTTTTGCATAACGATTCGTTATACGAGGTGCGAAAAAACATCATTTTGCATAACTTTTCGCTTTGGATAAAGTGGCTGCATCGGCTCGCACCGCCAAACGCTGCCGGCGCCAGGCCATTCCCCCAATAATCCACTCAGGAGACACCCCATGGCCGAGTCCATCCTGTCGCCGCGCGACTTCGACTCGCACCCCGCGTACGTTTATCCGCCGTACCGTTCGTCGGTCAAACGCGGCCCCACGCTCCCGCTCATCCCGCTGAAGGAAAAGCTGCGCAACCAGCACGCGCCCGTGTACGGCACCGACGACCTCGGCGCGCTCGATCACGACCTCACGCGCAACGCGGCCAGGAACGGCGCGCCGCTCGGCGAGCGCATCATCGTCACGGGCCGCGTGCTCGACGAAGGCGGCAAGCCGGTGCGCAACACGCTCGTCGAAATCTGGCAGGCCAACGCCGCCGGCCGCTATGTCCACAAGCAGGACCAGCACGACGCGCCGCTCGATCCCAACTTCCTCGGCGCCGGCCGCGCGATCACCGATAACGACGGCCGCTATCGCTTCCTCACGATCAAGCCGGGCGCCTATCCCTGGGGCAATCACCCGAACGCCTGGCGTCCGAATCACATCCACTTCTCGCTGTTCGGCGATTATTTCGGCTCGCGTCTCGTCACGCAGATGTATTTCCCCGGCGACCCGCTGCTCGCGTTCGACCCGATCTACCAGGGCACGCCCGAAGACGCACGCGAGCGCATGATTTCGCGCTTCTCGCTCGACACCACCGAAGAAGGCTACGCGCTCGGCTACGAATTCGACATCGTGCTGCGCGGCCCCAACCAAACCCCCACGGAGCGTTGAACCATGGCACTCAAGGAAACGCCTTCGCAAACGGTCGGCCCGTACTTCGCCTACGGCCTGTGCCCGCAGCAATACGACTTCGATTTCAAGAGCCTCTTCACGGCCAATGTGGTCGGGCCGGAAACGCCGGGCGAGCACATCACGCTGATCGGCCGCGTGATCGACGGCGACGGCAAGGCCGTGTTCGACGCGATGCTCGAGTTTTCGCAGGTCGACGCAAACGGCCGTTATCCGGCTTCGCGCGAGGCAATCGCCAAAGACGGCTTCCGCGGTTTTGCACGCGTGGGCACGGGCACGGATGCGCAGCACCGCTTCATCGTGCATACCGTGAAGCCGGGCGTCGAGAACGCCGGCGAAGCGCCGCATCTGAACGTGATCGTGATGATGCGCGGGATGCTCACGCACACCTTCACGCGCATCTACTTCGAAGACGAAGCCGCCGCCAACGCCGCGGACCCGGTGCTCTCAGCCGTGCCCGCCGCGCGCCGCGACACGCTCGTCGCGCGCCGCAGCGAGCAGGCCGGCAGCATCGTCTACACGTTCGACATCCGCATGCAGGGCGAACAGGAGACGGTGTTCTTCGATCTTTAATGCATCGACGGATACGCGAGCCGGATCGTGCGGACTTTCACGTAGCTTTCATGAACCGGCCCTATGATCGTGCCGCTGCGATCTGATCGCGGAACTCCGAGCTGTACCTTGTGAAGCCTGCCATGCGCAGGCTTCTTTTTTGCAGCGCGCCTGCGGCCCGCCGCACGCTCAGCCGAGCGGCCGCACACCGATCAGCACGCCATGCAGCCAGAAGGCGAACACGGCCCAGACCACGAGTCCGACCACGACGACGATCGCATCGCGCGAAACTTGTCCCGGCGGATAGACCACCCCGGCTTCGCGATCGCGCCGGTTCTCGCCCCGCAGTTCGAACAACGTCCAGACGAGGAAAACGCCGAAGAGAATGATGGCGTTGAGCGTGCCGTTCGCGAGCAGATGCGCGAACGCCCAAAGCGCGACACCGCTCACGAACGGCTGGCCGACCGCGCGCTTGAAGTGATTGCCCGGCACATAGGCCGCGACGAGCAGGATGAAGGCAATGGCGGTGAGGAGCGCCGTGACATGCGCCATCCAGAACGGCGGCAGCCAGATCGGCACGGGATAGCGGCGTGATAGACCGTAGCCATAGACGATCAGGACGAAGCCCAGAATGGAAAGCAACGCGAACGCGCCTCGCCAGGCACGCGGACCCAGGCGCTCGATCTGCGCGGCGCGCCAGGGCCCTGCCACGATGCGGATCGAATGGACACCAATGAAAATCACGAGGCCCAGCACGAGTATCGCCATGACTACCTCCCTGCCGCAGCAAGAACGCAATGGGCGAGATTGTCGCCCAGCTTGATCGCACAGCCAACCGGAGTTTTCAAAAAAGCTGACTAATTACGCGCGCAAATGCCGGCCAAAAAGAATGCGTAATTCATTGCGCGCCTTAGCCGGCGCGGCACATTAGGAGGCGCAATTAAATCCCGGCTCGCGCCGAAAGGCATTTTAAAACTATGCTGAATAATACTGGGCGCCGCGCCATTGCGCGGGCTTTGCGGCATGCGCCGCGAACGGTCTGGCGGTCGAAACGGCAACACCGGCGCGCCTTCACGCACCGTCATGCCTAGCAGCGAAAATGCTCGATATCCTGTCCCGCGTGCTTATAGCGCAACAGCCAGGGCGGCATATCGCCCTCGCCATTCCACGTATTCCCGTATGCGTCGCGGTACTTGGGTAGTTTTTCGCTTTCGGCAATAGACGCTTCAAGCTCTTCGAACGTAATGCCGTACTCTTCCATACGGCGTCGAATCCACACGATGAGCCGTTCGCGCGCCTCTCCATCGAGGTCGAACATCGATTAATTCCTCTCGCTTCGTCAAGGGCAAGGCACCGATACAACGATCGGCAGAGAATCGTCTTCCCTGAAAAGACAAAGGCTTCGCGAACGAACTGCGAAGCCTTGCTGCACTGATGAGGTGGCCTGGGCGTGGAGCCCGCGACCGGTTCGGAGGGGATCTGCAGTCCGCTGCTCCGCTCTCAGTTGACGCCGCTACAGATGAGCGAACGTTTGCTGCAAGCGGAGCCCATGATACCTTGCGCTCGCGGCACAGATCAAGCGGTTTCAAGGCGGAGCGGGCCTTTGCGGCCCGCTCCGTGTTCCTTTAGCGCGAAGCCGCCGCGCCGGTTGCGCGCCGCTCGGGTGCAGGTTTCCTTTCGGCAACGTTCACGTCGCCCTGGCCGCGCGCCAGGACGGGCGCGAGCGCCGCACCGGTGTGGCTCGCCCGCACCTTCGCGAGCGCTTCGGGATCGGCCGCGGCGACGATCGTGCCGCCGCCCACACCGCCTTCCGGCCCGAGATCGATGATCCAGTCGGCTTCGGCGATCACGTCGAGGTCATGCTCGATCACGACGACGCTATGCCCCGCGTCCGCGAGCCGGTGCAGCACGCTGATGAGGCGCGCCACGTCGGCCATATGCAGGCCCACCGTGGGCTCGTCGAGCACGTAGAGCGTGTGCGGCGCCTTCTGGCCGCGACGCGTGATGTCGTCGCGCACCTTCGAGAGCTCGGTCACGAGCTTGATGCGCTGCGCCTCGCCGCCCGAGAGCGTGGGCGAAGGCTGGCCGAGCGTGAGGTAGCCGAGACCCACGTCCTTCATGAGCTGCAACGGGTGCGAAATACTCGTGATCGCCCCGAAGAACTCCACCGCCTCGTCGATTTCCATCGTCAGCACTTCGCCGATGTTCCGGCCGCGCCACGTCACGGCCAGCGTTTCCGGATTGAAGCGCTGGCCGTGGCACACGTCGCACGGCACCTTCACGTCGGGCAGGAAGCTCATGCCGATGGTGCGCACGCCCTGGCCTTCGCACGCGGGACAGCGTCCATCGCCGGTATTGAACGAGAAACGCGACGCGCTATAGCCGCGGGCGCGCGCCTCGAGCGTATCGGCGAAAAGGCGGCGGATCGCGTCCCACACGCCGATATAGGTCGCGGGGCACGAGCGCGGCGTTTTGCCGATCGGCGTCTGGTCGACTTCGAGCACGCGGTCGATGCTTTCCCACCCGCTAATCGAATCGCAGCCCTGCCACGTATGCGAAACCTCGAGCTTCGGCTTGGTGCTCGTGCGCGCGAGCACGCTCGAACGTCGTTCCGCCGCGCTCGGTGCTTTCTCCTTCACCGCCTTGCGCGCGCGGCGCTCGGCAGGCGAAGACAGCACCGAACGCCCCACGGCGTCGAGCAGATTGGAAAGCAGCACGTCGCGCGCGAGCGTGGACTTGCCGGAGCCGCTCACGCCCGTAATCGCCACGAGACGGCCGAGCGGGATCTGCGCGGTCACGTTGCGCAGGTTGTGCAGCTTGCCGCCGTGCACGGTGAGCCATTGGCCCGGCACCGCCTCGCGTCCCGCGCGCGCAGGACGCACTTCGCGGCGCGGCTGCAGCGGGTGCTGGATCGGCTGCGCGAGATAGCGGCCCGTGAGCGAATCGGGCTGCGCCGCGAGATCGGCCACGCTGCCCTGCGCGACCACGCGGCCGCCGCGTTTGCCAGCGCTCGGACCGATGTCGATGATGTGATCGGCGCGGCGGATCGTGTCCTCGTCGTGTTCGACCACGACGAGCGTGTTGCCCTTCTCGCCGAGGCTGCGCAGCGCGTCGAGCAGGATCTGGTTGTCGCGCGGATGCAGGCCGATGGTCGGTTCGTCGAGTACGTAGCACACGCCCTGCAAGTTACTGCCCAGTTGCGCGGCGAGACGGATGCGCTGCGCCTCGCCACCCGAAAGGCTCGGCGCGGCGCGATCGAGGCTCAGATAGCCGAGCCCCACTTCCTCCAGGAACTGCAACCGGCTGCGGATCTCACTCACCACGTCGCGCGCGATCTGCGCGTCGCGGCCGTTGAGCTTCAGCGTATCGATCCAGCGGCGCGTTTCCGCCACGGTCCACTGCGCGACGTCGACGATGGGATGCGCGTCGAACGTCACGGCGCGCGCCACCGGATTCAGGCGCGTGCCGCCGCAATCGTGGCACGGCTCGTCGACCATGCCGTCGGGTTCCTGCTCTTCCGAAGGCAGGGTTTGCTCGCGGCCACGGCCGTCTTCGGCGACGATCGTGTCGTCGTAGGCGGCGCGCTGCTCGCGCGTGAGCGCGAGGCCCGTGCCCACGCAGGTCGTGCACCAGCCGTGCTTGCTGTTGTACGAGAACATGCGCGGATCGAGTTCCGGATAGCTCGTGCCGCACACCGGGCAGGCGCGCCGCGTCGAAAGCACTTTCACCTCGCCGATGCTCGCCGTCGAACCGCCATTGCCCAGCACATGATCGAGGCCGTCGAGTGGCGCGAGCAGGTGCACGATGCCCTTGCCTGCTTCGAGCGTCGCGCCGAGCATCGCCCGCAACTGCGCCTCGTTTTCAGGCTCGATCACGAGGTCGCCCACGGGCAATTCGATCGTATGTTCGCGGAAACGGTCGAGCTTGGGCCACGGCGCGACGGGCACGAACTCGCCATCCACGCGCAGATGTGTGTTGCCGCGCGCTTTCGCCCACTTCGCGAGATCGGTGTAGACGCCCTTGCGATTGACGACGAGTGGCGCGAGCAAACCGACATGCTGGCCGCGGTGTTCGCGCAGCAGCTGCGCGACGATCGCATCGACACCTTGCGACGTGACAGGCGTGCCGTCATGCACGCAGTGCTGCACGCCGAGCTTCACGTAGAGCAGACGCAGGAAGTGCCACACCTCGGAGGTCGTGGCGACCGTACTCTTGCGGCCGCCGCGCGAAAGGCGCTGCTCGATCGCGACGGTCGGCGGAATGCCATACACGGCATCGACTTCGGGGCGGCCCGCAGGCTGCACGATCGAACGCGCATACGCATTGAGCGATTCGAGGTAGCGCCGCTGGCCTTCGTGAAAGAGGATGTCGAACGCGAGCGTGGACTTGCCCGAGCCCGACACGCCCGTGATGACGTTGAAGCGGCCGTGCGGAATATCGACGTCGAGCGCCTTGAGGTTGTGCTCGCGCGCGTTCACGATGCGCACCACATCCTCGCCCTGCACGTCGCGGCGCGCCTGCGCGGCACGCAACGCGGTCTGCAGCGCCACGCCCTCTTCTTCGGCGAGCAGTTCGACACTGCTGCCAAGCGCGGCTTCGTAGCGCTCGAGCGCCGCACCGGTATGCGAGCGCGGGCATGCGATCACGTCTTCGGGCGTGCCGACGCACACCACTTCGCCGCCCGCGTCGCCGCCCTCGGGGCCGAGATCGATCAGCCAGTCGGCGGCGCGGATCACGTCGAGGTTGTGTTCGATCACGAGCAGCGAATGACCGCCCGCGAGCAGCTTGCCGAAGGCGCGCATCAGCTTGGCGATGTCGTCGAAATGCAGACCCGTGGTCGGCTCGTCGAACATGAAGAGACGGCCGCCCGCTTCCTTGCCGCGCGACTGCGCAGTTTCGGCGAGATAGCCGGCGAGCTTCAGGCGCTGCGCCTCGCCGCCCGAGAGCGTCGGCACCGGCTGGCCGAGCTTCACGTATTCGAGGCCCACGTCCACGATCGGCTGGAGCACGCGCAATACCTCGGCATCCTCAGCGAAGCATTGCACCGCTTCGCTCACCGTGAGGTCGAGCACGTCCGCCACCGAAAGCGCGCGGCCGGCGCGCTCGATCTTCACTTCGAGCACTTCCGCGCGATAGCGGCTGCCGTCGCAATCGGGGCAACGCAGGTACACATCGCTCAGGAACTGCATTTCGATGTGCTCGAAGCCCGAACCGCCGCAGGTCGGGCAGCGGCCTTCGCCCGAGTTGAAGCTGAACATGCCCGCCGTATAGCCGCGCTGTTTCGCGAGCGTCGCCTTGGCGAACAGCTTGCGGATCTCGTCGAACGCGCCGACATAGCTGGCCGGATTCGAGCGCGCCGTCTTGCCGATCGGCGACTGGTCGACGAACACGGCGTCGCTGATCTGCTCCGCGCCGCTCAGCTTGCGGAACGTGCCGGGCGCTTCGGTCGCTTTGCCCAGATGCCGCGCGAGCGCGGGATAAAGCACATCCTGCACCAACGTCGATTTGCCCGAGCCCGAAACGCCCGTCACGCACACGAGCCGCTGCAGCGGAATCTGCACGGTCACGTCGCGCAGGTTGTGCTCGCTTGCGCCTTCGAGCAGGAGGTTCGGCGTGGACGCGTCAACCGGGCGCCGCTCCCAGTGCGAAGCGTCGGCGACGGCGCGGTGGCCGCCCAGGTACTCGCCCGTCAGGGTGCCCGACGAGCGGATATCGTTCGGCGTGCCGTCGTAGACGATCGTGCCGCCGCGCTCGCCAGGGCCGGGGCCCATGTCGATGAGGCGGTCGGCCGCGAGCATCACAGAAGGATCGTGCTCGACCACGACGAGCGTGTTGCCTGCGTCGCGCAGACGATGCATCGCTTCGACGATGCGGTTGAGGTCGCGCGGATGCAGGCCGATGCTCGGTTCGTCGAGCACGAACAGGGTTTTCGTGAGCGACGTGCCGAGCGCCGTGGTCAGGTTGATACGCTGCACTTCGCCGCCCGAAAGCGTGCGGCTCTGGCGGTCGAGCGTGAGATAGCCGAGGCCCACGTCGCAGAGATACTTCAGGCGCGTGCGCACTTCCTCGAGCAGCAGCTTCAGCGCATCATCCAGCAATGTTGAGGAAAGCGAAAGATTGTCGAAGAAGCGGCGAATGCGCTCGATCGGCAGCAGCATCACGTCGTGCACGGTGAGGCCCGGCAACGCTTCGAGCTGCGCGCGCGTCCAGTCCACGCCGTGCGGCAGGAAACGCCCCGAAGGCGCGAGCACGTCGTCCGCATTCTGCTGCGTGCCGAGGCGCCATTGCAGAGCCTCGGTTTTCAGGCGTGCGCCGCCGCAGGTTTCGCATGGCGTGTAGCTGCGGTACTTCGACAGCAGCACGCGAATGTGCATTTTGTACGCCTTCGACTCCAGATACTGGAAGAAGCGCTTCACGCCGTACCACTGCGTTTGCCAGCTGCCCTTCCAGTCCGGCGCGCCGTTGATGACCCAGTCGCGCTGCGCCTGCGTCAGCTCGGACCATGCCGTATCGCGCGGAATGCCGGCTTTCGCGGCGTAGCGCATCAGGTCGTCCTGGCACTCCTTCCAAGCCGGCGTTTGCAGCGGCTTGATCGCACCGCCGCGCAGCGACTTGCGCTCGTCGGGGATCACGAGGCCCCAATCCACGCCGATCACGCGGCCAAACCCGCGGCACGCGTCGCACGCGCCGTAGGCCGAGTTGAACGAGAACAGCGCGGGCTGCGGATCGGCGTAGCGCAGATCGCTGTCCGGGCAATGCAGCCCCGTCGAGAAACGCCAGATCTGTGGCTCAGCCGCGGCTTCAGCGTCGCCGCTCTCGAGCACGTAAATGTTGACGCGCCCGCTGCCGCGCTTGAGCGAGGCTTCGATCGCCTCGATCGCGCGGCTCTTCTCCACGTTCTGCATGCGGAAACGGTCGGCGACCACGTCGAGCAGCTTGCGCGTGCCTTCGGCGGTCTTCACCTCGCGCTGCGCCTGCACGCGCGTATAGCCACTCGCGGAGAGCCATTGCGCGACTTCTTCCTCGGTGGTCGTATCGGGCAACTCGACCGGAAACGTGACCACGAGACGCGGGTCGCCCGCGGCCGTGCGCGCCATCAGTTCGGCGTAAATCGTCTCAGGCGTGTCGTGGCGCACGGGCTGCGCCGTGACGCGGTCGAACAGATTCGCGGCGCGCGCGTAGAGCAGCTTCAGGTGGTCGTTCAGCTCCGTCATCGTGCCGACCGTGGAGCGCGAACTGCGCACCGGGTTGGTCTGGTCGATGGCGATGGCAGGCGGCACGCCATCCACGCGATCGACCTGCGGCCGGTCCATGCGGTCGAGGAACTGGCGCGCATAGGCGCTGAACGTTTCGACGTAACGGCGCTGGCCTTCCGCGTAAAGCGTGTCGAAGACGAGGCTCGACTTGCCCGAGCCCGAAGGCCCGGTGACGACTGTCATTTCGCCGGTGTGCAGGTCGAGGTCGAGGTTCTTGAGGTTGTGCTGGCGGGCACCACGGATTCGGATTAGCTTGTTGGAAGGCAATTTATTGAACTAAATCAATGTGTTAGAGCCGTTTTCCGGCATCATCGCCCGGACCTGAAATGCACATTCCTGAACTAAAGAAATCAAACACTTACAAGGCCGTTTTGGATCGGTGCGCCCTGGCTCGACAGGTTAGGGGCGATAGTAGCACACTGTATATCCGTACAGTTTTTGGAAATATCGTGCCGCACCGCCCTCCACTCACCGCCGCCCGGCTCGCCCAGATCTGGGACGAAAATCCGGACCCTGTCGTGCTCGAGTTGCTGTGGGAAATCCACCGGCTCCGTGCGACGATCTCGCGCGCCAATCAGGTTCGCAACTTTATCGGGGCCCGCGGGCACGGCGCCGTGCCTTCATCGGTATGGGAATGCTTCATACGGGAGCTGGATACAGAGCCCTGCCTGACCGACAAACCGACGCCGCGGCAGGAAGCGGTCGTCGAAAGGATATTGACGCGGCCGTCGAAGAGCGACGACCGCTGACGTGGGAACGTCTATTGGAGGGCGGTTGCCGCCGGCGCCGCGATGAGCGTGAGCGCGGCCTTCGCCGCGTCATAACCGTCGTTGAACAGCCGCTGCCGGAGCTCGAGCGGCATCGTGCGATCGAGCGTCGAGGCATAGCCAGTCTCGACGAACGCCATGTGCGCGCCGCCGGTCTGCGCGGCCGATACGTGCGTCGACTCGCAGGCGGACAGCATCAGGTCGATCAACCGCTCGGAGAACCCAAACGGCGAAAGCGACGTGTCCGGCTGCATCGGCAGGTCCTGACTCACGAGCTGCACGCCGAGCCGCGGCACGTCGTCGACCTTCAGGCGATCGACTGGAATGTTGTTCACCAT
Source organism: Paraburkholderia nodosa DSM 21604 (assembly GCF_000519185.1). Classification (GTDB taxonomy): domain Bacteria; phylum Pseudomonadota; class Gammaproteobacteria; order Burkholderiales; family Burkholderiaceae; genus Paraburkholderia; species Paraburkholderia nodosa. The sequence goes on along the minus strand of NZ_JAFA01000012.1, from coordinate 71,726 downwards.
CCCGCCGTCGGCGAGCAGCGCATCCCCCAGTCGTACCGGCTCGAATGCGAAGGGAATCGACGTCGATGCGCGCACCGCCTGCGCGACCGCCACGCTCGGCGTCGTCGCACGTGAGAACTCGAACGGCGCCTCGCTCGCCACGTCCGACGCTACGACCGTCAGATCCGTCGACAGCTGACCGAACGTCATGCCGTTGGTCTGCTCGGTCAGCCAGTCGAGCAGCCGCCGGCCGTCGCAGAAGCCGCGCAGGCGCACCGCCGACATCAGGCTGAAGGAGAGCATGTTCGACCAGTCGAACGTCAGGGCCAGCATCTTCATGTCCGACAGCTTCATGCGGCACGCCGCCATTGCCGCGACGATGCTGCCGCCCGACGTGCCCGCCAGCTCGACCGGCTCGAAACCAGCATCGGCGACGGCCTGCAGGGCGCCGACGTGCGCCGGCACCTTGAAGCCCGAGCCGCTCAGTGCGAGGCGCAGTGGCTTCATTGCGTGGTCGCCGATGCCGCGACCGGCGCCGAAGCAGCAGACGGCGTCGATGCGGGCGACGCGGCGGCAGCTTGCTGTGCCTGCACCGCCGTGAGTACCTGATTCAGGATCGGCTGCGCGAGCGTCAGGCCGATCAAGATCGCGGGCTGGTTGGGCAACATCGGAAGCGCGCCGACGAGCGTGATGAGCGCCGGAAACGCCGTATCGTTCAGCGTTTTCAGATTCGTCACGTCGATAATGCCGCCGGCCGCGCAGACCGACGCGTTGATCGCGATGATCCCTGGCTTCGTCGGGTCGCTCGGATCACCAGTCAGCAACACCTTCTGGCTCGCATTGAGCAGCGGCGATGCGGCGATCGCCTTGAGATCCGCGTTGACCACCGGACAGAAGTCGGTCACGAGTTGCTGAGGCGTGACGATGAGTTTGGGAGCGGTCACGGTATCGTTCGTGGCACAGCCAGCGAAAAAGATGGACGCGACAATGCCTGCCGCGAGCAGCATGCGTTTCTTCATGGTGAGAACCTTCGGGAGTCGAGTGCGGCAATCGCCGCGAGAACCTGCTGGAGAGAACGACGGGTTACTGCACCGCTGCAGGCGCTGCAGCGGTCGGGACGGGTGCAACTTGCGCTACAGCGACAGGCGCCGGCGCAGGAGCCGCGGCAATCGGCAGTGCAGGCTCTGCAGGCGCAGCAGCCTCGGCGAGCTGAGCGACGCCGGCGCCCGGCTCGCTCGCGGCCGCGCCGCCGCTCGTCGCAGCATGGAAGACACCGAGCCCTGTGAGCGCGGCGACGATCCCCATGACGAGCTCTTTCGGGTCAGCCTGATGTGTGAATACCAGCGAGCCCCATAGGGCAAACAGCAGTGTGGCGGCGAGCAGCTTGATCCATGCATTCATGGTTTCCTCTGGGCGAAAAAAAAGCCGCGGTATGCGGCAGTTGGAACGGCTAGGTGTCGAGCTGCGTGAGCCCGTGTGCATTGATGATCGAGATGATCTTCGCGGCATAGTGCGGATCCGTCGCATAGCCGGCGGCGGCCACGGCGCGTGCGAAGAGCGCCCCGGTCGAATACGCGAACGCCGGCGCGTAGCGCGGGTTATCGATCAGGAACTGCGCGCGGTCCTGCAGGCTCGCTAGCCAGCTGTCGTAGACGCGCCACTTGGCCTGTTCGGTGATCGGCTTGCCGTCGACATACTCCGTCGTCGGCAGCGTGACGGTCTGGCCAGTCCAGCTCGGATCCGCCTTCACGCCGAAGAGGTTGAAATACTTCGTCGCGAGCTGCGACGTCGCCCAGCCCGATTCGAGCGCCGCCTGCGCGACGGTGAAACTGGCCGGGATGTTGCTCGAGGCGGCGAGCGCCTGCGCCGGCGGCGCGATCGCCGCAATAAAGTCGTCGGGTGTCATATTGCCTCTGCGAAGAATCGACGCGCAGGCGCGCGCCGCGCCGGGGCGCAGGCGCGCGCGAGGTGTCAGGGGGAAATGGGAACGGCGCTCGAGGAGCGCCAACAGCTCAGTGGGTGTTGCCTATCCAGGGCTTCGCGGGCAGCGGCGGCCGCACGGCCGTATCCAGCTTTCGGCTCACTGCTTGCGCGGTGCTTGCGGCTTCATCGACCTTCGTCGCCGTCGCGCTTACCTTCTTTTCGACCTGCACGCTGGTCTGCTGTGCGGCAGTTGCGGCCGCGGTCGCCTGCCGCGCCTGCTTCAGCATCGCCGCGGTCGTCGCATCGCTGATCCGCGCGCGATCGCCCAGGAAGCGCAGCGTATAGGCCGCGAGCTCGCGCGTGTCCGCCATCTGGTTGCGCAGATCGTCGAGCGCGGCCACGTCGTGCTGATTCATGCTTGTGAGGTCATCGATGCGGCCTTTGAACTCACGCACGCACGCCTCGCGCTCTTCGCTGCGCACCAGCGGCATCCGGTCGACGAGCTGCATCCGCTCGCGCTGGTTGATCCAGTTCATCACCCCGGCGCCGGCGGCCATGGCCAGCAGCACCACCATCGCGAACAGCACGAAGATGTCGATGCGATGCCAAAACGCCTTCAGTCGTTGCCCTTTCGTCATGGCGTGTCCGTCGGCCGACGGCCTCCAATCTGTGCCTGCAGTTCAACGATCCGACGATCCTTCTCCGCCAGACTGAGCATCAGCGCCTCGATCTTCAGGCGGTCCTGGAGCCGGTCCTCTGCCGCCTGCTGAACCATCTTGCGGTACCGCGCCTCGGAAACCGACAGCAGCCGCCGATAGCGCGTCTCTCGGGATATCGCTTTGTGGTACTGGGCCTCCCATTCTTTCGATGCGCGGGCGAGGCTCTCGAGGGTCGACGCCTCGATCTCGTCGCGGCGCATCTCGAGCTTGTCGCTCGATTCCGTCTTCCGCACGCCGGAGATCTCCCTGCGTGCGCGCAGCCAGCCGGCTGACATCGTGCCGGCGAGCACGGCAAGCGATGCCGAAATTCCCGAAAGCAGCTTTACAAGGCTCATATCGTCGCCGGAGGTTGGCATAGGCTCTTATGCTCCTTGAATGATTCTGACAATAAAACAGCAATAGGCGGCGTATATACCGACGGCGATGTATCGGCTTTGAGGGAAACGGCCGCGCCTTACGGACCCTGATAGAATTCGAAAAAATTAGAAAGGGTTCGTAATGGGTATCTATCGTCTACTCCTAGCTGTCGCCGTCATGCTTTCGCATATCGGCATCGCATGGTACGGCCACAATCCCGGCGTCATCGCAGTTGTGTCCTTTTACCTTTTGAGTGGTTACGTCATGACCGCTTTAGTGCAGCGGCATTACACAACCCTGGACAGCATCCCGTCGTTCTATCTCGATCGGATGATGAGACTGTTCCCGCAGTTTCTTTTCTACAGCCTGCTCACGCTCGCGCTTATCATCTGCTTTCATCCGGCGTCGGATTTCATTTCTGGACTCACACCAGCGACGGCAGCCCTCAACCTGACGATGCTGCCGCTTAACTTCTTCCGATATTTCCCGAACGCGCTAACGATCCCTCAGGCGTGGTCGCTTGGACTGGAGTCGCAGTTTTATCTGGCAATTCCGTTCATTCTGATTCTGCGACTGCGCGTGCCTGTCCTTTTGTTGTCGCTCGCCTTCTTTCTGCTTCCATATCTCGGCGTTCTGGACAGCGATACATGGGGCTATCGCATGCTGCCGGGAACGCTCTTTGTGTTTCTTCTGGGAAGTTTTCTTCGAACCGGCGAGCACAAAGCTCTAACGATGTTTGCGTATGCAGCGTGTGCCATTCTGCTTGGCGCCGGGATCGCGGGCAACGCGATTCGATTCCCTTTGTTTGAAGTCCTATTTGGAGTCGTGATCGGCGCCCCGATTGTCTTGGCACTAACAAAGATCCGCTTCGGTCGGCTAGAGGAGTTTGCCGGAAATCTCAGCTATGGCATGTTTCTCAACCACTTCTTTATTCTCTGGTCATTCCAGATCGCCGGATTTCATCAAGATTCAAAACTGTATATTCCCGGCCTGCTAATTGCATCCGTCATACTGGCTTGGGGCTCATACGAACTCGTCGAAAAACGGGTAATCTCCCTGCGCCACGCATTGCGCAAGAGATCCCCAGCTTCAAGCGAGTATGTTCCCGCCTCGGAGCATTTGAAGGCCGAATAACATCAAGATTGCGTTGGCGATGGCAAGCCCGGAGCGGACGCACTGGTGGCGGCATAGAACGCCGCCCATCTGGCATCATTCGCCTCGACGGTGCCGAGATTAGTGTAAACCGAAGGATCTTGCGGCCCAGCAAAATATGCAACGATCTTTTGATCCGTCGAATCGGCAAATTGTACATTGATGGTTGCATTCATCATACGTCCTCGTTAGATTGAGTACCCCGAAACGTAGATAACATACAATGGAGTTCCGGCCGTGGATGTAGCCGTATAATAAATCGTCTGCGGCGTTGGCGGTGTGACAGAATAATTTCCATAAAATGGAACGGTAGCCGTCAACGAGGGGTTTGAGGTATTCTGCTGGCCGCAATTATTTGCATCCGAATAGACGGAAATAATCATGCTGCTCGTTGCGCTTGACGAAAGCCCCATCAGCCCGCTTACCAGCTTGGCATTCATGGGCACTGCGGAGGATAGTGAAAGCGCTGTGGGTGTGCTGGCAGATGTAGCAGTGGTCAAGACGTTGGTTGATGGGACCGAGAATGTCCGATCAAGCTGATAGCCGATCTTGAACTGGCCGCTCGCATTCGTTGCCCACACGCCCAAAAGCGCACTAGCCGTATAACCGCTCACCGGGTTTGAACCGCCATATACATTCGGCGCCACTGAGCTTGTAGCGTTCGTGTAAAGCAGCCCCTTCGCGCCAGTAGTCGGGTTATAGACTGCATACTCTGCAACGAATCCACTTACGGGAGCAGACCCGGTATCCATCCCGTTGAGTCCAGTCGTCGCAAGGTTGCCAGTGCCACTGAAGCTAGCCAGCACGGTCTTTTGACCGCCCAGAGCAGATCCAACGACGATCTCATCTGCCGTAATCGTTTTCGTCGACGATGCTGCTGCGACTTTCGAAACCAGATTGCGACGGTCCCCGATCACCGCTGCCGACTGAGCTATCAGGGCTCGAATGGCGGCGAGAATCTGTGCGTTATTTGTGCGATCAGGTGCGATGTTTGCTCCACCCAATATCGCTATCAGCTCTTCCTGAATCGCGTTGTATTGGTAGGACGGCCAACGCGTCGCAGGCACATTGGTCGCGGCGTTACCGTCGGTCGCACCCTGCGGTGTGCCGGTGGTCGGCGCAGTATCCGCCTGGGCCATCGGCACTGAATTCGCTGCAATGAGTCGATCCATGTTCGGTCAGTCCGAATACGAGAAGTTGAGAATGGTCTGAGCAGGAGCAATGCGCTCGAGCTCGCACTGAAGAACGTTGTTGCCCCATGTGGCGAATGGCGTGCCGAAGGAACCACCGAAAGTGAGATGGTTGATCGTGAATGTCGGAGCGTTCACTTGCCATGCATACGCCCAGTCGTCCCCCCCGAATGGCAAACCAAACGCCATGCCGAACTGCGCGGGCACGAACTGGCTGATCGTGATCGCATAGCCGATAGCGCTCGCGACGGCAGTGAAATACGGAATCGATTGGCCGCCGCTCGCTGCCAGACGACCCACTACCTGTGCGACGCGCTGCTCGGTCGTCGGCGCTTCGCCGGCGCACGGATCAGGAAGCCCAAGTGTCGATTCCCACTCTGGTAGCAGCTCGTAGGTCGATCCCGGAAAAGCATCGATAAGCAGATTGTTGGCACGCGCGTTCAGGCGCGCGAATACCGGTGTGAGCGTGCCAAGCACTTGAGATTGCGTCGCGTCGCTGTCACGCGGCCACACACGACCGCGCGGCAAATGAGCCTGCAACGCGCGGAGATAGTCCGCAGCGCTGTAATTGGGTGCGAGCATGGTTCAGACGTAGTTGACAGTGCCGAGCACCGGCAACTGGCCGGCGCTCATGGTGATATTCGCATTGGGAGAAAGCGACGTCGTCACGCCCGCGACCGTGCTCGTAACTGCGGTGATCAGATAGCCGCTCGTACCCGAGACCGAATTCACCGCGCCCGTGATATCGGACCAGTCGATCGTCCCTTTAGGCTGACCATTCCGAAAGAAAACGTCCGACAACGCCGAATTGACCGCGGCCTGAGTGGTACTTCCCACCGCGCTCAATCCGGAGATCGTGAAGCCGATCTGGTTTTCGATTGGCGAGCACGCGTAGACGAGCGCCGTCACCGGCTGTTCGCTGACTATTGCGTCCGCGACCGTCAGCTGGTCGCCAATGGCGACGACACCCCGTGGAGTGCCGGTCGGGCCTTGATCGTGCTGCGAGACGCCGTTCGTTCCCTGTGGGAAACCGGCGTGGGCCGATTCGACGAGGTCCATCATGAAGTAGACGACGACGGTGCCGGGCCCGAATCCATTGGGTTGACACCAGGCACGCGTGACGCCCGCGATGGCCGTTGCCCATTGCACGTAGTCGTTTTGATCGCCGCCCTGCGCCGGGTTCTGATACGCGTCCATCACGCGCGTGCGATAGGCTTCCTGCTGCTCAACGTCCGCGCCAGGCTCGACGGTTCCGGAGACAGTGCCTGTCGAAGGGATCCCCGCGATCGCAGACGTAAGTGTCATCGATGTGCCGTTATCGCAGTTGGCTGCGCTGCCAGCCACTGTCGCCTGCACTTCAACAGTCACGGTGCCATCGGTCGCCACCTCCGTCGACGACAGGACGGTGTAGAGCGTGTTGTCCTGCCGCGAGATCCCCGCGCCCGCATTTATTGGTGTGCCCGGGACCGCTCCAGTGAAGAGGACATTCAGCACTGTTGCGGTGGCTTTCTTCAGGTAGGTGCTCTTGAGCGCGCCCCAGCCGGCAAGATATTCGTCCTGGGCGGTCCACGGCACCGCCTGTTTCGCAATCCAGTCGAGATAGCCATAGACACCCCAGATCAGAGCGGCCAGCGCTGCGCCAAGAATCTTGAGCACGGCCTTCTGGAGGAACGCGAGGATCGAACTGAAACCCGTCTGGATGTCGCTCCAGATCTGCGTGCGCAGCTCGGTAAGAGTTGGTCTGGAGTACGGCATTAGTTTGTTCCCCACGCCCAGTTATAGGTCTGCGGTGCGCCGCCGCCGGGCGGCCATGCGACGATCGTGCTGGCCAGCATGTCCGCGCGCGCCCACTGCACGCCTACATCGAAGCGCGCGACGACGCTCGTATCGATGAGCCATTGAATCGCCTCGACGATATAGTCGTAGGCATCGCGAAGCGTTTCGTCAGTGGGCGATTTGCGCCGTGCGAGCAGCCATAGACGAGAGCCCGTGAGGCCCGTCGGGTCGTCCGTGCCGTCGTCGCCCCACCAGCCGCGCCGGTCGTTCGAGCCGTCGGGGATGACGTCGTCATCCGCGGCCTCGCGATCGCTGAACAGGCTGAACAGCAGGGCTGTCTGCAGGTCGTCGCCAGTCGCGATGTCGTTGGCGAGCAGCTGCCAGTCTCCGCGCCCATTCGCGGCATCCCAATAGATCTTGATATCGCTCATTCGGTCACCGTCGGGGTGCCGGTATTGATCGTGCTGCCACCGGTCTGGATGTTCACGATCGGGTGTTTGTGCTCGTCGTACAGTGCGCGGTCTGCTGCCATGCTGCGACCTGTCGTATCGCAGTTGTCGACGATGTCGCCCGTGCACTCGAGGAGCGGTGTGACCATGCGGACCTTCGTGGCGGCATTGATCGTCACGGTCGTTGCGTTATCCACCTCAACCGGTTGCCCATTGGCCGCAACCTTGATGCCGCCGCTGGCCGTGAGATAGATCTGCTTCCCGTCCTGCGTGTAGATCACGCTCTCGCCCGGCGCGAGATTTCGGACCCGATATTTCTGGTGGTTAGAAGCGACGATCACGCCATTACTGCGATCGCCGCCGACGAAGACCATGGCCACATCGCTACCCTCAGGCGGATTCGAGCTGAAGCCGAAATCATGGACGACCGGGATGTTGTCGATCGTCTCGAGATCGTTCACCGTCAGCTGCACCATCTGCACCGGGCCCGAATCCTTCACCAGATTCACGCGCGCGCGCCCAATGATGTTTAGAATGCGCCGTGCCGCACGGTCCATGAACCCTTTACTCATCGCGTCGCCCCGGTAGTACTCGCGTCGACGAACATCGGCTGCAGCGCGATCGGCTCGGCCGCATACGCCGCCGGATCCATGATGATCAGCTCTGCCGTCGTGCCCTCTTCTGCGTTGCGCTTGTACGTCACCTCGCCGATGAGCCACGTTTGCTGCGAGATCTTCAGCTTCGGGATGTCGACATAGACGAGCGTGTTAGGCGTCCACAGCGTGCCCGAGGCATCCCGCCAGCTGTCGGTCTTCACCATCACCATCGCCGCGCGCCCGGCGCGCCGGTTCATCTCCCAGATCGCGCGCCGGCGCGCGAGATCCTGAAATCCCTGCACGGCCTCGGCGACGATGTAGCGCTCGCGCACGCGCTTCACGCCGACGTCGCTCACCGTAGCGATCATGTTCGGCCCGATCCCGGCGTCCGTGAACGACAGAACCGATTGCGCGAAACACGTGTACGACGAGAACCGGTCGCGCGCCGAATAGACGACCGACGCTTCCTGAATGTTCAGGCCCTGCACGAGTCCGCCAGCAGCCTGCACACCCGAATTTGAACGCGCAAGCCGCAGACTCCCATCCGGCTCGTCATAGACGAGCAGCTGGCTGAAGCGACTCACGCGCTCGATGATCTCGAATGGCGTCTCGCCGATGAAGACGTTGAATTGAGGGATCGCGATCAGGTCGCTGACGTCGCACTTCACCGTGATGCCATAGTGCGCCGCCAGTTTCGTGGCGACGTCCAGCGCAGACGTTCCGCTGATCTGCCCGTTCGGCCACACGGCCGAGCAATCGACCAGATCCTCACATTTGCTGCGGCCGGCCACGCGCACAGTGTGCGTATCCGGACCGATCGACGGGATGTAGTCGTCGATGTAGCCGGTCAGCACGAGATCGGCGCCCAGATCGATGAGGCATTCGTCGCCCGGCTGCACGACGACCTCGGTCACGATGTCCTGCTCGATCTGCTCTTCCGTAAGCCCGATCTCGAAATCGGAGACACAGCGCTCGATGCCACGCGTCACGCGGATGTCGGTCCAGCCAGTAATCGTCTGGTCGCCGACGCTCAGAAACAGTTCATCGTCCATCGATCAGTTCGAAAGCGCCTGAAACGTTGCGGGCATGAAGAGCGGATGAACGGGCGCGACCTGCTGCACGAGCTGGTCGGCGCGCGTGGCATCGCCGTAGATCCGATGGGCCAGCACCAGCGCCGGCAGCGAGCCATTGAACGACATGGTCGACAGCGACGCGAGGTCCGCGCCGCGCGCCTGCAGATCCTCGACGACGGAGTTACGAAGCGTGCGCAGCGCGGCGAACGAATTGTCGTCGCCGGCGTCGGCCGCAGTCTCGATCTCGCTGTCGAGCAGGGTCGTGACCGTGGCGATCATCGACGTCGCATCGTCATATGAAGACGGCTGGTAGACGGACACGGACTGCGCGAGCTGAGAGATCGCCGCTCGGCGCAACAGCGCCGACGTCGCCGCCTCCATGGTCGACATGGCGCTGCCGATCGTCGATGTCATGTAAGTGCCGCTCGGCGCGAAGCTCGCGAGCGATGACAGCGATCGGATCGCGTCCGCGGGGCTCGACATCGTCGCGGCCAGCGCTGCGGCATAAGACTGGCCCGCAGAATTGAGCGCGTCTGACGATGACGGATTGGCGGCCGCCACCGTGAGCGCGGTTCCCGCCTGCGTGAGTGCAGCTCGAGCTGTGGCATCCGCGTTGAGCAGCTGCTGCGCTGTGGTGCCCGCCGGCGCAGACTGGTTCGATCCGCTGTAACCGGAATTGCCAGCTCCGAAGAAGCGCCCGAAATTCCCCGCCAGCGTGCTCACGGAGTTCGCGAAACGCCTCACGTCATTGACTGCCGTCACGCCCAGCTGAACCCAGCTCACCGCGACGCCCACGCCCGTCTGGACGATCGCGGCGCCCTCCTGAATCGCGGCCGCGGTCGACTGGACAAAATCGAGCGCCGCACCCAGGCCGAGCGCGTCCGCGGCACTCTGCAAGAGCGACGTCGTGTCGCTCACCGACGAGGTATCCGACCTCACGCCGTTGCGCATGAACGCAAAGCGCACCACGATCACGCGGCCATGCTCGAGGCTCTCTCCAGCCTCCGCGGCGAGGCACGAAACATTCTCGATGCGGCCGAACGTCGGGTGCACCAGCGTCTGCGCCCCGCTCTCGCAAACCGTCACCATGCGATCGCGCTGGCCGATGACCGCACCGCCGCCATAGACACGGCTGTTCTCGACCAGAAAGCCGAAGATCTCGAACCGGCGCGGCAGCTTGCCGAGCTCTTCGACCCAGGCGTCGTCGCGGAAGGCGTACTCGTGCACCGCGTTGCGCGTGCCGAACTTTGTGTTCGTGCTGACGACGGCGAACGGCACGCCGCCGTACGATGCCTGGCGCAGCGATCCCCACCACGAATTCGCCGACGGCCCGGTGAGCAGCGACGCAAGCTTGCTGGTCGCGGACGCGACGCCGCCGATGCTGCCGGCCAGATTCGTCAGCGATGCGATGCTCATATTGCAGGTTCCATGAGTGCAGAATCGCCCACGTTCGTGGACGCCGTCGTGTTGCCCGTCGTGCGCACGGTCGCGCGCGTGCCAGGCGGCGCGTTCGGCAGCTCGACCTTCACATGCACCGTGCTGTCCCTGCTCTGCGCGACGCTCTGGTTCACGGCGACCGCGTCGGCTGCACGGCTCGAGGCTTCGCCATCGACATCCGCCGGCCGCTCATAGAGCCGCGAGACAACGTCGCCCGCCTGCGCTGCGGTTTGCGCTTGTGCCAGCGCGTCGCCGGCGCGCTTCTCGGAGCCCTGCCGCATCTCGTAGTCGACGAACTGCAGCTGCTGGTCGAGCGTCGAGTTGCGGATATCGATGCCGAAGCGCTTGCGGAACGCGTCCTGCCGGTCTTGATGCCACTGCCCGAGTCCATAGGCCGTACCGTTGTCGCCGACGGCACCGGCGTTGTATCCGCTCTCGCGGTAGAGGTTGGCCGCGATGCCGGAGGCCTGCGCCTGCGACCAACCCATATCCTCGAAGCGCTGCACGATCGCGCCGGTCTGCGAGCTGTCCGCAGCGCTGTTTACGAACAGGCTGCGGATCGAACGGAAGATCCGGCCGCCGAGGCCGCCGTCGGCCGGCGCCGCGACGTTGGGTGTAGCCACCCCGCCGGCGATCGCCTCCGCAACCCGCTGATCGCGGCCTGCAGCCGATTCCCCTGGCAACTGATGGATGCTGCGATCGAGCGCCTTGGCGCGCTCTTTCTCCGCGATGTAGCCGGCCGCAGCGACGACCGCCGCACCGCCGGGCCCTGTCGTTGTAGCGATAGTCGTCAACAGGCCCACGAGCCGTACTGCTTTCGCGATCAGCGTCGTGATGCTCAGGATCGGGCCAGCGAACGTGATCGCGGCGATCGCCGCGGCAATCGTCTGCACGCCCCCCAGCGAGTCGACGAACCCCTTTATCTCATCGGCCTTCGCCGACCAGTCCGTCTCCTCGATCCAGCGCGCGATCTTCGGGCCGTACTCGTTTGCGATCGGCCCCATCTCGTCGGCCACCTTCGCGAGCGCCGGCGCGAGAGATGCGCCAATCGAGTTCTTCAGCTTGTCGACGTTCGCATCGAGGCCGACGAGGGCCTCGTTATAGCGCTCGCCCTGCGCGATCTGCTCGGGCGTCATCACCGCGTTGAGCGAGCGGAATTTCCCGACATATGCGTCGATCGCCGCGCTGCCCTTGCCAAGCAGCGGCGCGAGATCGCTCACGCCGAAGATCTCGAGGAACTTCTGGCGCGCCTGTGTATTCGAGATCTTCGAAGCCGCGTTCGCCACGTCGCGCAACGCTTTCGCCGTATCGATCGACCCGTCGCGCAGCCGATGGATGCCGATGCCCTTATCGGCCAGCACGCCGGCGACGAACGTGTCGCGGCCCGCGGCGGCATCCTCGAACGCGCTGCCGACAGACTTCAGCCCGTTGGTCATCGACTCGCTGGAGACGCCGGCGAGCCGCGCTGCACCCTGGTACTCCTGCAGCTCGGTCGTGCCCATGCCGATGCTGTAGGCCGTATTCCGGATCTGCACCGCATTGCGGCCCCAGCTGGTCGCCAATGCGACGACGCCGGCGACGGTTGCGGCGCCCGTCAGCGCGGCGACCGGCGGCGCGAGCGACGCAACGCGGCGCGCCGACTCGGTCGCGAAGATGCCGACCTTTTCGATGCTCCGGCCGAGCTTGTCCATCCCCGTCTCTTTCGAGAAAGCGGAGACGGACGCCTTCACGTCCGAGATCGGCTTCGTGATCTTGGCGACCGCCTTGTTCACGTTCTGCGCGACGGCCGTTGCCCGGTCGACTGCAGTGATCGTGATCGAAAAAACGTTCGCCATCAGGAGGCCTTTTTCAGACGCATGGCTTGCTCATACCAATAGTTGAACTTCCGCAGCGTCATGCAGCCGGCTGCGTCGGGTCCCCACCGCCAGAAGTAAGTGACGTCTGCGCGTCGGTCCCCGAGGTCTCGCCAGACTGCGGGGGCGTCCAGGTAAAACCCGCCAGATACGCCGTCGCCTCCTCATATTCCGTCTTCGGCAATTTGCGCGCGACGATCAGCGGAATGCCGGCGACCATCGAGATCAGCGCCGCATTGCACGCATATGCGCTGCCCTTGACCTGGGCGCTGCGGTCGAGCTCGTCGACGTTCGGCTCACGCAGCGTGATCGAGTCGTACGTCTTCGTGTCGCCCTTGATGGTGATGGGCGTGCGGAGAATGAGAATTTTCGTGTCGTCCATGTTCAGCTCGTGGTGGTTTCAGTGACGCAATCGTCAGGACCCTCGAGACGCACGTCGAACTTCGCGTCTTCAGAGTCGACTTCCTGTTCCTCGACCGACCACATGTCGCGACCGATGATGGTCTTGCCGTTCGCGAGCTGCGCGACGCACGTGACGTCGGTCCAGTCATTAACCGATTTAACCTCCAGGCCTCCCCAATCGCGGAGATTGAAAGAGATATACGGTGCCGAAGGCTTTTCCTTGTAGCCGTGAATACGATCCATGCCGCCGAGCGTTTCGCGTTTCTTGCTCGCGGACTTGTACTTGAAATCGCCGGTGACCATGTACGTCGTACCGTCGACCGACAGCGAAGCCGTGCCGGCGAGCAATCCGGTGGGAGATGCCATTGCGTGTCTCCAGAAGAAAGGAGCGCGCCGCAGCGCGGCGCATCAGGGTGTTTGCTCGCGCGATCAGCTCGAGGTGGCGGGGACGATGTTCGAGAACTGCATCAGCAGCGCGAAGATGCGCAGCTGGTCGATCAGGATTGCCGGATAGAGCACGTCGACACGGTTCGGGTTCTGCGAGTTCTGCTGCACGATGAGCCCTTGCGCAAACACCGAACTGCCCTGCACGTAGCCGTTTTCTTCCATCGTCTGGTATTGCGCGACGAGATCGGCGCGGATCATCGACGGCGTGACGACATTCGTGCCCGGGACAACGCGCGTCCCGTCCGCGGCCAGCTTCTTGCGCGCGTACTTCGTCGTGACGACCGATTTCAGCTGACGCAGCACGTACGTCAGCGTGTTCATCGTCTCGACCTCCAGATAGCTGTCGTCGGCATCGCCAAACGAGTTCTTCTGGTAGGTCGTGATCGCGTTTTCGATCGCGATCGTGCCGTCGTCGGCAACAGAGAACGTGCTGATGCCGTCGTAGAGCAGCGTGTTGCGATCGGTCAGCGCGAAGCGCATGGGGAGCGGGGGGGCCTGCATCGTGGCGAGCGTGACCGTCTGCAGGGGCTGCGCCGGATCAGCGCGCGCGGCAACAGCAACCGCGGCCGCGTAGTCCGCGGCGATCACCCAGCTCGGCGTCGGCGAGCCGTTGAAGCCCATGATCGACATGTGCTCGTCGTTGCGCGTGACGCCGAACGTCGTGAGCGTCCCCAGCGTGCCGCGATAGGCGGCATATCCGCCGCCGTAGAGCTGCTGGCTCCAGCTCCAGCGGCCGGTTTGCGTGCTCAGGAACGACTGCAGCGCAGCGAGCGACGTGCTGTCCGTGTATGCGAACGCGATGAAGTCAAACTCCTGATCGCCGAGATTCGCGAGTGCATCAACGACGTCCGGCGCGACGAGGCCACCGGTCATCGCGACAATCGTCGTCGCGAGACCCGCGGGCGTCGATTCGCCGGCCGGCGTGCCACCGTAGTTCAGCTGCAGGTCGATATCGTTGCCGGCGAGCCCCTTGTTCTTCGCCGTGAGATCGACCTTCGTCGTGACGGTGCCGTCGACCGCTGCCGTCACAGGCAGATCCGGCAGCGTGCCGATCTGCGCTACGAGCGCCGTCGCGATCTGCGCAGCGGTCATCGCCGGCGTAACGACTAGCGAAACGAGCTGCCCACCGATATAGAGCGACAGGACGCCCGTCGCCGTCGGCGGGCTCGTGAAATTGATGCTTCCGACTGCGGCGACCGACGAAACGCCATCCGCCAGCGGCAGATACCAGACCTCGCCGAAGGCGTCGCGCTTGCGATAGGCGGCCGTCATCAGCGCGAGCATCGAGCCCTGGCCGCCGACAGCCTTCGCGTCGCTCACGCCTTGGCAGATTCGCGGGATGCCGGGCGTGCCGCTGCCCGAGCTGAGAATCTGACCGACAATCAGCGCGCGCTGAGTCTGCTGGCCGGTGTTCGCATTGCTGGGGTCGATATCCGCATAGAACAGCGGAACGCGCAGGTTCTGCGGAATATTGGGAAAGGAAATGTCGCCCATTCGTTGGCTCCGGTGACGATGTCGCCGCCCAAAGAAAAAGCCCCGCCGAAGCGGGGCTCAGTCAGGGACAGCGCGAGGATCTGTTAGCTCGAGGTCTTTTCGATCGCCGCCGCGGAGGCGGCAGCTGCTGGCGCGGCGGTTGTGCTTGCCGCAGCCGATGCCTGTGGACCGGTAACGCGCACGGCGTCACCGTCGCGCAAGCGGCGGCGCCAATACAAATCGTTGTCGTCGACCTTCATGCCTTCATCCGGCACGACAGTGGTTTTGACACCCTCGACAGGCGCGGCGGACAGCAGTTGCTTCGTGACGGGGTCACGCAGCATCAGACCCGGTGCGGGTTTCACGTACATGGAAAGCTCCAGTGGCGCGCGGGCGCCGCTCAGGTTTGCGGAAGGTTGATCGTCAGCCCGGGCTTGGTCGTGCCGTTGGGCATCTCGATGGTCAGATCGACACCCTGGAGCGGCACGGCGGCCGGCTGGTAGAAGTCGTCGGGCCCCTGCACATGCTCCATCTCGAGGTCGAGCGTGAGCTCGCCGATCGGCGACTGGCCTTCACGCGCCACGTTGATCGTCGATCGGAATGCAGGGAACTGCTGCAGGAGGCTCATGATCGGCGGGTAATTGATGAGAGCCGACTTGATCTGCTCGCGCATTAGCTCAAGCTGCTCTTCGACGTCGGCAGCCGCCGTGTCGTCTTGAGCTGCAGTGGTCTGCGCACGCGCCGTCACGCGCAACGTCGTCGTGACCGTGAACGCCGGCGGACCTTGCCGCCCCCACCCCTCGCCGTTCTCGTCGGGCGTCTGCACGAGCAGCATCGGATACTTCCCATCCCACGTCGCCCACGTGCGCGGCGAGTAGACGTTCGTTCCAGCTGCTGTCGCGCCGGCGGCCATGAGCCCCTCGACCGCAAGTTCGCGAAGGTTGCGTGAGGTCGTCATTGCTTGCCCAGATCCATATAGAGCCAGCCAAGTCCGTCGACCGCCGCATCCTTCACCACATACGCGACGCCGCTCACCTGGAAACTGTCGCTCTGATCGGGCATCGGCGCGCCGATCGCCGCGAACTGCGAGGCCTGCATACCGAGCGTGGCGACTGTAATGTTCGCCTGCGCCTCTCCGGCCTCATCGAACGTGTGGTCCGTGATCAGCGTGAAGACGCCGAGCAGGCCTGCGAAGCTGCCGCCGGCTTTCGGGAGAAAGACGACGGGCTTCTCGTCGCCCAACGTCGCGCTGATCGCGGCGTTGAGCGTGCCGTCGAAGTCGATCACGATTAGATCGTGCCGATTTGCAGGACTTCTGGACGCGTGCAGATGTGCAGCGGGTAGCTGTACGCCTCCATCTTCCAGAAGCTGTTGCGATCGCGATCGAAGATCGGGATCACGTATTGCGGCTTGCCCGGGGTGTTCACCCATTCGAACGATTCACCCGGCGCATACGCGCAGCGGAAGATCCCGGGCGCGCCCACCGGGAAGAACTTCACGGTGTTGTCCGGCACCTTGATCGTTTCGTTGTCGTCCGAACCGCGATAGTTCAGCCACGTGACGCCCGCGAACGGGAATTCATCGAACGCGCCGCCCTGACGATCGTCACGCAGGTCCGCAGCAGCAGACCAGTTCATGAACGTGCGAATGACGTCCTGGTGGTTCACGAACGCGTCGTAGAACGCGTCGCCGCACAGCGCGTAGATGCGCGTCGTCGGGAGGAACGAACCCTGCGCCTTGCGGGCCATCGTCCGGCGGAGCTTGTTGATGATCGGGCGCAGCGAGTACTCCGTATTCGCCGCGAGATCAAATTCGATTGCTTGCGCCGGCGTAATGCCGAATTCGTCGAACCAGTCGTACAACACGGCGCCATCGGCATCGAGCAGCATGCCTTGCACGGCCGCGAGGCGGTGGAACTCCCACGTGTACTCGATATTGCGCAGGATGCCGGTCGGGCCATTCATGCGGCGCGCGACTTCGACCTGCACCTGCATGAGCTCCGATTCCGTGCCGAACGCGCGGATATTCTGGATCTCGTTCGCATAGATCGTGTCGCTATGCATCAGGCGCGGCACGTCGAAGTAGCGCGCCTGGCGCTTTTCGGTCGTACGCTGGAGGCCTTCGGCGCCGCGCGGCGACGTCGGCACGATCACGAGCTTGCCCTGACGCTGCTCGACCGCCAGCGCCGTGGTCCGGATCGGATCCGGATCGAAGATATCGAGGTCGCCGAGCCCCGTCGGCTGGAAAGGATACTTGTCGACCGCCGCAGTGAGCTGGATGGTCGTGAAGGGATCCTGATGGAATACGTCCAAGCTGGCCATTATTTGGCTCCGGAAAAAATAATGGCCGCTTGCGCGGCCATAAGGACTTGAATCGAAGGGAACGCGGCAGACGCCGCGGCGCAATCAGCGCGTGATGATGCCCAGCGCGGTCAGCTGCGTGGTCGCTGCCGCGATCTGCGCTGCCGTCGCCCCGCTCGGCCAGAGCAGCTCCGAGCCATTGACCTCGCATTCGCGCGTCACGACGGTGCCGGGAACGTCATTCAGCGTCGCGTCGGTGAAGCCAAACGCGATGCCCGCGGCAGTCTGCGAGCCGTCACTTGCCGACGGGTTGAGCGGCACGTAGGCACCGGCGATCGCTTCTACCTGCACGGAGAACTCGTCGCCCGCGACGAACGCCGTCCCGCCGGCCGTGATCGTCAGCGCGATCTGATTGCTGAATGCGGAACCGGCCGTCGCAGTTCCGACAGCGTTGCCGAACGGATCGGTCACGGCGAAGTGGGTCGCATCGGTCGCAACCAACGTGTACATACCGAGCTGAGCGCCCGCGACGATGGGCGGCGACGCGAGCGCGATCGTTCCGTTGCCGGTGTTGTTATTCACCTGCTCGGGGTTGCCCAGCCATGCAGCAGCGACCCCGCCGGTCTGCAGACCGAGCACCGTGCCCGGGTAGACCTTCGCAGCGCCACCGATGGTGCCGACGTCGCGCGAGCGGTGCCCGCGTGCTTCGGAAACGAGGAACCCGCCGGCGTGCCATTGCTCGACGAGCGGCGTCTGGGTGAGGTTCGGGGGATTGGTCATGATTCAGTCCTTGATGAGAGAAAGGACGGTGCCTGCGCGTGCGCCGGCGCCCGGGTTTAGCGGCGGCCGCGCGCTCGAGAGTCGCGCGATGCGGACCCGGCGCGCTGGAATGCAACGTCCCAGCTGGCCGCGGCAGCCTGTTCGGACGTCATGCCCGGGCCATCGCCAGACCCGAGGTTCGGATTGCGACGCTCCTGCGAACCGCGGGCCGAACCAGGGGTTTTGTTGAGCACGGCGATCGCTTCGTTGCGCGTCATCGTCGACTCGAAGGCGAGATTGGCGGCCAGCACCGTATTGCGCCCTGCGCCCTTGCTCGCGAAGATCGCGGCGCAGCGCGCACGCTCGCGACGACGGGCACGCGCGGCAGCGCTGTTGCCGCGCATCTCTTCCTCGTCGTCGTCATCCTCTTCGGCGCGCTCGTCGTCGTCATCGTCGGCCGCGCGCTTGCCTTTCTTGCCGCGCTTGCCTTTGCCGCTGTCGTCGTCCGGATCGTCCTTGTCGTCGACGTCGTTGTCCGGATCGTCTTCGTCATCGTCGTCCGAATCGCCGCCGTCAGCGCGCTTGCCCTTCTTGCTGTCGCCGTTGTCGCGATCCTGCTGCTGATCGTCCTCGTCGTCGGAAGCGCGCTTGCCTTTTTTGCCCTTGCCGCTGTCGTCGTCATCGCTCGGACGTTCGTCTTCGGCGCGTGAACCGCGGCCGAGATGGGCGAAGCTCAACCCACCTCGCGCGGCAAGGTTTCGAAACAGATTGCTCATTGGATTTACCCTAATGGTGGGATGGATCAGCCCAGCTCGTCGAGCAGGGACGCGAAGGCCTCGTCTGGTGGCAGTACTTCATCAGCGAAGCCGATTTCGACGCCGTCGGCGCCGAGAAAGGTGCCGGCTTCCGTGTCGCGCACGGCCGCCGTCTTGAGATCACGATTGCGGGCGACGGTCTTCACGAAGATCTCGCCCATCGCGTCGACGTCCGCCTGAAAGCGTGCGAGCGCACCTTTCGAAAGCGGGTTGAACTCATTGCCATCGGCCTTTCGGGCGCCGTAGTGAATAAGCGTGACGTCGATGCCAGCTCGCGTCAGCGCCTGTGACATGTCGACGTGCATGCAGATAACGCCGACGCTGCCCGTGCCCCCGGTGCGCGGCACGATGATCCGGTCAGCGGCGCTCGCGATCGCGTAGGCGGCCGAATAGGCGCTCTCCGTGAGCACGGCCCAAATGGGTTTGCGTCCGCGCGCGGCATAGATCGCGTCGACGAGATCGAAGCAACCCGCGACTTCGCCGCCTGGCGAATCAATGTCCAGCATGATCGCGCGCACGTCCGGGTCACCCAAGGCCATGCTCAGCAGCGCGCGGATCCCGTCATATCCGGTCATACCGGAGTACGGGTGCAGTGTGCCGAGCTTGTGCACGAGCGTGCCTTCGATCGGGATCCGCGCGACGCCTTCGGCAACGTCGTAAGGCCGGTATTGCGCCTGCTCTTCCTCATCGAACTCCTCGAGGAACGCGCGCGCGCCACCGTCAGCAAGGGCGAGCGCCGAACCGTCCGCGCGGAAGAGCTGCGCGATGCCGAAGCGATCGGCCAGCGCCGCCATCACGATCTCGGCCTTCTGAGGCAAGATCGCGATCGGCACGTTAAAGAGGCGCGTCGCGAGATGTGGGAAGTTGGTCATGCGGCCTTCGGATCTTCGGGAGGTTCGTCGGTGCGCGTCGCCACCTCGGCGCCGCCCCACGCGGGAAGCGGAATTTTGCGGCGCTGGAATTCGGCGATCTCGATCTCGCGCTGGTCGAGCAGCTCTTCCCAGTCGGAGCCCTGCTCTGCAGCTTCCTGTTTGAGCGTGGTCAACGCCGCGTCCATCTTCAGGATGGAGCCCTGCGGTTCCTTGACCGGATCGACCCAGCCGCGCGCGGGCCCGAGCCACGAGCACCCGGCGTATGCGGTCGCCGCCTCGATGAAATCGGGTGCGCCGTTCGGCAGCGGAAGCTCGTCGTTCTCCATCGCCTCCCGAAGCCAGACCGCATACATTGGCGTTGCGGTGCCGGCCGAGAACTCGAGGCGCCGACGCACGAGCGTTTTCCAGCTTTCGAGCAGCCCCGAGCGCGCGCTCGAGTAGGTGGTGCGTGTCCAGTCCTGCGTGACTTGCTCAATCGACACGCCGAGCGCGGACGCCACGCAGCCCTGCATCTCGTGCACAAACTCGGTAAAGCCGTTATGCGGATGATCCGAGGTCAGTGCCTTGATGTCTTCGCCCGGAGCGAGAGCGGGCACGCGCACGCCGTTGAACATCGCCGGGCGTTCGTCGTTCCATTCCTTGCGCAGGCCCTGATAGAACTTGAGCTCGTGATCACCGCCGATCGCCTCTTGTACTTCAGCAGGGTCATACGGGCTCGTGATGTACGTGCCAATCGACGCTGCGAGCGCCGCGGCCTGCAGCTCGATGCCGTAGTACCGCGCGAGCATCTTTGCGTGCGCAAGCACTGGCGTGAATACGCCAATGCCGCGATTCTGGCCCGCTCGATCGCGCTCGAAGTCATGGATCACACGCCGCCAGCCGTCATCGTCTTCGGCGATGACGCGCTCCCACTCCATCGACTCGACGGCGTTGTACCAGTCGTTCTGGTGAGCCTTGCGGATGTGATACGCGAGGGGCACGCCATCATCATCGATCTCGACGCCGCCGCGCAGATGCCTCGTGTCGACCATCTGCATCGGATTCGACATGCGGTCGGGGTCCACAACCAGATAGCACGTCGCGTATTGCGCGCCGCCGCGGCCGATGCGCTCCGGCTTCCAGTGGTTGACGATCAGATCCTCGCCATCGATGAGCTTGTGGCGCAGCGCGAGACGCAGCTGCTGCGAGACGGTCAGCTGGCGAGACACGTCGTTGTATCGGTTTAGGTCATTCGAGAACAGGCGCCAGCGCGCTTCAGCTGCGCTCGCGTACTCCTTCGCCCAACCGATATCGAAAGCCGCGCCGCTCAGCAGGCGCAGTGCGCGATAGTCCGGCATCACGGAAAGACGCAGCGACGCGCCGCACGTGTTGTCGAGGATGCGCGTAATCGCGCCGCTCGATCGACCATCGTTGCGCACCTGATCGCGGGCGCGCGCGACCATGCGGTCGCGGAACTGCGTGATCTCGGCGTCGGGCGAGCGGATCCAGGGCAACCAGTTGCCCATCTCCTGCGTCTGCCAGTCAGCCGCCTGATACGGGAAGAACCAGCGGCCCACGCCGCTCGTCAGAGGCATCCCGTTCGGGTATTCAGCGCGCTGGCGCCGAAGCGGGTTGCCCTGGGCGTCGACGATCGTAAGTTCGTTGCCCATATCAGTAGTACGGCGTAATCGGACGGCGGCGCTTGATGCGCACGCCCGGGTTGAGAGCCTGCTGCAGCTCGGCGATCAGCAGACGGAGGTTCGCCATATCGGTCTGCTGGAACGTGGCACTACGCGATCCTCCGCCCTGTGCGTATGACACCGTGACTACCTTTGAACCAGTGCGCAGCTGGATGTAGGCCTGCTGCGCGTTGCTGATCGCGGCCGACAGTTGCGCGTCACTCATGCCGAAATACGGCGAGCTGATATCGGTTGTGGCCATGGAGTTAGCGGAAACGGTGTACTGCTGATTTCGGGTTTTTCGGCGTAGCGCCATCGGGCGCCGCTGTGGGCGCCTGCATCGGCTCATCCGCGGCAACCGCTTTCGCCGGCGCGCCAATGATCGAAGAATTCTTGTCCCAGGTCGCCGCCCACGTCGGCGGCTTTTCCCAATCGATTTTCGAGAGCCCGTGAAGGTGCGCGACGACATGCGTACCGACGAGCTGGTCGAGCGCTTCATTGCGGCGGCTCGACACAATCTTTTCCCAGCGACCGTTTTTCTGGCGCGTCTCGGCAGTCAGCTGCTCGAACCAAACGTGAGGTTCTTCGGGAGAGCGAAGCTCGTGCGGGAAGTGCACATACCAGTCACCGGGTTCTGCGCCCTGCAACTGGCCCATCAAGTCATCCTTGAAGGTGTTCGGATTGAACTGCGCCACAGGCACCGCGCCGCGCGCAGCCGCCTTGTTTGCCTGACGCCCTGTGTCCGGATAGTTCACGAGCAGCTTCGGCGCCTCGAGCGTCTTCGCGCCTTTCGTGGGTAGTACTGTCCATGCATCGCGCCCAGCGATCTTGCCGATGAGCCGCACACACTTTTCTGACTTGCGCCAGCGCATCCACGCCGCGTAGGCCTGTTGCGTGACGCCCGGCGAACCGCCGCTGTCGAACCCCGTTGCCCGTATCGGCATGCGACGACCGCTGCCGTCGCACAACGGATATGCACGGTTGATCAACTCAAGCAGTTGGTCCCAATCGTCGGGCGATGTCGCCGGGTCTCCCGGCGTGCGGCCGCGGTCGATGATCCAGCTTTCTCCGCCAACGCCCCATCCGCGCACGAGCCAATCGAAGTGCGCGATCTGCACGTCGATGAAGGCGGTCGTGAACCGCACGCCCTCCGGAATAACGGCTAGCTTCAGGTCTGGCTCGGCGCGCTCCGCGAGCACATTCGCGTCGACAGACCCAACGCCGCGCTTCGGCGCGTACGGGAACCCGAACTGCTTGACCGTCACCTGGCGCAGGCCTCGATCGTCGCCGCTCACCTCGAGCTCGCGCTCGGCTTTCACCTTCGCTCGAGCGAGACCTCCGATGCCACCAAGAATGAACGGCGACATCGCGCCGACGATCCAGAAGCCCGCGCTCTTACGCGCGACGAGCTCGCCAGTCACGACGCCGTCCTGCGAGATCTCCTGCCCGTCGCCAATCCATCCGCCGAACGGTGACCGGTATGCAGCCAGGTTCATCGCGCGGCGATGACGGTCCTCGATCAGGCAACCATTGACCGGACACAGCAGCCGCGTCTCGTGCTCGATCTCGTCGAGCGTGCCGTCCTCCGGATAGTGGAGCGTCATGTGGCGCGCTGCGAGCGGCACGGGGCTCGACCATACACCGCACTCCGGGCACGGCCAGTACCACACTCGGCGATCGCTATCGCCGTACATCGCCATGATGCCGGCGCTCCAGTCGCGCTCCGGGATCAGCCCGCGCGCACGGTCCGGGTGGCTCATCGCGAGCAGCATGGACTGGCGCCCGAACGTCTGCCGGCGCACATCGAGGAGTGCCTTGATATCGCCCATCGACTCGGGATACGCGTCCACCTCGTCGGCGACGATCCGCGGCGCCGACTTGTTGATGACGTTGTTCGGCGACGCAGACAGGAACTCGACGCGCATGCCGTCGAACCGCTTGAAATGCAGCGAATCGTCGACGGGCCGCGAGCCGAGCCGCATGGCCATCTCCGGATGGCCGTCGATCTGCGTGTTGATCCGGCTTTTGACGAAGGCCTCGAGGCCCGGGTCGGTCTGCATGTACCAGAGCATGTCGCCCGGGTCGTTCGCGACCGACTTCAACATCCAGTTCTGCGCGACCTCCGTTTTGCCCGACTGGCCGGGCCCGACCACAACCGTGGTCAGGTAATCCAGCCGTGTGAGCGTCTCCATCGGCGCGACGAGGTACGGCGCCTTCTCGTGGTGCCACCGGCCCACATAACCGCCGCCCTGATTCGTCAGGCGCCGGTTGAGCGCCGCGTATTGCGCGACGGTCTCGCGCGCCGGCGGGATGAAAGCGGCCAGCGCCTCGCGCACGATCTGGTACGGATCGGCGTAAGCGTTCTCAAGCATCGGGGCCCATCAACACTTTCAGCTCGTCGACCATGGTCGTGCGCAGGTCGTCGGTCAGCTCGCGGATCGCGTCCGCGTTCTCTTCCGGAAGCCCGAGCTTCTCGACGACCTGGTCCGCCAGCCGGTCCATGCCCTTGCCGAGGTGCACGAGCATCTTGGTGATGACCTGCCGCATGACCTCGGCCTGCACGAGCTCGCCGCGATCGCGCCGCAGCTTGTCCTCAAGGATCTCGGCCTGCACCTGGTCGCGGCGCTGCCGAGCGGTCTGCTCGCCGCTGTGCACCAGCGGCTCGACGCCAGGCGGTGGAACGGCGCTCGGCGGCAGCACCGTGTACTTCGCACCCGGGTAGGGATTCGCATCGGGCGCGGCCGACGCGCTCGACGCCGGCGCGCGAGCTCGCGATGCGTTCGCGCCGCCAGCCAGATACGCCTTCACCGCGGTGAGTTCGAACTCCCAGCCGCCGGCGCGCGTGCCGCGCTTCGCGATCGGAAACGACTCGTCGCTGTCGAGGCGCCGGTCGAGCTTCGGTCGAGTCCAGCCGAGCGCGTCGGCGAGCGCCGCTTTTCCAATCACACCGTCGGTGCCGACCGGTGTAACGCTCTCAGGTGTAACGTTCTTGCCCTTTCCCCCCGCTTTCGCGCCGCGTTGCGTTACACCCGCTTCGCTAGGCGCGGCGCGCCTTTGAGCCGCATTGGATGCCGCCATAGCGTGTAACGTGTAACGTGTTTTTTTAAGTCAAAGGAACGGGAAGAACGCGCGCGCGCAATGCCCGCGTAATAGGGCTCTCCCGGAAGGACCCTGTAAGGTTTGGGGGCCCCCTCGGAGCCGCCGGTCACCATCCACCGGGTGACCTTCCTTTTCAGCGCTTGGCCGTCCTCATGGCGGCGCCCAGCGCCTCCGCGAGGTCGCGGTCGATCCACTGATCGACGATCTGCTTCGCGCGCTTGCCCCAATCGAGGTGCTGCTTCACTGGCAATGCGTCGCCGAAACGGATCAGCAGCTTGAGCTTGCCGCGCCCATTGTTCTGCGTGGCATCGAGCTTGTTCAACTTGCCAAGTCGTTTGCCACGAGCATTCAACAACGTGACGCGCTTCGTGTTCGTCGGCCGCTGCCATACGCCGTTGATCGTTTCGCCGGACGCTGTCTTGACCGCGCCGATGAATACATCAGGCCTACCCTTCAACGCGGCGAGCGTGCCGCGCGGCAACTGGCCATACTGATTGAGCCGAAGGTTCTTCGGGTTAAGCAGCGCGCGGCTATTGAGTTTGTGCACGCCGCCGGTTTCGAACGGTTCGAGATAGCCGGCGGCGATGTCCTTCATATAGACGACTGCCGTGGGCGAGCTCTTTTTCGCGCGTTTCACGCCCACTGAGTTCATCGTGAACGGCGACGGATTCACCAGCGTGCCGGCGAGATTTTCTTCCTCGCCTTCAGCAACGCGCTGCGCGGTGCGGTTGATGCCCTGCGCGATCGCGAACGGCACCTGCCGCTGGATGAAGTCGTTGAGGCCTCGCGCGAGGTCACGTGCATTCGACGTGACCCGGATCGTCATCAGGCCGGCCATGCCGCCGATCGCACGCTAGCGTCTGGCTCGGCATCGAAGAACGGGATGCCGGGGACTTGCAATGAGTCACGACCGACCGGGAACGCCTGCACGGCGATATCGTCGGTCTCGTCGTCGAACGTGGCGATGACAATCGCGACAGTCGGCTTCGGGAAATACGGCGCGCGCACGATGACGCTATCGCCGAGGCGTGGGCGCGCTGCCACTTTGGGCGCGGCGCCCTTGGACTTCGGTTTGTTCATCGTGCCACCTGAATAAGCGGGCGTCGCGCGCCGCGACGCTCTCAGGTGTGCCCATTGAGGCACACCGGCCGTATATTCCCCCACCGGGAGTTGCACCGCGTGGGTACGTCTACCTGAGTCTCGGCCAGCGATCCGGATTCGAACCGGCACACCTGAGAGCGCAATGCAAAAAGCCCCGGTCGGTGAGGACTCGGGGCTTCGGAGACACTTATTCACAGTGTCAGATTGGAGCGTATTTTACGGTCGGAAACGGAAAAGTCAAATTTTTCCCGCGTTATGCATGTACAAACGGCAGCGTGGAGAGCAGATCGTCTGCGCGCTTCCGCGCGAGCGATTCGATGCCATCGACCGCCGTGAGCACTTCCGCCGCAGCGCTATCCTCCTCTGCAGCGACGTCGGCGCGCGCTTCATCCGTCGCCACGCGGACGCGCTTCGCGGCCGGCTTGGCTTTCGGCTTCGGCCGACCGCAGATCCACTCACGGATGATCTTCCAGTGCGCGGCCGCCGTTTTCTCGCTGACGCCGCATTCCTTGGCCACCGCATTGATCTCGACCTTCACGCCGACGGCTTTCTCCACGAGGCGCACGCGCAGCCGGTAGTTCGAAAGATGTCCGGATAGCTGCGTCAGAGCGGCTTGCTCGAGCGTACGCAGTGCAGCAATGTATTCGGGATTTGGCATATGGCCAGAGCAGCACGCGCTCCGGCATGCGCACGGCCACGACTTCGGGGCGAAGCGCGCAGCGAGTACTGCGCGATCCAGCTCGCTCAGCTGCTCGAGCTCGCTGCGGATCATGCCGGCCTGCCCGGCTCCATCGTTGCCGCTCAAGCCCTTCCCCGTGCGCAGGCTCGGCGTGGCTAGCCGGTCGACGAGCGAACGGTCCTGCCGCTGCATCGAATAGTTGAAGGCGAATATGAGAGCATCCTGCGGCGTGCGGAAGAGTGTTTCTGTGGTCTCGCTCATCGGATGGCCTTTGTGGTTTGCATGGTCTTCAATTGCTCAATGCGCTTGCTCTGCGCGTGCAGCGTCTCGCTCAACAGCCACAGAGCGGATGCTGAAATCCTGATCGTTTCCTCGGGATGGCCGGCGCGCACCGCACGCGACGCCTCCCGAAGCGCGCTTTCCAGATCCGTGCGCGGCGCCAGCTGGCGGTTCAAACCGCCAGCTCCATCACGTCGGATTCGAAGAAGTCGCGCAGGCTCCTCCTGTTTTTGCTGCGCAGTGCGCGGCAGCGCAGATACTCGGGTGTCACCCACGCGTCGCGCGGCGCTTCGATGCCGGCGCGGCGGTCCTCGGGCACATAAACCTCGACCTCGGCACGCTCCGGATCCAGCGACCCGTCCGCCAGCCGGATGCGCCTGACGACGCGCACGCGCGCGATGTGTTCGGCAAAGCCCGGTTGATATGAGACACGACCGCGATACGAGGTCGCGACCATGGTCGGAACTTCGGTTGTCAGCACCAGCGTCATCGCGTGGCCTCCAGTGCAGCCATCTTTCGTTTGCGCACCGGGATCCAGCGGCCGAGAGCTACGAGCGTGGCATCGCGCCGTTCCTGTTTCGTCGGGATCCGCGACCGGTCCAGCCAGTAGTGACAGAGGTCGCAGCCCGGGAAAGTGAATCGATGCTCGGCCTTGAGCCCCATGCCACCGCCGTGCTCGAGCAAGTTCGAGTGACATGGAACGACAGTGCGATCGCGCGGATTGAGATGGCAAACACCGGGGATGCGCAGATAGCACGGCTCGCCGCGGCAGGCCGCGAGGTAGTGCGCGCCCTCATCGACCGTCGGCTTGCGCACGCGGCGCTTGATAGCGGTGCGGCGCAGCGACGTGCCGCGGTTCGCCAGACTGCTGAATGGCGAATCCGGTTTGCGTTTGAAGCCGGTGCGCCGCATTGGTGTTTTGCGCGAGAGCATCAGCCGAGCCATCCGGAACGAATGCCGATCGCGATAAGGGCGTGCAGTACGGCGGCAACCGCGCAAATCCGCGGAGGCACCGCACGGGCACCATAGATAGCCGCTGCCACCGCGAAAAGCTGCCACGTACTCATGCGGCCACCTGCTGGCGGAGGGTTGCGAACGGATCGAACCGGCCGGCACGCACCTTTGCGCGGTGGCGCTTGACCCGGCAGGCCTCAGACGAAGTTTTGCGCGGCGGCCGCGGCGCATCAGACCCCGCGCCCAGCGCCCACAGATCCTCGAGGCCGCCGTTGGAGAGCCGTCCATAGTCGCCGACGCGTGCGCGCGTGCCGCGCTGCTTATTCAAAGCGCGCCCCACGGCGCTGATCGATACGTCCAGCTCGAGCGCCAGCTGCTTCACGCTGGCGTTGCGGCCGTCCCCCAGCACGCGCTCGATGCGATAGAAGATTGACGAATAACCATACACACGGCGCACGTCAGGATTCGCGAAGCCGCGCTTCGCCGCTTCCTGTTTCGCTTGGTTGTAGGTCCGATGCGGGAGACGCCGCGCGACACCATGCTTGACCGATTCGTCGGAGGCGTAGATCTGCTTCAGGATCTCGCGGTCTTCATCGGTCCACGGCCGCTGCCCGAGCCTCAGTTTGAGATAGCTCCATGCGTGCTGCCGTGCGCCGGCATGAGTGCGCCCGGGCAGTCGGTGCATCTCGTCGATGAGCGGCACGCCGCGGCGCGCGACGTCACGCAGCACGTCATCCTCGGCTTCGCTCCAGAGCCTTCTCACGGTGTGGCTCCGCGCAATGCATGCCATACACTCGCCACCAAGCCGCGGGGCGCCGGCGGCGCGACATGCTCCTCCCAATGCCGCCCTTCAGGGCCGCACAAATCGTCGCCGAAGCCATCTCCATCACGCGCGGCGCTGCAGGATGGCAGACAACCATCCACTGGATCGCGCAAATGCTCCAGCTTCGGATGGCGACACGCACGCGCCATGCGCGGCGACGGTGGGGAGGGTTGGCCAAAGCGGCACGTGGCGCACGTCGGCGCCGGTTTGATGTTGGAGCGGTTTGCCATCTGTTTCACCATAAGGCGGAAATTGGATCCGCCGGGCTGCGCCGGCGGCGTTGGATCAGTTTCGCGTTACGCTTGCTCGGCGCCCTGCTGCACGCTCGCGCGCGTGACGCTATATGCGCTCACGTTCACGCCGGCGGCCGTGAAGCGAGCGTCCGGCGATTCGC
The DNA here is from genome assembly GCF_000519185.1 of Paraburkholderia nodosa DSM 21604. Taxonomy (GTDB): domain Bacteria; phylum Pseudomonadota; class Gammaproteobacteria; order Burkholderiales; family Burkholderiaceae; genus Paraburkholderia; species Paraburkholderia nodosa. Next base: position 43,167 of record NZ_JAFA01000012.1, on the reverse strand, counting down.
CATACGGGTCGGCCTCCGTGTACTGATAGCCGACCGATCCGTACATGTCGACGCGCACGTCCATCGCGTCGTCGTCCGCCAGCATGTCGATGAACGTGTGCGCCGTGCTGATCGCGGCGTCCTTGTCCTTCGCGTGGCAGCGCTGCTGCTCGACGATCTTCGCCATTTCGTCGGCGACTCGCTGTTTCGCTTCGGCCTTGTTGGCCGCGGTAAAGTTGATTGCGTAGCTCATGAGCTTCTCCGGGAAGTGGGGAAAATCACCAGCTGCGGCTGGTGAGATCTTCGGTGCGCCAGCCGTGGCGGCCGGCGCGCTGAATAGCGATGAAACGGAATGGGAACTGGCTGGCGGCCGCCTTCGTTTTGGCACGGGCATCGTCCGTCCATCTACCCTTCACCTCGCGGAATTCGAGCTGCCCCGCTGCCGTGATGACCGGGAAATCGATCGTGATGAACGTGCGGTCCGCCAGCCGCAGCTTGATCGATTCGAAGCGGTACCAGAGGATCTCGCCGGCGTGCAGCTGCGGCTTGAGTACTTCGTCCTCGTATGCCGTCTCAGTTTTGTTCTGCTTGCCGCGCGTCAGGCGCCCGAGCTGCTGCATGCGCTCGATTGGCGATGTGCACCAAGCAGCGATTACCTCTGGCGCCGACATGGCCATCGCGCCAGCGAGCGAACGCATCGCTGCGTCGAGCGGAGTGGGCGTCGTGTCCGCCAGCTCGCGCGCCGCGCTGGCAATCTGCTCGCGGATCCGCGCCGTGCCCACGCGGCCGCCTGTGATCGCGCTGGCGGGCAAACGAATGGTTCCCTTGCTCATGGTCGGCGCATCGCAGGTGGGCACATCGGCTCAATTGCATCGGGCCAGCGCTCGCAATTCACTATGATGTTCAGCTTCACCGTGGGGACAGCCGAAAACCAGTCCATCTGATTCACCGCTGACCATTTGCCGAGCGCATACGCCTCGAGCTCGTTCTCGGGCTCGACGATGAGCTGCCCGCGTGCGTTGATCGTCGCTTTCATGCAGGCACCTCATCACCGTATTTCGACGCGACGTAGCAGCGCATCGCCGCGATGAGTGCGGTCGGACCTGTCATGGCCGGGCCATCCGTCGAGACAACGCCGCTCGGCCAGCTCTCCGGATGCCACAGCGCGACCCACTCGTCACCCTCAGGAATAACGGCGATGCGCTCGCGGGCGATGATCGCGCCGCCCGTCAGCCAGTCGCGCGATGGCCAGTACGGCAGTCCCGTGCCAAGCTTTGCCTTCAGAGCTGCCATAACCGAGGCGTCGAGGCGCTGCCCGCTGAACTCCTCGAGCTCGGCGCGGCATACCCAGATGTCGAGCGGATCGCAGATCAGTTCGCGGACCTTCACGCTGACACCTCGTCGCGCACGTCAGCATCAAGCTGCAAACCCGTGACCGGAAGCAGGAAGCGATCGCCAGTCGCGATCTCGTATGCTTCGAACATCTCGCCATTCTCAGCACGCCATTTCAGTGGCACGTCGCTCCGAATGCGCCAAACGTCCGCCTCCGGCGACTCGAGCATGATGAGCACGCCGTTCGTCATCACAAACGCCTCGCCGCATGTCGCGCGCGAAACAACGTCGACGATGCGACCGAGATTCTCGGGCGTGCACCTGGTCCCGACAATGATGGCCATCTGGCCGGCTTCGCAGTTCATCCCAATACCTCCTTCAGTGCGCCATATCCCTTCGGGCCCATGGCAATGCGACCGCCCGGCATTTCGATGGCGACGCTCTTAGTGCCAAAAAAATCGAGCATCCAGGCATTCAGTTCCGCAACGAACTCCGGCGGCATCAGCGCGGCAAAGCTCGGCGACACGGTCATACGTGGCATCTGATCGAGCAGCGGATCGATGACGACCAACATTCCGTTGATAAGCCCTGAGCTTTCGAAGAGATTTGGAATCACGATGCGTAGTGGTCCGTAGGCATGAGAGCGTCGCCGAAGAACTGGATGACGTCCTGATAGCGGGAACTGCCCTGCTCGCGTTTGAGCACGTAGTCGATCCACGGCCCGCGGCCCGATTCCTTCGCCACGCGGATCAGGAAATCGGGGGTCGACTCGTTTCGCTTGCGCTCGACGCGCACGCGCTTGCCCTGGCCACCGATGCCAGAATCGCTGAGCCACCATTGCGCCGGCGCCGTTTCAGCGGCCGCAGTGACGCTGGTCTCGCGCTCCGCCAGCACCTCGCTGACGAACTGGGCGACGAACCCCACGTTCACCGCACGATCGTCCCGGTCCCTCTGGCGAGCGCCAGCTGCTCGAGCGTGAGCGACGCGCAGCTCGGCCTCCGTCAGCTGCCGGCCGACCCACGTGACGATGTGCACGCGATCGCGGCTGCGGTCGATGACGAGCCGCTTGCCGCGCTCGGCCTCGAGCTCGATGAGCAGATCCGTCAGCCGTGCCTCGACGTCGAGCGGGGTCGTTCCGGCTTTTTGATCGTCGTCAGCAGCAGCGGCAGCAGCATCCGAGGTATCCACACCGCCAGCCTCGCGCGCGAGCTGCTGCTCTCTGCTCTCTAAAGCAATATCTGCTTTATTGGGCTCCAAATTTGGAGGGGCTTGAGGTGGAATTTCACCCCCCTTGGCGTGGGATTTGGAGGGGCTTGACGTGGGATTTGGAGGGGCTCCAATTTTGGTGGGGCTTGCTTTTTCATCCCCCTTGGCTCTTTTTCCCGAAGAGGCTCCAGATTTGGAGGGGCTTCGTTTTTGGAGGGGCTTCGCCTCGTATTCCTCACGTGACGGAGGGCTGAGCGAAACTGTTTCGCCCGTGCGCTGGTCGATCGCCTGCACGATGGTCGAGCCGGGAGGCGCCACCATTTGATAGACGACGATGCTGCGCGTCTCGCCAATGCGCTTGTCCGTCTCGATCAGGTAGCCCTTCTCGATCAGCCTCGTGCGCGCCTTTCGGATCGTCTGGATGTTCAGCTCCGTGTCGATGAGCAACTCCTCGTTGGTCACCCAAGTGCTGTAGTCCTCACTCGCCCAGTTCGCGTAGGTCTTCAGGACGGTCTTCGTCGTCGAGTCGCCTACGCATTGGCGCTTAGCCCATTGGAAAGCGTAGTGGCTCATGCAACACCTTCACGGACCGCGCGCGGGATGCGCTTCTCGAGCGTCATGCGCTGGTCCCAATAGCGGTAGTAGAGGTTTTTGTGCCACGTGCCGATCACGGCGGCCGGCACCTTCTCGCGGCCAAGCACGTGCGGCGCGCGAGCGAGCGTGATCTTGTAGCCGTCAGGCCGCGTGCTGAAATGGTCGACGCGGGTCGGCTTCACGTGCCAGACGCCCGCGTGCGCGGGCACGAACTCGGGAATGCCGAGCTGCTCGGGCACGACGTACACGAAGCGAGTAATCCAGCCAGGCATGCCCACCCACTTCGGCTTCGACAGATCCTTGCGCCAGTCGCCGAGCGAGACCTTCACCTCGAGCTCGGTCGCGTAACCGGCGCGCGTGACCATCACGAAGTCGGCGCGGTATTCGCCGATCTTGCCGCCGAGGCCGTAGCGGATCGAGGCCTCAGGAATCAACAGGTTCGCGCGATGATCCACGTGCCGCCGGATCGCTGCGTCGACGAGCCCGGCGTTGAACTCCGGTGTCTTTCTAGACTCGCTCATCGCGCACATGGACGTTCACGCGGTAGAAGGTTTGGCGCCCGTCGCGCAGCTCCTCCACGAGGCCGAGCGCGACGAGCGAGCCGATCTGCTGGCGAACGCCGGACGACGACATGCCACACAGCACCATCAGCCGCGCGATCGTCACGCTGCACTCACACGTGCTCTGCACGCTCAAATGCGACAGGCAAAGCAAAACGAGCTTCTGCGGACCGCGAAGCTCGATTTCCCATGCGAGATTCGATAGATGAAACGACATGCGTTGCGACCCCGCGCGTTGAGACGACGAATATTGAATACAGCTGGCCCAGCTCTTACGCGGCCGCGCCGCACGCGCCCATGCTCATGCGCGCGCAACGGCAGTTACTCCCGATCACATTGCCCTGAGCGAGATATTCCATGTAGCTCTTGGGCACGATGACGAGGTCGAGCGCGTCGATAACGGCGGTCTGGTGCTCGAGCGTGATGCCCGCCGTGTTCGACAGGATCTTCGACAGCATCGAGACGTCCCAGCCAGTGGCTTCGAGAATCGCCTGTTTCTTCTTCGGATCCGAGAACGCATCGCGTAAGAGTTTTTCGACGATCGGCACGCGCGGAAGCATGCTCTGGACCGTCTGGGCAACGGCATTCATAAGGGTTACTCCGTATTCAAATATTCAGGAATGCGCATGAACGCACCGGTAGTTAAATTCGCTTCATGTTCCTCACGCGAACGCGAGATCACATGTCCATTCGATTCATCCGCCGTCGGCAGTACCGCCTCGGGCATAACGCCGCAGCTAACAGCGCGCGCGAATTGCAACAGCCAATCTGTCGGCCACAGCTTCGTGGTCAGGACCGTCAACTCCGCGCCGGCGCTCGAGCCGCGCGAGGTTGCGTCGCAATCCACGCTAAACAGTCCCTCGCGGAGTCGCTCGCCTTCGTAGAGGCAATGCAGGATCTCCAGCTGGAGTGCCGGGTATCGATGACCAGCATCGATGACGTCGGCGAGGACTTCGTGCAGCGAGCGCTCAGCCATTCACGCACCCGCCGGCTTCTTCTCATCAGTCGCGAGCAGCAGCGCAAACATCGCGAACAGCCAACCGGCGAGCGAAAAGACCGCCAGCGACGTGCAGCCGATTGCCACCTGCGCGATGACGCGCGCGAAGATCACCGCGCGAGACCGGATGCGGCGCGCGCGCGTCGTCCCCGGAATAGGGATCGCGCGATCGGAGGCCAACCGGGCGATCACAATGACGAACGCGAAGGCGAACGTGATCGCCACGATCAACCACCAATAGAACGTCAGCAGGCGACCCGCGACGTCGTGTCCGCCCGCCAGCCAGAACCAGCCGAGCCCGACTTCGGCGGCCGGCAGCAAAAATCCGCTGAAAAGCTTCATTCAGATCCCCTGTTCAGCTGGCAACGCCTGCGCGAGATCGGGCCAGCACTCTGCCCAATCGCTTGGTCGCAGGCTCTTGCGGCTCACCGAGCCATTCGTGAGTTTTTCGATAGCTACGCAGCGCTTTGGGGGAACCGGCCGTTCGCCGTTCACCCACTGCTGCACGGTCGGCGGTTTCACGCCGATCGCGCGCGCAAGCGCCGCGTTGCCGCCAAGAAGCTTGCTGGCCCGCAGGACAGCGTCGGTGTAGGTCTCGCTCATGGGCTGCATTATATGGCATTGCCTCATTTTAGCAAGGCATTGCCGCATCGACCGTCCAACGGGTCAAATTAGGCAATGCTTACTGGGAAAGAATTAGGCGATGCCATAGCGGCCGCCATCAAGAAAAAGGGCGTCACGAAGAAGGCGTTCGCGGACGCTATGGGCGTGAAGCCTGCATCCGTGCAGGACTGGGTCAAATTCGGTCGCGTTGCTAAAACGCGGATCGAGCCAATGATTCACTATTTCAGCGATGTCGCTGACCTCGAATATTGGGGCTTCGACCTTATCTTCACGGAGCGCGTGTCCGATCCGTGGGGGGGGACAAAAGAAAACTCACTCCGCATAAACCCCGAGGTAAACCCTGGTTCCGCTGATGTATCAGGAGGCTTAAAAAGTGAGCGCAACAAGTTGGAAGAATTTATTAGCGAACTCAGAGAAGCCTTCGAGAGCGGTCAGCTGAGCCCCAAGCGTTTGTCGCTGATGCGCGACTTGCTGCAGGACGGCGTCGAAACCCATCCGCCCTCCTATGCGCAGCAGCAGCTTAAGACCCGGGGCGTACATGGCGGAGCACGAAGACCCACCGCGCGGAAGAAGGCAGGATAAGGTCGTCTATCTGGACGCGTATCGAAAGCCATTCGCGCCCCATGCAGTAGGCATAGGTGCAGCGTCGTTTTCCGTCTACGCCCATCTCTATATCGATTTATGCTCCGACGGCGAAACCCGGTTCGGCATCGTCGGTGCGAATAGCGATAACGCCATGGGGCTCCTCGAGCCCATTTTCGTGCTTGGCCGCCAGCTGGCGAACCTGGCGACCCAATGATCAAAGAGTCGGCTTGAACGACACACCGTCGCGATCAGGCCGATAGATCGCCGTCCCCAAGAACTGCACCCTCTTCTCCCCAGTTACGCCGAGAACGTCTCGCGTCGCGTTCACAAAGATCAGCCTGTTCTCCTTCGCCGGCGAATGTCCGGCCTTCGCCAGCCCCTGAGCGACCGCGACCACCAGGGCCTCGGTATCGGCCTCCGATGTGGCAATACCTTCCGCCGGGGGCACCTTGTAGTGGATCGTCAGCGAAAGCGTCTTCTCTTCGCGCCTGTCGATCGTCACATTCGCCCATTCCGGGCGCGGCGCTAGCGCCCTAACCGCAGCCTTCACCACGTCGCCGTCCGGCGGCCCGCTCGGCTGCTGTTGCGCGTGAGCACTGATACACCCCGCCGCCAGCGCTGCTGCCGCCAGCGTTTTCATCGTTCTCATTTCTGTACCCCGTGTGGTTGGAATGCTTCCCGCGCATTCTGCCCGCCCTGAAAAAAATATGGCAATGCCTCTTTACAAGAGATATGGCATTGCCTAATATTCGCTCCATCAGATCGCAACACGCACACGGAGCGAACGATGTCCCAGCAACAGCAAGCCAACCCCACCGCCAGCACACCCAGCGCGTCGTCGCGTGGTGCCCGTGCGCTGAAGCGCGCTTTCCGCATCGTTCGCAACGCCCTGGCCGTTCTCGGCGTCGCGTTCGTCTACCTGCTCGTGCTCGGCTACCAGCAATACGAGGATCGCCTCGCTGCTGGCGACACGACGTGCAGCCTCACGCGCTGCCTGTGAGCCCAGCCATGCGACCGACGCCCACCCGCCTCCCCGACGAGCTGCTCGCGCAAGCGTGCCGAACGCTCGGCGTCGAAGGCGCGCCGGACGAAGCGCTGCTCAATCCCGCGGTTCGCGCCGCCGTGCAAGCCGCGGTCCGCGCGCAGATCGTCGGCCGACCGCAGCGCCACGTCGGCCGCCATGTGACGCCGCGCGCCGCGGCCCGCACCCAAACGTGTTTCGCGTTCGACGAACACACCGTCGATCTGAAGCGACTCGCAGCCAATGACGCAGATGAGGAATGACATGAGCGCTCTCGGATATCTCGGCCTCGCCTCCATCGCGAGCGGCTGCGTTGCCTGGTCCATGCTCGCGGTCGCGAAGCGATACGACGCCCACTTTTCCGCCCCCGCGAACGATGTATCGGGCTCTGACGGAGGCGCGGCCGCGGCGCGCCTTCCGCATGGGGTTTCCATGACGTCGATCGCGCTCCGGCAAGGCTTGCCGGAAGTTCCGGTGCGCATGCGCGCGCTACCCCTCGATTCCCGCGGCTATCCGATTCCGTATTTCGTCGCCCGCATCGACGGCAAGCCGGACTTTCGCGTCGCCGATACGGAGAAGTTCGCGACGTGCATCTATTACAAGCGCTGCTGGATCTGCGGCACGCAGCTCGGCCAGTACAAGGCATTCGTGATCGGGCCGACATCGGCCGTCAGCCGCACGTCCGGCGAGCCGCCGTGCCATGTCGAGTGCGCGAAGTTCGCGGCGCAGGTCTGCCCGTTCATCGTCAATCCGCGCGCCTCGCGCCGCGACTCAGGCATGCCGATGAACAAGCAGGCACCGGCCGGAACGATGTTCGACCACAACCCGGGTGTCGCGCTCGTATGGGTCACCCGTGATTCGATGGCCGTGAGCATCCGTAATGGCGTGATCTTCCGGATGGGCGAACCCGAGCAGACGTTCTGGTACCGCGAGGGCCGTCTGGCGAATCGCGACGAGGTGAAGGCAGCACTCGAAACCGGCCTGCCCGCGCTCTACGACCTCGCGCACGACGAAGGCGAAGCCGCGGTGCTCGAACTCGATACGGCTGTCGCTCGCGCGACCCGCTATTTCCCTCCGTACTCCACTGGCGCCGCGATCGCGATGCCCAGCTAACCAAGCTCTCAGGCGCGCGGCAATTTCCCCGACCGCGTGCTCTCGGTGGCGGCTCGTACAGCGCCCCATTTTTTAAGGATTCGAGATGAGCGAGCAGAAATTCGAGCAATGGGCCTTGGTTGAATTGTTCGGACACCAACGCATTGCAGGCCGTGTCTCCGACCTCACCATCGGCGGTGAATCGTTCGTGCGCGTCGACGTGCCGGCCTGCGAGGCCACTGACGACGAACCCGCACTCCAGGCCTTCACGAAGGCATTCGGCAAGGGCGCGATCTACGGGATCACGTTCCTCGACGAAGCCGCGTCTCGCCTGTTCGTCCGCCAGCTGCGCGTGCAGCCGATCGGCACGTGGGAGCTGAAGCGCGCGCTGCAGGATCTCCCCGTGGGCGGAGGTATGCAGCAGCTGAGCCTCCGCGATGAAGAAACCTCGTACTAGGCGCCGAGTCCCCTCGCCGACCCTGTTCCAACTCTTCGCCTCCGTCGACGACGGGAGCATGGATTTCAGGGACGCATACCGAATCGCCCGCGCGCAGCTGCGCGCCGCCAAGCGCCAGCGCATGACGCAATACTCGAAGAGAGCGAAGCCATGAAAACTATTTTCGTCTTCAACGATTCCCGCCACACCGATCTCGCGATGCACATGACCGCGCTCGGCGAAGACGGCCGACGCGTCGCGACGATCGTGTTCGACCGGAATACGGAACCGCATCGCGAATTTGCCATGGGCTGCACGCACGAGCTCGGCGCGAACGTCGACCCCTCGATCTCGATCCCGGTGAACGACACGCGCCGCGACCTCTTCGCCTCGTACGACCGCATGTACGGCGCCGGCAACTGGATGCCGCTGCTGGTCCAACCCGGCACCGACAACGCCGAATGGCGCCACGCCCTCGAGCTCTACCGCGCGCACGCAGAGACCCGCGGCGCGCCGGAACCGCGCTTCAGCGCGACAGCGCTCGCACGGATCTTCGAAGCCGTCCTCGGCGCGGCCGCGCCCACTCCGGCTCCGGCCGCCGACCGCGTGGTGCATTGAACGCTCTTGAATGAGCGTGAATGACCCAAATAGATCAGGAGATTATTCCGTGCAGACCGTCGAATTCTTGCGCCTCGGCGCCGTGCGTCCGTCGCCCACGAACCCCCGAAAGCGCTTCCCCGAGACCGAGCAGGCAGAGCTCACCGAGAGCGTGCGCAAACATGGCGTCCTGCAGCCGCTGCTCGTGCGCCCGTGGCCGGATGACGTTACTGGACTGTACGAGATCGTCGCTGGCGAGCGCCGCTTCCGTGCGGCCAATACCGCAGGCCTGTCCGAAGTTCCCGTGCTCGTGCGCGATCTCACGGACGACGAGGTGCTGCACATCCAGATCGTCGAGAACCTGCAGCGGAAGGATCTGCATCCGCTCGAGGAGGCCGACGGCTACAAGGTCCTCTCCGATCGTGGCCACACGCTCGAGCAAATCGCAGCCGAGGTCAGCCAGACGCGCACGTACGTCGCACAACGCCTGAAGCTGTGCGCGCTCAATGTGCAGACGCGCAAGCTGTTCTTCGAAGAGAAGCTGAACGCGAAGACCGCGCTGATGATCGCGCGTCTGCCCACCGACCTGCAGGACAAAGCAGCGAAGGAACTGACCGCCCCGTATATCAACGGCGAGCCGCGAACGGTCAAGGCTGCGTCCGAGCACATCGAGCGCACATACATGTTGCGTCTCGACCAGGCGCCGTTCAAGACGGCCGACGCGGCGCTCGTTCCTGCGGCCGGCGCGTGCGGCCCGTGCCCGAAGCGCACCGGCAACCAGCCCGAGCTGTTCGAAGACGTGCGCGGCAAAGAGATCTGCACGGATCCGGCGTGCTTCGCGAAGAAGCGCGAAGCATCTGCTGCGCAGAAACGCGCAGACGCCGAAGCAACTGGGCGCGCAGTCATCACCGGAAAAGAGGCGAAGGCTGCGCTGCCGCACCAGTACAGCCAGCTGCAGGGCGGCCTCGTGCAGCTCGACGACACCTGCTACGAGGACCCGAAGCGCCGCTCGTATCGCCAGATCATCGGCGCCAAGGGCGTGAAGGCCTCGTCACTCCTGGAGAGCCCGCACGATGGCAAGCTGATCGACGTCATGCCGAGGGCGGATCTGAAGAAGGCACTCGCCGATAAGGGCATCGAAGCGCGCAGCGCGGGCACGTCGAACCCGTCGCAGTCGGCCGAGCTCGCGAAGAAGAAAAAGGCCGACGCATATCGCGGCGAGCTCTTCCGTCAGGTGCGCGAGGCACACGACGGCACCGGCCTCGATGACTTCGACCTGAAGATCGTCGCCGTCACGTTCTATCGACGCCTGTGGAACGAAAACCAGAAGCGTCTTTGCAAGCTCTACGACTGGGGCAAGTCCGTCATCAGTGAAGCGGATTTTGCGAAGAAACTCGACGAGCTGGCGAAGGATTCGGAAGCGCTCGGCCGGATGGTGATGGATATCGCACTGATCGACGAATCCGTTGCGGCCACCTATTCGACCGGCAAGCCCGAGCTGCTCGAGGCGATCGCACGCGAACGCGGCATCGACCCGGGTGTCGTGCGCAAACAGGTCGAGACCGATATGCGGCCGAAGCCGAAGGAAAAGCCGGCGCCCGCAAAGAAGGTGCCTCCTGCATCACCGAAGCCGACCGCGAAGGCTGCACCGGCAGCGCCAGCGCCCGCAAAGAAAGTCGCTGCCAAGAAGGTAGCTGCTAAGAAGACGCCTGCAGTGAAGGCACCCGCTGCGAAGAAGGCCGCGGCTAAACCTCGTGCCGGGGCGGCGATGGTGACAGAGGCCGCGCAGGTCGACAACGTCAAGCCGACGCTCAAGCGCAAACCGCAGCCCACAGATGCGTGGCCGTTTCCGAATACTGGGCGACCGTGAGTGACTACCTGATCGAATTGGCGCGCGCCTCCGGCATGTCCATCCAGCTCGATGCTGTGATCGGCAGAGAGCACTACTGGAGCGTCAGCGGCTCGCTGGACGCGCTCGAGCGCTTTGCCGAGGCCTATAGCAACGAAAAACGCGCGGCACACAAATCAGAACAGAAAAATTGAAGGACCGGGCGCGGCCGGACCACCGCGCAAAACCAACCTACGGAGATCTACATGAAGCGCATCACTTTTGCATTTGCAGCAGCCCTCGCACTCGCCGCGGCACCCGTCGCTTTCGCCGGCAATGGCAACGGCAATAACGGCAACGGGAATGGCAACTACGGCGCGACGAGCTCGTTCGGGTTCAGCGGCGGCTTCGGCTCGTCGGTGAGCACGTCGGGCGGCTCGCAGGCCGAAGCGGGACAAAACGGCAATGGCTATTCGTCCCAGTGGAGCAATTCGAGCGGCGGCGGCTATGCCATCGGTGGCACGGCTATCGGCGCGGGTGTCGGTGGCTATGGCCTGAGCGGCGTTGGCGCCGGCGCGTCGGGCTCGTTCGGCTATACGGGCAGCACGTCGAGCGCGAACGCCGGCGGCTATACGAACGGCAGCGGCTATGGCGACAGCAAGTCGGGTGTCGGCACCGACGTCTCGTCGTACGGCTATTCGAACGTCAACGGCAGCTATTCCTACGGCAACTGATGAAAAGGGCCTTCGGTACGGCTAATACCGAAGGCCCCGTGCAACCACCGTTGGGGGTGACAACAATGAAACAGAATTTCATCATCGCGGCGTCGATTGTACTCCTGGCTCATGCGGCCGGAGCAGTCGCACAGACGTCGACGTCGGCGAGCGCGACGCAGAACTCGGCATCGACCTCGACCGCGCAAGGGACCATTCAGTTCAGCCAGGAGCCGGAGCATACCTCGCAGACCGTGCGCAACGTATCGGCGCCCGTGCTCGGCGCGTACGCGGCAAGCTTCTCGCAAATGAACTGCGGTCAGACAGTCCAGTTCGGCGGCGCGGTCGCTGGCGTCTCACTCGTCGGCGGCGCTTCGCACAGCCTGCAGGACTGCAAGCTCGAGGTCGCGGCCGCCGAGACGGTCCGTCAGTCGACGGTCACTGAAGATGTCGACGTGAAGGCGAAGCTGCAGAAGGCCGCGGTGCTCATCCGATGCCAGGTGTCGAAAGAGGTCTACGACGCCTATCTCGCCGCTGGATTCGACTGCTCTCTGAAGCCTGAGGAACTGCAGTCGCGGACCGATACGCAGCCTGCTAACTATCGCGTCGCAGGCAACTGATGAACGTCGAACGAAAGCGCCGGCGCGAGACATTCATGGAGCAAAGCCGACTCTACGTCTTTGCGAAAGAGCCCACGTCCGAGCAGCTGCACGCACTCGTTCAATCATTCGCAGAAATGGTGTCCTGCGATCGAGGTGAGCGCGTGCAGGTGATGATCGGCAGGGTCGCGATCAACCGGGAGAACGTATCAACATAAACATACAGATCGAAGGTAACCACACCCCATAACAGGGGACCATTCATCAGGAGAAGTGATGCAACAAATTCAACTTCCACCGATCGCAGTAGGTCATACCTACCTGTACGGCCGCATCAACAAGAACGGCGATGTCGAGCACACCGTCGTCGCCGCGGTAAATGACGAACGTTTGCCCCGCGAGCTACAGCGCGAATGGGCCAAAAGTGTCGGCGGTGTCCTTTATAACCGCGTCGATGCATTGATCATCTACAACGAGCGCCGCGAGCTGGTGAAGCCTGAGGCGTACTGGACGGACGACGACGTCGAATGGGATTCAGCTTGCGCCTGGTGTCAGAGCTACAGCCTCGGTCACCAGTACGGCTACCGCAAGAGCGCCGCGCTCCGCGCGGTCGCCGTCAGCAGATTCACTGCTTGATTCATTCACTCATTTATTTCGTTATCCGGAGAACCTCAATGTCGATAGTCACACTTGACCACATCGAGTCCGAGCATGCACGGATCGGCGCCTTGATTGCGCAGTTCAAGCAGCAGGCCGTTGCCACCGAGTATGTCATCGAGCGCGTGGTGATTCCGCTTTCGGCTGGCGCACGACTCGCCGGCCCGATCTTCAAGGAAGACGGATCGCTCGACTATTACCTTATTCTGCACGCCGGCGAAGGGGGCGAACTCAATCACGACGACGCAACGGGATATGCGGTCGAGCGCGGCCTCAAGCTTCCTACACGGCGCGAAGGACGCCTTCTTCAGGCTGCATTTCCGGAGTTCTGTGCCGAGGGAAGCATCTGGCTCGAGGAGGAATACGAGGACGATTCAGCTTGCGCCTGGTATCAGTTCTACGGCATCGGTCTCCAGTTCAGCCTCCACAAGAGCGCCGCGCTCCGCGCGGTCGCCGTCAGCAGATTCATTCCTTCAGTAATTTAATCATTTAGCCATCATGGCCCTCCACACCGAGCTCGACGTATATAGAACCGGCTACGACCTTCTCACGAAGGTTACGGGCATGGTCAAGAATATGGAGCGTTCCTTCAAGCGCCTCATCGGCGAAGATATCGTCGACGAAACGAAGAAGCTGCTGATTCTGGTCTATCGTGCCAACGTGGCCGAAGACAAGGTGCCGCATCTTTCGATGCTGATCGAACGCGTCAAACTCGTCGAGCTTCTGTTTCGCCTCGCGTGGGACATGCACGAGATCACCGATCGCCAGTACTGGAGCGTGATCCGACTCACCGAGAGCATCAGCAAACAAGCGGTGAAATGGAGGGAATGGGCCGCTCGTCGCCCGTCTCATGGAGGTTCACGCCGCCATGACTGAGCACCGTTTCAATCTGGTCGTGCCGCTGGCTCACGAAGCCACCGCCATGCGCATCACGGAAACCGATCGCCAGCGTGCGGAACGGTCCGGCGCAGTTTCCCAGACGAGCAATCGCCCGGGCGACGTAGATAGCACGATGGTTCAGCTTACGCCTGGTATCAGAACTACAACAACGGTAACCAGAACAACAACCACAAGAGCGCCGCGCTCCGCGCGGTCGCCGTCAGCAGATTGGATCGAGCGGCAAGATGGCTTTACTGGCGCAGAGCTCATCACGGCATATCGTGATTGCCGGCGCACGAAACGCAAGACCGCGAGCGCGCTTGCATTTGAGGCCGATCTCGAACGAAATCTCACTCGTTTGCACGACGAACTGGCCGACGGCTCCTACCGACCCGGTCGATCGATTTGCTTCGTCATCACGAGACCAAAACCGCGCGAGGTCTGGGCGGCGGAGTTCCGCGATCGAATTGTGCATCACCTGCTCTATAACCGGATCGGACCGCGCTTCGAGAATTCGTTCATCGCGGATAGCTGCGCCTGCATCAAGGGGCGCGGCACGCTGTACGCTGCGCAGCGCCTTGAGGCCAAAGTTCGCAGCATCACCCAGAACTGGAGCCGGCCGGCTTACTACCTGAAGTGCGATCTGGCGAACTTCTTCGTCAGCATCGACAAGTTGATCCTGCGCGAGCTGCTAGCGACGCGAATCGACGAGGCATGGTGGCTCGCCCTGACCGAGACAGTGCTGTTCCACGATCCGCGCACTGACTTCGAGATGCGTGGCGATCCGCGCCTGATGGACCTCGTACCGCCGCATAAGCGGTTGATGAACCAGCCGGCGCATCTTGGTCTGCCGATCGGCAATCTGTCGTCCCAGTTCTTCGCGAACGTCTATCTCGACGTGCTGGACCAGCGCGCGAAGCATCAATTGCGTGCGCGGCACTACATCCGCTACGTGGATGACTTCGTGTTCCTGCACGAATCGACCGACTGGCTCAACGCTGTATTGCGTGACGTGACGGGCTTCTTGCCGGAGCGCCTTGGCGTGCACCTGAACCCACGCAAGACGATCCTGCAACCGATTTCGCGAGGCGTCGATTTCGTCGGGCAGGTGATCAAACCATGGCGCCGCGAGACGCGTAAGCGCACTCGCAATGAAGCGCTGCGCCGTGTTGCGCAAGCGGCAGCCGCTGACGTGCACGAGATGGCGAATAGCTACTTCGGGCTGCTTCGGCAGGCGACGGCCAGCCATCAGGACCGCACACGGCTGGCAAATGTGGTTCGCGATCGCGGCCACGCTGTTGATGCTGCGTTCACAAAGACATATCGCGGCCGAGCCGCCTAACACGAGGATCGAACTGCAATGAATGAGCAACTTCTCCCGTGCGCCTTCTGTGGCTGCACAAAAGTGCCGGTCCGCCAGGGTAACGGAATTGGCGACTACTGGCTCGAATGCACCGAGTGCGGCGGCGGAACGAAGCTTCGCGAAGACGGCGCGGGTAATGAGCGGGATTGGAACCGCCGCCCCTCGAACACCGATCTCATCGCCCCTGCTGCGCCGAAAGATAACGGCAGTACACGCGCCGCACTCGTTCGAATTGAGAAAGCGGTTGACTGGTATCTCGGCAGAAGCGCCTTTACGCAATCAACGAGCCTGAAGGGACTTGAACACAGTAACGCCGTGCGCAAGGAAATATATGCCGCTCATGACGAGGTTCGCGCCGCGCTCGCCGCGCCCGTCGCCACTGTTTCGGTAGCGCCGCACGCCGACGATCTCGCCGTCGATGCTTTCGCAGCAGCGATGAAAGAGAAGCTTGCGCAAGCGCGCGACAAAGGCCGCGACGGCTGGCAACAGTGCGATCCGGACGAGTTATCGGTAATGCTGCGCGAGCACGTCGAGAAAGGCGATCCGCGCGATGTGGCGAACTTCTGCATGTTCCTGTGGAGCCTCGGCCAGTCGATCGGTAACGCAGTGCTGCCATGGGGTAAGCGAGCCGCCCAAGTGCGCATCTACCAGATCGGCTCCCCAGCAGGCAGCGGTACCGTCTGGTGGGACGTTGACCGCGAAAGCTACGAGCGCGAGAAGCTCGCTGGATATATGAAAACGGGGATTGTTTATCGGGTCGGGGGCAGCGGTGCAGTTTGACATGTTCGCCGCCGAACCCGAGCTGGCACCCGAGCCGGTAGATGACCGTGCGCCGATCGCTGCGCAGCACGCGCCCGCGATCGAGACTCTGCCGGAAGTGCTCCGGCCCGCGCCCCTGCCGCGCTGTGCCGAACTCGATGACTGGACCCGCACGTCTCAGCGCGCGTTCCTGCTGTGGATGATCGGCGCGATCGCGCGAGGCCTATACACGGTGTCGAGCATGGTCGCGCTGCCGGGAGTACTCCAGAAACTCAACGGCCTCGGGGGTGAGTGGTGAGCGACCTCAAATACGCAGTCGAACAGCGGCTGCGCTTCATCGACTTCCTCGTCGCGCACTACGGGACCGTCAACCGTGGCGCACTCGTCGACTACTTCGGGATCTCGATGCCTTGCGCGAGCGGCGATCTCAGCGAATACCAGAAGCTCGCGCCGAGCAACATCGTCTACGACAAGAATGCGAAGGCATATGTGCGCGCCGAGAACTTCAAACGGGTGTGGGCATGAGCGAAAACAGCAAAATCGAATGGTGTGACGCGACTTTCAATCCATGGATCGGGTGCACGAAGGTGTCGCCTGGGTGCGACCATTGTTACGCAGAACGCAGCACGCCGTCGAGAGTGCAGAAGATCAACTGGGGCCCGGGTGCGCCGCGCCGGCGCACGTCCGCCAGCAACTGGCGCAAGCCGCTTCAGTGGAACAAGGCGCATGCAGAGTTCTTCGCCGCGCACGGACGGCGCCAGCGCGTGTTCTGTGCCTCTCTCGCCGACGTTTTCGACAACGAGGTCGATCCGCGATGGCGCATCGACCTATTCGATCTGATCGAGCTGACGCCAAACCTAGACTGGCTGCTGCTGACGAAGCGCATCGGCAATGCAATGCGCATGCTGAAGTCGCACGACTGGTGCGCTGGCCAGCGCAATGTCTGGCTCGGCATCACGGTCGTCAACCAGGAGGAGGCCGACCGCGATATTCCGAAGCTGCTGGCAACGCCCGCGCACATGAAATTCTTGAGCATGGAGCCGCTGCGCGGCGACGTCTACGTTCGCGAGTACTTGACCCCGTCATTTCCACACTGTGTTGCATTCGTGCAAGGCAAACAAATGGAGGACGGTTATTGCGGCCGGTGCGGTGGCCACAGGTCCGACCCCATCCATCGCCGCGATACGCACGACTACATCGACTGGGTGATCGCCGGCGGCGAGAGCGGGGCCGGCGCTCGGCCGATGCATCCGACGTGGCCGCGCAGGCTGCGCGACCAATGCGCGGGCGCAAGCGTGCCGTTTCTGTTCAAGCAATGGGGGGAATGGGCGCCAGCGCCAGGCGTCATCGATGCGAGTGGCGGCATGTTCCATCGTGTCGATGACGACGCATGGATGCAGCGCCTAGGCAAAAAAGATGCGGGGCGCCTGCTCGACGGGCGCACGCATGATGAATTCCCGCGAGGTGCAGCGTGACCGACAACGAAAAGTTCTACGACGATGAGATCGCGCCGGCGCTGCTCGAGCTCGCCAACAAGATGCGGCCGAGAGGCATGTCGATGGTCGCGACAGTCGAATACGATCGCGGCCAGCGTGGATCGACCTACGAGCTCGCGAAGGATCGAGGCTTCGAAATGGACCTGCTGCACGCCCTTTCGCGCGCCGGCAATCACATCGATAGCTTCCTAATCTCCGTAATCCGCATGTGCAACTCGCGCGGCATCAGCATGCGCGAGAGCATTTTCCTGAAGAGCTACGGAGAAGATCCGCGATGAAAGCTCTGTCAATCCGCCAGCCGTGGGCATGGCTCATCGTACGTCCCGACCTGACCGGCGCGGCGCGCGAAGTTGCGATCGAGGCCGGCAAGCTGAAAGACATCGAGAACCGCACCTGGCCGACAAGACTTCGCGGACGTTTCCTGATCCATGCGAGCAAAAGCATGACGCGCGCCGAGTATGACGACGTCGAGGCCTTTCTGGACTACTTCGATATCGACATCGCACTGCCCGGGCAAGAAAAGCTTCACCGTGGCGGGATCGTCGGTGCCGCGACCCTCACTGACTGCATTCCGACGGCGAGACGGACTTCGACGTGGCACATGGAGGGCCAATGGGGCTTCCTCCTCGAAGATGTGAAGCCGGTGCCGTTCGTCGAGTGCAAGGGCGCGCTGCAGTTCTTCGATGTGGCCGCCGACGTCGCGACGCAGCTGCGTCAGATGCACGAACTGGGAGCCATCGTATGACGCCCGCAATTTCTGCAGAGGAAGTCGCCGAGGTATTGCGTGGCGCGGCTCACGGCACGCTGCAGCTGACCGTGGTCGGTGAACGCTGGTCGGACGTGTATTGCGGCGATGTCGAAGTTTCTGTTGCTGGCTGGGCGATCGTGATTTTCAACGATTGCTCGGATGTCGATTACGTCGACAGCGCCATTGCCCCCGATGGGCGTAGCGTCGAGTACTCCGACTGGTTTGAAGCCGCTGGCGCGTTTGGGGCCGACCCCATCGACTTACTGTCGGGTGCCGACGAGAACGCCCTTCGCGAGCTGCTGGAGCGCGCATGACGGCGCCACTCATCTCGTCGCAGCGCTTCCTCGACCCCGCCAAGGTCGCGGACAAGGCCGGCCGCTTTCGGGTGTTCATCGTCCGCGTGGCCGAGCTCGAGCTGCGCGGCCGCCGGTACCGGATCCTCGTCGATGGGCATCACACCCTGGCCGCAGCGCGCGCCGCCGGCGTCGAGCCGACATGGCGCGGTCCGCCAGCGAAGTGGCAGCGCATCCAGCGCGCCACCCCGCCAGCCGATTTCGAACGCTTCCTGATTAACAACCTGACGGACTCGGACTGGTACTTCGTCGAAACAGGCGAAGTTGTCCGAGAATTGCTTTAACCCGATCCACAGCGCACGCGAGGCATCATGCAAGCACAGCTCATCCCCGTAAGATCGTGGGCAAGCCGCGTATTCGGCGACCATCAACCGCACCGCAACACGCTGCGTAACTGGATCAAGAACGGTCGCATTCGACCGCTGCCCCGCAAGATCGGCCGCGAGTACTTCTGCCGCCCCGATGCCGAATATATCGACCCGGTCGCCGAGCGCATCGAAAGGATGACGAATGGCCGCGGCTAGACGACGGATCGCGAGCCGGCGCAGCTGGCCCGCGAACCTCTATCTCAATTCGAAGGGCTACTACTGGTACCGCAATCCGGCAGACGGATCGGTCTGGGGGTTGGGCCGCGAGTTCAAGGAAGCGGCCGCGCAGGCGCGCGTCGCGAACGCCGAGCTCGAGCGACGCAAGGGCGCGGTGGGCCTCATCCAGCGCATCGATGGCGCCGACGACACACTCATCGTGTTTTGCGACGAATACGAGAAGATCTACACGGAGCGAGGCAACACGCGCAAATCGGTGATGACGGTGCAAACCTATCTGCGCACGATCAAGAAAGCGCCCTTCGCCCAGACCTCGATATCGAAGATCACGCCGAAACAGGTCGCCGACTACATCGCGGCCGAGGAAAAGCGCGTGAGTGGCTCGCACAGCAGCCAGATCCAGACGCGCCTGATCGACATATTCAATGAAGCGATCGGCGCCGGGAAGCTCGAGGCGGGCAAGAATCCGGCGATCGCGATCCGCCGGCGCAAGTCGGTCGTGAAGCGCGAACGTCTCAGCCTGGATGAATTCAAGAAGATCGTCGCGAAGGCGCGCGAGAACCTCGGGATGTCGTGGGCGGCACGCGCGTTCCTTCTCGCACTGCTTACCGGCCAGCGGCGCGAGGACATCAAGAAGATGAAGTTTTCGGACGTCAAGGATGGCTTCCTCTGGGTCGAGCAATCGAAGAGCAAGGGCCAGACGAAGCTAAAGATCCCTGTGACGCTCGGCCTCGCTGCGCTCGACGGCCTGACGATCGAGGAAGTCATTCGTGAGTGCCGCGACGCGATCCTCTCGAAGCACGTCGTCCATCACGTCATGAGCAAAGGCACGGCGAAGCCGGGAGACAGCCCGAAGCTCGGAGGCTTCACGACCGCGTTTGTGAAGTTTCGCGAACTGGCCGAGATCGAGACGTCCGAGGGGAAAACGCCGCCGTCGTTCCACGAGATTCGCTCGCTCGCGGCGCGCCTCTATGGCAATGAACGGGGCGCAGATTTCGCCCAGGCGCTGCTCGGCCACAAGAATGCGCAGATGACCGCGCTCTATCGCGACAGCCGGGGAACGGAGTGGAGCGAGGTAAAAGTCGGCTGATTATTTTGGATCTTTATTGGATTTATTTTGGATCAGCCGCTTGAATCCGTTTTCAATCAACGCGTTGCGAGATTCCCATCCATCGGATTCGGATGGATCGGTTTTCGCTCACTTGCGCTGGCATTCCGGCTGGATCACACGCGTGGGGCCGGACGGCGCGCGAAATGGGGCGAATACGCGGCGCGGCCCGGCAACTTGCAGCGCGGCGCGCGCGGGAAATCGGCGCGCGGCCCTGGCTGTCAGGCTAGGATTCTACTGTATATTTATACAGCACGCTGGATGGCCGTTCGGCTGAGTCAAGGCCGCCGGTTGCCCCATATTTGCGCGCCAGATCGTCCTATTGCGCCGCGGCGCGCCACATGCCTTCGTACGCCGCCTCGACGCCACGCGCGAAGCGTTCGCCGTCCATCAGCGGCGAATGCGCCATGCGTTCGCGCAGCGTCGCGCGCAGATTCGCGAGGCGCGGCAGGTCGTTCGCGAGACTCGCCGCCGTCTCCACGAAGGCGTCGTCGGAATCGGCGGCCAATTCGGTCAGGCCGAGGTTCGCGAGCTGGCTCAAGCCCGCGCGCCCCGCCACGGTCGGCCCGATGCGCGTGACGACGGGCACCCCCATCCACAGCGCGTCGAGCGAGGTGGTATGGCCGTTGTACGGCAACGTGTCGAGCCCGAGATCGACCTCGTGATAGCTGCGCAGATAATCGGCGCGCGGCCTGAACGGCAAAAAGCGCACGCGCGCCGGGTCGATGCCGGCACGCGCGAGCCGCTGTGCGAGGCGGCGCCTCGCTTCGCCCTCGGCGGCCATGAGCACGAGGCGCGCCGCAGGCAAGCGGGCGAATACACGGGCCCACAGATTCAGCGTCGTATCGGTGAGCTTGCACGGGTTGTTCAGGGAGCCGAACGTGACGTGTCCCGCGCTCGATGCCGGCAGCGCATTCACTTCGGGTTCCGAAGCAAGCGGGTCATAACACCAGAACGTGTGCGGCAAACGCCAGGACTTTTCGCTGTAGTAGCGGTCGTGCGCAGGCGGATCGAGCCAGGGATCGGTCAGCCGCCAGTCCATCGCGCCGATTCCGGTCGTGCCGGGATAGGCGAGCCAGGCGACCTGCACCGGCGCCGGCTTGCGCGCAAACAGCAGTGGCCGGCCATCGGACATGTGCATCGTGAGATCGACGAGGACATCGATGCCGTCCGCGCGGATCCGGTCCGCCAGCGCCGAGTCGCTCAATGTGCGCACGTCGTGCCACTCGTCGACGTGCGCGGCAAGTCGCGCGGTCGTCGCATCGGGCCTGACCACGCTCGAATACGCGTGAATCTCGAAGCGCGTGCGGTCGTGGTGGGCGAACAGCGGCGTCATGAACAATGCCTGGCAATGCTCACGAAAATCGCCCGATACGTAACCGATGCGCAAGCGCCTTCCCGCCGCGGCTTCGACGGGCCCCTGCGTGCGTTGCACGCCGAGCGGCGCTTCGTGCTGCGCGGACCAGCGTCTCGACTCGTCGAGAATCACCTGCGGATCTTCGGCCTGGAACGACAATGCGTACAGAAGGTTGCTATGCGCGATGAGGTTGCCGGGCTCGCTCGCCACGGCCCGGCGAAAGCATTCGATGCCTCCGTCCAGGTCCCCGCAGTCCTTGAGCACGTTGCCGAGATTGTTGAGCGTGGCCGAGCGCGATGGATCGAAGTCGAGGGCCTGGCGCAATAGCGCTTGCGCCTCGTCGAGGCTGCCGAGCGTGCGCATCAGGTTGGCGGCGTTGTTGAACGCGTCGACGAAATCCGGCCGGGTGCGGATCGCCGTTTCGTACGCTACGCGTGCAGCCTGATAATCACCGAGGTCGCGGCAGACATTCCCCAGGTTGTTAGCCGCTTCCGCATGCGCCGGGTCGAGCGCGAGCGCGCGGCGATACTGCGCTTCGGCGTCGCGCAGACGGCCGCGCGCCTGCAGCGCGACGCCGTAGTTGTAGGCCGCATGGGCGATAGGAGGTTCGATGGCCAGCGCGCGTTCGAGCAGGGGCAACGCCTCGTCCAGACGCTCGAGGCGGGTCAGCAGCACGCCGAGGTTGATCATTGCGACGGCAGTGTCCGGCGCGGCCGCCAGCGCAGCGCGCAAGCTTTCGAGCGCCTCCTCGTCCTGCCCCGCTTCCTGCAGCAGCGTGCCGAGGTTCGTCAATGCGTTGGCATCGCCCGGTTGCAAGGCGAGCGCGCGACGATACGCGGCCTTGGCCTCGCCGGAATCGCCCAGCAGACGCAGGCCATTGCCGAGGTTGTTCCAGGCGTCGGCCCGGTTCGCCTCGCGCTCGAGCGCGGCCCGCCACGCCGCCACCGCTTCCGCCAGCGCACCCTGCGCCTGCAGTGCCGCGCCGAGCCCGCACCAGAGATCGGCGGACGACGCGTCGTCCGCCAGCAGAGCGCGATAGATCTGCGCCGCTTCGGCATGGCGCGCGGCCATGGCATAGGCCTGCCCCAACGCTTCGCGATAGCGCCGCTGCCCGGGCTCGACGGCGAGCGCGCGCTGCAGCCAGCCGATCGCATCGACCGGCGCGCCTTCCTGCAAGCCGATCACGCCGAGGCGAAACATCGCACCCGCGTGCGCTGCATCGGCTTCGAGCAATTGCGTGTACAACTGACGCGCGCGCGTCAGGTCGCCGGCGAAATGGCTCTCACTGGCGCGTTCGTAAAGGGAGTCGTTCTGCATCGGGGTCACTGAATTCGTGCAACGGAGTCGTTACCAAACCTTTCCCAATATTAACGGCAGTTTCTTTCGAAAACTTCTCACCCGTTTCATTACCAACTATTGAGCACGTTCATCGCAGACGAAAAACCTTTCCTTCAAACTTGAAAGGCAGGCGGACGTGCGGCGACACCGCGATGCGCAACGCATCCGGCCGCCCGTCGCCACTCAGCTTCGACAGGAGCCCGACGATGAGCAAGACGATGCAAGCCGCGGTAGTCCGCGCATTTGGCAAACCCCTCGTGCTGGAGGAAGTGGCCGTCCCCACCCCGGGACCCGGCGAGCTGCTCGTGAAAATCGAGGCGTGCGGCGTGTGCCACACGGACCTGCACGCCGCGCACGGCGACTGGCCCGTGAAGCCGCAGCCGCCGTTCATTCCCGGTCACGAGGGCGTGGGCTATGTCGTCGGCGTGGGCGCGGGCGTCACGCACGTGAAGGAAGGCGATCGCGTCGGCATTCCGTGGCTCTATTCGGCATGCGGCCATTGCGAACATTGCCTCGGCGGTTGGGAAACGCTTTGCGAGCAGCAGCAGAACACCGGCTATTCGGTCAATGGCGGCTTCGCGCAGTACGCCAAGGCCGACGCGAATTACGTTGGCCTGCTGCCGAAAAATATCGGCTTCATCGAAATCGCACCCGTGCTCTGCGCCGGCGTGACGGTCTACAAGGGCCTGAAAGTCACCGACACGCGCCCCGGCAACTGGGTCGTGATTTCCGGCGTGGGCGGCCTCGGCCACATGGCCGTGCAATACGCGCGCGCGATGGGGCTCAATGTCGCCGCCGTCGATGTCGACGATACCAAGCTCGAACTGGCGAAACGCCTCGGCGCGACCGTGACGGTCAACGCGAAAACCACCGATCCCGCTGCGTATCTAAAGAAGGAAATTGGCGGCGCGCACGGCGTGCTCGTTACCGCGGTCTCGCCCATCGCGTTTTCGCAGGCGCTCGGCATGGTGCGCCGGGGCGGCACGGTGTCGCTGAACGGCCTGCCGCCCGGCGACTTTCCGCTGCCGATCTTCGACATGGTGCTGGGCGGCGTGACGGTGCGCGGCTCGATCGTCGGCACGCGTCTCGATCTCGAAGAGTCGCTGATGTTCGCGCAGGAAGGCAAGGTCAGGGCGACCGTCTCCACCGACAAGCTGGAGAACATCAACGACGTGTTCGCGCGCATGGAGCGCGGCGCGATCGAAGGCCGCGTCGTGCTCGATATGGCGGGCTAGGCAGCGCACGGCCGCTCGATGAAAAACGCGCCGGACACCGCTGCAAAGCGATGTCCGGCGCGTGAATGGATCGCCGCAACGATTGCGGCAAGAAGCGCGGCCTCAGTCCGCGACGTCCACACCCTTCAGCAGCTTCACCTCAGGCGGTTCCGTCACCCACGCACCGATCTTCGCGCGGTACGCCACGAAGTGCGCGCTTTCGCGATGCGCCTGCACCGCGGCTTCGTCGACATAGGTCTCGTAGAGGTAAAAGCCCGGCGCGCCATCGGCGCGGCGCAGCAGGTCGTAGCGCAGATTGCCCGGCTCCTTGCGCGTGTGCGAAACCATGTCACGCATCAGCGCCTCCACGTCGGCGACGTGCTCGGACTTCGGCGTGATGCTCGCGAATAGATAGACGGTCATCGGCATTCCCTCATCGTCAACGGTTGTACCGGTCGGCATAATTCAGCCAACCTTGTAGCGCTCGAGCCAGTGCGCGTACGGCGCAGGCAAAGTCCACGCGGCGCGTTCGACGCCCAGTTCCTGGGCCGCGAAATACGGCCAGTGCGGATTCGCGAGATGCGCGCGCCCGACCATCACGACGTCGAGTTGCTCCTTCGCCACCGAGCGCTCGGCCAGTTCCGGCGTGCCGATCCCCCATGCCGACGACACCGGCAGGCCGGTCGCACGACGCACCTTTTGCGCGATCGGCGCGAGGAACGCGGGCGCCCATGGAATCTGCGCGGCGGGCGTCGAGAAACCGACGCTCACGCCCAGCATGTCGAGGCCTTCGCGCTTGAAGCCCTTGGCCAGCTCGATCGATTCGGCGAGGGTTTCCTCGTCGCGGCCATCGTACTCGATCACGCCAAAGCGCGCTGTCAGCGGCAGATGCTCCGGCCAGACCTTGCGCACGGCGGCCAGCGTTTCCAGCAGGAAACGGCTGCGGTTTTCGAGGCTGCCGCCATAGATATCGTCGCGCTGGTTCGAATGCGTCGAGAAAAAGCTCTGGCCGAGGTAGCCGTGCGCAAAGTGCAGTTCGAGCCATTCGAAGCCGGCTTCGAGCGCGCGCTTCGCCGCGGCCACGAAGTCCTCGCGCACACGAACGATGTCGTCGATCGTCATCGCCTTCGGCACCTTCGGCAGATGCGCGCCAAACGCCGTTGCCGAGGGCGCGATGGTCTGCCAGCCGCGCGCGTCGCCTTCGGCGATGTGGTCGTCGCCTTCCCACGGGCGGTTCGCGCTCGCCTTGCGGCCCGCGTGCGCAATCTGGATGCCGGGCACCGCGCCCGCCGCCTTGATCGCCGCGACGGTGGGCTTGAATGCCTCCATCTGTGCGTCGTTCCACAGGCCCGTGCAACCCGGCGTGATGCGGCCTTCGGGCGAAACCGCCGTCGCCTCGACGATCACGAGGCCCGCGCCGCCGCGCGCGATCTGCGCGTAGTGGACGTGGTGCCAGTCGTTGATCACGCCATCGACAGCCATGTACTGGCACATCGGCGGCACGGCGATGCGATTGCGCAGGGACACGCTCTTGAGCTTGAACGGCTCGAACAATGCGGACATCTACAGCTCCTTTCTTGGCACAGGTCGCGCGTCGCGCGGCGCCTGCGCCGGTTGGCAAAAACGGGATTTCCTTGCAGCAACGCGCAATCGGACACGCGCTGCGAGCGCGCCTCGCAGCGTTGCCGAAAGGAAATCGAGGGAAGCGGACGCGCTCGCCAAAGGCGCGCGCGTTCGCGCAACATCAAGCGCGGCGCAGCGCCGCGAGCAAGGCTTCGGCAACCGGTTCCGACGAAGCCGGGTTCTGGCCCGTGATGAGCAGGCCGTCGGTTGCGACGTGCGCTTGCCAGTCGGCGGCCTTCGAGTACTGGCCGCCGTTGGCCTTCAGCATGTCCTCGACGAGGAACGGCACGACGTCCGTCAATTGCACGGCGGCCTCTTCGTCATTCGAAAAACCGGTGACCGACTTGCCGGCCACGAACGGCTGACCGTCCGCACCCTTCACGTGACGCAGCACGCCCGGCGCATGGCAGACGGCGGCGACAGGCTTGCCCGCGGCGATCGTCTTTTCGATCAGCGCGATCGAAACCGGATCCTCGGCCAGGTCCCAGAGCGGGCCGTGGCCGCCCGGGTAGAACACGGCGTCGAACGCGCTTGCGTCGGTATCGGCGAGACGTTTCGTATTGGCAAGCGCCGTTTGCGCTTCGGTGTCGGACGCGAAACGCCGTGTCGCATCGGTCTGCGCCGAGGGATCGCTGCTCTTCGGATCGAGCGGCGGCTGGCCGCCCTTGGGCGACGCGAGCGTAAGCTCGGCGCCAGCGTCGCGCAGCGCGTAGTACGGCGCGGCGAATTCCTCGAGCCAGAAGCCCGTCTTCTTGCCGGTGTTGCCGAGGTCCTCGTGCGAGGTCAAAACGATCAGTACCTTCATCGGCGTTCCTTTCTGGGTTGGGTTCGGGCGCTCGCACGCCCTTCGGAAACCGGTTTCTTCATGCACTATTAGACCGGTCGTCTAGTTTTTCCGCACAATGCGCGACAATCGCGCGCACCTCACGCGCTGCCGCGGCTTCGCGTTCGATTAGTCGCCCGGAGGCAGCTTCAACAGGATGCGCGTGGTCGCCATGGCCGCGTCGAGCGGCTTGCGGTCGCGGTGGATCTTCTCGAGCAGCGTCGCGCCGAGCCACAGTTCGTAGAGCGTCACCGCCATGGTCGCCGCATCGTTCACGCCCACGAGCGAGCCATCTGCACGCCCTGCCTCGAGACACGCAGTAATACGCGAGATCGTCGCGTCGGTGCCGAGACGCAGCGCTTCGCGCATCGCCTCGGAAAGGTCGCTGACCTCCGCGCCCAGCTTCACCGCGAGACATTTGCCTACCGGATCGTCGGCGCACTGGATCAGGCGCCAGTCGTCCCAGTAGCGCATCAGCTTCTCGGCTGCCGTGCCCGGCGTGCGCACGAGCAGATCGTCGAGACGCTCCGCATACTCGGCAAAATACGACGTGAGCAACGCTTCGCCGAACGCTTCCTTCGAGCCGAAATAGTGATAGAACGACCCTTTGGGCACACCGGCGGCCGCGAGGATCTCATTGAGACCGACTGCGGAAAAGCCCTTGCCCAGCAGAATGGGCATGGCGGTATCGAGGATGTGTTGCCGCACTTCAACGGCTGCCGCTGCATTCATGAGACGACATGTTACAGAGCGATTAGACCAGTCGTCTAGTAATCTCCCATGATGAGTAGTGGCATTGCATCGCCCCCCGCAACCAGGCAACCAGCTAACCAGGAAGAGGCAACCCATGACGTCACGCACCCTGCTCTGTTACGGCGATTCCAATACGCACGGTACGAAGCCGCTGACCGTTCCCGGCGTCTCCGAGCGATTCGGCCCCGCCGACCGCTGGCCCGGCGTACTGCGTGAGGCGCTCGGGCCAGGCTGGACGATCATCGAGGAAGGCCTGCCCGCGCGCACCACGGTTCACGACGATCCCATCGAAGGGCGGCACAAGAACGGGCACGCCTATCTGCGCCCATGCCTCGAAAGCCAGTTGCCGGTCGACGTGGTCGCGCTGATGCTCGGCACCAACGACCTCAAGACACGCTTTTCCGTCACGCCCACCGACATCGCGAACTCCGTGGACGTGCTGCTCGAAACGCTCGTCGCGTGCCGCGCGGGTCCGGGCGGCTCAACGCCGCACGTGCTGCTCATGTCGCCGGCACCGATCGAAGAGATTGGCTTCCTCGGCGATATCTTCACGGGCGGCGCAGCCAGGTCGCGCCTGCTTGCGCCGCTCTACGAGCGCGTCGCCGTGAAGTACGGCTCGGCGTTTCTCGACGCCGGCGAATTCGCCACCGTCAGCCCTACTGATGGCATTCACTACGAAGCCTCCCAACACCACCGGCTCGGCAAGGCCGTCGCGGAAGTCGTGCGTCAGCGCTTCGGCGCATAAGCGCCTGGCAGGCCGCAAAAAGAAAAACGCCGCCGGCCCGAAGGCCCGGCGGCGTTTCCATTTGCGCTTCACCCGAAGCGAGCGAAGCGCAAGTCCAGCAACGATGAGCGCTTAACGCGACATCATGTTCATGCTGACGTTGTGCATGACCCACAGCGTACCGACGACCACGATCAGGACCGTCAACACCGTGAAGCCGAATGCCGTCACGTTCCAGCGCTGGCCCGACGACGTGTTCATATGCAGGAAGAACACGAGGTGAACCACGATCTGCACCACAGCCAGCACGGCAAGGCCGAGCAGCGCGGTCTCGCGCGGGAAGCCGCCATGCAGCACGAGCCAGAACGAAGCGGCCGTGAGCACCACCGCCAGGACGAAACCAACCAGGTAGCTGCCTACGCTGCCGTGGCTTTCTTCTTCATGGATGGAATGAGCACTCATTTAGATCACGCTCGCAAGGTAAACAAAGGAGAACACACAGATCCAGACGATGTCCAGAAAGTGCCAGAAAAGGCTAAGGCAGGTCAGGCGGCGAATTTCACGCTCGCCCAGTACCGGCGCCTTCACGGCCTGAACCATCAGGACGACCATCCAGATCATGCCCATCGTCACGTGGATACCGTGGGTGGCAACCAGCGTGAAGAACGACGAGAGGAACGCGCTGCGTTGCGGGCCGTTGCCCTCGGCGATCATGTTCGCGAATTCATGCAGCTCGAAATACAGGAACGTTGCGCCCAGCAGGAAGGTGATCGCCAGCCAGACCAGCACTTGACCCTTGCGCTGCTTGTGCGCGCCGATCATCGCGAAACCGTACGTGATGGACGACAGCAGCAGCACTGCCGTTTCCATGGCCACGCCCTGAATGTCGAACAGGTCCTTGCCCGTCGGGCCGCCTGCGAACTGGTTCTGCATCACGGCGAACACTGCGAACAGCGAGCCGAACAGAATACAGTCCGTCATCAGGTACAGCCAGAAGCCGAACACCGAGTGTGACGGCGGGTGATCGTGGTGATCGTGCTCCGCGAGTGCGGCCGCACTTGTTTTCGTCAACATCAGTTGGCCTCCAGTGCTGCTTCAACCTTGCCACGGCGTTGCTTGTCTTCGAACGCCTTGACCAGTGCGCGGCTGCGCATTTCTTCGTCTGCCCGGACCTTGGCGGCCGGGATGTAATAGCCTTCGTTCTTCTGGAAGCTGTACGCGATGGCCGTGCCGAGAATGCCGACGAAGCCAACGATCATGAGCCACCAGATGTGCCAGATGCCAGCAAAGCCGAGCACCAGGCTGAAGAAACCGATGAACACACCTGCGCTCGTGTTCGAGGGCATGTGGATGTCGGTGTACTTCGTGTTCGCGACGTCCACGGTTTCGCGGCCGGTTTCCTTCAGGTGCGCAAACTCGTCGAGCTCGCTCACGTGCGGAATGATCGCGAAGTTATACGACGGCGGCGGCGACGAGATCGCCCACTCCAGCGTACGGCCACCCCACGGATCGCCCGTCAGGTCGCGGTTTTCCGGCAGGTTGCGGTCGCGGATCGACACGTACAGCTGCAGCAGCTGGTGCGCGATGCCGATTGCCACGAGCACGGCGCCAACCCACGCGATGATCATCCACGGCTGCCATGCCGGATTGTCGTAGTGGTTCAGACGGCGGGTTGCGCCCATGAAGCCCAGCACGTAC
Source organism: Paraburkholderia nodosa DSM 21604 (assembly GCF_000519185.1). Lineage (GTDB taxonomy): Bacteria > Pseudomonadota > Gammaproteobacteria > Burkholderiales > Burkholderiaceae > Paraburkholderia > Paraburkholderia nodosa. Next base: position 13,566 of record NZ_JAFA01000012.1, on the reverse strand, counting down.
AGCGGCGTAAAGGCAACGTAGAAGCCCGAGAGCCAGAACCAGAACGCGCGCTTGCCGAGCTTTTCGTTGAGCTTGAAGCCGAACGCCTTCGGGAACCAGTAGTTGAAGCCGGCGAGGTAGCCGAACAGCACGCCGCCGATGATCACGTTGTGGAAGTGAGCAATCAGGAACAGCGAGTTGTGCAGCACGAAGTCCGCGCCCGGGATCGCCATCATCACGCCGGTCATGCCGCCGATGGTGAAGGTGACCATGAAGCCGATCGTCCAGAGCACCGGCGAGGTGAACTCGAGGCGGCCGCGGTAGATCGTGAACAGCCAGTTGAAGATCTTCACGCCCGTCGGGATCGCGATGATCATCGTCATGATGCCGAAGAACGCGTTGACGTTCGCGCCCGAACCCATCGTGAAGAAGTGGTGCAGCCACACGAGGAACGAGAGCACCATGATCGAGCAGGTCGCGTAGACCATGGTCTTGTAGCCGAACAGCGGCTTCTTCGCGTAGGTCGCAACGACTTCCGAGAAAATACCGAACGCCGGCAGGATCAGGATGTACACCTCGGGGTGACCCCAGGCCCAGATCAGGTTCAGGTACAGCATGGCGTTGCCGCCGCCGTCATTCGTGAAGAAGTGCGTGCCGATGTAGCGGTCGAGGCCGAGCAGCGCGAGCGTCACGGTCAGGATCGGGAACGCGGCCATGATCAGCACGTTCGTGCACAGCGCCGTCCACGTGAACACCGGCATCTTCATCATCGTCATGCCGGGGGCACGCATCTTGATGATGGTGACGAAGAAGTTCACGCCGGTCAGCAGCGTGCCGACACCCGAGATCTGCAGCGCCCACAGGTAGTAATCGACCCCTACCCCCGGACTGTACGCAAGCTCCGAAAGCGGCGGATACGCGAGCCAGCCGGTCTGCGCGAACTCACCCACGACGAGCGAGATCATCAGCAGGATGGCGCCGACTGCGGTCATCCAGAACGACAGCGAGTTCAGGAACGGGAACGCGACGTCGCGTGCGCCGATCTGCAGCGGCACGATGATGTTCATCAGGCCGACCATGAAGGCCATTGCCATGAAGAAAATCATGATCACGCCGTGCGCCGTGAAGATCTGGTCGTAGTGGTGCGGCGGCAGGTAGCCCGGCGCGTTGTACGCGAGCGCGAGCTGGGTACGCATCATGATTGCGTCGGCGAAGCCGCGCAGCAGCATGATGAGGGCGAGGACGATGTACATCACGCCCAGACGCTTGTGGTCGACGCTCGTCAGCCACTCCGTCCACAGATATTTCCACTTACCGAAGTAAGTGACGGTGCCGAGCACCAATGCGCCGATGAGCGCCATGCCGATCATCGTGCCGACAATAATCGGCTCGTGATACGGAATGGCATCCAGTGTAAGTTTTCCGAACATGCTTGGCTTACCCCTTGGTCACGCACGACGGGTCACTGAAATTCGTGACGTGGCCGTTGTTGTACTTCGCGATGATGTTGTTGAAGAGCTTCGGGTCGACCGTCGAGAAGTACTCAACCGGAGCCTTCTCGCTCGGCTGTGCGACCGTTGCGTATTGATCCATGGAAAGCTGCGTCTGCGACGCCTTCACCTTCTGGACCCACGCGTCGAAGTCTTGCTGGCTCGTCGCGAGCGTGCGGAACTTCATGTCCGAGAAGCCCTTGCCGCTGAAATTCGCCGAGAGGCCGGCGTAGTCGCCAGCGTGGTCGGCGATCAGGTGCAGACGCGTCTGCATGCCAGCCATCGCATAAACCTGGGTGCCAAGCTGCGGGATGAAGAACGAGTTCATCACCGAATCCGACGTGATGCTGAAGTTCACCGGCGTGCCAACGGGCACGGCCAGCTGGTTCACCGTCGCGATACCGAGATCCGGGTAGATGAACAACCACTTCCAGTCGAGCGCCACAACTTCGACGTTGATCGGCTTGACGTTCGATTCGAGCGGCTTGTAGGGGTCGAGCTCGTGCGTGGTGTTCCACGTGAGCACGCCGAGGAAGAGAATGATCAGCGTCGGGATGGTCCAGACGACGATTTCGATCGCCGTCGAGTGCGACCACTTCGGCGCGTAGGTGGCGCTACGGTTCGACGCGCGGTAGCGGTACGCGAACCAGAGCGTCAGGATGATCACGGGGATCACCACGATCAGCATGGCCCATGTGGAGGTAGCGATCAGCTGCTTTTCCGCCACGCCCACACTTCCCTTGGGGTCAAGGAGCTCCATGTTGCATCCGGAAAGACACAAGGCCAATCCGGCGCTTACGGGAAGCAGTAACCTTTGAAAGGTCGTTCTTTTCATCACGTTTGCCTGAATTTCATTCATTGAATAGTTCCGGACGCGTCCCCTGACATCCGACAAAGGAAGCGCGCCCGCATCATACAGCCGCTTTGATATTTCGCAATCAATGAATGTGGAAAATGACCTTTGTCAAAAGAAGATTGAGACACTTTGTCGCATGTGTTCGCGAGGTTTGTCGCGCCTCGGAAACACACGCACGTTGCGCCCTGCTCTGCCCTTGACAGCGGGCCGCCGCGGCTATGTTTCGAATCTCAAAATTCGAAAACTCCTGGACGCAGCAACGCGCCGCACCGCCTGGAGGCGATGCGGCGCGTTGGTTGCGCCGTCAATCTTCAGTGATCACGTCGGCGAGTGCGAAGCACGAACGTCCGTGCCCGCACGCACTGCGTCAGCAGGCGCTCCATCTTCGACGGGTTGCTTGCTGCGACCGGCCTGGGTGACGAGGTTTGCCGCCGAGAGCTCGATCGCGTCGGTCATCGGCTTCGGGTAGAGGCCGATTGCCAGCACGAACGCTGCGAGCGAAGCGAAGATCAGCGTTTCGCGGCGGCCGATGTCGGCCAGCTTCGCAACGCCCTTGTTCGCCACAGCGCCGAAGATCACGCGCTTGTACATCCACAGGGTGTACGCAGCGCTCAGGATGACGGTCGTCGCGGCGATCGCGCCGACCCAGAAGTTCACGCGGATCGCGCCCATGATGACCATGAACTCGCCCACGAAGCCCGACGTGCCCGGCAGGCCGAGGTTGGCCATGCAGAACAGCATCATGAAGGTGGCGTAGCGCGGCATCACGTTGACGACGCCGCCGTAAGCCGAGATCGTGCGCGTTTTCGTGCGGTCGAACAGCACGCCGATCGAGAGCAGCATGGCGCCCGAGACGAAGCCGTACGAGATCATCTGCACGATCGCGCCTTCGGTGCCGATCTGGTTGAAGAGGAACAGGCCGAGCGTGACGAGGCCCATGTGAGCGACCGTCGAGTACGCGAGCAGCTTGGTCATGTCGGTCTGCGCGAGCGCGAGCAGGCTCGAGTACACCACGGCCACGAGCGAGAGCGTGATGATCGCCGGCGCGAAGAAGTGCGCGGCGTCAGGCGTGATCGGCAGCGTGAAGCGCAGGAAGCCGTAGCCGCCAAGCTTGAGCATGGCCAGCATCACGGTCGCGCCGGTCGGCGCTTCGAGGTGGACGTCGGGCAGCCAGGTGTGGAACGGCCACATCGGGACCTTCACCGCGAAGGCCGCGAAGAAGCCGATGAACACGAGGATCTGCGGAATGAAGCCGAGCGTGAGGTTGTGCCACGCGGCCATGTCGAAGGTGTGCGCCTGGCTGTAGAGGTACAGCATCGACACCAGCATCAGCAGCGAACCGGCGAGCGAGAAGAAGAAGAACTTGACCGCGGCGTAGGTACGGCGGGCATTGCCCCACGAGCCGATCAACAGGTACAGCGGGATCAGCGTGGCTTCGAAGAACACGAAGAACAGCATGCCGTCGGTCGCGGCGAAGGTGCCGACCATCAGGCCCGAGAGAATCAGGAACGCGCCGAAGTACTGGGCGACGCGCACCGTGATCGATTCCCACGAGGCGATCACGATCACGAGCGTCGTGAACGCGGTGAGCACCACGAGCCACATCGAAATGCCATCGATCCCGAGTCGCCACGCCACGCCGAACTCAGGCAGCCATTCGCGGAATTCGACGAACTGCATGCCGGCCGCGTGGTTGTCGAAGCCGGAGATGAGCGGGAGGGTCAGCAGCAGACCGACGACGGCGCCAACGAGCGACAGCCAGCGGGCACGCTGCGGATGACGATCCGACCCGAGGCGCAGCACGGCCACGCCGAACAGGATGGGAATCCAGATCGCCAGACTCAGGAATGGAACGGATTGCATTTCAACAGGACCTCAAAAATGCGGAGCAAATAGCTTCCACGGCGCACGATCAGGTGCGCAAGCAACTTGAAAGATTGACGCGGGGTGAAAATCGAACCAGGCTGGCTGTAATGTATTTGTCAGCGACGAGGCGAAATGCAACACACGTTCAAGGGTTAACGAGGGTAAACGGAATACGGAAGTTTTGCAGCGCAACAACACGGGCCGGATCGATGGTTGACGCAAGTCATTGTTTTTATTCAAAAACGTACTAAGAGAAAAAACAACAAACGGGCTGTTACAGCCTGTTTTTGATCGCGAAAACAACGTTTTCGACCGCCGGGGCGCCGTGACGCGCGGCAGGCTGTCGCGCTGCGCGGCCCGAATAATACCTTACTTGTTTCTTTCGGTTCAATGACTTATGCATCGAGGTATGGCGCCCGGCGGCCTCCAAAACGCGTGCCAGGGCCGCACCGCACGCCCTTGCGCGGTGCAAAAAAAAGCCCCGGCCTTCATGGGGCCGGGGCCAACTCTCACGTTGCGCCAGAGCACTGGAACACGCATGGCCGGCACTTTAGCGACTTGTGTCCCCGTAATTAAGGGTGCTGGCTGGAACAGTCCCTTCCCGGTTGCGCGAGGTTATCGTCCTCCCGCCGGCCTCATTTCACAAATGAGAATCATTTGCATTTGGACAAAATTTGTCCCAGAATAGAGCCCACGCCGGACGACCCGGCGCCACCCGAATGATTTGTGCGGGACCGGAGGCTCCATGAACTACACCGCCCCTTTCGCGAGAAATGACACGCTGATCGACGACACCTTCGTCCATCACCCCGACACCGCCGAGCAGACCGTCCTGCGCGCGGTGCGCACCTGGCTGCGCCCGCACTGCGACGCCTACGCCAAAGCCGAAAACTGGCGCGGCGTGCTCGCCGACGCGGGGCTCGGCGCGGAAGGCTTCGGCTATTTCGATCTGCTGATGGGCACCCTGTGCCGCGCCTCGTGCCGCCCGCTCGATACGCGCTGCCGCTGCGCCTCCGAGCTCGCGAAGGACGAAGGCTCGCTGCTGCAGGTGATCGCGCTTCTGCAGTCGACGCGCAGCGAGGCCGCCGTGCAGCTCCTCAACGACTGGCTGCCGATGCCGAGCGTGAGCGGCATGCTCAAGACCGCCCGCTGGTTCGCCATCGCGCTGCTCGACGCGGGATTGCGGTTGAGCGACCGCTCGCGCCGCGTCACCTACATGCACTGACACAGGCACTGACTGGCCCGCACGGCATGAGCTCATAACCAAAAACGATTTGGGCGCGCACCGCGCGGGCGGTAGCATCACGCGCTTTGTCGCTATTCGCGCGCCCGCTCGCGTCGCCTCGCATGCCCGCCTCAGCTTCCCCCTCTTCGTTCAGCCCTTCCGGCCGCCCGGTGATCCGCAGCGCCGCGGACGTCTCGCAACTCGTCAACGCGGGGGCCGCCACCGGTAGCAACGCGGGCATCGTCGTGGCGATCGCGCTGGGTGGCGTATTCCTCGACGCCTACGACCTCGGCGCCCTCGCCTTCGGCCTCAAGGATGTGGCGCGCGAGTTCTCGCTCTCGCCCGCGGGCACCGGCTTCGTCGCTTCGGCCATCACGTTCGGCGCCATCGTCGGCGCGTTTCTCGGCGGCTTCCTGACCGATCGCATCGGGCGCTATCGCGTGTTCATGGCCGACATGTTCTTCTTCGTCGTGGCCGCGCTTGCGTGCGCGCTCGCGCCCAACGCCTGGGTGCTCGGCGGCGCGCGCTTCGTGATGGGGCTGGGCGTCGGCATCGACCTGCCGGTGGCCATGGCCTTTCTCGCCGAGTTCTCGCGGCTCAAGGGCCGCGGCAACAAGGCCGCGCGCGTCGCGATGTGGTGCCCCGTCTGGTACGCGGCGATCAGCGTGTCGTATCTGCTCGTGCTGGCGTTCTACGCAGGCTTGCCCGCCTCGCACTCGCATCTGCTCTGGCGCCTCACGCTCGGCTTCGGCGCCGTGCCCGCGCTCGTCATCATCGCGATTCGCAGCCGCTATATCAGCGAGTCGCCGGTGTGGGCCGCGAATCAGGGCGATCTCGCAGGCGCGGCGCGCATCCTCAAGCGCTCATACGGCATCGACGCGCAGGTCGCGCCCGAAGCCGCCGCCAGCACCGCGGCCAGGCCGGCGCGCGTGGCGTCGTGGCAGAACTACGGCGCGCTGCTGCGCGGCGTCTACACCCGGCGCACGGTGCTCGCCACGGTCATCGGCGTGGCGTCTTCGTTCGCGTACAACGCGGTCGCGTTCGGCCTCCCCGTGATCATCTCGAGCTTCCTCGCGCAGTCCATGCTCACGACGATCCTCGCCTCGCTCGTGCTCAATCTCGGCTTCGCCTTCGTGGGCGGGCTGATCGCCGTGCGCATCGTGCCGCGCTTCGGCGCGTGGAAGCTCACCGTCTGGGGCTATGCGATCCAGTTCGTGGCGCTCGTCGGCCTCGCAGTCGTCGGCAAGCCGGCGACGGCACCCGAAGTCGTCAGCGCGGTCGCCCTGCTCGCCGCGTTTCTGTTCGGCCAGGGCGTCGGCCCCGGTTCGCACAGCATGACGTTCGCCTCGCTCGGCTACCCGACCTCGCTGCGCGGCGTGGGCGTCGGCTTCAACCAGACGCTCATGCGCGCCAGCTCCACAGTCTCGCTGTTCCTGTTCCCGGTGCTCGCCGCCGCGCTCGGCACGCGCGTGTTCTGGATCATCGCGGTCGCGCCGCTCGTGGGGCTCACGGCGCTGCTCTCGATTCGCTGGGAGCCTTCGGGCTATGACGTCGATGCGGAAGACTTCGACGCTGCAACGCCCGCCCGAGCGCTCGCCGGGCGGGACGCCGAAACGGTTCAGTAAATGTCGATGAAGGGCGGTGCGTTTGCGGCACCGCGCTTTGCTTCGAATGACATTGCCTGGTCATCCAGAGTCATGCCAGGAATCAGACCCGCTTGCCTGAACGCTCACGCAGATAACGCCGCACAGCACGCGCCATCTTCGGATAGTGCTCTCCGGGTACGGCGAACAACACGAGCGCGCACAGCGCGAGCGCGCCGCAGAAAAGAAACGTGCCGCGATAACCGAACGCCTGCACGAGCAGGCCGGAAAGCACGCCCGACAGTATCGAGCCGAGCCGCGCCGCGTTGAAGAACAGCGCCGTTGCCCGCCCCGGCGACGACGGCATCAGATCCTGCACGAAGGTCATGCCCAGACACGACGTGACGGCCACCACGAAGGCGTTGAGAATCTGCATCGGGATCAACGCGTGCACGCCCGGCGCCAGCGACATCGCGACGAAGTAGACGGCATGCACCGCGGCGCAGGCGGCCAGCCACCACGGCTTGTTCAGCACCGAGGCGCGTGCGCCGAGCGCGAGCATCATCGGTATCTCCATGAGCGCGCCGAGGCCGAGCATGATCGACACGTCGATGCGCGTGCCCTGCAGGCCATGCACGATGTAGAGCGGCAGCACGATCATCGTCGCGTTGGCGGCCAGTCCAATGAGTGTGAGCGCAACGATCGCGCGCATGATGTCTTTTTGCGAACCCTCCGCGGCAGGCACCGGCGCGCGCGCTGCCCTGGCCTTCGCTTTTGCCGTTGCCGCCGGCGGAAGCGTTGCGGGGTCGCGTGGCGCGCCCGGCTGCACTTCGGCTTGCGTGAGCGGCTGGCCCTCGTACTGCGCCGCGCTTTCCGCGCCGATCTCCTGCGCGACTTCGCCCGAGGTGGGACGCGCCATCAGATGCTGCGTGGCGTGTTCGTCGTGGCGCGGCTCGCGCATGCGCCAGACGATCGTGCCGCAAGCCGCGAAGCTCGCCGCCGCAAACAGGAACAGTCCGTAGAAGTTCGTGGCGGCCAGCACGAGCGCGCCGACCGCGGGCCCGAACACCCATGCGGCGGAGAGAATCGTGCGCAGCGTCGCGCTCGCAAAGGTCCGCTCGGCGTCGTCGCTCGCGGGCAGCGCCGCGCGGCTGAACGAGAACACTAGCGAGAGCGCGCAACCGCCCGCGCCGATGAACGCAATGCCCACGAGCAGCAGAAGCCGGTAATCGCGCACGACGCACAGGCAGAGATAGCCGAGCGTGGCGGCGCACAGCGAGACGAGCAGCAGGGTTCGGTGCTTGCCGGTGGCGTCGCTCCAGCGGCCCGCCGCGGTGCTCGCGATCACACCGCTCGTGGCGATGGCGGTCATGAACACGCCGAGCCGGAACGGTGTCATGCCGGCGCGCTCGACGCCGAACAGGGAGAGGTAAGGCGCGGTGAAGGACATCGCCACGCCGAGCATCAGGGTGGCGCCGGCGAGTGGCAGGAAACCAGGAATACGCAGAAGACCGGCAAAGCGCGAGTTTTTGAGCACGGCGCGGCGGGAAGTGACGAGAAGAGAGTTGCCCGTGCACGCGCGGTCACGCGACGGCCATATCGACGGCGATTATCGGGCCGAACTCCCACACTGTGCAAGGTTGAATCGGCCGCGATCAACATCTGGGTGCGCTATCCACAACTTTGGTGGACAGCCTTGTGCGTAACCCTGGGACGACTGCACCAAGTGTTTGATGCGATTCGGATTGTGGGCGGCGTTGCCGATTGTGGCAGCGGCGTCGTGTTGCGGGGAAAGGTGCGGGGGGTTTTCCACAGATTTTGTTGGCAAGCCTGTGGAAAACCATCTCCCTACAGCGATAGACCCTTGGCACACAAGGCTTTTCAAGCCATGCGTGGGGGAACGACTTTCACCCCCACACACCCACAAACACTATTCCCCCACGTTTCCCCACGCATTGCGCTGCGGGGAAAGCCCATTTCCACACCGGGGAACGTCCTACATATTAGACATTTGTCGCGTTACGGAGGCAAGGTAACAGCGGCTGGTATCGAGGACCAACAGGACATGCGGCATGTCCAATACTCGTACAGGTAAGTGATCCATGCTGCGCTGCGCGCAGTGTAGGGAACGGTGCGTGCATTCCCCACGACGCTCGATGATAGGGCGTCACAGCTCGTAAATCCTGCCCTCGATGTCCATGAGCGCAGCCAAGGCGAACTGTTCATGGAGCACGATAGAAATCCCGTTGAGCAGCGTGTCGTCGGCCCCGGCCTCCGTCTCGCGATAGAAGTCGGCAGCATGCGCCGGATGCAGCAGGAGGGTCACTGGCTTGCGGCCGTACTCCTGCACAAAGCGCTCGATGCCGTCCGCGATCAGTTTCCACTGTCCGCATGCGATGTGCTGTAATTCCAAAAAGCATGCCCTGTGATTTTTGTGATGAGGCCCGGGAGGTGGTATTCGGTCCCTGACCATCGCGTACCCGCACCGCCTCGTCAGCGTACGGAGGTTTCATCCGTTGACGAATCCGTGATAAGTTGATCGACGATTCGGATCACCTGGGCAGGCGTGATTACCTTGGTGCACTGGAAGCGCAACCCATCATCTGCGTGGCGAGGGCACCAGCCAAAATCCTCGCTGAACTCAAACATCGTGTCGTTATAGCAACTATTGCATGCGTGGAAATTAATTATGCGCCACGGCGTTAGGAATTCGGTTTTCGGATGCGAGAATCCACTCACCAGGACAACCGGCGTCCCCACGGCCCACGCGAGCCATGAAAGTCCGCTACCTAAACCCACGAAGAACTCCGCGTGCGCGAGCAATGCCGCACGCTCCTGCAAGGGATGAGCACCGGTGAAGTCCTCCGCACCTTCCGGCATACGGTTCGGAGTTTCTCTCGAGCCATACTCGCGATCACGGTCGATGCATAGCACACGATAGCCCCGCGCCTTCAGGTGGGCGACCAGAGTCGGCCAGCCTGCGGGATGGTTCCAGTATTTGCACTGCGCCGACGCTTGCGCCGCGATGCAGACGTAGCGCTCACTTATGGTCCGCGTGGGCGCCTCAACCACGATGTTAGGTCGGCGTTCCAATGCGGGAACACCGAGCATGTAGGAAGCGAAGTCCTGCAAGTTGCTGACGCGAGGGTCCGTGGGTTGGTGATCTCTATCCGAATAAGGCTTATAGCAGCCAACACGATACGTCGCGTAAACAGGACCACGTAACGCCGCTTCAGCTCGTTCTGAGATAAATTCGATAGTTGGATAGCCCGCTTTGAACAACGTACTCACGTCGGGCTTGATCTGGACAACCAGTTCGCAGCGATGCTGCCGCCGAAATGCCTCAATGGCCGGCATCCATGCAATCGCATCGCCCAGTGCCCCCGATCCCATTTCCACGTGTACGCGCTGGCCGCATGCGTCGTATACATGCGAAAAGACGAGACGCTCGCCGTCAAATACCTCCACCCAAAAGCGAACGAAGTACTTCCGACGACTGGCGGCAACCTCACCCGCTAGCAATGTATCGTCAAATACCTGATTGCCGGTGTCGATATCAAACATTCGTACGCGCCAACCGTCGCGCGGGACCTGTACGCGGCAACCATAGTTGAAGTCAAAGCGGATACCCTCTGGGCCTTCCTGTTCTGGCACGGTCAACTGTGCGAACGCGGCCGCGTGGTGGCCGCGCTGCCCATTGTCTGGCGACAGTTTGCCAGCGTGACTATCGGTGGAGTCAATTGAAGACGGTGACATCGAAGAAGTTACGGTTAGACCGGCGAGTTGTATGAGCTACGAAATTAAAGCGCAATTACCGCATATCACATGCAGCAACGCCCTCACCATTTCGTTTGAAATTGGCTAGGGCGCCGCTTGCATCAGCTATATGGTTACTGATACGTCATTGTTGCTGAAGCTGCCTTATCGGAGGACGAGTAAATTGCGTAATACGTACCAGCCGGTGGATTGCTGACCGTGCAACTCATCGAAGGGAGGCCGTGCGTAACGCAGTCTGGATTGATAGTTGTCGGTGAATTCTTGAGGTACAGGAATCCGCCATTCGGGCTCGATCCATCTATCGACACCGTCAGGCTTTTCAAACCAGCGGGAAGATTCATCTGGTAATAGGTGAAGGCTGACTGGTTTGGTGAGGTCGGCGTCGGCACGTTAGCGGTGAAAGCAACTGTCGCGGGCGGGACGACCTGGATAGGCCGCGCCACCGAACTAGTCGCACCGTTCGCACCCTTAACGATCAGTCGTACAGTGTATGTCCCTGGGTATTCATAGTTTACGTACGGATTGACAGACGACGTCCGGACCATATCCGGAGGATTGCTGACGACGTCAAGATTCCATGACCACGATGCAATGGACACTCCGCCCCTGGCTGTCGAACGATCCGTGCAGGTGACTTGCATCATTCCATCCGCTTGCGAACAGGTAAAGTCCGCCGCTACCGGAACGGAGCCGGAATTAGCGGCGAGGACGGCTTGCGTTGCGTCCAGAATGCCAGGGCCGAGTAGGCGGTCAGGCGGAGCTGGCCACGGTTGTACGCTTTGTTGCAGGAGTGCGCGATACTCCGCAACAGTGAGAGGCTTCGGGGCCACCGATTGTGCAAGCGCAATCACTCCACTGACCATGGGGGTAGACATAGACGTGCCGGACAAGTATCGATAGTCATCCCCGCCAGGAACAGAATTTCCCGAGTCCCAAGTTGACCATATATTGTTGCCAGGAGCGGCGATATCAATACCCGGTCCGAAATTTGAACTAATGTAGCTCTCCCCAATGCCGGCAGTACCACCTACGGCGATAACATTGTGGCAATTGGCGGGCTGGGTGCCCGATACGTCAGCAGAGGAATTTCCGGCACCTGCAACGACAATAGATCCTCTGCTGGTGGCAAAATCAATTGCGTTCTGGAACGTAGCAGAGCATTGCCCGCTGCCGGCCAGACTCAAATTTATGACTGTTGCCGGATTGTTGTTGGTTGGTACACTCGGAACGGCTCCACCGGCTGCCCACGTTATTCCGTCTGCCGCATCCGACATGAACCCAGATCCGCAAGGGTTCATTACACGAGCCGAAATGGCCTTTGCGCCGAATGCTATGCCGGCGATGCCATTGCCATTGTTTGTTAATGCTACAGCGATGCCTGTAACGTGCGTACCATGCCAATTTCCTCCACAATTCCCCGGATTCATCCCCTTACCAGTTCGGTCGTCAACGAAATCCTGGCCAAGCAAGAGGTTGGCGTTGTAGTCGTTATGGCTGGTAACGCCATTGTCAACAATCGCGATTACTGAGCCCGCACCAGTTGCTGTATCCCATGCAGGTTCCGCCCGTACTCCCACTTTTCCGTTTTCAGGCGGAAGGTTTGAATGCAGATACCACTGAGTGCCAAACTGTGGATCATTCGGGACCATGGACACGCTGATAGGTACGTCAGGTTCCACGTACTCAACGTTGGGATCGGAGGCGAGAGCGCGCATAAATGCCTTTGCCTCGTTTGCGTTCAACTTTCGCGCCGTCGTAACAACGTCGGAACCAATACCCATCCGGCGCAAGTGATGCGCTTTCGAAGGAAGCGCGGCGGAGAGGTTGTCCAGCTTCGCCTGAACGGCCGAAGCCGTTGTCCGCTCAGTACTTCCGTTCTAAGCCCGATGTGGATGTTCCCGCGTCACCATTGTTACCTCCGCAGGCCGCGACAATGAGTGAAAGAGCGAGCCGCGCAACCTCACTAATGCGTTGCGAATTCGTACCGTCAATGTTTTTCTCCTTGTTTTGGCGACATAGATCAGCACGCGCAGCGTGGCTACGCTTGCGAACACCAACGTCAGACTGCAGCGCGACTGATCACAGAGGCGCAATACATCGCACCCCATTTATGGATCGTGGCACTACGATGGGAAGGTGACTATCGTCCTAGTCTGAAATATGAGTGGCAGCCCATAAAATCTGCAGTCCCGATCGTCAGCGCACTACTCCGAACTGGTATGGCGTGGGGCTGCCTTTGTTCGCCTTCGAGTTGTAACGAGCGGGCCTGGGCGGGGGAGCCGCGAGGCTGGTACTGCACCACGCCCTGCCAGGCAGAGTGTGGCTTCTGCATTCTGGCCCCGATCTGCGCTGCGGGCCTTGACGATTGTCAAGCGCGCAAACCGGAAAGCTAGGCATTCTACCTCCTTCTCAAAACGCGTCGGCTTGTCCTGAGATTTATCCTGGAACAGGCTTGTTGCAGAGCTGCGAAACCAGCGACTCGACCAGAAACCGGTCGGTTGGCTCCAGTGCGTCTATCTTCCAGGCCAGTTCAAGCAGCTGGCCCGATAGGGCAAACGGATCGCGTGGTGGCGGTGGTACGCGGGCCGGTTTGTCCGATTCCGCCACGGCCATCTCCCTGTTCTGCAGTCCTGAATAGACGATGTGCCATCGACGCTCGCTGCCAGCACACCATCGCGCATGAGCCACGCACGGTGGCTAATGCAAGTCGCGAGCTAAGTTTTACCCAGACAGGCGAAAACGGCACTCGGACGGGTCCGAAAAAATCACAGGGGATGACTCACGTGATGC
>NZ_JAFA01000114.1 GCF_000519185.1 Paraburkholderia nodosa DSM 21604 | reverse complement strand
CGAAGTTGTACCAGTGCACGAAGTCGTGGCCCCAGGCGCGGGCGTCATCAAGCTCGGCGAAGCCGCTCGCCGGGAATTCCGGGCGGTATTTGGCCGTCTTGAACAGCGATTCCACAAAGGCGTTGTCGTCCGAGACGCGCGGGCGCGAGTACGACGGTTTCACGCCCAGCCAGTGGAGCATCGCCAGTACCGTGGTGGCCTTGAGCGTGCTGCCGTTATCGCCATGCAGCACCGGCTTGCTGGGGCACGCATGGATGCCTTCGGCGAGCGCGGTGCGCTTCACGAGATGGACGGCGTGTTCGGCATCATCCCTGTCATGAATCTCCCAGCCGACGATCTTGCGGCTGTACAGATCGAGGATCAGGTAGAGATAGAACCAGCGACCCTGCACCCGGGCCGGCAAGTAGGTCATGTCCCAGCACCAGACCTGTCCTGGCGCCGTGGCCACGTGCGTGGTCGGCGTGCGCGACGGAGCAGGCGCGCGAGTTCGACCGCGATGCCGGTTCTGGCCGTGGGTGCGCAGCACCCGCTGGAAACTCGATTCGCTCGCGATATATACGTTCTCGTCGGCCAGCATCGGTACGATCCGGGCCGGTGGCAGCGCGGCGAAACGCGGCTCGTTGGCAACGGCCAGAATGCGTTCACGCTCCTGCTCGCTCAGCGCGTGCGGGGGAGTCGGCCGTTCAGCACACGGGCGGCGGTCACCGATGGCGAGGCCATCGTGCGCTTTCCAGCGCTGCAGCGTCCGAACAGTAATGCCCGCCACCTCGCAGGCCAGACGCAGGCGCGCCCCGGCTGCATGAGCGGACTCGATATGGCGGACCATCGTTTGGCGATCTTCCAGGCCGATCATGCGTCCTCGTCCTTGTCCTTCGGGAAGATCGCTTCGAGCTTTTTTGAGAGCACCAGCAGCGCAGCCGCCTCCGCCAGAGCCTTCTCCTTGCGGCGCAGCTCGCGCTCGAGCTCCTTGATGCGTGTCCGGTCAGCCTTCGTTTCGCGAGGGGTTGCGCGTGCATCCTCAGGTTCGATCAGCGCCTGCGTGGCCGCAGCGCGCCACTGCTCCAGTTCCCGGGGATACACGCCGTTCTCGCGACACCAGGCGCCCTTGCCGGCCTCATCCATTGCGGCGGTCGCCAGCACCGCCTCGAACCGGGCCGTCGCTGTCCAGGCCCGCTCGCGAGCGGGCCTGGACAGCGCATCCGCGCGCCAGCGTTCGAGTGTTGACGTCGAAATACTCAGCTCGTTGGCAACCGCTTCCACCGAGGCACTCTCGGGCGGCAACAACCGCGCTACAGCTTTGTCTTTAAATGCTTGTCCGTATCTGGCCACTTCATCTTTCCGTTATCGCCCCACAGTTTCAGATTCTAACGAGGCGACATCCATTCTGACTCCGGGGG
>NZ_JAFA01000113.1 GCF_000519185.1 Paraburkholderia nodosa DSM 21604 | reverse complement strand
AGAGGTGACAGACGCTCCGGAGCCATTCACCATCAACGGCGCGATGTGAACCGTGGCAGGCGCTAGCGGTTTAAGCGGCTTTCTTTTGCCTACTTGTATATTGTTATTGCGTCTGGAAACTGATCCTTTCCTTTCGCAGGAAGCGGTAGCCCGTTTGTCCTACAAGGGCTCGCAGCCCGAAAGAAAGCCGGTGGCGCCGCTTCCACTTACCGCTCCGAACCCGGACAGTTGACTGAGCCTCGAGCTCGCATTTCTGCAAGTATGGGTGCTGTGGTGAACCAAATCCAATCTTCTTCCGTTTCTCCCTTGTTCGTCGGTATCGATGTCAGCGGCGAGTTCCTCGATGTGGCCTGTCACGAGTCCACTGAATACTTCCGGGTCACCAATTCTCCCGAAGGTATCGCCGATCTGATCAACCGATTACTGCCCCTCAAACCCCAGTTGGTCGTGCTCGAAGCCACCGGCAAGCTCGAAAGAGCTGTCCTGGAAGCCTTGTGCCAGTCCGGCCTGCCTGGCGTTGCGGTCAATCCCAAATGGGTGCGTGACTTCGCTAAATCGACCGGCCGGCTCGCCAAGACCGACCGCATCGATGCGCGAGTCATCGCTCACTACGGCGCTGCAGTCAAGCCCGCCGTGCGGCCTTTGAACGATGATCAGACCCAGCAGTTGCAGGCTCTGATCCTGCGCCGGGCCCAGTTGATCGAGATGCTCACAGCCGAGCAGAATCGCCGCAAACGCGCTCACAAGGCCGCTCTCGCCAGCATCGACGAACTCATCAGGTTCCTCCAGCAACGTATCAAGGACGCCGACCACGACATCGACTCCTTCCTGCGTTCGAACGAACTCTGGTGCAAGACTGAAGTCTTGCTACGCTCTGCGCCCGGCATCGGCAGAGCCACAGCCGCCACACTCATCGCCTTTCTGCCTGAACTGGGCACCCTCAGCGGGCGGCAGATCGCGTCACTGGTAGGCCTCGCCCCGTTTAACGTCGATAGCGGGAGCTACCAGGGGCAGCGCCATATCAAAGGCGGTCGCCACATCGTGCGTCGTGCCCTCTACATGGCCTGCGTCGCAGCTCAACGGGCCAATCCCCAGATCAAGGCTTTCTGTGATCAGTTACGTGCCAGAGGCAAA
Organism: Paraburkholderia nodosa DSM 21604; assembly: GCF_000519185.1. GTDB lineage: Bacteria > Pseudomonadota > Gammaproteobacteria > Burkholderiales > Burkholderiaceae > Paraburkholderia > Paraburkholderia nodosa. Next base: position 206 of record NZ_JAFA01000113.1, on the reverse strand, counting down.
AAAACCAAGGTCGCATTCGTCGCAGGCATGCGCAAGCTGCTTACCCAGCTCAACGCCATGATGCGCGATGCCATTCCCTGGAATCCCCCAAAAGCGTGATCTTTTGGGCCTTGCCCCTTGACCTTCAATACAGTTGCTTTTCTTTGCCGCTGGCAAAGAAAAGTAGGTGTGTAGTGGTCAAGCCTCTTTGGACACCCACAAAGGGG
>NZ_JAFA01000112.1 GCF_000519185.1 Paraburkholderia nodosa DSM 21604 | reverse complement strand
AAAGGATGTTCGCCGGATAATGCAGCGTGCGAAGGTTTCTTCGGGCGCCTCAAAACGGAGTTATTCTATCCTCGTGATTGGCAGGCCATCACCGTCGATCAATTCATCGAAGTCGTTGACTCGTACATCCGCTGGTACAACGCAAAGCGGATCAAGATCTCGCTCGGCTCCCTGAGCCCCGTCGAATACCGGCAGAGTCTTGGATTTGCGGCATAAATCAGTCCAGGAATTCCGCCGCACCCCCGACGTATCAATTTACAACTGCGCGCGACACCGACGTCGTTCCGGTTACCGCACGTAGCGTGGAGGCCTACAACCGCGTCAAGCTTCCTTTCACCGAAGTGGCGATTGATCGTTACACCGAGTTTCGGTCCGATGAGCTTGCCCCCGAAAAACGAATCCCTTGCTGAGCAGGTAAACTCAAGCAAGGAGAAGAAGAACGATGACGAGCAAGGCAAAGCGAGCGCAGTACACGCTCGAGTTCAAGCTGGAAGCGGTGCGACTGGTCAAGGCCGGGCAAAGCATGGCGGCGGTGGCGGCGACACTGGGGGTGGTTGAACAGACGCTGTACAACTGGGTGAAGGCTGACCGGGAAGGCAAGCTGGCGGGAGCACGCACGAAGTCTGTGAGCCCGGAGCAGATGGAACTGGCACGGCTGCGTGCCGAAGTGGCTCGCCTGAAGATGGAGCGAGATATTCAAAAAAAGCGGCCGCGTACTTCGCCAAGGAGTCGATGTGAAGTACGCTTTCATCGAGCGCAATCGACGCCACTGGCCGGTCTCTGTACTATGCGAAGTGCTGGAAGTTAGTTCCAGCGGATATCATCAGCATCGACAACGCACCGCGCAGGACAAACCGTACCGAAGTCGCGTGAACGACGACGCGCTGCTCGCGCACATCAAGGCGATTCACGCGCAGGTCAAGGGCGAATATGGCTGGCCTCGAATGTGGAAGGAACTACTCACGCATGGCGTGCGCGTGGGCAAGGAGCGGGTTCGCAAGCTGATGGCGCGGCATGGCATTCGAGCCCGCCACAAGCGCAAATATATCGCGACGACGAACTCGAACCACGATTTGCCGGTGGCGCCCAATCTGCTTGCGCGCAACTTCACTGCAACTGCCCCGAATCAGGTCTGGACGAGCGATATCACCTATCTGGCGACAGCCGAGGGCTGGGTGTACCTCGCGGTCATCATTGACCTGTTCAGCCGACAGGTGGTGGGCTGGTCGATGCAGCCGCACATGAAGGCAGAACTGGTCACGGACGCATTGCGCATGGCGTGGTTCCGGCGCCGCCCGGAAGCTGGCGTGTATCGGCTCCGGTTGTCTGTTGGAGTAGGAATGACAGTCGCCTATCACCCCCTCCGCAGATCCGTACGTGCGCTCCTAACGCATACGG
>NZ_JAFA01000111.1 GCF_000519185.1 Paraburkholderia nodosa DSM 21604 | reverse complement strand
ATTAGCAGGCGGCTCGATGGGCGCGCAACGACGCATGGCGAACTGAGCAAAGGAGCGGCCACGCGCGCGGTGGCCGTCTTATGAGGGCGAATGCGCGAATTCGGCCAGAAACGGCCGTTCGATGTTGCTACCTAGATCGTTGACATTCACTGCATAGATAAGCCGTTGTGGCTTTCTGTCCGGCCGACGAATAGCTTTTCCTCGGCCGCACAGAACATGTTCTACGCGGGGTTATTCGTGTCTATCAGGTACTTACGAAAAAACACGAGCACGTCGACGTTGAATTCTTTGTGAAAAGAATTACGGTCGAAGTCCGGTCTGTCAGTACAGATTTCTCGTGCGGACTGCATGAATTCAACCGAACAGGGTGCCATGAAGGAGAAATGCTGGGAATGGGGCACGAAGTGAACATCCGGTTTCGTCGGCATTTCGCCGACGATGTTCGCGACGCTCTCTGGCGTCACACCGCCCCCGCCAAGCTCGGATCTCCAAAGTTGTACGGGTATCTTCACATTGGAAAAACTGTCTTTCGTGAAGAAGATGCTAACTGGATCGGCAATCACAGCCGCCTTGATACGCGGATCATGAACGAGTTCAGGCAGTTCTCCTTTGTGCACCTGATCGCAGAGCGGCGTATCCACCCCGTCACATAGGCGCAGACTCTTTCCGAAATACGGATTAGCACCGACAGCGACCAGCCCAGTGTATCCACCGCGCGAGAAACCGAAGATGCCGATGTCGCTCGCGTTGATTCTGGCAGCGGCGGGCCATGATCCAAGCATGAAGTCGATCAAACGCTTGATATCCGCTGGCCGCTCAACGAATACCGAGAAGTCATTGGTGCGGGTCTTGTCTATCGCATTGTCACCAGGATGGTTTATCGCCGCGACCACGTAACCCGCATCTGCTAGCGCTTCGGCCGTGTCACTATGGTCCAGGAAAGTGCCGCCCCTACCGTGCGAGATAACGACAAGCGGTAGTTTTTCGCCCGTGACTGGACAATCCTTGGCAACAGACAGCACGAATGGGCCCAATTTTTCGTCGCGTGGCGGTTGATTACACGGATACCAGACGGCTCCTTTGAGAGGCGGAAGCGATCCGTTACCCGGAATCTCAATAAATCGAAAGCCGGCCGCGTGCGCCAGTGAGGCCCCGAGACATAAGGCAGCGAAGAGAAAGCTGAAACGGATCATTTTTCTTCCCGGTTTGTCAACGCAATACGCTCCGATTTCAGTCTCGATGTTACATGAGTGATTGCGGACGCAAGCTTGACCTGTCTTCAATGTCTCCTTCCAGGGGCATCGAAGGGCCGTTGTGGGTCCAGCCTGTGTGAAAACGCGTTGGTCGCCTAAACTGAATCAACGCACTGAGATCCGGGTGACTCATGAAGCGATTCGTTGAAGGCGATGACCGCA
>NZ_JAFA01000110.1 GCF_000519185.1 Paraburkholderia nodosa DSM 21604 | reverse complement strand
CTCACGCACACGAAGATCCTGCATGGTACGGCGCTTTGCGCCGGAGTTTGTCAAACGGTGGAATCGCTTTCGGGCGGTGGTTCGGGCGAGCCGCCAGACAATAAACTTCATGCCCAGCGCCAGGCGCGACGTAACGGCGCCGCAAGAACATGATCGAGCTGTGGGAAGGCCCGTGTGCAGTGACCGGCGCTTACACCTTGAGAGCGCTGGTCGCGAGTCATGCCAAGCCATGGACGGACAGCACCGATGTAGAGAAACTGAACCCGAGCAATGGCTTGCTGCTCGCGGGCACTTTGGACAAGGTCTACGACGGCTACCTTATGTCTGTCCACCCCGAGACTGGCGAGCTGCTCTTCTCCGATGCGATCGACGAGGCAGAACGTGCCCGTCTGGGGGGGACCATACGCGCCTGCGCAAGACACCCACGGCAGAACAGGCTGTGTACCTGAGGGCGCACTACCAGCGCTTCCTTGCGAAGAAGGCGGAGCGCTCCTCCAAGCTGCGCAATTAGCCTGGAGGCCTTGCGGGTTCCCGCCGGGAGCCTTACGTGGCGGGCTGGTGGCCGTCCGATTTCCCGTGCCTCCTGAACCAGCGGCAAAGTCTCACCACCGGCCTTCAATGGCGTTTGTGCGTGCCCGTATAAAGCACGGACGCAAACGCGATCGAAGGGACTAGCAGAATCACGGCTAGCACGATGTAATGGTCCATGGAATCTCCTACGCGCCATTGGTGGCGTGCGTATCCCATGTTAAGCCTATTTTTAACACATTGCCGATGGTGGTCTAAAGCACAGTGCCGCAGTGCTCATTACGGCCTACATAGACCTTTCAATCACGAAGCGCTGCTCAATAATTAAGCGCCCACTGGCGACCGGGTGTCGCACTGCACACACGGGTAAAACCTTTATAGTGGCAGGGTTTGGGTCGCCCCTCTTTTTGCAGTGCGGTCCAGATCGCCAGGCGCGATCGGACCCCGTGTGCGGCCTTGCCGGTTGTCGACAGCCATGTCGCCGAAGTGATTCGGCCCCCTGTCAGCTTCGCCAGTTTCTGCCTACACCTCGAAAGGAAGTCCCTGTGAAATACATTCCCCGCATCGCCGCATCTGCCGCACTCGTCGTCGTCGCTTTCGCTGTTGTCACGTTCGCCCAGATCAAGTTCGCGCCCCAGTCCGCAGACAACAACCCGCTCGCACAGATCGTCCTCAACGTCGAGTCGCAACTGAACGGCTGATCCCCGCCGTCAAAGACAGGCGTCGTCGTCCTCGGCGCTCTCGCGCCAGTCGCCACCCGTCCCGCGGCACCACGCGCACTGCTGGCAGGCAGTGCCAAACTCATGTTTGAGCGTTTCCAATCCCTCGTCGCACGTCGGATTGCTGCACGGAAAGAACGTCTGCATTTCCCCCCTGAGCGTGCACCAAAGCGCCAGCGCACACGATTGGAAAGCCCGTCGCCATCCACATGGGATGTGC
>NZ_JAFA01000109.1 GCF_000519185.1 Paraburkholderia nodosa DSM 21604 | reverse complement strand
CCGAACCGGTGGAACGCCTTCGGCAAACCGGTTTGCGTCAAAAATGCATAGTCGCGTCCATAGCACGGGAACTCGTACCCATCCGGACAAAGCCCGTTTAATCCATCTCGTTATACAGAAGTATCGTAGCCGTCACGTAAGATCTGGATGGTGACCACTGCATCCATGACCCGCTGCATGCCAATCCACAGCGTCTTCGCGCCCGGCTCACCATCGCCCTTGCGCCCGAGGAATCCGCCCAGTGATGCAATCATCCGTATCATCTGATTGAGCGTCGGTGGCTTTTCCGGGCGTGGTTTTTTGGAGAGCACATGAGCGCCATGTATCTCGTCAACCGCAAAGAACAGAGAGGCGTCAAGCTCCGGACACGTTCGGCCCACTCGCATGAGCCGTGCGATACGCCACGATACGATCATGTACAGCGCAAGTGCCTTCTCCACCCGCTCCATCTGTGAGAGCTGCAATGCCTCAACCCGGCAGGCGTTCTTCAGCACGTTGAAGAGCATCTCTATTTCCCACCTTGCGCGGTACCAGTCAACGAGTTCGGTGAGCGCATTCGCGTCACCCGCTTCGCGGTTGGTCACAAGACGCCAGACCACGGGCTTTGCACCTGCTGGCGCATCCACCTCATATGCCTCGACGCAGGTGAGCGTGACACGGGCGCGACCGGGCAGCGTGATGCGCTGGCTACGCAGGTCCTGCTTCACTTCACGCGCCTTCTGGCCACTGCGCCCGGGCAACACGAAGCTGATATGCCCAAGCACGTTACTCGCGTGCACCTTGTCCCACAGCTTTTCTTCGTCCTTTAAGGCGCGATTGTGCTGGGAGCGAATCAGCCAGTCCGCCGGTTCCCCCAGTTCCTGCGCGCGCTGCATGAGCCCCGCGATGTCGCCTTCACGATCAGCCACATATACCAGCCGCGTGCCCGGCAGGGACCGAGCCTGTTCGGCAACGATCTCATAGCTTTCGATCCACCGCACACTTTCCCTGACACCGCCACGCCGGCCGCTTGCATCTCGTGGCTCGCGCGCCCACATCCATGCGTTCATCACACCCAGCGGCTCCCGGTCTGCTGTCACCGCATAAGTCGCGTGAAGATACATGCCCACCTGTGCTTCATAACTGAGCGGACCGGCCCCTTCGATATCCTGACCGTTAAAGTTCAGCTCTGTCGTATCGGCAATGCATAGCACCACGGGCAACGCCCCCATGCGCGCCGTGGTGCGATCCCAATGCGGCTGCATCATGTCGCGCCAGTCGATGCGCTCGTTGCCCAGAAAGCGGTAGGCCGCCATCGTCTCGGCCCAGCCTCCACACGCGCCCGGAATGCTCGCGGTGGGCCGGCTGGCGAACCGTTTGATCTGTTCCTTTGCGCGCCGGTCTCGCCGAGGATCACCCAGATCCAGCGTTTCAAATTCTTCGTCCACCCAGGCTCCCGCGTCGTCTCGAATCATCATGCCGAAAATCCGAGAGTAAACGCGAAATCCGCGTCGTTAACAACCCCCTTCCAATTGCCTGGCTATCCAACATCGTCTCCGGAACCGTCGATTTGTGTATAACGAGATGCGTTTAATCCCCAGCCTCAACTCTCCCGTACTCCGCTTCCGACTTTAGCTCTACACCAGCGGCGTTGATCAAACGGGAACATAAAGTAGTCGCG
>NZ_JAFA01000108.1 GCF_000519185.1 Paraburkholderia nodosa DSM 21604 | reverse complement strand
TGGGCGTGGCTGACACGCGACCTGGTGCGGCGTTATCTGAATGGCCGTGTGTATTTTCGTATCGAGCAGGACAACGATGTCGATAATATTGACCACGCGCTTTCGTGGTCGGTTGTGACCGGCGCGAATAGTGCATTGACATGGGCGCCGTGTTGTCGCGCAACAAGCAACGCGAGATCGAGGCAGGCGCTCGCGCGTGCGCTGCCGTCCAGATGAACAAGGATGCTGCGGTACTCCATGATCGGCGCTCCACGATTGAAAAAGCCGCGAACATGAGTGGCGTGGGATCAGTCTAGGTTCCGGCAAGTGGTCACAATTGATTTGAGTCAACCCTTCTCGGATACCGATGGCTTCAGGCGGGCAGGCTTCCGGTTGATGCATGTCAATCGCTGGCGTAAGCGCGTTTTTATAGTGGAGCGACACTTCGATCGCGCCGATCCGCGGCCGATCACCCATCTGCGAGGAGAAGCATGATGCGCAAGGACCGGATTGCCTTTGTGAGCGGCGGAATGGGAGGGCTTGGCGCCGCCATCAGCCGAAGGTTGTACGACGCTGGCATGACCGTGGTGGTTTCCCATTCGGAGCAGAACGATCACGTGGCGACATGGCTGCACGGCGAACGCGAAGCGGGGCGCACGTTCCATGCGTTCGAGCTCGACGTGGCCAGCTACGACTCGTGCTCGGAGTGCGCGCGAAGGGTGATAGCGGAGTTCGGCGGCGTCGATGTGCTCGTCAACAACGCCGGTATCACGCGCGATGCGAGCTTCATGAAGCTCTCGAAGCCCGAGTGGGATGCGGTGATGCACACGGATCTCGACAGCATGTTCAATCTCACGAAGCCATTCTTGCCGGGCATGTACGAACGGCGGTTCGGCCGCATTGTGAACATTGGCTCGGTGAACGGTTCGCGTGGGGCGTTTGGGCAGACGAACTACGCGGCCGCAAAGGCCGGCATTCATGGTTTTACGATGTCGCTTGCGCTTGAAGTTGCGAAACGTGGCGTAACCGTGAATACGGTATCCCCGGGCTACGTTGCCACTGCGATGGTGGAAGCCGTGCCGCGGGACATCATGGATACGCGCATCCTGCCGCAGATTCCCGTTGGACGCCTCGGGCGGCCGGAGGAGGTGGCGTCGCTGGTTGCGTATCTGTGCTCGGACGACGGCGCATTCGTGACAGGGGCCAATTTTGCCGTCAACGGCGGCATGCACATGGAGTAGGGCGCGCGGCATTTGCGCGCCCCGGATCGCGAGGCGGCGCGCCGGTCGCGACGACGGCTTCACGCAGTGCGGCAGCGAAGCGCTGGAACGCATGTAGCGAGCCCGCTACGCCTTGATACTTTTCGCGGCCTATCTGGCGTCGAGCGTGACGAGCAGGCCGGCAGTGCGCGCGAGCGCGAGCAAGGTTTCGAGATCGTCGGCGGCGCTGGCATTGGGTAGCGTCGCGGCGGTCAGCGAGCGGATTTCGACGGTAGACATGTCAACGCTCCTTGCAAGGGATGGAGTCAGGCGGCTGCGGTGATACGTCTTCAGTATGTGACGCCGCCGGGCGCGTTCCAATGAGCGGGCGCTGAAACTGGCGTCAGCATTTTTTCTTGGTGTGTAGGCAAACGCCTACGTGAGGGGGCGAGGGGGCGCTGTCACGTTGACGAAGTGGCCGGGTAAGATGTGTTGATGAAGAAGACCAAATCGCTTTATCACGGCCACCGGTTTCCGGCGGCGGTCATCAGCCACGCGGTTCGCTGGTATTTCCGGTTCCACCTGAGCCTGCGCGTCATCGAGGAGTTGCTGTTCGAGCGCGGTGTGGTCGTGAGCTACGAGACCATCCGTCGCTGGTGCGACAAATTC
>NZ_JAFA01000107.1 GCF_000519185.1 Paraburkholderia nodosa DSM 21604 | reverse complement strand
CCCGCATAATGTGAAGGAACCGGCGGCAATATTTCAGCAACGGCGCCGGTTCTCCTGCACTCCTGCGCATTACCAGAACCTGCTGATTAACGCAATACGTCGTCCTCGACAATCTGAAGGAAGGCGTTGTCAAACCAGACCTGTACGAGCCGGAGCTCAATCCGGTGTATGCAGCCATGCTAGCTCACTACGGCGTGGTGGCAGACCCAGCTCGCGTACGAGATCCGAATCGCAAGGGCACCGTCGAGAACGCGATCCAGCATACCCAGGGCACGGCCCTGAAGGGGCGCCGGTTCGAGTCGCTCGAGGAGCAGAACGCCTTCCTTGATCAATGGGAATCGAACTGGGCGGCCAGAAGAATCCACGGCAGCACCCGTCGCCAGGTTCAGGCGATGTTCGAGGAAGAGCGCCCCCATCTGCGCGCCTTGCCGGCGCGCAACTTCGAATACTTCACCGACAAGGTCTACACGGTCTGCGACGACACCTGCGTACGCGTGGACCACAGCAGCTACGCAGCCCGACCGGCTCCCATTGGCAGCCAGGTGCTGGTGCGTAAATTTGCCCGTCGCCTGGAAATCCGCAACCGCCAGACACAAGCATTGCTGCGCACCCACATTCTGGCCGACAGGCCGGGAACGGTGGTACTGCCGCAGGACGAGCGTCCGTTCAATCCCTCCCGGGAAACGCGCCGCATCCTCGCACAGGCCAGGACGATCGGGCCGTCGGCCGAGCGCCTGTGCCAGCGTCTGTTCGACACCGAAGGGCGAATCGGTCAACGCAAGCTCTGGGGCATCGTCGGCCTGGTCCGGCGCTACCCCCGCCGCCTGATCGAATCGGCCTGCGAGATCGCCATGAGAGAAGGCGTGGCCAGCTACAAACAGGTCAAGGCGCTGACCGAGCGTCTGCTGGAGCAGGCGCTGGCTGAACTGGACACGCCCATCCAGGGCGAACTGCCCTTGACTCAGGAACATCACCTCATCCGGGACGGCGACGACTATGCCGACCTGTTCACCCTCGGCGCCAAGCATAGCGCCGCCATGCCATCACCCCACGGAGATCTCTCTTGAGCATGAGCCTTGCCGAAATCGACCGCGCCCTGCGCGAACTGCGCCTGTCCGGCATCAGCGCGACACTGGAAACCCGGGTGCTGCAAGCCCAGGCCAGCCAGCAGCCGTTCCTCGAAACCTTCTCCATGATTCTGCAGGACGAGCTCGATCGCCGGCAATCCCGCCTGCTCGAACGACGTTACCAGCAGTCCGGCCTGGACGAGCGCAAATCCTTGGCCGACGTCGACTGGTCCTTCAATCCGAAAGTACCCCGTCAGGCCTGCTTCGAGCTACACACCCTGAAGTTCGTCGCCGACAGCGACAACGCACTGCTGATCGGCAAACCCGGCACCGGCAAAAGCCACATCGCCAAGGCCATCGCCTACAACGCCACCCTGCAGGGCATGAAGGTGCGCTACGTCGAGTCCGACACCGTGTTCGCCGGCTATGCCGTGGAAACGCGTGCCGATCAGGACCGGTTGCTCAAGGCCCTCGTCGAGCCCGAACTTCTCGTGCTTGACGATCTGTTCCTCGCCAAACGCATTCCCGATGCCGCGGCCGAACTGCTGCAGACCGTGGTCCATCAACGCTACAAGCAACGCCGCAGCATCCTCGTCACGTCCAACCGCGTCGTCCAGGACTGGGGGCGCTACCTTCGCGACAGCACCATGGCCTCGACGATCCTTGACCGCCTGCTGCACCGCTCCAAACTCCTCGAGTTTGAAGGCAAGAGCTATCGCCTGCGGGAAGCCGCCGCCAGACTTGCCGTCACTGAGGAATCCGACGCATAATCCGCTCGTCCTGCCTGGGGGAATTTAGCCGCCCACAAGTGGAGGAGTTTGAACTGCCCATCGGGGTGTATGGACGACTCCCAGTTGTCAAGCAGACTGACTCTCTGGCATTGGGTCGAGGTTGCAGCCATGTATCCGGGCTCATTTGGCAGCAATCGCTGCTGGCCCACGATGAATATCCGCGAGTGGGTACCCCATCAGAGCCACGGGCTTGATTGCCCTTGGTGCAAAGCGGGTTTGGCCCACCACGGTCCGA
>NZ_JAFA01000106.1 GCF_000519185.1 Paraburkholderia nodosa DSM 21604 | reverse complement strand
CCATTGTTCTCATCGCCCTGTTCATCCCTGTCGATCAGAGAGCATCCGCCGGCTGACGCCGACGACGGCCAAAACGAATTGTTCAGGGGCGACTATTGAGCCCTCGCCGCAGATGCTCGCGCTGCTCGCCAAGGGGGCGATTCACCGCGTGCGCTTCCCGTCCGGACACGAAGGCTGGTGGGTCACCGGCTACGATGAGGCGAAGGTCGTGTTGTCTAATGCCACCTTCCGCCCGGCTGGTATGCCGCCGCGGGAATTCACGCCGGATTCGGTGATCCTCGGCTCTCCGGGATGGCCGGTCTCGCTCAATATTGCTGCCGTGATGACAGAAAACCAGTATGTAAATAAACGCCGGTGTCTTGGGTCAAACTATCTCGACAGCTAACATCTAGTATATGATCATAAGTCTCCAGCAAAAAAATAAATGCCAATTGAATTATAATAAGATAAAGTAATAGAATCCCATTTCAGAATGAGAAAAACACTAATAAGTTCGCAAAGAAATACTAAAATCAAGGCGACTCATTTTTTTGAAATCCCCTCCATTTAATAGCATTTCTTGTCCATTTGTTTGGGGTTAAAGGCGCCGTCGCGCCTCGCCACGAGGATTTGGCTGCGATTTTATTTTCAGTCAACCATTAAATTAACGTGGGAGTTTCTTGTTATGTCAAGCCTCGACTTTGCTCAATTTACGACTGTCCCCGGATCGGGTCAGTTTTACTCCCTGACGTCAACCGAACTCGAATCTCGTGAAATTGCCACTGGTTATGCGCAACGTCAGGATGCGAGTGCAATTACGCAAAACACCAGGCGCGGACCAGGTCTGGGTACCATATTGGGAATATTTGATCTTCTTTCAGGCGTGCTGGATCTGACAAGTTCAGCACTATCGTCGCCGAGCCCTGTTCCCCAACGGGTTAAGCACAGAATAACGTTTAAGAACGATGCCGATATAATTTTAGTTCCCGGTCAGGTCAATGTGCCTGCCGGATATGTCTACAACTCGGCACCAAAAATCTTATTCCCGGGGGAGGTGTGTGTTTTTTCGGAAAGTCATTTACCACATCAGACTAGTTCGGAAAGGTTAAGTTTCTCCTTCGGAGCCATCTCCACAGATGAGGATATCCTCCTCCCTCAAACTCCAAGCGGGCAAGCTGACGTATTTCCCTTCGAAGTCCATATAGGTAGAGACGCGAACAATGTCTTTTTTGAGCGCGTGCACGGTTTCGTCGGTGACTCGCACGCCGTCCATAATTTTACAGTCAGAAGGGTTACAGGGGGGGATATGCGAGTGGCGCGATTGGCGTACGTAGGATTTCGGGGGTTTGGCGGGACTACGATGCCTTCTTTCGGTATTGCAGTCGTGCAGACTCTTGTCGCGCTTGCGGCCGGAACCACGATGGGGACACAAGTTACCTTTACTCCCCTGAACTTACGCGCCTAGCATCGAACTGACAAGGAGATGGATCATGAACGATAGTAATGTGTCAGGTAACAATGAGTTACCTGAGACTGAAGGCAGATTTGCTGCAGGGAACAGAGCGGCTGTAGCAGCTGTCGCGCGAGATGCCTGGGCGCTAGTTAACAAATCCAGAATACATGAAAATAGTGATGCTAGGATTTTTGGGACAATCGTAAGTGTTATTACAACGATTATTGGAGTTGTCGGAGCTGTAAAGTCACTTTCCGGAGCCGTTGATGACAGGGCTGCCGCTCTCGATCCGCCGCTAACTGTACGAATAAATTTACGCCTTCAAAATCTTACACCTCATATACTCGTGGTTCACAGTGCAACCTTTTCAACTTCTCGCCTCTGGAACTCACCCACAATTCTGAGTGGAGAGACAGCTGAGTATCCGTTAACAATCGGCCCCGGCATATTGATAGGTGGCAACACTCACCAGATAACATTTCATTTGGTGGACGCAAATAGAGGGATTTCAAGAATTGTGACCTTTGATTTAGGTGGTGCAAATGATGTTCGGGTACTAAGTGCCAATATTGACGGTCGCTTTATTCCAGGCCCACCCACCGTCGATGTGCGCGAGAATCGGCCGATGATCTATCGGCATTCCGGAGTAGTCCTTTATAGCACCTCCGTCTTTGGTATGGTGCCAAGTCAAACGGTCAACATCGATGTTTCCGTACTAGAATCTCCGCCAGTAATCTCACCCTGGAGTGAAAAAGCGGAGGCCCTGCCAAGCTGAACAAAGGTGCATTATGCGGGCACCTTCCGGATCGCAGGCTTATTTTCTATATCTGGCCTGCGAGTCGAGCCGGAGTGCCGATATCGATTCGCAATCGGTTTGATTGCTATGAGATGCGCGCTATTCGCCGAATTGCAGCGTGGCGGTCTTGCGCCGCTCGCGTCGTGGTATTGGCGTTTCCGGCGGGTACATAGAGGGTGTAAAAAGTTTTGTGTAAACGGTCATTTGGCGGGAGACTGCCATCAATAGGAGCATAGATGACCGTAGCGAAACGCAATAAAAGAGAG
>NZ_JAFA01000105.1 GCF_000519185.1 Paraburkholderia nodosa DSM 21604 | reverse complement strand
TGGCAAGGTCTGGAGCGCGTCATGACGGCAGCGGAAACTCTACGCGGACTGCGCCATGAACTCGCGTAGTCCGAGATGTGTATAACGCGGTGGGCAGTACGAGGGACTGAAATACAGTGGCGACTTCACCGATGCCGCCCATCTTGCACAACTGCTGCGTCTGGGACTATTGCCTGAGGGCCCTGCGTGGCACCGTCCAATTTGCGGGCATCAGTTTTCGTCTTCATGCCCACATAACGCACAACGCACTATTTGGTGCACTCGTCAGAAAATTCAGAAGTGACTAGGAGAAAAGCATGCAGCAAATCGCGGATTCAATTCGACATTCTATAAGGAACAATCACTTAAAGTCGTATGTATATAGTTATCCTTCGAAAAGGTCGTATAAAAGTCTACATAATATCGGCATTACGGAAATATGGCACACCGGTGATCGTGGACCAGCTTCAATATATATCCATATACCATTTTGCAGATACAGGTGTACTTACTGTACGTTATTTCTAACGACCCATGATGCAGAGGACATAATACAAAATTATGTTGATAAGATATGTGAACAAATCAAATTTTATGCCAAGTACACGGGAAGGAAGACAGTTGTATCTGTGTATTTTGGTGGCGGAACTCCGACTATTCTAAACGAAAAACAATTCGGACAGATTTTTTCATCGATTCAACACGGATTCCCGAATATTGCGTCCTCTGCTGAGCTATGTGTCGAAGGTTCTCCCGACTCGATGTCCGAAGAACTCCTCGATTTCTTGAAAAGCCACGGCGTGAACCGAATCAGTATGGGTATCCAAACTATGGATTCCGCAGAGCTGAAGGCCAGCGGTGGCCCATACCCGGTTTCGACAACAATCTCTGCGGTAGAAAATATCCGAAAGCGTTTCGAAAATTTCAATCTGGATCTGATCTACGGCCTTTCAGGTCAGACCTACGAAAGCTGGCAAAATTCGCTCCGCCACATCGTTTCATCAGGTCCAGTGACTATCTCACTGTATCCTGCAATTAGCCGACCTCTCACAGCGATTCATAAGCAGCAGCGATTGCATCCGGAGCGATACATCGACGACCAGACCAAGTATGCGATCTACGATAGCAATGTCGAGTTCATGCAAATGAATGGATACCGACAAGAGTCCTTCACTAGGTTCACCCGTCTGCCAGAGAATAGCAGCGCGTACGCCCAAGAGACTTCCGACTTTCTCGGCGTTCCGATGATCGGAATTGGAGCAGGCGCAAGAAGCTACAACGGAAAATACCACTACAGCTTCGACTACGCGGTCGACCTCAACGAGGTCGGCAAGGCCATTGAAGATTATTCGAACCTCAAAATCACCGAACGCAGCATGGTGAGGTACGGGATTGTTCTTGATGCTTACGAAGAGCGCTTGAGATATTTCATCCTCAGCCTTACGCTGAACCAACTTTCTGGGACATACTATTCATCACAGTTTGGCCGGAATCTGTATTCTGATTTTTTGGACGTAATTGATGCACTTGAGGCTGAGGGGTGCATCGAGCCACCGTCCAATGACAAGATTCGATTGACCAAGAAGGGTTACAAATACAGTAATTTGGTCGCGCACCATCTTTTCTCGAACCATGTGAAAACCCTGGAAGAAAGGTATGTTCCACGATGAGCAACAGTGAGCGATTTTGGGAGAAAGGTTATTCGGACGCGAAAGTGTGGACGATGGGCGGACCGAGTGTTGAGGTATTTGAAATTGAACAGTTTCTACCACGAAACTCGACTGTTATAGACATCGGCTGTGGCGAAGGCAGAAATGCGCTCTTTCTTGCCCTCAGGGGACACAAGGTGACCGCCTTGGAACTTTCCTCGAACGCCGTAAAGAAACTTCATTCGATTGCTGACCGTTATTCGTTGAACATCGATGTGATCGAGGAACGGATCGAGGATTTCGTGCCGGATGAAAATTATGATCTAGTTATGGCGCACTCGTCGTTACATTTCGTGACGAAAGACGTGTGGATTCCCTTGCTTCGGGAAATGAGGCAACGGACTAAGCCGGGCGGATTTCACAACTTCACATCGATTATTGGAATTCGTCGCTACCCAGTTCCGCACGAGTGCCGACATGCCAATTCGTTTGATCGAGGCGATCTCGACTCGCAATATGCGGACTGGCAGATTCTTCGTTCCGATTTCTACGCCAAGTGGGATTCCCATCCGGGTATTCCGACGCATGTGCATGCCGTTGAGAAGTTTCTCTCGAGAAAAGCAAACTCGGTCGAGCGGTTCACGTTGACGAAGGTCGATCTTTCGAACAGCGACAATCTTCCTTTAATCTTGTTCGACAGCATACCCCTTGGAGCCGATGCTACCGCAGTCAAGTCGATGGGTGTTCGTCCGAGACACGTCAATCGGATTGAAATGCCAGGGTGGAACATGACGTCTCCTACGGAGCTGACGGGCAACTATGTGGTTGAAGACTGGATTTTTGGGATATACGGACTCCAATTCACACAGAGCATTTTGACGGGTAAATACGAGTATTTTACGTCACCAGTTTCGTTGCGGAACTCTAGTGTCTTGAGTTAAAAGTTCATTGAATGATGCCGATCGCGTACTAAAGTGTTCTGTGTGGCACTTGATGCGAGGGCGCTGTCACGTTGACGAAGTGGCCGGGTAAGATGTGTTGATGAAGAAGACCAAATCGCTTTATCACGGCCACCGGTTTCCGGCGGCGGTCAT